>NZ_LOWB01000069.1 GCF_001522865.1 Burkholderia sp. TSV86 | reverse complement strand
GGTGGACTCCTTGCTGTTCGCGGCGCGCATTGCCGCTACGGGCTACGCCCTTCGCGCCAATGCGCGCCAGCATGAAAAACCAACCACTGTCAGATTTAGTCTAGTCCACCGCATATGACATCAGTTGCTCGATGCGCAACTGCACGCTTGTGCCGCGGCCCTGCTCGGGTTGCGCCGCAACGTACTGCAATACTTTTTTGCGCGTGCCGAGCGGCCGAAACGCGACGGCGAGCATGCCGTCGGCGATCATCAGCAGCCGTTTCAGACCCCAACGTTCGCCGTTCGTGATCCCGTATTCCTCGAGATCCGATTCGCCGCCCGATACCTTGTGATGATGCAGATGCATCCGGCGCCGCGTCCACGGATTGATCGTGCCGGGACGGGTGAGCCAGCAAAGCGCCATCATTAGATGGTAGGCCCAAGGCTTCGTCTTGAAGTACATCAGATGAATCAAATCGTGCTCGAGTTCGTGAATTAGCGACGTCGCGAGCGTGGCGACGATCAGCGCGACATACCATGCGATCGCGCCGTGCGCATACAGATAGGCTGAGCCGATCACGATCGCGACGCACACCGCCATCACGCTCGCGCCGATCAGGTTCTGATTGTCGAGCAGCGGGTATTTCGCGCGCAACGCGTCGCTTGCCGCGTTGACCTCACGGCGAACATACGCGACTTTCTCCGCGTCGTTCTTGAAGCGCATCGTCTTGGTCTGGTTCATAAGTTTTGATCCGTATCCCTGAATGATCGACGCTTGGTTCGTCGACGACATCATCTTAGAGCCGCTTGCGCCTTCGCCGGGAGGGGCGGGTGTGCCAAAGAAAGAGTCATTTTGGGCCATTGTGGCTATAATCGACCCGATCACTGCATGGAGTCGAGCATGGCTTTGTCCGTTCCGGACCCCACCAGGCAATTGAACAAGGCCACAGTTTCATCTGCCTATCCGCTTTTTATGCTGATGCTGGCCGAGGAGCGCGGCATTGCCGACGAGGACATCCTCGCAGGCACGGGGGTCACGCGCGCGCAGCTCGAATCGCCGAACGTGCGCATCACGCCGCTGCAGCAGGCTGCGATCGTGTTCAATCTGCTTGGGGCGACGAACGATCCGGCGATCGCGATCGAGATCGGCCTGCGCAGCAGCTTGACGAAATCCGGATTGATCGGCTTCGGCTTGATGAGCTGCGCGACACTTGGTGAGGCGGTCGAACTCGGCATCCGCTATCTGCCGACTCGCGTACCGTTTTTTTCGGTGCGGCTCGCGCGGCTCGAACAATCCGTGCAGATTGATGTGCTCGAGGCGTTTCCACTCGGCCGGCTGCGGCAGTTCGGAGTCGAGAATTTCATGGTCGAGACGGCGATTTTGTTCAATTCGTTGCTCACGCCTTCTCGAGACGAGACGATGGGGCGCACCGAACTGTATTTTGAATGGCCGCAGCCGGCCTATTTCGAGCGTTATCGCGAGCGGTTGCCGCGTTGCCATTTCGACGCGCCGGCCAATCAGATCCGCTTCGATGCGGCGCGACTCGACGAGCCGATCTTGACGGCCAACGCGCAGACGGCGCAGATGATCGTGCAGCAGTGCGAAGAGGAACTGGCCCGGCTCGGGTATGTCGAGAGCGTCGTCGAGCGCGTGCGCAATTTGCTGATTTGCGGTGGCGACGGCTATCCGTCGCTCGATCAGATCGCGCGCGAGTTGCATCTGTCCGAACGCACGCTCAAGCGCAAGTTGAGCGATTGCGGAACGACGTACTCGGCGCTGCTCGACGAAATTCGCCTGCGCGATGCGCTGCGCCTGCTCGAAGGCACGCAACTGAGCGTCGACGAGATTGCCGCGCGTGTCGGCTATACCGACCGTGCGAATTTCAGCCGGGCGTTCAAGCGTTGGACGGGGACGACGCCGAGCTGTCGGCGCTGACGCATCGCGCCGCTGAGCCGGCTGCGGCGTGCGTTTGTCGATGCGCAGTCGGCTGCCGATCGGCGCGCAGCAATGTCGATGACGGCGGCGTTCGTGCGGGGCGCTCGCGTTCGTGCGCGGTGCGGCTTCGCTCGCAAGCCCGCGTACCGCTCTCGCGCGTGCTATGCGCGCTGCCAGCGCGCGGACGAAACGTCGATCTTGCGCGGAATCAGCTTGAGGCTCGAAAATGTGTCGGCGATCTGCTGCTGGTACGCGAGCGCCGCGCTGTCGACTGTCTGCACGCCGTAGCTGGCGCGGTTCAGCGCGAGTTCGAGCGTCGGGGTATCGAGTCCGACGAGCGGCGATAGTTGCGCCGCCGCGGCCGTGATGTGCGCGCGCGCCCAACTGTCGAGCGCGCCGATTTCGTCGAGCAGCGCCTGCACGAGTTGCGGAGCGGCGTCGGCGAACTTGCGGCTCGCGACGTAGTACTGCGCATTGTTCACGAGCCCTTCGCCGTGAGTGAGCGTGCGCACGTTCGCTTGCCGCTCGATTGCGGCGAGATACGGGTCCCAGATCACCCACGCGTCGACGCCGCGCTGGACGAACGCGGCGCGCGCATCGGCGGGGGCGAGATAGACTGGCGAGATGTCCCGGTAATCGATCCGCGCCCGCTGCAGCGCGTTGACGAGCAGATAATGGACGTTGGAGCCTTTGTTGAGCGCGACTTTCTTGCCGCGCAAATCGGCGATCGTATGGATCGGCGAATCGTGCGGCACGACGATCGCTTCGCCTTTCGGCGCGGGCGGCTCGCTGCCGACATAGACGAAATCGACGCCGCCCGCGAGCGCGAAGACCGGCGGCGTCTCGCCGACGGTGCCGACGTCGATCGCTCCCGCATTCAAGCCTTCGAGCAACTGCGGACCGCCGGGGAATTCGATCCACTGAACGGCAACGCGCTGCGCGGCGAGCCGCTTTTCGAGCGAGCCGCGCGCTTTCATCAATACGAGGTTGCCGTATTTTTGATAGCCGATCCTGAGTGTGGCGGGCGTTTGAGCGCTGCTTTGCGCAAGCGCGCCGCCGCTTGCGGACAGCGCGGCAAAACCGCCCAGGAGCGGCGAGGCGAGCGCGGCCGTCGCGCCTGCTGCCTTCAGCAGCGCGCGGCGCAAACCGTCCTGAGGAGTGAGGGAGGGCCGCGGGCGGGATCGAAGGGGCGAAGTCATCTGGCTGGTCCGTTGTGCGAGGCTGCGCTGCGATGTACCCGCATGGCTTGCCGGCGGTTGCATCGCAAATTCGCCGCCATCATGCTTTGCGCGCGTCGCGCCGGTCAACGGCTGGCTTCGACTTTGTTCTGCTATCGATTCCGCACGGCGGAATTAGCGGGGCGCTGCGCGCCGGGCGTCGGGCGCATCAGGCGTCGTCGGCCGGCGCGCGATGGAAGAAGCGCCCGAGTTCTTTAGCGAGCGCGTTGAGTTCGCTCATTTCCACTGACGTGATTTTGCGCGCCGGTTGCCCGCGCGACCAATCGCCATACAGCAGCGCTACCGTGGTTCCGCAGGCGGCGACGGGCAGCAGCACGAACGCGAGCGCGTCGTCGAAGGCCGCGCGGTACCACGTGGGCAGTCGTTTCGCCATTTTCGGATCGCGCACGTTTTCGATGAAAATGCCGACCGAGTTGCTGATCGCGAGGTGGAACACGTCCGGCTCGAAGGTCTCGTCAAAACGCAGCGTGTCGAGCATCGCGTCGATATCGGGCCCGAATCCGAGCCGCGCGGCGAACACGCCGTCATCGCGCCGCACGAACATCACGACGCGAGTGAACGCGAGTCCCGCAAGCACGCTTTCGGACGCGAGCGCGAGCACTGGGCCAAGCACATGCTCGGACGGCAATGCGCGCAAGTCCGCGAGCCCCGCTTCGAGGCACGCGCGCGGATTCGACGCGCCGCGCGCCATTTTGTCGGCGCTCGCGCGCAATTCGACGATTTCACGCATCACCGTGTCGCTCGTCTCCTCGCGCGATACCGACGCGGCGATTTCGACGAGCTTTGCGGGATCGGCGCCGAGCACGCCTTGAAAGCGCTGCGCGAGCGAGGCGAGCCGCGCGTCGCGTTCGCGCGCGCTCGCCGATGTGAGCACGGTGGCCACATCGGTCGAGTAATGACTGACTGCGCGCAGCCACTGGACGTCGCGCGGCGCGTCGTCGTCCGGGCGATACGGCATCATCCCGCAGCGAGTCAGTTCGGGCAGCCGCCAGCGGATCGCGGCCTCGAGGCCGATCTCGGCGAAACCGACGCCGAGCACCGCGCGGCATGCGGCTTCGCCGTCTTCGTCGTTCCCGCCGTCCAATTCGGCAGCGCGGCGGATTGCGTCCCATTCGGCGTCGAGATAGCAGACGACGAGCAGCCTGCCGACTTGCCGCATCAGCGTGCAGACGACTGCTTCCTCGCCCTTGCGTAAATCCACGTGCGCGGTGAGCTTGCGCGCGATGCAGCCCGACAGCAGCGCGCGGTTCAGTTCGAGCTTCGCGGCGATGCGGCGCGGCGCGCTGTGATGGAAGTGGTCGACCAGCTTGAGCCCGACGACGAGATGGCCGACCGCATCCATCCCAAGCACCATCAGCGCGCGCGTGACCGTGGTGATGTTGCCGCCGAACGCCATATACATCGCCGAGTTGGCGAGCCGCAGCACTTTCTGCGTCAGCGCGAAATCGGACAGCACGACGCGCACGAGCGCCGTGATGTCGAGATCGTCGTGCTTCATCGCCGCCATCGTCGCGCGCACCGCGTCCGACAGCAGCGGAAAATCGCCGCGCTCGTTCATCCGGGCCCAGAGCTTATCGAGCAGCGCCGTCCTTGATAATTGTGCGGTGATGGGCATACGAATCAATGATTGAAAAGGCCGCCGCCGTGCGTCATGCGGCCTCGTGCAAATGCAGCTGCTGCGCTTCGAAGCGCAGCGCAAGCTCATCGGACGGCAGCGCCCGGCACACGAGCCAGCCCTGGATGTGGTTGCAACCCATCTCAGTCAGCAGCGCGCGCTGCGCTTCGGTTTCGACGCCCTCGGCGACGAGTTCAAGTTCGAGCGTCTGCGCGAGGCCGACGACCGCCGACACGATCGCCCGGTCATTTCTCGACGTCAACAGATTTTCGACGAAGCTGCGATCGATCTTCAGCTTCGCAAGCGGAAAGCGCTGCAGATAGGCGAGGCTCGAGTAGCCGGTGCCGAAATCGTCGACCGCGAAGCGGATGCCCAGCTCGGTCACTTCCTCGAGTAGCGATTTCGCGTGCTGCGGATCGCGCATCAGCAGGCTCTCGGTGATCTCGAGCACGATTCTGCGCGGATCGATGCCCGTCAAATTGATCGCGTCCCGCACGCTTTGCGTGAAGCGCGGGTCGCGGAACTGCTGCGGCGAGACGTTGACGGCCACGTATTGCAGCGCGATGCCTTGCCGGTCCCACGCGACGAGCTGCATGCACGCGGCCTTGAGCACCCAGTTGCCGAGATAGTTGATGAGGCCGATCGATTCGGCGAGCGGAATGAACGTCGCGGGCGCGACGAGCCCGTGTGTCGGATGTTGCCAGCGGATCAGCGCCTCGACGCCGACGACGGCACCCGTGCTGCTCTTGGTGATCGGCTGGAAGTGCAGCGAGAATTCGCCGTTGCGCACGCCGTTGTACAGATCGGCTTCGAGCTTCAGGCGTTCGGCGTCGGCCGGATCGTCGGTCGGCTGGTGGAAGGCGAGCGCGTTGCCGCCCGCGGTCTTTGCCTGGGCAAGCGCGCGGTCCGCGCGGCGCAGCAGCGGACTGTGATGCTGCGTGTGCCACGGCGTCGCGCGGATGTCCGGATACAGCGCGATGCCGACGCTTGCGGACAGATGCACGGGTTGGCCTTCGTATGAATACGGCTGCTGGATCGCCGTCTGCAGCCGGCGCGCGAACGCCTGTGCCGCGTCGATCGCGGCGGCGCGCGTTGCCGCGGTCAGCATGATCGCGAACTTGTCGCTCGCCACGCGCGCCAGCCGCTCGCCATGCGTTGCGAGCCGCTGCAGCCGCTGTGCGGTGTCGCGCAGCAGCGCGTCGCCCGCATCGTAGCCGAGCGCGCGGTTGATCCGCTGATAATCGTCCAGATCGAGCAGCAGCAGCGCCGTGCAGCCATTGCCGTCGTCGGCCGCCTGTTGCGCGCGCATCAGTTCGGGCAGCAGCGCGGACAGATTGTCGAGGCCCGTCATCGGATCGTGGTGCAGCTCGTAGGTGAGCCGCGCCTCGATCGCGCGCCACGACGAAACGTCGAAGGCCGCGATCGCGAAGCCGTCGACGCCATGGTGGCGGCTTCTCACCGCGCGCACCTCGACGTCGAGCGGATAGGTGAGCGACTTGACGAGGCAGAGCGTGGCCTTTTCGACGCTGCCGGTCTCCGATGCGCGCGCAAGCAACGCGTCGAGCGCCGCGGTATCCTCGTCGTGGATCAGGTCGCGCAGCGTCAGCGTATGCAGATAATCGCGGTGGTAGCCGATGAAGCGCAGGCTCGCGTCCGACACGTAGAGAAAGCGCAGGTCGCGATCGACATGGGCGAGGAAGTCGACCGCGCCGACGGTTTGCTCCAACCAGCTTTGCACGGTATCGTCGGCGCGTGGCGTGCCGGCGCGCGCGGGCATCAGCGCGCCGCCCGACCACGCGAAGCGGCGCAGCGTGCGAAGCGCGGCGCGCCAGGAGCCCTTGCGGGGCGCGGTGTTCCTGAAGGCTTCCATGTATATCGCTGGCGTATAGAGGCTGGAACCGATATCGTCCGGGCGTGATAACGGCGTATTGTGTCGATTCTTTAGCGATGAGGGGAATTGGGCCTGGAATGTTTCATCGATAGCATGCGCTTGAAATATGAAACTCGGTGCATGCTGCCGATTAAAGCGGGCCGGATTCGGAAGAGCCTATCAACAACGAGGATTGGGATGAAACGAAAATGGATTCCGAGCGTCGCGGCGGCGCTCTTCGCCCTGCACGCGGCCATGGCGCACGCGGTCCTGAAGATCGGCGACACGGCGCCGGATTCCAGCACGCAGGCGTCGCTCGGCGGCAAGACCTATACGTATTCGCTCGCGAGCGAGTTGAAGCAGGGGCCGGTGGTGTTGTATTTCTATCCGGCTGCGTTCACGAAGGGCTGCACCATCGAGGCGCATGCGTTTGCCGATGCGGTGGATGCTTACAGGCAATATGGCGCAACGGTGATCGGTGTGTCGGCCGACGATATCGGCACGCTGACGAAATTCTCGGTCAGCGAGTGCCGCAGCAAATTTCCGGTCGCCGCGGATCCCGATGCGAAGATCATCCGCGGGTATGACGCGAAACTGCCGGCGATCGACAAGGCGAACCGCGTGTCCTACGTGATCTCGCCCGAAGGGAAGGTGATCTACGAATACACGAGCCTGTCGCCGGACAAGCACGTCGAGAATACGCTGAACGCGGTGAAGGCCTGGGCGGCGTCGCATAAGCAGCCGTGATCGCGCCGCGCGGCGGTGCAGGCCACGCTTGGCGCCGCACGCGGATCGCGCCGGGCCCGCGCATGCAAGCGCGCCGGGGCGGGGAGCGCGGTTGTGACTGCGCAGTTATCACGGCGCGGTTGGCGTCGATTACGCGCGCAACGCTTGCTCGATCGGCACGCCGCCGCCGACGAAACCGATCGTCTTTTTCGAGATGTCACGCTTGATCGCCTCGATCGCGGCCCACGCGACGTCCTGCCGCGCGACGGGCGGCGCGCCGTCGACCCGCTCCTCGGTGAGCGCGATCGTGCCGACGCCCGGATCGTCCGACAGCGGGCCGGGCCGCAGGATCACGTAATCGACGCCGGATGCGATCACGCGCTCGTCGCCCTCACGCTTCATTTGGGAATAGTGGCGCAGCATGCTGGGGCTGCGCTCCGGCCAGTACGCGGACAGCGAGCTGATCACGACGAGCTTCTGGACGTTGTACGCTTTCGCATAGGCAGCGGCGCGCGCGACGGCGTCGCGGTCGATCTGTTGCTCCTCGGCTTCGCCTTCGGATTCGGCCGAACCCGCCGCGTAGATCGCATAGGTGATGCCGTCGAAGGCGAACGAGAAGTCGGCCGTCAGATCGGCGACGATCACCGTTGCCCCCGGCAACGTGTAATCCGGCCGGCGCACGAGCGCTGTGACCTCGAAATCCTGCTGCTTGAGCAGCAGGTCCGCAAGTGCGTGGCCCGTGCGGCCGGACGCGCCAATCAGTAGTACCTTCGACATGAAACCACTCCTCGCATTGCGTCAGGCCAAGCGTGCCTTTTGTGATAGGACCGTTGGCTTTGGGATAAGTTTATGCCGAATTCAGGCCGGATCGGCGAGGAGGCGAAACGGGGCGGCAGTGGCACGAAACCTGCGGTGTGCCGGACGGCCGGATGCGGGCGTTGCCGCGCGGAAATTGGCGGCGTAATCGGAAGCGGGCCCGCCTGCGGCGGCGAGCCCGCCCGATCATTCGCCCGCGCCGGCGGCGCCGGCCGCTCGCGTGCCGCGCCGGCGGTTTTCCCAGCGCACGCGCAGACGGTCCATATACAAGTAGACGATCGGCGTCGTATAGAGCGTCAGCATCTGCGACACGATGAGTCCGCCCGCGATCGCGATGCCAAGCGGCGCGCGCAGCTCCGCGCCGTCACCGCGGCCGAACGCGAGCGGCAGCGCGCCGAGCAGCGCCGCCATCGTCGTCATCATGATCGGGCGAAAACGCAGCAGGCAGGCTTCGTGAATTGCATCGAATGACGATTTGCCTTGCCGCGACGCATCGATTGCAAAGTCGACCATCATGATCGCGTTCTTTTTCACGATCCCGATCAGCAGAATCACACCGATCAGCGCGATGATGCTGAACTCGGTCTTGAAGAGCAGCAGGCCGAGCAGCGCGCCGACGCCCGCGGACGGCAGCGTCGACAGGATCGTGACCGGGTGGATATAGCTTTCGTACAGAATGCCGAGCACGATGTAGACGGCGGCGAGCGCGGCGAGGATCAGGATCGGCTGGTCGCGCATCGATTGCTGGAACGCCTGCGCGGTGCCCTGGAAGCTGCCCGTGATCGTCGGCGGCACGCCGATTTCGGCCATCGTCTGGTAGATCGCCTGGGTGGCGCTCGACAGCGACACGCCCGGCGGCAGGTTGAACGAAATCGTCGTCGCGACGAAAAGGCCCTGATGATTGACCGACAGCGGCGTCGTGCTCGGGCCGAAGCTCGCGATCGCCGACAGCGGGATCATCGGCGATTTCGACGTCGACACGGCCGCCCCCGCCGATGCACTCGACTTGCCGCTCGATGCGATCGAGTTGAGCGCCTGGTTGCGCGCGGAATCGGAGGCGATCGCGGCGGCGCTCGTCGCGCTCGTGCCGGCCGCCGACGTGCCCGCGGACGTCGCGACATAGGTGCCCGCCGTCGCGTTGGTCGTCTGCGAGCCGCTCGCGCTGCCGCCCGACGTGCTGATGTACACCTGCTTGAGCATCTGCGGGTCCTGCCAGTAGCGCGGCGCGACTTCCATGATGACGTGATATTGGTTCAGCGCGTTGTAAATCGTCGATACTTGGCGCTGGCCGAACGCGTCGTACAGCGTGTTGTCGATTTGCGCGGGCTTGATGCCCAGGCGCGCGGCGGTGGCGCGGTCGATCGTCACCATCGCCTCGAGGCCGCCTTGCTGCTGATCGGAGTTCACGTCGGCGAGTTCGGGGCGTTTTTTCAGCGCTTCGGTCAGCAGCGGCCCCCATTTGTACAGCTCGGGCGTCGAATCGCCGAGCAGCGTGAACTGATATTGCGCATTGCTTTGCCGGCCGCCCATCCGGATATCTTGCGCCGCCTGCAGGAAGGTGGTCGCGCCTGCGACGGCCGCGAGTTTCGGCCGCAACTGCTGGATCACCTGATCGGCGGACAGCTTGCGCTCGGGCTTGCTCTTCAGCGCGACGAACATGAAGCCCGAGTTGGTCTGCGCGCCGCCGGTGAAGCCCGCGATATGCGCGACGTTCGGATTCTCGCCGACGATGCGCATCATCTCCGAGAACTTGAGCTTCATCGCCTGGAACGACGTGGTTTGGTCGGCCTGGATGCCGCCGATCATGAGCCCCGTGTCCTGCTGCGGGAAAAAGCCCTTCGGCACGACGACGTACAGATATAGGTTGAGCGCGATGGTTGCGGCGAGCGTGAGCAGGATCGTGCGCGGATGGCGCAGCGCCCACGACAGCGAATGCTCGTAGCCGCGCTGCATCCGCTCGAAACCGCGCTCCAGCCAGCGGGCCACGCGGCCTTCTTCGCGCGGATCGTGGGCTTCGGGCAGCAGGCGCGCGCACATCATCGGCGTGAGCGTCAGCGATACGACGAGCGACACGCCGATCGCGAGTGACAGCGTGAGCGCGAACTCGCGAAACAGGCGTCCGACGATGCCGCCCATCAGCAAAATCGGCAGAAACACCGCGACGAGCGACAGGCTGATCGACAGCACGGTGAAGCCGACCTCGCGCGCACCTTCGAACGCCGCCTGCACGCGCGGCTTGCCGTTCTCGATATGGCGCGAGATGTTCTCGAGCACGACGATCGCGTCGTCGACGACGAAGCCCGTCGCGACGATCAGCGCCATCAGCGACAGGTTGTTCAGCGAGAAGCCGAGCAGATACATTGCGCCGAACGTGCCGACGATCGAGATCGGCACCGCGACGCTCGGAATCAGCGTCGCGCGCCAGTTGCGCAGGAACAGGAACACGACCATCACGACCAGGCTGACCGCGATGAGCAGCGTGTGCTCGGTGTCGGTCAGCGACGCGCGGATCGTGCCGGAGCGGTCGAGTATCGGCGTGACCTTGATGTCGGCGGGCAGCGACGCCGTCAGTTGCGGCAGCGCGGCCTTCACGCGATCGATCGTCTCGATGATGTTCGCGCCGGGCGACCGGTACAGGATCACGAGCACCGCACGGTCACCGTCGGCCAGGCCGAGATTGCGCAGATCCTCGACCGAATCGACGACGCTCGACACGTCGGAAAGGCTCACCGCGGCGCTGTTGCGATAGGCGATCACGAGATCGCGGTATTGCGATGCCTGCGACGCCTGGTCGTTCGTGTAGAGCTGATAGTGCGCCCGCCCGAACTCGATCGCGCCTTTCGGGCTGTTCGCGTTGGCCGACGCGAGCGCCGCGCGCACGTCCTCGAGGCCGATGCCGTAATGGAACAACGCCTGCGGCTCGAGTTCGACGCGCACGGCCGGGTTCGCCGAGCCGCTCACGCTGACCTGGCCGACACCGCCGACCTGCGACAGCGATTGCTGCAGCACCGTCGACGCGGCGTCATACAGCTTCGCGGGCGACGCGGTCTTGGACGTCAGCGCGACGACCATGATCGGCGAGTCGGCCGGGTTGACCTTGCGGTATGTCGGATTGCTCTTGAGGCTCGTGGGCAGATCGGCGCGCGCGGCGTTGATCGCCGCCTGCACGTCGCGCGCGGCGCCGTCGATGTCGCGGTTCAGGTTGAACTGCAGCACGATCCGCGCGTTGCCCACCGAACTCATCGACGTCATTTCGGCGACGTCCGCGATCGAGCCCAGGTGCCGCTCGAGCGGGCTCGTCACGCTGGTCGCGACAGTCTCGGGGCTCGCGCCCGGCAGCGACGCCTGCACCATGATCGTCGGGAAATCGACTTGCGGCAGCGGCGACACTGGCAGCTTCATGAACGCGAACAGGCCGGCGAGCGCGATGCCGAGCGCGAGCAGCGTGGTCGCGACGGGACGGGTGATGAAAGGGCGCGACAGATTCATTTACGCGTCCGGATTCGCGGCAGCCGGCCTGTTGCGCTCGAACAAGCCGCGGACGCGGCGCGCGAGCGAATCGAAGCCGAGATAGATCACGGGTGTCGTGAACAGCGTGAGCACCTGCGAGACGATCAACCCGCCCGCGATCGCGATGCCGAGCGGCTGGCGCAGCTCGGAGCCCGAGCCCGTGCCGAGCACGAGCGGCACGGCGCCGAGCAGCGCGGCGAGCGTGGTCATCAGGATCGGGCGAAAGCGCAGCAGACACGCCTGGTAGATCGCCTCGCGCGGCGGCTTGCCCTCGACGCGCTCGGCCTCGAGCGCGAAGTCGATCATCATGATCGCGTTTTTCTTCACGATGCCGATCAGCAGCACGATGCCGATGATGCCGATGATGTCGAGGTCGTGCCCGGTGATCATCAGCGCGACGAGCGCGCCGACGCCGGCCGACGGCAGCGTCGACAGGATCGTGATCGGATGGATGTAGCTCTCGTACAGCACGCCGAGCACGATGTACATCGTGACGATCGCCGCGAGGATCAGGAACAGCTGGTTCGACAGCGACGCCTGGAACGCGAGCGCCGCGCCCTGAAAGCGTGTCTGGAACGACGCGGGCAGCCCGACTTCGCGCTCGGCCGCCTGGATTGCGTTGACCGCTTCGCCGAGTGATGCGCCCGGCGCGAGATTGAACGAGATCGTCGTCGCCGGGAATTGCGACAGATGCGTGACGAGCAGCGGCGCAGGCCGCTCGTGGAACGTCGCGATCGTCGACAGCGGCACCTGGCCGCCGCCCGCCGACGGCAGGTAGATATTGTTCAGCGCATCGGTGTAGTGCTGCATCTGCGGTTCGGTTTCGAGGATCACGCGGTATTGGTTCGACTGCGTGAAGATCGTCGATATGATCCGCTGGCCGTAGGCGTCGTACAGCGCGTTGTCGACGGTCGCGGGCGTGATCCCGAAGCGCGCGGCGGTGGCGCGGTCGATCTCGATGTAGACGGACTTGCCGTCGTTCTGCAGATCGGTCGCGACGTCGGCAAGCGACGGTTCCTTCTTCAGCCGCTCGACGAGCTTCGGCACCCACGTCGCGAATTCGTCCGGGTTCGGGCTCGTCAGCATGAACTGATATTGCGTCGGGCTGACCGTCGAATCGATCGTCAGATCCTGCACCGGCTGCATGTAGAGCGAGATGCCGGCAACGTCGGCGGCCTGCTGCTGCAGCGTGCGGATGATCGCGCTCGCCGACGCGCTGCGCGCGTCGCGCGGCTTCAGGTTGATCAACATCCGGCCGCTGTTGAGCGTGATATTCGAGCCGTCGACGCCGATGAACGACGTCAGGCTTTCGACATCCGGATTCTTCAGGATCTCGGCGGCGAGCGCCTGCTGCCGCTCGGCCATCGCCAGGTACGACACCGATTGCGGCGCCTGCGTGATTGCCTGGATCGCCCCCGTGTCCTGGGTCGGGAAGAAACCCTTCGGGATCAGCACGTACAGCAGCGCGGTGAGCGCGAGCGTCAGGAGCGCGACGACGAGCGTCGAGCGCCGCCGGTTCAGCACCCATTCGAGCGCGACGCCGTAACGCGCGATCACGCGGTCGATCAGCGCGTGCACCTTCGCCTCGAAGCGGTGGCTCTCGGGCGGCGGCGTGTGGCGCAGGAGCTTCGCGCACATCATCGGTACGAGCGTGAGCGACACGATCGCCGAGATCACGATCGTCACCGCGAGCGTGATCGCGAATTCGTGGAACAGCCGCCCGACCACGTCGCCCATGAACAGCAGCGGGATCAGCACGGCGATCAGCGATACCGTCAGCGAGATGATCGTGAAGCCGATCTGCCTGGAGCCCTTGAGCGCCGCTTCGAGCGCCGTGTCGCCTTCCTCGACGTAGCGCGCGATGTTCTCGATCATCACGATCGCATCGTCGACGACGAAACCAGTTGCGATCGTCAGCGCCATCAGCGACAGGTTGTTCAGCGAGAAGCCCGACAGATACATTACCGCGAGCGTGCCGATCAGCGACAGCGGCACCGACAGACTCGGGATGATCGTCGCGTAGAGGTTCGCGAGAAACAGGTACATCACCAGCACGACGAGCGCGACCGCGAGCGCGAGTTCGAACTGCACGTCGCGTACGGCGGCGCGGATCATCGTCGTGCGATCGGTGACGATCTGCACGTCGAGCGCGGCGGGCAGCGTTTCCTGCAGCTTCGGCAGGATCGCCTTGATGCCGTCGACCGTCTGGATCACGTTCGCGCCCGGTTGGCGCTGCACGTTCAGGATGATCGCGGGTTCCGAGTTTACCCACGCGCCGAGCTTGGTGTTCTCCGCGCCGGCGACGATCTTCGCGACGTCGGTCAGCATCACCGGGCGGCCGCCCTTGTAGGCGACCACCGCGTCGTTGTATTGATCGGCGCTCGTCAACTGGTCGTTCGCGTTGATCGTGTATGCGCGCGTCGGGCCGTCGAAGTTGCCCTTCGGCGTATTGACGTTCAGGTTGGAGATCGTCGTGCGCAGGTCGTCGAGATTCATCCCGTATGACGCGAGCGCGAGCGGGTTCGCCTGGATGCGCACCGCCGGCCGGTTGCCGCCGGACAGGCTCACGAGGCCGACGCCGCCGATCTGCGAGATCTTCATCGCGAGGCGCGTGTCGGCCAGATCCTGGACTTGCGTGAGCGGCAGCGTCTTCGACGTGACGGCGAGCGTGAGCACCGGCGCATCGGCCGGATTGACCTTCGCGTAGATCGGCGGCGTGGGCAGGTCGGACGGCAGCAGGTTACCCGCGGCATTGATCGCCGCTTGCACTTCCTGCTCGGCGACGTCGAGCGGCAGATCGAGGCTGAATTGCAGCGTGATCACCGACGCGCCCGCCGAGCTTTGCGACGACATCTGGTTGAGCGACGGCATCTGCCCGAACTGCCGCTCGAGCGGCGCGGTGACGGACGACGTCATCACCTCCGGGCTCGCGCCGGGGTACAAGGTCCGGACCTGGATCGTCGGATAGTCGACCTCCGGCAACGCGGCGAGCGGCAGAAAGCGCAACGCGACCAGGCCTGCAAGCATGATCGCCGCCATCAGGAGCGCGGTGCCGACCGGGCGGAGAATGAAGACGCGGGACGGATTCATCGGTCAGCGCGCGTCATTGCGATTGAGCCTGCGATGCGTCATGCCGCCGGCGGCCGGCATGCGCGCCGGATGCCGCCGGCGCGGAAGCCGCGCCGCGCGCGCCCGGCGCCTGCTTCGGCTGCTCGGCCGGGATCGTGATCTTCGCGCCTTCGCGCAACCGGTCCGAGCCGTCCGTGACGACCCGCTCGCCGGGCGCGAGACCTTCGACGATGCTGGTGCGCTCGCCGTCGACGGGCCCCGGCTTCACCTTGCGCACGGTGACCGTGTTGTCCGGCTTCACGACGTAGACGAATTGACCGATCGAGCCCGTCAGCACGGCCGACGTTGGCACGATCGTCGCGTCGCGGATCGTGTCGACGAGCAGGCGCGTATTGACGAACTGATTCGGAAACAGCAGGCCGGTCTTGTTTTCGAACGTCGCGCGCAGCTTCACGGTGCCGGTCGTCGTGTCGATCTGGTTGTCGAGCGTTTCGAGCTTGCCGGTTTCGAGCGGCGTGGTGTTGTTGCGGTTGTACGCGGTGACCGACAGCTTGTTGCCGGCGTTCACTTGCTTGAGGATCGCGGGCAAATTGTCTTCCGAGGTCGTGAAGATCACGCTGATCGGCTGGAGCTGCGTGAGCACGACGATGCCGTTCGTATCCGACGGCGTCACGTAGTTGCCCGGATCGACCTGCCTCAAGCCCACGCGGCCCGACAAGGGCGCGGTGATTCGCGCATAGGTCAGGTTGAGCTTGGCGGAATCGATCGCCGCGCGGTCGATCTGCACGGTGCCCTCGTATTGCTTGACGAGCGACGCCTGCGTGTCGGCCTGCTGCTTGGAGATCGAGTCCTGCGCGAACAGCGTCTGGTAGCGCTGCAGATCGAGGCGGGCGTTCGCGAGCAGCGCCTCGTCGCGCGCGAGCGCGCCTTGCGCGTTGGCGAGCGAAACTTGGTATGGGCGCGGATCGACCTGTGCGAGCACGTCGCCTTTCTTGACGATCTGCCCTTCCTGGAACGCGACCGATTGCAGATAGCCGGAGAGCTGCGTTCTGACCGTCACGTTCGCGAGCGGCGTGACGGTGCCGAGCGCGTTGATGACGATCGGCATCTCGCCGCGCGTGGCGCTCGCCACCTGCACCGGCTGCGGCAGGTTTGCGAACGCGGCCGGCCCGCCGTGCCGGCGGCCGCCGCCCGCTTGGCCGGCGGCCGTGCCGCCGCCGTTGTTGTTACCGCTTTTCCACGGATGCCACCACAGCAGGCCACCGAGCGCGACGGCGAGCACGCCGAGCGCGATCAGCTTGCGGCGTGAGCGGGGCGCGGCGGCCGGCGGCGGGGAAGGGGGTGAGGGGGGCGTGGGCTTTTGTTGGTTGTCCATCGGTTCGATCTGGATGTCGGCGGCGTATACGACAAGAGCGGATGGGCCGCGTTCGCGGTCGACGCGACGCGACGCGTCGGCGCGCGTCGTGAAAGAAAAGAGCGGCAAAGAATTGACGCGCAACGCGGCGGCCAGTGCAGCGATGCATGGATGCTACGTCCCGCTGGGGTTACAGTCCAGCGCGCTATCTTTCGCCGAATTACGGTCGTTACAGATAAACACGCAGGCAGGCGGCAATCGCAGATGCCGAGGGTGGCGCGCATGGTATCCGGCGCGGCCGTGGCGCATGGGCCGGACGGTGCGGGGAAAGGATGGAAGTGAAAGATTGTGACGCGGGCGGCTGACGGCGGCGGCGCCCCCGTCTTGACAGGCGCGTGCGCTATGCGCGTGACGCGCGTGTGCGGCGCACGGTCAGCTCGACGGATTCGGCCAGGATGCGCCGCCGGTCTCCCGGACGATTTTTTCGATGCATTCGCGCAGCGCCGGCGCGGCGATCGAGCGCAAGTAGTCGGCCGAGCATTGATGCGCGGCGCCCCCGCAATTGACCGCGTAGCGCTCGCCAGTCGGCGCGACGAAGCCGGCCGCGATCGCATTCAATTCCTCGCGCCACTCGCCGATCGCGATCGCATAGCCGTCGTGCGCGATGAGTTCGAGCGCCGGGTTCAGGCGCGCGACGACGTGAGGCCACTCGTCGCCCGCGGCGGCCTGCAGTGCGCCGAGCAGTTCGCGGCGCGCATCGGCTTCGAGCGTCGCCAGATACGCGCGGCCGACGGCGGTGCGCGCGATGTCCATTCGCGAGCCGGCTTCGAGCCGCGTGACGAGTACGGCCGAACGCGGGCGCACGACGTCGATCGCCACCATGTCGAGTCGGTCTCGCACCGCCAAATGGACCGATAGCGAGGTCTTTTCGGCAAGCTCGACGAGGAAGGGCCGCGAGCGTGCGCGGATGTCGAAGTTGCGGAGAAAGCCGTTGCTGAGTTCGAGCACGGCGGCAGTCAACACGAAGCGCTCGCTGTCGGGCAGTTGGTAAAGGAACCCGGTGTTGACGAGCGTGGCGGTGATGCGCGAAACCGTCGGCTTCGGGATACCTGTCAGTTCTGCCAGTTCTCGGTTGCTGGCGGGCGCATCGGCGGCGGCGACGTGACGCAACACCGCCAGCCCGCGTGCGAGGGCGGTGATTTCGTCGGACGTCGATTCCCGTTCGCGGGATACTGCTTGGGCGTTAGAGCGTGAGGTCACAAGGTTCTCTCAGTTTTTCGAAACTTCATTTCGGATTTTGATTAATTATCGGACAAATATCAATGAATGCGCACAATGCAAGAGACCTTTCATTTCATGCAATACGCTATGGTTTCCCCTTGAGTTTTCTAGAGAAATGTGAGGCGACGTACTGTTTGAAATTGGATACGCGTTTGCATTTTTCGCTTGACTTGTGCGACGGAAAAGGAAAGAATGTCTCTAATTTCGAAACGTCGTTTCGTAGTTTAATCGGGAACGATGTTCGATGCAGTCTCTCAGGTTCTAGCACGGCCCTCGGAATGGCTAGAACTTTTTTAGCGCCACGGTTCCCGTGGCGCTTTTTTTTTGTTTCTCAATGATTGGATATTTGTCTCATATTTTGGGATGGCTGCCGTTGCGTGCCGGTTCGCATGACCGCGTATGGGCGTGTGGCGGGAGAATTGTAAAAAAGAAACAGAAGTGGCAAGGAGCATGGCGGGCCGTCGTATCATCAGCCTTTCGGATACGAAAGCTGCGTTATTTGAGTCCTTCGCCATCATGATCGAGATCGACACTTCCCGCGCCGTTGTTTCTTCCGACCGTGGCCGTCAAGGCATTCGCCGCCGCATCGCGCAAGCCCCTGTCCATGTTGCCGCGTTCGCGGCGGCCGCGATGCTCGCGCTCGCCGGCTGTAAGAAGCCGGAACAAGTCAGCGCGCCGCCGGCCGATGCCGCCGTGCACGGTGCGGCTCAGGCGGCAGCAAGCGCTGCCCAAGCCGCGGCGAGCGCCGCCCAGGCCGCCACGAGTGCCGTGACGCAGGCTGCTGCAAGCGCGGCGGCCCAGACCGCCGCGAGCGTCGCGGCACAGGCGGCCGCGCAGGCGACCAAGCAGCTCGATCAGGTGGCGAGCCTCGTCAATCAGCAGATCGACGCGGCGAAACAAGGGGTTGCGTCGGCCGTGCCGCCCGTCAGCGCGAGTGCCGTGTCGGCTGCCGTGCAGGCGCAGTTGCAGAGCGCCGCATCCGCGGCGATCGGGCAGGCCGCGGTTGCGGCCAGCGCGGGCCTTGCGGCAACCAACCGCGTGCTTCAGCAATTGGGCCAGACCGCCGCGCAAGCGCCTACCGCGAGCGGCGCACAAGTGGGCAAATAAAATTTCACTTGCCACTCCGGCTATATGTAACTATGATGGTTACTTATAGCCGAGCGCAAGCTCCGGGCATTTCCGTCGCGGGTGAATCATGAATACGAGCAGCCGGTTTGCATTTGCCGTTCACGTGCTTGCTTTGCTGTCGTTGCAAGAAGGCGTGCCGCTGTCGTCGGACATGATCGCGGGCAGCGTGAACACGAATCCGGCGTTGATCCGCCGGTTACTGTCGATGCTCGCCGCGGCTGGGCTGACGACGTCGCAACTCGGTGCGGGCGGCGGTGCGCTGTTGGCGCGCGAGCCGTCAGCAATCACGCTGCTCGACATTTATCGCGCGGTCGACGAAGCGCGGCTTTTCGCGCTGCACCGGGAAATGCCGAATCCGGCATGTCTTGTCGGCCGGCACATCCAGGAGTTGTTGACTCATTACATCGACGACGCGCAACGGGCGATGGAAGCGTCGCTCGCCACGCGCACGCTGACGGATGTGGCAGGCGACGTGTTGCGCTCGGAGGAATCCGGTGCGGGGCACGCACGGTGCTCGGGCTGCAGCTGAAAGAGCGGCAGTTGCGCTGCCGCGCCGCGATGGACGGCTATGATAGGGATCGACAATCCCGTTTTTTTCGATCGAATATGTAATTGATTAAGTTACATATTCATTTACCAGGAGAAACGTCATGACTCAACGTACCTTGAAAATCGCGCTGTTCGGCGCGACCGGCATGATTGGCTCGCGGATTGCCGCCGAGGCCGCCCGCCGCGGACACCAGGTGACGGCGCTGTCGCGCCGGCCCGCCGCCGGCGAGCAGCACGCCAGCGCCAAGGCCGTCGATCTGTTCGATCCGGCGAGCGTTGCAGCGGCGCTTGAGGGGCGCGACGCCGTGGCGAGCGCATATGGCCCGAAGCAAGAGGATGCGCAGAAGATCGTGAGTGCGGCGAAGGCGCTCGTCGAAGGCGCACGCGGTGCGGGAGTCAAGCGCATCGTCGTCGTGGGCGGCGCGGGGACGCTCGAAGTCGCACCGGGCAAGCAACTCGTGGACAGCGAAGGATTTCCCGAAGCGTACAAGGCCGTCGCGCTTGCGCATCGCGACGCATTCAATTATCTGACGACCGTGCAGGATCTGGACTGGACCTTCTTTTCGCCCGCCGCGCTGATTCAGCCGGGCGAGCGTACCGGCCAGTTTCGCACGGGCGCGGGCAAGTTGATCGCTGACGCCCAAGGCAACAGCACGATCTCGGCCGAAGATTATGCGGTCGCGTTCGTCGACGAACTCGAACAGAACCGCTTCATTCGCCAAGCCGCGACCGTCGCGTATTGATCGCCGCCGCGGCGGCGGGCGTCGAAGCGCGGAAATCCCGGCGGCCGTCGCTGGTTTTTACGTCACTTTCATATTGGCCGATCGCGGCGCCGGATACCCGTACGCCGCGGATCGTCACGTGCGTGCGCGAGGCGCGTAAGCGCGAGCGGCGTCAATCAAGCGCATCGGCTGCTGCGACGATGTGGTTGACATGGGTCGCCACGTCTTCGCCGCGCACGCCGTACACGTGCAGCGAGATCGCGGGCGTATCGGTTGTGCTGCCGCCATGCCCGAGCCGGTGAATGCCGGCGAGGCCGGCGCGTACATACGACGTCGAGCCCGGCGCTCGCGCACAGATTCGCGCGTTTTTCACGCGGCCGGTGACGCCATCCCAGTGGTAGACGTTTTCGGTCAGCTCGCCTTCGAGCACGGCGTAGCCGCACCAGGTCCGATGGCCGTGTATCGGGCTCCATTGGCCAGGCCGCCAGACCAGCGATACCACCGCATAACGCCCGAACGGATCGGCGGCGAGCAGGTGGCGTCGATAGTGATCGGCGCTGCTTTCCCGCTGCGCGGGCGTCAGCAGCCCATGCTCGGCGGCGGCCTCGGCGAGCGCGGCGCGCACTGCTTGCGCGAATGCCGGATGGTGGGAGGGGGCGGCCTCGTGCGTGAGCGAGTCGAATGCCGCGTCGATTCGTGCGCACAGGCGTTCGAGTGGACTGGGCGCGGCGGCCGTTGCCGGCTCTCGCAATGGTTCGGACGATCGCGCAGGAGCGGCCGAATCCCGCGCCGGGGCGGGGCGATTCGGTGTGGGTGACAGCAGGTCGGCGTGACTCATCGGGCTGGAATGTTTGTTTTGCCCGCGCGGCGCGCGGGTCTGCTTGCCGTTGTAGTTATACGCGCAGTGGCGAAGAAATGGATTCCATATTGTTCCCTGCCGCCATTCGAGAATAGAATAATTTTCTATTTGCAAAGAGTCGCGGAAATGGACGAGATCGATCTAAAGTTGCTCGAACTGCTACAGGCCGACGCGACGCTGCCGATCGCGGAGTTGGCGCAGCGGGTGAATCTGTCGCAGACGCCTTGCTGGAAGCGCATTCAAAAGCTGAAGGAAACCGGGGCGATTCGCGCGCAGGTCGCGCTATGCGATCCGCGCAAGCTCGGCGTCGGCACGACGGTATTCGTGTCGGTGCGCACCAACCAGCACACCGAGGAGTGGGCGACGCGTTTCACGCAGCTCGTGCGAGACATGCCGGAGATCGTCGAGGTCTACCGGATGAGCGGCGAGATCGACTATCTGCTGCGCGTTGTCGTGACGGGCATCGACGATTACGATCGCGTCTACAAGCAGCTGATCCGCGCGATGCCGCTTTTCGACGTCAGCTCGTCGTTCGCGATGGAGCAGATCAAATATTCGACCGCGTTGCCCGTGCGCAGCGGCGGCTGCGGATGACGGCCAGCGTGCGGCGCCGGCGCGGTTGCGCGTAGAATGCCGGCTTTGACGTTTTTTCAACGGGGTGCCGCACGCGATGAACGATCCACGCAAGAAGAATCCAGTATTCGGGGTGGCGATTCTGATCGTCGTGATGGTGGCGCTCGTGATTGGCACTATCCTGTACAACGCGATTTCGCAGAAGCACGAATACGATGAGGCGCACCCGCCGGAAGCTGCACCGGCGAGTGCGGCGTCGGCCGGCACGGGCGGCTGAGCGCGCGCGGCCGCGCCGCTCATTCGGGCAGACGGATCACGCTTGCGTCCTTGCGGATCAGCAGCGACGACGCGAGCATCTGCTTGCATTGATGCGCAAGCACTTTCAGATCGTGCGTGAGATCGGCGCCCGGGTCCGAGCGCTCGGCATCGACGACCATCGAATCAAGCTCGCGTGTCAATTGTTTGGCCGCTTCCGCGTGGTCTGCGGGCGGCGGCGTGCGGGCTTCGGCTTGTTCGAGATTGTCGCGCACGGCGGCGAGGCCGCGCTCGAGCGCGGGCGGGTCGCCGCGCTGCGCGCGCGCCGCATGCCGCAGCAGCGGCGCGGCGGCCGTGATTTGCGCGCCGAGCACATGGGTTTGCACGAGCAGGTCGTTTAGCTCCGGCACGAACTTTTGATGTGCTTTCGGCTCGATCATCATCCGCTGGAACGCCTGGCCCAGGTTTGCGAATGCGATGTGCATGTTCTTGCGCGCGAGCCGATACGGATAGTCGTCGTCGATCGCGCCGGGCGCGGTTTCGACGGCGGTCGCGACCGCGGGCACCGCCGCCGCGCCGTCGGCCGTGGGCATGCTTGGCGCGGCCTGGCCGCGGCTCGCGCGCCAGGTTGCCTCGAAATACTGACGGGTGGTTTCCAGCATATCGGCGACGAGCTTGCCGATCGCGCGGTATTCCCAGTAAGGGAACAGCCGGCTGGCGGCGATCGCGATCATGCAGCCGACCACCGTGTCGATCGCGCGCTCGCCGATGATGCGCATGTTGCCGGGCGCGAGCAGATGGAACATCAGCAGCACGTATGACGACGTGAACACCACGCTCGCCGCGTAGTTGAAGAGGAGCAGGCTGTAGCTCATCACCATCGACGCGAACATGATCGCGATCAGCACATGCGGTTCGTGCACCGTATAGATGAGCGCGAGGCTCGCCGTGCAACCGATCAGCGTGCCGACGATCCGCTGCGCGTTGCGCTGCTTGGTCAGCGAGTAGCCGGGCTTCAGGATGATGATGCTCGTCATCACGATCCAGTAGGCGTTGGTGAGCGGCAGCAGACGCCCGAGCCAGAAGCCGACCGCGACCGCGACCGTCACGCGCAGCGCGTGGCGAAAGCTCGGCGAACCCATGTTCAGGTTCGAAAAGATGAGAAGCGGCGACATCCGGCGCCGCTGCAGGAAGCGCGACAGCGTCTTGTCGATCTTCAGCTCGGTTTGCTGGGCGTCGACGCTGCCCGACAGATTGCGGCGCATCTTGTCGATCAGGCGCGTCGCGCTCCAGATCCGGCGGAACGTCGCGAGCACGGCTGCGTAGGC
Source organism: Burkholderia sp. TSV86 (assembly GCF_001522865.1). Lineage (GTDB taxonomy): Bacteria > Pseudomonadota > Gammaproteobacteria > Burkholderiales > Burkholderiaceae > Burkholderia. Next base: position 132,723 of record NZ_LOWB01000069.1, on the reverse strand, counting down.
TTCGGCGTTCGTCGTCGCGAACTGTTTCTTGCGCATCAGTTCGATTTCGTATTCGATCGCGCGCAGCTCCGCCTTCACGCTGACTCGCGCGTGCGGCATGCGGTTTTCCAGCACCGCGAGGCCGACTTCCTCGAGATCGGCCGCCGCCTTGCGGATCAGGTCGCGGTAAAAGATCATCAGGTCCGAGCCGCCGAACGTGTTGCGCACGAGCGGGTAATCGGTGTGCGCGCCGACGAACAGCTCATGCAGATCGACGCTGTTGATGAACAGGTTGAACATCATCGTGCGGCCCGGATCGAGCTTGCCGCGCCGCAGCTTCGGCAAGTTGCGCAGCACGATGTCGCGCGCGGTTTCCTGTGTTTCGACGGCTGTGATCTGCTTGGCGATGAGGTTCCGGTAACACTCGTCCAGATCGGCGTCGAGATCGTAGAAATCGGCGCGCGCGAGCAGGTACGACGCGCACGCGAAAAGGCTCTCGGCAAGCGCCTGCTGCTCGATGCGGCGCGCCTGCAGGCGCGATACGAGCGTTGCCCAGTACGTATACCAGAGGCCGCCCGCGAGAATCCATGAAGCGTTGATGAGCGCTTGCTTCGGCGTGAGCGTTTCTTCGAGCGTCATCACCATCATGAACAGCGTCGCGAAGCTGATCTGCGGCCAGCGGTTGCCGTAGACGACGATGAGCGACAGCACGAACGTGAGCGGAACGATCGTGAGCCAAAGCGCGAAAATGTGCGGCGTCGCGAGCCCGGTGGCGAGCGCGGAGAAAAAGCCGATCACGCTGCACGCGAGCATCTCGTTGTGCTTGTACTTGAGCGGACCCGGCATATCAACCACGCAGGCGCCGAGCGCGCCCGTCGCGATCGTGAAGCCGAGTTCGCGGTTGTGAAATACGATGAGACAAAGCACGGCGGGCAGCGACACGCCGAATGCGATCCTCAGGCCGCCGTAGAAATACTGGCTGTAGAGGAATTTCCTGATTTCGGTCGAATAGCGCATCGATGAGCGGAAGAACGGGCGGCGAAGCACCGGGAGGTCCGAGTTGGCGACGAGTCTATCGTATTTCCGTGGCCTCGCAGCCGCGCGGCACGTCGCATTTCGCATCGGGCGCGTCGCGCGGCAAGCGGCAAGCGGCAAGCATGGCGCGAGCGAACGATCCCGAGCGGCATGGTAGCGCGCGCCGCATGGCGCGGACTACTGGCCGAACGGCCGATTCTCCGGCCGTGCGCGCTTTGTTATCCTTGGTTCCTCGATAGGCCGGGCCTGCGTCCGGCGGTCCTTACAGGTTTTTACCGGCTGTCATGCTTCATCTTTTCTACTCGAACCGCCACGAGACGCTGGTCGATGCGTTGCTCGACGATCTCGCCGCCGTGGCGGCCGGCGCCGGGCCGTGGGAAACCCAGCAGGTTATCGTGCCGAGCGCGGCGCTGCGCCGGCGGCTCGAACTCGACATCGCGCAGCGGCACCGCGTATGCGCGAACGTGGATTTCCGCTACCTCGCGCAATGGCTGTGGGCGCAGATCGGCAAAGTGCTGGCCGTACCGCCGAACTCTCCGTTTGCGCCCGATCGCCTCGTGTGGCGCTGCTACCGCCTGCTATCGGCGCATGACGACGGGCCTTGGCGCAAGTCCGCGCGGCTTTGCGCGTATTTGGCCGCCGCCGACGCGCCGATGCGCTACGAACTCGCGCACCGGATCGCGACAGTGTTCGATCATTACCTCGCCTATCGTCCGGAATGGCTTGCGCAGTGGCAGGCGGGCGATTCGATCTTTGCGCTCGAAGGCGCGCCGCGCCACGGCGCCGAACCGGTCCGCGACGACGAGGCTTGGCAGGCGGCACTCTGGCATGCGCTCGCGGCCGAGTTGTCCGACGGCGCAGCGCCGCCCGCGCACCGCTTTTTGCGCGACGCCGGCTCGCTTGATCCCGATGCGCGCGCGCGCGCGGGATGGCCGGCATCGGTTCATGTATTCGCGCTGCCGACGATGCCGCCGCTGCATATCGCGTTGCTGCGCGAGTTGTCGCGCTGGATCGACGTGCGCATTTACGCGCTGAATCCGTGCCGCGAGTTCTGGTTCGACATCGTGAGCGCCGCGCGTGCCGAATCGCTGCGCGCGGCCGGGCAGTTCGATTATCAGGAGGTGGGTCATCCGCTGCTGGCGGAATGGGGGCGGCAAACGCAGGCGCAGCTCCACATGCTGCACGAACTGACCGAGAGCGCGGCGTCGGGCGATGCGTCGCGCTACGAGGAAAACCCCGCGCCGACCTGGCTCGCACGCGTGCAGAACGCGATCCTCGCGCTTCAGCCTGAGGCGGCGCTCGGCGAACCGCCCGGCGAGCACGGTATCGAGGTGCATGTGTGCCACAGCCTCGCGCGTCAACTCGAGGTGTTGCACGACCGGCTGCTGGGCTGGTTCGACGCCGATCCGAGCCTTTCGCCGTCGGACGTGCTCGTCGCGATGCCGGATCTTGCCGCGGCGGGGCCGCTCATCGACGCGGTGTTCGGCCCGGCGGCGGGCAGCGGCGCGGCGCGTATTCCGTACCGCATCTCCGGCCTGCCGCCTTCGCACGCGAACCCGGTCGCGCGCGTGCTGCTCGATTGGCTTGCGCTGCCGGAGCGCGACGTCGGTGCGCCGGAGCTGATCGAATGGCTGCGTGTGGATGCGGTCGCCGCGCGCTACGGGGTGGACGCCGCCGCGCTCGAGACCGTGCAGACGTGGCTTGCCGCGGCGGGCGCGCGGCGCGGGCTCGCCAACGCGGACGCCGGCAATGCCGCCGGCGCGGCGCCCGCGCGGCGCCACACGTTCGCCGACGCGTTGACACGGCTCTTTCTCGGCTACGCGATGCCGGACGGCGCGGCGCCCGTCGATGCCTGGCTGCCGATCGGCGGCGCGCAGGGGAGCGAAGCCGAACTGCTCGGCCGGCTCGCGCGCTTTACCGGCGATCTGGACGGTTTCGCGCAACGCATCGCCGGCGATTTGACACCGCAGGGCTGGAGCGATGTGTTCGCCGATGCGCTCGCGCGTTTCTTCGATTCCGGCCCGCTGTTTGCCGACGCGCTTTCCGGTGTTCGCAACGCGCTCGACGCGATGCTTGCGGCAATGGAAGAGGGTGCGGCCGACGTCGAAATGCCGGCCGCCGTCGTGCGCGCGGGGCTTGCCGCCGCGCTCGACGATCCCGCGCGCGGCGGCGTACCGTGGGGCGGCGTCACGTTTTCGTCGCTGACGAGCTTGCGCGGGCTGCCTTATCGTGCGATTTGCCTGCTCGGAATGGACGACGGCGTGCTGCCGAGCCTCGCACGGGCCGACGAATTCGATCTGATGGCGGTATTCGCGAAACTCGGCGACCGGCAGCGCCGGGACGACGAGCGCAATCTGTTCCTCGATCTGCTGCTTGCCGCGCGGGACCGTTTGCTGATCGCCTACACGGGCCGCAGCATTCGCGACAATGCGCCGTTGCCGCCCGCCGCGCTCGTCGACGAACTGCTTGACCATCTGGCAGCCGTGTCGGCGGGACCCGATGCATCGCCCGAGGCGATCGACGCCGCGCGCCGCGCGTTCGTCGTCGAGCATCCGTTGCAGCCGTTTTCCGCCGAATATTTCGCGCCGGGCGGAGTGCTTTTCACTTATGACGCATCGCGCGAGACGCTTGCGCGTTTGCTTGCCGACGGCGCGGCGGCGGCTGCCCGGCCGTTCTTCGCGCAGCCGCTGCCGCCGGAGGCCGCCGAGCCGGTTGCATTTGCCGATTTCGAGCGGTTTTGGCGTCATCCGGCGCGTGCGCTGTTGCGTGCGCGGCTCGGTATCGCGCTTGCCGATGCGCAGGCCGAACTCGTCGACGTCGAGCCGTTCGAACTCGATTATGGCGGCAGCGATATGCTTGCCGCGCGCGTGCTGCCGCTGCTGATCGATACGGCGGGCACAGCCGATGCAGCCGCGTTCGACCACGCGTGGCGCATTGCCGACGCGAGCCCCGAATTGCCGGGCGGCGCGACGGGCGCGGTGCGGCGCGATCGCGTGCTCGGCGCGATCGCACAACTCGCGGGCAACGTGCGCCGCGCACTCGCCGGCGGTGCGACGCGCGTGCCGTTCGCGTTTGACGTGACGCCGCTCTGGCCGGCGACGAACGGCGCGCCCTGGTTCGGCATGCACGACGCGGAATTGGCGCGCGCGGCAACGCGTGAGCCGTTGCGCCTTCACGGCGCGCTTGCGCGGCTCACGCCGATGGGGCAAGTGGTCTACCGTTATGCGCGGCCGGGCGCACGCGATTATTTGTCCGCGTGGCTCGCGCATCTCGTTTATTGCACGATCGATCCGAACGGCCCGCGCCGCACGCTTTGGTTCGGCAGCGGCGACGCATTCGAATTCGCGCCGGTGGCAGCGCCGCTCGATCAGCTTGCGCCGCTTGCCGCGCTGTTCCGCGCGGGTCGGCGCATGCCGCTCGCGTTCTTTCCGAAAAGTGCATGGGCACTCATTTCGGACGGCGAAGCCAAGGCGGCCGGCGTCTGGATCAACGATCGCGTTGCTGGCGAGGCCGACGATCCAGCGCTCGCGCTTGCGTGGCGCGGGGCCAATCCGTCGCTCGACGAGCCGTTCGGCGCGCTCGCGCATCTCGTATTCGATCCGCTGGTCGAGCATTTGCGGAGGTCGTCATGAGCCGGGCGGCACAAACGGATACGCGCGCGGCTGAACTCGACGTGTTCACGTGTGCGCTCGATGGCGTCAATCAGATCGAGGCGTCGGCGGGCACGGGCAAGACGTGGAACATCTGCGCGCTTTACGTGCGGCTGCTGCTCGAAAAGGATCTCGGCGTGGACGAGATTCTTGTCGTCACGTTCACGAAAGCGGCCACCGCGGAGCTGCACGAGCGGATTCGCAGCCGTCTTGCTCAGCTTGCGCATGTGCTTGACTCGGGCGAAGGCAGTGCCGATCCGTTCATTGCGCAATTGTTCGCGACAACGCTCGCGCCGCAGCGCGGCATCGATCGGGAAACGGCGGCGCAACGTGTGCGGCGCGCGTTGCACGCATTCGATCAGGCGGCAATCCATACGATTCATGCGTTTTGTCAGCGTGCGCTGCAAGAAGCGCCATTCGCCGCGGCGATGCCGTTCTCATTCGAGATGGATGCCGATGACAGCGCATTGCGTTTTGAGCTTGCCGCCGATTTCTGGCGCACGCGCATCGAGCCGGCCGCGGCCGCGCATCCGGCGTTTGCCGAGTGGCTCGTCGAATACGGCGCGGGGCCCGCGGTGCTCGATGCGCAGCTTGCGCGGCGTTTGAAGAAGCCGCTTGCCGAGCTGCGCTGGGATGGGCGCGAGGCGGCCCGTGACGATGACGAGATCATCGCGCGTGAGCGTTTCGACGCGGCCGCCGCGCTCTGGCGCGCGTCGCGCGACGAACTCCAGACACTGCTCGCCGCCGCGCAGCCGTCGCTGAAGCAGACGTCGCACAAGCCGGAAGCGCTTTCCGGCGCGCTTGACGCATGGGCGCGCTATTTCGAGCAGGCGAGCGCGTTTGCCGCGTTGCCGCGCGCGGCGCTCAAACTGACCCAGGCCGCGCTCGAGAAGGCGACGAAAAAGAACGGCGCGACGCCGCGCCACGCGTTCTTCGATGCCGCGCAGGCGCTGGAGGAGGCGCTCGCCACGCTCGAAGCCGCGCAGCGCGCGCGTTGGTTGTCGCTCGTCGCACAATGGCTCGCCGAAGCGCCGGGCGAACTCGCGCGGCGCAAGCGCAAGCGCCGCGTCGTGTCGTTCGACGATCTGCTCGCGAATCTGTATCACGCGCTCGATGCGCATCCGTGGTTGCGCGATACGCTGCGCGCGCGCTATCCGGCCGCTTTGATCGACGAGTTTCAGGACACCGATCCGCTGCAATTCGCGATCTTCAATATGGTCTTCGCGCCGGCCGGGCCGCTTTTTCTCGTCGGTGATCCGAAGCAGGCAATCTACAGTTTCCGCGCGGCGGATCTGCATACGTACCTCGCCGCGCGCGCCACGGCATCGGCGCGTTATACGCTCGCGATCAACCAGCGCTCGACGCCTGCGATCGTCGATGCATGCAACCGGTTGTTCAGCGCGAATCCGCACGCGTTCGTGTTGCCCGGCCTCAATTACGATCCGGTGCGCGCGGGCGCGCGCGAACGCGCGCCGTTTGCCGACGCCACCGATCCGCTGGCCGGCGCGGGCGATTTCCGCGTCTGGATGCTGCCGTCGGGCGAACGGACCTTGACGAAACGCGACGCCCAGCGGCAAGCCGCGCAGGCGTGTGCGGCCGAGATCGCACGTCTGATGGGCGGTGCGCGCGAACGCGCGGTGACGCTCGGCGGCGAGCCGCTCGCGGCGTCCGACATCGCGGTGCTGGTCCAGACGCATAAGCAGGGCAGCCTGGTCAAGCGTGTGCTGGCGGCGTGGGGGATCGGCAGCGTCGAGCTGGCGCAGGCGTCCGTGTTCGCGACGATCGATGCGGAACAACTCGAGCGCGTGCTGGCGGCGATCGACGCGCCGGGCGATCTGCGGCGCTTGCGCTCGGCGCTTGCGTCGGACTGGTTCGGTCTCGACGCGTCGGCGCTCTGGCATCTCGAGCAGGGCGATGCGGTGTCGGGCGAAGCCGGTCAAGCGTGGGGCGAGCCGGCCGTGCGTGGCGGTTCGCATGCGGCGGCGAACGATGCCGCGCGCACGCCGGGCGGTGCCGTCGACGCGATGGGTTGGGTCGAGCGGTTCTCCCGATACCGGCTGTTGTGGCGCGAGCGCGGTTTCGCGGTGATGTGGCGCACGCTGGCGAGCGAGCTTTCGATCGCCGAGCGTCTGATGACGGGGCCGGACGGCGAGCGCCGCGTGACCGACGTCAATCATCTGGCCGAGCTGACGCAGGCACGCGCGAGCGCTCAGCCGGGCATCGCGCCGACGCTGCGCTGGCTCGCGGCGCAGCGTCTTGGCGGCGGCAACGACGACGCACAATTGCGGCTCGAATCCGATCGCAATCTCGTGCAAATCGTGACCGTTCACAAATCGAAGGGGCTCGAATATGCGGTCGTGTTCTGCCCGTTCCTGAACGACGGCGCGCTGCGCGATCCGAACGGTTCGGGCTTGCCCGACGCACACGAGTATCACGACGACAAGGGCCGCGCGGTGTTCCATTACGGCTGCGACGATGCGATCGCCGAGCGCGCGGCCCGCGATGCGATGCGCGAGCAGGCAGCGGAGCGCGCGCGGCTTGTTTATGTTGCGCTGACGCGCGCCGTATACCGGTGCTATCTGGTCGCGGGGCCGTATTTGTCGTCGCGTTCGACCAAGGAGGCGCGCCGCAGCGTGCTGAACTGGCTCGTCGCAGGCGCGGGCCGCGCGTTCGAGGCGTGGCTCGACGAGCCTGCCGACGATGCGGAGCTGACAGAGCGCTGGCAGGCGCTCGCGCTCGGGCCGATCGCGCTTGTGCCGCTGCCGGCGCCCGTTCGCCGCGAACCGCTTGCGGCCGGCCGCGAAGCGGGCGGGATGCGCGCGGCGCGGCGCGCGGTACGCGCGCTGCGCGATGCGTGGCGGATCGCGAGCTTCAGCTCGCTGACTTCGGCGATCGCGCTTCGCGAGAGCCATGTCGCAAGCGTGGTGGACGACGAACTGAGCCCCGATCACGACGCGCTCGCTGCGGCGCTCGACACGCATGCGCGGCCGATCGATGCGGCGTTGGCGCAAGCGTCGCCGCCCGAGCCGTCCGGCGACGATATCGTCGACTTCCCGCGCGGCGCGGCGGCGGGCGAGTGCCTGCACCGGCTATTCGAGCTTGCGGATTTTTCCGATCCGTCGACATGGCAGGCTGCTGCGCAGCGCGCGCTGCACGAGCGCCCGGTCGAGGCGCAGCCCGCGCTCGCCGCGCGGCTGCCCGCGATGATGACGCGGCTCGTCGATCAGCTTGCCGCGACCGAGCTCGTGCCGGGCATGCGCCTTGCGGCGCTCGATCCGGCACGGCGCTTGACCGAGATGGCGTTCCTATTTCCGGCGCCCGCGCTCGATTTCAATGCATTACGGCGTCTTCTTGCCGCTCACGGCTATCCGGACGTCGCGCTCGAAGCGGGCACGCTTACCGGATTCATCAAGGGGTTCATCGATATGATCGTCGAGCACGATGGCCGCTTCTGGATCGTCGACTGGAAATCGAATCATCTCGGCGCGACGGCGGACGCATACGGTCCGCGTGCGCTCGATGCCGCGATGGCGCAGCATGCGTACCATCTGCAAGCGTTGCTTTACACGGTCGCGCTGCATCGCTATCTGCGCGTGAGGCTGCAGGGCTACGATTACGACACGCATATTGCAGGCTATCTGTACTTATTCGTGCGCGGCGTGCGGCCCGATTGGCGGGCGGGCGGCGCGCAGGCCGGCGTGCATGCGCGCAAGCCCGCGCGCGCGCTCGTCGAAGCACTCGATTCGTTGATGGGGGACGCATGAATACGGTCGACGAGCGCTTCGGATGGACGAGCGGGCTCGCCGAGCGCCTGCCTGAGCCGGCCGATTTCGGTCTCGCGCTCGCTGAAGGCTTTGCGCGCCGGGTCGGCGGGCTCGCGCGTCGTCAGGGCGCGCCGGCCGTAGCAGCCGGATGGGCGGCGCGCGCGGCGTTCGCCGCGAGTCGCGCGACGGCGGCGGGGCACGTATGCGTGCCGTTGCATGCGCTCGCGCAGCGGTACGGCGAATCGTTTGCCGACGTGCGCGAGATGCTCGCGGCGAGCGGCATGGTCGCATTCGACGGCATTGTCCGCGGCGGCGAGCGTCCGCTCGTCGTTGATCGCGATGGACGCCTTTATCTTGCGCGCTATTTCGAATACGAAACGCGGCTGGCGCGCGCGCTCGTCGAGCGGGCCAGCCCGCCGCACGCCGGCGAAGCAGCCGTTTGCGGCGCCGCCGAAGCTTGCGCGCTGTCGCCCGAGGCGCTCGGCGAGCGTCTCGCGCGTTATTTCGGGCCGCAGAAGGAGCGTGGCGTCGATTGGCAGCGGGTTGCCGCGCTCGTTGCGCTGACGGGGCGCGTGACGATCGTGAGCGGCGGGCCCGGCACGGGAAAGACGACGACGGTCGCCGGCGTGATTGCGTGCCTGCTCGACACACAGCCCGATTTGCGAATCGCGCTCGCCGCGCCGACGGGCAAAGCGGCGCAGCGGATGCAGGAAGCGCTGCTCGCGCGGGCCGGCAGCTTGCCGCCCGAACTCGCCGTGCGTTTGCCGCGGACCTCGTACACGCTGCATCGGCTGCTGGGAGGCGGCGCGGGCGGGCGCTTCGCGCATCATCACGATAATCCGTTGCCTTACGATCTTGTCGTCGTCGACGAGGCGTCGATGATCGACGTCGCGCTTGCCGCGCATCTGCTCGATGCGCTCGCGCCGAGCGCGCGCATCGTGCTGCTTGGCGACAAGGACCAGCTCGCGGCGGTCGAGGCGGGGGCGGTATTTGCGGAACTGAGCGCACAACCGGCGTTCAGCGCGGCGGCCTCCGAGCGGATCGCGCGCGCGCTCGGCATGGAGGTGGCCGAATTCGACGACGCGTTGCCGGAGGGTTTCGGCGGCCGCGCGACTTCCGCGCCGGCTGATATCGCGGGCGACGCCGGGTCTGCATCGAGTGCCGCTTTGGCGGGCGCGGCGGTGCCTGCCACTCCGACCGACTCCGTGCAGGGCGGCCCGGCGGCATCGAGCGGGCCTCGACCTGTTGCGCGGCGATCCGGCACGCGCGGCGCGCAGCGGATGATGCACGCCATGCAGCGCTCGCTGTTCGAGACAGAAAACGAGGGCGCCTTCGACGGCAATCCGAATCAACCGGGCCCGGCAGATCTCCCGGATCGGCAAGCCCAACTCGGCGGGCAAGCCGCTCATGGCGAGCAGGCCGAGTCCGGTGATGGCGCGGGCTTGAGCGGCGCCGCGCATGGGCAGGGTGTGGCTGCCGATTCGTTTGCGTGGATCGATTCGGGCGAACTGGCATGGCTGGACGACGCGAGCTTCGCGGCGCACGACGCCGCGATGCCACACGCCGCCGTACCGGACGAGTGTCACACTACGTCGTTGGCGCGCAATGCGAATGTCGCAGCGCATGTCGGGCCGCATGCCGTCTCTGGCGTGTGCACGGGCTTGCCGCAGCGGGATCGCGCGGGTTCTGCCGGTGCCGCCCGGCACGCCGGCGCGCCGGAGCCGGGCGCGGCAACGGCACGGCAGAGCGTCGAGTCCGCTTGCGTTGCAGGCCGCGCGATTGCGCCGTTGACCGATTGCGTCGTCTGGCTCGAGCGCAATTACCGCTTCGGGCTCGATTCGCCGATCGGCCGGTTGTCGGTTGCGATTCGCCGTGGCGACGCGCGGCAGGCACTGGAGGCGTTATCGACGGATCCTGGCGCGGCCGCATGCCTGCACGACGACGGCAATGGCCCGGCGTTGCCGGGAGCGACCGTCGAGCGGATTGCGCAGGGCTTCTCCGGCTATGCCGCGTCGCTGCGCGACGCGCTCGCCGCGTCGGTGCCGGACCCCGGGCCGCTTTTCGATATGCTCAACCGCTTTCGCGCGCTATGCGCGACGCGAGCCGGCATGCGGGGCGCTGACGAAGTCAACGCGCTTGTCGCGGCCGAGATGCGCCGCGCGGTGCGCGTGCCGCTCGCGATCGGCGCGCAGTGGTTCGCAGGGCGGCCGGTGATGGTGACGCGCAACGATTACGCGCTCGGGCTTTTCAACGGCGATGTCGGTATCGCGCTGCCGGACGCGCAGGGTGCGCTGCGCGTCTGGTTTCGCGGTGCGGACGGCCGCGCGCGCGCCGTCACGCCGGCTGCGCTGCCGCCGCACGAAACGGCGTTTGCATTGACCGTTCACAAATCGCAAGGCTCGGAGTTCGACGAAGCGGCGTTGATTTTGCCCGCGTCGTTCAATCGCGTGCTGTCGCGCGAGCTAGTCTATACGGCAATCACGCGCGCGCGCTCGCGCGTACAGGTGATCGGCTCGCGCACGGTGTTCGCGCAAGCGGTCGCAACGCGTACCGCGCGCGATTCCGGGCTTGCCGCGAGGATCGCCGAGGCACTGTGCGCGCAGCAGCCGATGCCGCAAGTGGGGGCGATATGACGCTGCGCTACGCGTTTTTGCCGGACGAAGTCGAGTTGACGGCCATTCGCGCGCAAGGCGCGGGCGGGCAGAACGTTAACAAGGTATCGAGCGCGATCCATCTGCGCTTCGACATTCGCGCATCGTCGCTGTCCGATACGTTGAAGGCGCGTCTTCTCGCACGGGCCGATCAGCGCATCACGCGCGACGGCGTTATCGTGATCAAGGCGCAGACATACCGGACGCAGGAAAAGAACCGCGCGGCCGCGCTTGCGCGGCTCGACGAGCTGATCCGCAGTGCGGGCGTGACGCCGCGCAAGAGGGTCGCGACGCGGCCAACGCGTGCATCGAAGGAGCGCCGTCTGGCCGACAAGCGGCAGCGCGGCGATGTGAAAGCCGGGCGCGGCAAAGCGGGCCGCGGCCAGATGGCCGAATAGGCGCAAGTGACCGGGCGCGCGCGGCTACGCGCTGGCCAGGTGTGCGCCGGCATCGATGCCGGGTGCGGAGGCAAGATCGACGCAGAACACCTTCAGCGTGGCGTTGAGCAGGATCGCGACCGCTGCCGTATAGCAGTCGCGGCCGTCCGTCAATGACACGTGCGGCCCCATCAGCGCAACGCGTCCTGGTGTGGCGATCGCGCGCTGGAAATACGCGCGGCGCGACCAGTTGCAGTGCAGATCCGACATCAGCGGCGCGAGCCGCCGTGTTGCCGCGCGTGGCGTGTTCGACGCGATCGACGGTTCGATCTGATCGCCGTTCGCTTCGGCGACGAACACCCGCCGCACGCTCGGATGCGCGAACATGCGTTGCGCGGCGCCGCGCAGATCGCCGGTCGCCGCGTAATCGGCGGCGCCCGCGAGCACGATACGCTCGATCGTGTCGACACCCGGCTGCGCGTTGTTGCACCGCTGGCGCATCCGCTCGGCGAAGCGCGACCATGCTGCCTCGACGCATGCGCTTACCTGGGCGCTCGCGTGTGCGATCGAAGGGCCGGGCTGGCCGAAGCAGAAGCCCTGAACGAAATCGACGTCGGCATCCATCAGGAGCTGTAGCGCGTCGTCGGTTTCGACGCCTTCCGCGAGTACCAATGCGCCCGCGTGATGCAGCATCGTGACGAGCGGCGGAATCAGCCGGTGCGCATCGTTGGCCGTGAGCGCGTGCTCGACGATCGAGCGGTCGAGTTTCACGATGTCCGGCTTGATTTGCCAGATGCGATCGAAGTTGGAAAAGCCGGTGCCGAAATCGTCGATCGCGATCAGAAAATCGCCGTGCTGGATTGCGTCGAGCGTATGCGCGAGCGCGACTTCGTCGCGCGACGGCTGTTCGATCACCTCGAGCACGACGCGCGCCGGCGGCAGCGCGAAGCGGGCGCACAGCGTCTCGATGAATTCGCGCGGCGCGCCGCCGGACACGAAGATTTGCGGCAGCACGTTCAGGAACAGCCAGCTCTGGCCGGTGTCCTGCGCAGCAAAGTTCGCGGCGTGCAGGCAGCGCGTGAGCCGATCGAGCAGCACCGTTTCGCCGCGCGCTTGCGCGCGGGCGAACAGCGCTTCCGGCGTGACATATGCGCCGTTCGCGTCGGTGGCGCGCACGAGCGCTTCATAGCCGACGACACGTTTGTGCGTAAGCGAAATCACCGGTTGGAAAACGCTCGCGAGCATCGCGTCGTGATAGCGCGCGCACCAGCCGTCGTCGCAGGCGATGAGCCGCGAGATCAGGCACTCGAGCGAGAACTCCGGCGCTTTGCCCATTGCGTGCCAGCGTCAGCGCGCCTCGCTATGCCTGGCGCCGGCGCCGGGAAGCCGCTTGATCACACCGGTCGCAAGCGCGGTGCCGAGCAGCACGATCGCGCCGCCTTCGATCATGCCGGTCGATACGTGCTCGCCGAGAAAGAGCGCTCCCCATAGGATGCCGAACACGGGGATCACGAACGTGACGGTGATCGCGCGTGCCGGGCCGACATGGGCAATCAGGTAGAAAAAGATGAAATAGGCGATGCCGGTGCACGCGATGCCGAGCGCGAGCACGGCTTCCCACGCGTGCGCGGAGACGGGCGCCGCCGGCCAGGTCGCGAGTGCGAATGGCACCAGCAGGAGCGTCGAGCTGATCATGCTGCCCGTCGCGCTGATGAGCGGGTCGACCCCCGTGAGCTTGCGTTTCGTATAGTTCGCGGCGATGCCGTACAGCAGCGTTGCGCCGAGCGCGGCTGCGGCGGCGAGCGCGACCGTGGCGGGCGCGGCCTGATCCGAGCCGTGCGCGGAGAACACCTGGTCCCAGACGAGCGTGAGCACGCCCGCGAAACCGATCACGAGGCCGAGCGCGCGCGGCAGCGGCAGGGCTTCCTTGAGCCACAGATACGCAACGAGCGCGCCCCAGAGCGGCGCGGTCGCATTAATGACCGACGTGACGCCTGCCGACAGCGTCAGCTCGGCGAACGCGAACAGGCAGAATGGCGCGCCGGAGTTCAGCACGCCGACCACGAACAGCGGCCCGGCATGCTTGCGCAGCGCCGCGGCAAGCTCGCGCGGGCGGTAGCGGGGGAGCGAGAGGGCGATCAGGAACAGCGCGCCGATTGCGACGCGCAGCGCCATCAATGGCGCGACGCCGAACTCGGCCACGCCGACGCGGATGAAAAGAAACGACGCGCCCCATAGCGCGGCGAGGACGATCAGCAGGAGTGCATTCTTGAAATTCATCGGCAGGACTGGACGGGAGGCGGGTGGAGGTAAATGCTCAAAGCATCTTACACCGCGCTGTCGTCCAACGTTTCATGCTGAGACGAAACAACCGATCAACCGGCAATGACCGAAGAAAAACGCAACGGCGCCCACGGTCCGCTGCGCGCGCACGGGCGGCTCGCGCTCAATGGTGGCGCCAGTAGCCGCGACCGCCGCCCCAATAACCCCGATGCCCGCCCCAGTAACCGAAATTGAGCGACAGCGAAGGCGCCGGATAGTAATAGCTCGGATAGGCCGGCGCGACATACGCGGGCGCGGTATATACGGGCGCGGTTTCGACGGGCGCAGCGGCGTAGCCGGCCGGATAGTAGCCATACGGGTAGTAGCATCCGGCGAGCGCGAGGCTCGCGGCCGTGGTGGCGAGGAGGGTCTTGTACATGATGGTTGCGCGCTCGCGTGCGGGGCAGGTTTCGATGTGTTCGAGCTTAGATCGGTCTTAGATGAAACGTTGTGTGAAACGGTAACCGATCATTTCGCGAAGCCGCCGCGCCACGTAGGATGCGAGCGACGCGCGCCGCCGCTGTCGCGCCAAACGCCGGGCTGCCGGCGCGTGTGGTTCGCCGGGCGGCGTCGAACCACACGCGCCCGGCCCGCGACGGCGTTACTTGCCGACCTGGCTGCCGATCAGGCCGCCTGCCGCCGCGCCGCCGACCGTCGACAGCGTGTTGCCGCCGAGCGCCGCGCCGGCGACGCCGCCAATGCCCGCGCCGATCGCCGCGTTACGCTGTTGAGTGGTCATCGTATCGCACGCCGACAGGCCCGCGACAGTGGCGATGAGCATCGCGCATACCCCAATACGCCGAATCGATTTCATGGTCCAATCCTCAGATAAAAGTGTCGTCTCGGATAAAAGTGACGTAACAGAGACGCGTAGACGCGTATTTCGTCACGCTGCCTACGTCTGAAAATCTACGCGGGCGGCTTCGGTTGCGCTGTAAAGACTTGTTAGGGCGTTCGCGCTTTCGTAATCAAATGTTTCGGCGCCCCGGGCGCCTGCGGCAGTCCGGCCCGGCATGCGCGGGCAGCGTCGGCGGCGAACGCGGCCGAGCGCGCGGCGCCTCGCGCGCATCGCGCACGAAAACAACGAAAGCCCGCGCTGCGCGGGCTTTCGAGTGAGTGGCCGTCCGCGCGGGCGTCACTGGCGCTGATAGATTTGCGCGCCGCTCTGCACGAACTCGACAGCCTTCACCTCGAGCCCCTTGGTGAGCGCATCGGCTTCGGACACGCCCTGCTGGGCCGCGAACTCGCGCACGTCCTGCGTGATTTTCATCGAGCAGAAATGCGGGCCGCACATCGAGCAGAAATGCGCGACTTTCGCCGAATCCTTCGGCAGCGTTTCGTCGTGGAATTCGCGCGCCTTGTCCGGATCGAGGCCGAGATTGAACTGGTCGGCCCAGCGGAATTCGAAGCGCGCCTTCGACAGCGCGTTGTCACGCACCTGCGCGCCCGGATGACCCTTCGCGAGATCGGCCGCGTGTGCGGCGAGCTTGTACGTGATGATGCCTTCTTTCACGTCGTCCTTGTTCGGCAGGCCGAGGTGCTCCTTCGGCGTCACGTAGCACAGCATCGCGGTGCCGAACCAGCCGATCATCGCCGCGCCGATGCCCGACGTGATGTGGTCGTAGCCCGGCGCGATGTCGGTGGTCAGCGGCCCGAGCGTGTAGAACGGCGCTTCGTTGCACCAGTCGAGCTGCAGATCCATGTTTTCCTTGATCAGTTGCATCGGCACGTGGCCGGGGCCTTCGATCATCGTCTGCACGTCGTGCTTCCATGCGATCTGCGTGAGTTCGCCGAGCGTCTTCAACTCGCCGAGCTGCGCTTCGTCGTTCGCGTCGTAGATCGAGCCGGGGCGCAGGCCGTCGCCGAGCGAGAAGCTCACGTCGTAGGCCTTCATGATTTCGCAGATTTCTTCGAAGCGTTCGTACAGGAAGCTTTCCTTGTGATGCGCGAGGCACCACTTCGCCATGATCGAGCCGCCGCGCGACACGATGCCCGTCATCCGGTTCGCGGTGAGCGGCACGTATTGCAGGCGCACGCCGGCATGGATCGTGAAATAGTCGACGCCTTGCTCGGCTTGCTCGATCAGCGTGTCGCGGAAGATTTCCCAGGTCAGATCCTCGGCGCGGCCGTTGACCTTTTCGAGCGCCTGGTAGATCGGCACCGTGCCGATCGGCACCGGGCTGTTGCGGATGATCCACTCGCGCGTTTCGTGGATGTGCTTGCCGGTCGACAGATCCATTACCGTGTCGCCGCCCCAGCGGATCGCCCAGGTCATCTTGTCGACTTCCTCGCCGATCGACGACGTGACGGCCGAATTGCCGATGTTCGCGTTGATTTTGACGAGGAAGTTGCGGCCGATGATCATCGGCTCGGATTCCGGATGGTTGATGTTCGCTGGAATGATCGCGCGGCCGCGCGCGACTTCGTCGCGCACGAATTCAGGTGTGATTTCCGCGAGCGCATGGGCGCCGAACGCCTGGCCCGGATGCTGACGGCCCATCATCGCGGCGAGCTTCGCGCCGTTCGGGCCGCTCGCCTTCAGGCTCTCGATATATTCGGCGCGGCGCTGGTTTTCGCGGATCGCGACGAATTCCATCTCCGGCGTGATGATGCCCGAGCGCGCGTAGTGCATTTGCGTGACGTTCGCGCCCGCTTTCGCGCGGCGCGGCTGGCGGTGCAGGCCGGGAAAGCGCAGCTCGGCCGTGGCCGGGTCGGCCGCGCGCTCGCGGCCGTATTGGCTCGTGAGGTCCGCGAGCGTTTCGCTGTCGCCGCGCGCCTCGATCCAGCGCTGGCGCAGCGCGGGCAGGCCCTGGCGGATGTCGATTTTTGCGTCGGGGTCGGTGTACGGGCCGGAGGTGTCGTACACATAGATCGGCGGGTTACGCTCGCCGCCGAAGTTCGTCGGCGTATCGGCCTGCGTGATTTCGCGCATCGGCACGCGGATGTCCGGTTGTGAGCCCGTCACATAGACCTTGCGCGAGTTTGGCAGCGGCGCGATGGCGGCGGCGTCGACGCGCGCGTCGGCGGAAAGGAATTTGGGGTTGGCGTTCATGCGATCTCCTATCGATCAGAGTGGGCGCTTTCGCGTGTGTCGACCGGAGTGAGTGCTCAAGCACCGACGCCGGTCTCACGCAGCGCGCTCTGGTCTCAAAGCTGAAGCGGGGCGCTAAGCAGGAGACGAGATTCGCAATGCGACGGGATTCTGACGCAATTGTGACGAAGCCCGGACGCTTCCCTGCGCTGGCATTATCCAGATCAGGTTCAAAGGGTATTTCTCACCCGCTGCGGCAATCGACAGACCGATCGCCACGCAGGACCCCCGCGTTAGCAAGCGCACACGATACACCGGGACGGCAACGGTTTCAACCGGGGGCGGATCGCTCGCTTGCCGCCGTGCGCGTTGCGGGCCGCGCGGCTTGGCGGCGCGGCATTTTTTGCACGCGGCCTGTCATATCCGGGCGCGCGCGGCGACTATTCGGCTCCTCAACCAAAAACGACGGAGTGATCCCATGAAAGAGCGCCTGATGGCTTGGGCCTGTGCGGCCGGATTTGCGCTGGCTGCTGGAGCCGCGCTTGCGCAAAACGCGGCGATGCAGAAGGAGGGTGGTGCGATGCGGGCCGACGCGATGCCGAAGGAAAGCGGAGCGATGCGGGCCGACGCGATGCCCAACGGCGCAATGCCGCAGTCCCAAGGTGCGATGCCGAAAACCGCGATGCCCGGCGACGCGATGGCGAGCGACAGCATGCACATGAAGTCGGCGCGTGCGTCGAAACATGCGATGCATAAGCGCCATGCGTCGGCGAGCGCGATGAAAAAGACGATGCCGCCGGGCGAGTCGAGCCCGATGACGAACTGAGATCGACGCCGTGATGTTGCCACCGCGGCTTCCGGTATCGATGCGTATCGCCGTCGCGGCGCTTGCGTTCGGCGCGGCCTGCGCCGCCGATGCGGCAGACGCCGTGTGCGCTGCGCGCAGCGAGGCTAGCCGGCAGGTGCTCGTCGAACTCTATACGAGCGAGGGATGCAGTAGTTGCCCGAGCGCCGACGACTGGCTCGCGCGGCTCGCCGCGCAGCGCACGGCGCTGCGTGTGGTGCCGCTTGCGCTGCACGTCGATTACTGGGATGGCCTCGGCTGGGCGGATCGCTTCGCGCAGCATCGCTTCGCCGAGCGGCAGGCCGCGCTGGCGGCCAAGCACCGCGGCGGCTTTGTCTATACGCCGGAAATCGCGGTGGCTGGCCGTGAAATGCGCGACTGGCGGGATGCGGACGCGTTCGCGCGGCGTGTCGCCGCGACGGCGGCGCAGCTTGCGCGTATCGGGATTGCACTTGCGGCGGTGTTGGGTCCGCACGCGCTCGATGTCGTGCTGTCGGTTGTCGCGCGCGACGGCGCGCCGCGCGCGCTCAACGCATATGTTGCGTTGTACGAGAACGGCTTGACCTCGAACGTGCGCGCGGGCGAGAACCGCGGGGCGACGCTGCGCCATGAGCGCGTCGTGCGGCAATGGATCGGCCCGTTCGCGTCGCCGGCGGCGAGGCTCGACGTGCGGCGCAGCGTGCCGTATCCCGACGGCTGGCGCATGCACGATGCGGCGCGTTACGGCATTGTCGCGTTCGCCGAGGATGCCGATACGGGCGATGTGTTGCAGGCGGTCGATCTGCGTTTGTGCGCGGACTCGCTGGGAACGATCGCACCTGCTGAAAAACGACAATAAATAGTGAAAATGCGACAACGGCGTATGGCGGTGGCGATGGCGGCGGTGGGCGATGGCGCGCTGCGGTGGGTTGTCGATATCGGCCGTTCATCGAAAACGGCATTCGCATCCATGAAATGTCGCGCCGAAACATCACCGAATATGCATTCGAATCGGCTTGACAATTATTTTCTATTCCTTAATGCATAATGTCCGCGCAGCGTCGTGCCATTCGGCCGCGCCCGTTTTCGTTCAAGCTCTTCAATCATCTTCCGCCATCATCGGTCATGTTTGCCGTCGCACGTCTCGTCTCGCCATTTCGCATACAGTCACCCGCCGCTGTTCTTCAGGCGATTTGCCCGGCAGGCCATATCGCGCGTTGCGTCGATATGCGCAATCTCGCGCAGGCAAGCTGACCGATGACACCATTCGACCGTTTGCTCGCATTCGTCAAGCGCCATCAGCCTCGTCTGCCGCGCAGCCGCGGCGGCCGGGTGGCGCTTGCACTGACGTTCATCTATTTCGCATGGGGCTCGACCTACCTCGCGCTGCATGTCGCGCTCGGCTCGTTCCCGCCACTGATGCTGTCCGGGTTGCGCAATCTGCTCGCGGGGATCGGGCTGTTCATCTTCGCGATGCGTCGGCGCCCCGTCTGGCCGACGTTTGTCGAAGTCCGCAACGCGGTGCTGGTGGGCACGATGCTCGTCACGCTGTCGTCGGGATTCATTGCGCTCGGGATGCGAACCGTCAGCAGCGGCTCGGCGGCCGTGATGGTCGCGACCGTGCCGCTGTTTGCGACCGTGATCGCCTCGATTGCCGGGCGGCGCGTCACCGCCGGCGAGTGGGCGGCCGTCGGGCTCGGGATGGCCGGGATCATCGTGTTGAATTCGGGCGGCGCGTCGTCGCCCGGCTCGACGCTCGGCAGTATCACCGTGCTCGCGGGCGCGCTGTTCTGGGCGGGCGGCGCGCATCTTGCCGCGCGGCTCGCGCTGCCGCGGGATCTGTTTTTATCGACGGCGCTTCAAATCGGTTTGGGTGGCGCGGCCTCGACGGTTATTGCGTGGTTGCTCGGGGAGCGCATCGAGCACGTCGCGTTGCTGCCGGGCACCGCGTTCGTTTATTTGATGCTTGCAGGCACGATGGCTGCGTATGTCGCGTATGGTTATCTGATTCGCCATACGAGCCCGATCATCGCGAGCAGTTGCATGTATGTGAACCCGGTCGTGGCCGTCGCGCTCGGCGCGCTGCTGCTCGGCGAGCCGGTGACGCTCGCGACCGTGATCGCGACGGTGGCGATTCTCGGTAGCGTCGGCTTGTCGTTCATCTTCGATCCGGCGCGCAAGCAGCCGCAGTAGCGTTCACGCGCGACGGCCGGCGCCCGCCGTCCGTCGCGCGCGGTCATGCAATCCGGCGGTGGTGGTGGGCGGCTCGTGCTTGCCGTTGGCCGCGGCACTCCGGTTCCGGTATGGGCGCGCGGTATTCGCCGCCGCGTGGCGAATCGTCGGAACGGCCCGATGGTTCGATATGCGGCTCGGGGGCTTGACGCTACGAATGCGTTGAGCAGCGTCGCCCCGATTTGAAGATCGTTCGTCGAACTCGAGGTCTTCAAACGTTCCGAAGACTTGAAGCCCCAAAGCCCCAAAGCCCCAAAGCCCCAAACCAAACGCCGCGCCGCGCGCGCTTACGCTGTATCCGCCCGCCCTTTGTAGTGAACGAACGCCGCGACGAGCGCGAACAGCAACCCGACCGCGCAGGTGCCAAGCCATCCCATCGCGCGCCACGCGGTAACGCCCGCCCACGAGCCGATCGCGCCGCCGACGAAATAGCAGACCATGTAGACCGTGTTCACGCGGCTGCGTGCTTCGGGCTTGAGTGCGTAGATGCGCGATTGATTCGAGATTTGCGCGGCTTGCACGCCGATGTCGAGCACGATCACGCCAATCACGAGCCCCGTGAGGCTTGCCCCCGACAACGCGAAAATCACGAACGATATGGCCACGAGCGCGATCGCGAGTGTCACGATCGCGCGCGGGCCGCGCTTGTCTGCGAAGCGGCCTGCATAGGGCGCGGCGAGCGCGCCGCAGGCGCCGACGATGCCGAACAGTCCTGCTGCTTGAGGGCCGAGATGAAACGGTGCGCCGGCGAGCAGCAGCGTGAGCGCCGGCCAAAACGCGCTGAACGCGGCAAAGATCGCCGCGCCGGTTGCCGATGCCTCGCGCAGCCCGCGCAACTCGCGCGCGAGCTGCCACATCGACGCGAGGAGTTTGCCGTAGGGCAGCGTCGACGTCGGCGTGCTGCGCGGCAGGCGCATCGCGATCACGGCCGCGAGCGCGGCGAGCGCCGCGACCGACGCGCCGAACACCGCGCGCCAGCCGAAATATTCGGCGACGAAGCCGGCCGCGGTGCGCGCGAGCAGGATGCCGAGCAGCAGCCCGCTCATCACGGTGCCGACTGCCTGCCCGCGCTCGGCGGGCCGCGCGATCTCGGCGGCGAACGGCACGGCCTGCTGCGTGACCGTGGCGAGGATGCCGATCGCGAGGCTCGCGGCCGCGAGCACGGTGAGCGTCGGCGCCGTGGCGGCGGCGACGAGCGCGAGCGACAGCCCGGCGATCTGCACCAGCATCAGCGTGCGCCGGTCGAAGCGGTCGCCGAGCGGCGCAAGCACGAACATGCCGGTCGCGTAGCCGAGCTGCGTGGCGGTCGGCACGACGCCGATCCATGCTGCGTCGTCTGGAAACGATATGCGAAAGCTGTCGAGCAGCGGCTGGTTGTAATAGATGTTCGCGACGCAAACGCCCGCGATGACCGCGAGCAGCAACAACAGGCCGCGCGAGGCATGGCGCGGCGCATCGGTGAAAACAGGGTTCGAGGCGGGCATGACGCGTGTACGGAAGAATCGACGCGCCCGGCCGCGCGGCATGCGCGGCCGGGCCGGTGAGTCGGGACGGCGCAAGGCCGGAGCGCCGATCATACCGGAGGCCGCGAAAGTCCGCTGACGGTCGCTTCGTTAAGCTGGTTTTAAGCGCGCGGCTCGCATAGTGGCGTCCAAGCAAGCCTTGAGCGCGGGCGGCACCCGCCGGCGCCGCATGTTGCAGCCGCGCACGCGCCGCGCCGTAAGCGGCTCGGCTCGCGCGAGGCGATTCACGCCGTGAGACAACGGGAGTCCGATTCAATCCTGCGATCCGTTCGCATGCCGCCCCCGGTCTGCTCAACAAGGTTCCGGAGGTCACGCTGGCGTTCTGGGTCATCAAATCATGTCGACGCCGGTTGGTGAGGCCGGCGCTGATTATCTGGCGGTGCACGCCGGGCCGGGCGCGGTCGTCACGGGCGCGCTGACGGCGTGCCTGTTGATCGGTGCGCCGGCGCTCCAGTTGCGCGCGCGCTCATGTGCCGTGGCTGTATTGGCTGGCGATCGTGCTCGCTGGCGCGGCGTGCCGCGGTCGGCCGAGGCTGCCGCCGCGTCGACACTCGGCGATCTTTCGCCGTTCCGGGCGATTGCCGCCGATACGGCCAAGCTCGTCGACAAAGGCGAGCTCGCCGGTGCGAAGGCGCGCATCAAGCATCTAGAGGCGTCATGGGACGACGCCGAGCCGCCGCTGAAGCCGCAGGGCCGAGGCCGACTGGCATACGGCCGACAACGCGATCGGCCGCGCGTTCGCGGCACTGTGCGCCGGCAAGCCGTAAGCCGTAAGCCGCAAGCCGTAAGCCGTAAGCCGTAAGCCGTAAGCCGTAAGCCGTGGTGTGCAGGCAGGCGCTGGCCGATCTGCTTGCCGTCTTCGAGCGGTTCGGCAGCAAGCGCTGACCCTGCGCGAAGCGGGCATGCGCGCCGTGCGCTTGCGCGGCGCGCACGATGCTCGATGAGCGGACCGGCTTGTCTGTTGGGCCGGCTTGTCTGTCGATTCGGTCTGCGCATATGGGCCGGCGCTTGCGTCGGGCTGCGCCGCGCGATCTGCGATGCCGGCCACCGGCGTGCCGCGATACGCGGCAGCCGCCGTTAGTCGATCAACCCGCCGGCCGGATCAAAGAACGGATACGGCCCGTCGCTCGCATCGACATAGACGTGATGCGACGCCATGCCGGCCGCCGGCGCGTAGCAATGCACGGCGAACGCGGGAGGCTCCATCGTGAACGACGACGGGCCGTCGCGGTTCAGATCGAACGTGACCTGATGCGCGGGCGCGGGCACCGCCGAGGCGATCGTCCCGCCGAAGCGCGCGAACATCGCGCGGTGCACGTGCCCGCACAGCATGCGCTCGACGTTCGGGTGGCGTTGCAGCAGCGCGTCGAGGCGGGCGGCGGCGGCCGGGGCGAGCCGCATCGCATCCATGTGCTCGATGCCGGAGACGAACGGCGGATGATGAAGCGCGATCACGACCGGGCGCTCGCGCGCCGCGTCGAGTTCGGCTGCGAGCCATGCGAGCCGCGCGTCGCACAGTGTGCCGCCGCTCGTGCCCGGCACCTGCGAATCCAGCGCGATCACGCGCAGCGGCCCGGCGTCGATCGCGTACTGAACGAACTCGCCGCCCGTGTGCAATTCCGCCCGCTCGACGAACGTGCGCCGCAACGCGGCGCGGTCGTCGTGATTGCCGACGAGCAGGTAATACGGCATATCGAGCGGCGCGAGCAGCGATTTCAGATGCGCATATTCGTCGTCGGTGCCGAAGTCGGTCAGATCGCCGGTGATCAGCACCGCGTCCGGACGTGGCGTGAGCGCGTTGAGTCGCGCGACGCAGCGCGCGAAATGCGCGGCGGTATCGACGCGCCGATACGCGAGCGCGCCGGGCCGCTTGATGTGCAGATCGCTGATATGGGCAAGCAGCATCGTCGTTCCTTGTCGTTCCATCTGGTGGCTGGTGTGGTGACCAGTGTGCCAGTGTTGAAGGGCGTGGTGTCAGGCGAGCGCGAGCAGGCCGTCGGGCGCGATCTCGATGCCGACCGCCGTGCCGCGCGCGAAATCGATGCGCCCCGGCATGTCGACGACGAGCGCATCGGGTGCGGCATGCTCGACGGTGACGCGCGTGCGCTCCCCGAGAAACGCGCAGTGCGCGATCCGGCCGCGCAGCGCGGCTGCGTCCGGGGCGATGATGCGCGCATCCTCTGGTCGAAAGAATAATTCGCTGGTCGGCACGGCGGCGGCGATTGCGCCGCCTGTCGTGACGAGCGCGCCGTCGCGCCACGCGCCTTCGAGACGGTTCAACGTGCCGATGAAGCGCGCGACCGCGCGGTTCGCCGGACGGTAGTAGATGTCGCGCGGCGTGCCGATCTGCTCGATTCTGCCCGCGCTCATCACGACGATCCGGTCGGCGAGCTCCATCGCCTCGGCTTGATCGTGCGTGACGTAGACTGTCGTCACGCCGAGCGCGCGCAGCAACGCGTTCATTTCGCGGCGCAGTGTGTCGCGCAGTTGCGCATCGAGCGCGGTCAGCGGCTCGTCGAGCAGCAGCACGCGCGGGCGCACCGCGAGCGCGCGCGCCAGCGCGACGCGCTGACGCTGGCCACCCGACAGCGCGTCGACGGGTTTGTCCGCATGCGCTTCGAGCCGCAGCAGCTCGTCGACCCGTGCGCGCAGCATGGCGGGCGGCGTCTTGCGGATCTTCAGCCCGTAGCCGACGTTGCCGCGCACTGACAGGTTCGGAAACAGCGCGTAGTTTTGAAACACCATGCCGACGCCGCGCTTGTCGATCGGCCTGGCGGTTACGTCGTCATTGCCGAAGACGATCGCGCCGCCCGCATCGGGGATGTCGAGTCCGGCGATCAGGCGCAGCGTCGTCGTCTTGCCGCAGCCGGACGGGCCGAGCAGCACGAGCGTTTCGCCCGCGCCGATCGTGAGATCGAGCGGTTCGAGCACGCGTGTGCCGTGGAAGGTTTTCGCGCAGCGGGTCAGCGTGATAGGAACGGATTCGAGTTTCATCGTCATGGTCGGTAGTTGGCGGTTGGCAATCGGCGGTTGGCAGGCGGTGGTCGGCAATCGGTAATCGGCAGTTGGCAATCAGCAATCAACGACCGATGGCCCGCGCGATGCATCCGCCTCTTATCGGCGCGTCAACCGCGGATCGTCCCGTGCCGCGCGCTTGCCGGCATTCGGCGCGCCGGGCGCGCGGCGACGGTGCGCACCGCCGCGTGCGCCGGTCGAATCGACGCCGAGCCGCTGCATCGCGATCAGCAGCGGCAGTGTCATCAGCAGGAACAGGATCGTGTACGCGCTGCCGATTTCGAGCCGCAGCGACGCGTAGGTATCGGCAAGCCCGACCGGCAGCGTTTTCGTGTCGGGCGTATGCAGCATCCACGTCAGGTTGAATTCGCCGATCGACAGCGTCAGCACGGCGAGCCCGCCGGCGACGATGCCTTCGCGCAAATTCGGCAGCACGACGCTCACGAAGCGCACGGCGAACGATGCGCCGAGACTGGCCGCGCCTTCCTCGAGCGTGCGCAGATCGGCTCGCGCGGCGAGCGCCGCGACCGCGCGCACCATGAACGGCAGCGTGAACACGACATGCCCGGCGACAATGAACCACGGGCTGGTGCGAAACGCGGACCAGCCGCCGTAGACGGTGAGCAGCGCAAGCGCGGACGCGAGGCCCGGCAGCGCAACGGGCAGCACGAGCGCTTCCTCGATGAGCCGCGATGCGCGGCCGCGGCTGCGCGCGAGCGCGTAGCCGGCGGGCACGCCCGTGACGAGCGTGACGGCGAGCGTCGCGAACGCGATCTCGAGCGACAGGAAAACCGAGCCGTGATATTGCGTCCACACTTGGCCGAGCCAGCGCAGCGTGAGGCCGCTCGACAGCCCGTGGAAATAATCGACCGTGAGCCCGGCGAGCACCGACATCGCCACGGGCGCGATCAGGAACGCGCCGAGCACGAGCGTGACCGTCCATTGGATCGCGGCCAGCCCGTTCGGTGCGCGGCGCGCGGCGCGGCGTGCATGGGCGGGAGCGTGCATCATCGAATCCTCCTGGCTCGCGCCGTCATGCGCAGGCTGCTGCCGTCTGGCCGCTCGCGCTGCGCGCGAGCGCGAGCACCGCCCACGTGACGAGCCCGAGCACGATCGACAATCCCGCGGCGGCCGCGACATTCGCGTTCAGCGTGAACTCCTTGTAGATCGTCATCGGCAGCACGTTCAGATCGGTGGCAAGCGTGAATGCCGTGCCGAATGCGCCCATCGCGGTCGCAAAGCAGATCGCGCCCGCCGCGGCAAGGCCGGGCGCGAGCGCGGGCAGCACGATGTCGCGCAACACTTGCAGCGGCGACGCGCCAAGCGAGCGCGCCGCTTCCTCCAGCGACGCATCGAGCTTCGACGCGGTGGCGATCACCGTGACGATCACGCGCGGAATCGAGAAATACA
This sequence comes from Burkholderia sp. TSV86, assembly GCF_001522865.1. Classification (GTDB taxonomy): domain Bacteria; phylum Pseudomonadota; class Gammaproteobacteria; order Burkholderiales; family Burkholderiaceae; genus Burkholderia. The sequence continues at coordinate 106,911 of NZ_LOWB01000069.1, read as the reverse complement.
GATACCCGGCGAAGAGCCCCGCGACGGAATACGCGAACACCCACTTGCCGCCGGTGAGCTTCGCGCTCAGCACGCCGATCAAGCCTTGCCGCCCCGCGAGCATGATCACCATGAAGCCGACGACGACGCCCGGAAACGCAAGCGGAAACGTCAGCAGCGCGATCAGCGCGCGCTTGAACGCGAATTCGCGGCGCGCGAGCAACAGCCCGGAAATCGTCGATAGCACCAGCGTGACGAGCGTGACGGCCGCCGACAGCGCGAGCGTGGCCGCAAGGCTCTTCATGTAGCGCGCGTTCGACAGCAGCGCGACATATGCGTCGACGAACGCGCCGTCGCCGGACAAGCGAACGAGCGCGGCCATCGGCAGCAGCCAGAACGCGGCGAACACCGCGAGCGCGGGTGCGACGAGCGCGATGCGCCAGCGCACGGGAAACGTGAGATCGGACATCGAAGAGCGCCTTCCAATCGTTAAATCGTCCGGCAGACGGAATATTCACTGCATCACTTGCAGATACCGCTGGCCGAACGCCTGCTGGCCGGCCGCGAGCTTGCCGAAATCGACGCTCTTCGCACGCGCGTATTCGCTTGCGGGCAGGAACTTCGCCGCGACGTCGGCGGCGAGCGCCTGCGCGCGCACCGGCCGCAGACAAGCATTGGCCCACAGCTTCTGCCCCGCGTCGGACAGCACGAAATCGAGCACCGTCCTGCCGTTCGCGTCGTGCGGCGCGCCCTTGACGAGGCTCATCACATACGGCACCGAGATCGTGCCCTCGCTCGGAATCACGAATTCGACGTTCGCGCGATCCTTGTATTTCGCGCGATAGGCGTCGAAGTCGTAATCGATCAGAATCGGAATCTCGCCCGACAGCACGCGCGCATAGGCGGTCTGCTTCGGCACGATCGGCTGGTTTGCCTTGAGCTTGCGGAACCAGTCGAGCGCCGGCTGGAAGTTGCCGAAGCTGCCGCCGAGCGCCTGATTCACCGCGACCGCGCCCGCATAACCGACGAACGCGCTCGACGGATCGAGATAGCCGACCATGCCCTTGTACTCGGGCTTGAGCAGATCGGCCCATGAGCGCGGCACCGGCTTGCCATCGAGCGCGTCCTTGTTGACAAAAAAGCCGAGCGTGCCCGAATGGATCGCGAACCAGTAGCCCTGCGGATCTTTCAGGTTTGCCGGGATGTCGTTCCAGTGCGCGGGCTTGTAAGGCGCGATCACGCCTTTGTCCTTGGCCTGGAATGCCGACGACACGCCGAGATAGACGACGTCCGCGACCGGGCTTTTCGCTTCGGCGATGAGTTGCGCAATCGCCTGGCCGGAGTTTTTATTGTCGAACGGCACGCGAATGCCGGTGGCTTGCTTGATCGCCGCGATCTGCGCGGCCCAGTCCGCCCATTCGGGCGGGCAGTTGTAGCAGATCGCGGTTTCGTCCGCATGCGCGGCGGCCGACAATGCGGATGCGGCAAGCGTCATCAGCGCGGCGGCGCAGGCGCGGCGCAGCGCGGCGAGCGACAGGCGCGGAAATAGCGAACGGCGGACAGTCACGGCAGGTCTCCTTGAGTGAGCAGGCATGGGCGATCGAGGATCGGGGCGGCATGGGCGGTGCGGGGCGCGGCGTGCCGGGACGGTGCGGGCGCGGCGGCGGCATCACACGAGCCTCGGCGCGTGCGCGTCGCGAGGCGGCGCGACGGTCGCGCCCGCGCGCAACGTGTGCGGCAGTGTCAGCGCGAGCGGCGCATGGCGCTCGCCGGCGATGCGCTCGGTCAGGCGCCGCCACGCGGCGCGGCCGATTTCGCGATTCGGCGTCGCGATGCTCGCGAGCGGCGGCGCGAGCAGCTCGCCGACCGCAAGGCCGTCGAAGCCGAGCACCGAGATATCGTGCGGTACCGCCAGGCGCGCATCGCGCAGCCCGCGCATCACGACCATTGCGAGCCAGTCGTTGCTGCAAAAGAGCGCGGTCGGGCGCGTGGCGTGCGCGCTTAGATGCGCGAGCACGGCGGGCGGCAGCGCCTGAGCGTTGAAATCGACTTCGAGCGCGGGCAGCGGCGCGAGGCCGTGATCGGCGAGCGCCTGCGCATAGCCGCGCGCGCGCTGCCGCGCGCGATCCGATGCATCGAGCGAGCCGGTGAGCATCAGCACGCGCCGGTGGCCTTGCCCGATCAGCATCTGCACGCCGTCGTATGCGGCGCGGTAATTGTCGACCGCCACCGAAGGGCGGTGCGGCGTGTCGTTGTGCATCAGCACGTAGAGCGTGCCTTCGTCGTCGAGCGCGTCGAGCAGCGGATGGGCGTCGGCATCGGCGACGGTCAGCACCAGCCCTTCGACGCGCTGCGCGCGCAGCGTTTCGATCGCATGCTGCTCGCGCGCCGTGTCGTACTCAGTTGACATCACGATCAGCTTGAAGCCCGCGCGCGACGCGAGTTCGTCGATGCCATGCAGGCATTCGGCGAACACCGGGTTGGACAGCGTTGGCAGCACCACGCCGATCAACTGCGTGCGCTCGCTGCGCAACTGCCGGCCGAGCGGGTTCGGACGGAAGCGCAGCGTGTCGATCGCGGCGCGGATTTTCGCGAGCGTGGCCGGGCTGACGGTGTGCGGCGCATTGATGGCGCGCGACACGGTGGCGATCGAATAGCCGGCAAGCGCGGCGACATCTCGAATAGTCGGCGTCATGGCATGGGTCAGCGTGATGGGATGTAAACGTTTTCGTCTTCGGTATTGTCGCGGGCGTCGATGAAAAGCTGATGACGCGCTGCTGACGCAAGGCGGCGGGCCGGGGGGCGCAACGGGGCGCACGGCAATTGGGGGACGAAAGCGCGGCACTGCGGCGGACAGATGGTAGAATGCGCTCCGCCCTTGCCGGGGTGATGAAATTGGTAAACATAGCGGACTTAAACGATTGAGTGCCCGGCCGGAAACGGCCGGTGCAGAACCCTTCAAATTCGGCGAAACCCCTGGTGCGCGATGCGCCGAGGCAACGCCGAGCCAAGCCCGAAGCGAGCGCGCAAGCGGCGCGGGGGGAAGGTGTAGAGACTAGACGGGGGGCGCCTAAGGTTACGCATGCGGCACACGCCGTATGCGGGCGATGGCGAAGGCATAGTCCAGCGCACGAACGGCGCGCGCATCGCGGCGCGCCGGCTTCGAAAGAAGTGGTGTGACGAAAATCCGCCGCCTTAATCGGCTTGCCGGTTCGAGTCCGGTCCCCGGCACCAGTTCGTTTTTCAAGCCGTTCTTCCGATGTGACCTGAAACCCGCGATAGCGCAACGCTTCGCGGGTTTTTGATGCTGGCCGCGGCCCGAGGTGTTCGAGGCCGGGATGCCGGCGTGAGCGCGCGCGCGGCTGCCTGGCGCGAACGGCACAAAACTGCAACCCGGCGTGTCCTGCTCTATCCCGATGCGTTTGCCGCGCCCGGCAGCGATACCGCCCGAGCGCGCAGGCGCGCGCATCGGCCGACGGCGCCGCAGCGCTCGACGGCAAAGCGCATATCGACGCGGCTCGTGCGCCTGCATGACGCCGACCCAGGCGCATTCGATGCCGGCCGCGCATCGCATCGCATCGGGCACACGAAAAAACTGCAACGGAATTGAAGATAGGAACAACCGGCCCGCCCGGCGCGGCGCGCCCCGCCCGTTGCGCGCCGCGTCGGCACGGGGATTGCGGCACGCTGACGGGCATGGGGCGCGGGATCGCGCCGTTCGCGACACGCAATCAAGGAGAGGCACGATGAAGCGACGATACCCTGAACCTGGAGTGGACCGGCAATTCGAGTGGCGACGGCTGCCGGATTGGCCCGCTTGGCCCGCGCGCGACGAGTGGGCGTGGCGGGGCGCAGGCGAGCCGGACATGGCGGGCTATGACGAATCGCTGCTGCCGGACGATAGCCGCGAATTCGTCTACCGATTCTCGCGCGATGACGACGGCCCGCCGCACTGGGGCGGCGAATGGAGCGAGCCGCAGGGCCGCCCGCGGCCCCAGGCGGCGCGGCGCGACGCGGGCTGGCGCGGCGCGCCGCCGCCAGCCGGCTACGCGCGCGAGCGAGGCTACGGCGAACCGGGCAGGCGCGCGGACGAACGCCGCGGCGGCAACGAGCAGGCGGCGTATCGCGGGCATTTCCGGATCGGCCGGTACATCGACGAGCCCGATGACGGCGGCGCGCGGCAGCCGGCTGGCGGCGCGGGCGGGCCGTCCCGATGCGGCGCGGGTGGCGAGTGCGACACGCTCCGGCGCCGGCAGGGGCCGAAAGGCTACACGCGCTCGGACGAGCGCATTCGCGAGGACGTATGCGAGCGGCTCACGCGTGCATTCGATATCGACGTCAGCGATGTCAGCGTGCAGGTGCGCGACGCGCGCGTCGAACTCGACGGCACCGTGCCCGCGCGCTGGATGAAGCACGGAATCGAGGATATCGCCGATAGCTGCCTGGGCGTGCGTGATGTCGACAACCGCGTGCGGGTGCGCCGCGAAGCGCGAGATGAAGACAAAGATGAAGAAAGGAGTGAAGACAACGGCCACGGCGATGCTGGCACGGTGCTGCATCCGTCGCAGCGGATCGTCGCGCCGACGCCGCCTGCCGGCCGCGCGCCCGAGCCGGACATGTCTGGCCGCGAGCCGCCGCACCGTTGACGGGCGATCCGCGCGGCGCGCCGGCAGCGGCGCAATGGGCTGCGCATGTTCGATGCGCGCGCACGCGAGCATGCGTGGCGCGACGGCGATCGGCGCGGGCGACCTGATCGATCGGGCAACGGCATGGCTCGCGAAGGAGCAGCATCATGCAACGTAACAAGCGTTTGCGCGTACTGACTTGGCATGTGCACGGCAACTATCTGTATTATCTGTCGCACGCGCCGCACGATTTCTTCATCGTGACCAAACCGCAGCATCCGCCCGGCTATGCGGGGCGCGTCGGGCATTTGCCGTGGGGGAACAACGTGCATGAAGTGCCGGCCGAGTGCGTGCGCGACACCGCGTTCGATTGCGTGCTGTATCAGCATCACAGCCACTATCGGGACGATCGCGTGCGGCTGCTCGGCGACGAACAGCGCGCACTGCCCGCGCTGTTCGTCGAGCACGATCCGCCGCGCGAACATCCGACCGACACGCTGCATCCCGTGCAGGACGAAAACGTGCTGCTGGTCCACGTCACGCCGTTCAATGCGCTGATGTGGGACAACGGCATCACGCCCGCCCGCGTGATCGAGCACGGCGTGCCGGTGCCCCGCGATGTTGCGTATCGCGGCACGCTGCCCAAGGGCGTGACGGTGGTGAATCATCTGGCTCGCCGCGGCCGGCGTCTCGGCGCGGATCTGTTCGACCGCGTGCGCCGCAGCGTGCCGCTCGATCTCGTCGGCATGGGTTCGGCCGAACTGGGCGGAATCGGTGAAGTGCCGAACCCGGCGTTGCCGCGCTTGCTGTGCGATTACCGGTTTTTCTTCAATCCGATTCGCTATACGAGCCTCGGGCTTGCCGTCATCGAGGCGATGATGATCGGCCTGCCGGTGATCGCGCTGGCGACCACCGAGATGGCGCAGCTCGTGAAGACGGGGCGCAACGGCGTTGCCGATACGCGGATGGCGGTGCTGACCGACGCGATGCACATGCTGATCCGCGATCCGGGGCTGGCGCGGCAGTGGGGCGCGGCCGCGCGCCGCGATGCGCTCGAGCGCTTCGGCATCGAGCGGTTCGTGCGCGACTGGGATGCGGCGCTGCGCGATGTGACGGCGTGAAATAGCGATATGGCAGGTTTAACGGGTGGCGGCGCGGGTTGTTTTCGTGACGTCGCGTTCGTGTTCGGGCATCAGCGCGAGGCGGTTGTACAGCGTCTTCAGGCTGATGCCGAGCGCTTTCGCGGTGCGCGGCTTGTCGCCATTGAAGTGCCGCAGCGAACCGGCGATGAAGCGCTGCTGCGTATGCGCGAGCGTCGTGCCGATGTGCAGCTTCATCGCGTCGTGGCACAGCTCGTCGCGCGGCGGCGGCCTGCGCGGCAGATGCAGCTCGATTTGCTCGTCCGAGAGGATGAACGCGCGTTCGAGCGCATTGCGCAACTCGCGGACGTTGCCGGGCCACGTATACGCGCGCAGCGCCTTCATCGCCTGCGTCGACAGCCGCTTGCGCGTGCGGTGCTTTGCATTCAGACGCTCGACGATTTGCAGCGCGATGTCGCCGACGTCGTCCTCGCGCTGGCGCAGCGCGGGCACGTGCAGCGCGATCGCGGCGATCCGGTAAAACAGATCTTCGCGCAGGCGGCCGCTGCGCACCGCCTCGACGGGGTCGTGATGGGTAGCCGAGACGATGCGCAGATCGAGCGCAACGGGCTCGTGCCCGCCCACGCGCAGAATCGTGTTCGTCTCGAGCGTGCGCAGCAGCTTGACCTGCAAATCGGCCGGCATCTCGGCGATCTCGTCGAGAAACAGCGTGCCGCCGCGCGCGGCCTCGAACATTCCGATGTGCTGGGCGACGGCGCCCGTGAAGCTGCCTTTCTCGTGGCCGAACAATTGGGACTCCGCGATATCGCGCGGAATCGCGCCGCAGTTGACCGGCACGAACGGCCCGCGCCGGCGCGGGCTCATATCGTGCACGAGCCGTGCAACGATATCCTTGCCGGCGCCGCTTTCGCCGACGATCAGCACGCTTGCTCGCGTGGCGGCCACCCGCGAGATCTTCAGCAACAGGTTTTGAATCGAAGGCGAGCGGCCGAACAACCGCCCGCCGTCATCACCGGGTTTCGACATGGCGCAATGGGAAATGGGGACGTGCCGACAAAATACGTCGAGACAGGATGAAAATCACACGCGTTGCATTACCGTGTTGACCACTCGTTCAGCTTATATTTTTTACCCGTGACGGAGCATTGAATCTCGCAATGCCGATGCGCGTCGCGGATAGATTTATTCGATGATTGCCGCAGCGCGCCACGACTCTTCTATACTGCTAAGCATATTTTTTTCATGGCAGGCGCTTTCTGTCCACTCGCGAGCCGTGCGCTAAACGCGCCGCGCTCGGCGGGCGGATGCGCCGCATGCTCGCCGCGGTTCCGTCGTTTGCGCGCCTGCCGCATTGCAGGAGGGTCCGATGCCCTATGTCTTGATCGTCGAAGACGATGCCGACACGCGCTCGATGCTCGCGGCGGTGGCGCAAACCCAGCAACTGTCGTGCGACACGGCGGCCACGCTGGAGCAGGCGCGCACGCTCGTCGCCGCCCATACACCCGATCTCGTGCTCTGCGATCTCGTTTTGCCGGACGGCAGCGGGATGGATCTGTTCGATGCGCTGCCCAAGCGCGCGCATTGCGAAATCGTGCTGACGACCGGGCATGCGAGTCTCGAAACCGCGATCGACGCGCTGCGCCGCGGCGCGACCGACTATCTCGTGAAGCCGCTCAACATGCAGCGCCTCAACAGCATCTTTGCGCGCGTGCCGCGCACGGGCGCGCTGCACGAGGAGATCGCCGAGCTGCGCTCGGAGCTGCAGCGCCTTGGCCGCTTCGGCCGCATGCTCGGCATTTCGCCCGCGATGCAAACCGTCTACGACGCGATTGGGCGCGTCGCGCGCACCGAGGCGTCGGTGTTGCTGACGGGCGAATCCGGCACCGGCAAGGAACTGGCCGCGCAGACGATTCACGATCTGAGCCTGCGCCGCCGGGGGCCGTTCATCGCGATCAACTGCGGCGCGATTGCGGCGAATCTCGTCGAGAGCGAAATGTTCGGCCACGACCGCGGCAGCTTCACGGGCGCCGAGCGTCAGCACAAGGGTTTCTTCGAGCGCGCCGACGGTGGCACGCTGTTTCTCGACGAAATCACCGAAATGCCGCTCGAATCGCAGGTCAAGCTGCTGCGCGTGCTCGAGACGGGGCGCCTCACGCGGCTGGGCTCGATGCGTGAGATCGACGTCGATGTGCGCATCGTCGCCGCGACGAACCGGGACCCCGAGGCCGCGATGGCCGGCGGCAAGCTGCGCGAGGATCTCTATCACCGCATCAACGTGTTTCCGATCGCATTGCCGCCGCTGCGCGAGCGTGGCGACGACATCCCGATGCTCGCCGACGCATTTCTGCAGCACTACAACGCGCAGAGCGGGCGCAATCTGCGCTTTGCGCCGGCCGCGCGCGAAGCGTTGAAGGGCTATGCGTGGCCGGGCAACGTGCGCGAGCTGCGCAACTTCGTGCAGCGCGCGAGCATCTTCAGCGACGCCGACGTGATCGATTCGCTGCCTCCGCCGATCATGGAGGAGCTGTCGGACATGGTGGATGCGCACGAGGAGCGCATGACCGTGCCGTTTGGCACGACGCTGGAGGAAGTGGACCGGCGCCTGATTCTCGGCACGATCGAGCAGTGCGGCGGCGTGCGCTCGCAGGCGGCCGAAGTGCTCGACGTGAGCCTGAAGACTCTGTACAACCGGCTCGCGCAACGCAAGAGCGGGGCGGACGAGCCCGATTGCTGATGTCGAGCCGATCGCGCTCATGCGTTCGTTTCAGCGCGGCGTGTGTTGCCGGTGATCGAGTGGCGCAGGCTTTCGATCACCGGCGCAATGACGCGACGTTCTTGCACGATCCATCGGCAAGCCTGCGAGCGCCGGCGCGCGGCCGTCCCAGCCGTGCCGTCCCTATCGCACGGCATGCGGCAACGCGGCCGCGCGCTTTCGCGTCGCGCAGCGTCAACGGCGAGTGCAGGACCGCCAGTTGCTACGTTCAGACAGGCCACGCGCCGGCGCGGCATTGCACGAGCGTAAGCCGCGCCGGTTTGCCGCCGATCGGCGAATGCGGTGGGCAGCGGCGCGCTTGGATGAGGGTCGCGTGCCGCCGGGCCGCCGCGTTGGCTGGCAGCCCGGCGCGATCGGGTTGTCCGGCAGCGCAAACGGTCGTGCCGGCGTAACAGCGGGGCGGCCGCGCGCCGCTGCGCCGGGCCGGCAGCGATTGATGCGCGCGTCATGCGTCGGCGCCGCGATTCGCGCGGGCATCATGCGGATGCCGTGCCGCATTCGAGCCGCCAATATGTTTCGGGCTGATGGAGGTCGACGAGCGCATGGGGCTCGAACAGCGCAATCTGACTCGCATAGCTGTCTATCGCGGCCGCCTTCGCCGTCAGGCTGTCCGCGTGATACGCCGGCGCGGCGACCGGATGCGCGATCCAGCCGCATTCGCGCCATGCCGCGATGCGTGTGGCCATCAGTCCGCGAATCCGGCGGTATGGCGCGTCTTCGAAGAATCGCCAAGTGCGCGTTTGAGCACCGTCACGCAGCAGCGACAGCGCAGCGTACTGAACCCGCACGTGATCGCGATGAAACAGGCCCGCCGGTGCGAGCACGCCGAAACCCGGATGCGCGTCGATCATCGCGCCGATGCACGCGGCAATCGACGTCGTGGGCGCCGGCACGCCGTATTGATCGTCGAGAAAATCGAGCCAAACGGGCCGCGCGCCGAGCCGCGCCAATGCACGGCGATCCTCGTCGCGGCGTGCGCGCATCGCCTCGTCGGCCGTGGCGAAACCGGCGCGCCGGTCCCACGGCGGCGCGGCCATGCCCGGCGGCGGAATGCCGGCGAACACGGTGACGACGACCGAACCGGGCGCTTGCGCGAGCCACTGCCCGCAACTGAAGACGGCATCGTCGAGATGCGGCGAGATGGCGAGCCAGTGTGTCGGAGAGGTCATGGCAGGACAGCCTCGATCGTGCGCGGACGGGCCCGCGGGCTGACTGGGCAAGCATGGGCCGTGCCCGCGCGGGCGTTACCGGCGGCGCGCACGTGGCAAGCGCAACGGAGGGCGTGTGATGGGTGAGGCGAACCGAACGCGGGCGGGCAATTACGTCATTGCCGTGATGATGGTCGCCATTGCGACCGTGCTGCAGGCGCTCGCGATCCGCTTCGGCGGCGTGAATTTGCCGCTGATCTTGTATTACCCGTTGCTCGCGGGCGCTGCGTGGGCGACGTCGTTCGGGTTCGGCGCGGCCGCGACCGTGGCAAGCGCCCTGCTCGTCTGGACGCTGTTCCTGTCCGATCCGTCGGCCTATACGGAGCCGCTGTCCATCCGCGTGATCCGGCTCGGCGCGTTCGTGCTGATCGGCGCGCTCGTTTGCGCGGGCGCGTCGATGCTGCGTCACGCACGGCTCACGAACGAGCGGGCGCGCCGGCGCGAGGCCGCCGCGCGGGCGCGGCTCGAGGCCGTGCTGGATGCGCTGCCGCACGGCGTGATCGCGATCGACGCGCAGCGCCGGATCACGCACCTGAACGCGGCGGCGGCCGATCTCGTTGGCTGCCCGCTCGACGGCACGATTGGGCGCCCGGTGCACGACGTGCTGCGCCTATGCGACAGCGATGGCCGCGGCGTGCGCACCGCGCTGCTCGATCGCGCGCTCGGCGGGGCCACGGCGGTGTGCGGGCACTGGCTGCGCTCGCCAGCGCGCGGCGGGCTCGTGCCGGTGGCCGGCATCGCGTCGCCGATCGGTGGCGCGCGCGGTGATATCGACGGCGCGGTGCTGCTGCTGCGCGACGAGCAGACGCAGAGCGATGGACACGGTAGGCATGGCGAGTACGACGAACACGGCGAACACGGCGAGCACGGCGAGCACGGCGAGCACGGCGAACACGGCGAACACGGCGAACACGGCGAACACGGCGAACACGGCGAGCGGGCGCGCGTCGACGCGTCGCGATTACCGCATGCGCTCGTCGACGCATCGCCGGACGCGATCGTCGGCATCGATCGCGAAGGCCGCATCGTCAGTTGGAATCCCGCCGCGCAACGGATGTTCGGATACGGCGAGCGTGAGGCGATCGGACGCGAACTGGATAGTTTGATGGCGATGCGCTGGTTAAAGTGCGAGCCTGCCGTCAAGACATTCGACGGCGTGCGCGGGCCGCTCGATCTGCTTTGCGTTCGCCGTGACGGCCGGCGGTTTCGCGCGACCGCGTCGGCAGGCCAGGTGCGCGGCGACGCGCTCGCACGGGTTGCACTGTCGCTCACGCTGCGTGAGACCGGCGAGCAACGGCGGCGCGATCTGCGCGCGCGGCGTTCGCTGCAAGGTGCGCGCGACGCGCGCGATCAAGCGCACACGTCCAACCGCCTCAAGGACGAACTGCTCGCGACCGTATCGCACGAACTGCGCACACCGCTGAACGTGATCTACGGCTGGGTGGAGGTATTGCGCAATTCCGGCGACAAGACACTGCAGCAGCAAGCGATCGACGCGATCGACCGCAGCGCGCGCTCGCTGACGAGGATGGTCGGCGACATTCTCGATGCGTCGTCGCTGTCCACTGGCAAGCTGCGGCTCGACTTGATGCCGGTCGATATCGTGCGCTTGTTTTCCGATACGGTCGGCGCGTTTCAGACGGCGGCAGCGGGGGCAGGCATCGCGCTGCGGTTCGATTGCACGGCCGTCGCGTGCGTTGTGTCGGGCGATGCCGAGCGGCTGAGGCAGATGTTGTCGAACCTCGTGTCCAATGCGCTGAAGTTCACGCCCGGCGGCGGCACCGTGACGGTCGCGCTCGCGCGCGACGACGCGCACGCGGTGTTGAGCGTCTCCGATACGGGGCAGGGCATCGCGCCGGAATTCGTGCCATACGTGTTCGACATGTTCCGCCGCGCGGACGATTCGCCGGCGTCGTCGCGGCGCGGGCTCGGCCTCGGGCTGTCGATCGTGCGTCATATTGCGCAGTTGCACGGCGGCAGCGTGGCTGTCAACAGCGAGGGCCGCAACCGTGGCGCGACGTTTACGGTGACGTTGCCGGCCGGCCCGCCGTTCGCCGGTGCGATGGCGTGGAGCGCCGCGCCGGCCGATGGCGGGCGCGATCCGCTCGCGCTGCATGCGCAGCGCGTGCTGATTGTCGACGACGATGCGACGACGCGCGCGAGCCTGACCGCGGCGCTGATGACGTTCGGCGCCACCGTGGCCATCGCGGCGTCCGGGCGCGAGGCGCTCAAGGTGGCGGCCGACATGCAGCCGAGCGTCGTGCTGTCGGATCTGGCGATGCCCGACGGCGACGGCTTCTGGCTGCTCGACGCGCTGCGGCGCGGCGCGAAGGGCGACGGCGGTGAATCGAACGGGGGGCGCGATGTGCGCGTGCTGGCCGTCACCGCGCATGCGGGGCTCGCCGACGAGCGGCGCGTTCGCGAAGCCGGTTTCGACGGCTATCTGCGCAAGCCGATTGACGTGCGCCAGCTCGCGCGGGAGATCGAACGGGTCACGAAGCGCGGTGGTTGAAACGCGCTGCGCGGCGAATCCGGCCGGCCGCCCGCCGTTGCGTGGCGGGCGGCCGGCCAGTTGCGGGCGGGTGGCGCGTTTGCGCGTTTGCGCGTTTGCGTTTGCATTCGCGCAAGCAGGTGCGGTGCGGTTCTACATGCTATACGTGAGATCGACGCGCCGGCGCGCGGCCGCCCATCAGAGACGAGGGTCGCGCATGGGCGAGCCGCCCGGCTCCTCGGTGGGATCGGTCAGCCCGAGTTCGTCGCCGGCGGCCCAATACGGCGCGCTGCCGTAGAACTCATGCAGCGGCCCGGCCCATTGCGGGTCGGCCATCGCGGGCCAGTGATCCTTATCGAAGCCCGGCGCGCTGCGAATACGCTCGGACGAAACCGACAGCAGAAAGCCCTTGCGTTCGGTATCGAGCGTGAGCGCACTCCACGGAATCGCGAGCAGCTTGTCGCCGATGCCCAGCAGGCCGCCGCTGGACAGCACCGCATACGCAATGCGGCCCGAGCGCACATCGAGCATGATGTGCTTGATCTTGCCGATGTTCTCGCCGTCGGTCGTATAGACCTTGTCGCCTTCCAGCGTATCGGCCGCCATCACGTCGGGACCGGGGCCGGCCGCTGTCGCGGCGCCTTTGCCGATGATGCGGGTCTGACCGGGTTGTTCGGATGCTTGCATGATTGCCTCCTGGCTGCATGAACACGCTTGCGCGCTGGGCGGCGCGCAGGCGCACGGGTTGTCGAAACGCGGGCCGTGTTGCGCTCCGTCAGGTGTGCTTGGGTTGCGACACGCCTTCGAGCGTATTCGCCACCTCGCTGTGCGAGGCGTCCTGCGTGCGGGTCGCGATATCGGCGAGCGACAGCATGCCGACGAGTTGCTTGTCGCGGTTGACCACCGGCAGCCGGCGCAATTGGGCGTCGGCCATGTAGTGCTGGATTTCGTCGATCGAATCGTCGTCGAAACACCATGCGATCGGTCCGGACGCGACTTCCTGAACCGGCGTCTCGGGCGGCTTGCCGATCGAGACGGCCCGCACCGTGACGTCGCGGTCCGTCACCATTCCGACCAGCCGGCGGTTGTCGCACACGGGAAGTGCGCCGATGTCATAGCGCTTCATCAGTTGGGCGGCTTGGCGGATCGAGTCGGTCGGCGCGATGCGCACGACGTCGTGCGACATGATTTCGTTGACGCGATGCATGAAGTCCTCCTTGCGTTTGGTTGGGCGAATGGCGCGCCCCCGATTCGGCGGGCGATGCGCCATTCACCGGGGTTGGCCGCGGCGTTCGCGGCTGTCCTGCCACGGCCCTTCGTCGTGCGTGCCCGGCGGCGTATCCGGATCGATGCGCGTCGTCCTCGTGGCCGCGGGCGGGCTGCCGGCCGCACCGGCGCCATCGAGCGGGACAGGGCGGCGCTCCGGGCGGCGCGACTGACGCGTGCGGTGACGTGCGCGCGCGCCGCCGGGCCCGTTCGACGGCGGCGGTTCTGTTTGCCGCTGGCCGAGCGGCGCGTTGGCGTCTGAGCGGGGCGGGCTTGAGCGGGTCGAATCGTTCATCGTGATGCTCCGTGCCATGACGTGGGTGATGACGCATTCGCCGTGCCCGGTTCGCTTGCGGCACGCGGCTTGCCGCGTGCCGGGCGGGGCGGCCGGGCGACGGAGATGGCGCGGGCGGTGTGGAACGGTGCGCGGAACGGCGGGATGGCGCGCAATGGCAGGATGGCACCCAACAGCGCGCGGCGACGCGCAACAGTGGGGACGGTGTCGAACGGACGGAGGCGGTGTTTGCCAAACGGCAGAGCCTGTGTGCCGCGGCGGCGCGCAGGCCCCGCGATGGCAAGCGGGAGGCGCAACGATGATTGCAGCGAAACGGCAGCAAAGTATTCACTACGAAGTCAATGTATGCGGCGGCGGGTTCGATTCCGTGAGGCGCCGCTTCACCGCGTGGAAGCAGGAGCCGTTGATCTATCGGCCCGAACGCCGAATGTTCGAAGGCAAGACCGACGTGCGGCCGCTCGGCGACGAGACTTTCGCCACCGCCGAATCCGCCCGGCTCGCGCTGCAGCGTGCGTGCAAGCCGCAGGACCGGCATGCGCTCGCGGCGCGGGTGCGCGACGACGGGCGCGAATTGTGGATCGTGATGGCTGCATACGAGATCTGATGGCGCGCGATGCAGCGCGCGCCGCGCGCAAACGGCGGACGAATGGGCAACGTGCCGCGCGGCAGCGCATAACGCCGGGGCGTGCGGTATCGGCGGGCGCGGCGGGCGTGCTGGCCGACCGTTTTGCCGCCAATCGCGCCGCCTGCGGCGACATGAAGCGGTGACGACGTGTTTCGCCACGGAACGATGCGGCTCGCGCCAAGGCGGCGGCCGTACTGGCCGCTTCAGCCTGCGGACCGATGCGGCGTGTCGCGCCCGATGCGTTGCTGGCGGCCTTTGGCATGCGGCATCCACGCGCCTAAAGTTTCCAGGCATTTGTAAAAAAGAGGTCTTCGCCGAGGGCGCGACGGGATACGGCGCAGCGACAAGCGACAAGCGACAAGCGACAAGCGACAAGCGACAAGCGACAAGCGACAAGCGACAAGCGGCTGGCACGAAAGCTGCGCGGATAGCGCGATGACGAATCCCGTGAATTGTGACGAGGCTGATCGATGTCCGGCACGCTTGCACTTCAGGGGCCGCCGCATCTGGCGCGCACGCCGAAGCTTCGGCACGCGCACTGGCCGATGCACACCGTGCACGAGCGCTTCGAAACGAGGCGGCGTGTGCATCGACATCATCGAGCAGCAGCGCAACTTATTCGGTGGCGGCGAGATCGCGATGAGGCTGCTTGTGCCGCGCGATATCGCCGCAAACCGCCTGTTGCACGGATCGACGGTATCGGGCGTATCGCCCGCCGAACCCGGCCGCCGCCATCGGCGGCCGGGCCGCAGAACCGCAGAACCGCAGAACCGCAGAACCGCAGAGCAAAACGCAGCACGAGAACCCCGCCGCAAACCAGGCGCGCGCAACGCCCGATCAAGCTGCCGGATCAGCGGCGACGATCAATGTTTCCACGGAGGAATCCATGCTTCGATATGCCCTCGTCTTTTTCATCGTCGCGATCGTCGCGGCCTTGTTCGGCTTCGGCGGCATCGCGGCCGGCGCGGCCGAGATCGCGAAGATTTTGTTCTACCTGTTCGCCGTGATCTTCATCGTCACGCTGTTGCTGGGCATCGTGCGCCGATGACTGCGCCCCGTGGCCGGCCAGTCCGCATCGCGACACTCGGGCCCGCGCGTGCGAGCGCAGGGGCGCCGCGCACGAGCGTCGCCGTGTATGCGAATGAAACGTCCGGACGGCTGACGATTCAGGTGACGTGGGTGCGTGCGTCGGCCTTGGCCCGTTCGCGCGATTGCCGCTGCACGGTCGATCTGGCGTTCCAGACCGACGCGCTTGCCCGCTACACGACGCTGGACGCGGCCGGGCGTCGGCGCGTGCGCATGCATCTGTGCAACGCGGCGTGCCGCGCCGTGGACGAGCGCCAGTCGCATGTCGATGGCACCGCGATTGAATGCCGTGTGGCGCTCGACGTGACGCCGCCGAACTCGACGCCGCACTACTTCTGCGTTGACCCCCGGGCCGTGGCGCAGGTGCGCTTGCGTCGCTGCTGCTTTCCGACCCTGACGAGGACCTTCAGATGACGAATTCCCATTGCGATCATCCGCCGTCGAACCCCGCGCCGCAGCAAGGCAGCGCGAAATCGCGTCAGCTCGACGCATACCGCGCACACCCCGACGGCGAGGCATTGCGTACCAATCAGGGCGTGCGCATCGCCGATAACCAGAACACGCTACGCGCCGGCGCGCGCGGTCCGTCGCTGCTCGAAGACTTCATCATGCGCGAGAAGATCACGCACTTCGATCACGAGCGCATTCCCGAGCGTGTCGTGCACGCACGCGGCTCGGCCGCGCATGGCGTGTTCCGCGTGTACCGGTCGATGGCCGAATACACGAAAGCCGCGTTCTTGCAGGATCCCGCCGCGCAAACGCCCGTCTACGTGCGCTTCTCGACGGTGCAGGGGCCGCGCGGCTCGGCCGACACGGTGCGCGACGTGCGCGGCTTCGCGGTGAAGTTCTACACCGGCGAGGGCAACTACGATCTCGTCGGCAACAACATGCCCGTGTTCTTCATTCAGGACGCGATCAAGTTTCCCGACTTCGTGCACGCCGTGAAACCGGAGGCGCCCAACGAGATGCCGACCGGCGCGTCCGCGCACGACACGTTCTGGGATTTCGTCTCGCTCGTGCCCGAGGCCACACACATGGTGCTTTGGCTGATGTCCGACCGCGCGCTGCCGGCCAGCTTTCGCGCGATGGACGGCTTCGGCGTGCACACGTTCCGGTTTGTGAACGCGGCCGGCGCCGCGCGCTTCGTGAAATTCCACTGGCGGCCCGTGAACGGCGCGTATTCGCTGTTGTGGGACGAAGCGCAGCGCATCGCCGGGCACGATCCGGACTTCAACCGGCGCGATCTGTGGGAGTCGATCGAGCGGGGCGACTATCCCGAGTACGAACTCGGCGTGCAGATGATCGAACCCGAGGACGCCGACACGTTCGATTTCGACTTGCTCGATCCGACCAAGCTGATTCCGGAGGAGCGCGTGCCGGTGCGGCCGGTCGGCCGGATGACGCTGAACCGCAATCCCGACAATTTTTTCGCCGAGACCGAGCAGGTTGCATTTCACCCCGGCCACGTGGTGCCGGGTATCGATTTCACGAACGATCCGCTGCTGCAAGGGCGGCTGTTTTCTTATACGGACACGCAATTGAGCCGGCTTGGCGGGCCGAACTTCCATGAGATTCCGATCAACCGGCCGCTGTGTCCGTTCGCGAACAACCAGCGCGACGGAATGCACCGGCAGACGATCGCGGCCGCCCACGCATCTTACGAGCCGAATTCGGTCAGCGGCGGCTGGCCGCGCGAGACGCCCGCGGCGGCGTCCAACGGCGGCTTCGAGACCGTGCGCGAGCGGCTCGACGGTGAAAAGCTGCGCGTGCGCAGCGAATCGTTCGCCGATCATTTCTCACAGGCCGCGCTGTTTTACCAAAGCATGAGCGATGTCGAGCAGCGGCATATCCGCGATGCATACAGTTTCGAACTCGGCAAGGTGACGGCGCGCGAGATTCGCGAACGCGTGGTCAATCAGATCCTCGCGCGCTTCGACGCGGGGCTCGCCGCACAGGTCGCCGAACGGCTCGGCCTGCCTGCGCCGGGCGCGGCGGTGACGCTGGCCGTCGCGCAGCGCTCGCCCGCGCTGAGCCTGATCGAGCGTGCGAAGCCGGGCATGCGCTCGCGCAAGATCGCGCTCGTCGCCACGCCGGGCGTGAGCCCCGCGCTCATCGAACAGGTGCGCGACGCGCTGTTGGCGCGACACGCCGTGCCGAGCGTCGTCGCGCCGACGCTCGCGCCGATAGGCGGCATCGTGCCGCAGGCGAGCTTCGCGGGGATGCCGTCGGTGATGTTCGACGCCGTGTTCGTGTGCGGCGGCGACGGCCGCGATCTCGCGCACAGCGCCGACGCACGCTACTTCGTGCGCGAGGCGTTCAAGCACCTGAAACCGATCGCGGCCATCGGCTCGGGGCGTCAACTGCTGAGCGCCGCCCATCTGTCCGAATCGGCGCACGGTGTATGCGTGGGGCAGCACGGCGACCTCGACGCGGTGCTGCGTGCGTTCGCCGACGCGCTCGGCGAGCATCGCGCGTGGGCGCGCGAGCCGCAGGCGGCCGAACTGGACGCTTGACGCCGCGCGGGCCATGGACGCGATCGCCGCGCTGTTCGGGCAAGGCGCGATGCTCGGCCCCGCGCAGATGGCGCTGCGCGCGCTCGTCGTGTTCATTGCCGCGCTCGTGCTGATCCGCATTGCTGGGCGCCGCGCGTTCGGGCAGCGTTCGCCGTTTGACTCCGTGGTCGGCATCCTGCTTGGCGCGGTGTTGAGCCGGGCGGTGGTCGGCGCGTCGCCGTTCGTGGCGACGGTGGCCGCGTCGTTCACGATCGCGCTGCTGCATCGCGCGATCGGCTGGGCGTGCGTGCGTTCGCAGCGGCTCGAACGGTTGTTCGTGGGCGCCGAGCGCGAGTTATACTGCAATGGCCGCTTCGACGACGCGCAGATGCGTGCCGCGCTGATTACGCCGACCGACGTGCAGGAGAGCGTCAGGCAGGCGATCGGCTCGCCGGACCTGTCGGACGTGGCTGCCGCGATCCTGGAGCGCAACGGCCACGTGAGCATCGTGCGGTACCGCCGGCGCCGCAGGCCGTGACGGCTGCGGCCGAGGGGAAACGGCGCGTGCGTGAATACGGTGCCGGCGGCATCGGCGAGGCAAGCCTGGTTTGTCGCGCTGCGGGGCCGCCGCCAAGAGGGGCGAGCGCAACGGTTGAGCGCAACGCTCGAGGGTAATGGCCAACGGTAATGGCCGAGCGTGACGGCTGGGCCGGGCGCGGATCGTCAGGAAAATCGCCCGGCCCGGTATGCGCAACCCGCCATGCTCAACCCGCAACGGAGACGACGAATGGAAGCTCCCCACACTCACGCCGGCCACCACGCTGGCGCCTCGCGCGCGCAAGACGCACAAGCGCGGCGCGACCACGGCGGCCGGCCGCATCGATCGCGCGCGGCCCACGACGAATCGCAGGCCGACACGGCCGGCCATGTCCGCATCACGCATCCGCAGCGCATGCTCGATCCGCAGCATCACATCCGCAAGATCGATCTCGTGCATTACTGGCAATGGGTGGCCCCGTGGCTGCTGCCCGAGCTGGCAGGCCGGCCCGTGTCGCTCGTGCGCGCTCCGCAGGATATCGAAGGCGAATTGTTTTTCCAGCGGCATGCCGGGCGCCGCGAGATTCCGTTCGTTACCCAGCATGCCGGGCTCGACCCTGGCCATAGGCCGCTGCTGACGATCGATAGTGTCGATGCGCTGCTCGGCGCCGCGCAGATGGGCGTGATCGAACTGCATACGTGGAATGCGCATGTGCAGAGGATCGAGCGGCCCGACCGGATCGTGTTCGATCTCGATCCTGGTCCGCAGTTGCCTTGGCGCGTGGTGATCGAAGCCGCGCAAACCCTCCACGGGCTGCTCGACGAACTCGGGCTTGCGTCGTTCTGCAAGACAAGCGGCGGCAAGGGGCTGCACGTCGTCGTGCCGATCACGCGCCACACGCAGTGGGACGACGCGAGGGCGTTCGCGCGCGCGCTTGCGCGGCATCTCGCCCGCGCGTTGCCCGCTCGCTTCACCGCGACGATGGGCCCGCGCCATAGGCACGGCAAGGTGTTCGTCGATTACCTGCGCAACAGCCGCGGCGCGAGCACGATCGCGGCATATTCGGCGCGCGCGCGGCCCGGAATGAGCGTATCGGTGCCGATCCGTTGGGACGAGGTGCCCGCGACCACGGGCGGCGCGCAATGGACGATCGGCACGTTGCGCGAGCGGCTCGACGCGCTCGCGCGCGACCCGTGGGACGGCTATGCGCACGCGCGGCGCCGCATCACCGCGAAGATGCTTGCGCGGCTCGCGCCGGCGTAACGCAATCAGCGCCGGTGCGGCAGCCGGTGGTACCACTTCATCAGCGGCGTCGCGGACAGGCCGTGCGCGATGACCGACGCCGAGACCGCCGCGAGCGCCGGCGCCGCGAGCGGGCGCACCGTGTCGGCCGGCCCGTGTTCGAGCGCGAACAGCAGGTAGTAGAACGAGCCGATCCCGCGAATGCCGAACCAGGCCATCAGGCGTCGTTGCGTGTGCGTCGCGCGCGAGCCCGCGAGCGCGAGCCGCACCGCGAGCGGCCGCACGGCGGCCAGCAGCGCGATCGCGAGCGCCGCGTTGCGCCACGTGACGAGCGGGCCGGGCAGCGCGGCGAGCACGCTGCCGACCATCGTCATCACCAGCGCCTCCGCGATCCGTTCGAGTTCGATCGTGAAGCCGAGCACGGTTTCGGCCATGAACGCATGGGCTTTGCCGGGGTGCTTTTCGGTTGCCACGACGTCCCCCGAATCGATTTGGCCGATCACCTCGCGTGGCGCCCGCCCGCCGCTCGCACGGTGCTCGACGCGTCGCATCGCGACGCCTGCCGCGAACGTCGCGATGAAGCCGAACGTGTGTGCAAGCTGCGCCGCGCCGAACGACAGCACGATCAGCGCGAGCGCGAAAAAGCCTTCGAGGCCGAGCGCTTGCGCGTGCCGCGTGCGCAGCCAGCCGATCATCTTCGTCGCCGACCAGCCGAGACCGCCGCCGATCGCGGCGGCCCCGGCGATGCCCCATAGCACGGCGAGTCCGAACACGGCCGACAGCGGCGGCAGCCCGCGCGTGGCGGCTGGCGCGCCGCACAGCGCGAGACCGGCGAGCGCGAACGGCAGCGCGATGCCGTCGTTCATGCCGCCTTCGCCCGACAGCGCGAAGCGCACCAGGTCGCGGTCGCCCGGATCGCGGACCTGCACGTCGTGCGCGAGCACGGGATCGGTCGGCGCGAGGATCGCGGCGAGCAGCAGCGCCGGGCCCCAGCCGAGCCCGAGCGCGAGCACCGCACAGCCCGCGAGCAGCGGCACGGTGATGGCCATGGCGAGCAAGCCGAGGCGGCACGGCACGAGCCAGAGCCGGTCTGACAGCGGCACGCGCAGCCGCAGCCCGATCGCGAACAGCGACACGAGCAGCGCGATCTCGACCACGATGCGCAGCAAGCGTGCGTCGCGTTCAATGTCGAGCCGCAGCAGCCCGGCGCCGGCCGGGCCGAGCGCGGCGCCGAGCGCCAGATAGATCATGGCGGCGCTGATGGGCAGGTGACGCAGCGCCGATGCCACGATGCCCATGCCCATCAACACCGCGCCGACGATCAAATACCAAACAATTTCGTGCATGAGAACAAGCCGGGGCAGACGGATGCGCAACGCGGCAGACCCGGGCTCGGACGTCACCGCCGCGCCGCGACGTGGACAAAACGAATGCCTCGGCCGCGCGTCTGCTGCGCATCGATGCAAGAAGGCTGACGAATGGCCGATGAATGGCCGACGAAAGGCCGTGCCGCAATGCACGTGCCGCGCGCAGCGCCCGCGCCGCCCAGTCCGGTCCGGCCGCGCGCCGGAATGGTGTTTGCTGAAAAACGGCGTAATTCATCGGTTTTCATGGACAACACCGGCGCCGAGCGGCCCGGATCGCCAGTCGGCTGTCGACGCTCGCGCCGGCGCACCGGCACGGCACCGTGGCCCGCGCTTGCCGATGGGCGCACGGCCCTCATCCAGGAGAACACCATGCAATCGAGTTCCCAGCCCCGGCTTGCGCACGCCGAGATCGACAACGGCGCGGACGACGCCGATTTCGATACGACCGTTCATCTCGATGTGGAGACAGGCAGGATCATCTTTCATGCGGCGTGGGCCGTGGCGGCCGATGCGCCGCCCGCGTCGACGCGCCACTCGGTCGTGCTCACGCTCGACTGCGGCACGATGGCGCGCTACGCGGACCTCGACGACGGCGCTCGGCGGCGCGTGCATGCGATGCTGCACGAAACCGTGCAGCAAACGCTCGAGCGTCTGCCTGATGGACAAGCGCAAACGCTGAGCGTCGAGCTGACCGATGCGATGCTCGATGCGGCCCGCCGTTTGCAGTGATGGGCAGCGTGAGCGGCGCGCGCTTACATGCCGTTGAAATCTTTACAGGCGCCGCGCGGCCCGGCGTGGTTGCCGTAGGCGCCAAGCCGCGCCGGCCGCCTGAGTTCGGGCAGCGCCACGCGTGCTGTTTCGGCGGGGCGCTGGATAGGTCGCGCGACGATGGCGGCGTGTCCTGTGCCGCGATGCATCAGGAATCAGGAGAAGGTGATGAGCGATCAATCGGCGTATGGCGTCATGGTGATGCGCGTTGTACGCGGCGGCGCGCGGCAAACGGGCAGCGGCGCTCAGGCCGCGCGCGGCGGTTTGAGCGTGCGCCGCGCGCCGCACGCGCTCGGCGCGTTCGTCAGCGCGCTGGCCAACCGCGCTGACGTACAGGAGGCACCGACCGATGCCGGCTGAATCCGTTGCGCGCGTGCGCTTGATGGACGGGCCGCCCGAATTCGATGGCGCCGCGTTGCTGTTGCGCTTTTGGGTCGATATCGACGGCCAACGCGTGCACTGCGCGATCACGGCCGAGGCGCTCGAAGATCATTTCGGTGCGCGTGGCGCGCTGGAAGGCGATCTGCGCGCCGCGTTCGAACGCGGCCGCGAGCGCATCCGGGCCGCCTGCGCGGACGTGCTGGCGCATGGCAACGGCGGCGTGGTGCTGCACAGCGGCTATTTCCGCAGCCGGGACCGTGCGGTGGCCGCGCTCGCGAAGGCGCGCGCCGTCGAGCCGACTCGGCGATGACCGCTCGCGCGCCATGCCGTTGCCGCATCATCCGTTCGAGGGCTGCATCCGACTTTACACGCGATTGAAAACTTTCCAAACAAAACGGGCGCACGATCAAGCGGGCGCACGGCGCACCGTCGGCCCGCGCCGTGCGCCGCCAGTGCGCTCGGCAGCGGCGGCGCATGCTTTGGCATGTTCCGTGCACGCCGTGTTTTCGTTTGCGCGTGCCGCGCCGGATGCATTCGTGCGGCCCTTGCATTGCGCCAAGCCTTCAACGGGGAGACGAATATGCTGAGCGCTCATGAATTTGCCGCGCTGTTCCTGATCCATCGCGCGCCGGAACAGATCCAGCTCGATCGTGACGATGTCGTCGCGCTGTTCGAACGGCGCCTCATCGTGATGCGATGCGACGCGGCGGGCGAGAGACGGCCCGCGCTCACGGACGACGGCCTGTCGATCCTGCAATGCATGCAAGGCGACGGCGATGGCCGGCTCCGCGACAGCGACGTATGAGCGCAGCACCGTATGAGCGCGGTCGACGCGCGCATTCGCGCGCGCACCTGCGCGATAGCGCCGTGCGAAGCCGGCGTCGCGGTATGCACCGGACATGCCGCTTCGCCAGCCGACGAACTGGCACCACATTACGTCACGATCGCTGCGCGCCCGGCTCGAACGCCGTTCGTATCCGAGCGACGAGCGGATAGTGGTTCGACGCGTGCCGCGCGCGGGCGCTGCGATGCACGAGCGCGTCGATCAGCAGTTCGCCGGGATGAACCCAGATCCGCTCTGGCGACAACGCCGGGCACAGCGTAGGAAACGTGCGCGGCGCTGGGGCGCGCCGGAACCGCGTGACAAGCGCTTGCAGCGCGTAGCCGTGCACGCACCGTTCGTTGATGTCGCCCAGCAGGATCACCGGCGCCGTGCCGGTATCGAATGCCGCGAGCAGCCGCCGCACCTGCGCGCTGCGCTCGACCACGCACGGCCCAAGGTGGGCCGTGACCACGCGAATGCAGCCCGCGCGGCAGTCGATGTCGACGTCGAGCGCGCCGCGCCGCTCGCGCCGGCGGAGCGACAAATCCAGCGCGCGCGCCGCGCGGATCGGCCAGCGCGACAGCACCGCGTTGCCTTCGCGGCGCTCGGGCGTGTCGATCGTTGCACCCACCGCCATGTGCATGCCCGATGCCGCGCGCAGCGGTGCGAGCACGTCGGGCGTGTGCGTGCCGCCGAGCGGCACCTCCTGCAACGCGACGACGTCCGCATCGAGTTCGCCGATCACCGCTACGATGCGCTCGACCGCCCGCGCCGACCAGACGCGGCGGCCGCCGTGCACGTTATAGCTGGCGATTCGCAGCCCGCGCTCGTCGGGCGGCTCGTCGGCCATGACGACTTCGGGCGGCGGCGCATGCCGGCTCGTCGTCATTGTCGTCGTCCGGGCGCGCTCGCGAGCAATGCCGGTGGGCCGGGCAGCAGGGCGGGCACGAAGCGCCCGAGATGTTTGATCATGGCGCACATGTGATGGGTTTCGCGCGGGTAATCAGTGACGGCTCAGCCGACGAGCCGGGAACCACGGCGGCGCAAGCCGCGTGCCGGGCCGGCCGGGGCGGGGTGTCGTGAGTGAAGGGACTTTGGGTGCGGGTGTAGGTGTGGGTGTAGAGGCGGGCGCGGATGCGCGGAGATAAAAGGAGGAGGGCGTGCGAGGCGCGGATGCAGGAGGGCAATAGCGGATGCAAATGCGGACGCGCAGCGGATTCATGCCAAGCACTTTTTACATCGTCATTGGCAGATACGCGCAGGAGGACATCGTGCAACCTCGATCGGACGCATGTGCGCGGCACGTGGCACGGCACATATCGCGGCGGCGAGAGCGGTGCAGCTTGCGCGACGCGACGCGCCATCGCCGCGCATCGCGCGACAACGTGCGAAAGGTAGGCGCACGGCGCGCGTCGAGCGCGAGGTGCCACGCTCCAGCGACTGCGATTGCGATTGCGACTCTCCGGCCGGCGACGATACATCGCGCGTGCGCCGATCCGGCATCCGGCGCGAGCGCTCATGCAAACGCATCAAGCATCGCGGCGCTGCATTCGAAAACATCAGCGCCGCACGCCGCCCACGCATCACGCCAACCGTATGCGGCCGGACAGGTTCACGTCATTGCGAGCCGGTTTTCCACGCTTGCGAGTTGATCTGCCACGCCAGCACGGGCGATGTCGCGCCCGCCGGCATTGCCCAGGTTCCGTTCGGGCCGAAATCCCAAGAGGCGAAATTCGACGACTGGGCCATCTGCGCGTTGTTCAACCCGTTCGCGAGCGGCGGTTGCGTACCGGAGCCTGACGTGACCGCGGGCATCCCATAGGTCATTCCCGACATTTGCGCATTCCAGTACACGTTATTGGCGATCACGCCGGTGTTGCCATACGCGACATTGCCGCCCAGGCTGGCGCCCCTGCCTGCGACCTGCACATTCGCATACGATTGTTCGATCACGCCGCTTGCATTGTTCTGGAAGACGAGGCCCGCGCCCGAGGGGGCCGAGCCCGTCGCATACGATTGGGCGATCAGGCCGTTGTTGATGCCGACGAGCCCGGCGCCGCAACAGGGCGGCAGCGAGCCGGTCGAAGTAGACCAGGCGGCCGATTGACGGATCGTGCCGTTGTTGACGGCCGCCAATCCGCCGGCTATCTGATAGGCCGAAACAGCGGTTTGATACGTCGACGAGCGATTGATCGTGCCGTTATTGACGCCCACCAGTCCGCCGGCGAATTCCGCCGTCGTCCAGCCGCCGGTTGCCGGATCTTGCGTGATCGGGCCGATTCGGCTGTTGTAGCCTGCGATCGACGCATTTGCGATCAGCCCGTCGTTGCGGCCGGCGATCGCGCCGAGCGTGCCGTGCGCGCCGCTCACGGTTTCGTCCGTCAGCACCACGTTGCGTATCACCCCCGTCGCGCCGACCAGGCCGAATAGGCCGACGTAGGTATCCTGCGTTGCGCCGGCCGGCGCATTGACCGTCAGGTGATTGATCAGGTGCCCAAAGCCGTCGAACTGCCCGGCGAACGGCGCATCGGGGCCCGCGCCGACCGGCTGGAATGCCGTCGCGCCCGATGTCGACGATGCGTCGATGTCATGGCCGAGCGCGTAATTCGCCGTCAGATCGTGCGATACGTTCTGCAGATCCGTCAGCGTGTTGACCAGTTTGTATGCCGTCGCCTGCGTCACGAGCCCGCTGAACGGCGCCGCGCTCCAGCCGCTGTTGGTCAGAATCGTCCCGGCGCTGTACTGGCCGTTCATGTCGTAGAACACATTGACCAGCCCCGCGCTCGACGACCAATCGATCGTGCCGCCGTTCGCCACGCTGCCGCCGTTGTTCACGCCGCCCGCATCCGCGCGCAACGTCAGGTTCGCGCCGCCCGTGTTGCCGATGATCGCGTTCGGCGCGATCGCCACGCTATGCGCGGCACTGAGCGTGAGCGGCGCATTGCCGTTCCACCGCACGTTCGAGCCGACCGTCAGATCTCCGCTCGCCCCGTTCGCCCCTGTCGCCTCGACCGTCACCGGCGTGCCCGCGCTCAAATTGCCCGCGACCGTGCTCGCGTTCGCGCCGTCCAGCGTGAACGCCGGCGCAGCGAGTTTCCACAGCCCCGCCTGCACCGTTGCTCCTGAAACATCCAGCGATTGACCGCGCGTTTCCACCACGGCGCCCGTGCCGTTCGCGTTGGCCGCCGAGATCGCGCCGTGCGCCTGTACGCTGCCTTGATCCGCGACCAGCCACACGTGGCCGTCACGTATTGCCGTGCCGGTCGCGCGAATCGCCGCGTTGTTGCCCGCTAGCGCGTAGATGTTGCCGTCCGCTGCTTGCAGGTTCGCTTGCGCGGCGCGGATCGTCCCCGCGTTCAGCACGCTGCCGCGGCTGCCCGCTTGCACGAACACCTGCGGCCCCGTCGCCGAATCCTGCAACAACACCTGCTGGCCCGCGGCCAGTTCGGCCGTGCCCTTTGGCGCACGGATGCTGCCTTGGTTTGACACCTGTGTGCGCGACACCAGCAACACGTCGCCGCCCGTCGAGCTGATTTGCCCGAGGTTGACGATCGCGCCGTTGCCGCCGCCGGACAGCGTCAGCGGCGCGCCCTGCATGAACGCATCCTTGTCGATGTTCAGCGCCGAGGCGACAAAGCGTCCGCCCGTCGACACCACGCCGCCCGGCCCGATCAGTACGCCCTGCGGGTTCAGCAGATAAACGCTGCCGGTTGCCTTGAGCGAGCCGAGGATCACCGACGGATCGCCGCCCGTCACGCGGTTGAGCGTTGCGCCGGCACCGTTGTTGATCGTCACGCTGCGGCCGCTGCCGATCGAGAAGCTACGCCAATCGATCACGCCGCGCGCCGACCTTTGATTGATCGTCAGCGACGTGCCGCCGCCGAAGATCGCGCCGGCGCCCGACACGAACGCGCCGCCGGCAGGCAGCGCAGATTGAGCGCGCGCGTTACCGGTGTAGGTGAGCGAGCACGCGAGCGCAACCAGCATTGAAAGGGTTTTAGGCACAGGCACGCGCGACGGCGATATGCAAAACGACATGACTTCCCCCCCGGAATAGTCAGGATGTGCGAATGGGATGCGTGAGCAAAAGAGAAGACGAGAAGTACGGAAGGTCTGACTTCTTGCTTCAGTCAGATGGAAATACAGGCTCATCGTGAAGTGCTCGCGGAATCGGAGCGCAGGACAATGCCGGATTTCCCCGAAACTGAAGTCTGATTCTCTGCGGCAATTTCACGCGAACGCTTACTGCGCTATGCAGCGTAATGAGTCGTACCCGTGACGAATGTGCGAATGCTCACACTTTGATGATGTATTGCACCGCCGTTCTGTCTTGCATCATTTGGCGATTTAAATCGAATAATTATGGCGCTCATTGATTCATCAGCGTCGGTAACCGGCGATTCGCCAATTGGCACGAAGTCGATCGATTATTACCCGAGGCGGTGTTTATATTGCGCTTTGACGCGATGAAAGGTGGCAAGCATTCATGCGATGCCCGCTTTTTCATTTCCTATTTCACATGGCATCTGGCGACGCAAGCGGGGTTATACGCATTACCGCCGGTTTGCGTTAGCGAAATTCAAACAGAGGGTTTCGCAAAAACCGGATGCTGCAATGGCATCGAGCCGCGCGGTGTTTTTCGTTGCCGTGGGGCTTGTTGGGACCCGTTGCTTCACGCGTTCTGCGCGCCGGCCGGGCGATAGCGCGGCGCCTCGTATTGCGTTGTCCTCCATGCGTGATTGTTGAAAGAGAAGAGGGGGGATGCCCGCGCGTGCCGTGCGATATTCGCAGCGGCTTGCTTGACCGAGCGCGGTGACGGGCGTGCGCGTTGCAGGCGGCACGGCGCGTGCGAGTACTGAAAATGGCGCGAAGCCTTATTGACGGCGCGATGTCTGATGCATAAACTCGCGTGCATTGCACTGTGCAGTGCAATGCACGCATACAAGACCGTGCGCGTTGGCGAATGCGATTTGCGTGTTCGCGGGCGCCCCGGGTCTTTCCCATTTATTGCGCCCGTTGCGTGAGGCGCGGTGCTCGAGGAGTCGGTTATGAAGTCAGTTACTGTCGTTGCATTTTTGAGTGCGCCGATCGGCAAGGAAACGGCGCTGTTCGAGCGATTGTGCGAACTGGTGCCGGCCACCCGCGCGGAGCCGGGCTGCTTGGACTTTACCGCGCATCGGCATGCGCAGATCGCCAATCGGTTTGTGGTGTACGAGAAATTTCAGAATCGCACGGCATTCGATGCGCACCTCGAATATGCGCACACGCGCTCGTTCGTCGCATGGGTGCAGGCCAACGATGTGGCTTTGAACTTCGAATTGTGGGACGAGCTTGCGTGACTGAGCCGCATGACTGCGCCGCGCGGCCGGGCCTGCGGTGGCGCTCCCCGGCTTTCGAGCCGATACGCGCAACGCAGCCGTGCGGTTGGCATGGCTTGGACGCGGATGCATGCGGCACTTGCCGAATCATGGGCGTGCTGCCGTTCTTTTCGCCGTTCGCACGCAACCGGCGAAAAGAACGTTAGGCGGGCCGTTTGACCAGATAGAAGCCGAGAAACATGTCGACGGCGTTTTGGACCACGAGATCGCGTTCCTGCCGGGTATAGGTTTCCTCCAGGCCGACGACGCGCACCCACAGCAGCGGCTCGTCGATGAGCCCGAGAAATTGTCTCGCGGCGAGTTTCGGGTTCTTGACCGCAATCAGCCCGCGCTTGGCCAATGCGCCGATGTAATCGACCACGGCGCCCATCGCGGGCGCCTTGCCTTTTTCGAAGAACGTGTTCGTCAAGCCCGGAAATCGCGGGCCTTCCGCGATCACCATCCGCAGAAACGCGACGGCCGACGGCGGAATCCAGAATTCGGAGACCGCATGACCGAGCCGTGTGAGCCCCAGCCGCGGATCATGAAGCGATTCCTCGTCGCGGGTGATGTCGAAGACGGGAAAGCTCGCCCAGATTCTGGTGATTATCGCTTCGAACAGCGCTTCCTTGCTTTCGAACTGGTTGTACAGCGTGCGCCGGGCCGCGCCGGATTCGGCCGCGACGCGATCCATGCTGGTGCCTTCGTATCCGTATTGCAGGAACACGCGGGTTGCCGCGTCGAGAATCTGATCGCGTTTGGACGGCGTCGCCGCGTTTTGTTGCGTGAGATCGTCCCGTGCGCGGGAGCGCGCGCGCGCCGCGGCGGGACGGGGTTTTTTTCGAGCTGTGGGGGTATGGGCTGTCTTTGCCACGATGATCGGCGTATCCCGGAAAATACTCAGCGTCCGATTGTACGCAATCGTGCGTCCCACGCGGCGGCACGCGGCCGCATGCGGCCGTTTTCGTGTTCGTTTTCGCGGCCGTTTGCGTCGCGGTATCCTGTCAATTCGCGCTCGCCGGTGCGCGGCGCCGGATCAGCGATCGGCTCAACAACAAACCGCCTGCGACGCCGAGCAGCGCAAATCCCGTCATGCATACGCCGCGCCATCCGTGGGTGCTCCACGCGGCGGTGCCGAGCGCGGTGCCAAGCGCGCCGCCCGCGAATGTCGATACCATATAGACGGTGTTCAGCCGCGCCCGCGCGGCTGGATCGAGCCGGAAAATGCGTGCCTGATTGGCGATCTGTCCAGCCTGATTGCCGAAGTCGAGCAAATTCACACCGGCCACGAGCGCCAGCGCGGAGGTGTCGCCGGCGATGAGGAAGACGATGAACGCCAGCGTGGCCGCGCATATCGACAGGCCGTTGACGAAGGTCGGGCCGAAACGGTCCGACAGGCGGCCGCAGCGAGGCGCGAGGAGCGCGCCGGCGGCTCCCCACACGCCGAACAGGCCGGCCTGCGCCGGACCCAGACCGAACGGCGGTTGGGCGACGTGAAATGCGAGCGTTGCCCAGAATGCGGAGAACGCGCCGAACATCGCCGCGCCGATGCACGCTGAAAAACGCAGATCGCGCCAAGTCAACAAAAGCCGCGGCAGCGAACCGAGCAGCGCGGCGTAGGCCTTCGGTGCGCTTGGCGCGGCGTGCGCGCGGCTCGGCACGAAGCGAGGCAGGATGAATAGCAGCGCGCCGGTCAGCACGGCGGCCACCGCATAGGGCGCGCGCCACGAGCCGGTCAATTGCCCGATCGCGCCCGATGCGGTGCGCGACAGCAGGATGCCGGCAATCAGCCCGCTCTGCATCGTCCCGACGACCCGGCCGGATTGACCCGGCGGCGCGAGCGACACTGCTACGGGAATCAACACTTGTGGCACGACGGTTGCCATTGTCACCAGCAGCGACATCAGCGTGAGCCATTGCATCGATGGGCTGACGGCGGCGAGCGCGAGCGCAAGCGCGGTGAGCGCGAGCAAGCCGCGCACGAGCTGCTTCGGGTCCGCCCGGTCGGCGCTTGGGACGACGAGCAGGATGCCGAGCGCATAGCCGATCTGCGCGGCGGACGCGACTCTGGCGGCGGCTGATGGCGTGGTGTGAAAGCTGTCCGCCATCGCCGAGAGCAGCGGCTGACAGAGGTACACGTTGGCGACGGTGATCGCGCAAGCGGCGGCCATCGTGGGAATGGCCGCGGGGGAGGCGCTGGACGGCCGGTTTTCTGGCATGACGTTTCCTGAATGTGAAGGCCGATCGAACCGGTGGGCCGCCGGGCATGGCGGCGATGCGCGCGGTTCGACGTGGGGTTCGGCGGTATGGGTGCCCGGATAATTTTATACTGCACTGTGCAGTGCAATCTACGATATGATCCATCGGGCCTGCCGCGCGGACGATGTGAACATGCATATGCATGTTCACATCGTCCGCGCGATGGCAAACAAGCGGCAAACAAGCGCCCGGCCGGCCTCGTGCGCAGGTGCGCCAGGACGTCTTCTCCGTGCGCAGCGTGCGGGCGCGTCCGAGCGCGTTGCCGTCATTGCGAGAACGCGCCGCGTTGCGAGGCCTGAAGAGAATTTCGCATCGCCGCCGTTCGATTTTCACGACGCGGACCATGTGTCGCCGGGACGAATGCCGGCATGAGGCCCGCATGGGCGGCGCGGGCCTGACCTAACCCTATCGGAGAGCGGAGAAATGGAACGGTTGAACGGAAAAGTGGCGCTCGTCACGGGCGGCAGCAAGGGCATCGGCCGCGCGATTGCGCTCGCATACGGCGCGCAAGGCATGAAGGTCGCGCTCACCTATATGCGCGACAAGGCATCGGCCGACAAGGTCGTGGGCATGATCGAGGCACTGGGTGGCCAGGCGCAGGCGGTGCAGGTGGACGTCTCACGTGAATCGAGCATCGCCGGCATGATCGAGCAGACGCATGCCGCGTTCGGGCAGGTCGACGTCGTGGTGAACAATGCCGGTATCACGCTGCCGAAGCCGTGGCAGGATCTGACGATCGACGATTGGAACAACGTCATCGCGACGAACCTCTCGTCGGCGTTTCTCGTGACCAAGGCGTTGGTGCCGGGCATGGCGGCGCGGCAGTGGGGGCGCGTCATCATGCTCTCGTCGGTCGCGGCGCAGTTGGGCGGCGTGGTCGGGCCGCATTACGCCGCATCGAAAGCGGGCTTGATCGGCCTTGCGCACGGTTACGCGTCGGCGCTGGCCAAGACGGGCGTGACGGTCAACACCATCGCGCCGGCGTTGATCGATACCGGAATGCTCGCGGGCAATCCGAATGTCAGGAAGGAACTGATTCCCGTCGGCCGTTTCGGCAAGCCGAACGAAGTGGCCGATATCGCCGTGCTGCTGGCGGGAAACGGTTACATCACAGGGCAGACTTTCAACGCGAACGGTGGCTGGTATATGAGCTAGCGCCGCGGCGGCCCGGCGGGCGAAGCCGCGCGGATTGACCGGCGCTGTGTTTTTGCCGGTATTCGGTGCGGCATGACCCGCGTACCCGATTGGCTTTTCGCGCCGGCCGCGCATGCCGGCCTTTACCGGCGTCTGGATGAGGCGATGCATGAGACGTCGTTCAAGCGATCACCGGTGCGCGCGACGGCGCGGATCCCAACCTGCGCATTCTGTTCAGCGAAACCACGCCTGTCTGCTCCGGCATGCGGTTTCGTATCGAGTCTCTATCTTGATGGGGGCCAGAGCGCCGCGCCCGTGCGCCTATGCGGCCGGCGTGCTGGAGCAGTTCGGCATCGACGGCACGCAGCGCGATACCGGCGCGCCGCGCGCCGGATACAGCGTTCGCGCCGCTGTGTCACCTGCATCGATGCAGCGTGCAGATCGCGCTTGCCGCGCGCGAAACAGGAGGCGGCGAGGCCGTTTGCTTCGGATATCGAATCAATGTTGGCCGGGCGGCTCGCCGCGAGCTGAGTGCACGGGCAGTGCGAAATAACGCGACGGCGGGCGAAACGATCGGGGCCGTCCGGTTTGCCCGCACGGCTCGCCGCGCGCACGCGCGAGGTCCGGCCGGCGGGCGTCGCGCCGATGCTCGCGGCGGCGTGGCACGAACTTTGCGCGACGCACGTGATATGCGTAGTCGAAAGCGTCCTTTCCATTTGCGAAGCCGTTGCCAATAATGAAAACCGCCGTGGCCGCCGCCGCGCGCTCGACGGCAGGCGTTCGGGATGGCTTCGCAACGAGGAGGGTTCATGAGCGGATCACAACGGGGTACGACACCTGCGGGCGCGCTGGGCAAACGCGGCGCCGGCGGCCATCGTCCGGCGCGGCCCGGCGGGTGGCGTGCGCTGATTTCGAATGAAGACTGGTGGTCGATCTGGATTGGGCTCGGCCTGGTGCTGGCTGCGTATTTGCTGTTCGCGTTCGGCGGCAGCATCAAGGGCTGGGCGGTTGCGCCGGCGAAATGGTCGGACATCGGCCAAGCCGCGCGCGATCTCGGCACGCATCTGACGCGCTATGCCGCGTTGTTCGTGGTGTTCGGCGTGCTGTTTTCGATCAGCGTCGCGGCGCTTGGCCAGAAGCTTGCGCATTTCGTGCCGTCGTTCGCGATCGTGTTCGTTGCATCGGCGTTGATCTATGCGCTCGGCGCGTGGTCCGACGCCGCGAAGTACAACCTCGAGCCGCCGCTGGTCGCGCTAGCGCTGGGGCTCGTGTTGTCGAACGCGTTTGCGTTGCCCGAGTGGTTCCGCGCCGGGCTGCGCGTCGAGTTCTATATCAAGGTCGGCATCGTGCTGCTCGGCGCGACGCTGCCTTTCACGCTGCTCGTCTGGGCCGGCCCGATCGCCGTCGTGCAGGCGAGCCTCGTGTCGCTCGTCACATTCTTCACGATCTTCGCGGCGGCGGGGGCGCTCGGACTCGACAAACGCTTTGCCGCGGTGCTCGGCGCGGGCGGCGCGGTGTGCGGCGTGTCGGCGTCGATTGCGATTGCGGGCGCGGTGCGCGCGAAGCGCGAGGACGCGGCGATCTCGATCACGCTCGTGATTCTGTGGGCGATCGTGATGATTTTCGCGCTGCCGTTCGCGTCGCGCGCGCTCGGCCTGCCGACCGGCATCGCGGGCGCATGGATCGGCACGTCGGAGTTCGCCGATGCCGCGGGACTTGCCGCCGCGCAGGCTTATGGCGATTTCGCCAAGCACGGCGCGGGCGCGATCGCCGGTGCGCCGGAGGCGGCGTTGCAGGCGTTCACGTTGATGAAGGTGGTCGGCCGCGATATCTGGATCGGCATTTGGGCATTCGTGCTCGCGATCGTCGCGACGACGCGCTGGGAGAGCGTGGACGGCGTGCGCGCGCAGCCGCGCGCAAGCGAGATCTGGGCGCGCTTTCCGAAGTTCGTGATCGGTTTTGTTGTGGCGTCGGCGTTCGTCACGTGGGTCGCGAGCCATTACACGCTCACGGATTACCGAAAGATCGTCACGCCGGAGCTTGTTGCGCCGATCACCATATTGCGCACCTGGGCGTTTATTTTCTGCTTTTTCTCGATCGGCCTGACGACGCGGCTCAAAGCGTTGTCGGCAACCGGTGCGAGGCCGTTTGCCGCGTTCACCGCTGGCGTGGCGGTCAACGTGATCGTCGGCTATGTGCTGTCGGTCTATGTGTTCGGCGGCTACTGGGCGAGCCTTGGGCAATGAACGCGATGTCATTGTCGCGCGCGCACGCCGCTGGCGGCGATCCGCCGGGCCGCTGCGAGCAATGCCGGTATTGGGACGCGGCGCGCGGCAGCCTTGAAGCGGCGATCGCCGGGCTGAGCGCGCTTGGCTCGGCTTATGGAGCGAGCGTGGCCGAGAGCCGGCTATGCAGACGATGCGAGCGCATCGTATCGCCCGGCGACGGTTGCCGGGCGTTCAGTTCCATCGAATCCGACGGCTTGGGCGACGGGCGCTGATGCAGCCGGCGAATACGATCAGCCGATCACGAGTTGTCGGCGCAGGCGGCAGGCGCGACCGGTAACCGAGTAACCCGCACCCGCCGCGCGGCCACCGCCAAGCCAGATCGACGGCATCGCGGCCTCGGTGCGGCCAGGCGGCACGCCGCTGCGTTCGAAGCGGCCGCGCGGCGGATCGTGCCGTTGTGTCCCGGCATGCCGCCGAACTTGCACGCCATCGCACCCGTCGCGTGTAGCTCAGGCGACGCCGATCCCGCCGGTGGGCGGGCGCGGGCGCACCGCATGCGAAGCGATGCGCGCCGGCAATGATTCGGCATGCCGATCAAGTGCCGTGACGCGACGCGTCGCTCGTGGGCTCATGGTCGTATGCGAGCGCGATCGTATGGCTGCGCACATCGTCGGGCCATGCGGCGATCGATGCGTGCAGGCGGTCCGGATCGCTCGCGAAGAGCGCGCGCGCCGCCTCCTCGAAGCCGGGCAAATCGCCCGCGATGGCCGACATGAAGTGATAGGCGCGCTCCTGGGCTTGGCGGTTCCGATCCTGCCGCGCATGGGTGCGCCGCGCTTCGTCGACGAGCTTTCGCAACGCGACCGACGCGCCGCCGGGCTGGGTCGACAGCCATTCCCAATGGCGCGGCAGCAGCGTGACCTCGCGCGCGATCACGCCGAGCTTCGGCCGGCCGCGCCCGCGCGGCTCGGCGGCGGGGCGGTGCATGGTGCCGCCGGTGTTCGAGCCCTGCGCCGCGCCCGCGCCGTCCCCGTGCATGTCGGGCGTATCAGACGTATCGGACGTATTGGACGCCTGGTCCGCACCGTTGCCGGCGCGGGATGCGTCGGCCTGCGCGCTGGCAAAGCGCGCGGCAATTTCGTGGTCCGAGCCTCGGGTGTCGATGTCGATCGAGCGGCCGGTCGCATTGTCGAAGATCAGGATCGGGCCGGCCGACGGGTTTTCGGCCGCGCGCTTGACTGCCAGCGCGACGATTTGCAGCGAGCCCGATGCAAGCTGCCGATGGCCGTCGAAGGCTGTGTGAGAAGGAAGGGGCAGATGTGTCATCGCATGGATGTTGAATGGCGGGAAAACACGAATTTATACCCGGATATAAATAGAGTGTCAATAATATCCGGGTAATAATTGTGCGGCCATGCGGTGGATGCCCGCCAGAGCTACAGCAGCACCTGTTCGCGCAGCAATGCGTCGAGCCATTCCGAAAACACCTGGAAGCGCCGCGACAGATGCTGCCGGTGCGGATACAGCAGCGCCACCGGCATTGGCGCGGCGCGATAGCTCGGCATCACCTCGACCAGTTCGCCCGCGCGCAAATGCGCGGCCACATCGTATGCGGGAACCTGGATCAGCCCGAGTCCCGCGACGCAGCACGCGATATACGCCTCCGCGCTGTTGACGGTGACACGCCCGCGCCGCGACAGGCGCTTGACTTCGTTGTGCTCGACCCATTCCCACGGGGCGATCCGCCCGTTGGATGGCGATGCGTAGTTGATCGGCTGATGATGCTCGAGATCGGCGGGCGTGGCGGGTATGCCGTGGCGCGCGAGATACGCGGGGCTCGCGACGTTGATCAGCGGCAAATTGCCGATGGTGCGTGCGATCAGCCCGGAATCGCTCAGCGTGCCGACTCGCAGCACGCAGTCGACGCGCTCCTCGATCAGGTTCACCGCGCGGTCGGTGACGCCGAGATCGATGTTGATCTGCGGATACCGGTCGAGGAAGGCGGGCAGCGCCGGCGCGACGATCAGGCGGCCGATGCGGCCCGGCATGTCCACGCGCAGCGTGCCGCTCGGCCCGATGCTCGTATGGCGAAACAGGTTCTCGGCTTCCTCGACGTCGGCGATCAGGCGCAGGCAGCGTTCGTAGAGCGCCGCGCCGTCCTGCGTCACGGTGACCCTGCGCGTGGTCCGGTTGAGCAGGCGCGCGCCGACCCGGCCTTCGAGTTCCTGCACGGCGGCCGATACCGACGAGCGGGGCAGGCCGAGCGTATCGGCGGCGCGCGTGAAGTTCGCGCATTCGACGACGCGCGCGAAAACGCGAAACAGATCGATCCGGTCCATGACCTCGGGCGTGACGTGATTGTCCAGAGATTCTGACGACTGATGTCAGAGAAGATGGCTTTATAAAGATTTTCTGGAATATATCATCCGAAGACGCGAGAGGCGGCATCGGGCCGCTTCTGTTCAACAAAAGGGAGGGCCTACATGGCTGACCACAGCATCCAGGGCAAGACTGTCGTGATCGCGGGCGGCGCGAAGAATCTGGGCGGACTGATCGCACGCGATCTTGCCGCGCATGGCGCGAAAGCGGTCGTGGTTCACTACAACAGCGCAAGCTCGAAGGCGGACGCTGAAAAAACCGTGGCCGACGTGAAGGCGAAGGGCGCGCAGGCCGTGGCGCTGCAGGCGGACCTGACGACGGCCGGCGCGGTCGAAAAGCTGTTTGCCGATGCGGTGGCCGCGTTTGGCCGTCCGGATATCGCGATCAACACGGTGGGCAAGGTGTTGAAGAAGCCGATGGCGCAGATCAGCGAGGCGGAATACGACGAGATGTCGGCGGTCAATTCGAAGGCCGCGTTTTTCTTCCTGAAGGAGGCGGGCAAGCATGTGAACGACAACGGCAAGATCTTGACGCTGGTGACGTCGCTGCTTGGCGCGTTCACGCCGTTCTACGCGGCGTATGCGGGGATGAAGGCGCCGGTCGAGCACTTCACGCGCGCCGCGGCGAAGGAACTGGGCGCGCGCGGAATCTCGGTGACGGCAGTCGGGCCGGGGCCGATGGATACGCCGTTCTTCTATCCGGCCGAAGGCGACGATGCAGTCGCTTATCATAAGACGGCCGCGGCGCTGTCGCCGTTTTCGAAGACCGGGCTGACCGATATCGAGGACGTCGTGCCGTTCATCCGGCATCTCGTCAGCGATGGCTGGTGGGTGACCGGGCAGACGATTTTGATCAACGGCGGATATACGACCAAATAAGCGATCGAATCAGCGGTGGGATACGCGGCCGCGTACAGGCGCTATTCGTCAATCGTCAGTGCAAAATCATCGCGGGCGGCTTGCCGCGGTATTCGCCGGTTGTGATCCAGTGACGCGCCTGGAGTGATCGGTGACGATCATTCCAGGCGCGTTTTTTTGTTTTCACGCGAGCGGCAGTGGCGGCGCGGCAGGCGGAGCGGGGCGCGTGGCGTGCGGTGGGTGGCGCGACGGAGAAAGGCTGGAGCGGGCGGTCAATGTCCGTCGCCGGCAGCCGGCCGGTCTGCGGTGTCGCTTGCCGTATCCGCTTGCGGCCGTGTGGCCGGCAACGGCACTGCCGCATTGGCGGCTGACGAGACCGGAGAGACCGGGGAGACCGCCGCGCTTGCGGCGGATTGCTGTGCCGGGGGCAGCGAAATCGGTCCAGGCGAGCTGGCCGGCGCCGACACGGTGACGTCAGCCGACGGCAGCGCTTGCGACGAAGGGCCGGACGCCGGCGACGCAGGCGCGGGGGACTGCGTCGGCGCAGCCGCAGACGCAGCCGACGGCGCCGTGTCGAAGCGTGGCGTCGGCACGCGCGGCGCAGCCGGAATGGATGCCGCGTCGGGCGCCGGTTTCGACGCAGGGGTGAAGAAAGTGGGAGCGGACATCGGCGCGAGCGGCGACTCAGGCATGGACGCCGGCGGCGCGGGCACCGGGGTAAGCGTCGAGGCAGGCGCGGGCGGATGCGCGGGGGTATCCGCAGGCGCAGGCGCAACGGCGGGCGTGGATGCCGCAGCCGCTGGCGCGGCGTTTGCAGCGGTGCCCGGTGCCGGCTCGTTCGAGCTTGCCGCTGCGGGCGGCGGGCTCGGCGTGTTCAACTTCATCGGCGTTTCATCGGCTGACGCGGCGGGCTCGGGCAGCGGCGCGACGCGTTCTTTCTGCGCCGCGGCGACCGTGGCCTTGTCGCGCCGCGTCGGGTCGATCTTCAGGAAGTGGTCGACCAGATTGAAGAAGCGCTCATAGAACATACCGGCTGGAATGGTTTCGCTCGCGATCTTGACCATCGCGTCGTCGCTCGAGCCGATCGGCAGCGATAGCGAGCCGAACACGCTCAAGCCGACGCTCGCGGACGTGTTGGTTTTCTTCAGCGAATAGCGATCCTGAACCGCGTTCACGTAGGCGACGCTCGATGCGCCGTCGGCATCGGCGTCCGCGCACACGACATGGAATTCGATGACGACGTGCGAATCGTTGCTCGGTTGGAAATTCTTGCTCCCGTCGACCGCGTCGGGGCGCGTCGCGCTCGCCATATAGCCTTGGCTGAGCAGCGCGCGGCGCGCGGCCTCGCACGTCGCGGCCGATTTGTCGTGGAACGTGCGTGCATACGGACTGGCGGCCGCGTCGAACTGCTCCTGCTGATACAGCGGTTTCTGCGTGCTCGAGCACGCGCAGAGCAAGGCCGCGGTCGCCATGGCGCACGCAACGGGGAACGGTCGGATTCGATTCTGCATGGCGTCAATCAAAGGGGCGCCCGCCGTGCCGGGCGCCGGGTATCGCGTGGCAAGCCGGTCATTATAGTTTTTCCTGGTGCGGGGCAGCACGACGCGCCGCCGTACAGTCGCGCCGTCCCCTACACGGCAGGCGGCGCGGCCGGTGCCGAAAACTCCGGCGCCGCGGTATTTCACTAATCGCGGTGATTATTCGGCGAGATATTCGCCGAATATCTCTTGAGATTTTTCAATATTCCGGAATTTAAATCTTATAAATGTGATCATTGATGCTTCGAAGTGTTGAATAAATTAGGCCTCGTACTTTAGAAAAAGTTACCTGTAATACGGGCGAATACCGCAGGGTGCGGGTAATTTGTTCCGGACGGGCACGGCGGGGCCGACTCCATTTCAATTGATTCTCGGGCGATGCTTCTATTCGCATTCTGGCGATTTTTATAAAAACTGATTGCCTTTCTGCTACGCTATGCGCAGCCAGATAGATTGATTCATTAACAATATTTCAATCGGGAATGAAATGGCCGTGAAAGAAAGATGGCTGGTCATGTCGAATTGCCAGGTTGCGGGGATGACTCATTCGCTATCGCTGATCTGCCCTCACGCGAAAGTCGAATCATGTGATTATTGGGGGTTTCAGCACAGCGCTGATTTCTGGCGCCAGCATATTCGCGTTTACGATCATATTATTGCGATTCCCGAATTTCAGCGCCTAGGCATTGTCGATCTTGCGGCGATGCCGAACGTGTTCATGATGCCCTCGGTCTACTTCCGCGCATACCATCCCGATCTGCAATACGTGTTTCACGCTGGCAAGCCGGTTAAAAGCCCGCTCGACGATTATCATTCGACGATCGTTTTTGCCGCGTACCAGCTTGGGTGCTCGGTGGCCCGGACCAAGGCGCTCTTCAATGAACAAACCTACGACGCGCTTTGTTACTTTTCCCAGTGGGATAACGAGAAAAAAGACTTCCTCGACCGATATGCTGAGTACGACCTCGATTTCTCGCCCGAACTGAGCAGGTGGACGCGCGCCGGCGCGTTCATGCACAGCGTCAATCATCCGAAGGCGCATGCGCTGCATGACGTCGCGTTGAAAGTCGCGAAGAAGGTGGCGGGGGGCGCGGTGGTCGAGTCGGGCATTGTCCCTCACGACACGCTCGTGCGGCTGCCCGTGTTTCCGATCTTCCCGGAACTGGCCGAGCGCTTCGGCGTCGAGCATGGCAGCTATCTGTTCAAAGGCGCCGATTACGATTTGCTGACGCTCGACGAATTCATCGAAGCGTCGTTCGCCGCGTATGCGAACTTCGACAAGAGCGAGCTGCACGGAAACAGCCCGCATCTCACCAGAGCCTTGCAAATGATCGGGGGCGAGCTATGACGAATCCCTACAAGCATCTTCCCGCGCATCAGTTTTGGCGCAAGGCCGTCGTCAACACCGAGATGCATGCGTTCGATCCGGTGGTCGCCCCCAAATTCACGATCGGCGCGCAGCAGAAGGTCAGCACCGCGGGCAGTTGCTTCGCCCAGCATATTTCGCGGCGTCTGGCCGGAATTGGATTCAATTATTTCGTGCCGGAATCGGGCGCCGATTTTTCCGAAAGCGAGCGCGAGCGTCTCGGCTACGGCGTATTTTCCGCGCGGTTCGGCAACCTTTATACCGTGCGGCAGTTGCTGCAGCTGTTCGAGGAATCGATGGGACGGCGCACGAAGACCGAGACCGTTTGGCAGCGGCCGGACGGACGCTACGTCGACGCGTTCCGCCCGGCGGTCACCCCGGAAGGCTACGACAGCCCGGACGCGGTGCTGGCCGCGCGTGCCGAGCATCTGCCGCATGTGAGGGAGATGTTCACCGAGACGGATGTTTTCGTGTTCACGCTCGGGTTGACCGAGAGCTGGTCCAATCGCGCGCACGGCGAGGTGTTTCCGCTCGCGCCGGGCGTGGCCGGCGGCGCTTACGACGAAGCCGCGTACCGCTTCACGAATTTGACCGTGTTCGACGTGATCAGCGATCTGCGCTCGTTCCTGCTTCAGCTCAAGCAGGTGAATCCCCGCGTCCACGTGCTGCTGACGGTCTCGCCGGTGCCGCTCATCGCAACCTACGAGAACCAGAACGTGCTCGTCGCGACCACCTATAGCAAATCGGTGCTGAGAGTCGCGGCGCAGACGGCATGCAACGAGTTCGACTGGGTCGATTATTTCCCTTCCTACGAGATCATCACCGGCCACTACAACGCCGGGCGCTACTACGAAAACGATCTGCGCGAAGTCAACCACCTCGGCGTGAGCCATGCGATGCGCTGCTTTCTCAAGCACTACACGACGGGCGACGCACGGCCGGCCGCGGCGCCCGAGCAGGCCGTGCAGCCGGCGCTCTCGGATGTGCCGCTCGATGACGCGCGCGCGGCGCCGTCGATCGCGAGCGTCATCTGCGACGAGGAATTGATCGAGCGGGTTTCCCGCTGACCGGCGGCCGGGCGCGCGTGCCGGCAGCTCCGGCGCGCTTTCTTTCATGCCTGTGATGGAGAGCCGGCGCGGCCGATCGCGCCCCCGCGCATGCGCCGCGATCGGCCGCGCCGGATGAAATGCGCGTATCCGGCACGCGCATCCGGTTAAGCCGTGCGTTGGCCGCCGCGATCGCACGCGGGCGTTGGTGAAAACCCTCGGCTTCGAGTCGCCTGCCGATGCTGGATTGCACCCATTGCGGATCGTGAATGCGCCGCCACAAGCCTGTCGCGTCGGGCCGGCCTGCCGGGCGTGCCGTGCCGCGCGTTGCTGCGGCGCAGCGCGAGTGGCATGCGCTGCGATGGTATGCTGGGTTACCTTGATCGTATGGCAGGCGTATCAGCAAGCATGTCGGAGCCGTTGTCCCATTACTCTAAGAAGAACGAATGCGAATGCTCCGGCGCCTTCGGCGCCGAAATGGCGGGCGCGCCGCCCGCTGCGCGCCCGCCCCGCCTGCGGTCCCGCTCCTGTTGCGGCGGCGCACCGAACACGATATTCCGATTCAACAACCTGGAGACACGCTAATGACCCGAAGCAACGTGGTCGCGGCCACGCGCACCGTTTCGCTCGATGTACCCGAATACGTCAAACATCGCGGCCTGATCGACTGGGTCGCGCGCATCGCCGGGCTGACCGAGCCTGAGCGCGTCGTCTGGTGTGACGGCTCGCAGCAGGAATACGATCGCCTATGCGACGAGATGGTCGCGCAGCGCACGATGATCCGCCTGAACCCCGCGAAGCGGCCGAACTCGTTTCTCGCGCTGTCCGATCCGTCGGACGTCGCGCGCGTCGAGGACCGCACGTTCATCTGCAGCGAATCGCGCGATGACGCCGGCCCGACCAATCACTGGATCGCGCCCGCCGAAATGCGCGCGACGCTCGACGGCCTGTTTCGCGGCGCGATGCGCGGCCGCACGCTGTACGTGGTGCCGTTCTCGATGGGGCCGCTCGGCTCGCCGATCGCGCATATCGGCGTCGAGCTTTCCGATAGTCCGTATGTCGCGGTGAACATGCGGATCATGACGCGCATGGGCCGCGCCGTGCTTGCCGCGCTCGGCGAGCACGGCGATTACGTGCCGTGCGTGCACAGCGTCGGCAAGCCGCTTGCCGCCGGCGAGAAAGACGTGCCGTGGCCGTGCAATCCGACCAAGTACATCGTGCATTTTCCCGAATCGCGCGAGATCTGGAGCTTCGGCTCCGGCTACGGCGGCAACGCGCTGCTCGGCAAGAAATGCTTCGCGCTGCGCATCGCATCGACGATGGGCCGCGACCAAGGCTGGCTTGCCGAACACATGCTGATTCTCGGCGTGACGTCGCCCGAGGGGCGCAAGTATCACGTCGCCGCCGCGTTCCCGTCCGCGTGCGGGAAGACCAATTTCGCGATGCTGATTCCGCCGCAGGGCTTCGAAGGCTGGAAGGTCACGACGATCGGTGACGATATCGCGTGGCTCAAACCCGGCCGCGACGGGCGCCTGTATGCGATCAATCCCGAGGCCGGCTTCTTCGGCGTCGCGCCGGGCACCGGCGAGAAAACCAACCCGAATGCGATCGCCACGCTCAAAGAAGGCGTGATTTTCACCAACGTCGCGTTGACCGAAGACGGCGACGTCTGGTGGGAAGGACTGACCGATACACCGCCCGCGAAGCTCACCGATTGGCAAGGCAACCCGTGGACGCCCGAGATCGGCAAGCAAACCGGCAGGAAGGCCGCGCATCCGAACTCGCGCTTCACGGCGAGCGCGTCGCAATGTCCGTCAATCGACGCCGATTGGGAGAACCCGGCCGGCGTGCCGATCGACGCGTTCATATTCGGCGGCCGCCGCTCGAACACGGTGCCGCTCGTGACCGAGGCGCGCGATTGGGTGGAAGGCGTCTACATGGCGGCGACGATGGGCTCGGAGACCACCGCGGCGGCGGTGGGCCAACAGGGCGTGGTGCGGCGCGACCCGTTCGCGATGCTGCCGTTTTGCGGCTACAACATGGGCGACTACTTCGCGCACTGGCTCGCGCTTGGCGAGAAACTCGCGGCGGCGGGCGCATCGCTGCCGAGGATCTATTGCGTGAACTGGTTCCGCAAAGATGCGAACGGCAAGTTCGTATGGCCGGGCTTCGGCGAGAACATGCGGGTGCTGAAATGGATGCTCGAGCGGATCGACGGAAGCGGCGCGGGCGTCGAGCATGCGTTCGGCGTCACGCCGCGCTATGAGGATCTGCATTGGGACGGCCTTGCGTTCTCGCCCGAGCAGTTCGAGCAGGTGACGTCGATCGACGCGGACGAATGGCGCGACGAGCTTGCACTGCACGCGCAGTGGTTCGACAAGCTCGGCACGCGGCTGCCGCGTGCGCTTGCCGAGACGAAGGCGAAGCTCGACGCGCGCTTCGCGCGCTGATACTGGCCGGGCCCGCGCGGAGGCGGCGCTGCGCGCGCCGCGCCACCGCCGCCGGCTGAGCGGCAACGCCGCATCACGCGATTGGCGCGGATGCGGCGTTTTTGCGTTTGGCGCGCGCGTGCCCGCGCTCAGGCGCAGGGCCGCGATTCGATGCAGAATCGTGCGGGCCGCGATCGCGGTAACGCGGTGTGCGCACGAGCGAGAGGCAGCCAGCCGCGCCATGACGGCTGGGCGGTTCGTCAGCGGGCCGCCGGCCGCCGGCGGGGGCGCGGGTTCGCGTCGGGCTTGGGCGGCGGCGGCTTCGCCGCTTGAATCGAATCAAATCAAAGGAGACCTCACGATGGATGAACAACGGATCGCCGTGATCGGCGCGGGCGTGATCGGCGCGAGCTGGACGGCGTTTTATTTATCCAAAGGCTTCGACGTGACCGTGACCGACCCCGCGCCCGACGCCCGCGCGCGGCTCGATGCGGCGCTGGCCCGGTTTGCCGGCGAGCGCGCCGCCGAATTCGCCGCGCGGCTTGCCTTCGAGCCGCAACTCGATGTGGCGCTCGACGGCGCCGATTTCGTGCAGGAGAACGGTCCGGAGCGGCTCGACGTCAAGCGCGAGTTGTATCGCCGGATCGACGCGCGGCTGCCGGCGCATGTGCTTGTCGCGTCGAGTTCGTCGGGGCTCAAGATGTCGGACATCCAGGGTGCGTGCGATCGGCATCCGCAGCGCTGCCTGATCGCTCATCCGTTCAATCCGCCGCATCTGATTCCGCTCGTCGAGCTGGCCGGCGGCGCGGCGACGTCCGCCGATGCAATCGCACGGGCGAAGCACTTCTACGACGAACTGGGCAAGGTCACGATCGTGCTCAACAAGGAGATGGCGGGCCACGTCGCAAACCGGCTCGCGGCGGCGCTGTTTCGCGAGGTGTATTACCTAGTGGGCGAGGGCGTGGTCAGCGTCGAGGACGCGGACAAGGCGGTGTCATGGGGGCCGGGCCTGCGCTGGGCGTTGATGGGGCCGAGCCTCGTCTACCATCTCGGCGGCGGCGACGGCGGGATCGCCCATTTCCTCGAACATCTGGCCGAGCCGATGACGACATGGTGGAACGATCTCGGCGCACCGTCGTTTTCGCCGGACGTCGATCGCAAGCTGATCGACGCGCTGCGCGAGATCCAGGGCGAGCGCTCGATCGAGGCTTTCGGCGCGGAACGTGACCGCCTGCTCGTCGAGTTGATCGACGCGCGGCGCAACAGCTTTTTGCCGTGAGCGCGTTGCGCCGCGCAAGCGTGGTGCGT
Organism: Burkholderia sp. TSV86; assembly: GCF_001522865.1. Classification (GTDB taxonomy): domain Bacteria; phylum Pseudomonadota; class Gammaproteobacteria; order Burkholderiales; family Burkholderiaceae; genus Burkholderia. The sequence continues at coordinate 61,951 of NZ_LOWB01000069.1, read as the reverse complement.
CGTGCCATGCGGCGGCCGACTGGCCGCTCGCGCGATACGGCGCGCTGATCGCCGTTTCGGACCGGCGTGGTTGCTTGCTCGGGCTGTCGCTGCTGTGCTGCGCGACGAAGGCGGTGGCCGGTGGCTGAGCGGGGCGGCGCGATGGCAGAAGGCGCACGATGCCGGGCGCTTGCTGAATTTCGCCCATGCGCGGGCGCCCGGGGCTTGGGCGAGGCGCCAGGCGTGAACTCCCTATCCCGCAGCCACAAGCGGCCGAACGCAGCGGCTGCGTTTGCGGCAGGCGGCGCGGCCCGCTCGCGTGACGCACCGCCTGCCCACGTCGACCAAGGCTGGCGCGGCAACGCGGCCTGCGTGCGAGCGCGCCGTTCATCGCCCACGTCACTGAGTCATGTCGCGCAACATCATCAATTGCTTCGGCGCTCAGGCTTACAATGCTGCAAACTCCATCGAACGGTTCGAAGCAGGAGACTCCGTATGACGGGATGGAACCACGCCCGCGCGGCGCGCGCCGCGCGCGTTGCCGAGGCCGCGCCGCTTGCGCGGCGCAAGCGGGTCCACGCGCGCGACGCGACCGCGCTGCTCGAGGCCGTGCTGCGTCCGGGCGACCGCGTCTGCATCGAGGGCGACAATCAGAAACAGGCGGACCTGCTCGCCGCCGCGCTGGCCGCGGTCGACCGCACGAAGGTGCACGATCTGCACATGGTCCAGTCGGGCGTCGTGCTGCCCGAGCATCTCGACGTATTCGAGCGCGGCATCGCCAAGCGGCTCGATTATGCGTACTCGGGCCCGCAGTCGCAGCGCATCGCCAAGCTGCTGTTCGGCGGCAAGATCGAGCTGGGCGCGGTGCATACGTATCTCGAGCTGTTCGCGCGTTACTTCGTCGATCTCACGCCGAATGTCGCGCTCGTCGCCGCGGTGAGCGCCGACGCCGACGGCAATCTGTACACCGGCCCGAACACCGAGGACACCCCAACCGTCGTCGAGGCCACCGCGTTCAAGGACGGCATCGTGATCGCGCAGGTCGAGCGCATCGTCGAGCGCGTGCCGCGCGTGGACATTCCAGGCGACCGCGTGCATTTCGTGGTCGACGCGGGCCGGCCATTCCATGTCGAGCCGCTTTTCACGCGTGATCCGGCGGGTATCACCGAAACGCAAATCCTTACCGCGATGCTCGCGATCAAGGGCATTTATGCGCAGTATGGCGTGAAGCGGCTGAATCACGGCATCGGCTTCAACACGGCGGCGATCGAATTGCTGCTGCCCACCTACGGCGAGCGGCTCGGCCTGAAGGGCCGGGTCTGCACGCACTGGGCGCTGAATCCGCATCCGACGCTGATCCCGGCGATCGAATCGGGCTGGGTCGAGCAGATCCATTGCTTCGGCTCCGAAGTGGGGATGGACGACTACATCCGCGCGCGTTCCAATGTCTTTTTCACGGGCGCGGACGGCTCGCTGCGCTCGAACCGCGCGCTTTGCCAGATGGCGGGCCTCTATGCGTGCGATATGTTCATCGGCTCGACGCTGCAGATCGATCTCGCGGGCCACTCGTCGACGGTGACGGCCGAGCGGATCGCGGGCTTTGGCGGCGCGCCCAACATGGGCAGCGATGCGCGCGGCCGGCGCCATCCGAGCGGGCCGTGGCTCGCGGCGGGCGCGCAGGCCGATCCGGCGACGCCCGCGGCGTTGAGGCGCGGGCGCAAGCTCGTCGTGCAAATCGGCGAGACATTCGGCGAGAAGAACGCGCCCATGTTCGTCGAGCGGCTCGACGCGCTGCGTCTGGCCGACAAGCTGTCGCTCGAGCTCGCCCCCGTGATGGTGTACAGCGACGACGTCACGCACATCGTGACTGAGGAAGGCATCGCGAACCTGCTGATGTGCCGCGACGCCGACGAGCGCGAGCACGCGATCCGTGGCGTCGCGGGCTATACCGAGATCGGCCGCGGACGTGATCCCAAGCTGGTCGAGCACTTGCGCGAGCGCGGGGTGATCCGGCGCCCCGAGGATCTGGACATCGATCCACTCGACGCCGACCGGCGCCTGCTTGCCGCGCGCTCGATCAAGGATCTGGTTCATTGGTCGGGCGGGCTGTATGCGCCGCCGTCCCGATTCCGCAATTGGTGAAGAGGAGCAGGGGAGCGATGGAACGGCTTTATTACCGCCATGCGGCGCGCGAGCGGGCCAAGGGCGATGCCGCGTGGGCGATCGTCGGCGTGGTTGCGTCGGGCAATCTGGAGGTGCTCGTCGAGCGCGTGCTGCCCGACACCGAGTGCGAGGTCGACATCCGGACCGCCGCCGAGGGCTTCGGCGAGGTCTGGCAGGCAGTGGTCGCCGATTTTGTCGAGCGCCGCTCGCCGGGCGGGCTGCGGCTGTCCGTCAACGACGGCGGCGCGCGGCCGGACATGGTGTCGCTGCGGCTCGCACAGGCGGTACGCGCGATCGAGGGAGACGAGCGATGAGGATCGGCACGGCGGGTGGAGCAACGCCCGAAGCGGCGGACGAGCCGGCCACGGGCGGCGCCGGCGGCGCGGTGAGCCGGGCGGCAGGCGCGCCGGCGAGCGCTGCGGCAGGTGTGGCGGCAGGCGCTGCAACAGGCGCGGCGGCAAATCCGCCCGTGAACGCCGCAACCCATCCGGCAATCGGCCCGGCCGATGCCGGGCGTCCGGCCGCGGGCGCGAGCTGGTATGAAGCGTCGGCGCGGCAGCGTCTCGCGGGGTTGGTCGACGCGGGCACACTCAGCGAGTTCGTTGGCCCGCGCGAGCGTATGACGAGCCCGCATCTGCCGCTGTTCGACTTACCTGGGCAATTCGACGACGGCATGATCGTCGGCCGCGCGCGGCTTGCGGGCCAGCCGGTGCTGGTCGCCGCGCAGGAAGGCCGTTTCATGGGCGGCGCGTTCGGCGAAGTGCATGGCGCGAAGCTGACGGGGTTGCTGCGCGCCGCGCGGGATGTGCGGCAGCCCGTCGTGATCCTGTTCGATACCGGCGGCGTGCGGCTGCAGGAAGCGAATGCGGGCGAAATCGCGGTCTCCGAGATTATCCGCGCGATGCTCGATGCACGCGCGGCGGGCGTGAGCGTCGTCGGGCTCGTCGGCGGGCGCGCGGGCTGCTATGGCGGCGGCGGTATCATCGCCGCGTGCTGCTCGGCGCTCGCGGTGTCGGAGGCTGGGCGCATCGGTGTGTCCGGGCCGGAGGTGATCGAAAGCCGGCATGGCGTCGACGAATTCGATTCGCGCGACCGCGCGCTCGTTTGGCGCACGATGGGCGGCAAGCATCGGCGCCTGAGCGGCGGCGCCGAGCGTTTCGTCGACGACACCATCGACGCGTTTCGCCACGCGGCGATCGAACTCGTGGCGCAGACGAGCGCCGTCGCATTCGACACCGCGACGCTCGAGGCGGAACACGCGCGCCTGTCGAAACGCATCGAACGCTTTCGCGGCTGCCACGATGCGCTCGATATGTGGCGCGCGCTCGGCGCGGGCGACGCGGCTTCGATTCCCGCACTCGATTACCCGGCGTTCACGGCTCTTGCCGATCGACTCTCGGAGGTGAACGATGGTGCTCGATGACGTGCTGGCGTCGTTGTTTCCGGCCGGCCACGATATCGATGTCGATGCGGGCGGTCTGCTGACCGGGCGCGGTGCGGCCGCGTTCGGCGCGATCGACGTGATCGGCGTCACGCAACGCGCGGCGCTGGGCGTGCACGGCGCGCTCAAACTCGCCGCGCACGTGCTCGCGACGATCGCGCGCGGCGGCGCCACGCCGATTCTCGTGCTCGTCGACGGCGACAGCCAGCGCATGAGCCGGCGCGACGAACTGCTCGGCATGAACGAATATCTCGCGCATCTCGCGAAATGCCTGCAGCGCGCGGACGCACTCGGCCATCGGACGATCGGACTGCTTTACGGGCATGCGGCTGCGGGCGCGTTCATCGCGACCGCGCTGGCGACCCGCACACTGGTTGCGCTGCCGGACGCCCAGCCCGAGGTGATGGATTTGCAGGCGATGGCGCGGGTGACGAAGCTGCCGTTGGACGTGTTGAGCGACAAGGCTCGCTCGACGGCGGTGTTTGCACCGGGGCTCGACAACTTCGCGAAGACGGGCGCGATTGACGAGGTGCTCGATCCGTCGCGATCGCTGGCCGAGCAACTGGCCGAGCTGATCGCGCGGCCCGTGGATCGCACGGACCGGCGCGGCAGATTGGGCCGCGAACGCGGCGGCCGGCCGGTTGCGGCCGACGTCGCGCAACGCGTGTATGAGCTGGCGCGCGCTGGCGGCTGACGCGCCGCTGCGCCGCCATACGCTGGTGCGCGTGCGTGCCGATGCGTGGCCCGGCTTGCTTGCCGCGCACGGCGATGCGGCACACCTACCTTATGTACGGCAGTGGGCCGCGCGCGGCTGGCCGCTGATCGTGCGGCGCGGCATGCCGGGCGAGGCGGGCGTTGCGCTCGGGTTGCCGTTGCCGCCGTCGGCGGGTAAGCGGCGTATCGCTCTGGCGGCGGCGCCCGCGCAGATCGCCGCAATCCGCGTGTTGCCGGCGCTCACGGAGGTCGAACGCGATGCGCCGCTTGCGTGGCGGCCGACGCTCGCGAATCTGCGCATGCTCGCCGACGCGCATCGGGTCGATTGCCGCGTGTTCGGCAGCCTCGGGTGGCAGGCGCTCACGGGGCTGCGTTATCTGCACGAGCAGTCGGATCTCGACATCGTGCTGACGCCGCGTGCGGCATGGCGCGCGCGCGGCGTGGCGCGCGACGCGGCGGCACTGGCCGCGCGCGACCGGCCGGGCCGCGGGCGGGAATCGCGGTTGCCGACAGACGATGCCGATGCGGCTCGCGGGCGTGATGCAGCGGCGGGGGAGTCTGAGGATTGGGCGGATTCCGCCGATTCCGCTGAAACCGGCGCATCGATCGCGGCGCTTGTCGCGGCGCTCGCCGACCTCGATGCACGCGCGCCGATGCGCATAGACGGTGAGCTGTTGCGGGCTGACGGCGCGGGCGTGAACTGGCGCGAGCTGCATGCGGGCGCGCGCGAGGTGGCGGTGAAAACGGCGGACGGCGTCGCATTGTGCGCGCCGGAGGTTTTTCTGGAGACGTGGCGATGAGCGCATGCCGATGCTCGGCGCATGTCGCGGTCCGTTTGCACGACACGCAGCCGGACCGGTTGCAGGCGGCGCAAACGCTTGACGGCGCGAGCAGCGCGCATGCGCTGACGAGCCCGTCGAGTTCGGCCGCTGCATCATGCGACGCGCCGCAACGCCCGCTTGTGGCAACCGCATCCGTTTCAGCGGAAATCGCCGCGCAGGCGACACGTTGCCTGCTCGCCGAAATCGACACATGGCCGAAGCCCGGCCTGGTGAGCCATGTCGATTCCGGCAGTCACGACGACATGAGCGCCGATACGTTTCTCCGCAGCGCGGCGGCGTTGCGTCCGTTCTTCGCCGAGCTGGCCGGCGCGGGCGCGCGCGACGCGAGCATGGCCACGCTGCGCCGGATCGGCTTGCGCGCGGAGCGCGCGATGCTCGATGCGACGAATGGCGTGAACACGCATCGCGGAGCCATCTTTGGGCTCGGCCTGTTGTGCGCGGCGGCGGGCTTGCGCGGCGCATCCGGCCATGTGCCGCATCGCGCCGCCGCGACGCTCGGCGCGCTCGTGGCCGAGCGCTGGGGCGCCGGCATTCTGCGCGGGCCGCGCGCAATCGCCAGCCACGGCGAATGCGCGAGCCGCCGCTATGGCGTTGGCGGTGCGCGGGCGGAGGCGGCCGGCGGTTTTCCGAGCGTCTATACGCTTGGCGTGCGTGCGCTCGCCGACGCCGCGCAACTGGCGCCCGGCAACCCCGAGGCGGCGCGCGTGCATGCATGCTTCGTGTTGATTGCCGGCATCGACGATACGAATCTGCTGCACCGCGGCGGCCTCGACGGGCTCGTCTTCGCGCAGCGCACCGCACGCGGTTTTCTGGCGCGCGGCGGCGTGGGGGCGATCGACTGGCATGCGCGCGCGGTGGCCGCCCACCGCGCATTCGTCGCGCGCCGCCTGAGCCCAGGCGGCGCGGCCGATCTGCTGGCGATGAGCCTGTTCGTCGCTGCTTATGACGGCAGCCGTTTGCGGGCGGCGCCGCCCACCGAGCCTCCGTGGCAAACCCGCGCGAATCGACAGCAGCCTGAACGCCGCGCGACGGTTCCCCCGCCGCCGGATCGGGCGCGGGGAGCGCAGGCCGGGGCCGGCGTGGATTGGCGGCTGCCGCACCAGTACACGGAGCCGTCGCGGTGACGATCGCGATTCTCTGCGCCGGACAGGGCGGCCAGTGCGCGGACATGTTCGAATTGACGGCCGACCTGCCGCAAGCGGCGCCGCTGTTCGCGCACGCGGCGCACTTGTTCGGTGCCGATCCGCGTGTCTGGGTGCGCCACGCCGATGCCGAGACGCTGCACGGAAATTTTGCTGCTCAACTTGTCTGCACGCTGCAGGCCGTGAGCGCGATGAGCCGGCTCGATGCGTTGCTGCCGCGCCGGCGTTGCGTGGCAGGCTATAGCGTCGGCGAAGTGGCGGCCTGGAGCGTCGCGGGGTTGATCGACGCGCGCGCGGTGCTCGATCTTGCCGCGGCCCGCGCCCGCGCGATGGACGCCGCGAGCCATGCCGATGCGCGGATGCTGTCCGTGCGCGGCCTGCCGCGCGATACGATCGACGCGCTATGCGCCGCGCACGCCGCAGCCGTGGCGATCGTCAACCCCGGCGACGCGTACGTGCTGGCCGGCTCGCCCGCGGCGCTCGATGCGCTCGCGCGCGCGGCGCGCGCCGAGCACGCGCAGCGCGTCACGCCGCTCGATGTTCGCGTGGCGTCGCATACCCGGTGGCTCGCCGACGCCGTGCCGCGTTTTCGCGGGGCGCTCGCGCACGCGCGAGTCGCGCGCTCGCTGATGGCCGGCACGCGGCTGTTGGCCGGGCTCGACGGCTCGCCTGTGCTTGAAGTCGACGCCGGTCTCGACAAGCTCGCGCGCCAGATTGCCGAGCCAATCGACTGGGCCGCGTGCATCGCGGGGTGCGTGGAGGCGGGCGCGCGCGCGTTCGTCGAACTCGGGCCCGGGCGCGCACTCGCGCAGATGGCCGCTGCGGCGTATCCGGCGCTGCCGGCGCGCAGCCTCGCCGATTTCCGGTCGTGGGACGGCGTGCAAGCGTGGCTCGCGCGTATCGATTTCGTTTAGCGTTTGTCCGGACAACCGATTCGCTTGCGGCGCGGCAGCGGTGGAGGCAGATCCGCTCGCGCAGGTCCGTGCATTGGCTGCACGGACGATCCGGCAGACGACCGGGCGGTTCGCGCCATCGCCGGGTGGGTGCCGCCACGTCCATGCTGCCACATCTTTTCGCGGCATCTTTTCGAATCGAACGCGAAGAACTTTCCACCACCCAATACCGTGCTGCTGGCGAACAAACGTATTCGCTTGCACAATAACCATACGACAAAAGGATGGTGCATGCACGAACGACAGCCAATCACCGCCGAAACGACACGCTTTGCGGCGCTGGACGGCAGATTGCTGACTGGGACTTTCTATTTGCCGGCGGCCAGTAACGGCCGCAGTGTGCTCGTGAATGGCGCGCTCGGTGTGCCGCGCGCTTACTACGAGCGCTATGCGCGTTTTCTCGCCGCCGGCGGTTTCACAGTGCTGACCTACGATTATCGCGGCATCGGCGATTCGCGCCTGCGTTCGCGCACCGCCGACACCGCGACGTTGCGTGACTGGGGCGAGGCCGATTTGCCCGCCGCGCTCGATCATCTTGCGCGGCGCGCGCCGGCCAGGCGGCTCGTCGCGGTCGGTCATGGCGCGGGCGGGCAGATGTTCGGCCTCGCGCACAACAACGGCCGCGCGGCGGCGCTGCTGTCGGTGTGCTGCGCGAGCGGCTACTGGGGGCATTGGGCGTGGCCGCGGCGTCTGATGATGGCGCCGCTGTGGCTCGGCGCCGCGTGTGCGCTCGGCGCGCTGCTGCCGGTTCGGCCAGGGCGGCATCCGGGGCTGGCCGCGCTTTGCTCGCTGCCGTCGGGTGTCGCGCACGAATGGGCGCGCTGGTGCCGTCATCCCGACTACCTCGTCGACAGCGGTGGCTTCCCGTTGCGCGATCATTTTCGCGGCTATCGTGGACGCATCCTCGCCTACACGGTGAGCGACGATTGGATCGCGCCGCTTACCGCGGTGCAGGCGCTGCATCGCTATTATTCGAGCGCGCAGATCGAATTCCGGGAGATCGATCCGTCTGACGGGCAGCGTCCGATTGGCCACTTCGGTTATTTTCGCGACGACAACCGGGGGCTGTGGCCGCTCGGTGCGGCTTGGTTGTGCGAGCAATGATGCGTCGCGCGGCGTAGAGAAAGCGGCGTAGAGAAAGAGGTGGCGTGCCGTCACGCGTATCGATTCGGCGTGCTATCCGGCAGTCGCCGCGCTGCCCTTACGGGCTGACGCGTTGCCGGAGTTCGAGCGCGCGGCGCGGGATGGCGCGTGGCGGTTGCGGTGGAGATCGACCGGTTGTTGCGCTGGCATCGGCGGATGAGTCGATGGGAAACAGATCGGCGAGCCGGCCGGCAGGGCCGGCTCGATTGCCGAACCGCCAGGTCGGTCGGCCGCCGAACCAGTCGAGGCAGTCGAGTGCGCTCGTCCCGTTCCGGCGCGGCCCCGCCGATTCCGATAACGATTTATGCCCGCAGTGTCGCCGCCGCAGCATACCTTCCATCGTCATCCTGTTCGCGTGCATGGCGCTCGCGTTCGAGTTCGCGCGCCAGCGCGCGCGCTTCGTCATGTGACGCAACCGCAGGCGGTGATCCCTTGAGCGGCCGGCGCGCGCTCTCGGGCAGCGCGAACACCGAAATCGCGCCGATCACGGCGGCGCCCATCAGGTAGTACGCGGGCATCATCAGATCGCCCGTCCGGTCCACGAGCCAAGCGGCCGCGAGCGGCGTCGTGCCGCCGAACAGCGACACCGACACGTTGAAACCGATCGCGAGCGCGCCATAGCGGATCTCGGTCGGAAACAGCGCGGGCAGCGTCGACGGCATCACGCCCGTGAAGCACGACAGCAGCGCGCCGAGCATCAGCAGGCCGCCGAACACGAGCATCGCGTCGCCGGTGCGGATCAGCGTGAGCGCGGGGATCGACAGCGCGAAAAGCCCGATGCAGCCCGCCATCATCACCGGCCGGCGGCCGACTGCGTCGGACAGACGGCCCGCCGCGAGCGTCATCGGCATCATCAGGACCATCACGATCAAGATCAGCGCGAGGCCGTGCGCTTCGTCGAAATGCAGCGTCGACGACAGATAGCTCGGCAGATACGACAGCGCCATGTAGTCGGTGACGTTGAAGATCAGCACGAGACCGACGCACAGCAGCAGCGCGCGCCAGTGGCGCATCAGCTCGCGGCGAAAGTGCGTCTTCGGCACGGCCTTGTCCTGCGCTTCGCGGGCTTCGGCCTCGCGCTTGAACGCAGGGGTTTCCTCGAGCCTCGTGCGGATGTAGAGGCCGATCAGGCCGAGCGGGCCCGCGATCAAAAACGGCACGCGCCAGCCCCACGACAGCAACGCATCGTGCGACAGCGTGGCCGTCAGCAGCGCGACGACGCCCGCGCCCATCACGTAGCCGATCAGCGTGCCGAACTCGAGAAAGCTGCCCATGAAACCGCGGCGCTTGTCAGTGGAGAATTCGGCGATGAACGTTGCCGCGCCGCCATATTCGCCGCCCGTCGAGAAGCCTTGTACGAGGCGGGCGACGAGCAGCAGCACGGGCGCCATGATGCCGATGGAGTCGTAGCTCGGGATCAGGCCGATCGCCAACGTGCCCGCCGCCATCATGATCATCGTCATCGCGAGCACGCGCTGGCGGCCGATCCGGTCGCCCAGCGGGCCGAACACCATGCCGCCGAGCGGACGCACGAGAAACGCGGCGGCGAACGTGCCGAAGGTCGCGAGCAATTGGGCGGATGGGCTGCTGGACGGGAAAAACACTTGGCCGAGCGTGACGGCGATGTAGCTGTAGACGCCGAAGTCGAACCATTCCATCGCGTTGCCGAGTGCCATCGCGCCGACGGCGCGCTTCAACAGGCTGCGATCGACGACGGTGATCTCGGGGCGCTCGGGCGTTGCCGCGCCGCGGGCCGACGCGGCGGATCGACTGGGAGACGGACTGGAAGACGAATTGGCGGATGTTGCGGTCAAGGTCGAAAGCTCCTATGACGGCGGCCAAAGCGCGCGATGATTCGCGCGTTCTGCCACGGTTTGCCGACGAGCGCGATGCGCGATCGATGCCAATCGACGCGCATGAGCGGCAACAGACGCGGCGGCGCTCGATCCGCGGCGCAGCGGATCTGGCGCGAACCGGCCGATGCCCGTCGCACGCTCGCACTCGAGAGAAGTCCGCCGTGCATCTCGCGGGACGGACGGCGCACCGGCGCATCGCATGCTGTGTGCGGCCGGCGGTATGCCCAAATCAAGGGCGTTGAAACGAAAAAAGCAGCCCGAAGGCGCGCTTTCTTGTGAGCGAAATTTCGAGAGCCGGCGGGCGGCAGTATGCCGGATGCCTTGGCGGTCGAAATGAAATGACGGCAGTAGCCTGTTGAAAGATGTTACATGATAGCACGATGGCGGAGGATCGTGCAAATTGCCGGAAAGGCCCAGGCCGCGCGGGCGTCGCGTCGGGCATAATCGCGCTCGTTGCCGTGGCATTTCGCGGCGTTTTCGACACGCGCTTCGCGCGTTTGCACCATGCTTTCGATCGTGAAAATCGCCGTGCTTTTCGTGCTGACCGCGCTTGCCGAAATCGCCGGCTGCTACCTGCCTTGGCTCGTGTTGAAGTCGGGCAAGCCGGTGTGGCTGCTTGCGCCCGCCGCGCTGTCGCTCGCGCTATTCGCGTGGCTGCTGACGCTGCATCCGGCTGCCGCCGCGCGCACCTATGCAGCGTATGGCGGCGTTTATATTGCGGTGGCGCTTGTGTGGCTGCGGTTCGTCGACGGCGTGCCGCTGTCGCGCTGGGATGTCGCTGGCGCGGCGCTTGCGCTTGCCGGGATGTCGGTGATCGCGTTGCAGCCGCGAGGCTGAAAAGCATGGGCGGAGGCGGCGCGGCTCGCGCGGTGGCTGCGCCGCTGGTTAGGGTGGTGGGGGGGGCGGCTGGCGAGCCTGCGAGCCGAAGAGCCGAAGAGCCGAAGAGCGCGGTAACAAGACGCCGGCTGACTCACGCGCGCGAACGCGCGCCTGAGCGTGCTCGCAGCGCGGCCCTGGCGGGCTCGCATAGCCCGAATGGGCTGGGTAGAGCAGATGAGCCGGATGCCGCGGCTTGCCGTCCCGTGCGCCGGCCGTCATTGGCAGGCGCGCAGGCCCGCGCGCGATTACGCGTCGCTGCTTGCGGCCGGGTCGCCGGCCGCTGCCGCGCTGCGCCAGATACAGGCACCCTTGACGGTCTTGTCGAGCGCATCGAGCTGCGCGTCGTGCTCGGCGAGTTCGTCTGCCGTCGCCGCGAGCACCGGCAGATCGAGCCCGCTGAACGTCACGCGCAGCGTGTTGCCGTTGTGTTGCGCATGGCCGCCTTCGTCGAGCATATCGATGACGAGACTTTCCTGGCCCCGCGTCATCGCGAGATAGACCTCGGCGAGCAGTTCCGAGTCGAGCAGCGCGCCATGCAGCGTGCGGTGCGAGTTGTTGATTCCGAAGCGGTCGCAGAGCGCGTCGAGCGAATTGCGCTTGCCGGGGAACATCTGCTTGGCTTGCACCAGCGTGTCGATGACGCCCGCGCAGTCCTCGGTGATCGGCGGCAGGTTGAGCCGTTCGAACTCGGCGTTGAAAAAGCCGATGTCGAACGGCGCGTTATGGATGATGAGCTCGGCGTCGCGGACGAAGTCGCGCAGCGCATCGACGATCTCGGCGAATTTCGGCTTGTCGCTCAGAAATTCGGTCGTCAGCCCGTGTACCGCGAGCGCGGCGGGATCGCTGTCGCGCTCGGGGTTGATGTAGAAGTGCAGGTTGTTGCCGGTGAGCCGCCGGTTCAGCAGCTCGACGCAACCGACTTCGAGGATGCGGTCGCCGGCGCGTGGGTTCAGGCCGGTGGTTTCGGTATCGATGATGATCTGGCGCATGGGGGAAACGAGGTTCGGGTCAATCGTGAAAAGCAAGGGCGCGCGAGCGGTTCGCGAACGGCTCAGGCCGCCGGCGGATCGCTCGTGCGCAGGGCCGCGGGCGCGGCGGCGCGTATGCACGCAATGCGTGGCAGGTGGCCGCGGCGCGCGAACCGGCCGGCACTTGGGCACGGCGGGGCGGCCGGCGAGAGCCGGCGGCGCGGCGCGCAGCACGGCCAGCCGGGCTCATGCCGATTCGAGCGATGCGACGCCGCGGTTCGCGAGCGCGTCCGCGCGCTCGTTCTCCGGATGGCCGGCATGGCCCTTCACCCAGCGCCACTCCACGTCATGCTGCGCGACGAGCGCGTCGAGTTTTTGCCAGAGGTCGGCATTTTTCACGGGCGTCTTCGCGGCCGTCACCCAGCCTTTTTTCTTCCAGCCGTGAATCCATTCGCTGATGCCTTTTTGCACGTACTGCGAATCGGTGTGGACGATTACCTTGCACGGCCGCTTGAGCGCTTCGAGCGCGGCGATGACCGCGGTGAGTTCCATCCGGTTGTTGGTCGTGCCGGCTTCGCCGCCGAACAGCTCCTTCTCCTGCGTGCCGTGGCGCAGCAGTGCGCCCCAGCCGCCGGGGCCAGGATTGCCTTTGCAGGCGCCGTCGGTATAAATGTCGATGATTTGCTGCGTCATGAATGTTCTTGGTGGGTGGTCGGGGTAGCCGCGGGCGCGAGGCCCGGTTTTAGCACCGGTTTCTTGACCTTGATCGGGCCGACGAGCCGCATTCCCCGCACGCGCTTGATCGCCGTCACCATGTAGACGGCGCCGAAAATCGGCCACCAGCGGTCGCCCGCGGCCTCCATGAATGCGTAGCGGTTGAGCCACTTGTCGGTCGACAGCGGCGGCCGGTAGCAGCCGAAGCGGCCGCGTTCGAGATCGAAGCCAAGCAGCTTGATCCAGTCCTTCAGCCGGATGAACGTAATCCGCTCGAGCGTCGCGGGCACGAACGGCCGGTTCGTCATCTTACCGACCGACTGCCGCGCGCCCCAGAGGCTGAGCGAATTGAAACCCGTGATCACGAGCTGGCCTTCCGGCATCAGCACGCGTTCGACCTCGCGCAGCAGCCGGTGCGGATCGGATGTGAACTCAAGCGTGTGCGGCATCACCACGAGATCGACGCTTTGCGATTCGAACGGCAGATCGAGCAGATCGCACCAGACCGTGCTGCGTCCGGCGGGCGCATGCTCCGGGCTATGTGCTTCGCGCGCCCACGGGTAGTGATACGGCGCGCTCGCGCCGCTGGCAGGGTCGAGCACGAGCCCGCGGCACGGCATCCGGTTCTCGCGCAGCGCGTCCAGTTGCGGCAGCCCGAGCTGCAGCGCGTGGAAGCCGAACACGTCGGACACCATGCGGTCGAGTTGCGCCTGCTCCCAGCCCAGCACGTAGCGTCCGGGCGGAGAGGCGCTCCAGGCGGGCCAGTCTATAATCGAACGGTCAGACATATATGGTGAGTGCGCGCCCATGAACGAGCTGGAATACGTGCCGGTGCCGGCATTCGACGACAACTACGTCTGGATCGTATCCGACGGCTGCGATGCGCTCGTCGTCGATCCGGGCGAAGCCGAGCCGGTGCGCCGCTATCTCGATGCTCGAGGCTGGCGGCTAAGCGCTATTTTACTCACGCACCACCACGGCGACCATGTCGGCGGAGTGGCCGAGTTGAGCGCGCTCGCTCGAGGCCGCGAAATCGCCGTGTTCGCGCCCGCGAACGAAGCGATCGAACACGTGACGCGGCGCGTCGCGGGCGGCGGGCGCGTGCGGGTCGGGCTCGCGTCGGGCGGGGCCGTCGAGTTCGACGTGATCGACGTGCCGGGCCATACGCGTGGGCACATCGCGTATTTCCAGCCGGCGGGGCCGGCGAATGCCGCGCCGCACCTCTTTTGCGGCGATACGCTGTTCTCGTGCGGCTGCGGGCGCCTTTTCGAGGGCACGCCCGCGCAGATGCTCGCGTCGCTCGCCGCGCTCGCCGCGTTGCCGGGCGACACCCGCGTGCATTGCGCGCACGAATACACACTGTCGAACATCCGATTCGCGCTCGCCTGCGAGCCGGACAACGCCGCGCTCGCCGCCTGGCGCGACGACGCGCTCGCGCGCCGCGCGCGCGGCGAGCCTACGTTGCCAACCACGATCGCCCACGAGCGCGCGGTCAATCCATTCCTGCGCGCGGACAGCGCATCGATCCGCGCGACGCTCGCGGCCGAGTTGCACGAGCCCGTGCCGGACCGGCTCACCGCGTTCACATTGATGCGCGAGTGGAAAAACCGGTTTCGGTAATCCAACCTACTTTCAAGTGGGGGGATGCTCATCCGAAATCTATAGAATCGGCCCCAAATATCCGAATTAGCAGGTTTTTTCGGTGTTTTTATTGACGCGAACGGCGCACTTTCGTACTATCGCCTGCAATTTCCAGCAGTTGGAAGCCGAGATTTTTCATGCGATTCTTCATTAGCGCGCTGTTGGTTCTGACGCTCGCCGCGTGCGCGGGCACGGGGCCTACCGCTCAAGGTCCGGCGGCAGCGTCCGATGCGCAAGCCGCGTCGAATTTCATCCGCAAGTCCGCCACCGCGAAAGAAACCGTCGACGTCGACAAACAATCGGTCGGCGATCTGACGACCTCCGACAGTGATCTCTGGGCGCGCATTCGCCGCGGTTTCCAGATTCCCGATCTCCAGACCGACCTTGTCGACATGCAGGCGCAGTGGTACGCGCAGCGTCCCGACTACGTGCAGCGGATGACCGAGCGCTCGCAGAAGTATCTGTATCACATCGTCGAAGAGCTTGAATCGCGCCACATGCCGACCGAGCTTGCGCTGCTGCCGTTCATCGAATCCGCGTACAACCCGCAGGCGCTGTCGGTCGCGAAAGCCGCGGGGATGTGGCAGTTCGTGCCGGGCACGGGCCGCACGTACAACTTGCGGCAGAACATGTGGCAGGACGAGCGGCGCGACGTGCTGGCCTCGACGAGCGCCGCGCTCGACTACCTGTCGAGGTTGCACGACATGTTCGGCGACTGGTATCTCGCGCTTGCCGCGTACAACTGGGGCGAGGGCAACGTGCAGCGCGCGATCGCGCGCAATCAGGCGGCGGGCCTGCCGACCGATTATCAGAACCTGCGGATGCCGAACGAGACGCGCAACTATGTGCCGAAGCTGCAGGCCGTGAAGAACATCGTGACGAACCCGAAGCAATACGGTCTCACGCTGTCCGAGATTCCCAATCACCCGTATTTCGTGACCGTTACGACATCGCGCGACATCGACGTGAAGGTGGCGGCGAAACTCGCCAACCTGCCGCTCGACGAATTCAAGTCGCTCAATCCTTCGTTCTCGAAGCCGGTGATCCTCGGCGCGACACAGCCGCAGATCCTGCTGCCGTTCGACAATGCCGCCGCGTTCGGCAAGAACCTCAAGTCGTATGACGGCCAGCTGTCGAGTTGGACCACGTACACCGTGACCGAGCGCGAGCGGCCGGCCGCGCTCGCGGAGAAGATCGGCGTCGACGCGGACACGCTGATGCAGGTGAACAAGATTCCGGCCGGCATGCGGCTGAAGCCCGGCTCGACGATCGTCGTGCCGCGCGGCGACGACGATGACGAGGATATCAGCGCCGATGTCGCGGAAAACGGTGTGCTTGCGATCGAGCCGGATGTGCCGGATACGCGCAAGATGCTGATTCGCGTGCGACGCAAGCAGTCGATGGAGATGGTTGCGAGTCGCTACGGCGTGTCGGTCGCGCAATTGCATGCGTGGAACCGTACCCGCCGCTCGGTCGTGATGCCGGGCCAGACGCTCGTGCTGCACGTGCCGGTTGGCCGCGCGGTGCCGGCCGAGCCGGGGCCGCAACGGATCGCGACGGCAGTGTCGGGCGGCCGGATCGAGCGCGCGAGTCTGCACACCGGCGGCCGTGCGGCGGGCCGGGGCCGCAAGGCTGAAGCGAAGGCGCCGGCCAGAAGTTCGGCCAAGGCAGCGGTGAAAGCTGCGCCCGCGAAGGCGGCGGGCCGCAAGGGCAAGAAAAAGTAAGACGAAAGGGCGCGTGCGCGGCAGGGGCTTTCGGCGCCGCAGCCAAGCGTCGACTATCATCGGCAAACGCCGTCACCTGGGTGACGGCGTTTTTGTTTGTGCCCGGCCGCCGTGCTTGTGTCCGCTCTCGCGCCGAGCGCCGTCGGCCCGGCGTTTTTTCGTCGGTGATCACCATGTCCTTCGTGCAGTTCCGCGTATTCGCGTTGTTCGCGATCGGCTATTTCGTTTCCTATGTCTACCGGGGCGTGAATCTCGGCTTCGCGCCTTTGATCACTCGTGATCTCGGCTTGTCGGCCGCCGATCTCGGGCTGTTGACGAGCCTCTATTTCCTGGGCTTCGCGCTCGCGCAGATTCCAGCGGGCGTGTTGCTCGACCGCTATGGCCCGCGCCGCGTCTGCGCCGCGCTGCTGTTGGTCGCGGCGGCGGGCGCGTGGGTGTTCGGCGCCGCGCACGGCGTCGGCGCGATGATGGCCGGGCGGCTGATGATCGGCATCGGTGTATCGGTATGCCTGGGCGGCGCGTTCAAGGCGCTCGCACAGCATTTCCCGATCGCGCGGCTGCCGCTTTTGAACGGCTTCGTGATGGCGGTGGGCGGTTTGGGCGGCGTGATGGTCGGCTCGCCGCTGTCGTGGTTGTTGAGCTTTTCCGGCTGGCGCGCGGTGTGCGTGGGGCTCGGCGCGATGACCGCCGCGATGGCTGCGGCGCTGTGGGCGTTCGCACCCGATGCGAACCAGGAGCGCCGCGACGCGAGTATCGCAAGCCAGTTCGTCGGCACTTGGCGGATCATCACGAATCGCACGTTTTGGAAAATCGCGTCGTTCTCGGTCGTCACGCAAGGCGTGTTCTATGCGATGCAGTCGCTGTGGGTCGGTGCGTATCTGCGCGACGTCGGCGGTTATGCGCTGCACGATGCGGCTGCGCTCGTGTCGGTGCTAGGCTTCGCGATGATGGCGGGGTGCGTCGGTTTTGGCGCGGCTGCGCGCGGCCTCGAGCGGCGCGGCGTATCGCTGTATGCGTTCTGCGGGACCGGAATGATGCTGTTCGTCGCGACCCAGCTCGCGATCGTGCTGCGCGCGCCGTTACCCGCCGCGCTGCTGTGGTCGGCATATGGCGTGTTCGGCGGGGTCGGTATCCTCAGCTATGCGGTGCTTGCCGAATATTTTCCGGCGCACTTGATCGGCCGCGCGAATACGACGCTCACACTGGTCATTTTCGTGCTGATTTTCGGGTTTCAAATGGGTGTCGGCGCGGTGCTGTCGCAGTGGCCGACGCAGGCGGCACACTATCCGGCCCCCGCGCATTTGACTGCGTGGGGCCTGCTGATCGCGCTGCAGCTCGCAAGTGCGGTCTGGTACGTGTTGCCGGATCGCGCGCTCGCCAAGCCGGCGCGCGAGGTCTTGTGAGGATCGGGCGGCCGGCCGCGGCGCGCGCCGCAGCCGGGCTCAACTGCTTAACGGCGATAGCGCAACGATTGAATGATCACGTCCCAGAGGGGCACCGCATTGGCCACTGCCGCATAGCCGGCATCGTTCGGGTGCAGGCCGTCGCTGCTGAGATAGCGCGCCTGAATGACCGACGGATTGGCGGGATCGCGCAATGCGGCGTCGAAGTCCGCGATGCCGTCGAACGCGCCCGAGGTCCGGATCCATGTGTTCACCTGTTGGCGGGTTTGCTCGAGCGGCGCGGGCGACAGCAACGCCGGCGCGAGCGTTGCGCCGATCACCGAGATGCCGTGCTGGTGCGCGACGGCGATAATCCGCTGATAGCCGTCGACCAATGATTGGAAGTCGCCCTGCTTGTGCGGCGCGAGGCAATCGAGCCCGGGCTGCGGCTGCGCCGCCGCGAAGCCGATATCGTTATCGCCGGCTTGCAGGATCACCACCTTGACGCCAGGGTGCGCAAGCACGTCTCGCTCGAAGCGGTTTTCCACGGCCGTGCCGTAGCACACGGAATCGTTCAGCAGCCGGTTACCGGTGAGGCCGAGGTTGAGAACGCCGATCTCGCGCGCGCCGACTTTCGCGAGACGTGCCGCGAACGCATCGGTCCAGCGCCGGTTCAGATTCACGCTGGAGCCTTCGCTGTCGGTGAGCGAATCGCCGATGGCGGCAACCGTCGAGGCGAATGGCAGATGTTTTTGCACCGCCAGCTCCGTCATCCACGCGTAATGCGTGATGCCGTTCTGGTATGCGTCGGCTGCCGTGTCACCCGTGTGATCGCCGACGTCGGACACGTAATTGACCTGGTTCGACACGCCGTGCCACACCGTCATCTTCTGCTGATCGCCCAGATACAGACTGAGCGCATACGGCACGCCCGCCTTCACGGCATAGGGGATGGGGTCCGTGTCCAGTTCCTGGCCGGGCGACAGCGTGACTTCGGTTGCGCCGCCGAACGTCGCCGCGACCGAGCTGTTGGCGGCGAGCGCCGCGCCGCCCGCGGACTGGCCGATTCGCAACGCCCTGATCACGAGCGGCGCATTGCTGTAGGCGTTGCTGACGCGGATGCGCACGGCGCGCCCGGAGAGCGTCGGGTAGACGATCTGTCTGAACGTGCGTCCTCCGACATCGGGCGTCGGGAAGATGGCCTGCGAATTATCGGGGATGGGCTCGAGCGCGGTCGCCCATGCGGAGACCCAGTGTGGCGCCAGTAGATTGGTATCCAGCGAGGCCGCGCCGGCCGGATGCGATGCGCTTAGCGCAATGCCGATGCCATAGACAACTGAGTAGAACCAATGCCTGAGTGCATGCCTGTGTGCCGTCGTTTTCATTCTTCTGTTCCTTTCACAAAAGGTCGCCGAGCGCTCAGGGTATTGGTTTGCGCCAGGCATTCTGTGCGCATGCTTACTCAAGCCGGAAAGGGGTGAAACTTTTCGTGGACCGAAAGGATTGGGAAAGCTTGACGGTGCTGCACTGGCGGCATTTCATCCTTGATTGCGGCAACGCGCGGGCGCGAGGCGACGGTGGCTTTTGATTATGGAGGGCCAGCATTTAGGGCGCTTGCGCCAGCGGCTTTCAGCTCGACCCGGCTGCCTTCAACGCTTCGATGCGCGCGCATGCGCTGTCGTACCAATACTGAATATATATAATCAGTGTCGATAGATTCTCTCCATAATAAGACGTTGTTTTGCGGTGCATGCGCCGCAGCAATTCGATGCATGCATTCAATTGCCGGATATCGGTCAAATGCTCGACGCCATATTGCTGGCATTCAATGAGCGGAAGCAGGGTATTGCATTCGATTTCCGTAAGCTCCGGATAAAAGGCATGCAAAATCAATTTTCTGTTTTGATGCACGGCAATGCGCATCGCGCCTATGTCGCGGCTGATGTTGGTTTCGTGCAGCCGGTAAAGTGCGATTACCCGGTCGATGTTTGCGAAGTGTGCGCCGGCCAGCATCGCGTCGATCCAAAAACGATGATCGCGAGCGGACGGCAGAGCCGGATTCCACCAAATATTCCGCGTCATGAACCAGCATCTGCGCCACATGGTCGTCGACGTAATAAAATGGCCGCCGCCGTCGAGTAGCGCGCACTTGATGTCCGCATCGGCCAGCATGACACTCGACCGGTTATCCTGACCCAGGATATTCACGTTGCCCCCCGTCAGCGTGACGTGCGGATTGTGATCCAGTACGTCCACCTGATAGGCCAGGCGCTCCGGCAGTGCGATATCGTCGGCATCGAGCCTGGCAATGTACGTCCCGCGCGCCGCGGCTATGGCGACATTGGTGGCGACGGCTTCTCCCTGGTTAGTTGCAAAGGTAATCACCCGGACGCGAGAATCGCCGAGAAATTGATTGAGTAAATGGGCGGTGTTGTCGGTCGAGCCGTCATTGACGACGATTACCTCAAAATCTTGATAAGTTTGCGTCAAAATTGATTCGACAGCCTCGCCAATAAAGCGTGCTGCGTTGAATGCCGGAATGATGGCGGATATCCGAGGGTAAATTGGCATGGCCTGCTCATTATTTTTCCAATTTTATTTTTCCAATAAAATTGGAAAATAAATGTTTTCCGCTGTCCATGATCGAAAGCCGCGGTGAGCCATGCCGCCGGCTCGCCTGCCAACCGGTACAGGTGGCTTTGCGGAAAGACACCAAAATATATGGGTGTTCGACGCATGCTCAGGCGTTGAATCCATTGCTTGTTCGCCATGCAAGTGTAGGCGATTGTAGCGGCTCGCAATTGCCGGATGATCGGAGATCGGGCCTGTCCGCAATCATGATGCGGCGATTCTTGATGTCGCACCCATACTTGTCAAAGAGTAATGGCAAGCGCAAGCGTCTAATTTATGAAAAGCGCGATATCGACGAGACGCGTATGACTGAATGGCGCGGCGAATAAAACCGGTTGCGTGCTGAGCGCGTTTGCGTGCGCGTATGCATGGGCACGGCGGCGCAAAGGCGGTGCGTCCCGCGCCATCCGGTCGATTCGATTTTGGCGGCCGTTCGGCGCGCACGTTTGCTGCGCGTCGCGTGACGGCGCCGATTTCACCGCTCCTTGGCCCGGGCCGTGATTGGGTCGATCGGCACGGCCTTGGCCATTGCCGCATAACCTGCGTCGTTCGGGTGAATGTCGTCGCCGCTGTTGTAAGTCGGCAGGAGCGCCGATGGATTCGCCGGATCGCGCACCGCGGCGTCGAAATCCACGATTCCGTCGAATGCGCCCGAGCCCCGGATCCACGCGTTCACTTTCTGGCGCACGGCTTCGCGTTCGGGCGGCATGGACGTCGGTGTCAGCGTGCCGCCGAATATCGCAATGCCGTGCTGGTGCGCGGCGGCGATCATCCGCTGATAGCCGTCGATCAGTGCTTGGGCATCCGGCTTGATGCGCGGGGCGAAGCAATCGACGCCCGATAGCGGCACGGGCGCGGCGATGAAATTGATATCGTTGACGCCGATCATCAGGATTGCGGCCTTCACGCCGGCGCGTGCCAGCACGTCGCGCGCAAAGCGCTTTTCGAGCGCGACGCCGAGGCAGCGCGAATCGGTGAGCAGGCGGTTGCCGCTGATGCCGAGATTGACGACGCCGAGTTCGCGCTCGCCGGCTTGTGCGAGGCGCCGGGCGAACTCGTCCGGCCAGCGTCGGTTCAGATTCGTGCTGGAGTGCAAGCCGTCCGTGAGCGAATCGCCGACCGTCGCGATCGCCGCGGTGCGGCTCGAGGGCGGCGCGTCGACCGCGAGTTCCGTCACCCATGCGGAATTCGTGATGCTGGTCGGATAGGCGCGCGCATTCGCATCGGATGTATGGTTGCCTGGCTCGGATACGTAGTTGACCTGCATGGCGGTGCCGTGCCACGCGCGCATCGTCTGTCGCTCGCCGACGTACAAGCTGAGCGCGTAAGGCTTGCCTGCGTCGATGTCGAATTCGATCGGATCGCTCTGCGCATCCTGACCGGGCGGCAGTTCGATCGCACGCCGGCCGCCGAACGTCACGACGGCCGAGCGGGGAGCCGCGAGCGCGGCGTTGCTTCCTGTCGAAGGGGCGATTCGCAATGCGTTGACCACGAGCGACGTATCGCTGTATGCGTTGCTCACGCGAATGCGCACGGTGCGGCCGGAAAGCGTCGGATAAACGATCTCGCGAACGGTGCGGCCCGCGATATCCACTGCGCCATACGACGGGGCCGGAATCGCGTGCAGCGCACTCGCCCACGCGGCGACCCAATGCGGTGCGGCACCGGGAACCGCGTGGCGTTGCGCGAACGCAGCGGCGGATGCGGCGAATGCGATGCAACACGCGAGCGCGATGAACCGCTGCTTGATCGTTTTCATGGGGCGGGTCCTACGATGAGGATTCCGGATTATATGCACGGGCCGGCGCTCATCACCCAGCCGGGCGGTTTTACTGTCAGGCGGTCAAATCGGATCGGGCAAGCGAAACCGCGCCGGTTCGCTGTATCGTCCGGGATGATTGCGGCGGCGGCGCGGGCGTGGCACGCGGCGGGTTCGCACCGTCGAGCCGGCGCCCGCCGGGCACGAAGTGCCGGCCCGTGCCGCACCGCTCAACGACGTTGATCGACGTACTCGATGTAACCGCGCCCGCTGATCGGTTCTGCGCCGCGCATCCCTTCCCACCGGTAGCCGCCGACGTAGCCGGTGCCGACGCCGAACAGCATCGGCGTATCGACGGTCCCGTCGATCACGAACAAGTCGTTGCCCTGCGCATCGCGCAGCGTCCAGACGAACTGCTTGGGCAGCGGCATTGTCGAGCCGTCGGGCGCGACGGCCGGCTCGGGCTGCAGGCTCAGCACCTGGAAATGGACGTCGGCATCGAGCCGATGCGCGCATTCACCGAGGATGCGCAGATGCGCGTAGGTCGCCGGATGGCCGTCGAACTGGACATGCGACAGGAGAAGTTGCGTCTCCGCATCGAGATTGATCACGTGATAGCTGAGCACGTCCCACGGCAGTTTCGCGGCTTTCGGCAGAAAGCGGTTATACAGCAGGTACGGTGACGAGCCGCGCGCATATTCGTAGGTGCAGAGCCCCGCTACGCCGATCGACGTGCCTTCGTGCTCGATCCTGCCGCGATAGCGGGTGACGAGCGCGATATGGTCGTAGAGCGGACCTTTCGCCAGCCAGGTGATGTCGCCCGTCGCGTGCAGCCGCAGGTCGACCGCGAAGCCCGCGCGCCGGCTCTTCAACTGGAAATCGGGATAGCGGCCGGCAAGCAGCAGCTCGTTGCCGAAGCGCAGCAGGCTGCCGTCCTCGCGCAATTCCACGTCTTGCGGCATCGAATAGCGCGTGAAGTGGCCGTCGACGGCCGCCGCCGTACCATGCACGAGCGTCGCGGTGCGCAGCGGGCCGTCGCCCGGCTGGGCCGCGAAATCGGTGTCGAATGCGCGCATGCCGGCGTTGCCGAGTATTGCTCTGCAAGCGAGAAAGTGATGTGGGGCGGGTAGATTCGAAATCGTCACGCCGTAATGCGTGAGGCCGAAGCGGCACGAGCCGCCGTTCGGCGGGAATATCAACGGTGCGGGCGGCGCGGGCCGCGCGGATGGCTTCACGGGCCGCAGCAACAGTGCGGCCGCCTTTCCCACCAGATGGCTGCGCAGGCCGCGCAGACCGTGGGGGCGCCGCCTGCTGTCGATCAGCGGCGGGCTCGGCGGAGCGAGGAAATCGCGCGTGTCGAGGAGGGTGTCCATGAGTTTCCTTGTGTCGCCCGGATGCGCCCGGCGATGCGGCGCGCGGGCCTCGTCGTCGCAGGTCCGCTGCCCGCTGGCGTGACGGCCCGCGATTCGCGGTCCGGGTTCGATGAAGGAAAGATCGCATTGAATGTGACATTGATCAATGGCAAATTAGGCGAATTCCGAACATTTGAGGCCACTCATGACGACTGCGCGTGCACATTGGAATTCGGCGCTTCCGGTCGGCCGGATCGACGTGCTGCTTGAAATCGGCGCGCAGCAGGGGCTGAGCGCGCGGAATTGCCTGGCGGGCAGCGGCGTGGCGCCGGACCGTCCGGGCGATGCGGCCAGCGCGTCGACGGCGGCGCAAGAGCTGCGCATCGTGCGCAATCTGACGCGGCTGCTGGGGCCGGACTTTCCGCTCGGCATCGAGGTCGGCCGGCGCTATCACGCGACCGCATACGGCATTTGGGGCCTGGCGCTGCTCAGCAGCGCGACGTTCGGCGACGCGATCGCGACCGGCCTGCGCCATTTGCCGCTGGCGTCGACCTTTTGCGGCATCCGCCCGGCCATGCAAGGCGGCGATCCCGCGCTGATCGTCGATGACCGCGATCTGCCGGCCGACGTGCGCGACACGCTGGTCGAGATGACGATCGCCGCGCTTATTACACTGCAATTCGATCTGGACGCGGCGAAATTGCCGGTCAAGCGCATTGCGCTCAAGATGCGCAGGCCCGCATACGCGGATCTTTATGCGGCGCTGTTCGGTGCGATGCCGGAGTTCGGCGCGGCGCAGAACGCGCTGATGGTCGACGCGTCGTGTCTGGGCTCGAAACTGCCGCAAAGCAACGCGCTGATGTGGCGAGCGTGCGACGACGAGTGCTGCCGCATGCTCGAGCGCCGCAGCCGCGGCGGCGATGACGGCCGCGGCCACGGCTGGGCCGAGCGTGTGCGCAGCCGGCTGGCCGGCGATCCGATGCCGTGCCTGACGATGGCAGCGCTCGCCGCCGAGTTCGGCATGAGCGCGCGCACGTTGCGGCGGCGTTTGGCCGATGAGGGGACGGATTACGAGACCATCGCCAGCGAGATTCGCGAGCGCCTGGCCGGCGAACTGCTCGTGACGACGGCGCTGCCGATTCCCTCCGTGGCGGAGCGGCTCGGCTACGCGGAGTCGTCTTCGTTCGCGCGGGCGTTCCGGCGCTGGAAGGGCGTTTCGCCGCTCGCGTACCGGCGCTCCGCTTGACGCGCTCCCGTTTCGTCCGCGGCCGGCCTGCCTGGTCAGGGCGCGCGGAATTTTCATGCGCAGGCGCTTGGGGAAAGCTGTCCGGCGATTGAGGATAATGATTGTTTCACGCTATAATTCGAAAGTTTGTGCTAATCAACCTCGCACCCTAGCGCCTACCTCCATCATCCCGTTCATCCGCCGCACGCCGCTTGATGCGGGCGATGCCGCGAAACTTGCGTGCGCCGTCGAGTCCGCGCGGTTTCTCGATTGCCCCGGCCGGTAAGCGAGCGCGCTGGCGCGCAAGTCAGTGCTCGGCAGGAAGACAGGTCGGCGGCAAGGGTGTCCCCCAAGGAGTCTCCCGTGTTGCCGTCTTTTTCTCCCGCTTTGCTCGCACTTGCCGACGGCACGGTTTTTCGCGGTTATTCGATCGGCGCGTCTGGCCAGACGATCGGCGAAGTCGTGTTCAACACCGCGATCACCGGCTATCAGGAAATTCTCACTGATCCGAGCTATGCGCGCCAGATCGTCACGCTGACCTACCCGCACATCGGCAACGTCGGCGTGAACGGCGAGGACGTCGAAGCGACCAAGGTGCATGCGGCCGGCCTCATCGTGCGCGACCTGCCTGCGCTCGCGTCGAACTTCCGCTGCACGCGCGCGCTAGGCGACTACCTGCGCGACGAGGGCGTTGTCGCGATCGCGGGCATCGACACCCGCAAGCTGACCCGCATCCTGCGCGACAAGGGCGCGCAAAACGGCTGCATCCTGACGGGCTCCGACGACGAAGCGAAGGCGCTTGCGTTCGCGCGCTCGTTCCCGGGCCTCGCGGGGATGGATCTCGCGAAGGTCGTATCGACGACGAAGCCGTTCGAATGGAAGCAGACCGAATGGCGTCTCGGCAGCGGCTACGGCATGCAGGAAACGCCGCGTTACCGCGTCGTCGCGTATGACTTCGGCGTTAAGTACAACATCCTGCGCATGCTGGCCGAGCGCGGCTGCCATGTGAGCGTGCTGCCCGCGCAGTCGAGCGCGGCCGAAGCGCTCGCGCTGAATCCGGACGGCATCTTCCTGTCGAACGGCCCGGGCGACCCCGAGCCGTGCGATTACGCGATCGCCGCGGCGAAGGAATTCATCGAGCGCGGCGTGCCGACGTTCGGCATTTGCCTCGGCCATCAGATCATGGGCCTCGCGGTCGGCGCGAAGACGCTCAAGATGAAGACGGGCCATCATGGCGCGAATCATCCGGTGAAGGATCTCGCGAACGGGCGCGTCGTGATCACGTCGCAGAATCACGGTTTCGCGGTCGATGCCGATTCGCTGCCCGCGAACGCGCGCGCGACGCACGTGTCGCTGTTCGACGGCACGCTGCAGGGCTTCGAGCTGACCGACAAGCCCGCGTTCTGCTTCCAGGGCCACCCGGAGGCGTCGCCCGGCCCGCACGACATCGGCTATCTGTTCGATCGCTTCACCGCGCTGATGGATGCCGCGAAGGCGAAGAGCGCCGCCTGACGGCGGCGCCGCATCGATCAAGGAGGCGCGCTCATGATAGGCCACGCACTCGGCATCACCGATCTCTGGACTTACGTGTTCGGCGTGATCTTCATCGTCCTGTTGCCGGGGCCGAATTCGATGTATGTGCTGTCGATCGCCGCGCAGCGCGGTGTGAAGCTCGGCTATCGCGCCGCATGCGGCGTGTTTGCCGGCGACGCGGTGCTGATGGTGCTGTCGGCGGCAGGCGTCGCGTCGCTGCTGAAAGCGAATCCGTTGCTGTTTTCGGCCGTCAAGTACGGCGGCGCCGCATACCTGCTGTACCTCGGCATCGGCATGCTGCGCGGTGCGTGGCGCAAGCTGCGCGCGCCGGCCGTCGCCGACGGCGCGCTGCCCGGGCGCGCCATCGACGGCGCGCGGCCGTTTCGCAAGGCGTTGGTCGTGAGCCTCTTGAATCCGAAGGCGATCCTGTTCCTGATCTCGTTCTTCATTCAATTCGTCGATCCGGACTACGCGCATCCGGTGCTGTCGTTCATCGCGCTGGGCGCGATCATGCAGCTCGCGAGCTTCCTGTACTTGAGCACGCTGATCTTCGCCGGCGCACGCCTTGCCGCCGCCTTTCGCCGCCGCCGCAAGGTCGCGGCAAGCGCCACGGGCGGCCTGGGCGGCTTGTTCGTCGGTTTTTCCGTGAAGCTCGCGTTCGCGACGCTGAGCTGAGCGGCGCGCGCACGCTAAGACGCGTATTAACGAATCATTTTTTGAATCCCGAAAGCCATGCCAAAACGCACAGACATCAACAGCATCCTCATCATCGGCGCCGGCCCGATCATCATCGGCCAGGCGTGCGAGTTCGACTACTCGGGCGCGCAGGCATGCAAGGCATTGCGTGAGGAAGGCTACAAGGTCGTTCTCGTCAACAGCAACCCGGCGACGATCATGACCGATCCGAATACGGCCGATGTCACCTACATCGAGCCGATCACGTGGGAAGTCGTCGCGCGCATCATCGAAAAAGAGCGCCCGGATGCGATCCTGCCGACCATGGGCGGTCAGACCGCGCTCAATTGCGCGCTCGATCTGCATCACCATGGCGTGCTCGAGAAATTCGGCGTCGCGCTGATCGGCGCGTCGCCCGCCGCGATCGACAAGGCCGAGGATCGCCAGAAGTTCAAGGACGCGATGACGAAGATCGGCCTGGGTTCCGCGAAGTCGGGCATCGCGCATTCGATGGAGGAAGCGTCGAAAGTCCACGCGGAAATCACGGCCGCGACGGGCGGCAGCGGCTATCCGGTGGTGATCCGGCCCTCGTTCACGCTGGGCGGCTCGGGCGGCGGTATTGCGTACAACCGTGAGGAGTTCGAGGAAATCTGCAAGCGCGGCCTCGACCTGTCGCCGACGCGTGAGTTGCTGATCGAGGAATCGCTGCTCGGCTGGAAGGAGTACGAGATGGAGGTCGTGCGCGACCACGCCGACAACTGCATCATCGTCTGCTCGATCGAAAACCTCGATCCGATGGGCGTGCATACCGGCGATTCGATCACGGTCGCCCCGGCGCAGACGCTCACCGACAAGGAATACCAGATCCTGCGCAACGCGTCGCTCGCGGTGCTGCGCGAGATCGGTGTCGACACCGGCGGCTCGAACGTGCAGTTCGCGATCAACCCGCGCGATGGCCGGATGGTCGTGATCGAGATGAATCCGCGCGTATCGCGCTCGTCGGCGCTCGCATCGAAGGCCACCGGCTTTCCGATCGCGAAGGTCGCCGCGAAGCTCGCGGTCGGCTACACGCTCGACGAGCTGAGAAACGAAATCACGGGCGGCCAGACGCCCGCATCGTTCGAGCCGACGATCGACTACGTGGTCACGAAGATTCCGCGTTTCGCGTTCGAGAAATTCCGCGAGGCCGATTCGCGGCTGACCACGCAGATGAAGTCCGTCGGCGAGGTGATGGCGATCGGCCGCACGTTCCAGGAGTCGTTCCAGAAGGCGCTGCGCGGCCTCGAAGTCGGCGTCGATGGTCTCGACGAGAAGACCACGGATCGCGACGAGATCGTGCGCGAGATCGGCGAGCCGGGCCCGGATCGGATCTGGTATGTCGGCGACGCGTTCCGCGCGGGCATGTCGCGCGAGCAGATCTTCGAGGAAACCGCGATCGATCCGTGGTTCCTCGCGCAGATCGAGCAGATCGTGTTGAAGGAAAAGGCGATCGCCGGCCGCACGCTCGCGAGCCTGACCAAAGACGAGCTGCGCTATCTGAAGCAAAGCGGCTTTTCCGACCGCCGTCTCGCGAAGCTGCTCGGCGCGACGCCTGCCGACGTGCGCGCGCGCCGCCTCGAGCTGAACGTGCGCCCGGTCTACAAGCGCGTCGATACATGCGCGGCGGAATTCGCGACGAAAACCGCCTACATGTATTCGACGTATGACGAAGAGTGCGAGGCGCAGCCAACGGCGAACAAGAAGATCATGGTGCTGGGCGGCGGCCCGAACCGGATCGGGCAGGGCATCGAGTTCGACTACTGCTGCGTGCACGCGGCGCTCGCGATGCGCGAGGACGGTTACGAGACCATCATGGTCAACTGTAATCCGGAGACGGTGTCGACCGACTACGACACGTCCGATCGTCTGTATTTCGAACCATTGACGCTCGAGGACGTGCTCGAGATCGTCGACAAGGAAAAGCCGGCCGGTGTGATCGTCCAGTACGGCGGCCAGACGCCGCTGAAGCTCGCGCTCGATCTCGGCGAGCACGGCGTGCCGATCGTCGGCACGTCGCCGGACATGATCGATGCGGCCGAGGACCGCGAACGCTTCCAGAAGCTGCTGCAGGATCTGGGCCTGCGCCAGCCGCCGAACCGCACCGCGCGCGCCGAAGGCGAAGCGCTCGCGCTGGCCGCCGAGATCGGCTATCCGCTCGTCGTGCGTCCGTCGTACGTGCTGGGCGGCCGCGCGATGGAGATCGTCCATGAGCCGCGCGACCTCGAGCGCTACATGCGCGAGGCGGTGAAGGTGTCGAACGATTCGCCGGTGCTGCTCGACCGCTTTTTGAACGACGCGATCGAGTGCGACGTCGACTGCATTTGCGACGGCGAGGCCGTGTTCATCGGCGGCGTGATGGAGCACATCGAGCAGGCCGGCGTTCACTCGGGCGATTCGGCGTGCTCGCTGCCGCCTTACTCGTTGTCGGCGCAAACCGTTGCTGAACTCAAGCGCCAGACGGCCGCGATGGCCAAGGCGCTGAACGTGGTCGGCCTGATGAACGTGCAGTTCGCGATTCAGCAGGTGCCGCAGCAGGACGGCTCGAAACAGGACATCATCTACGTGCTCGAAGTGAACCCGCGCGCGTCGCGCACGGTGCCGTACGTGTCGAAGGCGACGAGCCTGCCGCTCGCGAAGATCGCCGCGCGGGCGATGGTCGGCCAGACGCTCGCGCAGCAGGGCGTGACGAAGGAAATCGAGCCGCCGTACTTCAGCGTGAAGGAGGCGGTGTTCCCGTTCATCAAGTTCCCGACCGTCGATCCGGTGCTCGGGCCGGAGATGCGCTCGACGGGCGAGGTGATGGGCGTTGGCCAGACGTTCGGCGAGGCGCTCTTCAAGTCGCAGCTCGCGGCGGGATCGCGCCTGCCGGAGTCGGGCACGGTGCTGTTGACCGTGATGGATGCCGACAAGCCGAAGGCGGTCGAGGTGGCGCGCATGCTGCACGATCTCGGCTATCCGCTCGTTGCGACGAAGGGCACGGCTGCCGCGATCGAGGCGGCCGGCGTGCCGGTGAAGGTGGTCAACAAGGTGAAGGACGGCCGCCCGCACATCGTCGACATGATCAAGAACGGCGAGATCGCGCTCGTGTTCACGACGGTCGACGAGACGCGCGCGGCGATCGCCGATTCGCGCTCGATCCGAATGAGCGCGCAGGCACAAAAGGTCACGTATTACACGACCATGTCCGGTGCGCGCGCGGCAGTCGAAGGGTTGCGCTACCTGAAGAACTTGGAAGTCTATGATTTACAAGGCCTGCATGCTCGCCTAAACTAAGCCTCCAGTTACCTGTCGAAGCAACACGTGCCGCGGTTGAGCGGTGTTTCCGGTGTTTCGGAAATGCGCTTAATCGCGGTGATTTTTTTTATAGCCGTTTTAGCTATTGAGTCGTTTATGAGCACCATTCCGTTGACGAAGCGTGGCGCAGATCAACTGCGCGATGAATTACAGCGCCTGAAGTCGGTCGAGCGGCCGGCTGTGATCAACGCGATCGCCGAGGCGCGTGCGCAGGGTGACTTGTCCGAAAACGCCGAATACGACGCCGCGAAGGAAAAACAGGGCTTTATCGAGGGCCGCATCGCTGAAATCGAATCGAAGCTGTCGGCCGCGCAAATCATCGATCCGACCGCGCTGGATGCCGATGGCCGCGTGGTATTCGCGGCAACGGTCGAACTCGAGGATCTCGAGTCCGGCAACACGGTCAAGTATCAGATCGTCGGCGACGACGAAGCCGATCTCGATCACGGCCTGATTTCGGTCAGCTCGCCGATCGCGCGGGCGTTGATCGGCAAGTCCGAAGGCGATGTCGCCGCGGTTCAGGCGCCGAGCGGCGTGCGTGAATACGAAATCATCTCGGTGCTGTATATCTGATGGCCGGTTCCGCGGCGCCGCATCGCTTTTTTCGCCTGCTGGCGACGATCTGGGTCGGCAGCCTGCTGACGATCGGCTATGCGGTCGCGCCCGTGCTGTTTGCGACGCTCGAACGGACGACGGCAGGCTCGGTCGCCGCGCGGTTGTTCGGTATCGAGGCCACGCTGGGCGTGGTGTGCGGCGTGTTGCTGATCGGCTTGTCGAACCTGCTGGTGTGGCGCGGTCATGATGGTTACCGTTCGCTTCGCTGGCTGCTTGCCGCGATGCTCGGCTGTGTGCTCGCCGGCTATTTCGCATTGCAGCCGTTCATGAACGCGCTGCGTGTCGCCGCGCTCGAAGCGGGTACGGACGTCGGCCATTCGGCGTATGCGACGCGCTTTGCGATACTGCACGGCGTATCGAGCGCGTTTTATCTGATCGAGAGCCTGCTCGGCCTCGCGTTGATCTGGCGATTGCCGGGGCGGGACGAAGCCGCGTCATTCGGCCGCGCGCCGCAGCGCTGATCCCAAAACTCTGGCGAGGGTGCCGAGAGCGAGCCACGACAAGCACGTCGAATACCTCATGCGTGAGTGCCGCAGGCCCGATGCGGCGCGGTGGGCCGCATCGGGGCGATCCGGGCGGCGGTTTTTCGCGATTACTTTTCGTTTTGGTGTTGGCGTTTCGCGCTCGACTGACGTTTTTTCGCGCGCTTGACATTACCGCCCGCCGTCACGCGCTCGTTGCCGAGCACGCGTACTTTTTGCGGTTTCGGGCGGCGCACCGCGGGCGCGTTCGGCGATTGCTTGACCACCTTGACGACGCGTGGCGCGCGCCCCTTCGACGCCCGGTCTTCGCTGTCCGCTCCGGCCGCGCTTGCGGCTTCGCGGGCGCTCGGCAGGCCACGGCGGCCGCGCGCCGGCGCGGCTTCGGCCTGTTCGGGGCGCCAGATGACGAGCAGCTTGCCGATATGCTGGATTGGCGCGGCGTTCAGGCGGTCGCAGATTTCATCGTAGATCGCGATGCGTTCGTCGCGTTCGTCGCCGAACACGCGGATCTTGATGAGCTGGTGGGCGGCGAGGTGGACGCGGATCTCGGTGAGCACGGCCTCGGTCAGCCCTTCGGCGCCGATCAGGACGACGGGCTTGAGCGCGTGGGCTTGGGAACGCAGGGCGGAGCGCTCGGCGGGGGAAAGCGAAAGAGCTGGCATCGGAATGACGGATTCGAATCAAATTGACGGCGTGCGGCGCGCGGAGAAGAGCTGCCAAGCGGCCGGGCTTTTCTGCGGCGGAGCGCCGAAACCACGTAAAATCGCGGCTTGGGCCTGTTGGGACCGAAAGCCGCGCCAATAAACCCCGCATTATCCGCCAAAAGTGCGGCTTCACGAAGCAATCGGCAGCAATCTCTCATTCGCATGGCAAAGAATCGCTTTAACCAATCCTGGTTGCATGACCATATCAACGATCCGTACGTCAAAATGGCGCAGCGGGAAGGCTATCGCGCGCGCGCGGCGTACAAGCTCAAGGAGATCGACGAGCAGGACAAGTTGATTCGCCCCGGGCAGGTGATCGTCGATCTGGGCGCGGCGCCGGGGAGCTGGAGCCAGTACGCGCGCAACAAGCTCGCGCAGGGCAAGCGACGCGATGCGGTGCGCGAGGGCGGCATCGACGGCACGATTATCGCGCTCGACATGCTGCCGATGGAGCCGATCGCCGACGTCCATTTCATTCAGGGCGATTTCCGCGAGGACGATGTGTTGCGCCAATTGGAGGAAGTCCTCGCCGGAAGTCCGGTGGACCTTGTAATTTCGGACATGGCCCCCAACCTGTCCGGCGTTGCGGTTGCGGATGCCGCGCGCATCGAGCATGTTTGTGATCTGGCGCTCGAATTCGCGCAGCAACATTTGAAGCCGGATGGAGCCCTTTTAGTGAAATGCTTTCACGGCAGCGGCTATAGCCAGATTGTCGAGAAATTCAAGCATCAGTTCAAAACGGTGGCGCCGCGCAAGCCAAAAGCGTCGCGCGACAAATCGTCCGAAACGTTTATTTTGGGTCGGCATCTAAAGCATTCCCGTTGAAGGTGGCAATGCATGTTGGTTTCAGCCTCGGCCTTGCCGGTCGCGCCCCGCGCCTATCGGCGGGGTAGCGAATCCTTATGGCGACGGGTTGCGGACTGGATTAGAATGCCTGAGGAGCGCCGCAAGGCAAATGTAGGCGCTCGTCTATGAGTGAAGGAGTGGTGCTTTGAACAACAATATGTTTTCGAAGGCGGCAGTGTGGCTCGTGATCGCACTGGTGCTGTTTACGGTGTTCAAGCAGTTCGATAAGCCCCGCGTCCAGGAAGGCGTCTCCTATTCGCAGTTCATGGATGACGCGAAGAACGGCAAGATCAAGAACGTCGTCGTGCAGGGGCGCAACCTCACCGTCACTCCCGCAGATGGTCAGAAGTATCAGATCGTATCGCCGGGCGACATCTGGATGGTTGGCGATCTGATGAAGTATGGCGTGCAGGTCAGCGGCAAGGCCGACGACGAGCCGAACGCGCTCGTCTCCGCGCTCTACTATCTCGGCCCGACGCTGCTCATCATCGTGTTCTGGTTCTACATGATGAGGCAAATGCAAGGCGGCGGTAAGGGGGGCGCATTCTCGTTCGGCAAATCACGCGCGCGGCTGATCGACGAGAACAACAACGCGGTGAATTTCTCCGACGTCGCCGGTTGCGACGAAGCGAAGGAGGAAGTCTCCGAACTCGTCGACTTCCTGCGCGATCCGCAGAAATTCCAGAAGCTTGGCGGCCGCATTCCGCGCGGCGTGCTGCTCGTCGGCCCGCCGGGCACCGGCAAGACGCTGCTCGCCCGCGCGATCGCCGGCGAAGCGAAGGTGCCGTTCTTCAGCATCTCGGGTTCGGACTTCGTCGAAATGTTCGTCGGCGTCGGCGCGGCCCGTGTGCGCGACATGTTCGAGCAGGCGAAGAAGCATGCGCCATGCATCGTGTTCATCGACGAAATCGATGCGGTCGGCCGTCATCGCGGCGCCGGCATGGGCGGCGGCAATGACGAGCGCGAGCAGACGCTCAACCAGATGCTCGTCGAGATGGATGGTTTCGAGGCGAATTCGGGGGTGATCGTGATCGCCGCGACGAACCGCTCCGACGTGCTCGACAAGGCGTTGCTGCGCCCGGGCCGTTTCGACCGCCAAGTCTATGTCGGCCTGCCGGATATCCGCGGCCGCGAGCAGATCATGCGCGTGCATCTGCGCAAGGTGCCGATCGCGAACGACGTCGATGCGGCAGTGATTGCGCGCGGCACGCCTGGCTTCTCGGGGGCCGATCTCGCGAACCTCGTCAATGAGGCGGCGCTCTTTGCCGCACGCCGCGGCAAGCGGATCGTCGAAATGCAGGATTTCGAGGATGCGAAGGACAAGATTTTCATGGGGCCTGAGCGCAAGTCGGCGGTGATTCGCGAAGAGGCGAAGCGCGCGACCGCGTACCACGAATCGGGCCATGCGGTGATCGCGAAGCTGTTGCCGAAGGCTGATCCGGTCCACAAGGTCACGATCATTCCGCGCGGCCGTGCGCTCGGCGTCACTTGGCAGTTGCCGGAGCACGACAACGAGACGTATTCGAAGGATTATCTACTCGATCGCCTCGCGATTCTGTTCGGCGGCCGGGTGGCCGAGGAACTGTTCCTGAATCTCGTCAGCACGGGCGCGTCGGACGACTTCAACAAGGCGACGCAGACCGCGCGCGCGATGGTCGCGCGCTTTGGGATGACGGACGCGCTCGGGCCGATGGTCTACGTCGACGACGAGAATGACAGCGGTCCGTTCGGCCGCGGCTTCACGCGGACGATTTCGGAGGCGACGCAGCAGAAGGTCGACGCTGAAATCCGCCGCGTGCTCGATGAACAGTACAGTCTGGCGCGTCGGCTGCTGGAGGAAAACCGCGACAAGGTCGAGGCGATGACGGCCGCGCTGATGGAGTGGGAGACGATCGACGCCGATCAAATCGACGACATCATGGAGGGGCGTCCGCCGCGCTCGCCGAAGAGCGTGCCGCCGTCGGCAAGCGATCCGTCGTCGGGTGGTTCGTCCGGCGCAGAGGTCAAGCCGGGCAACGCCACCGCACCGGCATAAGCGGTTCCGGTTTTCGTCCACGGGCTGGTGTGGCTGTCACACCGGCCCGTTTTGCATTCGCGCGACGGTTTCGTCGCGCTCGATCCCGCGCCATTCTTCGTGTCCAGCCCAACTCCCGTCTATTCAATTCCTGAACCATTGCAGTGTGGCCGTTTCACATTGACTTTCGAGCGGCCCCTCGTGATGGGGATTCTCAATGTGACCCCCGATTCGTTCTCCGACGGCGGCCGCTATATCGACCGTCACGCCGCGCTCGCGCAAGCGCAGCGAATGCTTGCCGAAGGTGCGGATCTTCTCGATATCGGCGGCGAATCGACGCGCCCGGGTGCGCCGCCCGTGCCGCTGGACGAGGAACTCGAACGCGTGATTCCGCTCGTCGAAGCATTGCATGGGCTCGGCGTGCCACTGTCGATCGACACGTACAAGCCGGCGGTGATGCGCGCGGCGCTCGCAGCCGGCGCGGATCTGATCAACGACATCTGGGGGCTGCGTCAGCCGGGCGCGATCGACGCGGTGCGCGATAGTGCGTGCGGCCTATGCGTGATGCACATGCTGGGCGAGCCGCAGACGATGCAATTGCACGAGCCCGCGTATCGCGATGTCGTCTCGGACGTGCGGTCGTTTCTCGCCGAGCGTGCCGATACGCTCGTGCAGGCGGGGGTTGACCCTCGGCGCATCAGCGTCGATCCGGGGTTCGGCTTTGGCAAGGCGGTGATAGAACACAATTACGCGCTGCTTGCGCATCTGCGCGATACGGCGCCCGCGCGGCCCGGCGGCGGCGCGTACCCGGTGCTTGCCGGCATGTCGCGCAAATCGATGTTGGGCGCGCTCGTTGGCCGGCCTGCCGGCGAGCGCGTGGCGGCGAGCGTGGCCGCGGCGGTTTGCGCAGCCGAGCGGGGCGCCGCGATCGTGCGCGTGCACGACGTCGCGCCGAGCGTCGATGCGCTCAAGATATGGGGCGCCATGCGCGATGCCGCGCGGCGCGAATAAGTCGAAACGAGGAGGAAGGTTCTACATGGGACGTCGTTATTTCGGTACGGACGGCATTCGCGGCGAAGTCGGCGCGGCGCCGATCACGCCCGATTTCGTGTTGCGGCTTGGTTACGCGGCGGGCAAGGTGCTGGCGAGCGCGCCGGGACGCGCCGCGTCGGGCGCGCGTCCGACCGTGCTGATCGGCAAGGACACGCGGGTGTCCGGCTACATGCTCGAGGCCGCGCTCGAAGCGGGCTTCTCGGCGGCAGGCGTTGACGTGATGCTGGCCGGGCCGATGCCGACGCCGGGCGTCGCGTATTTGACCCGCGCGCTGCGCCTGTCGGCGGGCGTCGTGATAAGCGCGTCGCACAATCCGTATCACGACAACGGCATCAAATTCTTCTCCGCCAGCGGTAACAAGCTGCCGGACGAGACGGAGGAGGAAATCGAAGCATGGCTCGACAAGCCGCTCGACTGCGCGCCGTCGGACGGGCTTGGCAAGGCGCGCCGTCTTGACGACGCGGCGGGCCGCTACATCGAGTTTTGCAAGAGCACGTTTCCCGCGGAGTTCGATCTGCACGGGATGAAACTCGTCGTCGATTGCGCGAACGGCGCCGCATATCAAATCGCGCCGCACGTGTTTCACGAGCTCGGCGCCGACGTGATCCCGGTCGGTGTCGCGCCGAACGGCTTCAATATCAACGATGGCGTCGGTGCGACCGCGCCCGACGCGCTGATGCGCTCGGTCCGGGCGAATCATGCGGATCTGGGCATCGCGCTCGATGGCGACGCAGACCGGTTGCTCGTCGTCGACCGGGCCGGCCGGCTGTACAACGGCGACGAACTGCTGTACGTGCTGGTTAAAGACAGAATCGCAACGAACGGTCGAGTCGAGGGGGCGGTGGGCACGTTGATGACGAATCTGGCCGTCGAAGTCGCGCTGA
Source organism: Burkholderia sp. TSV86 (assembly GCF_001522865.1). Classification (GTDB taxonomy): domain Bacteria; phylum Pseudomonadota; class Gammaproteobacteria; order Burkholderiales; family Burkholderiaceae; genus Burkholderia. Next base: position 25,304 of record NZ_LOWB01000069.1, on the reverse strand, counting down.
AAGCGGCCGGCGTGCAGTTCGTGCGGGCGCCGGTCGGCGATCGTTATGTGCTCGAGCAACTGCATGAGCGCGGCTGGCAGCTTGGCGCGGAAGGCTCCGGTCACATTCTGTCACTCGATCGGCATTCGACGGGAGACGGGATCGTATCGGCGCTTCTCGTGCTGGCGGCGATGAAGCGCAGCGGCAAGACGCTTGCGCAGATGCTCGATGGCGTCAGTCTGTTTCCGCAGAAACTGATCAACGTGCGGATGAAGCCAGACGCGAACTGGCAGGCGAGCGACTCAATCCGGCGTGCGATCGCAAACGCCGAGACATCGCTCGCGGATAGCGGCCGCGTGCTGATTCGTGCATCGGGGACAGAACCGGTATTGCGGGTGATGGTCGAGGCGAAGCAGGCGGCGGATGCCGATCATTACGCGCAAGCGATTGCCGACGCGGTCAAGCAGGCGACTGCATAGGCACGGCGATACGCGAGCCGGCGGCCGACGCTTGGGGACCCAATTGCCCCGCGTCGGCTTTTTCATATTTGTGTGAATTTTTTCCTACGCGCGACGCGCAGAGGAATTAAGCGCGCTGGCGGTCCAGACGCACGGCAAGTTTGCCTTTCAATCGGTCATGTTACTGTCACGCTAGGTTCATCGATTGTCACATGACTGTCATGTAGAGCCCCTAATCTTCGCGGTGCCGTAGTCATCCGCTCACACACTGGAGGTCTCATGAAATTGATGCATACCGCGTTCGCAGGCTTGGCCGGCGCGCTTTTCGCGGTCGCCGCGCACGCTGCCGACATCACCGGCGCGGGCAGCACTTTCGCCATGCCGATTTACACGAAATGGGCGGCCGACTATCAGCAGTCGGGCGGCGCGAAGGTCAACTATCAGGGTATCGGATCGTCGGGCGGCTTGAAGCAGATCGTTGCGAAGACGGTCGATTTCGCCGGCTCGGATGCGCCGCTGAAAGACGACGAACTCGCGAAGGAAGGCCTGTTCCAGTTCCCGACGGTGGTGGGCGGTGTCGTGCCGGTCATCAACGTGCCGGGCGTGAAGGCGGGTGAGATTACGCTGTCGGGCGCGGTTCTCGGCGATATCTATCTCGGCAAGATCAAGAAATGGAATGACCCGGCGGTCGCGTCGCTGAACCCGAAGGTCAAGCTGCCGGACACCGACATCGCGGTGGTGCGCCGCGCGGATGGTTCGGGCACGAGCTTCATCTGGACGAACTATCTGTCGAAGGTCAACGAAGAGTGGAAGTCGAAGGTCGGCGAGGGCACGACCGTCAACTGGCCGACTGGCACGGGCGGCAAGGGCAACGACGGCGTGGCGGCGTTCGTCCAGCGTCTGCCGGGCGCGATTGGCTATGTCGAATGGGCTTACGCGAAGAAGAATCGCCTGGTCTACACTGCCTTGAAGAATTCGTCGGGCAACGTCGTCGAGCCGAAGACCGAGACGTTCAAGGCGGCCGCGGCCGGCGCGAACTGGTCGAAGTCGTTTTACCAAATCCTGACGAACCAGCCGGGCAAGGAAGCGTGGCCGGTTGTCGGCGCGACGTTCGTGCTGCTGCACGCGAAGCAGGAAAAGCCGGAGCAGGGCGCCTCGACGCTCAAGTTCTTCGACTGGGCGTTCAAAAACGGCGCGAAGGCGGCCGACGATCTCGACTACATTACGCTGCCGGCGTCGGTCGAGACGGAAATCCGCAAGCAGTGGAAGGAAAAGGTGACGGACGCATCGGGCAAGACCCTTGCCGAGTAAGCTGACGGCAGCGTTCCAAGCGGTTTGTCGCCCGGCCGGTTGATTGATCGGCGGCGGCGTGTGCAGTGCCGGCGGGCGGTTAGTGCCGCCCGTCTTTGAAAAACAGGCTCCCATGTCTGACTTTCCTCTTGCGTCGTCCCGATCCGGCGGCCAGCCGCAGCAACGCGCGCCGAGCCCGTTCGGCGACATCGTGTTCGGCGGCCTGACGCGGATCGCGGCGATCGTGACCTTGCTGCTGCTCGGCGGCATCATCGTGTCGCTCATCATCGCATCGATGCCGACCATTGAAAAATTCGGTTTCTCGTTCCTGTGGCAATCGGAATGGGACCCCAATTCCGACAGCTATGGCGCGCTCGTGCCGATCTACGGGACCCTCGTCACGTCGATCGTCGCGCTCGTCATCGCGGTGCCCGTGAGCTTCGGCATCGCGCTCTTTCTCACCGAGCTTGCGCCCGTTTGGCTGCGCCGGCCGCTCGGCATCGCGATCGAGCTGCTCGCCGCGATTCCGTCGATCGTCTACGGGATGTGGGGGCTGCTCGTGTTCGCGCCGATTTTCGCGACGTATTTCCAGAAGCCGGTTGCGGCGCTGCTGGGACCGATTCCGGTGATCGGCGCGTTGTTCCAGGGCCCGCCGATCGGTATCGGCATTCTGTCGGCTGGCGTCATTCTGGCGATCATGATCATTCCGTACATCGCGTCGGTGATGCGCGACGTGTTCGAGGTGACGCCCGTGCTGCTTAAAGAGTCCGCGTATGGCATCGGCTGCACCACGTGGGAAGTGATGTGGAAGATCGTGCTGCCCTATACGAAGACGGGCGTGATCGGCGGCGTGATGCTCGGCCTTGGCCGCGCGCTTGGCGAGACGATGGCCGTGACCTTCGTGATCGGCAACACGAACCTGCTCGACAACGTATCGTTGTATTCGCCGGGCAACAGCATCACGTCGGCGCTCGCGAACGAGTTCGCCGAAGCCGCGCCGGGCCTGCATACGTCCGCGCTGATGGAACTCGGCCTGATCCTGTTCGTGATCACGTTCATCGTGCTCGCGATCTCGAAGCTGATGCTGCTGCGCCTCGAGCGCTCGGAGGGGGGCAAATGAGTTCGCCGCTTCTCAACATGCCCGGCCCGAGCGGCGCGGCGCTCGACGCGATGCGCGCGCGTCTGCAGCGCCGCCGCAAGGCGACCAACGTGGTCGCGCTCACCGCGTCGCTTGCCGCGATGGCGTTCGGCCTGCTGTGGCTCGTCTGGATTCTCTACACGACACTGCATCTCGGCATTGGCGGCCTGTCGCTGTCGCTCTTCACCGAGTCGACGCCGCCGCCGAACACCGCGGGCGGCGGCCTGGCGAACGCGATCGTCGGCAGCTTGCTGCTGGTTGCGCTTGCGACGCTCGTCGGCACGCCGGTTGGCATTCTGGCGGGCGTCTATCTTGCCGAGTACGGCCAGAAGAGCTGGCTCGCGAGCGTGATGCGCTTCATCAATGACATCCTGCTGTCCGCGCCTTCGATCGTCGTCGGTTTGTTCGTCTACGCGCTCGTCGTCGCGAAGGCGGGGCATTTCAGCGGTTGGGCGGGCGTCGTCGCGCTCGCGCTGTTGCAGATTCCGATCGTGATCCGCACGACCGAGAACATGCTCAAGCTCGTGCCGAACGCGTTGCGCGAAGCGGCGTTCGCGCTTGGCACGCCGAAGTGGCGGATGATCCTGAAGATCACGCTGCGCGCGTCGGTGGGCGGCATCGTCACCGGCGTGCTGCTCGCGGTCGCGCGGATCGCCGGCGAAACCGCGCCGCTGCTCTTCACGTCGCTGTCCAATCAATTCTTTTCGGTCGATATGAATCAGCCGGTCGCGAATCTGCCCGTCACGATCTTCAAGTTCGCGATGAGCCCGTTCGCCGAATGGCAATCGCTCGCGTGGGCCGGTGTGTTCCTGATTACGCTGGGTGTGTTGGGGCTCAACATCCTCGCGCGTTCGGTCTTTTCGAAAAAGTAACGGCGGAGCAATCCGATGAACATGGCAGAAAGCCACCTCGATTCTTCTCTTCGCGCGGCGCAGCCAGCCGGCACGGGCGCCGCGACAGGACAGCGTCCGCTCGCGCCGTCGACGCCGAAGATCGAAGTCAAGAACCTGAATTTCTTCTACAACAAGTTCCACGCGCTGAAGAACATCAACCTGCAGATTCCCGAAGGCAAAGTGACCGCATTCATCGGTCCGTCGGGCTGCGGCAAGTCGACGCTCTTGCGCACGTTCAACAAGATGTATGCGCTTTACCCGGAGCAGCGGGCCGAAGGCGAGATCGTGATGGACGGCGAGAACCTGTTGCAATCCAAGCTCGACATTTCGCTGCTGCGCGCACGCATCGGCATGGTGTTTCAGAAGCCGACGCCGTTCCCGATGTCGATCTACGACAACATTGCGTTCGGCGTGAAGATGTTCGAAAAACTCACGCGCTCGGAGATGGACGATCGTGTCGAGTGGGCGCTGACCAAAGCGGCGCTCTGGAGCGAAGTCAAGGACAAGCTGAATCAGAGCGGCTACGGGCTGTCGGGCGGCCAGCAGCAGCGTCTTTGCATCGCGCGCGGGATCGCGATCCGGCCCGAGGTGCTGCTGCTCGACGAGCCGTGCTCGGCGCTCGATCCGATCTCGACGGGCCGCATCGAGGAGCTGATCGCCGAACTCAAGAGCGACTACACGGTCGTCATCGTCACGCACAACATGCAGCAGGCGGCGCGCTGCTCGGACTATACCGCGTACATGTATCTCGGCGAGCTGATCGAATTCGGCGAGACGGAAAAGATCTTTATCAAGCCGACGCGCAAGGAAACCGAAGATTACATCACGGGCCGCTTCGGCTGATGCGGGGGCGAGGAGAAAAATATGTCGGATAAGCATTTGTCGAGCCAGTTCGATGCCGATTTGAACGCGGTGTCGTCGAAGGTGCTAGAAATGGGGGGCCTCGTCGAGGTGCAGATCACCGAGGCGATGCGTGCGCTCAACGAGTTCGATCGTGCGTCGGCCGAGCGCGTGATCGCGGCGGAGGATCGCCTGAATCACATGGAAGTCGAAATCGACGAGGAATGCGGCAACATCATCGCGCGCCGGCAGCCGGCCGCACGCGATCTGCGTCTTCTGATGTCGATCTCGAAGACGATCACCAATCTGGAGCGCGCGGGCGACGAGGCCGAGAAGATCGCCAAGCGCGTGCGCCGTCTCGTCGACGAGCCCGCCGCGCGGGCGGTGAATATCGCCGAGATCAAGGTGTCGGGCGAGATGGCCGTGACGATCCTGCGCCGCGCGCTCGACGCGTTCGCGCGTCTGGATGCGGTCGCCGCCGTGCAGATCGTCAAGGACGACAAGGAGATCGACCAGGAATTCCGCGCGTTCGTGCGTAAGCTCGTGTCGTACATGCAGGAGGACCCGCGCACGATCTCGGTCGGCCTCGATTATCTGTCGATCGCGAAGGCGATCGAGCGCATCGGCGACCACGCGAAGAACATCGCCGAATTCATTATCTACATCGTGAAGGGTACTGACGTGCGCCACCAGCCGCGCGACACGCTCGATCGCGAAGCCAATAGTTAACCTGTCGTTTGAAGGACCGAGGTGCCGATGCCCAGCAACATTCTTGTCATCGAAGATGAACCCGCGATTTCCGAACTGATTTCGGTGAATCTTCAGCACGCAGGGCATTGCCCGATTCGCGCTTACAACGCGGAGCAGGCGCAAAGCCTGATCAGCGACGTGCTGCCCGATCTGATTTTGCTCGATTGGATGCTGCCGGGCAAATCCGGCATCGCGTTCGCGCGCGATCTGCGCAACAACGAACGGACCAAGCACATTCCGATCATCATGCTGACGGCGCGCGGCGACGAGCAGGACAAGGTGCTCGGCCTCGAGATCGGCGCGGACGATTATGTGACCAAGCCGTTTTCGCCGAAGGAGCTGATGGCGCGGATCAAGGCGGTGTTGCGCCGGCGCGCGCCGCAATTGACCGAGGATGTGGTGTCGATCAACGGGTTGCGGCTCGACCCGGCGACCCATCGCGTCGCGGCGCAGGCTGGCGGCAGCGAGATCAAGCTCGATCTCGGCCCCACGGAATTCCGTCTGCTGCATTTCTTCATGACGCATCCGGAGCGCGTGCATAGCCGCACGCAATTGCTCGATCAGGTGTGGGGCGATCACGTGTTCGTCGAGGAGCGCACGGTCGACGTGCACATCAAACGATTGCGCGCCGCGCTCAAGCCCGCCGGCTGCGATGCTATGATCGAAACCGTACGCGGCAGCGGCTACCGCCTCGCGAAACACGCGTAATGACCGCGTGGCATCTGCGTGGCGCGTCGCGCCGCGCGCATGTTTTATTTTTCTTCGTCGGGCGACGATCATGAATATCATTTGGGCGCGCTTTCTAGTGTCGCTCGTTTTGCTTGCGCTCGTCGGTGTGCTGATCGCCATCTTTGCCGGCGTCGGGGCGGCCCTCGCGTTCATGCTCGTGATGCTTGTCGTGCAAGGCTTCTTCAGCACGTTCCATACGCAGCGCTTATGGCGGCTGCTCGATGCACCCGTCTACGGCGAAGTGCCGAGCGCGCCCGGCATCTGGGGCGAAATCTACTATCGGCTGCACAAGCTCGCGAAACAATGGCATGCGCAGGTGCGCCAAGTCGAGCAGCAGCACTCGCGTTTCATCCAGGCGATCCAGGCGTCGCCGAACGGTGTCGTGATGCTCGACGATCACGACCAGATCGAATGGTGCAACGCGATCGCGGAAGTGCACTTCGGGCTCGACACGAAGCGCGATCTGCGCCAGCACATCACGCATCTGGTTCGTCATCCGGACTTCGTCCGCTATTTGAACGGCCAGCGCTACGATGAGACGCTCGTGATGCGCGCGATGGGCGGCAGCCGGCAGAACGTGCTCGCGGTGCAGGTGTTTCCGTATGGCGAGAACCGCAAGCTGCTGCTCACGCAGGACATCACCGAACTCGAGCGGACCGACGCGATGCGGCGTGATTTTGTCGCGAACGTGTCGCACGAGCTGAAGACGCCGCTCACCGTGCTGTCGGGTTTTCTCGAAACGTTGCGCGAATTGCCGCTAGCCGACGAAGAGCGCGCCCGCTATCTCGAACTGATGGAGCAGCAGGCGTCGCGGATGCGCTCGATCGTCACCGATCTGCTCGTGCTCGCGAAGCTCGAAGGCGAGACCAACCCGCCTGCCGATCGCGCGGTCGATATGCAAGCCGTGCTCGATCACCTGAAGGACGATGCGCAGACGTTGTCGAACGGGCATCACGACATTATGTTCAACATCGACGAGACGCTGACCGTCACGGGCTCGCAAACCGAAATTTTCAGCGCGCTCGGCAATCTGGTGACGAACGCGGTGCGCTATACGCCGGAAGGCGGGAAGATACGTGTCGAATGGCGGCGCGACGGCGCGCAGGCTGTATTTTCGGTGACGGACAGCGGGCTTGGGATTCCGGCTGCCGATCTGCCGCGGTTGACCGAGCGCTTTTATCGCGTCGACCGCAGCCGCTCGCGCGACACGGGCGGCACGGGGCTCGGGCTCGCGATCTGCAAGCACGTGCTGCAACGCCACGATGCGCAGTTGCTGATTCAGAGCGAGGAAGGGCGTGGCAGCACATTTAGCGCGCGGTTTCCCGCACATCGGACGGTTGGCCGGCGGCACGCGGCATAATCGGGCCGTGCGCGCGGCGGCGCTTCGTTGCCCGCGTCGCGCTTCGCGGCGTGCAGCGGCGGGCCAACCGGGCGCCGCGGGCCGTATCGGCGGCGCATAGGCTACTGCGTTGCGATGGTTCGACGATACGCAGTCAGCCCGCCGCCAGCCGAGACGGCGAACCGCCCGCTGGGCAAGCCATCGGCAACGCGCCGCATGCACGCGTTGCCCGCCGCCGCTCGTTGGCGCTTGCTTACCCGCAGAATTTCGCGAGCAGCCCGAGCTGGGCGCTGCGCTGCGTTTTGCCCGTGCGGCGGCGGCGGTAGTGACCGTCGCTTTGCATGAGCCACGCGGACTGATTGTCGCCGAGAAACACCGACAGTCCTTCGGCGATCACGCGGCGCTTGAGCTTGCGTTCATACACCGGAAACGCGACTTCGACGCGGCGAAACAGGTTGCGATCCATCCAGTCGGCGCTCGACAGGTAGACGAGTTCGTCGCCGTCCGCATGAAAGTAGTAGATCCGGTGATGTTCGAGAAAGCGCCCGACGATCGAGCGCACCGTGATGTTTTCCGACAGCCCCGGCACCCCCGGTTGCAGCGCGCATACGCCGCGCACGATCAGATCCACCTTCACGCCCGCCTGCGACGCTTCGTAAAGCTCGGCGATCACGGTCGGCTCGAGGAGCGCGTTCATCTTCGCGACGATCCGCGCCCGCTTGCCGGCGCGCGCGTTTGCCGCTTCCGCGCGGATATGCTCGACAAGCTTCGGGTGCAGCGTGAATGGCGATTGCCACATCTGATGCATCGTCAGCTCGCCGCCGATGCCGGTCAGCTGCTGGAACACGTGATGCACATCCTCGCAGAGCGCGGGCTCGGCCGTCATCAGCCCGAAATCGGTATAAAGGCGGGCGGTGCGCGGATGATAGTTGCCCGTGCCGAGATGCACGTAGCGGCGCAGCACCGTCTTGCCGTTGCGCGTCACGCGCCGCACGATCAGCATCATCTTCGCATGGCATTTGTGGCCGACCACGCCGTACACGACATGCGCGCCGACCGATTCGAGCCGCGCGGCCCAATTGATGTTCGTCTCTTCGTCAAAGCGCGCGAGCAACTCGACCACGACCGTCACTTCCTTGCCGTTGCGCGCGGCTTCCATCAGCGCGTCCATCAGCGGCGAATCGGTGCCGGTCCGGTAAATCGTCTGTTTGATTGCAACGACGTTCGGATCCTGCGCCGCTTGCTGCAGTAGTTCGAGCACCGGCTGAAAGCTCTCGTAAGGATGATGCAGCAGGATGTCGCCGTGGTCGATCGCATCGAACATCGATGGCGCGTTCGTGATCGCGGCGGGAGTCGACGGTGTGAACGGCACGAACTTCAGTTCCGGCAGATCGACGAGTTCCGGCAGCGGCATCAGCCGCACCAGATTGACAGGGCCGTTGACGCGATAGCAGTCCCGGTCCGACAGCCCGCTTTCGTCGAGCAGGCGTCGCACGAGATGCTGCGGCGTGTCGGCCGATACCTCGAGACGCACCGCGTTGCCCAGATGCCGCGCGGGCAATTCGCCTTGCAGCGCGACGCGCAGATTGGTGATTTCGTCCTCGTCGACGAAGAGTTCGCTGTTGCGGGTAATCCGGAACTGATTGCAGCTCTTGACGGCGAGCTTCGGGAACAGTTCGCCGACGAAGTGCTGCATCAGCGAGCTGAGCAGCACGAAGCCGTGCTGGACGCCCGATAGCTCTTGCGGCATGCGCACGAGGCGCGGCAATGCGCGCGGCGCCTGCACGATACCCATTACCGCTTGGCGGCCGAACGCGTCACGACCTTCGAGTTCTATCACGAAGTTCAGGCTCTTGTTCAGCACGCGCGGGAACGGGTGGGCGGGATCGAGGCCGATTGGCGTAAGGACCGGCAGCAGCTCGTCGACGAAGCAATTGCGCGCCCATTCGAGCTGCGCATCGTTCCACGTTTCGGGACCGAGGAAATGAATGCCTTCTTGTTCGAGCGCGGGCAGGATCGTTTCGTGCAGCATCGCGTACTGCCGGTGCACGAGCCGTTGCGCGCGTTCGACGACGAGGTCGTACACGTGCTGCAGCGACATGCCGTCCGGCGACAGCGCGCCGGGATTGTCGCGCATCTGCTCAAGCAGTCCGGCCATCCGGACTTCGAAGAATTCATCGAGATTGCTGCTCGTGATGCAGATGAAACGCAGGCGTTCGAGCAGAGGGACATGCGGATCGGCAGCTTGGGCGAGCACGCGCTCGTTGAAACCCAAGATACCAAGTTCGCGATTGAGAAGCGGGTGGCGGACGGACATCGGCACAGAATTTGAAAAGTCGGGCGCAGACTCGAAAGGTCGCTCGGAAAGTCTCACGGTGCGATGACGTCTTGATGACAATTTGATGTTGATCGCTAAATAATACGCTGGAAACCGAGGATTTCATAAAACCGGCGGCCGGATAGAATGAAAGCGGCATCGCAAGTTTTATCGGGGCCGCCACCGGGCGCCGCGCAGCGCTTAAAATGGCGCCTTTGAACCTTTCGGTACGCGCGGCAATCCTCTGCCGCGCGGCCAGGCGAGAACGGAGCCCACTCTCGATGGTTACATCCCCGCATTTACTGGCTGCCGTCGATCTCGGCTCGAACAGCTTCCGGCTCATCGTCGGCCGTGTCGAAGAGGCGTCTGCCGGCAGCCAGATCTATCCCGTCGATGCGCTGCGCGAACCGGTGCGGCTCGCGGCCGGCCTGTCGCGCGACAAGATGCTCGACCGCGCCTCGCAGGAGCGCGGTTGGGAAGCGCTCAAGCGCTTTGGCGAACGGCTGCGCGATTTTCATCCCGAGCACGTGCGCGCGGTCGCGACGAACACGTTGCGAGTCGCGAAGAATGCCGGCGAATTTCTCGCCGAAGCTGAGGCGGCGCTCGGTTTTCCGATCGAAGTGATCGCGGGCCGCGAGGAAGCGCGGCTCATCTACGCGGGCGCCGCACATTCGGTGCCGGCGAGCGCGGGCAAGCGGCTCGTCGTCGACATCGGCGGCGGCTCGACCGAATTCATCATCGGCCAGCATTACACGCCGCTCGTGATGGAGAGCCTGTACATCGGCTGCGTGAGCCATAGCCGCACGTTTTTTCCGGCGGGCAACGTCGACGAATACACGATGAGGCAGGCCGAACTCGCGGCCAAGCGCGAGATTCAGATTATCTCGAGCGAATACAAGAAGGCGGGATGGGATCAGGCGATCGGCTCGTCAGGCACCGCGCGTGCGCTCGCGGAACTGGTCGAGGCGAACGGTTTCAACGATGCGGGCGTCGCGCACGGCATTTCGCGCGGCGGGCTGGAGCGTCTGAAGCGCGCGCTCATCAAGTCGGAGAACGTGAACCGGCTGAAGCTGGTCGCGCTGAAGCCCGATCGCGTGCCGGTGCTCGCGGGCGGGCTGTCGATCATGCTCGCCGTATTCGAGGAACTCGGCATCGATTATGTCGACACGACGGATGGCGCGCTGCGCTTAGGTGTTCTATATGATCTGCTCGGCCGCACGCAGCATGAGGACATGCGCGCGGTGACGGTCGACGGCTTCATGCGCCGCTACGGCGTCGATCGCGCGCAAGCCGCGCGCATCGGCACGCAGGCCGCGCGTTTCTATGATCAGCTCGACGTGCCCGACGGCGAGGCGCGCGAGGAGAGCCGGATGTTTTTGGCCTGGGCTGCCGCGCTGCACGAGATCGGGTTGTCGATTTCGCACAGCGCCTATCATAAGCACTCCGCATATATCGCCAGCAATGCGGACATGCCGGGCTTTTCGCGCACCGACCAGGCGCGGCTCGCGGCGCTGGTGCTCGGTCATGCGGGCAAACTCGGCAAGTTGTCGCAGACGCGCGAAGTCGAATGGCCGCTGCTGTTCTGTTTGCGTCTTGCCGCGCTACTGTGCCGGCGCCGGACCGATGCGGGTTTGCCCGAAATTCGCGTCGCGCAGATGAAGAAGGGCGGCTACGAAGTGCATTTGCCGAATGCGTGGGTCGCGCAGAATCCGCTGACTGATTACAGCCTGAGTCAGGAAGCGGCGGAGTGGGAGAAAATCGGGATTCCGTATCGTGTCGTGTATACGGAGGCGTGATTCGTTAGCCGTCGGATTCGCCTGCTTTCGTCGGTTTGACGCCGCGCTCACGCGCGGCGCATTCGTTTCGCGGGGTCGCGCCGCAGCAGATTCGCGGTGCGCTTATCGCGGCGTGCAGACGATCGCCGTCAAAAACGGCAGTGCGGTCTTGACCGTTGCCTGGCTGCCGGCCGCACGCACCTTTTCTTCTACTTCGCTTTTCGTCCCTCTGACGACGACGCCGTATGCCCATGCGCCAATCGGTTCGCCGTCGCCGTGTTTGAAGAGCGGATCGTCGGCCTGATAGCCGAGCACGACGAAAACCGGGAAGCCGTAGGCGGTAAGCGGGCTGTTCGTGCGAAATGCATTGACCGAATTCGCCTCGACATGCATGGGCTGCGAGCGGATTGCCCGGCTCGCGAGGAGCGGTGCGACAAACGCGTGGCCTGTCGACGAGCAGTCGAGTGCGGAGTCGAGTGCCGTGCCGGGCGTTGGCGCGTCGGCATACGCCGACGCCGTATTCGCGAGCGTCGCGATGGAAATCAGGAGCCGGGCGATGAAGCGGATGGGATGATTCATGTAATCGAAATCAGCCGCAAGGCGGCGGGGTATTGGCGGCCAGTGGCAGCAGCCGGTGGGCACATGCAAAGCGCGGTGACGCTGGCGCTGCGGCTTTCCTCGCCGCTTTCGCCTTTTGCCCGGCCGGGGCTTGGGTATCCGACCCTGGCCGCTTAGGCGGGCTTGCGGGGGAACTAATGTTGATGATAGCGAAAACTGCTGTCGTGCGGGCGATAGGGACGAATGGATGCGCAACGCACGTCCGTTAGGGACAATGCCGATGTTATCGACGCCGCATGCGCGATGTTGCAGCTATATCCGGCTGAGGAAATGGAGGTTGAATTTGTTCCCGCAGGAATGACCGCCGCAGCACGGTCGGCGGAACAGCGACGCGAACTCGATCGCGATTGCGATCTATCGATCGTTCAGTCCCGCCACGGCGCAGGGCGATGCGCTGTCGAGCAACGTCAAGATCAACGGCATTGCGCGGAAGGTCGCGTCGTTCTCGAGCGCCGACGTCGTGCTTGTCGGACAGGCCGGCGCGACGATTACGAACGGCGCGGCGAAGGACGCGAACGGCGTGAAATGGATGCTGCCGGCCACCGTGACGATTCCGCCCAGCGGTACGATCACGGTGACGGCCACGTGCGCAACGATTGGCGACATCTCTGCGCGCGCGGGCACGATCACCCAGATCGCGACACCGGCGCTCGGCTGGCAGTCGGTGACGAACCCGGCCGACGCTGCCGAGGGCGCGCCCGTCGAGAAAGATGCGGAGCTGCGGCGACGGCAGACCGTGTCGACGGCACTGCCGTCGCTCACAGTGCTCGATGGGATCATTGGGGCAGTAGCGAACGTAACAGGTGTCACGCGCTACGTCGCTTACGAAAACGACACCGGTGCGACGGACGCTAATGGCATTCCGTCGCACTCGATATCGCTCGTCGTGGAAGGCGGTGATGCGACGGTGATCGCGAATGCGATTGCGGCGAAAAAGACGCCAGGATCGGGAACATACGGTACGACGGCGATTGTCGTCACGGACATCTATGGGCGACCGATCGCGATCAATTTTTTCCGGCCAACGCCGGCACCGATTGCGGCCACCGTCGCCATCAAGGCGCTCACCGGCTAGGCGACACGACCAGCGTCGTCGTTGGCCGGCGCTACAGCGAGGCCGAGTGCCGCGAGTCGCTCGAGCGGCAACTGATCGCGCACGCCGAGCCGGTGCTGAAGTGCACGCCCGGTCTGAAGGGGCACACGTACCAGCTCGCGGCCGCGGTGAGCTTCGCCTACAACATTGGCGCGGCCGCGTACTGCGGCAGCACGACGACGAAGCGGTTCAACGCTGGCGACTGGAAGGGCGCGTGCCGCGCGCTGAACGAGGCGGACAACGGCCGGCCGCCGTGGGTGACGGCCGGCGGCCGTGTGCTGCCGGGGCTGGTGAAACGTCGTGCTGATGAGCGCGCGCTGTGCGAAAAGGGGCTCGACTGATTACTTTTTGGGGATCGTTCGCTTCGTCGTGTTAGGCGGCACGTCTTCAGGGCCGGAGCGATGGGGGCGCGGCGTTGCCTTTACGAGCCTCAACTTGAGGTCTATCTGTCGGGCGAGGTTCTGTAGGCGCCGCTCGGCGTCTTCGAATGTGCGCATTTGCGTTTCGTTGCCGAAGATTGGCTCTTCCAAGCTTCGCTCAAGTCTCGCAACAATCCTGGCCTCGTGGATGGCTTGATCAATGGACGATATCGTCCTGCAAGCCGGTCCTGGTCGTGGACTGATCCGTCCATTTAGTCACTACCCCATGGGGGGATTTCAAGGATTATTTTTTTAAAAACAGCGATTTATTACCTATGGCACATCTATTGCCTGAGGTGAAGCGCTCTACATAGGGAGATTTCATGAATCATGCACTCGGTTTCTTCAACACTTAATCCGCGGCCGACAACGAAGCTGATATTTATGATTTTCGGAGAAAAGTGACATGGGCACCTTTGATCGTCGGCAACTCATTGCCGAACTGAGCCGCGACGAAGGGCGTCGGCTGAAACCCTACGTTGATACCGTCGGCAAAACGACGATCGGTGTCGGCCGCAATCTAACCGATGTGGGCATCAGCGATCCCGAGTGCGACGCGATGCTGTCGAGCGACATTGATCGGACGGTGGCCTGGCTCGATCGGAATTTATCGTGGTGGCGTCAACTTGATGGTGTACGTCAGCGCGTGGTGATCAACATGGCATTCAACATGGGCGGTGCGCTGCTCACGTTCACGAATACGCTCGCGGCGATGAAGCGCGGCGACTACGCGGCGGCGGCCGACGGCATGCTTGCGTCGAAGTGGGCGCAGCAGGTCGGCGCGCGTGCGACGCGCCTCGCCGCGATGATGCGGAGCGGGGCATGACTTGGATCGATCCCCGTGTCTGGCTCGCCGTGATTGCCGCCGCCGTAGTGGGCTCGGCAACCGGCTATTTCAAGGGGCACGCCGACGGCGTGCGCACGACGACGGTCGCCGCGCAGAAAGCGCAACTCGACGCCGTTACCGCTGCGCGCGCGGAGGAACAACGCCGTACTGCGGCTCAACAGGAGATTGCTGAAGATGCTGCGAAACAACGTGATACGGCGCGCGCTGACGCTGCTCGTGCCGCTGATGCTGCTGACGGCCTGCGCAAGCAAGTCGCCGTGCTGGTCGAGCGTGCCCGCCATCCCACCGCTGCCGCCGGAAGCCCGGCAACCGGCGACGCCCTCGATTTGTTCGCCGACGTGCTCGGCGGGGCTGACGCGCGAGCGGGAGAGTTGGCGCGAATCGCTGACGAACGGGGCGTTGCCGGCCGGCAGTGTGAAGCCGATTACGACGCGCTGACGGCAAAACGATAAATGGACGCTAGACCATGGCCGACTCGGTACTGTCGCGGCATGTACCGGCATCGTCATTTTTGGAGAAATGAGACTTTCGAATTTGGAGGCGGTTCGCGGTGGCATGATGAGCCATCCGCCAACCGTTGTACTGCTTGGGTGTTTGTGGTCGGAGCGATAGGATTCGAACCTACGACCCTCTGATCCCAAATCAGATGCGCTACCAGGCTGCGCTACGCTCCGACGAATCATTGATTCTATCTCTCTTTTTGAGACCTGGTCAATCATTGCGCGTAGTCAAAATGGATTTTCGGATGTGCGCATTGGGCCGATGCAAGAAAATGGACAATGAAACGTCGCCGTCACGGCGCGTCACCCCATTGCGTTTCGGAGGTTGCTTGTGACAAACCTGATTCTCTGGCGTCATGCTGAAGCCGAAGACTACGCGAGCACCGATCTCGGTCGCCGCCTGACCGAGCGCGGCCACAAGGACGCGCAGGCCGCGGCGAAATGGTTGCGCGCGCGCATCGAGCGCAACGCGGCGGTGCTCGTGAGCCCTGCGGCGCGCACACTGCAGACAGCCGAGGCACTGACTGATCAATATCGGATCGTCAACGAGCTTGCGCCAGGCGGCAATGTCGACGACGTGCTCGTTGCGGCGGGTTGGCCGGATGGGATCGCGTCGACGGTCGTCATCGTTGGACATCAGCCGACGCTCGGCAGTGTCGCCGCCTGGTTGCTCGCCGGCTCGCGCGAAAGCTGGAGCGTCAAGAAGGGCGGCCTGTTCTGGCTCACGAACCGCGTGCGCGATGGCAATGGCCAGACAGTGCTGCGCGCAGCAATTGCGCCAGATCTAATCTAATCGCGGGCAATCCAGCGCTATTTCCGGCTTTCTGCTAAAGTCAAATCGGCGACACGTCACCGAATGGACACCGTTTTGCCACATAAGCGTCACGGCCGGTTACTACATTGGCGGGCATGTCGTTCCCTTCCTTACGACCAGGAAAGCCTAATGCGAGAACTGCCGACGCCTACGCTCCCTTTTGCCTCGCTACCCCTTGAACTGCCGCGTCGCCGTTTGCCACGCGCGGCTGAAACGGTTACCTCGGAATTCCGGCTGCGCGCCGTGTGGGCGCGCACCGAAGATGAGCTGCGCGAAGCGCAGCGCCTGCGCCATAGCGTGTTCGCAGAGGAAATGGGTGCTCGCTTGGTCGGCCCGGCCGGCCTCGATGTCGATTCGTTCGACCCGTACTGCGATCATCTGTTGGTGCGCGATCTCGATACGCTGAAGGTTGTCGGCACATACCGCGTGTTGCCGCCGCATCAGGCCGCGCGCATCGGCCGCCTGTACGCGCAAGGCGAGTTCGATCTGTCGCGTCTGGCGCACCTGCGCTCGAAGATGGTCGAGGTCGGGCGCTCGTGCGTGCATCGCGACTATCGCAGCGGCGCCGTGATCATGGCCCTCTGGGGCGGGCTTGGCACGTATATGCAGCAAAACGGCTACGAGACGATGCTCGGTTGCGCGAGCGTGTCGATGGCGGATGGCGGTCACTATGCGGCCAACCTTTATCGGTCGCTCGGCGATGCGTTGACGGCGCCCGAGTATCGAGCGTTTCCCCATACGCCGCTGCCGGTCGACGATCTTCAGACCGGTGTGAAGGTGGCGCCGCCTCCGCTCATCAAGGGCTATCTGCGGCTCGGCGCAAAGATTTGCGGCGCTCCCGCGTGGGATCCCGATTTCAATTGCGCGGATTTCCTGACGTTATTCCGCTTGTCGGATATCAACGCCCGATATGCGCGCCATTTCCTGAGCGACCCGCTGCCGCGCTGACAACGCGCGGTGCGACGATACGACAGCGGCCCGGTAAGTTCATTGCCGGGCCGTGCGTTTTGGAGCGGGCCGCCTGCGACGGCGGCCCACGTAACGCGGGCGCGAAGCCGGCACACATGCCGCGCCGGTAGCGCACCGGCAATGAAGGCGGGCGCCGGCACGCGAACAACCATCAGCCCGCTTCAAGCGGGTGCCGCAGTGTTGCTGAAAGAATGCCGCTATCTTTCCGCGAGCCGTGCGATGCGCATAGCGTGCCGCGGCGCGGTCTGCGCGCCGAAAACCGGCATGAGCCGCAGTCGCGGCGGCGCTAGTGTTTGCGCCGCCAATCGAGCCAGTGATGCTCGGCCATCCAGTGATGGATCATGCCCTCGCCGTTGTGCGTCCGTTTGTACTCTCGCGATTCGTAAACGGACAGACCGATGAGTACCATCAGTCCAATAGATAGGCCGATCAGGCCCGCGATCGATTCGGTATCCATGGCAGCCCTCCTTTCAAACCGGCATAGCGCCACGTTTTCATAGTAGAACATGCATGCGTGGACCGAGAAGCCGCGTGATCGAGCCGCGTCGCCGCGCGCCGATTTCCAGTAGACTCGCCGGGCGCCGCTCGGCGGTAACGGGCGGCGCAACCGTCAACCCGCCCGAAGGAAAATCATGAATCGCATCATCGTCGCCGCGCTGGTTGCGGCCGTGCTGGCCGGCTGTGTGAGTGCCCCCCGGCAAACGCGTCGCGGCACGCCGCCGCAAGATCCCCTCGATTACCAAGGCGTGCCGACCGATATGACGCCGCCGTCGATGCTGGAAACGCCCGACGCGAAAGCGCCCGCTCCAGGGAGCGCGACGCCGGCGCCTGGCCCCGCGCCAGCACGATAGTTGGGCCGGTGCGCAACGCGTAGGCCGGCGACGCGCGAATGCTTGAATACGCCGGCGCGCTGGAGCGTGGTTGTGGTATGCCGTGTTCCAGCAGCGGATGCCGCGGAGCGCGGCGTATCGGGCGGGGTGAAGCGCCGGCCGCAGCGGGCGCCGGAGTGCCGGGCGTCAGTCGGCGACGGCAGCGAATCCGCTGGAACGCGGGCCATCGGCAATCGTTCTTGTCAGCGCGGGAAGGTGCCGGACTAGCGTCACGCCGCGCGCGCCCATGAAAATCAGCAGCGCGGCCCAGAGCCCATGATTGCCGAATGGGCCGACGAGCGCGAACGTTGCCGCGACGAACAGCGCGAACGATACCGCCATCGCACGCATCAACGCTCGGGTGTACGTCGCGCCGATGAAGACACCGTCGAGCATGAAGCCCCATACCGAGATCACAGGCGATAACGCCGCCCACGGCAGATAACGCCCGGCCATGTCGCGAATCGACGGTTGGTCGGTCAACTGGGCGACGATCCATCCGCCAGCGCTCCAGTAGACGAGCGCGAATCCGGCTGCACCGAGCCCTGCCCAGACGAATGTCGTGCGCAGCGCGTGACCGAACGCGCCGCGATCGCGTGCGCCCGCTGCCGCGCCTACCAGTGCTTCCGCGGCATGCGCGAAGCCGTCCAGGCCGTATGCCATGAAAGTCTGCAGATTCAGTAGCAGCGCGTTTGCGGCGAGCGTCGTGTCGTCTTGCCGCGCGCCGAGGTGCGCAAACCAGCCGAACGCCGAAAGCAGGCATAGCGTGCGGATAAAGATGTCGCGGTTGAGCGCGACGAGCCGCATCAACGCTGCACGCTCGAACAGCTGCGCGCGCTCGATGCGCGGCAGGCCGGACGGGCTCAGCCGGCCAAGCAGCAGCGCACCGAGCGCGAAACCCGCGATGTCGGCCGTCGCCGTCGCGGCGCCGATGCCTGCGACGCCCCAATCGAAACGGTACACGTAGAGCAGCACTGCGCCGATGTTGACGGCATTGACGAACACCTGAATGGCGAGCGCCAGCCGCACGCGCTGCATGCCGAGCAGGCAACCGAGTATCGCGTAGTTCGCGAGCGCGAATGGAGCAGCCCAGATGCGCGCATGCGTGTATTCGAAGGCTGTCGCGCGCACGGCGTCGCTGCCGCCGAGCGCGGCGAACGCGAACGTGACGAGCGGCGTTTGCAGCGCGAGCACCGCTGCGCCGAGCGCGAATGCGAGCAGCAGCGCGCGTAGCACGTCGACGCGGATTGCCGCGAGATCGTTGGCGCCGTATGACCGCGCGACAAGCCCTGTCGTGCCCATGCGCAAGAATCCGAAGCCCCAGTACACGAAATTGAAAAAGAGCCCGCCGAGCGCGACGCCGCCGAGATATTGCGTGCCGTTCAGGTGGCCTGCGACGGCCGTATCGACCGCGCCGAGGATCGGTTGTGTAAGGTTGGCCGCGATGATCGGCAATGCGAGACCGAGCACGCGGCGGTGCCAGTTTGCACCGGTGCGGGGCCCGAGACTATTGCCGGGGCGGGCGGGGGCGGACATTGCCGCGTTACCCGCGCTCTTGTACGCACACCCAAGGCGACACGACGACCGCCCACAGCTCGGGTGTGCGCGCCGCGTAATCCTGCGCGGTGTTCGTCTGCATCCGTTCGACATGGCCCGCGGCGAGCCATCGGGCGACCTGATCCTTATCGTCGCGGGCAATCGCCTCGGCGATGCTCACGAGATCGAGATCGCGCGCCACGGACAGCAGCTTGCCTTGCGCAAAGAAGCGTTCGAGATCGCACCAGTCGATCTTCGCGGTTTCGCCAAGAAGTTTCAGATAAAGCGGACTGTGTTGCGCGTCGGCGGACGAGGCGTTTGAAGACATCGGACGGAGATTGAACTGACTACGGTGAGCGCCACTATAAACCATTCGTGCGGCGCTCGAGAGTAGGCCGTTCGGTTAGGTCAGGCGAAGTGCGATAGCGTCTGCGGTTGCCGGGATAGACAGGATGTGCGGCATAAGTGCGCGTTCGCCAACGGCCGCAAACGACGCAGCGGCGCGTTTTGTCGCTCAACTTGCGCGGTGCCCGCGCGAACGATCGTCGCGGTTGCGTTTATCGGCAAATCGGCGGCGCACGCAATGTCGCGTGGGTGTTCGTGTGCGGGGCGAGTCTTGCTTTCGTATTCGGCATCGACGCAATTGATCGTCGCGGGCGACGGTGGGCGATGCGCGCGGCGGCGCGGTTATCTGACTGTCGGCGCGAGCGGTGATGGGCGCGGCCGCGCAGTTGCCGCCCAGACGCAATGCGAGCGCGCGCGTGCCGAACAGCGCGAACAACACGAACGCCGAGGCTGCTATCGCATCGATCTGATACGCGGCCCGGCGCGCGATTGCCGTTTGAGCGCTCTGCGCGCGGAATGCCGATCTGCTTGCCGCGTTTCACGTCGGCGCGAGCGAAGCCGCTTGCGAAACGATTGGAGGCATCCTTCGGTTCGTCGAATGTCCGGTGCGCGACGGTGCAGGCCGCCACTTCATCGCGCGGCGCTATGCAGCCGCTTTCGTCAGTTCATTGGCGCAGATATCGATGCCGATGGGATAGCGGGCGGGCAGGCGCGGGCCGAAGCGGGCGATGGGATCGGCACGGCAGCCGGTGCCGGGCGGCATCGTGGATTTCCGCTCGCGCGGACTGTGCGCCATGTCAGTGCACAGGACAACGAAATGATGGATCAGGCGCCATCTTTCGCGCCGTTACTTGGGGAAACACCTTCATGCGAAAACCATAAATGCTGCGTATGATCGGCTTACCAACAATAGATACGATCATGGACCTGATTCTGATAGCTACGGGGCTTAGCGTAGTCGGGATTGGCGCGCTGGTGGCGTTCGCTTGCCGTGTCGATCCCCTTTCTGGCCGGTTGCGCAAACGCTGAGCATCTTTTCGACAGCCTTCATCCGGCCGGCGCACGCGGCGGCCGTTGCCGCGCGCGGCGCTGCATGTATGCGCATGCGGGCGCGTCAGCGCGACGGCAGATAGCGCACCGGATCCATCGGGCGGCCGCTGTAGCGCAGTTCGAAATGCAGCGCGACGCGGTTGTTGTCGGTATCGCCCATCTCCGCGATCTTTTGTCCTTGCGCGACCGTTTCTCCTTCCTTCGCGAGCAGCGTGCGGTTGTGCGCGTAGGACGTCAGAAAATCCGCATTGTGTTTGATGATCAGCAGGTTGCCGTAGCCGCGCAGCCCGTTGCCCGCATACACGACCGTGCCGGCCGCTGCCGCGACGACCGGCGTGCCCGCCGTGTTCGCGATGTCGATGCCTTTGGACTGCGAGCCGTCGAATGAGCGAACCACGTTGCCAGCCGCGGGCCAGACGAGCGAGATGCTCGATGGGGGCTTGACCGCTGACGCAGATGACGAAGCCGATGCCGTGCGGCCCGAACTGCGGGCCGTGCTGCCCGTAGCGGCCTTCGACGCGGTGCCCGATGGCGGCGCAACACGCAGCACTTGGCCGACTTCTATCGCGTCCGGATTCGAAATCTGATTCCAGCGGACGATGTTCGCGACCGACTGCCCGTTCGAGCGCGCGATTTTATTCAGCGTGTCGCCGCGCTCGACCCGATAGAAACCGGTGCCGACGGGGGCCGAACCGCACGCGGCAAGCAGCGCGGCAAGCGATGCGACGACGAGCCGTCTCGTTGTTTTCACCAACATTGAACCTCGCAAGCACTGCCGCGACGGCGCGGCAGCAGGGACAAAAACATCTGATTTTAACGGGTTCGGCAACAGGCACGCGGCTTTGCGTTCGATATGCGCGGATGCGGACATACGGCCGGACGTGTTTGCGTGGGCGGAGTGGGGATTCGCACATTCGAGGGCGCGGGGGCGGGGCGGCGCGTATGGGTAAGCGGTGGCGTGGCGCCAGCGGGGTGTCTCATGCGGCGTGCGTGGCGGGCGGCTCATCATAGGAGCACGCTATAAGCTGCTTGGGAAGTACGCCGCCGCCGGTTGCCGCGGGCGGCGCGCCCACGCCGGCGCGTGGCCTGACGCGAATGACGTGCCCAGACGGCGTAATGCGCGCCGTGTCAACTCAACGGCGTGACGCGGATGCGCAACGCTGCGGTTTCGGTCGCGCCTGGCGCGACGGTGCGAAGGCCGAGACCGTTGTGGATCGCGTCCGGCAGGCCGAGCCACGGCTCGACGCAGTAGAAGTCCGATTCGGGCGCTTCGGTCCATGTCGTGACGGCATACCACGGCGCCGAGCCGGGCCGGTTCAGATCGATCTCGATCGTGTGACGGCCGGGCATCGCGATGCGAACCGGCTCGACGGGCGTGCGGTCGGGCTCGAGGCAGTGAAAGCGGTCGATGATGCTCGAATCGTCCAACGTATAGTGTGGCGCGCCGGGCTCGGGCGGGCTGATCGAGCCGTCGTCGAGCTGGCGGCGAATCTGTGCGGGCGGCAGCGCGAGTGTTGTCGACGCGCGTTCGCCATGCGGCAGCGCAAAGTAGAAATGGTGGCCTGCGTAGTACGGCAGCGGCGTTTGGCTCAGATTGGACGTCGTCAAGGCGACGTCGAGCGTGTGCGCATCGGTGAGCCGGTAGCTCGCGTCGAAACGGAATTCGAACGGATAACCGCCGCGCGTGGCGCTGTTGCTTTCGAGCGTTAGCGTCACGCCGCGGCCGTCGGCATCAGGATGCGCGCTGAATGGCAGGTCGCGAGCGAAACCGTGCATCGGCAGATCGCGCACGATGCCGTTGCGGTCGCGCCACCGGCCTATCTGGCCATCTGCCCAATGGCGGCCGAGAAATGGGAACAGCAACGGATTGCCGCCGCGGACCTTGGCGGGGCGTGACCAATCTGCCGATTCGGGCCAGAACACGACGCTTTCGCCGTCGACGCTCCATGACAAGAGCCGTCCGCCTGCCTGAGGCGCGATGCGCGCGAGCGATGCGCCGTCGGCAAGTTCAAGAATGGGTTGATTCTGGAAAGTAGGCATGATGACGCGCGTTGACGTTTTATTAGGGGCTGGATTACTAAGAATAGCGGATCGTGCGGGGTTGTTGGGCGAGCCGTCGGTACGGCGGATGACGGGAGGCGATGTACGGGAAATCGAGAATGTCAAAGAACGTCATCCGTAAGGACAATGACGTCAACCGGTCATCTTTATATCGTGCCGTATCAAGATTTACCTTGGAGAACTCACTATGGATCTGGCAACTGCGATGGCTCTCACGCTTTTCGGGATGTTCACCGGCAGCACGGTGCTGTTCTTCTACAAAGTCGGCCGTTGATCTGACCACCTTTGTGCCTGGAGGCAGTCATTTAGATTGATATGTGCTTTCGAGGTGCTTTCAAATCATGTGGGAATGTATCCGGCTGTTGGCTGGATACCTGATTTGCGCCAAACGCCTTGGCGCAGTCATTCACGCTCGGCATAATCGGGGCGCGGTTTTCTGGGGTGGTGCGGCGTCGAGCGCATGCTACGCCGTCTCCGCCAGTTTTCCTCGCTTAATCTCTCCGATAAAAGGACCGACGCGTGAGCCTTTGGTTTCTGGTATTCCTGAGCGTCCTGCAGGGCGTAACCGAACTCTTTCCTGTCAGCAGCCTCGGGCACACATTGCTCGTGCCCGCTATCTTCGGCATGCATATCGACAAGCATGCGCCGCAGCTGCTGCCGTTTCTCGTCGCGTTGCATCTGGGTACCGCATTTGCGCTTCTCTGGTATTTCCGTGACCGCTGGCTCGCGCTGATCACCGGCTTCTTCGCTTCGCTCAATGGGCGCAAGAACGACGATGGCCATATGATGTGGGCGCTCATCATCGGCACGATTCCGGCGGGGCTCGTCGGATTGCTGCTCGAGAAGCACATCGAGCGGGTGTTCCACGATCTGCGGATTGTCGCGATTGCGCTGATCGTCAACGGCATCTTGCTGTGGATCGGCGACCGGGTTCAGCGAGCGAGTGCACATCGTCCGCCCGAAAAACTGACGTTCAAGCAAGCATTTTTCGTCGGCCTTGCGCAGGTGGGAGCGCTGATTCCGGGTTTTTCCCGCAGCGGCCTCACGATGATCGCCGGTAATCTGGCGGGGCTGACGGCGGAGAAGGCGGCGGAATTCTCTTTCCTGCTTGGCACGCCGATCATCTTCGCTGCCGGCGTGCTCGAACTGCCGAAGCTGCTTCACGCGCCCGGCCAGCTTGCCGACGCGCTGTTGGGCGGCGTGTTGACGGCGATTGCCGCTTATCTGAGCGTGCGGTTCCTGATGCGCTACTTCGAAGGGCGCGGGCGGCTTGCGGCGTTTGGTCTTTATTGCGTGCTGGCCGGCCTGTTCTGTCTTGGCTGGTTCCTGTTTTACCCGCAACCGGCTTAACGCACCCGTAGCAGGGTGGCTCCGATTGTCGTAGTGATCGGGTATAATCACGGGCTCGGTTTTACCGGGCCTGTGATGCGTTTGGGTCGAGGGTGTTTGTTCTCGCGCCGCGCGCTCCTTATTGGTTTCTTTTGGCGACTTCGATTTCAACAGCGCAGTCGTTCTCCGACCGCCCTTAGCTCAGTTGGATAGAGCAACGGCCTTCTAAGCCGTAGGTCACACGTTCGAATCGTGTAGGGCGGGCCAGTCAAATCAAGCACTTCTCTGCTCTTCCTGTCTCTTTCAGCTATCGATCCTTGGTCCATGTAACCATGGTGTAACCGGAATTGGTCAATTCATCACGACGCTGGCGGTGTCCCGGTCGCTTCGCCATCCGATGTCACATTGCCCGTTACCTCCTCAACTCCGATAATGCTTTCGATTAATAGAACGAAACGGGGGCAGACGTGAGCAGCAACGATAGCGGAAGCAGTGCCTTGGGCGTCATTGTCATTGCAGTGGCGGTCGCATGGGGAGCGAGTAAGGGCTGGTTCTACCAGACGGGGCAGGAATGGTTTGATACCTGTTGGGCGTCACTCAATACCAAAGCTCCGACGACGGCAGCAGAGGCAGCGGCATGGGCTCAGTGCGAACCGCAGACCAAGAAAGCCTTGTTTGATGCCGGATATGTATTCGGCGGGAATCCGGAACATGCCGCGACGCCGGAGTTGAATTCCACTGTCCGGTGTGCACGTACTGGCTATTGACCTGCTACAAAAGGACGGCGGGCCACAATGGCTCGATAAGTTCCTACCGCCCGACCGGATGATTGTACGGACGTTCGATAAGCGCTGGCCCAACTGCAACGCGGTGCGAGCTTCCAACCGATTTCCGAAGATTGTCCAGAAGGGAGACGGGTTCGACTGGGCCGCTCCATGCCAGCCTTGCGAGGCAGAAAAGGCGAGCATGGGCAAATAGGCATCCCAGCTTGCCGCGCGGTTCTCGGTGGTAGGTTGAACGTCGGAAAGGTCGCGGTGACTATGCAGGGTTTCGTGCTTATCCACCTATTCCTAACCTAGAAATTTGTAAATCGTAGAGCGCACCGTCGTCGGTCATACATTCGCCGGTGCCAGCTTGCGACCAGCCCGAGAACGAGAATACGCAACGCAGATTGTGGCCGTCGGGTGCGGATGCCAGCACATTGCCATTGCCAGTGGCGCTAATGTGCGGTGGACTAGACTAAATCTGACAGTGGTTGGTTTTTCATGCGTACGCGGTCTTTTAACGACGCCCCTCAGCGGTTGAGGGCAGCAGGCATTCTCCAAGGCATGAGATCGGCGTAGTCG
>NZ_LOWB01000068.1 GCF_001522865.1 Burkholderia sp. TSV86 | reverse complement strand
GCCGCCGCATCGTCGCCGCCCGTCATCGGCACGAGATGCGCCTTCACCCGCTCGCCGGGCCGCACACGCTGCGTGCCGTTCACGACGATCCGGTCCCCCGCCGACAATCCCCCGACAATCACCCGCTGATTGCCGTGCTGCGCGCCCAACTGCACCTCGCGATACGACACCCGCCCCTGCTGATCCACCACGAACACGAACTTCTTGTCCTGATCCGTGTTGATCGCCGCATCATCGATCAAGAGCGCCGCATGCGGCGCGCTGCCGCCCACCTTCACCCGCGCGTACAACCCCGGCACCAGCGCACCGTCCGCATTGTCGAAGCGCGCGCGCACCCGGATCGTCCCCGACGACGTATCCAGACGGTTATCCACCGAGTCGATCACGCCCTGCCTCGAATAGCCGCTCTCATTCGCCAGCCCCAGCTCCACCGGCACCTTGCGCCCATCCTTCGCACTGCCGATATATTGCAGATACGTCTGCTCGTCCGCGTCGAACGACGCGTAGATCGGCGATACCGACACCAGCGTCGTCAGCGGCGCAGCCGACGCCCCCGCCGACACCACGTTGCCCACCGTGATCTCCGCGCGCGACACCCGCCCCGACACCGGCGCAACTATCCGCGTGTAGCCCAGATTGATCTTCGCCGCCTCCAGCGCCGCCTGCGCCGCCTTCAGGTTCGCGATCGCCTCGCGCGCGCCGTTCTGCTTCTCGTCGTAATCGCGCTTGGCGATCGCGTTGTCGGTGATCAGCCTCTGCGCGCGCTGCCAATCGCTTTGCGCGTAGCCGTTGCGCGCCTGCGCCGCCGCCAGCTGCGCCGCCGCCCGGTCCACCTCCGCCTGATACGGCCTCGGATCAATCACGAACAGCACGTCGCCCTTCCTCACCAGCGCGCCGTCCTTGAAATTCACCGACACGATCGTGCCCGACACCTGTGGCCGGATCTCCACCTTCTCCACCGCCTCCAGACGGCCCGAATAGCTCTGCCAATCCGTTACCGTCTTCGACAGCACGCCGGCCACGTCCACTTCCGTCAGCGGCGCCTGCGCCTTGTCGG
>NZ_LOWB01000067.1 GCF_001522865.1 Burkholderia sp. TSV86 | reverse complement strand
TCCGGACGAGATGTTCGTCTCGTTGCGCAGCCAGCCCTTTGTTCTCTGGCGTGCGGTCGATCAGCACGGCATTGAACTCGACATCCTGCTGCAAAAGCGACGCGACAAGAGCAAGCGCCCGAGCAGTACCGTAGTGCAGGTTGTAGGCTGCGGAGAACCGGTGCGCGACAGAATGTGTACGCTTACGGTGACAACCTGTGACGCGCTTTGTAGTCGAGCGCGTATGCGAGTTTGCCCGGCTTGTCGGCCGTCATTGGCTGGCTCAACTTGTTGAACTCCCCTTTGCTGTACTTTTTCTCGCCGTTGATCGCATCGGGGCGCCCGAGATCAGCACCCGTCTTGCCGTCGATGATCGGGTCCATTGCCGCGACCATTCGCACTGACGCATTCCACACTGCGTTCAGATAGCCAGTGTCGGCCGTAGCCGGATCGGGATCGGTTGTGCCGAGGCGCGTCCGGTCATAGTTTCCCAGCGAAAACGCATCCGGCTGCGCGCGCAGCCAGTCGGCCCAGTAGAACTCAAGATAGTCGATTGCCTGGGCGGGCTTGGTGTAGCCGATGTTACGCGTAAAAAAGATCAGCGCCCGGTACGGATCGTTTTGTAAGCCGCCCTTCAGTCCGAGTTGCGTCGGCAGTTGCGCGGCGCTGATCGGCTGGCCGTTGCCGTCCTTGAGCCGCATGTAGCCGCGGCTCTGCATCTGCTGCCAGAACGCGTCGCCCGAATAAGCGCTCAAATTGTCCTTGACGACGACATGGAGGTGCAGCGTCGGACCGCCGTCGAGGGTCTCATAGTATGTCGACAGCCCATGATGGCCGTCGGTCACGTATAGTGTTTTGCCGTTCGGGCCGATCACGACGGGATTCAGCGCCGAGCGGTCGCGCGCGGTCACATCGGTCGTCGCGCAGGTATAGCTTGCGCTCACACGCAACACGGATTGCGTGGTATAGCCATTCGAGGCGAGGCCACCCAGCCCTTCGTCTGCGCAGAAATCATCGAATTTTTTGTCGGGTTGCGCCTCGTAACGACCGAGTTTGTAATAAATCTGATCGTACCCGATCGCGCCCTGCGTCGGATGAAGATCGCCAAGCGTCACGTCAAGCAGATCGCCGACGTGCGCGGCCTGCCACTTGCCCGGTTGTGGTACGACAGAATCGATGTCGCCACCACCACAGGCAGTGAGCACGAATACCGCTGACAAGCTGACGATGAGCATCAATCGGGTCGGTAGATAGAGCATCGTGACACCAGGTTGAGTACAT
>NZ_LOWB01000066.1 GCF_001522865.1 Burkholderia sp. TSV86 | reverse complement strand
GCTCGACCGCCCGAACGCGGTCTTCGTATGAATACATGGACTACCTCCAAGTAGTCCAAGATTTTGTCCGCATCCCCGGTGGGTTAAGACTGCGTGAAAATCAACAATCACTTCTTCGAGGTTGCGCAGACTCAGCGAATAGGCCACGTACCAGCGCACGCACAGCAGGATCACGTCCAGCGGATAGTGCAGGCGCTTGAGCACCCTGGCGATTCCTGCGGGCAGGTTCTTTCGCGGTATCTTCGCAGCAAGGCGCATCGGTGAGGGCTCAGTTCTTCGAAGTCGACCATTCTACTGGCCCTCCACTAATTGCGACAGAATCCAACCAAACGGTGTAGCAGATGATGTCCGGCGGAAATCGGTAGCCCTTGAACTAAACCGGCGCTTCGGCCGGCGGCAGAACTGCGATAGAAGCTTTCTTCATGCCCCATTATACTCACCGACTTCTGGAACAACCTGACAGTACCATCGTCAGGCATGAATCCATTCGCCGATGGATCAAGAAGTTCGGCGCCAGCCGGGTAACATATGGCATCCGGACGAGATGTTCGTCTCGTTGCGCAGCCAGCCCTTTGTTCTCTGGCGTGCGGTCGATCAGCACGGCATTGAAC
>NZ_LOWB01000065.1 GCF_001522865.1 Burkholderia sp. TSV86 | reverse complement strand
CGCGCTCGCGCAGATAAGCGGCGAACTCGTCCTTGACTTCGGGGTGCCGCAGCGCGAATTCGATGGTGGCCTTGAGATAGCCGATCTTGCTGCCGCAGTCGAAGCGGGTGCCGCGATACTTGTAGGCGAGCACCTGCTCGTCGTTGAGCAGGGCCTGGATGGCGTCGGTGAGCTGAAGCTCGCCGCCGGCGCCGGGCTTGAGGGCGCGCAGATGGTCGAAGATGCGCGGCTTGAGGATGTAGCGGCCGACGACGCCGAGATTGGAGGGGGCGACGTCGGGCGCGGGCTTCTCGACGATGGCCGACATTTTGATGATGGAATCTTCCCATTCCTTGCCGTCGACGATGCCGTAGGACTTGGTGTCGGCGGGGGGGATTTCCTCGACGCCGATCACGGAGCTGTGGTAGTGGTCGAAGACGTCGACCATCTGCTTCATGACGGGGGGGCGGCCGTCGAGCAGGTCGTCGGCGAGGATCACGGCGAAGGGGTTGTCGGCGACGAGTTTCTCGGCGCAGAGGACGGCGTGTCCGAGGCCGAGGGCTTCGGGCTGACGGACGTAGAAGCAGTCGACGTGGCTGGGCTTGATGCTGCGCACGAGTTCGAGCAGTTTTTCCTTGCCGCGCGCTTCGAGTTCGGCCTCGATCTCGTAGGATTTGTCGAAATGGTCTTCGATGGCGCGCTTGCTGCGGCCGGTGACGAAGATCATCTCGGTGATGCCGGCGGCGATGGCTTCCTCGACAGCGTACTGGATCAGCGGCTTGTCGACGACGGGCAGCATTTCCTTCGGGCTCGCCTTGGTGGCGGGCAGGAATCGCGTGCCCAGACCCGCGACCGGGAAGACCGCCTTAGTGA
>NZ_LOWB01000064.1 GCF_001522865.1 Burkholderia sp. TSV86 | reverse complement strand
GGCAGCTCGGCAACGTCAGCCAGGCCTGTCGCGTGATGGGTTACTCGCGCGACAGCTTCTACCGATTTAAGGAACTGTACGATCGAGGCGGTGAAGCTGCGCTGCAGGAGATTTCCCACCACCGGCCGCTGCTCAAGAACCGCGTGGATCCGCAGGTCGAGGCCGCCGTTGTCGAACTGGCCCTCGAATTGCCAGCCTACGGTCAGGTGCGTATCGCCAACGAGGTCCTCAAACGGCATGCTCTGTCCGTCTCGCCCCAAGGCGTCCGTAGCATCTGGTTGCGCCACGATCTGGAGACCATGCCGAAGCGCCTGAAGGCCTTGGAAGCCAAGTCCGCCCAGGAGGGGTTGGTGCTGACCGAGGCGCAGCTCGTCGCGCTCGAACGAGCCAAGCACGAGAAGGAAGTGCACGGCGAATTCGAGTCCGAATGTCCGGGCTACTGCGGCGCGCAGGATACGTTCTATGTCGGCAGCCTCAAGGGCGTCGGACGTGTCTACCAGCAAACTTTCGTCGATACCTACTCGAAGGTTGCGTTCGCCAAGCTCTACGATCGCAAGACACCCTTGCCGGCGGCGGACCTGCTCAACGATCGCGTTGTCCCGTTCTTCGACGGCTTCGGCATTCCGCTGCTACGCGTGCTGACAGACCGCGGCACCGAATACTGCGGCAACCCCGAGCATCACGAATACGAGCTGTATCTGGCCTTGGAGGACATCGACCACACCCGAACAAAGGCCAAGTCGCCGCAAACCAACGGGATCGTCGAACGGCTGCACAAGACCATGCTCAACGAGTTCTATCGCATCGTCTTCCGCAAGAAGATCTACGACTCGATCGCCACCTTGCAGACGGACCTTGATGCGTGGCTCGACCAGTACAACAATGAACGAGAGCATCAGGGGCGCTGGTGTTACGGCAAGACGCCGATGCGCACTTTCCTCGATTCGCTCGATCTCGCCAAGGAGAAACTCATCCCCCATTGACGACTCGTACTTTGTCGGCCCGACTACCTGTCAGATCAAGTCCCGGCTAATACATCTTATCGTATGCGAACTGAATGCCGGTACGGTTTCGTTGCGCGCCCAGTCGCGTTGCAGCTCACAGAACAGTTGGGCAACGCTGATAAGCTTGCCGCCCGCCTGTTCGATACGACGCAATGCGGCTTCATGCGCCGCAACAGATGTGCCGCCGACCGCGTCGGCGACGACGAATACCTCATAGCCTGCCTTCAGCGCATCGAGCGCCGGAAACGTTAGACAGGCTTCTGTCCACAGCGCAGTTATGATCAATTTTTTGCGCCCCGTTGCCTCGACGGCCTCGCGAAATTCGACGTCTTCCCACGAGTTAATGCTCGTGCGATCGTAAGTCGGGTAATCGCCCAGCACGGCACGTAGTTGCGGGATAGGCGGCTTGTTAAGGCCGGTCTTCACATTAACCGTTGAATGGATGATCGGCAGTTTATAAGCAACGGCAGCGTTCGCAGCCCCCACAATGTTGTTGACCAGGAGTTGGCGATCCATCGACGCGATGGAATTCACTTGGACCGGCTGATAATCAATGATGATAAATGCCGCATTTTTCGGCGTGAGCAGAGGGTCATCCGCCGGATCGCGAATCGGTTCGCTTGCCATGGTAGCCTCCAGAAACAGTGTAAAAAATTGATAAATAGTCCAAATTATCAATGCATGGCTCGTATGCGACAGAGAGGAAACCGTGCGGTTTTTTCCCCCTGACTGCCGCAAATATCCAATTGCGGCAGCGCGGGAAGCAAAAACACCAGGCTCGAGTAACCCGGCAACGCGCCGCGCACACCGCCGCGTTGCGCTCGATCACCAGCGATCTGTCCAGGCCGATTCAGTGCTCCCGGAACAGAGCTGATCGCATTGCTCAATATCCTATTCCTGGAACAATTTGACGCCCATTACCGTCAAATGCCATCAGTGTTCTATAAATGGAACAATCATGGACGATCTAAACGACCTCTATTACTTCGCGAAAGTGGTCGAGCATGGTGGATTCACTCAGGCCGGGCGGGTGCTGGGCGTACCAAAGTCGACACTGAGCCGGCGCATCTCGGAACTCGAGGCACACTACAATGTGCGGCTGCTGCAGCGAACGACACGTCATTTCGCTGTCACCGAAACCGGGCGCGAGTTTTACGAACGCTGCATCGCCGTACTGGTGGAGGCGGACGCGGCGCGCGAGATCGTAGAGCGTCAGCATGCCGAGCCGCAAGGCATCGTGCGCGTCAGTTGCCCAACAGCACTACTCGAGTATCGCGTCAGTGGCCTGCTGGCGCGCTTCATGGCCATTCACCCGAAGGTGCAGGTACACCTCGATGCCACCAATCGCCGCGTCGACCTATTGAGCGAAGGTCTCGACCTCTCGCTGCGCGTGCGCTTTCCTCCGTTGGAGGACAGTAACCTTGTCATGCGAGTCCTCGGGGATAGTCCACAGCGGCTGGTTGCCGCTCCGGGCTTACTGAGAGGGCGCGACTTGCTGACAGATCCCAACGAATTGACCGGCCTGGCGAGCGTCGATTGGGGGCCGCCGCGAAACCACATATGGCAATTGGCAGGGCCGCATGGCGAGGAAGCGCAATTGCGCCATCACCCCCGTTTCATCACCGACGATATGCATGCGCTACGCGATGCCGCGATCAATGGCGTCGGAATCGCCCAACTGCCATGTATGGTCGTTGAAGACGACTTGCGCAACGGCACCCTTGTCGACGCGCTGCCGGGCTGGGCTCCCAAGGGAGGCGTGATTCATGCGGTATTTCCGTCCCGGCGCGGTCTTCTACCCCGTGTACGCTTACTGATCGACTTTCTGGCAGACCATATTCAGAGAGACTGACACGAGGAGTCCTGAAGACGTGCGTCAGCCTCGTCGATGCCAACGCGACACAAGCGAAACCATTCTCTTGCCGCTCTCACGGCTCAACCGCAAGCGCCAATTTCGCCGCATGCCGTGCAGAAATCGCAGCCATCCTTACGAATCACCGCATTCGCGCCGCACGAATTGCATTTTCGGCCGAACATCGTGCGTGGTTCGATCGATTCGCGCAAACGCCCTGTCACGTCATTGCCGTCCGCTCCGGTTCGAAGCGGCGGCGTGGCGACATCCGGCTTCGGCGCAGCAGCAGCCGCGTCACGCGATAACTGAGCAAGCAATCGCGACGGCACCTGATTGCCTTGCGCATCGAGAAAACCGCGACGATGCAGGATCTGCTGGATCGCATATGCAAGTGCCGCGACTTCCGAGTCGTGCCATAGCGGAATGCGCCGGCCGTCGAGCCGCTGTGTTTCGCCGAGCCGCACCTGCCCGCGATCCCACGACACCTTGCGCATGTCCTGCAAATTCCGCGCGACGAAACCGCCGCGTGCCGCAAGCGACAGCGAGCGCATCGTCGCCGTGATCCACTGCTGTGACTCATCGCGCTGGCCCACCGGAATGAAAAACTCGATCGGCCGTTCGATCGTCACTTCCTCGCCACCGATCGATCCGGTCACTTCGAGAAACGACACCGCCACATAAATCGATTTCTTGCCCAACTGCGTCATATATTCGACCTTCTCGATCACCGCGGGCAATTCCCCCCTCGGCCGGTGATCGATTGCAATCTTGAGCGGATCGAGATCCGTATCGGCGAGCGCCTCCGCGGGCCCGTCCGTATGCAGCACCGCCCCCAGCGTCTCGTTCGGCCGGTACGTTGCCAGCCCCTTCAAGCCGCGCTTCCATGCATCGAAATAAAGGCTCTCGAAATCGTCGAACGGGTAATCGGCCGGAACATTGACTGTCTTTGAGATGGACGTGTCGATGTACGGCTGCACCGCAGCCATCATCTCGAGATGGTCATGCGCGGACATTTGCAACGCGCTGACAAAGCAGTCCGGCAGCGCATCGGCGTCACCGCCCAACTCCCGATACAGCCGGTATGCGTAGTCCTCTACCGGAAACGTTTGGCGACTGCCGTCCGCCATGATCTTCGTGCGCTGATAACTCCACGAAAACGCCGGCTCGATGCCGTTCGACGCATTGTCCGCGAACGCGAGGCTCACGGTGCCGGTCGGTGCGATCGACAGCAGGTGACTGTTGCGAATACCGTCGCGGTGGATCGCTTGCTGAATGTCTTCGGGCAGACGTGATGCGAACGTGCCCGCTTGCAGATACTGGCCGGCATCGAACAGCACAAACGCACCACGCTCGCGCGCGAGTTCGACCGATGCACGATAGGCGGCATCGCGCATCGTGCGCGCGATGCGTGCTGCAAAATCGCGCCCTTGCTGCGAATCGTAACGCAAACCCAGCATCACCAACGCGTCGCCGAGCCCCGTGAAGCCCACGCCAATGCGGCGCTTCGCCTGTGCTTCGCGCCGCTGCTCGGGCAGCGGCCATAGCGTCACGTCGAGGACGTCGTCGAGAAAACGCACTTGCATGGCCGTGCGTTCGGCAAGCGCATTCCAATCGAACGCGCTCGTCGCACCGCGTAGCGAGGCGAACGGTTCGATAACGAAGCGTGTCAGGTTCAGCGGCCCGAGATTGCAGCAGCCATAGGCGGGCAACGGCTGCTCGCCGCACGGATTCGTCGCATGAATCGTTTCGACCGCGCGTAGATTGTTGTCGTCGTTCATTTTCGAGATGAACACGACACCCGGCTCGGCGATATCGTAGGTCGAGCGCATGATCTTGTCCCAGATCGCACGGGCGCGCTTTTCCGCATAGACCCACATGCCGTCGTCGCGCTGCCGCAGATCGCCCGCCGCGCGCAGCGCGGGCGACGGCTCCGCACGATGCACGAGCTGCCACGGCAAGTCCTGCTCGACCGCGTTCATGAATGCGTCGGTCACCGCGACGGAAATATTGAAATTGTTCCAGCGGCCTTTCGAATGCTTCGCTTCGATGAATTCGTGCAAATCCGGATGGTCGCAGTCGAGCACCGCCATTTGCGCGCCGCGCCGCGAGCCCGCACTCTCGACAGTGCGGCAAGACGCATCGAACACGTCGATATAGCTGCATGGCCCCGATGCGTTCGAACCCGTCGAATGCACATAAGCACCGCGCGGACGGATCGCCGAAAAGTTGTAGCCGACCCCGCCGCCGCGCCGCATCGTCTCGGCCGCCTGCAACAGCGCGACATAGATGCCGGGCAGCCCGCGCTCGTCGACGCCCTGAATGCAATCACCAACAGGCTGTACGAAGCAGTTGATCAGCGTCGCCGCAATCGGACTGCCCGCTGCGCTCATGATCCGTCCCGCGCCGAGCGCACCCTGCCGCAGATGCTCGATGAAGCGCGCCTCGATCTCCTGGCGCCGCGCCTGCGGCTCGGCCTGTGCGACGCCTCGCGCGACGCGGCGAAACACGTCGTCCGCGCTCCGCTCGTCACCTTTCGCGTATTTTTCCAGCAGCACGTCAATGGAGAACGGCTGTGGGGCGAGATGGGATCCGGCATCGATAGTCGCCATGAATACACCTCTATGCAGCACCTGCGAATGGATGACGCCCACCATGACGGTCATCGGGGCACGGTGAACGAAGCGGCACGCTGCCGCATTCGACGACCATAACGCACGCGAGCATCCGCCGCAATTGGCTCGCGTGCGAAGCTGCCGCATGAGTCTCGACAATCAAGCGGTTCACTGCGATAGCGCCCCGACCGGCGGCAAGCGCTGTGTGTCAGGAAACTGCGAGGAAACCGCGCAGGCG
Organism: Burkholderia sp. TSV86; assembly: GCF_001522865.1. Lineage (GTDB taxonomy): Bacteria > Pseudomonadota > Gammaproteobacteria > Burkholderiales > Burkholderiaceae > Burkholderia. The sequence continues at coordinate 10,293 of NZ_LOWB01000064.1, read as the reverse complement.
TTTCAATATTGTCGCTCAACGCGCGGCCGGCCGCTTGTCGTCGCTCAACAACCGGGCAAACGGCGCGGGTATTGGCCCATCCGCCGCAAGGCGCTTGCAACAGACCCCGCAGGCTGGCCCCGCGCGCAGCACGGTTCGCGCCATATTGCACACGCATCATGCTGGCGCGCTCGTCCAGCGGAGCAAGTCAGCGCGCGCGCGCGTCGAGCACAAACCCGATCGCGCCGATCACGACGACCACCGCGGCCAGTTCCGAATAGGCAAGCCGGTCACGTGTATCGAGCACGAGATAGCCGAGACCTGCGCTCACACCGAGCATCTCCGCCGGCACCAGCACGATCCACAGCACGCCGACCGCGAGCCGCACGCCGCTGAGCAGCGGCGCGGCGATCGCCGGCAGCACGATATGCCACACCAGCTCGATGCGCGTTGCGGCAAGGCTCTGACCAAGCTGGTGCCGACGCTTGTCGAGCTGACCGACACCCGAGGCAGTGCTCATCAGGATGGGCCAGAGCGCAGCGAACGCAAGTAGAAAGCAGATCGCGCGCTCGCCGATACCGAACGACATCACTGCGAGCGGCATCCAAGACAGCGGCGAAATCATCCGCAGGAACTGAAATGCCGGCGACAGCAACGTATCGAGCTGCCTTATGGCACCGATCAGGAGCCCAAACGGTACGCCCAGCACGAGCGCAATGCCGAGATCAGGCCGACGATCGCATGAATCTGCTCGGCCGCCGCGCTGCCGCGCCGAACCACAAGGCAATCCGGCAAGTACAACGCAACCCAGTCACCCGATCCGCTGCGAAACTCAAGGAAGCCGCAAGCAAGACCGACGGCATCCGGCACGGTGCAATCGTAGCGCTGCATCGGCTTGGCGGCAGCCTGTCGCGCCGGGTGCTGCACACGCGCGGGCGGCGCCGCCTCCGGCGTCAGCAGATGTGGAAGGTCTCGCATCAGAAACGCCGCATCGCCTTGGGCAAGCGGCACGCTTGCGCGGCCATCGGCGAAATGCAGCCAGCAGCGGCCACCAGGATCACGTGAAAACCCGCTTTCGCGTGACCGGCCGTCGATGCTTGCCAGCCGCCGCCGCAATACTGGCCAACGTGGAAAATCGAGCTGACAGGGTCCAGGCTCGACAGCAGCCAATCAATAATCTTGTCCGTATGCGTTCGCATGCGCCTCGCCCCTGTCGTATGCCGTCAGTCGAATATATTGATGAGTTCAACACGATAGCGGCATTGCGCAAGACGCCCAACCAAAGTTTCGTTGGACGCTTATGCACTACTGGGGAAATAAAAACCGGGGGCTGCGTCGAAACGCCCCCCGGTTTACCAATCGCACGCGCCGCCGCTCCAGCGGCGCGCTCGCGCGATCGATGGATGCACCGAAGTCAGAAGTCGAAGCCCGGCCCGCCCGCGCCGGGGCCGCCCGCCGGCGGCACGGGCGGCGCGTCCTTCGGCGCTTCGTGAACAGTCGCATCGGTCGTCAGCAACAGCCCCGCGATCGATGCGGCGTTCTGCAGCGCAGTGCGCGTGACCTTGGTCGGATCGAGCACGCCCGATTCGACGAGATCGCCATACTCGCCCGTCGCCGCGTTGTAGCCGAAATTGCCTTTGCCATCGGCGACTTTCGCGACGACGACGCTCGCCTCCTCGCCCGCGTTCGTGACAATCTGACGCAGCGGCTCTTCAAGCGCGCGCAGCACGATGTTGATGCCCGCTTTCTGATCCGCGTTCACGCCGGTCAAACTCGCGATCGCCTGCTTCACGCGAATCAGCGCAACACCACCGCCTGGGACGATGCCTTCTTCGACGGCCGCGCGAGTCGCGTGCAACGCATCGTCGACACGATCCTTCTTTTCCTTCACTTCGACCTCGGTGGCGCCGCCGACCTTGATCACCGCCACACCGCCGGCCAGCTTCGCCACGCGCTCTTGCAGCTTTTCACGGTCGTAGTCCGACGTCGCCTCGTCGATCTGCACGCGAATCTGCTTCACTCGCGCCTCGATGTTGACCTTCTCGCCCGCGCCGTCGATGACGGTCGTGTTTTCCTTGCCCACTTCGACACGCTTTGCGCGGCCCAACTCAGCAAGCGTCGCTTTCTCCAGCGTGAGGCCGGTTTCCTCTGCAATCACCTGGCCGCCCGTCAGGATCGCGATGTCTTCCAGCAGCGCCTTGCGGCGATCGCCGAAGCCCGGCGCCTTGACCGCGGCGGTCTTCAGAATGCCGCGGATATTGTTCACGACCAGCGTCGCGAGCGCCTCGCCCTCGACATCCTCGGCGATGATCAGCAATGGGCGGCCTGCCTTCGCCACTTGTTCGAGCACCGGCAGCAAATCGCGGATGTTCGATACCTTCTTGTCGTGCAGCAGAATGTACGGCTCGTCGAGTACCGCCAATTGGCGATCCTGATTATTGATGAAATATGGCGACAAGTAGCCGCGATCGAACTGCAGCCCTTCGACGACGTCCAGTTCGTCGGCGAGCGACTTGCCGTCCTCGACGGTAATCACGCCTTCCTTGCCGACACGATCGATCGCCTCGGCGATGCGTTGGCCGATCGACTCCTCGCCGTTCGCCGAAATCGTGGCGACCTGCGCGATTTCCTTGCTTGTCGTCGTCGGCTTGCTGATCTTCTTCAACTCCTCGACGGCAGCCGCCACCGCCTTGTCGATACCGCGCTTCAGATCCAGCGGATTGAGCCCCGCTGCGACGTACTTCTGCCCTTCGCGAACGATCGCCTGCGCGAGCACGGTGGCGGTGGTCGTACCGTCACCGGCCGCATCGCTCGTCTTCGACGCGACTTCCTTCACGAGTTGCGCGCCGATGTTCTGCACCTTGTCGGCCAGCTCGATCTCCTTTGCGACCGATACGCCGTCCTTCGTGACGACGGGCGAGCCGAAACTGCGTTCGAGCACGACGTTGCGGCCTTTCGGGCCGAGCGTGACCTTCACCGCGTTAGCCAGTAGATTGACGCCTTCAACGAGTTTCGAGCGCGCGCCGTCATGAAAAATGATTTCTTTCGCTGCCATGATCCGGTGCTCCCCATCAGGAATGGACGACTGCGACGATGTCTTCTTCGCGCAGTACCAAAAGTTCGTTTCCGTCGACCTTCACGGACTGGCCAGCATACTTGCCGAACAACACGCGCTCACCGACCTTCACGTCGGGCTCGACGCGCTTGCCATCGGTGTCGCGCCGGCCGGGGCCAACAGCGATGATCTCACCCTGATCGGGTTTTTCCGCCGCGCTATCCGGGATGACGATGCCCGAGGCGGTCTTGGTTTCCTGATCGAGTCGCTTGACGATAACGCGATCGTGTAGCGGACGTAGGCTCATTCTCACGTTTCCTTATCGAAATTGTTGGCACTCGGGTTGGGTGAGTGCCAATCAGGTGTCGAGTATAGAAACGTGCCGCCGATCGCTCCAATAACGGATTTTCAAAAACTTATCGATGAATGGCATTAGGAGCCGGCGCCGCTTGACGGACCGACGTCCGGCTCAATTCGTACCGGAATCGCCCTGGCGGCCGTCGAATCAGTTCGAACGGCATGCGCAAGGATGTGTTCGGATACCTGATAGATCACATCCCGCCCCTCCGCACAGCCGACAGCGCGGCAAGAAACACCATCGCAGCCCGCAAACCGACTAATCGCACGCCGATCCGCGTGCCGGTTCGAGGACGGCGCCGATCGCATTGGATCATCGGCCGTCTGCCGCCACATCGGCGTCTCGCCGCACCGTCCCCCATCGCGCTAGCGCGCGCCGACCTTGCGCTGCCGCCACAGACACAGCAGATCGCAGCCGATATGCGCGGCCGCGAGCGCGGTAATCTCGCTCTGGTCATACGCGGGTGCGACTTCGACCACGTCCGCGCCGACCAGATCGATACCGCCGAGCCCACGCACGATCGCGAGTGCCTGTGCGGACGACAATCCGCCCGCCACGGGCGTACCCGTGCCCGGCGCAAACGCAGGATCGAGACAATCAATATCGAACGTCAAATATGCGGGGCGGCTGCCGACGATTGACTCGATCCGCTCAACCGTCGCACGCGGCCCATGCTCGTGCACCCATGCAGCATCGAGCACGTTGATGCCGAGAAAATCATCGTTCCACGTGCGAATGCCGATTTGTACCGACGTCTTCGGATCGATCAGCCCTTCCCGGACCGCCTTGTAGAACATCGTGCCGTGATTGAGGCTGTCGGGCTGATCATCAGCCCAGGTGTCGCAATGCGCATCGAAATGGATCAGCGATAGAGGCTTGCCATGCTTGCGCGCATGCGCAATCAGCAATGGATAGGTGATGTAATGATCGCCGCCGAACGTCAGCATCGTCGCACCCGATTGCAAGATGGTCTGCGCATGCTCGACGATCGCGGGCTTGATCGACAGCGGGTTATGGGCGTCGAACCAGCAATCGCCATAATCGATCACGGCGAGATCGTCGAATGGATCGAAACCCCACGGATACGGATGCAATTCCGCGAGTTGCACGCTCGCCGCGCGCACCGCAGCCGGCCCGAGCCGCGCGCCCGAACGGAATGTCGTCGCGAGATCGAGCGGCACGCCGGATACGACGACATCGGCACCTTCCAGCTCGCGCGTATAGCTGCGCCGCATGAACGACAGCACGCCTGAATAAGTATTTTCGATTGACGAGCCGTAGACGGACGAACGACGGATCGCGCCGTCGCCATAGAGTGTGTCAGCCATGGGATGACCTGATGAGAAACCGGCCCGGCGGTGACGCGGCGCAAACCGCGCAACGAGTGAGCCGGCAGTCGGATTCATTGGGAACGCAGCGGCGCGTCGACGCGCGCCGCTGCGGTGGCTTGCGAATCCTTTAGCGCAGCCGCACGAGCGTCGACTTCAGCTCGGTGTACTTCTCCAGCGCGTGCAACGACTTGTCGCGGCCGTTGCCCGATTGCTTGTAGCCGCCGAACGGGAAATTCATGTCGCCCCCTTCGTCATAGCAATTGACCCATATCGTGCCGGCGCGCAAGCGCCGCGCCACCTCGTGCGCGGTCGTCAGATTCGCTGTCCATACCGCCGCGCCCAGCCCGTATTCGCTGTCGTTCGCGATACGCACCGCATCGTCGAGCGAATCGAACGTGATCATCGACAGCACCGGCCCGAAAATCTCCTCGCGCGCGATCTTCGTATCGGGCGTCGTATCGAACACGGTCGGCTCGATATAAAAACCGCCGCTCGCCTCGTTCACGCGCGCGCCGCCGAACACCAGCTTCGCTTCGCTGCGGCCCGCGTCGATATAGCTGAGCACGCGGTCGAGCTGAACCCGATCCACGATCGCGCCCATCGAGACGGCCGGGTCGAGCGGATTGCCCGGCGCATACGCGCGCGCCGCCGCGGCGAGTTTCTCGACGAACACATCCTTGATGTCGCGATGCACGAGCAGCCGCGAGCCCGCCGTACACATCTCACCCATGTTGTAGAAGATCGCGCCGGCCGCTGCTTTCGCGGCCCGGTCGAGATCCGGGCAATCGGGCAGCACGATGTTCGGCGACTTGCCGCCGAGTTCGAGCCACACGCGCTTCAGATTCGATTGGCCTGCGTACTGCATGATCAGCTTGCCGACCGCGGTCGAGCCGGTGAACGCGAGACAATCGACGTCGCCATGCAACGCCAACAGCTTGCCGGGCTCGCCGCCGCCCGGCAGCACGTTGAACACGCCGGCAGGAATGCCCGCTTCGTGGGCAAGCTGCGCGAGCCGGATCGCAGTGAGCGGCGATTTCTCCGAAGGCTTCAGCACGACGCTGTTGCCGGCAGCAAGCGCAGGACCGAATTTCCATGACGCCATCAGGATCGGAAAATTCCACGGCACCACCGCGGCAATCACGCCAAGCGGCTCGCGCGTGACAAGCCCGACGAGATGATGATCGGCTGGCACCACCTCGCCCCCGATCTTGTCGATCGCCTCGGCGAACCATTCGACGCAGTAGGCGGCGCCCGGCACGTCGACCGTCGTGGTATCGCCGATCGGCTTGCCCGCATCGAGCGTTTCGAGCAACGCCAGTTCATCCAGATGCTCGCGAATCAGCGTGGCCCAGCGAAGCAGCTTCGCCTTGCGCTCACGCGGATTCAGGCCCGCCCATACCTGCGCTTCGAACGCGCGGCGTGCCGCGGCAACCGCCGCATCCACGTCCGCTGCGCCGCAATCGGCGATCTTCGCAAGCACTCGGCCATCGATCGGGCTCACGCAATCGAACGTCTTGCCGGACTGCGCGTCGCGATAGGCGCCATCGATAAATGCTCGGCCTTCGATCGCGAGCGACGCAGCCTTGTCCTGCCAATACGCCAAAGTCTTCTTTTCCATCGGGATGCCTCATCAGGTTTAACTCGCCGCGACGATTCCGCTTCGGCGCTGCAACGGTGAATGGCGTCTGCGTGCCGTCAGAACGTGGGGGGCGAATTCGCCGACACGACTTCACAGACGTCATCCGCACTGGGGTTACGAAAACGGTGCGGCAAACGGCTTTCGAAGTAGTAGCTGTCGCCGGGATCGAGCAGCCAGGTCGTGCCGTCCACGGTCAGCTCGATCTGCCCGGACACCACCACGCCACCTTCATGCCCCGCATGCGTGAGCATTTCCGGGCCGGTGTCGGCCAGCGGCTGATAGACCTCGCGCATGATGCACATATTGCGGTCCTTCACGCCCGAGCCGGCCAGATAGAACTCGATCGTCCCATTGCCGAGGTTCGGCATCTCGTTGCGGCGCGAAACGACCGAACGATCCTCATCGACCTCGAACGTGAAAAATTCCGCCAGGCTCATCGGAATGCACTCGAGCAATTTCTTCAGCGATCCTACCGAAGGGCTGACGCGGTTTTGCTCGATCAGCGAGATGGTGCCATTCGTCACGCCGGCGCGCTTAGCAAGCTCGCGTTGTGACAAGCCATGCTTCTTGCGGACGTGGCGCAGGCGGGTGGCGACTTCAGTGGACGTCGATAGAGATTCCGGCACGATGGATAGAGATCGGTGACAGTAATGAACGGGAACCGAGGGGCGGGCCGAGATGGACGGCACACGTGTCGAATATTCTAATCACTTTCGATTATTTTCCGTCGGTAGAAACCCTGCAAGCCGTTCGAAATAATGGACACCGAAACGACCTGGCTTGCCCCGAGAAATGCGTGTTTTTTGCATAAGACAAACGTGCCATATCAGGGAAGATCCGGCCATAAAGATTTTAGAAAAACGTTGACGCCAATTTTGGCTCGTATATGCTGGTTCCCAGGTCAGCGTCATGCCATCGTCACACATCGTGATCGCATTATGACGGTATCCGAAGCATTTGACGGATGACGATCATGCCGCCGCCCCGCCGCCCCGATTTATTAAACACCCAAGGTGTTCAATTGAACGAGGCGTCGAATACTTTCAACGTCACCAGTCGAGTGTAATCGTGAGAGTCCGTGGCCCTCTGGTAAGGTGGGATCGAAGTCAAGTGGCGTGCCGTTTGCGCCAAGACCTCGCTCTGCCCAACGGAAGCAGCGGCGCGTCAGCTCCTCGCCTGCTTCCATCCGTCTTCACTATCCTGTCCCGTCGCTCGGTACGACGTCATAACGCCGTCTCCGCACGCGCCTATATCGCCGTGCATACCGACGAAGTCGCTTCGCTATTGCCATAGCGCCTCCCACTTTCTGACAAGGTCCGCTGCGAACGTGCGCCGCGCGCCCGATCGGCGTGCGGATGCACATCGCCGGTGCGCATGCGTTCGATGAACGTCGGTGCACCGCGCATCCGGCAGCAGCCCCTGAATCATTTCGTCGAGCGTTATGCGGCTGCCGGGCGACCGCCTGCGCATGCCTGCCGCGCCCCCTTTATTTACGGCTTTGCTTGCTATGCAAAGCCGTGGGGCTCTGTCACGCCCGCGATCCGGCGCCTGCCGTCAGGTTGATCGCCATCCGGGCATGAATGGAACGTAAAAGTCATGCAGAGAAAACCACTGATCGGAATCACTGCCGACAAAACAATGATCGGCGTGCATCCATCGCATGTCGTCGGCGAGAAATACATCACGGCTATCGTCGATGGCGCCGATGCCGTTGCAATGCTGATCCCGGCGCTCGGCACACGGCAAACGGCCGACGACATCATTGCCGCCGTCGACGGCCTGCTCTTCACCGGCAGCTACTCGAACGTCGAGCCGCATCGCTACGGCGCTCCCCCGAGTGCGCCGGACACGCTGCACGATCCCGCCCGCGATGCGACGACGCTGCCATTGCTGCGCGCGGCGGTCGATGCCGGCGTACCCGTGCTCGCGATCTGCCGCGGCCTTCAGGAAATGAACGTCGTGTTCGGCGGCACGCTGCACCAGCAGGTTCATGCGGTCGACGGCTTTGCCGATCACCGCGAAAACAAGCACGACATGCTCGACGCTCAGTACGGGCCCGCGCACGCCATCCGGCTCACGGCAGGCGGCTTGTTGCAGCGCATTGCTGGCGGCGTGGCCCACGCGCAGGTGAATTCGCTGCACAGCCAGGGCATCGCCCAACCGGGCGCCGCGCTCGCGGTCGAGGCGACGGCGCCGGACGGATTGATCGAGGCAATCAGCGTGCCCGGCGCACCGGCTTTTGCGCTTGGCCTGCAATGGCACCCGGAATGGAAATACGCGGGCGATCCGCTTTCAAGCGCGATCTTCCGAGCATTCGGCGCCGCATGCCAAGAACGGATGCTCGCCCGAATGCGCAACGACGCCGACCAGCCGCCCGTGCGCCCGATTTGCGCATGAGCCGGCCGACCCAACGAGAACAATCATGAACGAAATCGACGAATTCCTGAAAAAGAATCGGATTACTGAAGTAGAAGCCATCATCCCCGACATGGCGGGCATCGCGCGCGGCAAGATCATTCCGCGCAGCAAGTTCGAAACCGGTGAATCGATGCGGCTGCCACAAGCCGTGATGATCCAGACTGTCACCGGCGAGTATCCGGAGGACGGCACGCTCACCGGCGTGACCGACCCCGACATGGTGTGCTTGCCCGACGCATCGACCATTCGCCTGATTCCATGGGCGGTCGATCCAACCGCGCAAGTGATCCACGATTGCGTGCATTTCGATGGCACGCCCGTCGAAATCTCGCCGCGCCGTGTGCTGCGCCGCGTGTTGGAACTGTACAAGGCGAAGGGCTGGAAGCCGGTGATCGCACCGGAACTCGAGTTCTATCTGGTCGACATGAATAAAGATCCGGATCTGCCGCTTGCGCCGCCGGTCGGCCGCACCGGCCGGCCGGAAACGGGACGGCAATCCTATTCGATCGAGGCAGTCAACGAGTTCGACCCGCTCTTCGAGGACATCTACGAGTACTGCGAAGTACAAGATCTCGAAGTGGACACCTTGATTCACGAGGTTGGCGCCGCGCAGATGGAAATCAATTTCCTGCACGGCGATCCGCTGAACCTTGCCGACCGCGTGTTCCTCTTCAAGCGCACGGTGCGTGAAGCCGCGCTGCGTCATCATATGTATGCGACGTTCATGGCCAAGCCGATGGAAAACGAGCCCGGCTCGGCAATGCATGTACATCAAAGCATCGTCGACGAGGAAACCGGCCAGAACATCTTCACCGCGGCCGACGGCAGTCCGACCGAGATGTTCTACGCATATATCGCGGGCTTGCAAAAATACACCCCGGCGCTGATGCCAATCTTCGCGCCATACATCAACTCGTATCGGCGGCTGTCGCGCTTCATGGCCGCACCGATCAACGTGCAGTGGGGCTACGACAACCGCACCGTCGGTTTCCGGATTCCGCACTCGTCGCCGATGTCGCGCCGTATCGAGAACCGGATCCCGGGCGTCGACTGCAATCCGTATCTGGCGATCGCGGGCACGCTCGCGGCCGGTTATCTCGGCATGACCCAGCATCTGAAACCGACCGAGCCGCTTGTCAGCGACGGCTACAGCCTGCCGTATCAGCTCCCACGCAATCTGGAAGAAGGCCTGACGCTGATGACATCGTGCGGGCCGCTCGCGGAAATGCTCGGTGAGAAATTCGTGAAGGCGTATCTCGCGTTGAAGGAAACGGAATACGAGGCGTTTTTCCGCGTGATCAGTTCGTGGGAACGCAAGCATTTGTTGCTGCATGTCTGATCCGACGCGCAGCCATATTGATACAGGAGTCAAGATGAGTTATCAATCGAACGAATCGGCGTTGGTGCGGCCCGCCGCGAACGCCCAAGCCGAACAACGCACGAGCGCCGAATACCGCGCGCTGGACGCCGCACACCACCTGCACCCGTTCTCGGACATGGGCGCGCTCAACCG
>NZ_LOWB01000063.1 GCF_001522865.1 Burkholderia sp. TSV86 | reverse complement strand
GCGCTGCACGATGCGATCGTGGCGGAGATCAAGGCGCGGTTTCCCGATCTGCAAACGGTCGAGTTCTACCGCACCGAAGAGCGCAGGGGTGGCCCGGATGGTCTTCCGCTGCCGGCCGTCCTCCTGGATTTGTCCGAATTCGACCCGACGCCGGAAATCGACCCCGGCACCGAACAGTTGGCCGTCAATGCCAGATTCGAGGCGGAAATCATCTTCGGATTTCGCAAGCCGACCATCAAGCGGGAGATTCGAAAATTCGCGGCGGCGTTCGGCGCGTGGCTTCGCCTTCGCCGCTGGACGGGCGTGCGCACTGGCCCCGCGTACGTCACCAGCATTTGCCGCAGCGACTTCAATCCCGAGCTGGACCAGTATGAGGTCTGGTGCGTGGAGTGGTCGCAGGAAATCCACCTGGGCAATACCGTCTGGACGAATGACGGCAGCGTGCCAACACAGGTGTTCGCTAGCGTGGCACCGGATATTGGAAAGGACCACGAGCCGGACTATATCGAGGTGATGCGATGAGCGATTACGATCTGTCGGAAACTTCTCGAAAGGTGTCGGGGCTGATCCGCTATGGCGTGATCGTCGGCGTGGATTTGGTGAATGCGCGCGTAATGTGCGACGTGGGGGGGCTCACGACGGATTGGTTGCCGTGGCACACGGGCCGGGCCGGCAAAACGCGGCATTGGTCCGCGCCGACGGTGGGTGAGCAGGTGATTGTGTTCGCGCCGAGCGGCGAAACGACATTGGGGTTCGTGCTGCCCAGCTTCTATCAGGATGCCTATCCAGCGCCGTCGAATAGCGCCGATGTCGATATGGTGCAATTTGCCGACGGCAGCACGGTGCGGTACGACAGCGCAAGCCATGCGCTGACGGTGAACGTGGTCGGCGATGGCAGCGTCGTGGTGAACTGCCAGGTCGCCACGGTGAGGGCTGCTGCCAGCGTGACACTGGATACGCCACAAACGAACGTGACTGGAAATCTGAGCGTGAAAGGTTCGATGAACGTGCAAGGCGAGGGAGCCGGCGGGGCCGTGTCGACATTCGCCGGCAGCATCAAAATCAACAGCGGCGACGTACAGGCGGACAATATCAGTCTGAAGGGACACCATCACACCGCGCAGGGTGAAAGCGCGCCGACCACGCCCGCACAGGCGTAAGCGAAGAACCCACAAGAGGAAAGCTGGGGTTGCGCTGACAAGAATGTCGGCATGGACGGTACGAGCGCATCCGATGGCAAGCCGCGCGCGGGCATTGCTCATCTTCGGCAAAGCATCATCGACATTCTCACGACCCCGGTGGGGAGTCGGGTGATGCGCCGTGACTATGGCAGCCGTCTGTACCAATTGGTTGACGCGCCATTGAACGCCGAAACGATCGTGGACTTGTACGCGGCGACTGCTGAAGCGCTGGCGGCATGGGAGCCGCGTTTTCGGCTCACACAAGTCAAG
>NZ_LOWB01000062.1 GCF_001522865.1 Burkholderia sp. TSV86 | reverse complement strand
TCCGGTGACCAGACTCCTTCCGTCTCAACTCCCGGGAATCCAGACTCCGCATAACAACTTTCTGTCGGTAATACATTGATGTTGTCGCGATCGATGCATGGCGCAAATTATCGCGAACCGTCGTCAATCCAGCGCCACGAGCAAGGGCGTGGCTGGCATGGCTATGACGCATCCAGTGGGGGCTTGCCCGCTGCAGCTTTTCGGCGAGCGCGGGGTGAGCCGACTTGATGATATCGGCAGCTTGCAGAAAGAACCGACGCATGACGTGCCACAGTCGCGCGCCAACAATACCGGCGTCGCCGTCCTCGCCGAGGTTGGCTACCAATGATGTCCGGGGATTCCATTGTTCAGGCGTGACCGACAACTGGCGCTGTACGAGACATTGATCGAGTGCGTCGCGTGCCAACGGCGGTAATGCTACACGAGCGCGCTTGCCACCCTTACCGGTCACGTGAAGCCATTGATCGCCGCGCTCGTCAACGTACACGTCGCCTAGCGTCGCCCCCACCAGCTCGTTGGCCCGCAGGCCTGTCGCGTAACCGAAGTCGAGCAGGAAACGTAGTCGTTGTGCTGCCGGCACCGACCAGCCATACGACCACTCCAGGCCATCCGCGATCATGCGCAACAACAGCCACTCGCCCTCAGAGAAGCCGCGCGTGGTGTCGAGCGCCGGCGCAACGCATGCCCACGAACTTTAACGCCGGCGAACGGATTCGCCAGCACGTAGCGTTGCTCGATCAACCAGCGAAACAATGCTGATAGTACGGTTAACGGGCCGACAAACCGCCTGAGAACGGTCGCCACTCGACTGAATTGCGCGGCCGCGGCGGGCCGACCCACCGTTCTCGAGGTGTCGGCCGTCGGATAAACACCCGATAGGCGATCGCGTCGTCGGTTGTGAGCGACGACAACGCTCGGCCGCGTTCCACGATCGCCCATAAGATCAGCCGTTCGGCTTCTTTGCGGTAGGCCCGCTGGGTTGCAGCGGTTTCGTGCAGCGCGAGCCAGGCTTGCACGGCCTCGTAATCGTTGGCGGCATTGAGCGTGCATGCCTCGCGCGGCGCGCGGAATGCACCCGTCGATCCATCCACTTCGTGCGGCAGGCGCAACTGTTCCCAGGGCACGATCGTGGCTGGCTGGGTAACGGCAATTAGCGCACGGGCGCGTTCGGTCAGTTGCGGATGCGCGGCGAAGAACGCTTCGACTTGGCGCGCGCCGGTAATGCCGAGGCCGTCGATCCCGGCCCACCAGCGACGCCGGCGCGGGACCCGGACAGTGAGATCTGCAAGCGTGCGCAAGCCGTGTCGGCTCAACACCTTTGCAGTACGAGGCAAAAGCCATTGGATCTATCGCTGATCAAGCAGCATCGGGGCGCCGCCAATCGCTTGGGATTCGCAGTGCAGCTTTGCTACATGCGCTATCCGGGCATCACCTTGCCGTCTGGCGTAACGCCCTCGTCCGAGCTGCTGCAGTTCATCTGCCAGCAACTGCACATCAGTCCTGACCAGTGGGCGGCCTACGGGCAGCGGGACCAGACCCGTCGCGAACACGCGATCGAATTGCAATCTGCCCTGCAGCTCCGGCCTATTACTGTCGCCAACTATCGCGCAGCAGTGCAGTCACTCGTCGATCTGGCCATGCAGACCGACAAGGGCATCGTACTCGCGCAGGCGCTGATTGACCATTTACGTCGGCAGGCGATCCTGCTGCCCGGAGCTGACGTCATTGAGCGCATCTGCGCTGAAGCAATTACGCGTGCGCCGGATATATGGCGTCCTGACGGAACCGCTTTCCGACGAGCAGCGGCAACGACTCGATCTGCTGCTGCAGCGCCGGGCTGATGGCCGCTTGACCTGGCTCGCGTGGTTACGGCAGCCACCGGGCAAGGCAAGTTCGAGACAAATGCTTCAGCACATCGAGCGCCTGAAAGTGCTACAAGGTATCAACCTGCCGGCCGGACTGGACAGGCTCGTTCACCGCAACCGCCTGCTCAAGATTGCCAGAGAAGGCGCGCAGATGACGCCACACGACCTGGCGAAATTCGAAGTGCGGCGTCGCCATGCCACGCTGGTGGCGATCGTCTTGGAGGCAAGCGCAACGGTTACCGACGAAATCGTCGATTTGCATGATCGAATTATCGGTCGACTGTTCAACGCAGCCAAGAAAAAGCACCAGCAGAAGTTTCACCGCTCCGGCAAATCCATCAACGACAAGGTGAGACTGTTCGGGAAGCTCGGACGAGCCTTACTCAAGGCACGGGAAGACGGCAATGATGCGTTCAAGGCAATCGAATCAGTCATGTCGTGGGATGCCTTCACGAAGAACGTGACGGAGGCCGAGCAATTGGCCCAACCGGAAGCCATCGATTTTCTACATGAGATCGGCGATCATTATGCGACGTTGCGCCGATATGTGCCGGCGTTCCTGGAGGGGGCCTATCCGTGATTTCGTGGGCGGGGCATATCATGAGGTGTAAAAGTCATGGATATGCCAATGAAGAAGAAAAGGCAAACTGTAGCGCGTCAGGCAGCGGCCCGCGGGCCGCTGCCTGAACTGCCCAAGGAACT
>NZ_LOWB01000061.1 GCF_001522865.1 Burkholderia sp. TSV86 | reverse complement strand
GGTGGACTCCTTGCTGTTCGCGGCGCGCATTGCCGCTACGGGCTACGCCCTTCGCGCCAATGCGCGCCAGCATGAAAAACCAACCACTGTCAGATTTAGTCTAGTCCACCGCATTTAATTCGAATGTCGAGTGAGTTCCAGAGTGGCGTTGTTGCATAAATCGCCAAACTGGCTCGAAATATGCATGGCTTTGGGAAATTTCGAGCAAGAGGCACAAGAATCCACGATAGAACGCAAATTTCTAGCAACAAGCGGCCTTTCCGCGATTTATGCAACAACGCCCATTTTGAGGCCACCTAGGCCTCAAATGCAGGCATAGGCAGCACCCCGAAAAATTTCATGCGTAACCCATCAGAAAAACATAATTAGCCTATTTAATTGACGGCACAATCTCACGAGTTTTAAGAACAAGTGGCACACCCGGATTTGCCGTGAACGTGCCATCCGGTGTCACAATAGGTGCCGCGGAACCATTGGTGATCAATATGGTTGTATTGTTCGATTCAACATCAACATCATAAGTCCGGCCTTGCCAGTGCATTCCCTTCAAATAGACCTGTGTCAGCTTTGCTTTATCAACCGGGTCAATCAGCCCAGCAGGTAGGATTGGCGACAAATAGATGCCATTTTGACGGAAGCGGTACCCTGCTAGCCCGTTCAACAAAGTTTGCATAAAACCACCTGCACCAGTCAAGAACGTGTATGCCGGGTTGCCTTGACCTGCGCTTGGCGACAGCAACGAGGTTTCATTGAAATTAAAATACGGACCACGAATATACGGCTGATATGAGTTAACGAAAAGTCCATCGAGGCTTGGCAGGCCATATTGTGCTGCAATCACAGCCTGCGCAGAATTGGTCATCGCAGGTCCGGTCGGATCAGTAATCGCAGAATAATAGTTTAGATTTTTGATGGCCACCTGATCGGTCAGCGGATATTCCATCGGATACGTCAGCAGTACAACGTCAGCTTGTTTCAGTTGATGGGGAACATTTGGGTTGAATGCTGCAAACTGCAACACGATTTGTTTGACCGGATCGATCTGGGGCTTTACCAGTTTCGCATTAACCGTGGCCCACTGCGGATGAGCCGAATACCCGAGAATATTGGCTGCTTGCGTAGCAAAATTGATTGCCTGAAGAGCGCTGCCGTTTGTATAGGCGGAATCGGTCGCGCCATGCACGTATTCATCTGGGTCATCCACATTTTTCAGACTATACGTTCCGTCACTATTGCGTGTCATTCGTGTCGAATAATAGTCAGCGATGGCGCTAAGGACCGGCCAGCCGTAGTTTTGCAGCCACGCTTTGTCGCCAGTAGCTTCATAGTATTGAAACTGAGCCAGCGCAATATCGGCTTGCAAATGGATTTCTGCGGATTCTCCTTGATCCGTCGACAATATCCCCGTGTTTGATGTCCACGGGAAAAAAGATCCAATTGTGGCGCTACCTACTCCAGAATCGCCATTATTATCCTGGACATTCAATAATGCATTAGGCAGTTTGTCATAGCGAAAGTCAACGATCGATTTGGCCAGCTCTGGATGGGCGGCCAGCAGGTACGGATACATCCAGGTTTCTGCGTCCCAGAAGATCATTCCCGCATAGTTATCGCTGGTCAATCCGGATGGCGCGATACTATTCCGCATTCCTTCACGAAGATTTGAATACAGCATGTATTCAGCCGCATGGATGGTTTTCTGTAAATTGACATGTTGATTATCGACAATAACATCGCTTTGCCAGACGGATTGCCACGCAGCCTCGTGAGCTTGCAACATGGCGTTGTAAGAACCGTAGGTTCCAGTTTGCGCTGCTACGGCAACATTCCGGGCAAGCTGGTTAATCTGTTGCGAGGTGTTGTCTAGCGTTACTGACGGATTGGGAAGATCGTAGTCGGTGCCGGACGCAATTCCGACATATTTTACAAAAGTATAAGTTTGATTCAAGGTTGGCGTAAAACTCCAACTCACGCCGCTCTGATTGTTGTTGTTCAACGCCGTGCTACCTGGTAGTCCAGCCGGTGGAATCACCCGAAAGGCAACAGTTGCCTTAGTATTCGTACTGTCCGCAATAATTGACGCTTCGGCACCGTTGTTTTTGATGTCCTGCCAACGCTGGCTGGTCATTTCTTTTGCCCTGCGAATACTGCGCAAATCGATGAACGCATCGACATTCATCGACCCGGTCCACTTGATCGGCGTGATATCTAAACGCACCACGCCGAGGTGTGCATACTGGCGGTGAGCAAACATCGTCCACGTAAGATTAGCTTGATTGCCAGACGGCGACGTCCACGTTACCGACGTCGTCACCAGACCATTTTGCATATCGGTGAACTGGCTATAGTTAGATAGCTGCGAAGCTTGAAGGGTTTGGGGATCGTAGGTTTTTTGTGTGTCACGGATGGTCAATGGCGACCAATTCGGCAATGTCGAAAGCTGCGCACCATCGCCCACATACCCTGCGATCATGGCTGAGGTGTAACGTGGTGTGAAAAGTGGCCACGACGAGCTGTTGTCCGGTGCCCGCGTGCCGACCCAATAACCAACCCCTGCCGACGGAATGCGCAATCCCATGTACCCATTTCCGATAAAGGGTTGATTGATATACGTCTCGTTATAATCAGTGTTGGTCAACATCCATTGCTTGGCCTCTGGCGTTATCATCGCTGGGGGCTGTCCCACTGGTGTCGCTGAAGACGCAGGTATCGCAGGAGACGGAGTCGGGGTGATCGGTGAAATTGCCGGGTTGACTGGATTCGTCTGGACGGTTGGCACCGACGCTTGCGGTGACGGTGCTGGCGACACGCCCGCTATGCTATCGTCTCCGCCACATCCAGCAAGACTGACTGTCAGGGCGATTGTAGAACCAATAATTATCAACCTGTTATTCACAATTCTCGCATTCATGCGTGTCTCCTATCAATTATGGTGGCAGTACGCTAATTATGTTGAACTAGCCTTAGTAGCAATATTTGCGAGATTGTCGGCGTAGTACGTCTAGCGCATGCACTTATACATATTTTTACCCGGTTTTAATTTTGTTTTCAGCAGAACTGTCCCGGACGGGCTTCCGAGGGTGTAGCAAGACTACATAATTTTCAGCCAAGATTCCTAATTCGACTACAGACTAGCGTTTTTGTTGTATGTAGTCAAGACGAACGTTTCGTGCAACACATTCCGGCAAAGCACTCCCGGCTGATCGACTTCTCCGGATTTCTGACCAATCGGGTAAAGGGAAAACGGCCGATTTGAGCGAAACCATGCCTGTTTCGCTATTCACGCCCCGTAAACGAGACCCCTTCCCTGCAAGCTAGTTTGCAAGATCGAGTGAAGTATTCGGGGCCGTACTGCGGCCACGCCCGCCCGTCGGGTGAAGCACCGCGCCGTTGGGGGCCGTCAAGGCGCATCGCGCCGTTTGTGCCCCCGCTTGCGGGGGCGTGGATGAAACCCGGTGGGAACTGATTAAAATGGCTGATTAAGGGCCGACAGTTAAAGGCACTGCGACCCGACACTTATTTCCATTTGCACGCGCAAACCGGTCTCGAGACGGCTCGCGTCTGTGGATAACGTCAGGGTGCGGGGAAAATTGGCGCAAATGACGCGCGCATCTGCCCGTTGATCGAACAAATTCGCGGGATTCTCGGGGAAATGGACGAGCGGAGGCCCTGCTCGGCTCGGATCAGGCTTGGGGAGAGGCGATTTCTTCGAGCGCCGTGTCGATACACTGCTCGCGGGTCCAGTCGGGGTGTTTCAGCTTGATGGCCCCGATGCGTCGCGCGACGCGCTCGTCGAGCGGCGGTGCCGCCGCCGCGTAGTCAGGTGGCCGTTTATGGGACGCGGGTGCCGCCGACCGGGGGCGCCGATGCCCCGCGCTGGCCAGCGCCAGCTTCAACTGCGCGACGCCCTGCTGCGCATCCATTCGCTCGGCGGCCGCCCTGGCCTCGCGCGCGGCGGCCTGGTAGCGGCGTTGCACCGCGCGACGGCGCTCGTGGCCGAGCCAGCGCCCGAGACCGAACGCGGCGAACAGCTCCTGCGGCAATTGCCGAAGCGCCGCCAGACCGCGATACCGGCCCTCCTCGTCCTTCTCGCAGCGCGACGGTTCTGTCGCAATAAGGATGTTCATGCGTGAGGCGGCGGAGATGAATAGGAATCCTTATGCAATCAATGAATAGAA
>NZ_LOWB01000060.1 GCF_001522865.1 Burkholderia sp. TSV86 | reverse complement strand
CTATCGGCAGTTTGAGGACGTCGCCAAGGCGGCCTGACTCAAACAAATCGGTCTCCGATGAACCCGGGGCGATTCAGTGATGACCGGCGCGACGGTTCAGGGCAAGAACGTGTCGCTCGACGCCAATAACAACATCACGCTGCAGGCTGCGCAAAGCACGGAACAGGACACGAGCTCGAACAGTTCGAGTGGCTGGAACGCAGGTGTCGGGATTGGCGTGAATAGCAAGGGCGGCGCCGGCATTAGCGTCTTTGCCGGTGGCTCAGCGTCCCACGGTAACGGCAATGGTTCGAGTGTGACGCAGGACAACACGACCGTGACCGCCAGTAAAAACCTGACGATCAAGTCAGGTGGTGACACGACGTTGTCGGGCGCGCAGGTTTCGGGCGATACGGTGAAGGCCGATGTCGGCGGCAATCTGACGATGACGAGTCTGCAAGACACGTCGACTTACGATTCCAAGCAGAACAGTATCGGCGGCGGGGCCAGCTACACGTTTGGCGCTGGCGGTTTCTCGGGAAGCCTGTCGGCAAACCAGACGAAGATCAACAGCAACTACGCGTCCGTCAATCAGCAGACGGGAATCGTCGCGGGCAGCGGCGGTTTCGACGTGAATGTCGCCGGGCACACTCAACTCAACGGCGCCGAAATCGCAAGCGCGGCGCCGGCGGACAAAAACAGCCTGACGACCGGCAGCCTGGGATACACGAACATCCAGAACGTGATGTCGTATTCGGGCTCGTCGACCGGTGTTTCGGTCGGTACGGGAGGCCCGATTGGCGTAACCGGTGGCCCGCAGTTGTCGCAGACTGGGGACAACGCGAGCGGCACAACGTCCGCGGCGGTGAGTCCGGCGACCATCACGGTGAAATCGGACCAGCAGACCGGCAAGGACAGCACGGCCGGTCTGTCACGCGATACGGCGAACGCGAATCAGACCGTCCAGAACACCTTCAATCTGCAGGATGTGCAGAACAACCTCGCCTTTGCGCAGACGTTCGGGAAAACAGCGACGTTCGCTGTAGCCGAAGCGACAACGCAGTTGGTGAACAACAGCAACAACCCGCAGTTGAAGGCGTTGTTCGGTGAAGGCGGCGCTGGCCGGGATGCGCTTCATGCAGCGGTCGCCGCGATCGGTGCTGCGTTGTCCGGCGGGAACGTCGCCGGTGCGGTTGGCGGGTCGATCGCGGGCGATGCATTGCAGGCGCTCGCCGCACCGATCATCGATCAGGCGGTGGCGTCGCTGCCGGCGGGTGCGCAGGACGCCGCACGTACGATCCTGAACAGTGTGGTCGCGACGGCAGGTGGTGCGGCCGGTGGCGCTCTTGCTGGAGGCGGTTCGCAAGGCGCGATTGCCGGTGCGGGTGCCGCCGCGAACAATGATGTCTACAACCGACAACTGCACCCCGACGAGCGGAAGCTGATCTCGAGTGCGGCCAATACAATTGCGACGTCGCAAGGGAAAACGGCAGCCGACCAGGCGAAGATCGCGCAGTACTGGACCGATATGCTGACGCTGGTCGCCAACGCGGACGTTGACGCACAGGGCCAGCAGCAACTGAATCAGACCATCGCGCAACTTACGCAGGCCGCTCAAGCGTCCGGCAACTATCAGGCGCTGCTGACGTTCCAGCAGAACTTGACGACCGCCCAGCAGATCATCAAGGGGATGTCGGGCCAGACGATCACCGGTGCTGGTGGGCCGATCGTCGCCGACGACGGTGTGCTCAAGACATTCCAGGCGACAGGTTCGCAATTCAACGACTCGTCGCTGTTCGGCACGCCGGGCGGTACGAAAACCGGTCTGGCAATCGGCGAGACGCCGTCGTCGGCTGGTGTCGGGTCCCAGTACTACGCCGCGCCGAACGGTCCGACTAATCAGCAGTTGTCGGCATTCACGAACGATCTCGTTCAGCAGGCAGGCACGCCGAATGGTGCCGCCACACCCGCCTATCCTCTCGAAACGGTCGTGCTGGGGAATATGGCGGGCAAGGTCGTAGCCGGTGCGCTCGGTGCGATTTTTGGCGACACGGCGGAGACCGTTGCTGCGGCCGTATCGAAGCCGAGCGCTGCGGCACCGGTCAAGCCCGTCAACAATCTGTTCGGACAGACGCTGGACGGCCCGATCGTGACGCATACGGTAGGTATCCAGGATGGAACGCTCGGCGAATCCATCGGATTGCAGGCGCTGAAAAACGAGACCAATCTGTCGTTCAAGGCGTTGCAGAACAATAGCGGCCACGGCGCAGACGGCGTGGCGATCGACTCAGGTAGCAAGACCATTTGGGTTGCCGAAGTAAAATCGTCGCAGAACGGCGTCGGTGCCGCCGCGTCGGCGCAAGGTGATCCATTGACGAAACTGGAAACCTGGGTGGGTGCCTCTCAGAACCAGACGGGCGCATGGTCGGCTCAACCAGGTAGCAATGGGGCTTTGGCGCAAAGCATTCGAGATGCACTCCTCGACGGCTATCAAGTCAAAGGTATCCAGGTTCAGGTCGGTGTGCCAGCGCCAGGCGCCACTGGTGCGACGCAGATTTCCATCAAGCCATGGACAAATTGAACGTATGACTGAATTGAGCAATCTCTCCCCGTTGGGTATTGCGCCCCGCTGGATTAGCCGCAAGGCGGTGATCAATTGGTTCGAGAAGGCCACACCGTGGCCGTTTGAGAAGGCGATTGAATACAACGCGCGTGCCGATATAACGAATACGAACAGAATTCCCCCTGGCGGCTCGTATATCGGGGTGGGTATTCGGAGGTTTCGTAAGGCCATGGCACAGGCCCTGAAGGGAGAGCTTTGGGAGCTCGCTGCGGTTGATGCTCTGGGTTATGTTGACGTGGGCGTTCGGCTCGATTTTTTTTGGCATATTAAGTTCCGAACGGTGTTTGCAGATCATCCGCGGCCGTTGCGCATGATGAGCTGGGAGCTCACGTCGGAAATGATGGCGATGTACTTCGTTCTTGGTCGAATTGATGAAGGCATCTATCAGGGGTATCTCACCCACGCGGTGCTAAATCGAACCTACCAGTTGCAGCTGTCGTATGAGCAGCACCATCGTCGTCTTCATGCGTTCATGCTGCGACTCTTTGCAGACTGGCGTGGCGACGTGAACCATACGTGGCCGCCGTTTGCCACCGACGAACCTATCTATGAGGGCATTCTCGAGCGGTGGCGTAATCCTGATCCCGATGTGCTGACACCGTGGCTGCTGGCCGCTTGCGATCGGCACACCCACGAGTCGAAGCGGGACAGCGAAAACAAGCAATACGACTGTTCGGAATTTCCCCGTACTCCCGTCGAAATTCTGTTCCTGTTTCGCTTGCGCGAACTGATTGGCTTGCAAAATCCGGTGCTCGATCACCCATTGATGGAAGCGCCATTTGACCGGCTACCCGAACCGCAAGCGCCGTATGTTCCGGACGAATACGTGCGTGGCACGCTTGCGCGCGTGCGCGAAGACTGGCCAGAGTTCGATCGAATTGTTTCGTTGGAGGCGCTGAAAAGCGGTTACTAAGATGGCACATTCACTCGGAACGATTCTGATCATTGGGGGCATGGCGGTGGTTTTGCTTTCCCAGATCTTGATCGGGATACATGCTTTTACAGGCAACCCGGTTACCGGAATCATGTGTTTCATCATGCCCTTCTATGTTTTGGTCTACGCCAAACGACACTCGGCCGGGCGTGCCTTGATGCGGGCATGGTACGCCGGATTGGCTGCGTTGGTTGCGGGCGTTTTCTTGAGTACGTAGTCGATTGAGGACACGGACTTCAGCTCAGTTGTGATTGGGCAGACTTCGCGAAGCGCGCCGACGTGACGTCCATTCGACGCGCAGACCATCATCCATCGGGAAGCAACGTCCACCTTTGACGAAAGCCTGTTGCCGACCCGTTGAAACGGACGTATTCATCGAAACCTCGATCTATGACCAGAACCCGTCACTCAGCTTCGGAGATTGCTAGTCCACGTGAGGGAAGTTGGGTCAATCTCGCGTGCAATTTTCGTTGGAATACGGCCTACCGTGCGTTTGTCTGCTGCTGCGTTGTGATCATCTTGAGCGGATGCGAAACAGCGCCACCTGGTGCTCCGCCAAAACCCGCGCCGCTGGACGAACCCCAGCCCACGCATCTGCCAGGTTTCGTTTGGATCGGTGGGTATTGGCACTGGGACGGGATGCAGTGGGTTTGGATCAAAGGGCACTTGGCGCCGCAGCTTTAATTTCAAGCCGCCATAACAAGAAAATGATTACACGCACGACACTATCTAAGCTGGCATGCACTGCGTTGATGTTGCCTTTAGCTTGTCTCGCTCAAACGACGTCCCTTGATCGTGCCGCGAGTCGGG
The DNA here is from genome assembly GCF_001522865.1 of Burkholderia sp. TSV86. Classification (GTDB taxonomy): domain Bacteria; phylum Pseudomonadota; class Gammaproteobacteria; order Burkholderiales; family Burkholderiaceae; genus Burkholderia. The sequence continues at coordinate 15,351 of NZ_LOWB01000060.1, read as the reverse complement.
TGGGAACGGTTCAAGATAAAACGCAACGGGAACTCGAACAAGCACGAGCGCGCGAGCGCGATGAGGTGTCGGCTCTCATACGCCGAGCGGACGCATGGAGTACGGCAGAAGAGCATGGAAAGGCGGGGGACGCTTACCTTGGAGTAGCACGTAAAGTTTCAACGAATCCGGTTCTCTACAATCTTGCGGGGATTTCCTACACGTTGGCAGGCAAGAACGAACAGGCGATTTCGGCCTTTTCTCGATCGATTTATCTCGCGCCCCAACGAGCTGACATTTACCGGATGCGCGGTATTGCCTACCGGCACGAGGGCAATATCGGCAAGGCACTGGTGGATTTCGCAACTGCGGTTCAGCTTGCACCCGAGAAACTTGACGCCCGTTGGCCACTTGCATTGGAGCTGGAAAATGCCGGGCAGCATCAAGCGTCCCTCGACGAATACAGCGAGATCCTACGCATTGCCCCCGACTCGGTTGAGGCGCATATATTCCGCGCAGATGTGTTAACGACAATGGGGCGCGACGGTGACGCGCTCACTGAATATCAAGCCGCAAGTCGTATCGCGCCTGACGACCCAGGTCTCCTGCATTTGCGCATGCAATTCTGGTTTTATCAGAGCGAATTCGAGGCGGTGATTCGCGACGCGGATAGGTGGCTCTCCCTCAAACGTAGTACCAGCGATGGTCCGGACATCGCGTATGCGCTTTTGTGGAGACACATGGCGGCGAAACGCCTTAACGTCGACGACCGTGATGCCTTGGAGAGCGCCAAGGACAAGCTGGGCCGAAACGAATGGCCTTATCCACTGATCCAGTTCGCGCTCGGCGAGATAAACGAAACGCAGTTGAGGGCAGCGGCGGCAACTGGCGATCCCGCCAAGCTCAAGGATCGACAATGCGAGGCACTGACGTCGATTGGTGAGTCGTACGTTGCGCACCATTTCGAAAAAATTGCCGAACATCTATTCAGTACGGCTTTGGAAGTCTGTCCAACGACATCTATCGAGCATTTGCTGGTAACGCGAGAGCTCGAACAAGTCGAAATGCGCCGAACCGGGAAGGATCTCTAACAAAAATGACCACACGCTTGACTCTTTGGCCGTTGGCCTATGCTGGCCTGATGTTGCCGTTTGCATGCTTTGCCCAGACCGCTCTTGAAGGTGCTGGAGCCCCTGTCAATCGCGCCGGTGCCGTTCAAGAACAACTGCAGCAGCAGCGTGAGCAGGCGCAAGAGCGCGAGCGCGCGTTGAGCGCGCCGTCGGTGCGGCTGCAGCAGAAGGAAGAAGCGATTCCAGACACGCTGCCGAGCGAGACACCGTGTTTCGCGCTTCAGCGCGTCGAGCTGAATGTGCCGGCGTCCTTGCCGTCCGCAGTGCGGGCACTTAACGATCCGACCTCTCAGTCCGACCGGTTTGCGTTCGCGCGCCGGTGGCTGAATCGCTATGTCGGACAATGCGCTGGCCAGCATGGTGTCGAACTGCTTCGCAAGGGCGTGCTCGCACAGATTCTGTCGCGAGGTTACATCACGACCCGCGTGCTGGTCCCCGACCAAGACCTCTCCACGGGCATGCTGCGCTTCGAACTGCTGCCCGGCACGGTGCACGACATTCGCTTCGCCGATCCGGCGACGCGCGGCACGTGGAAATCGGCATTCCCGAATCGCGCCGGCGACCTGCTGAACCTGCGCGATCTTGAACAAGGCCTCGAGCAGATGAAGCGCGTGCCGAGCCAAGACGCCGACATGAAGATCGAGCCGGCGGCGCAGGTCGGAGAAAGCGACGTCGTCATTGCAGTCAAACGATCGCGGCCCTGGAAATTTGTACTCGGCCTCGATAACTCCGGTACGCATGAGACGGGCAAGCTACAAGGTTCTGCGACTTTCGGCTACGACAATCCACTGGGTCTGAATGACCTGTTCAGTGTCGGTGTGTCGAACGACATGCTGTTCACCGACAAGAACATGGGCACACACGGGTTCAACGCGTACTACTCAGTCCCGTGGGGCAACTGGACCTTCTCGCTATCAGGTAATACGAGCAACTATTTTCAGCACATCGCCGGCGCGAACCAGACGTTCCTGGCGAGCGGTCAGACACGAACGCTCTCGTTGCGCGCCGACCGCCTGCTGTATCGGGATCAGTTCAGCAAGACAAGCGTCGAAGTGCAGCTTTCGCGCCGCTTCGGCCGAAGCTTCATCGAAGACACCGAAATCTCGGGCCAGCACCGCAACAATACATTCGTCGAACTGGGGCTCGTCCGTCGCCAGTATCTCGGGCAGGCACAGCTGGACGCGACGCTCGCGTATCGGCAAGGCGTGCCATGGTTCGGCGCGCAGGGAGAACTTCACGATCCGTTCACGGGCGCGCAGTTCGACCAGACATACCTGTACAAGATGGCCGTGTTCGATGCGTCGCTGTCGATGCCGTTCCAGATCGGATCGGTGCCGCTGCGTTATGCGAGTACGTTTCACGGCCAGTACACGCCCGATCACCTGTTCTATATCGACGACCTGTCACTGGGAAGTTTTTATAGCGTACGCGGTTTCGACGGTGAATACCTGTTATCAGCCGAGAAGGGTTTCTATTGGCGCAACGATCTTGAGCTGCCGATCGGCGCGACCGGTCAGGCGGTGTACCTCGGTCTCGACTACGGTCATGTGTGGGGTCCGAGCGTCGCCGCGTTGCTCGGCAACCAGTTGGCCGGGATCGCGCTCGGTGTGCGCGGCGGCAAATCGGGCGTCGCAGGGGCTCTCAGCTACGACCTATTCATCGGCACACCACTGTATGCCCCTGCGCACTACCCGACGGCCCGTGCGACCGTGGGTTTCCAATTGACGTACCAGTACTGAACACCATCGGAGGACAAGACGATGTTTCATTCCAAGCAAAATCTCCTCGTCGTCGCTTTGGTGCTCGCAGAGCTCGTGCTCACCGGATGTGGTGGCGGCGGTGACACAGGCAACGGGCCGGCGCCTTCGTCAAATACCGGCTCGTCAGGTTCGGGCTCGTCCGCGACGAACGGTGGTGTCGTCTCGAGCGTATTCCTGCAATCGGGTGGCAGCGGTTACTTCAGTTTCGCCAGCAGCTTGAACGCGTCGTCACAATACACGGGCGTCGCGAAAGCGCAGCTCTATACGACAAGCGCGTCGAGTTCGGTGTTCAGCGAGCAGACGAGCAACGTGATCGGCCAGTACAGTATGACGACGACGCGCATGACGCTCGTGACCACGCAAGGCGATTACAGCACGCTGGGTCTTGGCAACGACATCCAGATTGATCAGCAAAGTGCGAACGCCTTTAAGTACGGGGTGGGCGGTTCACCGGCGATTCTGCAGGCGACACTGACATCGACGGATGTGTCGGGCCAGGCCGTGTCTGCCGTCGCGGTCGACGCGAACGGTGGCGTCGCACACACGCTCGCAGCGGATGCCTCGGCGATGCCGGCCGGCTCGGTTCGCTATACGACGCAGGTGACCGCGCTGCAGCCGTTGCTGACGGTGCAATCGGGCAATCCGATCAGTCAAACACTCGCGCAACTACAGCAGCAGTACGGCGGTACGATCGCGACGCTCGGCGACGCGACTTATCTGACCGGCATGACCGGCGCGCCGGCACCGGCCTACGCGCAACTGGGCGGCAGCGTTTATCCGGCGAACTACACCGGCGCAAATCAGGCCACGGGCCTGAGCTTGGTTGCAGGGACACCTTACGCGTACAACCAAACGGCTGCGGCGTTCATCGCGCAGGAGTTGCAGACGCATGCTGGCGCGCTGTAGCCCGATCATAATGGATTGAGTCACTGAACTTCGAAACACGACTGCGTGCCCACACATTATGTCGCGAAAAAGCCGAGGCCGCCCGCCGCTGACCAAGGAGATGCTGTTGCCGATGTCGGCGAGCGCGGTACGCAAACTCTCGTTGGAAAATCATCTGATGCTGGCCGTGCTCAAGTCGGGCCAAGGGAACAAGGACGCGATGGTCTCGCTGCTGCGCGTGCTCTACATGACATGGTTCTTGTCCGAAAGAACTGAACCGGTGACGGATGTCGCCACGTTGCTCGACGTGGAGTCGTCGCTGGAAACCAGCATCGAAGCAGCGGCTCTGGGACTCGGTTGGCAACTGCCGGACGAGATCATGTCGGCGATTGAGCAGGTGCTGCACGGTTTTGACCGCTTGATCAGCTATGCGCCGAAGTACCGTTATCAGGAAGCGTGGGACCGCCTGTGCCGATTCGTGGCCTCGGAAAAGCAGTCACCGCTGCCAGGTAGCCAGCTTGGCAAGGTCTGACAATGAGGCTGCGGCGGTGCGCCCGATCCACCGGATAGGTAGCAGATTCAATAAAGAGGATTCAATGAAGATGCGATCGCGAATCGATCTCGAAAGCAGTTCCCTCGCCAACTGTCCCCGCTAGAGCAGGCCTTCCTGACCGAAGTGAGCCGGAGCGGTGCGTCCGACGCTACGTTTAAGGTGGCCCTGTTGGCAGCCCCATTGCTCAGCTTTACAGTATGGCGGCCATTGTCGATCGGCGATCTGGCCGATCGTGCAGGACTGTCGCCCCGGCAAGCAATGCTGGCCGCCCGCGAGTTGGTGGAAATTGGTGCGCTCAGGCGGCTTCTGGGGGATACCTGGGGTGCAAGCTGCAGTCGTACCGGCTGCGTGAGCGGTTTCGTGCGATCAAACTGTCGGCGTTGCTCGGACTAGAGCGAGACGCGCGATCTGCGGACAGCTTCTGATGTGATTGTTGACCAGATCGCAACCGAAGAGGGAATTCTATGCCTCGAACAAAAAGGAGCGTGAGCCATGAAGATCCGGCAACTGAGATTCAGCCCAAACGCGCTTGGTGGAGAGAGATGTCGAGTAAGGCCGTGGTCGCCATTGTGGCCTCGACTGGCGGCGTCCTGGCTGCAACCTACAACGATGCGCTAACCACTTTTATCAAGCCCGGCTTGGCCAACGCATGGGCATGGACTCAGGACCGCGTATCCCCGATGGCCAACGACAAACTTATCGGGGTCGGTTTGATGTTTTACATACCTCCGAATGTTGACAGAGGACGATCGGCCGAAGGCGTGAGCGTTACTCTCTGGCCGGAGCGTTGCAAGCGCCCGGGTGGCGTTTCCATCAAGAAGGCATATGGGGATGGCGAGCGAGATTCTTATACCAATGCGATCGTAGGTATTTCATGCCGAGCGTCCGGTAGGACGTTGGTCACGCTCACTCCCGAGAGTGGGACTGCCGTAACGATATACGACGGGATCCCAAAGGACGGTGAGCAGATTGCATTTACCGGTGTGCCGGGGAGCTATTACGCAGGGATCGTGTCATTGTATTGGCTAGACAAGAAGATGCCTGACGGCCCATGGGTTCCGGTCAACAAATGCCAGCGCACGAATACATGTGCGGAAGAGTTGCGTAAAGACGTTGAGCGCTTGGGAGGCCCGAACAATGTGAAGTAGGATGTCCGGCTGAGCGGTACTGTAGGTCAGCGTGGTGACGCCGGAGATTCGCGATGTTATATCGGGTGAATTCGATGCGAGCAGAAGGCGGAACGAGTAGGTGTATAAGGCCGGACTAGACCAAACAGACAGCGTCAGATCGTCTGACTCAGTTCACATTTTGGCATTCATCAGCCCTCGACCGACGGCCGCTTTTGTTTGATAGCGGTTTTGTACGATGCGCATGCGCGATGCGACCTTTCAAGCTGCGGCAGGTCTGCGCCCGCAAGAGTCGAAATATAAGAGTATCCACCGGAAAAGCCATGGAAGCTCCTTTCAAGAAGAATACTCTCTGGATGCAGATCGGTCGGGCTCGGGCCAAGCTCATCGGGCCGTTACAGCAAAAAATCCGCAAATGCGGCCCTTTCAAACTGCCAGGTATCAAGCCTGAATATCACTATTTTTGCCACGTGCTGGCCGGGGTGCTCGAGTCAATCCCTGAACTCCCCGACTTTTCCGACGACAACAAGATCGCGGTCATGTCCGACTACGGTGGTGAGCATGAAAATGCGTGTTACAGCACGTATTCGTTCCTGTTCGTCGCTCTCGACAAGAACGGCCCTTTCCAGACGTGCATGCAGGCGCTGCGGCAGAAGCACAACATTCACGATCCCTACAGTGAGTTCAAATACAAAGACCTCAAATACGGGCCGCGGAGCCGCGCGCTGCCCAAGTACCTCGAATTGATCGATACCCTCATCCATGGCGCCATCGTCACTGTGGCAATCGACAAGAGGATTGGTTCAGTCTTCGGGATGACCAAACGTGAGGCACACACATCGATTGCAAAGCAGCTTGAAGAGGGTGGGTTCGGAAAATGGGCTGGCCACGTTGGCGAGAAGGTCTTGCGCGTGCTGCATATTCTCGCGGCGTTCACGGCGGCGTTAACGTATGACCAACAGCGCCTGCTCTGGTATAGCGATACAGACCAAATCAACGAAGATGCCAATGAACGATCATTTGCCGACACGCAAAAATTATTCGGAAGCATCGGCGCGATGTACATGACGCACGGGTTCGACGTTCTCGGGTTCGGAAAATCATTTTTGGAGAAGGGGTATCTTGACGATCTGCTGAGTGTGCCCGATCTCGCCGCCGGTATGTTGCAAGATCTACTGACGGCACAAGACACTGGAAACGACATCCCGGGTGGGGACGAAAAACTGGCGGTGCTGAAGTGGCTCGCAACTCCGGCCACGTTTCTGTCGAAGATCCATGTGCGCATCACCGGCAAAGACGACGGCACGTATGAAGGCCATATTCTTACGCTCGAGCCAAAATGGTGATCGCCTACCGGACCCGCGTGGACATGCGCCACGTCCATAGCCGATGCGAGCACCAAGCAAATCATCGAACGGATCCGGCACCAGGCGTCTTGAGATGAAGTTGCTGACCGTCGCGGTGCTGGGGGCCCGAGTTTGCCAGCGGCCCGACCGAGACTGTTCGACGTTCGCTGTCCGGTCAATTGTGGCCGATTGTCGGAGGGAGCTGCCGGCCATTAAGGGTCACTTGGAAAGCCGTCCTGAATGATGAAAAGGTGGTGTACATTCGACGCTGAATGGGCACTCGTCCCTGATGGAGGAAAGCATGGCGAACATACCGGCAATGCTTGCGGCCGCAGACGATATAAAGCAAAAGCTGGATGCGCTTCTCCTGCGGGCGAACGTACAAGATGCCGGCGAACATCGCGTTGCTGCGACGCTGTGTCTGACTATCGCTGAACAGTTTGCAGCAACGTTGCACCTGATAAAGGGGGGCTTCTCATCTCATGCACCGGTTATGGTGCGCTCCATGTTAGAGGGATATGCGAACCTCTTGAATCTTGTCAAAGATCCCGCGTTTGTCGACCAGATCCGGTACGACAACGCTCGTGCCGATGTAGTCTTGTTCACGGAGTATGCTGCAAATCCGGAAATGCAGGATAACGCCGAGGCACAGAAGACGTTGGCTAAGTGGAAAGCAGACGCAGAGCCAGTACGCGAAGAACTTGAAACCAAGGGCTACGGCAAGCTCGACGTGTATCAACGATTTAAACAAGCAAACATTTTTCCCACATACGTGGCTTACCGCGTCTTTTGCTCGTTCACACACAATCAACTAACCACGTTGCTGGCGCGCCACGCGAGCCGCTTTGAACTCCGCTACCACTTTGAAGCGCCCGAAGAACTAACTGCGGGTCTGCTGAATGTAGCGATCTGCATCTTGTGCCAAGCAGTAGTGACTGCGTCGCACTACACGGACCTTGCCGACGCAGAATTGCGGCACGTGATTGACGAGGCTGATGCCACGTGGAGCGCAGTGCAAGCAGAGGAAAAGTAGGCCATACCTAGTCGAGAAAATTACCAGTGAGTGACTTCTGCTCATTATGCAGCGGCCGGTTACACGCAGGCGGAGGAAGGCTGCGATGGGTTGATCACGGCCCTTGATGAAGTGACGGCGAAGCAATCTCAGACCTCATCTGACGCTGACTGATAGATCATGTCTTAACGATTAGGGACGCGATGGTCATCGAAGCACCTTGTCTGTAGGATTGACCGAATGATCTGCAACATGATCAGTTCACTGCAGCTCAGACGTGGCGTGCCAATCGCGGGAGATTTCGCGACGGAACGTCCGGCCGACTTAGGCTCGGATGATCGACCAGCAACAGGTCTTTTCCTCGATCACCTCATCAAGGTCTAGTGCCGCCACTGGGGCGCCTGCTTCGATGTAGTATGTTTGCGCGGTCTTGTGCCTCTGGCGTCCAGAACGGATCCATTACTTCGCTGCGTTTAGCCGGCGACGTGTTGCTGCCCGACGCGCTGCGAACTCAGTGTCGATTTCGGCAGCCGGCACCAAATTGCCCACGTCGGCTGAGACTCGCGACCGCTCGACCTTGGCGCGCAGCCATGCGTCATATTCGATCGCTTCTTGTTGCTGCTTTACGTAGTCCCGCACGAAGTCGCGCAAGAGCTGCGCATCTGTTCGGTCATGAGCCTTCGCCGCAGCCGAGAACGCAGTTTTCAGGGCGTCATCGACCAGAAACGTAAAGGTGGCTTCGCTCATAACGATACCCTTGTGCGCTATGCATGGTAGCACCCTCATGGGTAGAATCAGGCGCCCTATTCGTACATCGCCGACGTGCCGCTCGGTGCCCCTCTCTTTTGCCACGTCGGCGATATACGAGGTCAGGCAGGGGTTGTCCGGGTATTTGACGCTCAACGGGTTGCGAGTTATGTGACGCGCCATCGACGCTATCGACCCAGCACGACGACGCAGACGGTGACCTATAACGCTCTTAACCAGCTCACGACGCTGCTTCAGTCTGGCGGAGGTGGACCTTCGGACCAGTGTTCGACAGAGGCGAATGCCTCGTTCGGACCGCTATGCTGAATTGGTCGACTGGCAGAAAAATGGTCGACCTTCACACGGTTTGCCGCTTCGCGTACAACCGGGTTGGCGAGCGATAAACCAACTTCCTTCAAACACTTTTCGGTATGGCGCCGAGTAACATGTGCCTGAGTTGAATACAGAGTCCGGACGAGTTGCGTTGCAAGCTCGGCGTCGTGTTTTTCCTTCTCCAGGCGTTGAACCAGAACCCATTGTCGGTGGAGTAGTGAGATCTGTCGGCACTCGTCCTCGAACCAGTATCGAAGGTACGTATACTTGTAACCCAATTTCTCTGCGACGTCTTTCATTGGGTGCTCGGAGTACCCTTTGGCGATGATGGTTCGGAGCGCCTCAGTCAAAGCGTTGCGCTGCCTAACTGACAGATCTAAGGTGCGGCGTGTAGGTTTCCGGAATTGTCGTTGCGGAGGTGCTGAAAACGATTCGTCGAGACCATCCCGCAGCAACGCAACGGGCGTAGTGCATAACCCTCGTGTCATTAGAAGGAAGGCCGGCAGTGACGGCTTCACATCTCGATAACGCCATTGGCTAATGACTCTCTTTGTGAATCCGAGGGCTCTCTCGATGTTCGCGACGGTTCCGTCGAAGTGGCGATCGGCCATCTCGGCAATGCGAGTCTGCAGATGCTGTGCCGTGAGCAGCTCACTGATTTCCGGGCCTCGCAGAATCATCTCGCCGATGGCGTCGATGTTGTACCGCTGCTGTGGGCTGAGGCGGCTTGCTTTGGCGATCCCCCGAAGCTCCTTATGGCTTGCCGCAAGCCAACTGCCACACCGAGAACAAAAGTCAACATGGGCATGGCGTGGCACAAATGGCTGCACCCGCCGGCAGGTAGGGCATTCATACTGCAGCGCCATGCTGTGGACTGGGCAAACCAAAATCGGGGCGGCTTGCCAGATCAACGGCAAATAGGGTTCGTGTCCCGCGTCACGCCATTCGAGGAAGCACAGTGGGCACCATCTCGGATGCGTAGACAGTAACCCCAGTGCTCGCGGGTCGAGTAGGCCGGACCACAGCATGAAGGAGCATTCGCTTAGCTGTCGCTGGCTTGTCAAGTTTTCCAGTTTTCGGGTGAGCTCCGCTGCATACTTACCCACTCCGTTCATGGTCTTCAAGTGAGACTCCGTGAAGCTTGAACTATGCTTGGTATGTCGAATCCTTGTCTCCGGAACGATCTCGCGACTCATCAGAACAAGCGGGCTTACTGTGTGGGCCAGGGCGAGGCGGATCAACACGCTATGCAATGCCTCCCGCATGATGGAATCTCTACCCAGTGGAGCGATCCGATAGAGGCGACTTCGTTCCGGCATTTGCCAATTCGATGCTTGCCAAAGGTCGTCATCAGAGGTCATTTGATTCACCTCCAATGGGATCTCGACCGGGCTTCCTTGTTCCCGGTCGGCGCTTCTTAACAAGGCGACGTGACTCCGAGGAGGTGCTCGGTTTGCGAGATGAAGTTGTGGGGATGTAATCGAAGCCAAGCTCCCGGGCAAGATCGTCTTCCTTGATGTCCTTGAGCAGCGCCTCTCCAGCCACTGCCTCCTTCAACATTGTCATCAGCTTGTAGTTAGAGAAGGCCGTTGCCTCGAGCAGCGTTCCATCAACCGGGAGATTGTGATGCAGGGCTCGCTCCAGTGCTCGCTGCAACCATGTTTTAAGGACGCCTACACATCCAACTGAGCGCATGAGAAAATAATCGGCATGATTCATCAAGCTCTGGTCCCATTCGACTGGGAGTGCGTGAAGCATCGTGTGTATGGCGTCGCGGAATGAGTTGCCGTATGAGTTGCCGCTCAGCAGATCCTCGGCCGTGTATCGCCTGAAATGAACAACATCTGAGCGCCTGAGCAGTTGTGAATCGAAGTTTTCCGGTTTGATGAGCTCATAGGTGGCGGCTAGAATCATCGGGATTTCGATGTCGTTTTTGAGAGACTTGACTAGCTGCAATTGAAGTGAGAGCTGCGACCTCGAGCGGACAATGAACAGATGGCTCGCTTCGTCGAACGCGATGATTTTGGCTCCTCGGTGGATGACGCAGCTTCTTAGGGCACGCCTCAGTTCTTCCGCAACCAGTGAAGGAAGATTGCCGATGACCTCCCCGTCGAGCTCGACCAGCATTCGTTGGATGACTTTTCGTCGAATAAGGGGCTCGTTGAATCGCTCAAGCGTTCGGACAAACGCATCTTTCCAGTTGAAATCTCCGCGGATTGGGGCTGGAAGGCGGACCAATATGGCTGGCACAAACGATGGATCCGATTCCAGTTCGGTTGCATATGACATGTTGATACGCTTGATGAACTCTTCGACCGCGACCGACTTGCCGACACCGGACGGACCCACAAGGGCCATGAACGAATCGGCGCGGGACGGGTTGCCAACATCGCCGAGTGAAGCGAGTGCTTCCTTCAGCCGAAGATGCATTACGCGTCTTGACTGGAATTTCAGCAAGGCGGCGTACTGGGGAGAGTCTTCTGGGAATGTAAACATCAGAATTCCTCCAGGATCTTGGGCTGGTAGGGGATGTATTCGTCGGTGCCAAGGTCAACTACTTTGTCCGTCGATGCGGATTCCGATAGAACGTCCTGAGTTACCGTGGACACGGCGGACTCCATTTCGAGTTGATGAAGCCGTTGAAGCGCGAGAGCTTCCTCAGCTTCTGCGGTAGTAAGGAAATCGGCCAAGCGCTGAGCATTGACGGATTCTTGGGTCCCGGCGAGGCGAAATTTTTCGCGTAACCGTTCGCTGGCCAGTTGGACTTCGCGCTGTGAGCGTCCGCGGAACACGACGTAGTGCTCGGAGTGGCATTCGTGCCACTTGTTCTCGATGTATGCATAGGCGATGCCCATGTTGAAAGGATCGAACCGAACAGGCACCCGTTCGCCGATTGCCGAGAGGATTCGCAGTGCTGGCGATGAGTAATAGCAGTAGTTGACCTTGATTCCGCGAACTGTCACTTTGGCGGTCCCCTTGGCTGTCGACGGCATGGACATCAACAGGAACGCCTCATTGAATACGATTCGAACGTGATGTCGACGCCCAGTTAGCGCGATGCCTGCGTTGTACGCTTCGAGCGGGCTACACCCGAGCGCAGTGTGATGATTTCGGTCGTACACCGTGTTGAGGTATCGCTCGAACTCTCGACTGAGCGTTTCGTAAGTCCAGATCGCCAGGCGCGACGGAGATGTTTCCTTGGTAACTTTTCTATATTGGCTTTCTGCCTGTGTGTTACCAAGCAGGTTGTGAACGAACGCTTCTTCGGTTGTACCGAATAGTGATTCGATCACGGACCCATCGTGGGGACGGGCGGTTTTCCGCCGCTTCTTGTGGCACTTGAGGTTGGCGACGAGCTGTTCGAAGTAGATTGATTCAAACTCCGGTCCTCTGTCTACGACAAGGAACTGAGAGACCCTCCCATGTCGCCTGACACACTCTCGGATCACCATCATGCATGAACGATAGGAGGGCGGATCGAACGTGAGGTAGTACGCCAATATTCGCCGTGTGAATGTGCACACCATCAACGTCAGCCAGATTGATTTCAGAACACGGCCATTAAGTCGCGCCCGAACTCTTATTGGCAGCGGGGTATGATCGATGTGAGCAATGTGGAAGGGGTGCGTCCCGTGTGGCGGTGTTGTTGGCTCAATCCACCAATACGGGATGATGGGTTCCAACTCATAGGCCACGCGGGAGCCGAGTCGCTTGACTACATCTTTGGGATTCTTGAGCTTCTTGATTTCGGCCGCGAATGTTTTGCGACTCGGCGGTCGAAATCCCTGCTCCGTGCATCGGCTTATGACCAGGCCGTACATTGCAGTCATTGTTTTCCGTTGTGGCTTCGTCCACTTGTCCTGATATACGTGCTGCATGATGTCGATGACTGGTGGCGCAATTTTGCGACAGCGGTTGCCCTGGCATTGCTCGACGTTAGGAACTAAGCCAATGAATCCGTACCCGTAATGGAGTTCTGCTTCTCGATACGCTGCGAGCCAGTATCTCTGTGTGCGGGGCGTGCGATGAGCCAGTGTGGTGGCAGCGTTGGGCTCGAATAGGACGCGATAACGTTCGACTGCGATTTCCAGCTTTTGAACACTGACGCGCTCGAGAATCGCTAACGCGTCTCGCAGATCAGCCAGGGGTTTGTCGACGACAGGGATGATCTTTCCCTGCTGAGCAAGTTCGTCGAGAACGGCAGGGGTAAGCTCAATGAAGTTTGAGTAGCAGCCTGGCGTCTCATCGATGCTGCGACATGCGATCGATGAATCCCCACGGTTCAGGACTTCCCAAAGCCGTCCGTCCCACTGGAAGCGAGCGCCGGGGCTGATCGAGAGCGTGACCGATTGACTGGGCGATGCAGTTTCGGATTTGGCGAATGAGCGGTACGCGACGGCTGCATATTGATCGCGGAAAACCAACGCTTCCTGCGGATTCGTTAGGCGATCGCTGGGCAAATCGAACACAACCCGCCCACATGAGATTTCGGAGTACAACGTGTCGGCAATATCAGGGAGGTCATCGAGTACTGACGCTATAGTGCTCCACGGACGACGCGCGATGCGTTCGTGGAGGCGGGCAATTTGCGCCGCGTCGTTCTGGGGCTTCCACGCTTTGTAGTCGCGCAAAAACTCAAGGTTTTCGATGAGCGCCCATACGTTTTCGCGCGATGAACGGATAACGAAGGTCGCGCCAAGTTCGGCGGCTGCCTGCTCGGCCGCAATCCGGCGCCACTCGCCGGACTGACCGACCGTGAACATGTGAGGTTTTTCTCTTGCTAGTTTGACCAGCTCTTCCTCAAGCTTGCATTCGACAAACTGGAAGCCGGTGCGAGTGACGCGCAAAAAATCAGGGACATACTGAAAGCTGGACCGGCGTCCGGTCGGCGCGGTTTGTACGATGGTTAGGTGGTAGGGTTGTCCATAGAATTCGATGGTTTCAGTGTCGTGATCCCACGTCACCGCGGCTGCGTATTCGGTGTGGTACGCCTCGCAGTCCACCGTTGTTCCCATCTTGAAACTGCAGTACCTCACCGAATTGCTGATGCTCCCACCATCTGTCCTGCGAACCGGAGAGTTGGCGCGGATCCAGCGAATTGCCTTCTGTCCCTGAGCGGGTGTACCTAGTTCGTCAAATAGCGCTTGTAGTTCGTCGTCATTGAGCATGTAAGCCTCCTGCCGAGAGGATGCACAGCCCCACCCCGTCAGCCGATGTGGCTGGCGAGGGGCTCGATGAAATAAATGGGGGCGGAAACGACGAGAAAAAACACGTCCAGTAGCCTTGACAGCGTGCTGTCGGCCGCTAGAATGTGCCTATCCACCTTCATGGATGCACCGTTTTTTCGAAGGGCTCAGCCGCTCCAACGGCTGGGCCCTTTGTGTTTCCGCACGCGATCAACCTTCCATGCTGGATTTCCTCCAAATCAGTAAGGGGTCCGATTGAAATGGGTTTTGCACGCGCAGTGTAGCGTCGCGTATCACGGCGCTCATCACAGTACTTTTATGCGAGCGCATGAAGATGCGACGATAGCGCGAAGAATATCGCGCAGTCAAACTAAGGCCATGATTTTATTGTATAAAATGGGTTATACGATACATTGCTCGGCAACTTAGGCGAGCGATCAGCGACGGTCGACGATGGCTGTGACGGATGATTTCGCCAGCAAGCGGCGGCGGCGCTCGGGGACAGGCATGCACGAAGCCAATTGGGGGGGCCCCAATTGACAGTAAAGCGGATATCGTGGCCGCAATGAGAAGCGGTGCATCGCCGGCATCGACACCCTATCGCAGGCCGATAACGGGTCAACTCGAATGGTGAGTTCGAATTCCCGCAAAGCGGCGGGAGCCGAATTCGGTCGACGTTGAAGAGGCCTACGACGTGATCGGAGGAACACTGCTCGATCCCATATTTCCAGTCCGCGCCTTCTGGGTACGAGGGGTAGGACTGTCGAGGGTAAATCAATCCTGGCGTCCTAAATAGAACTGGGCTGTGCTGTCAGGCTGTCTGGTCGACTTACCAATAAGCTCCGGATTGTGCGCTCGCGAGCAGTCTCGAAACGAGATCGATGCCCGCAGGCGTGTGAACGAAGTCAGCTGGACATTGCCCACCGAGAGCCGGAACTGGTGAATGAAGCCAGTCGAGGAGCCATGATCGGGCATCAAAGTTGTCCGAACTCCCGGACTCATCGACTGAATCGGCCCGGGTTTTTCGGAGACCTCAACCTTTGAGAGAATGGGGTCATGGAAACCTTAAAACCTGAAAGCAATGTAAAAAAGAAGGCCCAACCGAAATACTCGGCGGAGATGCGCGCACGCGCCGTGCGGATGGTGTTGGACCACCTGCGGGAGTACGAATCGGAATGGGCGGCCATCAGCTCGATCGCGGCGAAAGTCGGCTGCACGCCGGAGACGCTACGCAAATGGGTTCGGCAGGAGCAGAAGGATCGGGGCCAGCGCGCCGGCGCCACGACAGCCGAA
>NZ_LOWB01000059.1 GCF_001522865.1 Burkholderia sp. TSV86 | reverse complement strand
GGTGGACTCCTTGCTGTTCGCGGCGCGCATTGCCGCTACGGGCTACGCCCTTCGCGCCAATGCGCGCCAGCATGAAAAACCAACCACTGTCAGATTTAGTCTAGTCCACCGCACCTGATTGCTCCCAATCGATCTGGTCGTGCTCGCGCAGCCGACGCAGCATCGCCAACACGTCATGCCACTGCCGAAGCCCAGTTCTTGCGGGAGGTCTTCCCACGGGATACCGGTTTGCAGCACATACAGGATGCCGTTGAGCGCAGCTCGGTCATCGACCGTGCGTCGCCGTCCGCCCTTGGGCGAGGGAGTGAACTCCGGAATCAGAGCATGCCGCAGACGATACGGCGTTCGCAGCTTCACGTCTAGGTTGTGTTAGCGACTCTTAGCGTGCAATATTTTCCGTTTTCTGAAGCCTCCCCAAGTATCACGCTCGTTTGACAGGCTCGACGTAACGGGCGCGCCAACCTGTACTCGCTCATCGAGACGTGCAAGGCTAATGGCACCGAGCCGTATCGCCATCTATAAATCAAGGCCTTGAAGGAATTCCTTGCTAGCATATTTTGTGATCACCGCTAGCAGAATTTACGAACCTCAACAGATCCTGCTCGATCCTGTTGTTCAGATACTGGCGCTGACGGATCTTGATCGGCGTCTCGCGCTGCGCGTTCACGGCATGCAGGGCTGCCAGGTTGGCCCCGCTCTTGTCGACGGTCACGGTGTCGGGCTCGCAACAGGAAGTCGACGGTGTTGCCGGCCTTGTCCACCGCGCGATAGAGGTACGTCCATTTGCCTCGCACCTTGAGGTAGGTTTCAGGTTCTGTCGCAATAAGGAAGCCTGTCGATAAGCGGTCTCGGAATGATCAGGATTCCTCAGAAGGCCAACGAATAAA
>NZ_LOWB01000058.1 GCF_001522865.1 Burkholderia sp. TSV86 | reverse complement strand
CAAGAAGATCTACGACTCGATCGCCACCTTGCAGACGGACCTTGATGCGTGGCTCGACCAGTACAACAATGAACGAGAGCATCAGGGGCGCTGGTGTTACGGCAAGACGCCGATGCGCACTTTCCTCGATTCGCTCGATCTCGCCAAGGAGAAACTCATCCCCCATTGACGACTCGTACTTTGTCGGCCCGACTACCTGTCAGATCAAGTCCCGGCTAATACACTTGATGAGATAGCGATTGCTGCCGACAGGCATGCCGCTCACGACAATCTGGAACTCCGTTTCCGTCAGCTTGAGTCCATCGACGTATGCCTTGCGATCGCCCTTCGGATTCGGGCACAGGATCATGGTCGCGGTCTGCTGGATAATCGTGCTGCTGATCGCAGAATTCACAATGTCCTCAGCTTCCTGCGTACCCATGCCGAGCAGACCGTTTTTCTTACGGATCGTCTTGAGCTCGTCCTTGGCGATGTAGCTCAATTCCTCGTCTTGGAGGCTCTTCCAGAACTCATCCCAGAACCACACGAACGGCGAGCCCGTAATCATTTCGTGGCGAACGCGGTGCGCCAGGTACATGATGATCGGCGAGCGCAGTTCGGGGATTTCGAGGAAGTCGGTAATGTCGAAGCCGACGATCTTCGCGCCGAGCGAAATTTCGTCTCGATCGCCGTCGAATACCCATGCGTGATCGCCGTCATACACCCATTGTTCGAGGCGGGCTTTCGCGCCTTCCATCGAATCGCTCGGGATGAGGTCGAACACGTCACGCAGCCGGCGCGTTTCGGCCGGGCGCTCCATGACCTGACGCACGGCATACGTGATCGAATTCGACTCGCGCATCGAGAGTGCTTGCCCGGCCGACGAGCACAACTTGCGAACGAGTCGAATCAGCAACGCAACGTTTGCTTCGTTGCGCTCCATTTGAAGCGGAGCCATTCCCGAGTAACGGGCCTTGCCGTTCTCGTCGGTTTCGTGCTTGATCGACAGGTACGTGCCGCCGTTAGCCACGACCATGAGCTTCATGCCCTCGTCCTTATCGAGCACTGCGATTCGCATACCGGGAATCTTCGTGCTGAACGTGGCGAGAACACCTTGCATGACGGTCTTACCGCTACCGGCCGGCCCGATGATGATGAAGTTGCCAAGGTTCGCGATCATTTGCTTAACCGCCGCCTTGATTTCCGGCGTGCGCTTCGCAAACGGCGCCTCAGTTTCGTCAACGAAAGTCATCGGCGGCACGTCGCTGTCGAGGAATTCTTCCTCGTCCTTCGCAACCTGCAATGCTGTCACTTCCTGCTCGGCGATCGAGGCGTACACATCGCGCGCGTTGCGACGCTCTTCTTCCACGGCAATTTCGTCGGCGGCCGACACCTTCGCATCGTAGTCCAGCGAGGCGCTGTTACGAATGAGCTTCTGGATCGCGGCCTTCGAGTGGTGGAAGTTGAAGAAATAGGGCGAGCCGGCAGTGGTACGCATCATCGCGATCGCGTCGCCCCACTGATTGTTTTCCTTCTGCCCGGTCGGGTAGTTGTGGAATGCAGACAGCGAAGCGAAATTCCGCGAATCGAGGCCGCTCAGACGCGGACGCTCGCGGAAATTGCCGGGCAATTGCCCGAGAAACGATTCGACGAGCGATTCGTCCTCGCGCGCGACGTTGCAACCGATACTGCCGAGCGCCGTTTGCGCGACAGCGACAGCATTGCGCAGCGTCTTTTGATCCTTGCCGAAAACGTTCAGCGACAGATGATGCGCGCCGTACACGATTTCGCCGTTGTTGAGCATGCGAATCTTGTCGTCGATATCCTCGATTTGCTCTTCGACGAGATTGCCGCTGCCGGCGAGTTTGTTCCGCTCGCGCTGCAACGCTTCATGCGCGGTAACGCGATCCATGAATTGATAGCTCTGCGTGAGCACGTAACTAAACGGCTCGTTGAGCAGGCCATCGAGCAGGCCGGGATAGGTGTTGCCCGGATAGGTCTGGAAGGCCAGAAACACGCCGTAGCGCGTTTCTACCGGCCCGCGCAGTTCGTAGGCGTCCACACCCCAAATCGGCCGGGCGGTCGGCAGGTAGCTCGAAATATCAGCCGCGAGCACCGGCACACGCTGCCAGTAGCCATTGACGAGATAGCCGAAAAATTCGAGCACTTCGGAGTAGAGGCTTCCGTTATGCCGATAGGTCTTGAGTTGCACAGGGTTGTACCGCGCAAGCATGCGCGAAAGCGTGCGAACCGCATCCGTTAGCTTGTCGCGAGCCTCGGCGCGAACCTCATCGAGCTCGCCCGCCGCGCGCTTGTTCGTGTTCTTGCGCAGCAGCACGGCCCGCTCGGCCGCTTCGACGATTGGACGATAAACGAGCGTGATGTAGAGCTTGCTCGCCATGAGACGCGTGCCTGTTACGTCCGCGCGATACGTGTCGTTGAATTGCTGCGCGAACTTCGTCGGGAATGACCCATCCACATAGGTCTTTTCCTCGTCGTGGACGGTATGTGTCCAGATCGTCAGGTGCGGACTGGCGAGGTTGCGCAGGATGATGTTCAGCGTTTCGTGCGCAATGTTGACGTCGCCAATGTCGGCCGTCTGGAACGCAACGCCATCGACGGCAACGACCGTCGTATAGTCGCCCGCCTGCGTGCTCACGAATTCGTGCGTCGCATGAACCTTGTACGGAATTTGACCGGCGATGAAGCCGGTATTTTCAAGCAGGAATTGTCGGTCAGCCAGATTCATAGTGCTCTCTGCTATCGGAGTAAGTGCCGCAGTGCGACGGCTCCGAGGATCAGGCTCACGCCAATCCCCAACGTTGCCGCCAAGTCATGCCCGTGCATCGTCGCGCCGACCATCCGATAGACCGAACTGCGGACCACCGAATCAATGATGAGATCGAGAATGCCGTGCGCCCCATGACCACCGGAGTACGCACCAAAACGCGGAATTGCATGAGCAACGATCGGTGTCATCACGTCGTCCCCTTTAACGCCAAACCTTGCTCTTGCGATGCCGGAGCGGGCTTAACGTCGTTGCGCCCCAACGGCGACGCGCACGGTTAAACCAGCGAGTGCGTGCCGCTGCCGCCATGAGCTCGATGAAGCGCTCTTCGACCCGGGAACGGATGCGGGCCATGCCGTACAGCGGCAGGCCCACCAAACCGAAAAACGGGTTCTTGAAGAACAGGAAGCCGAACAGAACGAGCTCGGCGCTAAAAGCGAAGATGATCGCGAGAGCGGAAATCGGGATTCCGCCCTTCATGACCGGCTTCGTCATGCCGAGCGCGACTTTCTCGACCGTGATGAGTTCATCCCTGTCGGAAGAGGCCATGTCGGAACTCGCGCTCAGACGGCCAGCGATGCGGCATACGTCGCGAGAGCGAGGCCACCACCGCCTGCCACGATCCAGCCGATGATATTGAGCAGCCGTGTCCACTGCGCGAACCCGAACACGCCTGCGATCGTGCAGAAGATCACGCCGATACCGGCGATGATCGCGAAGCCCGCCGAAATGATTTGCAGGATGCTTTGAGCCGGAGACGCGATGCTCACCTGCGCAAAGCACAGCGCCGGCAGCAGCGAGCCGGCGACGACAGCGCCGCGCGCCGTCGCCAGTTGGACGCGCTTGCGCGCGAGAACGTCAGTCAGGAATTTCGCCAGCTTCGGGCGGTTCAGGTCGGCCGTTTGCAATTGCATTTGCTTCACTCTCAGAAAAATGACGAAGGAATATGGTCGGTATTGGCCCATAGGTCTTGTCGAGGTAATCGACGAGGCTATCGAGGCTCGACCAAGTACGGGGTTTCTTGCGCTGCGTGATTAGTTGCACCTCGCTTTCCTGCCACATGAAACGGGCATGGAGTTCGTATTTGTCATCGACTTCAACCACCCTGAAACTGACTAGCTGCCCCAGGGACTCGCGCTCTTTCAGCGCCACTTCGTTGATCGTGTCCATCCTCGTGTTTGTCTCGTAAGGTGAGGGACACAATTCTATCCACATACGAGCCTTGAGCATCAAAATTACTCGTTTTGATATTTCAGATCATAGGGTGTCAGCAATCAAAAAGCAACGAATTGATTTATCAATTTAGTGCTTTTTGAGAAGGGCGAGCCCTTTCTTTGCCGGCTTCCTCCCGCCGACCTGAACCCCTCCGGGCTTCTTCATCGTTGCCGCGTAATCGGGCTTGCCGTTCTTGTTCGGATAGGTCTGCGAACACGTGCCGCGATCGCTGCACCCCCAAAAGTCGTAGCCTTTCGAGTCGCCCGAAGCAGCGCGTTTCAGGTGAATCAAAGGCTTCCCACAACGGCACTTGTGGGCCGAGAGGGCAGGGCCAGCCGCAGCGCCCGGCTTGCCGTTGGCATCCGGCCGCGTCGTCTTGCAATCGTCCGGATAGCCCGAGCAGCCCCAAAACGGCTCTTTGTCGTCGGGTTCAATCCGGTGCATGGGACGCCCACACGTCGGACACGGAAAACGCGGCTTCACATCACGCAGGAACCGCGTGACTTCCGTATCAATGTCACTCTCGAACGCCGCGACCGTATCGACGTACTTCGCGCGACCTTGCGCAATCTCGTCGAGTCGCGCTTCCATGTCGCGCGTGTAGTCGAAATCCATGAAGCCGAAACGGCCGTTGAGCGTCTGATAGACGTAGATGCCGAGGTCGGTCGCGAACAGCCGCATATCGCTCGTCTGCGTGGCATAGCCGCGATCGAGCAACGTCTTGACCATGCTCTGAAACGTCGAGGGCCGGCCGATGCCCCGCTCGTCGAGGATCTTGATAAGCGACGCGTCAGTAAGACGGGCAGGCGCACGCGTTTTCTTCGCGACAACTTCGCCGGTCGGCGCGAGCGCCGAGCCCTTCGTGAGCTTCGGAATCGGATTGGCGACTTCGGCCTCTTGCTCTTCCGCCTGGTCGCCTTTCGTCAACGAAAGCCAGCCCGGTTCGAGCAGCGTGCGGCCCTTCGCCGTGAACGTGACCGGCTTGCCGTCGAACTCCCCACCCGACAAGACAGCCGTGCGCGTCGCGTACTTCGCTTCGGCCATCTGCGACGCAACCGCGCGTTGCCAGATGAGCCGATACAGCGCGCGCTCTTGTGGCGTATCGCCTGCTTCCAGCACTTCAAACTCAGTAGGCCGTGTGGCTTCGTGACCTTCTTGAGCGCTCTCGCGTGCCTTGAACTGGCGATGCTTCTCGGCGCGCGGCAGGCCGGCCGCGTCGCAATAGGCGAAGATCGCCGCAACGGCGTCGGCCGACAGGTTCGGGCTATCGGTGCGGTGGTAGGTAATCAGCCCTTTCTCAAAGAGCTTTTGCGCCGTATCCATCGCGTCGCTCGTTTTCATCTTGAGCGACACCGATGCGGCCTGCTGCATCGTTGACGTAGTGAATGGCGCGGGCGGCGAACGCGTCGCGCGGCCTTCGTCAAACTGCGCGACTGTCACCGAGGCAAGCGCCGCGATGCGCGTCGCGAGCTCGCGATCGAGCACATACGGCGACTCTTCGGTAACGAAGGGCTTCGTGTCCCATTCCGCGAACCATTCGCCGAAATCCAGCTTCACGCCGAAGTGATCGGTCGGCTTGAAGAATTTGATGGCGAGCTCACGCTCGGCGACGATGCGATTAGCGATGCTCTGCACGCGACCGGCCGACAGCTTCATGCCGCCAATCTGGCTCAGTGCCGGGCTCACCTTGTAACCAAGAAAACGATCCTCAACGCGACGCGTTTCCTGCGCCAACACGCGCTGATTGTCGATCTTGTCGGGCTTCGCGATGACCTTGCGAACGAAGTCGGCCGTCAGCTCATTGAAGCGAACGCGCTTGTACTCCGTGATACCGCACGCGTCTTTGATGTGCCATGAAATCGACTCGCCCTCGCGATCCGGGTCGGTCCCGAGGTAAATCTCATCGGCAGTTGCCATCGCCTTCTTGATCGCTGCAACTTGGCGCGCGCCGCGCTCGCTCAACACATACTGCGGCCGATACGTCGGCGCACTTACGCCCATTTCGTCATCCGGCAAATCGCGGATATGGCCGTAAGTGGCGATGATTTTCCACTCGTCGCCCAAAATCTCTTGCAACGTGTGAACCTTATTCGGCGACTCAATTAGCAGGAGTTTTGTCACCGTCATCCTCCGTGGCTTCGTATTTAAGACCCCCGCTCTTTCCGGCGCTCGTTCCGCCGTCAACCTCGCGCACCGCCCACGCAGGGGCAGGGCGCTCGGCCGGCGCAAGACGCCGGGCACGCAACACAACCGCGCCCGATGCCGCGTTTGCCGGCGCTGCCGGCGACGCATTCTTATCAATCGCCGGCACAACCGGGATTGCGTTCGGATCGTCGGATGCTGCGAGCACAACCTTTTGCACGTAACCTTGCCGGAACCCGGTCACGTAGTTGCCGCTGTAATAGCAGCTAAAGGCCGCGCGAAGCGCTTGCTGATCGCTGCGATAGATCGGCTTCGCGCGCGTGAAACAGTCTTGAAGAATGGCGGCACCGGCCCGGAGATTCCGGCACAGATCGAAAATCGTGTCGTAGCTTTCGCCATACTTGGCAAGGTTGTAGCGGTTCACCTGAACCGCTCCGAGGCTGAAGTTATAGCCAAGCCGTTCGAGCTCGCGCGCCGTCGCAACGGCTTCCGCTTTGTTGCGCGGCTGGCGTTCGAGCTTCCCGCCTACGACACCGATCGCATACGGATTGAACGACGATTCGACGTGAGCGACCGCGGCGAGCGTTTGCGGCGCGACAGTCGGCGCGCACTGCTGCGCGATGGCGATGAAATCAAGCATCGCGGCCACCATCACGATCGAACGCTGACACAAGAGCGAACGCGAGCGTGCGGGCCTGCACGCACAACGCCACGACGACAAGCCCGAAAACGCTCATCGCAGCCATAGCGGCATGCGAGTGATTCGCACCATCCGGCAACCACCCGGCGCGTTCCGCTGCAATGAGCGCAAAGCCGAGAATCGCCGCAAGCATCACGGCCCATGCACCGAGCTTGAGGATCAAGTCCCGACGCGAATTGCTGTCGAGCAGAGTACGGTTTCTCATCGCCGACCCCGCTTACCAGTGAACACGGTTGTACATCTTGCCGTTCACGTACACGTCGATTGCGCGCGGCGATTTGTACTGCTGCCACTGCACCTGATCGTAAACCGTGATCGTTTGCTGATCGCCGTCGTTGTAGTTGCCGATCGTGTACGTGCCCACAATATTGCCGACGCACGCCTGCGGCCCTGCGGCTTGCCCTTGGCTTTGCGGCTCCGACATTTGCGGCTGGCCGACCAGCGTGTATTGATCGGCACCGCCATAGAACCAGCTTTGTTTCTTCGTCGTGTTGCGCGAGCCCTGCACGGCATAGCTGCCTTGAGCGGCAGGTTTCAGAGGCGAGGGGCAGGGGTCGTAAGGGGCGTAAAGCTGCTGCGCGTAATTGCCCGGTTGGTTGCCGTCCGACTGATCGCAAGTCGGGAAGGGCCGCATGTGATCCAGATCGTCCCACAGACGAGTGATCGGCGGCACGCACTCGGAGTACTGCGTCGGGCCGCCCGGATTCGCAAGGCACAGCAGCACCTGACAGCCGTAGGTACTCGCATGTGCCGCTTGAGGCACCGTCCATGAACCCATCATCAACGCCAAAACCGCGAGAGGCTTACCGAGTTTCATACCGCGCTCCTTGATCGGACAGAAGAGAAGCGCGCCTCGGAATCCGGTAACGCGCTCGTCAAAAACTGTTAAATTGACTAATCAAAATGGTATGTTTTGATTGTCGAATCATAAGCTGAAATCGTTGGTAAGACAAGAAAATTCGCATATCACAGTAGGTGCAAACGTTATGCGTTCTGGGTATTGCATCGGGTGCAAGGTCGGCGGCATGGTTCGCAAACTGCGGGGCTTCCCGCGTCCTGCGGTCGCGGTCGGGCTGTTGTGCCGCAGCCGAGCTCACGGCGCGCGCGCCGTGACCGTGGGCGGCATCGAGCCACGCTGCGCGTGTCTCGACCCATTCGGGCTGTCATCCCTAAGCCAGCGGCGGGAGCCGCTTCGAGGGCATCGCCCTCACCCCTGAAAGCCATCGACGACGTGCCACGCGCGGGAGCGCGAGGCAATGCAACACCGTCGCGGGTTCGAGCTCGTCGGGCGCGCATGTCTGCGGCGGGATACGCCCCCTCGCCCGCGCTTACGCGCGTGCGCCCGCTACCACGGCGGGGGGGCTACCGCCGCACCCAACAGTCCACCGGACTGTTGGGCTTCGGACACATGCGCTCGGAGCCGTCACAGGTATTCCACGGCCCTAGTTTGGCTTGCAGAGAGGGAGGTCGGCCGGGGTGGTGCGGTGCAGCGAGAGGATGGCATCGGATGACCCGCTCAGCTGCTCGACGACAGGGCGAAGAGCCTTATGTTTTATGGGTCTTGCCGAACGTGTGTGGAATTGCGCAGCGCGGCATGGATAACGAAAGAATGCGATGCTAAGTAGTGCAGATAATTTTGTAACGGGCGTGCAAAAACACTTGTTACAGGGGTTGGCTACAGGTATAATTGATTCACTGGTTGGCGATGAGCCGACGTAGGGGAGACGGCCCGAACAGCGGGAACTGTTCATCGCGGGCCGTCAGACACAGTAACCAACGGGAGTCAGCAATATGTCCACTTCGAATGATAGCAGCGGCGATCGCGAAATAGCGCGGATCGAGACGATCAAGATTGTCCCGACATGGGCGGGCTTGTTGATGGCGCTGTTGGCGCTGTACGAGGACGGCGACCGGGCATACGCGCGCGCGGAGCTCACCCGCATGGCGATGTTCGCCGACGCCGCAGCCGACGCGGCCGACGTGCTGCACCAGATCGCGGACCAGACCGACGCGCAGGGCAACCCTGCCGAGCTCAGTCGCGAGCAAATGCGCGAACTCGCGCGCGGAGTGCTCGCCATCTTCGCCCGCGTTCCGAAGCCTGCAACCCCTTCGCATCAATCGGAAAGCGACGGCTAATCACGCAGCGCCGGCCGCTCTGGCCGGCACATTCGAAGGAGGGCGCACCTATGGCGACCGCTTGGATTTACGACCGGGACTATCACCGCTTCGAGGCGCATCGGGTTACGCCCGCCGAGGTGCGTGAGCTCGCCGCGACTGGCGAAACGCTCGTATGTCGCGACGGCGACCGCCTCGCATTCATCGACGCCGGGCGCGTCGTGCCGTGGCTTCCGGGTCAGGTGCAGCGCATCGACGGCTGCGAATTCCCGCGAGGCATGTTCGTTTGATTCATACCGCGCGCTCGACGCACGCGGAGGCAGTAGCGGCAGGCAACGGCGCTGGAATCGCCGAAGCCCGCCTGACCATCCTCAACCTGATAGGAGATTGAACAATGGCTACCAGCATTGTAAAGCGCTTGGTGCGGCTGATTCGAGCAACGGCGCACGATACGCTCGACACGATCGAAGATCCGGGCGCGACGGCGCGCGAAATGCTGCGCGAGCTCCGCGCCGAAATCGCCAAGACCGAGGAAGCTACCGCATCGGTTATTGCGGATCAAAAGGCGATCCAGAAGAAGCGAGACACGGCGCACGCGACGGCGCTCGACTGGAATGCCAAGGCAGAGCAGGCCGTGCGGCAGCAGCGCGACGACCTCGCGACGGCCGCGCTCGAGTACGCCGCCCGAGCCGAGCGAAATGTGACCGTGTTCGACGCGTCGCTTGCTGTGCTCGCGCCGCGCGTCGAATCGTTGCGCGCGAAGCTCGACGATTTGCGCGGCAAGCTCGACGACGCGAACAACGAGGCCGAATTGCTCGATGCACGCGCAAAGGTCGCGAACGCATCGAGCCGCGCTGCACGCGTGCTCGGCGACGTGGGCGGTAACCCGATCGACTTCGACAGCGTGCGCGCTCGCGTCGACAAGATCGAGGCCGAATCCGAAGCGCTCGACGAGCTCGCGCGCGACAAGGCAGGCAGCAACATCGACGCGGAACTCGCGGCGCTCACGCCCACGCCCGTCGCCGATCGTCTTGCCGCGCTCAAAGAGCGGGTTGCCGCCGGCGCCGGCGCGGAGGCTTGACCATGAAGCCCCGCGCCCTTGCAACCATCGCGGGCGGGCTCGGCTTGCTTTGCGCCCCGGCGCTCGCTTTCGCGCAGATGATGCCGATGGACAGGCCCATCGACATACTCACCGGAGTAGTGGCAACGTGGATGCCGGTCATGGCCGGTATAGCGATACTCCTGTTCGCGCTCATCAAGGTGTTAGGCGAAGAGGCGTTCGGCACGCTGCTACTCGGGGCGCTCGCGATCGTGTTTTTCCCGGTCACGCTGATCGTGTTCGCCTACCAGCTCTTCGTCAGCGCGAAGGAAATGCGTGAGCAGGACGCCAAGCGCCGCGAGCTTGCCGACGCCGAGGCCGGGACGCGTGCGGCGTTCGATGACTGGCTTACCGAGGCCGTATTGCGTGCCGAAATTGCCGTGTGTGTCGAACCATCGAGCGCGGAGGCCCGCGCGGAGCTCGACCGCCTGCAGGCGGCGAAGCAGGCGAACGGCGTGCGCCTGGTCGAGCTC
Organism: Burkholderia sp. TSV86; assembly: GCF_001522865.1. GTDB lineage: Bacteria > Pseudomonadota > Gammaproteobacteria > Burkholderiales > Burkholderiaceae > Burkholderia. The sequence continues at coordinate 36,879 of NZ_LOWB01000058.1, read as the reverse complement.
CACGACAGGCCCGACACGGCAGAGGTCACGCCGGGCCACATCGAGGCCGTTAAGGGTCAATGGGCCACATTACAGCAGGCATAATCCGAGGTTGCCCGCGTCGATCGCGGGCTTTTTTAAAGGGCTACAAGATGAATGAAATGAAACGGTTCTGGTTTCAGTTGACCATCGGGGGATGGCTCGGCATGGGCGCGTTCGCCGGCATCGTGGGGCGTTCATGGGGATCGTTCGGGGTGTTCGCTGCGATCGCCGCGTACTTCTTCGCGATCGGAGCGGGCCGCGAGGCGGGCCGCTCGACACGCCCGCCTGTACGCATCGCAGGTAACGTCATATGGGCCGCATGCGCGCTCCTGTTCGTCGGGGCCGCGCTGCTGGCCGTCGAGCGCCTGTATCTCGTCAACGGCGGGAGCTATCCGAGCTTTCTCGCGCACGACCTTGGCGCGGCAAGCTACAGCACGCTCGAAAAGCTGCGTCTGAACGAATGCAAGGGCGAGGGTATGGAGGTCTATCGCAAGGGCGATGACCGTTATGTGATCCGCTGCGGCTTTTCGTGGATCGAAGGGCATACCTACATATCGACTGCGAACCCATACGCAGACGTGCTCAAAGGGCTCAATACGGACAAGGGGGGCAAGTGATGAAGCGCGCTTGGCAGTTCTTTACCGACTATCTCATGGTGATCCTGCTTGTACCTGCGCTTTGCGCAGCGGCCGCAGCCTATCACGTGACACGCGAAATCGACGCGAACGACTACGCCGTGTTGCGCGAGGCGTGGCCGAGGCTTCACCAGCCGACGCGTGACACGATTGCCGACGCCATGAAGCGCGGCAACGGCACAATCAACAATTGGGACTACACGAAACTGTTCCGGCTCGCGATCAACGACGCCGGGGGGCTCGTACTGAACGAGGCGAGCGACGCTGTAGCAGACGAGCGCGCGGCGCTCGTTCGCACCATGAATCCGACAGCATCGGCCGGCAAGGAAATGAGCCTGCTAAAAGGCACGGCGTTTCAATGCGTGTCGTATTTCAAGGCGACGTATCTCATGGGAGCCAAAGACGACTCGCCAGTTCAGTGCGTCGTCGCGAGCGACGTTCATGCAACGATTTCCGGCAAACTCGTTATCCCGCGCAAATCGAGGCTTTTCGGTTGGAAGAAGGGCGATCAGATCGAGTGGACTTCGTGGACGACGGAAACCGGCATCGTCGTCGGCGACAAGGTGTTAAACGGCACCGCATTCGCGTCGCGCATTCCGATCCACGACGACGACCCGTTCACCGTGATCGCACTCCACGATATTGACGTGCCGGTACTTGCGGTATCGGGTAACTGATCGACAGCACGGGAGTAGGGCAGATGGCAGGCAAAACCTACCGCGAATTGCGCGCCGAGCTCGTCGAGCTCGACGCACAAATCGAGCAGGCGAGGGCGCGCGAGCGCACCGATGCTATTGCGACCATCCATCGACTGATGGATACCTACGGCATCAAGCACATGGAGCTTGTGCGCGGCCCCGGAAGCCGGGGCAAATACGACACGGCTCCATTGCCGCCGAAGTACCGCGACCCGGTAACTGGCGCGGAGTGGGCCGGGCGTGGTAATCCGCCGCGCTGGCTGCGTGGCAAGGACCGCAGCCGTTACCTTATCTCGCCGGCCGTGCAGCCGCCGAAGTCACGCGCGGAGCGAACGCAATGAGCATTGACCTCGACACGATCAAGAACCTTGTTCTCATCGGCGTGTGCTGCGTCATGGCATATATCGTCGTGCGCAAGATTTCGCCGTACCTGTGGGGCCGGCGAGAGGGTGAAAACGCATTGCAGCACATCGAGCGCGCCTTGCAGGAAGAGCAGCAGCGCAACGAGCAGCAATATCTCCTGAATGCTCCGACGAAGGCCGAGGCGAACAAGATACACATCGTCAATGTCGGCCTACTGATCGGCGTGCTCTTCGTCGCTACGCGCTTCCGGTTGCTTGAGTTGCCGACCTACGCATTCCTGTACGCTGCGGCCGGCCTCATCGTCAACCGCCTGTTGCGCGTCATTCCTGCCGAGCGATTCGCCGGGCTCTCGTTCGGCAACCGGATTTATCTGCGTCTCTATCACGCGTGGCAGTGGCCGCGCTATGTTGCGCTCGCGCTCATGCGCAAGCGCGGTTGACGCGGCGGGAGCCGCTTCGAGGGCAACGCCCTCGCTTCTAAAGACAGACGAACGAGCTTGCGCGGGAGCGCAAGCGATTCCGAGTCAGATCCACAGCCGGCGCGAATCCTCGCGCCGGTTTCATATCCAGAGTGCGCCCGATCGGGCGCACTGCATCGCTCGCCGCTTGGCGTTTTTCTCCGACGCCGCGCGCCTTGCCGCTGTTTCCCTGATTCGCGCCTTATCCCGCAACTATAGGCACGCCGTGCGCCCGCACAAGGGCCGTTCCGGGCCGTGTCAGTCGCTGCGCTCCATCCCGCACCACCCCTCCACTGTTCCCCCTTGCGCGGTCGCCCGTCGCGCCTAACCCGAGTTGCGGGGCGACGAACTCAGGGAAACAGCGGCAAGGCAAGAGCCCGCGCCATCTCCGAAAAACAAAAACGACAAACCGGGGACGGCCGAATCTTGGGAAACAACGTGAAAGGAGCAACGGCGATGTACACCAAAGACAAGTCTCTACGCGTGATGGTGCAGCAGTGGCTTCACGCAGGCCCGCAAACCCCCGTGCGCGTCGTGCGATTCCAGCGCACGGCAATGGATCATCGGCGCTATGTCGAAGTTGAGGCAATGCGTCCGCAAGGACCGATCGCGCTGATTTTCTTCCGTCACGACGACCACACCTGGTGCGTGACGCCTCAACGTCTCGAAGTACCAATGATGCGAGCAGCCTTCAACTGATACAGCAGCCCGGCCGGCACACGTTGAGCCGGCCACTTCCCACGGTTACACAGGAGAGCAAACGATGCGACTCAGCAGCTATCACCGCTTGATGCACACGCGCACGCTTGAGCTCGCGAAGCAAGCGCGCTCGAACGGCGAGAGACACGCCCGCCTTATGGCGCAAGCCCGCGCAGCAAGGTTCTATTTCGTGCAGCTTCGGGCGCTTGCCGAGTGAAGAGGCGAGGACCGGGCCGCTATTGGCCCGGTCGCCGTTGATTAGCGGGCGCGACGGCCGCGGCGTCTGTCGAGCAGCTTCCACACGACCGCGAGCGCGAGCAGGGCAAGCAGCCACATTGCGCCGTGAGGGTGAGTGTCGAGGGTGACGACGAGGCCGCTAACTGAATCGACGAGCTCGCCAGTTTGATGCAGTGACACGTTCAAATCCTTTCGCTGTTGCCCCTCTTCAATAGCAGGCGTGCGGGCCAGAAACAAGCGAAAAAAACATCGAGGCAGCTATGAATCAAACACGCTTTCTCTTCTCCGACGAAGCCGACGCGCAAGCGTATTGGGCCGGCAAGGAATTTAAGAAATGGGCGGTTGACGTGACGGCCGGGCCCGCGAAGCGGCCGACCTTCGCACGCACGTACTACGCACACACACGAACGGCCGAGGGCGCGATTGAATCCGTCAAGCGGAATATGTTCGAGAAGGTGCGCGGCGCTCGATACCATGCACGCCTTGCTGGCCCGCGCGAGCTTGGCTGCAAGCCTGTATCGGCCGATGGCAAGGTGCTCGATTGGTGAGAGGTAAATAGCCGGCGAGAGCCGGCGCAGAGCCCTTAGAATCAGCCCCATCGACCGTAACTGAGTGCAGGTATGTCCGAAGAAATTCAGCGTCTCAACTACAGCGCGCACGCGCTTGACCAGTTCGCCGCGCTTATCCCGACCATTCGACGCGACATGCCCGGCATGCGTGCCGGCTATGAGGCCGTGTCCCAACTGCTGCGAGTCAGTGTCAAGTATCTGTTGCCGAACTGCGCCGAGCTCATCGACGTGCGCGAGCTCCGGCAGGTACACATCGACAGCATGCGCTTGCCGCATCCAGTCGTCGCGCTTGAGGCACCGTGGATACTGACAGACGGCGAGGGCGGCGATAAGACCGCCGCGCGCTCGCCGAAGCGTATCGCGTTGTGTGTCGAGCTCGATGCCGACGTGGCCGAGCTCTTGCCCGGCACCGCGCACTTTCTCGCCGAAGAGGGCGGGGGTGTGTGCGTGATTCCGGTTTTCTGGACCGAGGCGGGCGGCTGGCAGATCGCGCCGGGTGGAGCGTTCGTGCCGCATTCGAACGAGGTTAGCGCCTATGTGCCGGAAGAGGCCGACGAGCGCACGCGTATGGTCAATGAGCCATTGCGCGAGGCAGGCTTGTCGCCGAAGAAGATGCGCCAGTTTCAGGTTGCGCCGTTCGTCGTGTTGCCAGAGCGGTACGAGCACGACGTGCAACAGTACGGGTCGTTGCGCGCCGTGCATGCGCGCACGCTTGCAGAGGCCCGCGATGAAATCCTCGCGCTGATCCAGACAGGTTGCGTCGTGAACTGCGCGAACATCGACGCGCCGATACTCGATGCGCCGGCCAAGCTGAACCGCAAACGCGAGCAGGCCGGGCGCACGCCGTTTTTCGATTACCGCGTGCTCGCTCTCAGGCCGCCGCAGGGAAAAGCCGGCGACGGCCGAGGCGGGCAGCACGCCAGCCCGAAGGCGCACATACGGCGCGGCCACATTCGGCGGCTCGAACACAAACAGGTGTGGGTGTCCGATGCGCTCGTCAATGCGAGCTCCGAGCGCGGCGTCGTCATGAAGGATTACGAGGTTCGACCGCTTCGCCGATAGCGGCCGGCGTGCGCCTGGTCGAGCTCGATTCAGCGATAGAGGACGAGATTCGAGTTTTCCGGCGCGAGGTAGATCACAAGCCGGTCGTAGTACCACGACAGCGCGCCGAAGCCGATGCCGAATGCGAGCATCGTCAGCTTCGGCGACCAGCCCACGCGGCCACCGCCAAAGACGAGCGTACCAAGGAAGCCGAAGAGGAACAGGCCCGAGAGCAACCGGCAGAGAACCAGCACGAGCCCCCGGAACGTGTAGAGGATATGGAACAGGACGGTTTTTAGCAGTCGCATGATGGCGTCTCCGTTGGCCGAGCGCCGTCAGCTTATCATGTGGTGAAACTCCGCTTCTGTATTGCACAATACATATTCTAGTGAATTCGGTAAGAACGTAACTAACTCCGAATGGGTCGGCCCGGTAATATTGGCCGGGTTAACCATTTTTGCCTTTTTGGCTCGCCGAAACTAGAATAGTGGACAGGCCGAAAACGCCTTTATGGAGTTGGACCGATGGCCGATAGAGAACTAATTACCAGCACCACACTGAGGGAGCTTGTTGACGCAGGCTCGATTCGTCATGCCGTCATTGTCGGGGAGCCGCAGGGCTTCGCGATCGTGGTCAAGTACGGACTGACGGAACGAGTTGTGCAAGCAAGGCGAGGGCACGTGCGTCGTTTCAAGACCATCGACGCAGCAGCAAAGACGCTGCACGCGCTCGGCATCGTGCATGCCGAGCTCGACCTGTCCAACCTGGCCACGCCCGCGACGCTGTTCGCGGACGGCCACGACGAACACGACGGCAGAGCCGTCTTGCGTCGCACAGCAGGAGGCGAGACACGATGATCGCAGGGATAAATGACGACAAGGCCGTGCGCTACGAGGGCGCGGCCGAGATCCTTAACATGATGCTCGCGCACAACACGCGCGCGCAGGCCGACGAGGAAGCCAAGGCGAAGCCGAACGCGAAGCGCTTGGATGCGCTGAACGCCGAGCGCCAAACGTTGCTCGCAGAGCGCCGCGCGCTCGACCCGGACGACGCGAAGGCGATCGACCATGTATACGCGGACTATGCGCCCGTCGTTAAACGTCGTTTCGCGCAGTCGCAGGCGGCATGAAACCAGAGGATTTCAAACTATCTCAGACCGAGCATGACAGGCAGTTCGCCAGAATCCGCAGCGACGCTTTCGTCGGCCTCACGCCGGAGACACGACCGCGCGCGATTTTCACTGGCGGTCAACCCGGCTCGGGCAAGTCCATGATCGCCGCGCAAGCGATGAAGGAATTCGGTCATAACGCCGTGCGAGTGGACGCCGACGAGTTACGTCCATATCACAAGGACTACGAACGGTTGATGAGTGCAGGCGTCAAGAATGCGCCTGATCTTGTCCATGCTGACGCGGGCCGTTGGGCGGCATCACTCACGCACGAAGCGATGCAGCAGCGCTATAACCTCGTCATCGACGGCACCATGCGCGACCCGCAGGCTATCGCGACAGTCGCTTCACGCTTGCGCGAGGCAGGCTATACCGTCGAGGGCCGCGTGATGGCCGTCAACGACCTTGTGAGCACCCTCCACATTCACAAGCGCTACGAGAATCAGATGCAGGCGCAGGGCGTCGGCCGCTTTGCGACGAAGGAGCAGCACGAACGCGCGTATAGCGGCTTGCCGACGAGCCTTGAGCTCCTAGAGCGAAACAAGGCGCTCGACAAGCTCACGCTATTCAATCGAGACGGTGCAGCGATCTATCGAAACGAGCTCGACCGTGATCGCTGGATCGAGACGCCGGCCGCGCGTCAGGCACTCGAAATCGAGCGCAACCGGGAAATGACGCTCGACGAGAAGCGCGACCTCGCGACAGGTTGGGGCGGCGTCGTGAAGCAGATGAAGGACCGAGCCGCGCCGGCCGACGAGATTGCATCGACGACGAAGCTCGCCACCGACGAGGTGCGCCGCTCAGCTTCCCACGGCCGAGGCCGAGGCTACGAAAAGCTGTTCGCGTCGGCCGAGCAGATGCGCAAGCAGCCGGCGCTTGTCGGCAAGTTCGCAACGCTCGTCGCCAGTCAGGAAGGGGCAAAGCGGGCGCAACTGGAAGGCGTGCAGCAGGCCATCGCGAAAATGGGCGATCGACTTGCCGCGCGTAAGCAGGAAGCGATTAGCGACGCGGCACCGAAGCCGAAATTGCCGGCACCGACAAAGCCCGCCGTCGTTGTGCCGAAACGCAGTAAGGACGCGGATAAGGACCGGTAAACCCCTTGCCTACAGGAGTTAGCTACAGGTAGAATCAAGAATTAAGTACCTGAATAATCAAGTTTGGCAGATTTGATTATTTAGTGAGAGCAGCAGCCGAAAAACAAAAGCCCGCTTGGCAGGCGGGCTTTTGTAAAGAATCCGGTTAGGCGACCGGGTGAAGCGACTGTTGCAGATGATGATCTGGCGGATCACGTTCATGCAAAGCAGACTAGCAAACTGCATTGTACGCATGAGCGCGACCCCTTGCAACCCTATGGGACGCGCAGCGTATGGGACTGGCACAGGCACAGCTTAGGCTCGATTTACGGAGCCCCGCAGATCATTACGATTTGCTTCACGTCGAGCAGCGCAAAACCGTCGTCGCCTTCACCCCTCAACAATCCCGCCAGTGGCATACCCTCAACGCCGAGGTAGCTCGCGACCGGCTCGCCGCGTGGGTCGATCAGCCCGACGTATACGTGACGCCCAACGAGTTCTATCAGTGGCGTCGCATCGCAAACACGGCCGCGTTCAACGCCCTCTACGTCGATATTGACGCCCACAGCGGGCAGGATATAGCGGCTCTCGTCGAAACCGCGCTCGACGGGCTTGTACGAGCGAAGATTCCCGAGCCGAACACGATCGTCTATACCGGCCGGGGCGCACACTTCTACTGGCTCATCAAGCGCACGCCCTCGATGGCGCTCCCGCGCTGGCAGGCGTGCCAGCGCGAGCTCGTTCGCGTCACTGGCGCCGATCGCATGAGCGCCGATGCGACGCGCGTGCTGCGCGTCATCGGCAGCATCAACGGCCACAACGGCCAGAAGGTACGCGCCGAGCTCCTGACGCCGGCCCGCTACGAGTTCGACTGGCTCGCCGAACAGATCCTGCCGCTTACGCGCGCCGAGGTTCGCGACATTCGCGCCGTGCGAGCCAACGCGAAGAAGCCCCGCCCGAATACAGGGCAGGGCACGATCTACGACGTTTGGTATCTGCGCTATCAGGACTTGCACAAGATCGTGGATTACCACTGGTTCGGCGGCGTCGCCGAGGGCAATCGCGATCGCATCCTGTTTCATATGGCGAACGCCCTTAGCTGGTTCACCGTCTCCGAGGCGCTTGAATCCGAGATAGTCGCGCTCGCACGGCAAATCACGCCGACGCTCACCGAACAGGAAGCCCGCGGCTATTGCTCGTCGATCATTCGGCGCGCGCGCGATACGCAGCGCCACGGCCGCGAAGAGCGTTACGCCTACAAGCGCTCCACGCTGTACGACCGCCTGGCCGACCTGATTCCCGACGAGCTTGCCGTCCAGCTTCGCGCGATCATTCCCGAGTCGCTGCACATCGAGCGACGCCGGGAGTCATGGCGCAAGGCCGACGAGAAGCGCCGCAGGACGGCCGGCAGCGTCGGCCGCGATGAATACCTCGCCCAAGCCGACGATAAGCGTCAGCGGGCTATCCAGCTACGCCAAGAGGGCAAGACCGTCCGAGCGATCGCGGCCGAGCTTGGCATTTCAGTAGGGGCCGTCAGTGGATATCTGAAACCGCGTTCATAGTCCCTCATCCTTGGATAGTGGCGCTAGCCCCGCCGCGTTTCTGCGCGATAGCTTCTCTCTATCGGCATAGTCCCCTTCGGCTGTTCAAAGTCCCTCATCCTTGTATTCGTGCCCTTGGTTTTAAAGGGTTCTCTATTTCATTCGTAGCACAAGCGGAATGTGGTCAAAGGCCGCCAACGAGCGGCCGGTGCGCGAAGCGCATTGTCCACATGGAGCGCGTAGGGAGAGTGTGCGGAAACTGGCGAACCGCCCGCAGGGCGGCTGTCCACACCCTTGTGGTGTGGTCAGGCCAGTTTTCCACACGGCTGATGCTTTTGCGGCGCGATGACTTTCGTTGACGAAAGTCCGCGAGCGGGGGATTGCTTCTTTTCATAACGTAACGTATCATAACAATCATAACGTAACGTATCGGGAGCCGTTATGGGACGCGAAGCTACGATTACCGCCGAGCAGGTCAACGCGATCGCCGACGCGATGAAGGTCGAGGGCACCAAGCCCACATCGCGCGCCGTGCGTGAGCGCTTGGGAAACACCGGCAGCATGGGAACGATCAACAGGCTTTTGCAGCAGTGGAAAGCAGGGCAGGCCCGGCAGGCAACGGCAGCGCTCACGCTTCCGCCCGCGCTTCAAAAGGCGCTGATCGACTTCATGGATGCGGAGCTCACCACCGCTCGCGCGACGCTTGAAGCTGAGCTCGCGGAACAGCAGCAGGAAACGGCAGATCTAGCCGCCGAGAACGAGCGACAGGCCGAGCTCATCGCCGCGCGCGATGAAGAACTCGAAGCGCTCGCGATCGAGAAGGCCGAGGCAGAAGGGAAGGCCGGTCAGCTTTCAGCCGACCTCGACGCGGCACGCGAAGAAGCTGCGCGCGAACGTCACGCGGCCGAGCTCGCGAGAACTGAGCTCGCCAAGGCGCAGTTGCGGCTTGAGGCAATGCCTCGATTGGAAACCGACCTCGCGGCCGTGCGTGGCGAGCTCGACGCCGAGCGGCATGCACGCGTAGCGGCGGAACAGTCGGCCGCAGTGCTCGCCGCGCAGAAGGATGATTTGACCGCTCGCTTGGCAGATGCCGGCTCGCGGCGCGAGCGTGCCGAAGAGACGCTATCGGCGCAGCAACAGCGCACCGACAAGCTCGCAGGCGAGCTCGCCGATACGCGCGCGTCGTTGCAGGCAACGGAGGCACGCGCAAAGGCGTTCGAGCGTGAAGCGGCCGCCGCGGCCGCAGACGCCGAGCGCGCCCGCGCGGAGGCCAAGAAAGCCGGCGAGCAGGCCGCGCAGCTACGCGGCCAACTCGAAGCCAGTCGAGAGAAGAAGCCGGCGCGTTCGCGCTCGGCGGGCTGATCGACGCAGGCCAGAAAGAGCCCGGCATGCCGGGCTTTCTTCACGTCTGTTTCTCGCGGAGCAGTGCATCGAGCCGCGCCGGCACGGCTCGCCTGTCCGTGCCTTTCGGCAGTGTCGCGTTCGGATCGCTTGCCGCGCTTTTCAGGCACGCGACAACCTGGCCGGCGTCGGCCGGCCTGCGCGACAGGTTGCACGTCATCGCCAGTCCGACCACAAGCGCGCGATCGCCATCCGGCATCGACATAAACGACGGCCACACAAGCTCTAGGCGTTGCTTCGCGAGCTCGGCATCGGCTTTGCCCGCGTTGCTCGCGATCTTCGTTGCCACCACGCCGACGGCTGTTGCTCCGATTACCATAGCCGCGATCGCAGCCATGCCATTAACTCTCACGATTGCCGGCTCCCCTTATAGAACGGATACAGACGCGCAAACCTTTCGATGAGCGGATGACGATTCTCGAAGGCTTCCACGTTCGCGATCGTCGTGCGGCGTGCTTCAAGCGCTGCCGTGTTCGCGTCCACCCCTTCGGCGTCGCGAAGTCGTTGGAACGCAGCGTCGTCCGCAGCGCGAAGTGCAAGGTAATCGTTGACCAATTGTGCGCGCTCATCGCGTGAGTAGAACGCATCCACGCCGCGAAGTACCGCGATTTCCTTGAGCGAACCGGCGATGCTGCCGAGTTGTTCCAGCAGCTTGTTTTCGTTGTTTTCGTCGACCATCGTTGCGACTCCTTTTCTCTCAGTCCACGGCTGTAGGGCCGATGATTAGTTAGGATTCCTACGTAATTTTACATAACTAAAGTTATCGAACATTTCGGATGCTCGTTTTCACGGCTTGTTACGCGCTTGCCTCGTCGGGCCATATTCTCAATATCCGGCTTCGCGTTGATGCCGAAACGCGAGTACATACACCGTGTTTTCGCCGCGATCGTATCGGTAACGTGCCACGTAGCCAGCGCCACCGAAGGGAATGATGAGCTCGCGGAGCTCGGGAGACTCGTCGAGCGGCCGGCCTATATCGGGCGAGCGCTCCAACGTCAAAAGGTGCTGTTTGATTGTCTGTGCCGCCCTCTTTGCTGCGTCCGGGGCCTTCTCTTCCAAGAAACGCCGGCACCGCTCCAAGCCGCGCGCGGCGCTCAGGGTAATGATTATTCGTGGCACTCAGGCACCGCCTTTTCTTTGTCCGTGCCCCACGTGTCGAGCCATGCGTGTACCTCTTCGCCCGTCAGGTGAAGCCCGGTTTCGCGGTAGTGCTCCCAGGACGCGAGCGCTTCGCGTCGGAAACTTTCGCGCGCCTCTTCGCGTTCGACGTACTGCGTGATCGCTTCGCGCATGAGCCAGTGCGGTGTGCGTTGCCGCTGCTCGGCAAGGTGTTGGATGCGAGCCTTGAGCTCGTCATCGAGCTTGATCGAAGTTGCCATGATGCGCCTTTAGTAAAAGGTACTACCCGTGAATACTAGGCCGGGTTGCCGGTTATTGCAAGGTACTACCTTGAGGCTTCCCGCGTCCTGCGGTCGCGGTCGGGCTGTTGTGCCGCAGCCGAGCTCACGGCGCGCGCGCCGTGACCGTGGGCGGCATCGAGCCACGCTGCGCGTGTCTCGACCCATTCGGGCTGTCATCCCTAAGCCAGCGGCGGGAGCCGCTTCGAGGGCATCGCCCTCACCCCTGAAAGCCATCGACGACGTGCCACGCGCGGGAGCGCGAGGCAATGCAACACCGTCGCGGGTTCGAGCTCGTCGGGCGCGCATGTCTGCGGCGGGATACGCCCCCTCGCCCGCGCTTACGCGCGTGCGCCCGCTACCACGGCGGGGGGGCTACCGCCGCACCCAACAGTCCACCGGACTGTTGGGCTTCGGACACATGCGCTCGGAGCCGTCACAGGTATTCCACGGCCCTAGTTTGGCTTGCAGAGAGGGAGGTCGGCCGGGGCTCGGGGCTGCGTCGAACGGGGTTTCGTTGACGAAAGTCTGAGCGCGAGAAAGTTGTAACAACGGTCTAAATATACTTGTCACAAGTGCCTGTAACAAGTATAATAGATTCATACGGTAAGCAGTCGCCGTATGGCCGGGGCGGTAGCAGCGGGAACTGTAGCCGCCTTGTTTGAAGGTAAATCGGGAGTTAGCAATGTTTCATATTCTGGCGCTTTTTACTGTTTTCGTCACTCCTTTCGGGGCTGCATCTGCCTCGGATGCAAGCGCCGTTGTTTGCCTGTAAGTCAATCAATTCGAAAGGAGTCACATCATGAGTCTCAACAAGGTCATTCTCGAAGGGAATATCGGCAACATCGACGCGGCGCGTTTCATGCCTAACGGCGATCCTGTCGTGAATTTTTCGCTCGCCACCGACGAGGCATACAAGGACGGTAACGAGTGGAAAACGCGGGCCTGCTGGCATCGCATCGTGGCATTCGGCGATTCGTTCAAGCGTCGGCTTGAGCACGCGAAGCCGGGCTCGAATGTCGCGATCGTGGGCCGGATTCGCTATCGCCAATGGACGCCGGAGGACGGCGTTAAGCGCACCGTCGCGGAAGTCGTGCTCGAGGAGTTCAGCTTCGTCGGCGGCAAGCGCCAGTCGGGCGCATCGGGCGACAGCGACGCGGGCGACGGGCACGGCAACGGGCACGACGACGGCGCGCCGTTCGACGAGCAACCGGCCGCGGAATCGGAGGCAGCGGCACCGGCCAAGGGCAAAGGTTCGCGTGGAGGCAAGAGGACGGGTAGCGGCGCAGCAAGTTAAATAACCCCTGCCCTGCCGAGTGTTCCCGCGCCCGGCAGGGTTGCAAGGATCACTGATGAAAATCCAGCGAAAGCTAACCCCGGAAGAATTTAAGGCCATCAAACCTCGCTTGAAGCGGATGAGCCAACGTAACGTTGACGCGGCCTATCAGGTCTTGGTGAACGACAAAACGCAGTCTGAAATTGCGCGCGAGCTCGGCGTGACACAGCAAAGCATTGGCGATGCCGTGAATGCCGTTTGGAAGCACTTCCAGAAACACTACGAGCAGGAATCCGGGCTTGCTATCCCGAGTGACTGGATCAAGGTGAGCGCTCTACTGCCGCCCGAAATGGCGAAGGTCGTCACACAGATGGAGAAGTCGGCGCGCGACAAATTGAGAAAGGATCAGCGATGAAAATCTTCGTAGTCGCGAACCAAAAAGGCGGTTCGGCCAAGTCGGTGTTTTCGACGCAATTCGGCTTCCATCTTTCGGAAGTGGAGAAGAAGCGCGTAGCGTTCATCGACGCGGACGAGCAGGCAAGCAGCACGTATACGCTTCGCGCGTTCGAGGGCGGCAACCGTGCGTATCAGTTCTTTGGCAGTGAGCCGGTCAAGGTGAACGGCGACGGTGCCGAAGGCGCGATGACGCTGTTTTCGGCAGACAAAGAGCACCTACGCCTGGTCGAGAAGATGGATGACCAAATCAAGCTAGACGCGAACAAGAAAGCCATCCTGCCGCAAATTGCGACGAACCTGCGTGCGCGGCTGGATGAGATTTCCGACCGGTTCGATTGGTGCGTGATCGACACGCCGGGCGCAAATAGCAAGGTGCCGAATGCGGCCCTGATCGCGGCGGATTACGTCATCGTGCCCTGCACGATCGACTCTTACGCCCTGCCCGTCGCCAACGAAATGTTGACGCGGATTCGTGCTGTACAGCAGCACTTGAATCCGAAATTAAAGCTCGTCGGCTTGTTGCCGGTGCGGTTCAAGGCGAACGATCGTGAAATGGTGCGACACCTCAAAGAGCTCTTGACGTTCCAGAAGGACACCGTTTTGCGCACGAAGATCAGCGACCGTTCGGCGTTTCCGTATGCCGCCGATCATGGTATGCCCGTCTGGAAGGTGGACAAGAGCGCGGCGCGTGAGGCGGCGAAGGAACTGCGCGAAGTGTTCGATGTGATTGGCAGCAAGGTAGGAGGGTTTTAAGAATGGATCTGACTTCACTCAGTAATCTCGCGACGTTCAACGAGCAGCCGGCCGAGGCCGCGAAGGGCGTGCCGCTCGAAATCCCGCTCGACAAGATCATTCCGGGCGACAACCCGCGCACGACGTTTCCGCCCGAGAAGATGGAGCGCATTGCCGCGTCGATTCGCGCGCGCCGCGTGAAGTCGCCGATTTCGGTTCACGCAGTCAGCGCCGAGCAAGTCGCGGCGTACTTCGAATCGAAGGGCCTGCCGTTCTACTACCAGAGCAAGGGGCTCGAAGCGCCGACCGAGCTCGACGGGTTCTATCAGATTAACCACGGCGAGCGCCGCTATCGCGGTTCCGTCATGGCGGGAAACAAGGAGACGATTCCCGCCGTGCTCGATGACGACCACGACGGCATCGACGCACTCGTCGAAAACATCCAACGCGCCGATCTTGACCCGCTCGACATTGCGCATGGGATCGAGAAGAAGGTTAAGGAGGGCATGAGCAAGAAAGACATTGCGCAAGAGATTGGCATGTCGCCGAGCTATGTTTCGAATCACCTTCGCCTGTTGAAGTTGCCCGAGCCGGTCGCGGCCATGATTCGCGAAGGCAAGTCGCAGGACGTGACTGCCCTGCTCCAGCTTGGCAGCGCCTACGAAGAGTTTCCCGAGGAAATCGCGGCATTCTGCGAAGAGAACGAGGAAATCACGCAGGCGCAGGTGCGCAGGTATATCGCGGAGCTCAAGGAGCCGCCGACGCCGCCTAGCCCGCCTACCGTACTGCCAAGCGGCAACGGATCGGCAGGCGTGATTGGCGGCAATGGCGGACTGGATGCGTACCCGAGCGAGGGCGGCAACGCGTCGAGCTCGAACGACGACCCGGAGGAACCGGACGACGGTAGCGCATCGAGCTCGAACGAGGGCGACGGCGGCCACGGCAGCGCGACGAGCTCGAACGGCGACGCAGGCCCGGCAGACGGCGAAGGCTCGCCGGCAGCGCACAAGCCGCCGAAGGCGAAGATTGCCGGCATTGACGTTACCCACGACGGCCGGCCCGCTCGCCTGCTGCTGAAAGTGCCGAGCACACACGGCCTCGCGTGGATCAAGTACGAGGACGACGGCCACGAAACGGAAATCGAGGTCGGCACAATCGAGCAGATCGTATCGGTGGCAGTCGAGTAAGGTACACTGGCAGGAAGCTATTCCGTCACTCCTGCTAGATTGGTGGAAGCCTAGAAAGCCCGTAGCGTTGCCGCGCTGCGGGCTTTTGCTTTTGCGGGTGTGCCGCCCTCCCCTACTCCGCGCCTAGCGGCGCTGCGCGCCCCTAGCGGGGCTTGCCGGTCGTTCCGCGTGTTGCAGGTAGCTCGTCGGGGTCGGCCGGCCGCTATCGCCCTTAAATCTGCCACACGCCCCGGCTTCTCCGGTCAAGGGGCTTTCGCGGCATATCCTCGCCCGCTACGCGGACTGCGGTATTCCACGGTCCCCTTGACCGCGCCGGTTCGTGCAGCAGATCGGGCTTACCGCGACCGACCGACCCCGACGAGCAGAGCCACCAGGCGCCCTAGCCGCGCTCCACTCCCGAGAGAATGAGACGGTCGCTTGCGCGCCCGTCTAGATCAAAAGCCACGTACCGCTCCCAACACTCGCCGCTCGGAGCAGCAGCTTTCAAGCCAGAAGGCAAGTAAATATTTTAATTCATTTCTATTGACCGCTATTGACTTTAGGCCGGGTATCGCCGATAATACATACATCGAGGCGCTAGACAGTACGGCGCAGCGATAGCCGGGAACCAAGCGGCGGCAACCGCTCCCGGCTCACTTTCCACCAATCTAGCTAGGAGTCCTTACCATGCAACTCGCATCCAAGTTTGGCCGCACCGCTCCGGTTCTCCGCTCGCATGTTCCGCTCACGGACGACCAAATCCGCACGGTTGCCCCGTCGATCTTTGCCGAAGAGGCGCACGACAGCCGCTCGGCGCGTTACACCTACATTCCGACCATCGAAGTTTTGACCGGCCTGCGCCGCGAAGGCTTCCAGCCGTTCATGGTTGCACAGACCCGCGTGCGCGATGAAGGCAAGCGCGAGCACACGAAGCACATGATCCGCCTGCGCCACGCCGACCAAATCATCGGCAAGGAAGCAAACGAAATCATTTTGCTCAACTCCCACGATGGCACGTCGAGCTATCAGATGCTTGCGGGCGTGTTCCGCTTCGTGTGCCAGAACGGCATGGTGTGCGGCAAGAACGTCGGCGAGGTGCGCGTGCCGCACAAGGGCGATGTAGTCGGCGACGTGATCGAGGGCGCAATCCGCGTCTTGAAGAACTTCGAGGTAGCCGACGAGCAGCGCGAAGGCATGCAAGCCCTCACGCTTTCCGAAGGCCAGCAAACGGCATTCGCCCGCGCGGCGCTTGAGCTCAAGTGGGACACCGAAGAAGTCGCTGCACCCGTTACCGAAACGCAGATTCTGCGCCCGCGTCGCATGGACGATGCGCGCCCGGATCTATGGACGACCTTTAACCGCGTGCAGGAGAACTTGACCAAGGGCGGGCTTCGTGGCCGTAACGCGAACGGTCGCCCGACGACCACGCGCGAGGTTGCCGGCATCGACCAAAACGTTAAGTTGAACCGTGCGTTGTGGGTTCTGGCCGATGAAATGCGCAAGCTGATGGCGTAACGCGGCAGGCTACCGGGCGAGGAAACCCGCCCGGTAGTTCCCATCGGGACAGACGGAGCACAGCATCATGGGCAAGGTTTTTTATATTCCCGGCACGCCGACCGCGATCGACTACGCGCTTGAGCTCGACGACGGCCGAGTCGTCACGAACTGGACGCGCGAGACGCTTGAGCAGCTTGCCGAGCGTTACCCCGGTGTCGTGATCGACGACGAAGAGGCGTTTATTGCGCAGCTTAAGGGTGTCGCCGCCCTCACCCATGCGGTAATTATGGCGAAGGTGCAGCAATGAGCAGCGTGCGCGCCGTGCCGTTGACCGGTATTGACCGTAAGCGGATAATTCCGAGCCTCAGACAACCACCCATGCGAACCATCATGGCAGCAGAAAAAATGACGGCGAAGGAGTTCAAGGCGCTTATGCCGCGCCTTAAACGAATGACGGTCGGTAACGTTGAAGTCGCGCGGCGCGTGCTCGTTGACGGGCTCTCACAGGTGGAAGCCGCGAACGAAAGCGGGTTGACGAAACAGCGCGTTAACTCGCTCGTTAAGAGCGTGCAGGCCATCGCGCGCGAAATCCCGGCAGATTGGGAACAGGTAGAGGTATGGCTACCGCCTGAGCTCGCGGCCCAAGTGCGCCAGTTGGCAGCAGACGCGAAGGCCCGGATAGATACAGGCAAGTAAGGAGACGGGGCCTATGTTGGATCGTGCGAAATACGACACGTTGCTAGAGCTCGGTATAGCGGTTTATCGCGTAGGCGAGGTGTACGAGTCAGGCAGCGAAGGGAAGCCGATCCCCGAGGCAGAGCGTGCGAAATGGTTTGTTTCTGCGCTTGCCGGGTCGGACCTTGCCGAGCGCGCGTGCGCAATACCCCTTGCTGACAGCGAGGGCGAGGCGTGGGAGCTCGCCGCGCAACACCTGCTAGGGTGAGCCCACCTGCAAGCGAGAGCGGCCCACACGGGCCGTTTTTTCATGTTCCGTCGCAAGTAAATATAATCACCATTTACTATTGACTGCTATTGACTTTGGGCCGGGTATCACCGATAATAGATACATCGAGGCGCACGATAGTACGCAGCGATAGCCGGAACGAAGCGGCGGCAACCGCTTCCGGCTCGACCCTCAACTAGCAGGAGTGACAGAGCATGAACGCACCTTTCTTTCGGAACACGGACACGCTTAACCCGGTCCTGTTCTACTTCTCATCCGTTGACGACTTGAAGCAGTACAGCCTGTTTTTCAAGGACGAGGCACCCATCAGCACGCAGCACGGCACCGTGACCGCGCATCGCGTTATCGGTAGACGCATCGGCACGGACGCGCTGGAAGTCATCGCCGAGTTTCCTAATCAGCTTTACGCGCAAATCTTCCGCGACATGGCGGAGCGGGCAGCACGCTAAGGGCTAACACGGCCCGGCCTGCAACAGCGCCGGGCCAATTAGGAAGGAGTACTAACGATGACGAAGATTCAGAACGAGCGGGACGAGCGCGAAGCGAAAGCCGAGCAGATCGCGGCGCAGATGCCCGAAGATCGCGGCGGCATTCTTTGCGAGGCTCGCGCGGCAATCGACGCAATGAACGATGCCGTGCTGGCGAGCGATGACGACGCGGCCGAGGCCGCGGCGCTTCGCTACGAGGCGGCAATCTGGAAGCTCAACGGCAAGACCTATTTCGGGTGCATGGCAGGCCCGGATTCGGGCGGTGTGATCGCGAGGAAGGCATGCAGCGCCCCGGACGGCACCGCGCCAAAGTGGGGGCAAGCGGGCGAATTCGTCGCGACCGTGCAAGGTATGCGAGCGCTTGTGAGCGTGAGCGAAGGTTTCGGCGTGCGCAGTACGCATTTCGAGTTTCGCGCGGTTGACCTCGACCGGCCCTTTATCTCGCAGACGGGCTATCGGTCGCACTTCGCCTCGCCCGTAGGCGGCGCAACGGTCAAGGAAGCCGTAGAAGGCATGCTCGCCAAGCTCATGGCCGAGGGTATGTGCATGGTTAGCGACGATTACCGGGTGCGGCGTGCGGAGGACGCGCGACCCTGGCTAGCCGAGCTCGCAGCGCCGCCCGTCGAAGCGTTCGCAGACGCTACGGGCCAGCTTGGTTTTGCTTTCTAACCGGACGGGAGGAACGATGCGATGCCCTGCTATTACCGCGCTTCAGATCCTTCCGTGCGCCGATGTGGACGGAATCTCAACTCCGCAGCACGACGGCCCCGACGCGCGCACGGCGCGATGGACAGTGTTCGAACTCTGGAACGATGGACGCAGTATCGAGCACGACAGCTATCGAACCGAGCTCGCCGCCGTTGAAGTCGCGCAGGCGCTCGCCGCTGAGTGCCGCGCATACGTCGAGCCGTATCCGTGGGTGATCGCCGTATGTGTCGCGGACGGTTGGGAGGTTGTGCCGACCGACGCAGGCCGAGCCGATGCCGAGCCGCGCTGGCGTTTCCGCAGGTCGGGCAATGGCGACTGTCCGCAACAACTAGCACAGCGCAGCGTGTTTGATGCGTGGCGGGCTTGTCTGTCCTACGCCTGCACACACGGCTAAATGCCTTCGCCTCCGCGCCGTCTGGACGAGGCGCGGAGCGGTGCGCCACAGGTATTCAACCGCCCTAGTTTGTCTTGCAGAGGGAAAGCCGTACCGGGCGCAAAGCCTTGTCCCGCTTGGATTTTAGGCTTTCGGGAAAGTGTAACAGTGAGTGAAAATCACTTGTTACCATAGCTTGTAACAGGTATAATGGGTTATGTGTGGTCAATAGCCCCGAGGTGCATCATGACGACGAAATCCCGCCTTCTGTACGGCCTGGTCAAAGCGCTGTTTTTTGCGCTTCTCTGGCTGCGCCCGTTGGTGCATCTCCCGCTTCAAATCCTGTCCTACGTGTCGCTTCTGGCGTTCGTGGTTACGTGGTTTATGTCTCCGGTCGAGCTACATACGCGGCTTATGCTGGCCGGCGTCGGTATCGGCTCGATTGCGCTCGCGTGGGGCTACGATTCGCTGCTGGGTGTGATGGCCGGGAACGGCCTCATGCTGGTTCGTGAGTAACCGAAGCTGATCCTTCAAACGAAACCGGAGAGGTAACGCGATGGAAGATATTCAGGGAAAGCCGCTTGAAGTCGGCGCGATGTATGTCTGCGTGTTCGTTGACGAGGACGGCGACGGCACGCCGACCGCGAACTATGGCGAACTGGTGCGCTTCATCGGATACGACGGCGCTCGCGCTGTTTTCGCGGACGCGGACACGTGGGAGGAAACCGATCCCGATTTCGAGGAGTTGCAGCGCCAAGCCGGGCCGGTTGTTGATCCAGCCTCGCAGGGTTGGCCGAGATTCAGCGGCGCGCCCGTGTCCCTCTGACTGACCGGCCATGAGCACCCAAAGCGAAGTGCGAGCCTGTACGTGCGGCATTTGCGGCAAGCCCCTCACCGACCCTGTTTCGGTACAGTTCGGCGTGGGGCCAGTGTGCCGGATCAATATCAAACTCCGCGAGGCAAAGAACATGACCGAAAGCCTGTTTGGGCCGCGTGCCGCTTTCACCTACGAGCTACGCGGCAACGTCGTCTGCATCGTCGATCAAGACGAGGGCCGCAGCGTCACGAATGACGTTGAGAACGTGCTTTCGGACATCGCACGCGATGGCGTGGACTTGCGCACGCATCGCGTGATCTACCGCGACACGCTCGGCATATGGGATGAAATCGTGCTCACCAAGGCCGGGCGTTACAAGACGTTCAAGAGCCTCAACGCGCGCGAACTCGGCGACGCGCTCGCCAAGCTCGCCACCACAAGCTAACCGACCTGATTTCGAAGTAGGAGACTGATGATGACCGCAACGAAAAACACCGAGCCCGGCGAGCTCGAACTCAACGACGGCCAGCAGGAGCAAGTGGCCGCGTATCTGGCAATGCGCCGGTTCAAGCAGCGCCGGTATGCGTGGGTATTGGCAGGCGTGGCGGTCGGGGCGGTCGCATTGCTTGTCCTGCAACAGTTCGCCAGCACCGTAGAGCACGACGCGGCGGGCGCGCCTTGGTCGTCGCCGCTGCCGGGCGTTGCGAGGGCGATCGGCGCGGGTGCGTTCGTGCTTTCGCTCGTTGTCGCATTCATCTACGTCACGCGCGTCGAGAGCGTGCTACGAAAGGCTCGCGGTATCTTGCGTGGCGTGGGCTTGCCCGATGACTTTATCTCGTCGCTCGACCGGATCAATCTTGCGCAACTCGATCGCGAGCTCGCGCGCAAGGATCAAGAAGGCTGACGGATGCAGCCCCTGTCAGAGCGCGCAAAAACCCGGCTACGGATCGCAGCCGGGTTTCTCCGCGCTCGCGGCATAGAGTTTCCGAAGGAAGGCGATTTTTACGGGCACGTGCTACGCACGCTCGCCGAGCAGCCCGACAAAGACACCCTGCGCGAGCTCGTCGATTGGGTCGAGCAGTACGACGCCGCCGAATCCGCGCTCGCGCCGAGCGGCGGGAGCCGCCCCCGAGGGCAACGCCCTCGCCCCTGAAAGCCGCTGTCCGGACCTGTTTGCGCGGGAGCGCAAACGAGTGCCCTACTGCTGCGGTTCGAACCTAGCCCCCTTGCATTCGTCGGTCTGGAAGCAGCCCGCCTGAATCCTGTTCTTGCCCCATTTGCCCCAAATGTTGTCGCCACAGACCGGGCATGTGTATTTCATGCGGTTGCTGTTGTTCGTACTGACCTCGCCCGCTATTGCGGGCGACTCGCCGTCGAGCGAATCGCTCTCTGCCGGAACATCGAATGCGCCGAGCGCGACGAGCGCTTCGGCTGATGGATCGCCCGCAAGCTCTTCTGGCGTACTTACGTGCTCCGGGTGGATCGGAAAGCGATCCATCCACGTGATGCGAAACGCTGTCTGCAACAGCTTTTCGCACGCGACGATGAACGGCCCGCCCGGCAGCGGATAGTCGGCCATGTGCTGGCCGACTTCCTTGCCGCCCGGCTGACCCGTCGAGGACGGCATGAGCCCTACCTCTTTCATCTTGTCGGCGAACTCGCGATTGTGGTAGCCCTTCCGGCTTGGTGTGCCGCATCGGAATTGCCACAGATGCACCATTTCATGCACCAGCGTTTGCAGGATTTCGATGAGCGGCACGGTCGCGAAATACCTGCAATTCATCGCAATTTCGTCTGTCACTTCGCCCGACGTGGGATCGAAAAATCGCTCCTTCGAGAAGTAGCCATACGATCGCCGTTCGCGCTGAAACGTAATGAGGCACGCCGGGAGCTCGCCTGCGAATAACTCGTCGTTGAAAAAGTCGTATGCCTGTTGAAGCTCTGCGTAGGCTTTCGGAGTCGGTTTCAAGGCAGCGGCATCCATCGGCGAACCTCGTCAATTAGTCTCTGTATTGTGCAATACAGAGTATGGCGAATTCGTCTGTATTGTGCAATACAGACGGCGCAGCGCCCGCGCCCGTCGAGGGCGAAGCCGCAGCGCGAAGCGCCTACGGCGCTAGCAGACTTTAGTTGACGAAAGTGGCGTGGGAGGTTGTATTCTAAGGCAGGATATGGATTGTGCTACAATTGCAGCACAATGAACGAGCCACTTTCGTTGACGAAAGTGCTCGCTCCCACGCCCGCGCTTCACTATCTCGACGAAACCCACCGAACGACTGGATTGATTGAAGGCGAGAGCAAAGCGAGGGCGGCTTCGGCAGCGACTTTCGTTGACGAAAGTTTTCGTGCGTTGAAGCCGGATCGAGAGGGATTGCCAATGCCACGAAAGCCGTTACTGCGAACCTACGTCTCGGAAGAGACCAAAGCCAAATTTGCCGCCGCCGCGACCAAGCACGGCTACGCGAACGAGGCGCAATTGCTGCGCGTCGTGATTGATCGCGTTCTAGGGGATGAGCCGGCACCGCCGCCGCGCCCGGTTCGAGAGGCGAAACCGAAGCGCGCGCAAATCAATATCGGGTTGACGCCCGACGAGCACTACCAGGTCGAGTTACGGGCGCGCCAGCAAGGGGTGAACCGCACGACGTGGATCGTTAATCTCATCCGGGCGCACATTCTCCGCGAGCCTCAGTTTTCGACCGCCGAGCTCGATGCGCTGATGGAATCAAACCGACAGATCGCCGCCATCGGCCGGAACCTGAATCAGATCGCGCGCAACATCAACATGGACCCGAACGCGATGCGTAGCGTTACGCTGGAAGCAATCGAAACGCTCGTCGCGGACTTGAAGCAGCACCGCGCGCACGTTGCGCGGGTCATGGATACGAATCTGGATCGCTGGGGGCTCGACTCATGACGAACACGACGCCGCTCGAAACGCTCTTCGACTCGCTCGGCATGTTCGATTCGCTCGAAGAATTCGTACACGGCCCGGCAGGCAGCAAATCACCGCCGGGGGACCAAGTACGACCGGGGTTGCCGGGCCGGTCCAATTCGGCAGGCAAGGGCAGGGCGAGACGCGCGAAAAACGTCATTGCCCGCGTGACTCGCAAGGTTCCCGAAGTCATGGTGAAGGTGAGCAGTGTCGGGAAGCAAACGGGCCGAGTGTGGGCGCACCTTACCTACATCACGCGAAACGGCCAGATCGAGGCAGAGAACGAAGAGGGCGAGATTCTTTCCGGGCTCGACGAAATCAAAGAGCTACACGAACACTGGTCGCAGCAGATCGGCAAACGGCGCGCGAACGGCAAGCAGACCGTGAACATGGTTTTGTCGATGCCGGTCGGCACGAATCCCGAGCGCTTGAAGGAAGCCGCGCGGGAATTCGCCAAGCAGGCATTCGCGAATCATGAATACGTGTTTGTTCTGCATACCCCTGAGACGGACCCCGACCCCGATGCGCCGCCGCATCCACACATTCACCTGGCCGTGAAGGCGCGAGGGAAAGACGGGCGCAGGCTTGTACACGGCCGCGAGGAGTTGCAGGAGTGGCGTGAAATGTTCGCCGAGCAGTTGCGCGCGCGCGGCATCGAGGCTGCGGCGACGCCCCGCAACGTGCGCGGGATCGTCAAGAAGGCGATGAGGCAACCGGTGTATCAGGCTTCGAAGGCGAACCGCTCGACAGTCAAGGCGTCCGCGATTCGCGATGCGGCCCGCGCCGTGCTCGACAACAGCACGGAGGCGAGACCGTGGGAGCAACGCATTGCGGACCGTCAGGCGACGATTCGGGCCGGCTGGACTGCGCTCGCCGACGTGCTCGACAAGAGCGCCGAGCCGGGCGATGCCGCGCTCGCGCAGCAGGTTCGCGCGTTCGTGCGTGACATGCCTGCACCGCTCACCCAACAGCAAGAGCTTGAGCAGCGTATGCGCGACGTTGTGCGCAAGCGCGCTGCGCAGGCCGAGAAGCAGGCGGCGAACGAGCAGGGCACGCGGGGCTCGACGACGCCCCGCCCGGCGACCAAGGCACAGCAGCCGCCGAAGCCGCGCGGCGACAAAGACTACGATCGAGATTAACCATTCACCGTGGGGGATGCACGATGGCTGTTGACTGGTTTTTGATAGACGCGCCTCATGTCGCACCACGCGAGTACGAAGCATGGCGGGCCGCGAAAGCTCAGCACGAAGCGCTTTTCTATTGCGTGCTCGACGCCGAGGACGGCACCGACGCGCAGCGCGCGCTTGAGCTCGCGGCCTTGGAGGCGAAGAGCGAGGCCGACCGGCTGGAACAGGTAGCGCGCGACGCGTGGCGGCGCACGTGGCGCGCACCGGGTGCATAGACGAAAAAAAGGACCGCCGAAGCGGTCCAAAAATTCCGGCCCGTAATCCGAGGGCCGTCGAGCCGGAACGAGCTACCGAGAGAGTTACTTGCCAGCGGGTTGCGGTACGAGCTCGGCGTGTCGGCCGATGGCCTTTTCGAGTGTCGCAAAACGCCCTTGCGTTTCTCCACCGTGCCAGAGCATGAAGATTTCCTCGCCGTTCTGGAGATAGCGGCCAATCTCCCAACCGCTCGGATGGGACCAGCCGTATGCGCTGTTTTGCTTCCACTCGCCCATGATTCACCTACGCTCGACGGCTGCCGGCCGCAACGGGGCGCGCACGCGCCGGGGAGACACCACCGCGCCGCACGGACTCGACGAGCTCGGCGAGGGCGTTGCCGGTTACGAGCTCGATCGGCTTGCCAGCGGCGAACGTCGCGGCGTCGCGTGTGAACTTGCCAGTACAGACGATCGCGACGGCGGTTGCCTTGTGGTGCGCCATCAAGCCGAACATTTCACGCACCACCGATGCGCCGATGCTCGTCGATTGCCACTGCTTGCACTGGACGATGACTTTCTCCGTGCCGCGCGTGAGGATCAGATCGACGCCACCATCGGCACCGCCTTGACCGGTCACGCGCACGCGATAGCCGAGCCGCCGATACGCTTCGGCGACAAGGCGCTCGAACTGCCGCCAGTCGAGCGCCTTGAGGCTGTTCAGGTCGCGTTGTACGTCGAGCAGGTTCGCGCGTTCGCGGCCACGCAGCGCGGCGACGACAGCCGCGCCGAAGAAGAGCAGGGCAACGGCGATCGCCAGTAGCG
Source organism: Burkholderia sp. TSV86 (assembly GCF_001522865.1). Classification (GTDB taxonomy): domain Bacteria; phylum Pseudomonadota; class Gammaproteobacteria; order Burkholderiales; family Burkholderiaceae; genus Burkholderia. Next base: position 11,967 of record NZ_LOWB01000058.1, on the reverse strand, counting down.
CGACTGGCTTCGACTGGACGACAGCGAGGGCCGCGCCGAGCGGGCCGGTGCGTCGCGACGCAGTGGCCGCGAGCGCTTCGACGGCGAGAATCGCCGTTGCGATGGAAGCGCCGACCCACCACGGCCCGCGCGATGCGAGCGTGAGCAGGCCGGGCCGGTTTTTCTTGCGACGGCTCATACGCGCCCCATGTTGACTTCGCGGATGCCCTTGCGGTCGCGCAGGGCGATCGCTGCGCGGTTCAGATCGGCGCGCAGGGCTTCGGCATCGGGCAGGCCGGCGAGACGCCAGCGCGGCGCGTCTGAATCGCTCGTCGCCACGATGACAGTGCCGACGCCGAACGGCCGTTCCCACCACGGATGAAACGAGGTCACGTGCTGAATGCGGAACAGTTCGAGGCTCGACACTTCCTTGTTCAAGATGCCTTGCCGGTATGTGATCCGTTCCACGTCGATCCTGATTTCGACGAACGCCGTTTGAAGGCAGGCAAAGAGCGCGCGCACCACTAGCAGCAGCGCCGGCACAACGCCGACCAGCGGCGTAACGTGCCAGCGCGCCGAGGCGAAATGACCGGCGATGAGCACCACGACCGCCGCAAGCGCGTTACCTGTCAGGGTTGGCAGGTTGACCACTTGAGAGGGCGAGCCTTCAAAAATCACTCGGGGCTCGTCCATCGTCGGCATGGCCTCAATCACGTTGCGATTCATGCCGTGCCCCCGAAGAGCCACGCAACCATGCGCCGAACGACGCCGGGGCGCTGCGTCGCATGCTCGCGAGTGAGCTCCACTAAGAGCCCCGGTGCAGCTTCGTCGACCAACTCAGCCGAAGGCGCGGCGAGTGCCTTGTAGGCGTTTGCAACTCGCGCCCATGCCTCTGGCCCCAGCATTTCCTCGCCGCTCGCGTCGTCGAGGCCGAAGTAGGCCAAAAGTGCGGCGGGCAAGCCCGCGCGCACAGCCGCAGTCATCTTGTCGTAGTGCGCGCAGTGCAACGCGCGGAGCGCCGGCTCGATGGCGGCCTGCACTGGCGTCTTGTCGCCGTAGCTGCGCGACGGACGACCAAGCCTCGCGTCGATCGCTTCGGCTGTCCGATCTAGCGGGCAAATATCGAAGTACGTGCCCGACACGAAGCGAATTAACGCTTCTTCAATCACCAGGTCGCGAAACCGTAGAAGATCGTCGGTCGGCTGCGGACCTTCGACCTTGCCTGAAACGTTGGCCGTCTCCGCGTCGGCCGGCGAATCCGAGAGCGCACGCGAAACTCGTTGCGCGCGCTCGAACGCCGACAAGTCGGCGTCGGACTCGGCGGGCAGGTTGTCAACCAGCTTGAGCAACTTGCGCACATCGTCATTCATGGTTGCTGGCTCCTTTCAACGCTCGGCCTCGTTCTCGCGCGTGAGAGATTGCACGCGAGCTCGACCGAGCAGGTAGCTGATGTTTCGGGTTTCGCCGAGCTCGGGCACCTTCTTCGCGTCGAAACGATCCAGATCGTGCCGCACGACTTTCGAGCCGACCGACTGGAACACGTGCCGATCGTCCTTGTGGACGATGGCACCGAGGTAGGTTTCGCCGCCTTTGGTAGCAGCCGGCGCGGCCGTATCGAGCCGATACGTGCCGCTCGGAACACCACGCGGCGGCAGCGAGTGAATCGTCACGCGCTCGCCACGGCCCGGCATCGGGCCGTCGAGATTGCGCGAGCCGTTCGCGACCGTGACGTGTGTAATGTGGCCGCTGCGCGTTTTCGGTTCCGGGCGCTCCGTCGTCTGCGGTTTCGTCGTTGCCATGTTTCTTCGCTCCTGATTACCGTTCCGCTTCACGGCCACGCGACGGCGCACGCTCCGAGCGTTCCTGCGCCTGCGCCGGCCGCTGCTGTTGCTTGGGTTCCTGCCGTTGCTCGGCTTTCGCTGTGCTCACCTTGGGCGGCGTAATCGTCTCGTTGCGCTCGATGCGCTGCGCGAGCCCTTCGCGGAAGCGCTCTTCGATCTTGCCGGCCATGTTCGGGTACTTGTTCGCAAGCGCCTTGACCGTCGTTGCCATCGTGGCGTGTGCGCCGAGCAGATCGGGATGCTTGGCGAGCGAGTGCGCCTGGTCGAGCGTGCGGAAGTCGCGGGCTTTCTCGACGCTCCACCCGTTCAGCACGGCATCCTTCGTGCGCGTGCCGACCACAGCGCCCTTGTCGTCGCGCACCGCTTCCTTGACGACGACCGGTTCTTGACCGGTGCGCTTCAACGTCACGTTGTCGCCTACGTCCGCGTTCGCGTTCTGCATTGCCCGCTTGAGGTCTTTGCCCCACACCTCGCGCTCTTTGCCGTTCGCCGTTTCGAGGCGCACGAAGTAGCTCTCGTCGTTGCGCTCGTCGTGTTGGTAATGCGCGGCACCGTGAGCCAATACGCGGCCCGCGAGAATGCCCGCTGCGGCGCTCGCGACCTCTTCTGCGGCTTCCGGGGTCTGCCGCTTCTTGCCGGCCGCTCCTGCGCGCTTCTCGCCCGGTTTCTCCAGTTCGGCGCCTGCGGGTTCGACCGCGTTGAGATCCACGTGCGCGCGCTGCGCGGCCTCACGCTTCGGCACGCCGCGCTCTTCGAGTTTGCGCTCGAGCAATTCCTTGTCCGCTTCGGTCGGGTCGTAGCCAACGACTTCCGCACCCGCGAGCTCGCCCGCGAGCCAGATTTCGCGGCGGAAATCCTTCGAGCCCTTCGCGCGAAGCGTTTCCCAACCGCGCGCCATCGCGATTTCGACGAGCGATTCGGCGACGACAGGAGAGGCGTCTTTCGTTTCGAGACGCAAGCCCTTATCCACGAACGCGAGTTTCTGTCGCTGCTGATCGAAGAAATACTGATTCTTCTCGCCTTGCGCGAAGCGCCGGGCAACGTGCGCCGGAACAGGCGTCATCAGCTTCTCGCGCTGCACGCGCTTGTACTGCGGCACGTCGGCGTCGCCGGCATCGAGCGTCGTCGTCACGTCGGCGACCGAGTTCGCCGACTCCGAGGCGAACGGATCGTCATTGACCGGAGCGGCCGGCGCAGACGAGCGCTCGCCCCACCGCTTCTCGACCCACTGGCGCACGTCCTTTTCGAGCTCGCGGTGCGGCTCGATGGTGTTGTCGTTCGCCGCGTTTTTCGCGTTCGCCTCATTGGCGGCTACTGCCGTTGCGAGGCTTGGGGCAGGGGACGGCGGCATCGCGGCCGGCGTGTGCTGCGGCGGCTCCAACGGGCTCAGGTTCTCGCCCTTGAGCACGCCCGACGTTTCCGCGTGAGGATCGGGCGCGAGGGTATTCATTGCCCGGAAATTCTCATCGCCGAGCAGCTTCGCCGTCGCCTCAGACGAGAGGCGTTCGGCGCGATCGACAATCCTGCGACCGTCGAAGAAACGAAGGTTGTACGTGGAGGTCGAGCCGTCCGGGCTCGGGCTCCGCTCGAAGCGAATCGAGGTAACGCGATTGCCGTTGTGTTCGATCGAATCTGCCATGTGCGTGACTCCTTATGCTTCGGCTTCCGCCAAAAAGAGATTGACGAGCTCATCGACTTCTTCTTCGCTCGCAATTGACTCGGGTAGTTGCTCCTTGAGTTCGTCGGGAAGCTCAAGATCGTTGAGGCTGATCGTGTGCGACTCGGCCATGATCTTGTCGAGGTTGTCGAGCGTCACTTCGACAAACTCGGGCTCAGTGGCCTCGCCAGCGGCCGCGGCTTCGGCGGCTTCCTGCTCTTCGCGTAGCGCCTTGTACTGCGCCTGCAATTCGTCCTGCCGGGCCAGCACGCCCGACAGATCGAGCTCAGGCACCGACGCAGCCGGCAGCAGTCGCGACTTGAAATTGCGGTCCTTGTAGTACCGCACCTTGTCGCACCACAGCGGGTTATCCATCTCTTCGTGGAAGATGATTTGATGCTTCGTTCCGAGCTTGCGGAGCTCTTGCGCGAGCATGAGCGCGCGCCCCTGCTGCGATGAGGTATTCGACCCACCCTTGCCGCCCAAGTGCGGTCGGCTCTTCGACGTGACGTCGATCGTTTTCGTCCCCAGGTTGTCCGAAATTTCCTTCGCGATTTTCTTGTTCTTGGGCCGGAACACGATTTCCAGCGCGTGGTTATCGAAGAAACTCTCGGCGTCGTCCGCACCATAGACCGAGCGGATTTGCGCCGGGCTCTGGCAGATCGTGAGCAGTCGCAGGTTGAAACCGGCGATGTACGCGTTTGCCTTCGCCACGATGCCGATCTTGCCAATCGCCGGAAACTCGTCGTTGACGAACAGCACCTGATACTTGAGCTCGGGATTCTCTTCCGGCATCTGGTCGGTGTTCAGGTTGAACACCTGCTGATAAAACAGGTTGATGACCGGCGCGAGCATTTCAAGCTGCGCAGGCTTCATGCTCAGGAACACGCCCATGCGGCGCTTGCGAAGGTCGCGCAAGTCGAAGTCGTTGCCGCTCGTCGCCGCGTCGATCGTCGGATTCGCCCACAGTTCGAGCGTGGACGTGAGCGATTCCTTGACGCCCGATCGCGTTTTCTCCGACTCGATGCCGATGAAGCTGATAAGCGCTTGCGTACACGCGAAACTGAGCTCGTTGTCAGATCCTTCGCGCTCGTTGATGACGCGCGCAAAGTAGCTCGCCGTATCTTCGGCCGTCGAAAGTTGCCGCAGCAGTTCGCCGAGTGTCACCGGCACGCCCGGCGTTTCGAGCATGTAGAGCACGACACCGAGAAACAGCTTGCGAGGCGTGGCCGTCCAGATCGGATCGACACCCGGCCGGTCGGGCACCAGCATATTTGCAATCTGCTGAATGTCAGTAATGCGCCTGTTGCGATCGTCCGAAATGTAGTGCAGCGGATTCCAGCGATGCGTGTTCGGCGAGAGCGGCGAGAACTGGTAGCACTCGTGCCCATGTTTGCGACGGAAGCCCGACGCGATGCGCCAGAGCTCGGGCTTAATGTCGAGCACCACCAACGAATCAGGCCAGTTCAAGCAGTTCGGCACGACGACGCCGACGCCCTTGCCCGATCGCGTAGGCGCGTAAAGCAGCACGAATTGCTGACCGTCGAAGGTCAGATACCGGCCCTTGTACTTACCGACGATAATGCCGCGCTCGCCGAGCAGGCCGGATTGCTGCACCTCTTCCGGCGTCGCCCATTTGGCATCGCCGAACAGCTTTTCGCCGGCCAGCATCTTGCGAATCACCAGCGCGATCATGCCGATGATCGGCATAACGACGATCAGGCCGGCGATGGACCACGACACGATCAAACGCCACTTCACGGCGTTGTCAGTCCAGTAGTAGCGCGCGTATTCGAACGTGCGCAGCAAGCCGACCTGATGCACGTCGAACTTGAGCGTGTAGAGCAGCACGAAAAGCGCGCTCGACAGATAGCCGAACATGAGGGCCAACAACAGGGCCGAGAGAACGATGCCGGCCAGAATGCGGAGAGCTTTAGCCACGGATCGCCATCCTTTTCTTGAACGGGTCGAAATAGATGCCAGTGCAGACGCGCTTGCGCTTCACGGTATCGAATTTGAAGTGCGCGACAACATCGACCAGCGCGTGCAGCAGCGCGTAGATTTCCGTGTTCGTCATGCCGCCACCGCTGCGGCTATCCTTGATGAGCAGCAGCAATTGCGTGAACGTGAGCGGCGCGGAGTCAGCGTGGATCGTCGTGATCGAGCCAGGATGCCCGCTGTTGACGTTGCGCAGGTAGTAATACGCTTCGTCCGACCGCAGCTCGGACAGCAAGATACGATCGGGCTTCATGCGCAGGCAGCTTTCGAGCAGGTCTTTCGCCGTGACCTTCGACACGCCTTGATCGCCCTTGCTGTAGAACAGGTGGACGCGATGCGGATGCTTCGGCAGATCCATTTCCGGCGTATCTTCGATCGTGATAAGCCGCTCGTTCGCCGGAATCAAGTCGGCGATCGCCTTGCCGATCGTCGTCTTGCCGCTACCGGTCGCACCCGACGCGATGAAATTCTTCCGGTACACCGCGACGGCGCGTTCGATGAACTCGACGAAACGCCGCGCGATGAAAAGGTCCCAAAGCTCGCGCTCTTCGGGCGAGAGCCGGATACGCGCCTGTTCCTCTTCTGTCGTGTCGTATTCGCAGATCGTGTCGGCGAACGCACCGCCCGCGTCGATTTCATGGATCGTCATGCGTCGGCGCGATGGCTTGCGAATCGAGATAGAGACTTCGCCGGCCGGCGTCGCAGGCGGCAGCGCGATCGCAACGCGTTCACCGCCCGGCAACGTGCCGCCGAGCAGGGGCTTTTCATCGCTGATGGTTTGCTTGCGGTAGCTCGCAAGCGAATACGCGATATTGCGGCACCAGTTCTCGGTGATGTTCTCGCGCTTATGGAAAATCCACCCATCCGATGCGAGCGTGCCGACCATGCCGGCATAGTCGATCGTAATGTCGGTGATTTCCGGGTCGTTCATGAACTCGCCGAGCCCTTCGTCCAGATAGCGCAGCAGGGACGATGACCGCTCATCCTTCGCGTCGCGCGGCTTGCCGTAGTCGAGCGGCGCTTTCGACAGCACCGCCGAATCAACGCCGTTTGTGCGGGAGTGTTGTTGCGATTGCATAGATTGGCCCTCAAAGAAAAACTCCCCGGAGCTCGACCGGGGAGTGCTCGCGTTACTGCTGTTCCGCGAGGCCGTACACACTTCGGAAATCAAGGTCGCGTGCGATATACAGCTTGATATGCGCGCCTTGGTTATGTTCCAGTGTCGGCGGAATGTTGACCGAGTTTTGAAGCGCAACGTCGGCCGCACTGCTTGTGCTTTGCGTCGTGTTGTTGACGCTGAACTGACTGCCGCTCGACATGGCCTTGTTTGATACCGCCTGCCCGAAATCGCCAATCAGGCCGACCATGATTGCGCCGCCGAAGCGCTGCCAGAAATGCGTGTTGATCGTGCCATCGAGGCCCGCACGACCGAGTGCGTCGGTAACTGGCGAATCGAGGTCGATCGACACATTCTGCGGTGTATCCGCGCGGCTCGCGAGCAGGAAAATACGGTCCTGCCCCTGATTCAACCCGCGCTGATACTCGACGTGGTAGACCGTCCCGCGATCGAGCAGCTTCACACGATTGCTCTTGCTATACACGTCGTCGGAGCCAATGCAATTGAGCATGCCCGGCTGCGTCGTGTTGATAGCGGACTGCGCGATACAGTCGATGATCGTGCCCTTCTGGATGAGGTAGTCGGGATCGGGCAGCAACGACGCAACGGCCATCGGCGTGCGCGTGCTCGACAGCATCGAGCCGAGGCCGTTCTGCTGCGAGCCGTTGCCACCGCCAAGCGGTCCTGCGCCACCCGCACCACCGCCGGGAGGCGGTTGCACAGCTTCCGCAGACTCACCGCTACCGTACAGCATGCCCTTCTCCATCCGGCGCTGCGCAGGCGTCAAGGGAACCTTCTGCTGGCCCTGCACCCGTACAGGCTGCGCGGCGGGTTGCGATGCCGCTGCGGGCTGCGATGCCGGCTGCGGAGTCACGCTTGCCGGCTGTGAGGCCGGCAAGGCGGGTTTTGCCTTCGAGAAGTCGAGCGGCGCACTGTTGCCGAGCTCGTCGCGCTTCTTGCCCGTCGCCTGAGTGGGCGTTTCGGCAGGCGCGAAATACTTCTTGTAGAGCGTCCACACGGACACGGCAAGCAGGGCGAGCGCGAACAGGAAGAGCACGCCAGCGAGAAGCCGTGTCATCAACGACGAGCGGCGCTTCGTGTTGACCGAAGGAATGCCGCGATCGCCTTCGATCTGTACGGGCTCGATGGAGGACTGTTCAACAGTCTCGCCGGCGTTCGGCTGGTTGCGCTTGAAGCGATCGAAGATGCTCATTGCGCCGCCCCCTTGATCGTGCGTACTACCTTGTTCGAAATCGTGCCGGTCGGAGAACCACGGCCCGGCCCGCTATAGCTCTTGTTGAACACGCACGCGACGAGCTTGTCGCCGCGCCGCAGAACGAGCTTCTTGACGAGGTAGGGCAGGGACAGGACGCCGGTATTCGGATCGACGGACGGATTCGCGATGACTTCTTCGCCGTCATCGCCCACCGTATACATGGCGGGCAACTGCGCGCCGGCCGGGAAGGCGATGTACGTGAACCGCCCGTCATCCCACGCACGCGATGGCGTGAGCTCGTCCGAGCCCTGCACCCAATAGTTCGTGTTGTCGCCGGGCTTCGGCTCGCTGCCGGCGCTCGTTGCGTCGAGCGTCGATTGCGCGTGCTTCGCGTCGGCCTTCGCCTTGAGCTCGTCGGGGTACACATAGAGCAGATCGGCGTAGTACGTGGCCTTCGTTCCAACGACGAGATTGAGGTTATACGTGCGCTTGTTAGTGACGACGATCAAGTTCGTCTGCGGGAATTTATCGACTGGCTTCAAGAACAGGTGATTCTTGATGTTCTTGGCCGGGCCGACGTCCCATGCGGCATCGTCGCCGGTCGATACATACGTCACGGTTTCACCCGCGCCGAACTCGATATGGGTGCGTTGCCCGTAGGCAACCACCAGTCGCACCGCATCGGCGCGGTCATACTTGACCACCCGAATATGGGGATCTTCCGGGCTCGCCATCGGAATCGACTCCGCACAGGCGAGGTTCGGCACGACGGCCGCAGCGATCAGCAGAGCAGCCAAGAGGGCAGGGAAGCGTTTCATTGCAGTGCCCCCCCTTGGTCCGGGTCGCGGCGATAGTCGAGGACTTGGAAGCCCAACGGATTGATCGAACGCACCTTCGCATTCGCGGGCGTACCAACGTACTTGTACGTGATCGTCGAAATCCAGTTGACGGGCTTCGCCGGCAGGCTTCCATCCTTCGGCGTGACAATCTGACGCCAGCGGTACGTGGCGATCGTGATGCCGGTGTGCTTGTTGAAATCCTGCGTGACGGGCGGGCTGTTCTCGTCGATCGTCACATCGAAGCGATTCGAATACTTCGCCGAGGGCGACTCGGGGTTATCCGGGTCGGACTGCGCCTTGTAGACCTTCTGCTGTTCGGGCGAGTTGAACAACTGCGCCATGTTGAAAAGCGTCTGAGCCTGCGAGTAGTTGTAGTTCTCGCGGTACTGCACAGCCTGCCGGATGAAATACTGATTCAGCGCTTCTTGATAGGTCTGCTGCGAATTCGCGAGCAGATCGGTCGTTTCGGTCGTGCCGTCCGCATGCTGGATGATGAGGAACGGGAACACCTTGCGCGAGGCGGCCAGCACGATAGCGAGCACGATAATCAGCACAATCACGACCCACTGCCACCGCGCAACGGTCCACGCGCGTTTCTCGCTCGCTTCCGCTTTTGTCACGCGGTCCTCGTCCCACGTGCGAGCGCGCGCAAAATACTCGCGCTCTTCTTCGGGCGTCATGTGGTGCATCGTCAAACTCTCGCGCACCGGTTCGGGCGTCTTCGGTTGCATTACGTCACTCCGTCAGGTCAGGGGTGTGCGGCCGACGCGGCCGAAGCCGGCGCAGCCGAAGAAACGTCAGCCTTCGGCTGGTACTGCACCGAATAGCCGGGGTTGATCGGACGAAGGTTTGAACCGTCGCACGTGACTGGCTTCGGCGGGCCAGATGCGCAAGCTGACAGCAGCAGCGCGAGCAAAGCGAGGAAGGTGTAGCGCATGGTTTGGACTCCCAGGAACTAGATAATCGCTAATCAAGATAGCACATTTTGATTTATCAAAACAGTATGTTTTGATGAGTTGGGGCGAAGAAAAAGCAGCGGGCGGAAACCCGCCGCTTTGACCCGATGGTTAGATCGTCAGAGCCCCTTGACGCTGTTCATGCGGAACCGGCTCGTCGCAGCGCGGGCCGCAGCACGCGCGCCGAGGCCGGCTTTCCCGCCCGTCCACTTCGCGCCCTGACCCAGCTTGCCGGCGAGCACGCGCGAAGCGCCGCCCGTCGCGGTCGAGACGACCCAATTGCCGAAGCCAGTACCGACCGGCGAACCACCCGCGAGACTCGATGCGACATGCGGCACGCCCATGATGATGAGAATGTCGATGATCGCGATAACGAGCAGACCGAGCGCACCGCCGAGGCCCGATTCGGAGTTCATTGCCGCAAGGTATTGCTGGAAGGCGACGAACGTGAACGACACGATCGTTACCGCGAACACGTTGACGAAGATGTAATTGACGATGAGGCCGAGCCATGCATCGAAAAACCGCTTGGTCACGTCGAAGATGAGACAGCCGACGAAGATGGGCCCGAAGGCGAGCAACACGGTCAGCATGCCCTTAGAGAGCAGGATGAGGTACGCGGCATAGACAGTCATGATGATGCCCGCGAGATAGAACACGATGCCAGCGAGGTAGTACGAAAACCCGCTGGACGACGTGATGCCACCTTGCGACATGGCGTCATTACCCATGTCCATTGCCTTGCCAAGCTGCTGATCGAGGATCGACGGGCCGGCAACGGAGTCGGCCGTTTGGCCCGTTACAACCGTCGTCAGATCGTTCGGCAGGTTCAGGACAGGATTGAGCACGTATGTACCGTATCCCGCGACCGAGAACCCAATGCTCAGAATGAGCACGAGCTTGATCGTGCGCGCGACCATATCGTTACCCCAGTCTTGCACCTTGCCCCGAATTCCGGCCCAAGCGTACAGGATGAAGTAGATACCCAAGCACGTTGTCGCGACCGGAAGAAACGCGCTGATGGTGCGCGAGATTCCCGCATTCAGGAACGCGTCGATCGCGGCCTGATAGTGCGTGAATATGTTTTGGAACAGAGTGATATTCATGGGGCCGTGCCTTCGTTAGAACTTCGGGATATTGCCCTTCGTGAACTGCGCTTCCGCCGACTTCGCCGCGTTGATGCAGTTCGGGTCTTGGCCGAGCTCGCCCGGATTCGCGTGGCAGGCGTCGATGACACGCTTGCGCATGTCGGCCTGCTGCGTGAATTCGTCGACGGTCAAAACGCGATCCAAGAACGGGATCGCAGTCGGTTTCGTGTTGCACGCCGCGAGTGCGGCGCACAACGCGAAGCCCGCGACAACCTTCAATTGCGTGTTTCGGCGCATGAGTGTGTGACTCCTTAGAAAGCAGGGGGAGCGGTGTTCGTGAAGCCGACAGCGCGCTCACGATCCGCCTGCATCTGCACTTGCTGTTGCTGCGTGCTCGCGGCGCTCATGGCCGCAAGGCGCGCATTCTCGTTTTGCATCATGACGTTCTCGGCCTGAATCCGTGCCTGCAAGTCTTGAATGGCCTTCGGGTCGGTTTCCGAGTCGATCGAGTCAATCAGCGTTTGCAGCGTCGAAAAACGCTGGCCTGCGGCCGAGAAAGCCGACTGCGCAGCCGCCGCGAGCGACGCGTTTTGATTGCGCGCGTTCGAAATCAACTGCTGGTTGGCCGGGCTCAGGGCCGCAAGCTGGCTCGAACTCAGCACGGCGCTTTTCGAGAGGATCTGTTTCGCCACGCCCGACAGATCGCCGCTACCCGTACTGATTCCCGACAGCACATTCTGGAAGTCGGACGGCAGGTATTGCCGCGCGGCCGGGTTGTTGATGAGACCGCTCAGGCCGCGGCTGCCGATCGTCGAGTTGTACGTCTGCTGCAACTGCTGATAGGTCGCCTGCGCCTGCTGGAAGCTCTGGACGAGTTGCAGGAACGAAGTGTTGTCGTACACCGGAATGCCCTGCGCGAAGGCCGACCCGGAAGCCAGTGCCGCCAAGAGGGCAGCGGTAATAACAAGGCGTTTCATGCTGCATTTCTCCTTTCGTAGAACACCGGAAGCCACGCATCCGGGTTGGTCGTGCCGAGCTCGGCGACAATGGATTCATAGAGACGCACGTTCTCCTTCGTGCCGGACAGGATCGAGAGTGCGTCGGAGAACGAAGGCGCGCTCAAATCGAGCTCGACGACGACGCTCGAATGACCCTGCTTGATGTGCGGTGGACTAGACTAAATCTGACAGTGGTTGGTTTTTCATGCTGGCGCGCATTGGCGCGAAGGGCGTAGCCCGTAGCGGCAATGCGCGCCGCGAACAGCAAGGAGTCCACC
>NZ_LOWB01000057.1 GCF_001522865.1 Burkholderia sp. TSV86 | reverse complement strand
AAACCCCTCTCATCCCCCTCCCTCTCGCAACGCGCTCCCGTCACGCCACCCCTTTGTTGACCCAGCCGCGCGTCCGTCAGCAGCAGGCGCCTGCGCTGTTGCACGCCGTTTCGCCGCATACGGCGTGCGCGGGAGTATTGCGTCGGTCAGCAGGGCCGCAGCATGGGCGCCGGCGCGATATCGTGCCCGCCGCCATTCTTTGACGAGGAAGAGACCGGCTACGCCCCGCAATCAGGTGCCCATGATGCCGCAAAACCGCCTAAAAATCGGCTGAAGCCGCGAGTTCGATACTTCGGCCCGGAATCGGCCCGATTTTTTATGCCAATTGCTTGGCTTTATGGAGTGAAAGCCGTAAGATACCGGTCTTCCGTTTTCGGCAGCGTGGATTTTGGCGCACTGAACGCGGAATCTGTCGAAAAATGTGGGCTTGAAAGAGAGTCCGGCAGTTTTCGTGATCCGAAGGCTAAACGCCGGTGGGTCATCGATAAGATACCGGATGCATCGGCAAGCTTCCTCGAAGAGAATGAAAATAATCTTTCCGGGATGCTTGACACAAAGCTGATGTACCTCCATAATCGTCAGTTCTCTACGGAGGGGTGCCCGAGTGGCTAAAGGGGGCAGACTGTAAATCTGTTGGCTTACGCCTACGTTGGTTCGAATCCAACCTCCTCCACCAAAAGACATAAGCAGCAGGGCGGTATAGGGAGTCGTTGCAGACCCTTGCGGGTGTAGCTCAATGGTAGAGCAGAAGCCTTCCAAGCTTACGACGAGGGTTCGATTCCCTTCACCCGCTCCAGTTCTGTGGTTGAAGCGTAAAGCGCCCATGTGGCTCAGTGGTAGAGCACTCCCTTGGTAAGGGAGAGGTCGGCAGTTCGATCCTGCCCATGGGCACCAGCAGTAGTCGGTGTCTGTTTGCGCGCGGCGCAACAAGTGAAATTCCTTTTGGGAGTTGAAAATGGCCAAGGAAAAATTCGAGCGGACCAAGCCGCACGTGAACGTAGGAACGATTGGTCACGTTGACCACGGCAAGACGACGCTGACGGC
>NZ_LOWB01000056.1 GCF_001522865.1 Burkholderia sp. TSV86 | reverse complement strand
GCTCGTACCCGTCAGTCATCAGCACGGTGCCAGGCTGTACGCCGGCATAGAGCTTCTGCGCATGCTGGGCGCCGCGCACCCCTAAGACGCCCATCGTATAAGGCGCTTTGAGAGGGTTTCGGGAGTAAGCGAGAATCTCCGAGAGCCAAGACTGGCGGAAGGCAGCAGGAGTCGAACCTACCTAGCACGGGCTGACCGCACCAACTGAGTTTGAAGCTCAGCCGCACCACCGGATACGAATGCCTTCCTGAGAAACGGGAAACAGCAAATACCGTCCTATTTTATGGGCCGAGCAAGCGGCTGTCGCCGCGAAGCCAGTGACGATCGCGGTGAAAGCGAGTATACCCAACGCGGTCGAAGAATTCGAGAATTTGAATCGCACGCTTGCGACCAAGCCCCGTCGCGTCCCGAAACGTCGCCGCATCGAGTGCGCCGCGCTGCTCGCGTGATAGTTGCTCGATCAGTCGCGCGAGCATGACGATCACGTCGCGATGGTAGAACAGATCGCGTACCACCTGATGCACATCGCCACGGCGTGCAAGCTTGCGCATCAACATACGCACCGTATCCTCCGCAACGCCCGTCGCGGACGCGAGATCGCGCACCCACGGCGGATCGTAGCGTCCGTCGATAACCAGCGGCAGCAGACGCGCCGCCAGCGCTTGCTCGCCCGCCTCGAAGCTCACCGCATGCGACGGTAAATGCAGCCACGGCCCGCTGCGGACGATCGCACCGTCGTCGATCAACGCATCGATCAACGCGCGCCAGAGCGCGTCGTCCGCCAACGGCGCAGCAATCCGGCGCAGCCGCGCCACATCCGGCCCCTGCTCGTCAGGTGAGTGTCGATGAAATGCATCGAGCTCATCGAGCACGCGCACGCGCAGCCCATCCCAATGACAACGCGCGATGACGCGCGCGTCATCCGCCTGTCTGCCCGTTGCAGCAATGTGCACGACGTCGGCCCGCGGCGTCAGCACGTGCGCCGGCAGGCCGGTCAGATGGGTGAGCGTCTTGCACATGATGCCAAGCGTCGCTTCGTCGAGCAGCGCATCGAGCCGGCCTTCGTCGAGCCATGCAACGAGCGCATCGAGCCACGCCCGGCGCGCGCTCGTGCGCCGCTTGCGCGCGGGCCCGAACGGATCGAGCACTCGTCCGCCGCCGACGGTCTGCGTCGCTTGCGCGTTGCGCACGATGAAGCGATCGCCCGGCATCGCGAATATCGGCTCTGCGAAATTCAATTGTGCACGCGCGCATTGACCCGGCTCAAGTGTCTCGCCTTCGAGCAGCGCGACGTGCGCAACCCGATGCAATGTGCCGAGATGCACGTGCAGCGGTGTCCAGTGCGCGACCGATAAACCTGCGTCGGAGGTGAGTGTCAACTCGACATCAATGCGCGGCGACAGCGTCGCGAGCCGCACATCGATGATCATGTCGCCGCGCGCGAGCGCCGCCTTGTCGATGCCGGCAAGATTCAGTGCGCACCGCTCGCCCGCACGGCCGGCATCGGCAGCGCGGTTCTGCGCATGGATGCCGCGCACGCGAACGGATTCGCCTGTACGCGCAACAGCCAACGTATCACCGGTGCTCACGCGTCCAGCGAACGCGGTGCCCGTCACGACGGTGCCCTGGCCCGCAAGCGTAAACACGCGATCGACCGCCAGACGGAACAGACCGTCGTCACGCCGCGCGCGCCATTCAAGCGCGGTCGCGCGCAAATGCGCATTCAGCGCGGCAACACCGTCTGCGCTCGGGTCAGTCGCGCGAGTCTCGAAGATCGGCGCGGCCGCAAATGGCGTGGATGCAAGCCACGCACGAATCTCATCGCGCACTTGCGCAATGCGCGCCACATCGACGCGATCGCCTTTCGTCAACGCGATCGCGCCTTGCGTGACGCCGAGCAATCGCAGGATCGCCAAGTGCTCGCGCGTTTGCGGCATCACGCCGTCGTCAGCAGCGATCACGAGCAGCGCGAAATCAATCCCGCATGCCCCCGCCGCCATCGTATGCACGAGCTTCTCGTGGCCAGGCACATCGATAAAGCCAAGCACATCGCCGTTCTCCAACGGAGCATACGCGTAGCCGAGTTCAATCGAGATGCCGCGCGCTTTTTCCTCCTTCAATCGATCGGTGTCGACGCCGGTCAGCGCGCGCACGAGCGTCGTTTTGCCGTGATCGATGTGCCCTGCGGTGCCGACAATCATCTGCGCGCACCTTGCGCCAGTTCGCACTGCGCAACAAAGGCGGCCTCGTCGCCCGTTTCGAGGCAACGCAAATCGAGCTGCAATGCGTTGTCAGCAATGCGGCCGAGCACAGGGCGCGGCCAGTCGCGCAACCGCCGCTCGAGCTGCATCAGTGCCCGGCCGCCGCGCTTACCGCCGCTCACGCGAATCACCAGCCCGCAACTCGGCAATCGATCGACGGGCAGCGCCCCGCTGCCGATCTGACTGAACATCGGCTCGACGCCGACGTCGAACGCTTCGCCCAGCGCACGTTGCAACGCTGGACGCATACGCCCGGCAGCGGCCTCGATATCTGCTTGCGGGCGCGTCAAGAGGCGCAACGTCGTCAGCCGCTCGTGCAGGAATTCAGGCATCCGATATAGATGCAATACGGGCTCGAGCGCGGCGAGCGTCAGCTTGCCGACGCGCAGCGCGCGCTTCAGCGGATGCTTTTTGATCTTCGCGATCAAATCGTGCCGGCCGACGATCAACCCGGCTTGCGGGCCGCCCAGCAGCTTGTCGCCGCTGAACGTGACGAGATCGGCGCCTGCGTCGATGGTCTCTCGCACCGTCACCTCCTTGGGCAAACCCCAACGCGACAAATCGACGAGCGTACCGCTGCCCAGATCGACGACAACGGGCAATCCGTGCGCGCGCGCAAGCGGCACGAGTTCGGACAGTGTCACTTCCTTCGTGAAGCCGCTGATCGCATAATTGCTGCAATGCACCTTCATCAGCAGCGCAGTGCGTGCGCCGATCGCCGCTTCGTAATCCTGCAGATGCGTGCGGTTCGTCGTGCCGACTTCACGCAACTTGGCCCCGGCGCGGCTCATGATGTCGGGAATCCTGAACGAACCGCCGATCTCGACAAGCTCGCCGCGCGACACGATCACTTCCTTCGCCGGCGCAAGCGCGCACAGCGTCAACAGCACGGCGGCCGCATTGTTGTTGACGACCGTGGCCGCTTGCGCGCCCGTCAGCTCGCAAACGAGATCGTCGATCAGATCGTCGCGATCGCCACGGCGGCCTGTCGCCAGATCGAATTCGAGGTTCATCGGCTGCGTGAGCGCGCGTATGACGGCCTGCATCGCATCGTCCGGCAATAGCGCGCGCCCCAGATTCGTGTGCAGTACGGTGCCCGTCAGATTGAATACCGGGCGCAGCCTGCTTGCCGAATCCGCCTCGAGCCGCGCACGCACGTCGGCGGCGATACGCATGCCGTCGAGCGGCGCAGTGGCGGCCGGGTCGCGCCGCGCAGCGTCGCGCCACGCGTCGAGCGATGCCCGCACTGTCCCCAGTACGCGCGTGCGCCCATATTCGCCAACCAGCGCCTTGATCGGCTCCGACGACATCACCCGCTCGACCGACGGCACCCGTGCGAACAAACCGCCCGTGTCACTCACGCTCGACCCGCTCACGGCCGGCCATCTCCTCCCGCGTCAGCGGACAACTCCGGCCATAACAACGGATTCGGCGATGCGCGGCGATAGCCCGCCTCGCCCATCAGCAAATCGAGCGTAAGGCTCGCGAGATCGTCTGCGAGCACTTCAATAGCGTAATCCTTGTCTAGATAGCCGATTTTCCGATACGTGCGGCATTCGTCGCAAGCTTCGGCTTTCAGCTCGCCGCTGCTGCCTTCGATGCCGTAATACGCGATCCCCTTGGTCGACTCGCAATGCGAACATTTGGTGCGAACCATATGCCACTCGGTCGCGCATAGGCTGCACTGAAGAAAACGATAGCCCTGATACTGACCACCGACGCGTACCAAGCTCGCGACCGGCGGCGTCCCGCAGACTGGGCACAAGCCGTGCTGCTCGACATATGGAACGTCGGCCGGCGACAGGCGGCTCGCGAGCGAAGTCCATACGACTTGCAGCGCAGCCATCAGAAACGGCGCCGATGCCGGTTCGATCTCGGCGAAGCGTTGCGCGAGCAGCGCGTCGACCTGCTTGTCGAGTTCGGCGGCCGGGCGCAGCCGCAACTCGTCGATCAGCTTCGCGAGCGGGGGATTCACGAGGCCCGCGCCTTCTACACGATCGAGCAAGCGCTGCAGCACGTCGCGCCAGCCCGAATCGCCTGCGCTGGCCAGCGCGGGCGCGAGCGGCATTGCATGATGCTGTGCCTGCTCGATTGCCGCCCGCTCGGGCGCGTTTGCTTCGAAACCTTGCAGCAGATCATGCTGCGCATCGGCAACGGCCGCCATCAGCCTCAGATACCCGCCGATCGGGCTCGGGCCGGCCAGTTTGCGCAAGCGCGCGGCGCGCGCGGCGAATACGGTTTCGCGCTCGGGAATCCGCACGCGCGGAATGGCCGAATGATCGAGCGCGGCGATTTCGTCCGGCCCAAGAATACGTTGGGTTGCGTCAGTCACAACAAAAGAATGCCTTGAAAAAACAAGCGCCGAATCGCCGGCGCCCTTGTTCTGTCCACGAGTAGCGGTATGCCGCGGTGTTATTTGATACTCTCGCGAAACCACTTCGGATGATGCTTTCTCGCCCAGCCGACAGTGACGGTCCCGCTCACCATCGCTCCGATCGAGCCTTTCACCCACAGCGCCGCATAAACATGCACGACGATTCCGATAATCAGCACGAACGCCGCCCCCGCATGAATGACGGCCGCGGCCCGAATCACGTCGATCGGGAAATAGAGCGAAAAATATCGCCGCCAGATCACGATCCCGGATACGAGCAACAGCAGCATGCATATCACCAACGTGAAGAATAGCAGCTTCTGCCCTGCGTTATAACGGCCGACAGGTGGCAGTTCGCCGTCACGGTTCGCGAGCACGTCGCGCATTTGCTTGAGCCAGCGCCGGTCGTCCGCGTCGAGCAGATTATGGTGCCAGTAGCGTGCGATCATCATCGCGAACGACGCGAACATCACGACGCCGACGAACGGATGCAGGATCCGAGTCCATTGGCCGCCGCCGAACAGCGAGGTCAGCCAGAACATCGACGGATGAAAGAGCGCGAGCCCCGACAATGCGAGCAGTACGAACGAAATCGCGGTGAGCCAGTGATTCGTGCGCTCGTTGGCCGTATACCGGACGATCAGGTTCGGGTCGTCATGCTTCATTTCGCGCCTCCTTGATGCGTCGCGCCTCGTCGCGAGCCGCGGCCTCTTCGTCCGGCGTCACTTCGTTCGGGCCGACGCGCGTGTAATGGAAGAAACCGGCGAGCGCGGTAAGCGCGATACCGGCCACCGCAAGCGGCTTCGCCAGCCCCTTCCACAGCTTCACCATCGGACTGATCGACGGATTATCCGGCAGCCCGTGATATAGCGACGGCCGGTCGGCATGATGCAGCACATACATTACGTGCGTGCCGCCGACGCCTTGCGGATCGTAGAGCCCCGCATGCTCGAAGCCACGCTCTTTCAGGTCGGCCACGCGCTCGGCCGCATGCTGCTTCATGTCCTCTTTCGTGCCGAACACGATCGCACCGGTCGGGCAGGTCTTCACGCACGCCGGCTCCTGGCCAACCGCGACGCGGTCCGAACAGAGCGTGCACTTGTACGCGCGATGATCCTTCTTCGAAATCCGCGGAATATTGAACGGGCAACCGGTCACGCAATAGCCGCAGCCGATGCAGTTCTCCTCGTGGAAATCAACAATGCCGTTGTTGTACTGGACGATCGCACCCGGCGACGGGCACGCCTTCAGGCAGCCCGGATCCTCGCAATGCATGCAACCGTCCTTGCGGATCAGCCATTCGAGGTCGCCCGCGGGGTTCTCGTATTCGGCAAAGCGCATCACCGTCCACGAGTATTCGCTGAGATCGGCCGGATTGTCATAGACGCCGACGTTCGCGCCGACCTCGTCGCGCAAATCGTTCCATTCCATGCAAGCCGTCTGGCAAGCCTTGCAGCCAATGCACTTGGATACGTCGATCAGCTTCGCGACGCTGCCCGTCACCGGCTCGCGCGCGGTGGGCGGGGGTGTCGTGGTCGCGGAAACGCGCTTGATGTCGAGCGATTGCAATGCCATCTCTTCCTCCTTACGCCTTTTCCACTCTCACCAGGAACGACTTGAATTCCGGTGTCTGCGAATTGCCGTCACCCACCGACGGCGTCAGCGTGTTCGCGAGATAGCCGGGCTTCGTCAGCCCCTTGAAACCCCAATGCAGAGGAATACCGACTGTTTGCACCTGCTTGCCGTCGACCGTAAGCGTCCTGATCCGCTTCGTGACAAGCGCGACCGCGACGATGTAGCCGCGGTTCGACGATACCTTCACGCGATCGCCATGCACGACGCCTACCTCCTTTGCCAGATCCTCGCCGATCTCGACGAATTGTTCGGGCTGGATAATCGAGTTCAGCCGCGCATGCTTCGTCCAATAATGGAAGTGCTCGGTAAGCCGGTAGGTGGTTGCGACGTGCGGGAACTTGTCGGGTTTGCCGAACGCGGCGCGATCGCCCGGAAACACGCGGGCAGCCGGGTTGTTCAGCGCACGCGGGTTGCCCGGATGCAGCGGATTCGCGGCAAGCGGCGTCTCGAACGGTTCGTAATGCTCAGGAAAGGGCCCCTCGTTCATGCCATCGCGCGCGAAGAAGCGTGCAACGCCTTCCGGGTTCATGATGAACGGCCCCATTCCGTTTTCCGGCGGCTCGTCGGCCTTGTAGTCGGGCACATCCGCGCCCGTCCACGCGCTGCCGTTCCAGCCGATCAGCTTGCGGGTCGGATCGAACGGCTTGCCGTTCGCGTCGCACGACGCCCGATTGTACAGAATCCGCCGGTTCGCAGGCCAAGCCCATGCCCAGCCGAGCGTCTGACCGATGCCGGTCGGATCCGAATTGTCGCGGCGCGCCATCTGATTGCCCGCTTGCGTCCACGAGCCGCAGAAAATCCAGCAGCCGCTCGCCGTGCTGCCGTCGTCCTTCAACTGCGCGAAGCCCGAAAGCTGCTCGCCTTTCTTCACGAGCGTCTTCGCCGCGTCCTTCGGATCGGGCAGATCCGCAAGCGCGCGGCCGTTGAACTCCATCGCGAGTTCCTCGGGCGTCGGGCTTTCCGGGTCCGCATACGGCCACGACAAATTAACGATCGGATCGGGAAATTTGCCGCCCTCCTTCCGGTACAGCTCGCGCACCCGCGTGAACAGGCCCGCCATGATCTCGAGATCGCTGCGCGCTTTGCCCGGCGGCTCGGCGCCCTTCCAGTGCCATTGCAGCACGCGGCCGGAGTTCACGAGCGAGCCGCGCTCCTCGGCGAAACACGTCGTCGGCAGCCGGAACACCTCTGTCTGGATCTTCGATGCGTCGACGTCGTTGTAGTCGCCGTGGTTTTTCCAGAACTCGGACGTCTCGGTCGCGAGCGGGTCCATGATCACGAGCCATTTCAGCTTCGCGAGCGCAGCCGCGGTTTTTGCCTTCGACGGCGCCGCCGCGAGCGGATTGAAGCCCTGCGCGATGTAGCCGTTCACTTTGCCCTGGTGCATCAGCTCGAGCGTTTGCAGCAGGTCATACGGCTTGTCGAGCTTCGGCAGATAGTCGTAGCCCCAGTTGTTGCCCGCGTTCGCCGCGTCGCCCCACCACGCCTTCATGAAGCTCACGAAGAACGCGCGATAGTTCTTCCAGTAGCTCAACTGATTCGGCCGAAGCGGCTGCGGCGCGCGCTTCTTGATATACGCTTCGTAGTCCTGCTCGGCCTGCGACGGCAGCGTCATGTAGCCCGGCAGCAGGTTCGACATCAGGCCGAGATCGGTCAACCCCTGGATGTTCGAGTGGCCTCGCAGCGCGTTCATCCCGCCGCCCGCGATCCCGATATTGCCGAGCAGCAGTTGCACCATCGCGCCCGTGCGGATCATCTGCGCGCCGACCGAGTGATGCGTCCAGCCGAGCGCGTACAGAATCGTACCGGCGCGGCCAGGCACAGCGGTAGTCGCGAGCATTTCGCACACTTTCAGAAACTTGTCCTTCGGCGTGCCGCAAATCTTCTCGACCATCTCCGGCGTGTAGCGCGCGTAATGCTGCTTCAGCAGGTTGTATACGCAGCGCGGATGCGAAAGCGTGTCGTCGGTCTTCACGAAGCCGTCGTCGCCGCGCTCGTAGTCCCACGTCGATTTGTCCGGATACGCATGCTTGTCTGCGTCATAGCCGGAATAGATGCCGCCGTCGAACGCGAAATCCTCGCGGACGATGAACGGAAAATCCGTGTAGCGCTTCACGTACTCGCGCTGGACCTTGTCGTTCGTCAGCAGGTAATTGATCACCCCGCCAAGAAACGCGATGTCTGTGCCGGTACGGATCGGCGCGTAGAAATCCGCCA
This sequence comes from Burkholderia sp. TSV86, assembly GCF_001522865.1. GTDB lineage: Bacteria > Pseudomonadota > Gammaproteobacteria > Burkholderiales > Burkholderiaceae > Burkholderia. The sequence continues at coordinate 41,828 of NZ_LOWB01000056.1, read as the reverse complement.
CTGATGCGGTGCGCGTAAAGCGCGGATCGACGACGATCAGGCGCGCGCGACGATGCGCCTTCGCCTCCGTCACCCACTTGAAGCCGCAGGGATGCGCTTCGGCAGCGTTGCCGCCCATCACGAGAATCACATCGGCGTTCTTGATGTCGACCCAATGGTTCGTCATCGCGCCACGGCCAAACGTCGGGGCAAGACCTGCCACCGTCGGGCCATGTCAGACACGAGCCTGGTTGTCGAACGCGAGCATCCCCATGCTGCGCACGGTCTTGTGCGTCAGATAGCCGACTTCGTTGCTGCCCGCCGAAGCAGCGAGCATGCCGGTAGTCAGCCAGCGGTTGACCTTCTTGCCGTCGTCGGTCGTCTCGATGAAGTTCGCGTCGCGGTCGGCTTTCATCAGCTTCGCAATCCTATCGAGCGCGTCGCTCCACGCGATCGGCTCCCACTTGTCGGAGCCGGGCGCGCGATATTCGGGCTGCGTGAGGCGATTCGGGCTGTGGATGAAGTCGATCAGGCTCGCGCCCTTCGGGCATAACGTGCCGCGGTTGACCGGGTGATCGGGATCGCCTTCGATGTGGATGATGCTCGGCTGCGCGTTTTTCGCGCCATCACCGAGGCTGTACATCAGAATCCCGCAGCCGACCGAGCAGTAAGGGCAGGTGTTGCGGGTTTCGACAGTGCGCGCCAGCTTGTATTGGCGGACCTCGGCAAGCGCGTCGGCCGGCGAGAAGCCCATCAGGGCCAGGCTCGAACCGGCTAGCGTCGTCGCGGACAGCTTCAGGAACTGGCGCCGGGACAATTGAAGCATGGTGGTCTCGGGTGGTGGTATCGGGGGACGAACTTGCTTGCTGCTGCGCTTGGCGACCGCGTTGCAACGGCGCGCTGCCCGGACGGGGCAGCGCGCCTGCACCGGTTGCGTTGCGCCCGTCCCTTCGTTTATATGACAACGCCAGCCGCTCGGAAAGCGGGTATGCCTCTACGCCGGGCAAATCGCTTCTTGCGCGCTCGTAAGCGTAGCAGAAGTTAGGTGAATATGATGTTGCGGCGCGATTGCCGAAACGCAATCAGCAATCGCCCGCATGGGCGCCCACGGGCTCAGTGAACGGCGGCGCCCGCGCCGTTGGCCGCCGGCATGAGCCCGGCTGGCGTCCAGCCGAGCGCCGGTGCGATGCGGGACGCAACGTCGGCCAGGATTTGCTCGTATTCGTCGAGCGCGAGGTCATACGGGAGTTCGAGCCTCAGTTCGGTCACGCGCGCGAGAACGGAATCGGCGAGCAGCCGTTCGACGATCTCGTCGGACATACCGACCAGATCCGGCGCGAACAGCGTGCGACTATCTCCCTGTGGCGCCAGCGTGCGCGCCACGCGCGCCGCGGCGAAATCGCGGTAACGCTGCCGCGAAACGGCTTCGGCACTATCGAGCGGCACGATGACGCGCCCGAGCGCGACGCGCGGCGGCGATGCTTCGGCCCAGTTCGACAGGAACAGGTCGAGTTGAGCAGCCTGCGCCGCGTGGAAATCGTCGCTGGCTTCGCCTCGGCAGACGTTGCCGACCAGCAAATGAAAACCGTTGCGCGCCGCCCATTCGACGGAGCGCAGCGAACCGCCGCCGTACCACAAACGCCCGGCGAGCCCCGGCACATGCGGATTCACGCGTGGCCGCTCGCGCCCGGCCGGCGATTCGATCACCGTGTCCGCGTCGCCGAAATAGACGCCGGCGAGGTTCTCGCGCAGGCGCAGCAGCCGCGCGAGCGAAAAGTCGATGCGCGCGGCGTCGGCATCGAGCAGGCGATCGCCAAGCAGCGCCGCGTACCCCGGCGCGCCCGCGCTCAACCCGACGTGCAGGCGGCCCTGCGACAACGCATCGACGGTCGCGAGATCCTCCGCGAGCCGGAACGGATTCTCGTAACCCATCTGGATCACGGCCGCACCGAGCGCGATGCGCACCGTGCGCTGCGTCGCAGCGGCGAGAAACGTCGCGGCTGACGACACCGAACGCTCCAGATGCCGCTGGCGAACCCATGCGCTGTCGTAACCGAGCGCATCGCCGCGACTGAAAAGCCGCAGTGACTTTTCGAGACCGGCAAGCGGATCGTCCGCCGGATAGTTGCCGGCCGTCAGGAAACCCAGGTGTGAAATCATCATGACAAAGACCGGGAATAACAAGCGGTGCGCCGCGTCAGAACGACGGCAGCCCCGGCGGGTTCGTTTCGGACCGCTCGAGCGCCTCCGACAGCAGCCCCCAGCGCGCGAGCGCCTGCCTGTACTTACCGTTGCGGATCAGACCGTTGGTCGCAAGCGTCAGCGCATCGGCCAGCCCGCTGCCCTTGCGTGTCGCGATCGCGACGTCCGCGTTGAGCGGCCAGCCTGCGTTCACGCTGCCGACATTGCGAATCCTGCCCTCGCGAGCCGCCTCGTATGCGAGCGCCGCATTCGGATTGAGTTCGGCATCCGCGCGCCCCGACAGCAGCGCGACACGCGACGCGCCATCGTCATCGAAATACAGCAGCTCCAGCGGTTTGAGTCCCTGCGCGACGTTGCGGCGGTTCCATTCGAGCAGAATCCGCTCCTGGCTGGTGCCCGCGGTGGTGATAATGCGCAGGCCCGCTGCATCGCTCGACCCGGCAATGCGTGCAATTGGGCTCGCGCGCCGTACATAGAAGCCGTGCAAACCGAGTCGGTACGTCGTGAAATCGAATTTTTCCTTGCGTTGCTCCGTCACGCCGACATTCGAGATCACCGCATCATACTTGCCGGAGGTCAAACCTAACGGCCAGTCGGCCCATGCAACGGGCACGAGCGCGAGACGCCGGCCCAACGCGTCGGCGATGAGTTGCGCGTAGTCGGGGTCCGCGCCGACCACCGTTCGCGCGTCGGTCGCATAGGTCGCCACGGGTGGCACATGCGGCGCGATCGCGACCGTCAGGACGCCATCGCCAACCCAGCGATAACCGCTCGCCGCGTGGATCGCGGCCGGATCGGGCGCGGCGCGCACACGCCCAGCCTGCCGAGGATCGAGATCGACCGCGATAGCCGCGGCCCGCGCGGTCAGCGCCGGCACGCCGAACAGCGCCGCGCTGGCGGCCGTCATCAGCGCGGCGCGAACAAAAGCTCTTCTATCGTTCATTGCAGTAGTGTCGCCGGTATCGGAAAAACGCAGCGCAGGCGGCCCGCCACGCAACGTCACATCGACTTTCACGCACCTCGCATCGCACCGTCATCGTCAGAGCACCTTCGACAGAAATGCGCGCGTGCGCGCATGCATAGGCGCATCGAGCACCTGCGCGGGAGGGCCGGCCTCGATGATCCTGCCCTGCTCCATGAACAACACCGTATCCGCAACCTCACGCGCAAAGCCGATCTCGTGTGTGACGATGATGAGCGTCGTGCCTGAGCGCGCGAGTTCCTTGATGACATCGAGGACTTCATTGACCAGCTCGGGATCGAGCGCGGACGTCGGCTCGTCGAACAGCAGTACTTTCGGCTTCAACGCAAGCGCGCGGGCAATCGCGACGCGCTGTTGCTGCCCGCCCGAAAGCTGACGCGGATACGCATGCGCCTTCGCCCCCAAGCCGACGCGCGCGAGCAACTCGTGCGCGACTTGCAGCGCATCGGCACGCGTCGCTCGGCCCAACGCAACCGGCGCTTCGACGAGGTTCTCCAACACGCTCAGATGGGCAAACAGGTTGAAGTTCTGGAACACCATGCCGACGTCGATCCGACGTCGCAGCACATCCCGTTCCTTCAGCTCATACAGCGTGCTGCCGTCGCGGCGGTAACCGACGAGCTCACCATCAATGTCGATGAACCCGCCGTCCACGCGCTCGAGATGGTTGATCGTGCGCAGCAGCGTCGATTTGCCTGAGCCGGATTGCCCGAGAATCACCGTCACGCTGCCGGCTGGCGCGACAAACGACACGTTATCCAGCACCTTATGCTGTCCGAAGCTTTTCGATACGCGATGCAGCGACACCTCGCCGCCCCGACGCTCGCTGAGCCGAGCGCGCGCGGCGCATGCAGCCTGCATGGATGCGGCAGGCTTCCCGCTCGAACCGCCGCCGTCAGGCCGCGCGTGTGCCGGGCCGCTCGCGGCCGCGCGCCGCCCCGGCCACGCACGAATCACGCCCGCGATCCACGCATCGAGCGGCGAGCGTGCCGGATTGCGCACCGCGCCGCGCGCATAGCAGCGCTCGACTCTCGCCTGAATCACGGAAAGTACGGTCAGGATAATCAGATACCAAACCGTTGCGACCATCAGTAGCGGAATCACCTCGAGATTGCGCCGGTAGATCACCTGCACGGTATAGAACAGCTCCGGCATCGCGAGCACATAAACCATCGATGTACCCTTCGCGAGCAGGATCAGATCGTTGAACGCCACGGGCAGGAACGCGCGCATCGCCTGCGGCAGCACGATGCGCGTGGCCTGCCGCGCACGCGGCAAACCGAGCGCGGCAGCCGCTTCGAGCTGCCCGGGGTCGACCGACAGGATCGCGCCACGCACGCCCTCCGCCGTAAACGCCGCATGGCTGAGCGTAAGGCCCAGCACCGCCGCGCAAAATGGGCTGATCAGATCGGTTGTCGCGACCTCGGCAAACACGATGCTCGTGAACGGCACGCCCAACCGCACATGATCGTACAGATAGCCGAGATTGTTGAGGATCAGCAGCAGCACGACGAGCGGGATCGAGCGGAACACCCAGATATACGTCCATGCGCATGCGGATAACAACCGCGAGCCAGACACGCGCGCGAGCGCGAGCGGCACACCAAGCGCGAGCCCCAGCACCGCACCGAGCGCCGTCAGCAACAGCGTGCGCGCGAGTCCGGAAAGCACCGGCTCGGACACGAACCATTCGGCAAATACCGGCCAGCCCCACTGCGGATTGCTGAGCACCGAGCTCAGCGCCAGCGCGATCAAAACGAGTGCAAGCAAGGTGCCGGCCGTGCGCGCCCGATAGCGCGCCGGCACGATCCTGAAATGCAATGCGTCGTCTCGCGCCTGAGGCGTGCTCGATGCCGGCAGCGCGCCGCCGACTGCGTGCGTGATGTCGCTCATGGTCGTCTTTCCTTCGGAGAACGATCGATGCCGCATGCGGCACGGGTGGGACAACTGAAGGCGCGCCATACCGCGGAGTTCGCGCGGCGGGTACGGCCACGCACCGCGCTTGCGCGCTTGGCCGCCGTCATGCGTCAACGGGCGCCGCGTAGCGGCTTTCCTTGCGCGGCAAACCGAGATGGTCGCGCAACGTGCGCCCGGTAAGCGAGCGCTGGTAGCGTCCACGTGCCTCGAGCGCGGGAAGCACGAGTTCGACGAAATCGTCGAGCCCTTGCGCCTGCACCGGGAAGCCGAGGATAAAACCGTCGCACGCGCCCGCGTCGACCCAGCGGATCAATTCGTCGGCAACTTCGTTGCCGGAGCCGATGAAGCGCGGCCGCGGCGTCGCGACAGCAAACGCAGTCTCGCGCAGCGTGAGCCGCTTATCGCGCGCCTCGGCCTTGATCCGGTCGGTGGTCGAGCGAAAGCTGTTGCGGCCGATCTCTCCCAGATCGGGAAACGGCCCGTCGAGCGGATACTGGGTGAAATCGTGATGATCGAAGTAGCGGCCGAGATAGGCGAGCGCGTCGTCGACAGTCAGCAAATCGCGGATCGCGCGGTATTTTTCCTCCGCCTCCTCGGTGGTACGCCCAACGATCGGCCCGATTCCAGGAAAGATCTTCAAGTCGCCGACGCTGCGTCCATGCCCGATCGCACTGCGCGTCACGCGCCGCGCGAACGCAAGCGCCTCGTCCACCGACGCCGTATGCGTAAACACGGCATCCGCGTATTTGCCGGCGAAGCCGACCCCCGCATCCGACGCGCCCGCCTGAAAGATCACCGGCTGCCCCTGCGGCGAGCGCTGGATGTTGAGCGGCCCAGCCACCTGGAAAAACCTGCCGCGATGATCGAGCGTATGCAGCTTGTCGCGCTCGAAGAAACGTCCGCTCTGGCGATCGCGCACGAATGCGTCGTCATCCCAACTATCCCATAGCCCCTGAACGACTTCCAGATACTCATCGGCGATCTCGTAGCGCAGATCGTGCTCGGGATGCGTTTTGCCGAAATTTTTCGCGGTGCCCTCGAGCGGTGTCGTGACCACATTCCAGCCCGCCCGGCCGCCGCTCAGTAAGTCGAGCGACGCAAATTGCCGCGCAACCGTAAACGGCTCGCTGTACGACGTCGACACCGTGCCCGCCAGCCCGATCTTCGACGTCGCGAGCGCAAGCGCCGACAGCAGCGAAATCGGCTCGAAGCGATTCAAGAAGTGCGGTATCGATTTGTCGTTGATATAGAGGCCATCGGCGACGAACGCGAACGCAAAGCCGTTTTCCTCCGCCTTGCGCGTGATACGCACAATGAAATCGAGATTGACGCTCGCATCCGGCGGATTGCTCGGATGCCGCCACGCGTGCATATGGCCGCCTGCGCCATGCAGCATGATGCCGAACGGAATGGGAGCTTGGGTCATGTCTGGGCTCACTGTCGAAATCGATGGGAACACGCACGCCTCGTAACGCGCGTGCGTTCATGGCAAGGTCTGCACCGGACGCCATTCGCGTGCCAGCATTTCGACCGATGCGAGTCGCGCCGGATAGTGCGTGACGGGCGAATCGACGACGAACTCGTCGACGCCATAGCGGCGGCTCAACGTGTCGAACTCGCGATGCACGTCATCAGGCGTGCCGGCGATCACGTGAGGGCAAAGTTCGTCGATCCGGTAATCGGTCGCGCCGCTCTGCCGCGCGAATTCGGCAGCGGCCTGGGCGCTGCCGAGATTGAAGCTTTGGCCGCCCGCGAGCTTCAGCTTGAAAATCCTGAGCGCGCCGATCAGTGCTTCGGCGTCGCGCTTGGTCGACGCGGCAACTGCATAGAGTGCGAGCAGCGGCGCGCGACCCGTCGCGCTGCGATATGCGTCGAGCGAACGCTCGACGTTCGCCTCGTCGCCATTGAAATGCCCGGCATAGCAAAACTGCCAGCCGAGCCGCGCGGCAATCGCCGCGCTTTGCGCCGAACCGCCGAGCAGAATCCGCTCAGGCCGCTCGGGCGGCACGGGCAGTGCGACCGCGCCGGCAAGCGGATGATCCTCGCTGACACCCCAATCGAGAAACGCGTCGAGTTCGGCGAGTTGCTCGTCGAACGCGGCCTTGCGAGGCTTGCCGTGCAGCGCCTGCAGCGCGCGCGTCGTCAACGGCAGCCCGCCTGGCGCTTTGCCGACACCAAGATCGACGCGCCCCGGCGCAAGCGACGCAAGCAGCCTGAACGTCTCGGCCACCTTAAAAGGACTGTAATGCTGCAGCATCACACCGCCCGATCCCACACGGATCGTCGACGTACTCGCAAGTATGTGCGACACGACGATCTCCGGCGCCGTGCTCGCGAGGCCGGGCGCGCCATGATGCTCCGCCACCCAGAAACGGCGATAGCCGAGCGCTTCGGCGCGCTGCGCAAGCGCGATCGTGAAGCGCAGCGCGTCGGCCGCCGTTGCGCCCTCGGCAATCGGACTCTTGTCCAGCAACGATAATGAATAGGTCATGACGGATGCGAATCGCGGTTGACGGCTGGCGGGGTCTACAGTTTCGGCAGGCCCGGCGGATTGGTCCGCGACACCTCGATCGCCTCCGAGCCGAGATTCCAGCGATCGAGCACGCGCCGGTACGTACCGTTCTTGATCAGATCGTTGATGGCAAGGGTGATCGGCTCAGCCAGACCGCTGCCCCTGCGCGTCGTGACCGCAACGTCGGCCGTGCGTGGCCAGCCGCCGCTAACAGTACCGGCCAGCCGCTTGTCATGCTGCTGCGCGGCCTGATACGACAGCACCGAGTTCACGCTGAAGATCGCGTCGGCGCGGCCCGATTGCAGCGCGACTGTCTTCACCGCATCATCGTCGTAATATTGAACGGTGACGGGTTTCAGGCCATGCGCAACGTTTTCGCGATCCCATTCGAGCAGGATCTTTTCCTGGTTGGTTGCGGCATCGGTGATCACGCTCAGGCCGGCTATGTCCTTCGGCTCCTTGATCGACGTGATCTTGCTATCCGACTTCACGTAAAAGCCGACCAGATCTTGCCGATACGTCGAAAAATCGAACTTCGTCTTGCGCTCCTCGGTGACGGTCACATTCGACAGCACGGCGTCGACGCGCCCCGATTGCAGTGCAAGCGGCCAGTCCGGCCAAGCCAGCGGCACGATCTTCAGCTTGCGGCCGAGCGCATCGGCCAGCAGTTGCGCAAAGTCCGCGTCGAAGCCGACGACCGTTCGTGCATCGGTCGCATAAGCGCTGATAGGCGGCTGGGCCGGCGCGATGCCAACGCTCAGCGTGCCCGGCACAACGAACTTGAAGCTCGGCGGCACTGCGCGGATCACGGCTTCGTCGCGCCCGCCTCGAATACGGCCGGGCTGCTCGGGGCTCAGATCGAATGTGACGGCCGACGCAGCCATGCTGAGGCCGAGCAGCCCTGCCGCGACTGCGCGCACGATGCATCGTTTGAACTTCATGGTCGAGTGGGCATTTTGCAATTTCATTGGCGATCCCAGGCTGATTCGAATCTTTCACCGTTCTCGGCGCAAACAAGTTGAACGGGCAACGACATTTTTCCGCGCCACACCGGCACATCCGCGCACTGCCGCATCACAACACCGGCGGCTCGGCCGGCACGCGCGCGCGCAGATCATCGAGCGTGCTCAATCGCCCCGGCTCGATCAGATCCTTGCCGAACGGCAAATGCACATAGATTTCCGGATCGATCGCACTGTCGAATAATGCTTCGTAACCCGAATCGAGATATAGCGCCCATGCCTCGGGCTGCCGGAAGCCCGTCGTCAAATAGGCGCGCCGGTACCCCTGCTGCACGGCGCGCGCCTCCAGCGCCCGAACGACGCGCCGCGCAAGCCCTTGCCTGCGAAGATCGCCGCGCGTCCAGATTCGCTTAAGCTCGGCCGTATGCGCGTCATAACGCTTGAACGCCCCGCCGCCCACCGTCTCGCCGCCGCGAAGCAACAGGACAAACGCACCATCGGGCGGTGCGAACAGCTCCGCCGGATAGCGCGCAAGCTCCTCTTGCGCCGACGCACGGCTGTCGACACGATAGGTGCGATAGCGTGTCGTGTATTCGTCGATTAATGCATCGATCAGTGGTTTCGCACGTGCATCGTGCGGCACGGTATCGATAATGATGTCGGTCATGGCGATATCATCGAGGGCAACCGGAGCACACCGCCGGTGCGCTGACGCGCTGGCACGGCACGCCGGTGGGTCTATCGAGCGCGAGACGGCGCGATGGCACGCCGCCAACCACACCACATTAGCGGTTGAGCGCAAAAAGGCTAACCAAGCAATTTCGATAACGATATCGACAGCGGCGTAGCAAGGATTTCGACCATCGGCGTGGTGCGGGCGGCACAGTGCGCCTGGAGAATCGGCACGAGCAAGACGCGTCGGCATTCGCGCGAGTAGCTTGCTCGTAAGTTTCACGAAACGCCGGCAGAAATCAATTTGAATGGTGAAGCTATCGGCAAAGCCTGACGCAGGCAGTGATGCTCATCGACAAGTCACGCCCATCGATGTGAATGGAGTGTGCTGCGCCTCGATTTTTCAACACCTCTTCATTGATTGCAGTCATCAAAAAAACGATCAATTTGCGATTATCGGCCGCCATCGAATATCGCCAAAAAATCAACAAAATCAGTTCAACGTTACCGCGCCACCATCAGCCTTCGCCATTCAGCCATCAAACCTCTACCTAATAATCATCTAATGCGATTCATTCACTCCAATCGCGACATCTCCTGAAATTTTGTCAAAATTTCGATAATCAAAATAATTTCATGAATTAATTTCAGCATCGGACATAAGTTTCAGCAATCGACCGCGGCACCCTGCCATATGCCCCGCAACCCTCCCGCGCCACGGAGTTTGATTACATGACGATTATCTTATATACAAATATTCATTAAAATTAAATGCATTTTTATTTCTCCAAATAAAACATTGAAATATTTATATAATGTTTGTAAATTTATCGTAAGATTCGAGCGAGACATCCCACAGCCACCCAAATGGGATTTCTCCCGCATTTAGCGGACGAGCCATTTTCGCTCCGGTCCCCGGTGCAATACAGCATCGCTCGGCCCGGCGACGCAGCATATCCCGAAATGGCGTATCCGATTGTAGTTGTTTAGTACAACTTTATAACTCGATTCAGGACGATCATGGCCAAGACTTTCTATATCACCGCGGCACCTGTCGGCGCTGTCCCGAAGTATCTCGACCCGCTGGAGCCGAAGTTCATCCCCCATGCGATGCTCGAACTGCTGCCTGCGGACGCACGCGAGGTGACGATCAAGGCGCTCGAGGCCAATGGTTGGGAGATCGCACCTGCCGGAGGCATCGTGCTCGAGCATGGCTACGATGCGCCGATCGACGTCGCCCAGTATGGCGCCGCAAACGAACGGCTCGGCGCGCTCGAAGCCTTGCGGCAAAACGGCTGGGCGCCCAGCGGCACGGTATGGCGGCGCACGCCGGCAGCACATGTTGTCGACCAACCGCCGTTGATCACACGCACCTCGCTCGAACGCTTGTCGTCAGTCGAACTGGTCCGGCAAATTGTCCTTCAACTCACGACGTTCGGCTGGATCGTCACCGAAGACGCGAACCTGACCTGGACTCACGATCGGGTTCACGCTTACCTGCCGCCTGATTTCGTCGAGCGGATTCGCTCCGACAATGCGGCCGTGCTCGATTCGTTGCTCGAAAGCGGCTGGCAACGATGTGGCTCCGGCTATTGGCAACCAGGTAAGGCACGCTCGCCCTATCTGCCGATCACGGCCGACGGCATCGTCAACGCGTCGCGCGAAGCGCTGCGCGAAGGCGCCGCCGTGGTCCACCTGCACACGCGCGCGACGGACGATCAAGCAACGCTGACGATTCCCGGCCTGAACGCGCCGATTGGCATCGGCGCGCAGCGCAATCACATCGTGCTCGACGACTACGATCGGATCGTGCCCGCGCTGCTCGACCAGGAGCCGTCCGCCATCCTGAATCTATCCACGAGCGCACGCGGCGACCGCCGTGCATCGCAAAGCCCGCTGCGGCGCGCGCACTTGAAACGCTACGGCCACGCGCAACTCGCACCGGACGTGGCGTCGTTCAGCCCCGGCCCCGTGGTCTTCCAGGCGGGCGGCGGTTACGACAATCCGAATGCGTTCCTCGCGGATCAACTCGCGCACTTCGCGGAAGTCGGCGTGCGGCCCGAGATCGAAGTGTTCAACCATACGATCGTCGAGAATTCGGTTACGCTCTACCGCTCGCCGCTCATCGGCGCAGGCGTGCCGGTGCTGTTCATGCTCGTGGCCGCCGTCGATCAATATCATCGCGACCCGGTAAGCGGAGACACCAGCGACGATTCGCTGATTGACGTGCCCACGCGCAAGGCAATCGCCAAGTTGTTGCAGGCAGGCGGCGACGATGCGCATCAAAAGGCCATCGAACTCGCCGCCGCCCAGTTGCAGCCCACCGTCGACAAGCTCCGCAATAGCTTCCCGTCATGCAAGATTTCGCTGCTGCTGCCGGGGCCTTTCCAGGCCATCCTCGTCGACGTGGCAATCGCGCTCGATCTCGACGGCATCCGCGTCGGTCTCGAAGATGCGCTGAATGTGTTCGACGCACGCGTGCCCGGCGGGGTGCGCAAGGCTTACGGAACCGGTGACCAGGTCCGCTGGCTGCGGCTCGAACTTGAACGCCGGGGCATCGGCATCGACGATGCTGAAACGCTGCGCGACAAACTCGGCATGGCGCGCCCCGACGTCGCGCTGTTCCGGCAGGCCGAGGCGGCGCTCGCGAATCATCCGTCCGACGAACATCTCGTGTCGGCCACTTCGATTCTCGGCGCGCTGCAGCCGGTCGTGGATGCATACCGCCAAATCGAAGACCGGCTCGCGCAACACCTCGCAGCACACGCCGAATCGCAACCGGCCGATCCCGCCGCGCTCGCGGAGTACGTGCTTGCGGCCGCGCGCAGCTTCGGCGTCACGATCCGTTCGTTCGTTGAAGAACTCGACCGCTACGAGGACCACGAGTATCTAAGCGCCCGCTACATCCAGATTCCGCAAGCGCTGAATTTCGCGCGCGAGCTGCTCACGCCGCGCGGCCATTCGATCGATGCATACGACCGTGCGCTCGCCGACTACGCCCGCGTGGGCGAAACCGTCACGCACGACAATGCGAGCTACAGCGTGCGCGTCGATCAATTCAAGCCGCTGCCGCTGCGCTGCCTCGAATATTTAGTCGGGATTCCTTGTCGATACAACAGCGACTATAGTGACGTGATCAATCTCCGCCTGCGTCAGAGCCCGCGCTACAGCGCGACGATGGCGCTGCTCTATCACGCGCTGCGCGAACTCACGCTCGAACTGCGTAACCGTTCGAATGCTCCGCTCAAGGCGAGCGGTCCGGTCTGGACCGTGCTGGAGGCGTCGGGTGCAGCAGGCGAGCTGCCCGGGCGCCGCGACATCGCACCGGACGACGTACCCGCGATGCTCGATCGAGTCGACTGGATCGTACTGCCAAGCACGCCGACCACGAACTATCCGCTCGGCCTCAAACTGTCGAACGGGATGGCGCAACTGTTCCATGGCTTCGTTGCGCAGATCGCCGCCGATCCGGCGTTGTGCTCGTCCACGCACGCGCCGCTGCGCGTGCTCGCGATCACGCATTCGGGACGCCGCGACGACGGCGAAACGGTGATCGAGGCCAGCATGCTGCACAATCGCTTCGCGCTGAACGCCGATTCGACCGGCAGCTACTTCAGTCAGGAGTCGCAACTCATCTACGAACGCTTGATCCTGCCGCGCCTCGTTGATCAGCCCGCCAAGCTCGCTTACACCGACCGGCAATTCGTGCGCCGCGATGCCGCCGGGTTCCCGTTATATGAGGACGGCACGCGCGCGCAGCGCATCGAGCCCACGCAGATCGCACGGCTGCCGCTCCTCAAATGCTTTGCGCACAGCTCCGGAATCGCCACCGCGCAGCAGCTCGACAACCAAGCATGTCGTGACGGCGAGCGGCTTGGTCTCACGGCCGACGAACTACGGACATTTTTCGACCGCGCACTGCTCGTCTCGTTCGGCTCGGCCGCGGACATCCGCCTGGACTGGCTCGGCACGTCGGTCGTCGACGTGACCGCCTTCAACGACGTGCGCAGCCTCGCCGGCACCACAAGCCGTCATTACGTGATCGAACCCGGCGAGCATGCGGACGTGCTGCAGCATTGCCTCGCGCGCACGCAACCGGCCGACTACCGCTATGAGCACGCGACACCGATCTGGGAAGAAGGCGCTCAAGGCAAGATCGTCGCGCGGCTGACGGGCGTGTTCCTGCTCGACGATCAGGCACGGCTCAACGACGGCCATTCGATTCGCCGTTATCTGGCGGCAAGCCCGCTTTGGCTGCGTCAGTGGATCGCGCGCTTCCATGACGCGCCTGCCGACGCCAGCGCGCGCGAAATCCTGCGCGCGTTACGGCCGCCGATGGCCGCGTACCAGGCTCGCAGTGCGAATCAAACGGCACGGCGAGCGCTAGCGTAAAGCGATCCGGCGCGCCGGCGCACGCAGGCGCCGGCGCGCCGATTTTCGTTCGCTCGTCAGCGCCGCATCACGGCTTCATCGACCCCGTGCGCACATATCGCTCATGCCACGACAGCGCCTGTGACAATAGATGCGGCGTGTGCTTGCCGAAGCTCTCACGGCTTGCCTGCTCGAGGTAGTCCTCGAGCATCGGCCGGTAGTCCGGATGCGCGCAGTTCGCGATGATCCTGCGTGCGCGCTGCTTCGGCGACAGCCCGCGCAGATCCGCCAGCCCCTGCTCAGTCACGACCACCGCGACATCGTGCTCGGTATGATCGACGTGGCTCGCGATCGGCACGATCCGGGAAATCGCACCGCCCTTCGCGGTGCTCGCCGACATGAAGCACGATAGATAGCCGTTGCGCGCGAAATCGCCCGAGCCGCCGATCCCGTTCTGGATCTTCGTGCCCATCACGTGTGTCGAGTTAACGTTGCCGTAGATGTCGGCCTCGATCATTCCGTTCATCGCAATACAGCCCAGGCGCCGCACCAGCTCGGGATGGTTGCTGATCTCCTGCGGCCGCAGCACGATCTTCGAGCGCAATGCGTCGATCTCGTCGGCAAAGCGCTGCGTCGCGTCGGGGCTCAGCGACAGCGCCGTGGCCGATGCAAAGCGCAGCGTGCCGCTCGCGAGCAGATCGAGCATGCCGTCCTGGATCACCTCGGTGAACGCGGTCAGGTTCGAGAAGCCGCCGTCGCTCAGCCCGGCAAGCACTGCATTCGTGATGTTGCCAACGCCCGACTGCAACGGCAGCAGATCCGCCGGCAGCCGGCCGCGCTTGACCTCGTGGCGCAGGAAGTCGATCAAAAGCCCGGCGATCTGCTTCGATGTAGCGTCGGGCGGCGTGAACGCATTGCTGCGATCGGGCGCGTCGGTCTCAACGATCGCGACGATCTTCTCGGGCGCGCAACGCAGATACGGCTCGCCGATCCGGTCGTCGGCCGCCACCAGCGGAATCGGCTGGCGATGCGGCGGCAGCGCGGTGCCGTAATAAATGTCGTGCATCCCGTCGAGGCCGATCGGTTGGCGCGCGTTCACTTCGAGAATCACACGCTTTGCGCGATCGAGCCACGTCTTGTTGTTGCCGACCGATGCCGACGGAATCAGCCGGCCGTCCTCGCGAATGCCCGCGACTTCGACGATCGCGACATCCAGCTCGCCGAACAGGCCGAACCACGCGTATTGCGCGACGTGACTCAGATGAATATCCAGATAGTCGAGCTCGCCCGCGTTGATCTTCTCGCGCAGCGTCGGATCGGACTGATACGGCAGGCGCATCGAAATGCCGTTCGCCTTCGCGAGCGCGCCATCGAGCTCCGGCGCGGTCGACGCACCCGTCAGCACGTTGATCCGGAAGTCCTCGCCACGCGCATGCGCGGCGGCAATGCGTGCGGCGAGCGCGGCCGGCACCGCCTTCGGATATCCGGAGCCGGTGAAGCCGCTCATCGCAACGGTCATGTTCGGGCCGATCATCGCCGCGGCTTCGTCCGCGGAACGAACGACAGCGCGCAGGCTGGGGGCGAGGATGCGAGAAGTGGGCATGGCAGAGTGTCGAAAGGTCGTATTGAATCTGGCGGCGCAAGTACCGCAAGGCGTCTGCGAAGCGATGCTCGCCCTTGGCCGGCATGCGTTGAACAGGTGGCTGGGGCACGGTGCGACGCAGTATCGCAGAGCGCCGGCCGGTTATAGTGTCGGCCGGTTGAAAAACTGACTTACAGGATTCGGCAAGTATTTGTCTGACATCAGATTTGCATCGCGTGCGGTGCGCGCGCATCACGATGATCGAATCGGCTCGGCTGTGGTTCGGATTCGCGTAAAATATTACGATTTACCTTCAAAACGATTTGTAATCGTGCCGCCGCGCCATCAAAAAGCAATAAATTACAAATCCGTATATATTTCGCCGATGGACCCGAGAAAATCCGACACTCCGCCCGTTGAGAGTCCGCCGCCCCGTACTTGGGACGCCCGGCTCGCACGCCGACTCGTCACGCCGCTCGTCGGCACTGCGATCACGCCCAATCATCTGACCACGCTGCGTCTGCTGATCGGCGCGGCCGGCGCATGGTGCCTCGCGCAACCCGGCTACGGCTGGAGCAATGCGGGGGCGTTTCTGATCGTGCTGTCGAATTTCGTCGATCACACCGACGGCGAACTCGCGCGCATCAGCGGCCAGTCGAGCAAGCTCGGCCATTTCTACGATCTCGCGAGCGACGCGCTCGTCACGATCGCGCTGTTCGTGTCGATGGGCGTCGGCATCGTCGCGGCGGGCGGCCAGATGGCGGCGTCGCCCGTGCTGCTCGGCGCGCTCGCCGGCGCGGCCGTCGCGCTGATATTCTTCCTGCGGATGCGGATCGAATCGTTCGCCGGCAAGGCGGGCACGAAGCAGGCGTTCGTCGGTGGTTTCGAGACCGAGGACGTACTGTATCTGCTGCCGATCGTCACGCTGCTCGACGGTGTCGAATCGTTCATCCTGGCCGCATCGATCGGCGCACCGCTGTTCGCCGCATGGGTCGCGATCGATTACTGGCGGATTGTGAAGCGCGGCGGCACGGCCGCGCCCGCGCCCAATCCAACCGAAATCCAGCCCACCAAATGACCACCGACATCGAAGCAGCGCCGGCACGCGCCGGCAACGTCGATGATGCCGTCGCCGCGCGCGTGTGCGCGCTCGACGGCGCGCACCTGGCGCGCGAATTCGCTCGCCAGGGCGCGTTCCTGTATCTCGACGACTTCCTGCCGAAGGATCTCGCCGGGCAAATCGCCGACGCCGCGCGTGCGCTCGTGCCTGCGATCAATCGCAACTACCTGCCGGGGCATAAGCAGGGCGGCAGCGTAAGCCGCCATACGATCGATGCGCGGGCGCCGCTGATCGCCGAGCTGTACCGCTCGAAGGCACTCGTCGGCTTCCTCGAATCGCTGACGGGCGACAAGCTGCAGCCGTCGCCCGACGACGATCCGCACGCATATGCGCTCTACTACTACACGCGCGAGGGCGATCACATCGGCTGGCACTACGACACGTCTTACTACGATGGCCGCCGCTATACGCTGCTATTCGGCGTGATCGACGATTCGTCGGCGCGGCTCGATTACGAGTTGCACACGCGCAACCCGAACGTGCCCGACGAGCCCGGATCGGTGCAGATCGCGCACGGCGGCATCGTGTTCTTCGACGGCGACAAGCTGCGCCATCGCGTCACGCCCGTCGCCGCCAACGAATTCCGCGTATCGCTGACGTTCGAGTACGTGACCGATCCGGGCATGCGGCCGTGGAAACGCTTCGTGTCGAACATGAAGGACGCCATCGCGTATTTCGGCTTTCGTCAGGTATTCAAGCAATCGGCCGCGCGCCGCCCGTCGGGGTCATGACGCGCACCGGCACGATCTTACTGACGCTCGGCACGGCGCTCTTCGTCGCCCTGCTCGCGTGGCAAGGCCTCGGCGCGGTTGCGACGACGCTTGCAGCCGCCGGCTGGGGCCTCGCGCTCGTCGCCGCGTTTCATCTCGTGCCGCTCGTCGTCGACGCGGCCGCGATCGCGGTGACGTTTGGCCCGGACCCCGCCGCGCATGGCCGGCCTGCGCGCGGCGCGGCGGGCCGCACGTTCGGCGACGCGCTGCGCGCGCGCTGGGTGGGCGAATCGGTCAACAGCCTGTTGCCCGCCGGGCAGATCGGCGGCCCGGTGCTGATGGTCCGCCATCTCGCCAAGCGCGGCATGCGGCTTGCCGACGCGGCCGCCGCGATCACCGTCAGCACGACGATGCAGGCGCTCGCGCAGATCGTGTTCGCGCTCGCCGGCATCGCGGCATTCAGCGTCGGCGCGACGCACACAGCAGCGGCCCAGTTGCGCACGCCCGCGCTGATCGCGACGGCCGTGCTCGGCGTGCTTGCGGGGCTTTTCTATTTCGCGCAGCGGCGCGGCCTGTTCGGGCGCGGGCTGCGTTTCGTCTCGAAACTCGGCCCGCGCGACTGGTCGTCGCTC
This sequence comes from Burkholderia sp. TSV86, assembly GCF_001522865.1. Classification (GTDB taxonomy): domain Bacteria; phylum Pseudomonadota; class Gammaproteobacteria; order Burkholderiales; family Burkholderiaceae; genus Burkholderia. The sequence continues at coordinate 24,187 of NZ_LOWB01000056.1, read as the reverse complement.
GAGACGCGGGCGGACGCGATCGACGCGGCGGTCGGCCGGCTTTACCGCGAGCGTGGCAAGGTGGGCGCCACGTTCGCGCTGAGCCTCGTCGGCTGGATCGTCGGCACGGCCGAAGTGTGGCTCGCGCTGCATTTTCTCGGGCATCCGGTGAGCTGGCCCGACGCGCTGCTGCTCGAGAGCGTCGGCCAGGCGATCCGCGGCGCGGCGTTCGCGATTCCCGGCTCGCTCGGCGCTCAGGAAGGCGGCTATCTGCTGCTGGCGCCGCTCGTCGGACTGCCGCCCGACGCGGCGCTCGCGCTGTCACTCTCCAAGCGCGCGCGCGAGCTTGCGCTCGGCCTGCCGGGTATTCTGTACTTGCATTTCAGCGAGCGCCGGCGGACCGCGCCGAGCTTGGTGCCCCCCTCTCTCGGAGGGCAGCGAACGGAGTGAGCGCGGCGGGAATTTCGGCAAGCGCCGAACCGCCCCGAATTCGCCGCCCAGCCTTCTCGCGCGCCGAACGCCCGCCGTCGGGGAAAAAGCGGCAAGCGGACATGATTGAATTTCAGTGGAAACCCGGTGGCGGCGATACGCCGCCACTCATTGCCGACTGATCCGGCGACGCGACAGTCGGCTCTTTTGCGTGGAGAACTCATGCGAGCGATCATTCTTGCGGCGGGCCTCGGCCTGCGCCTGCAGCAGCCTCCCGAGGCGCAATTTCCGAAGTGTTTGCTGCGCTTTCACGACATGTCGCTACTGGAGCGGCACCTGCGCGTGCTCGACGCGGCGGGCGTCAACGAAATCGTGCTCGCGCTCGGCTTCCAGTCGGAGAAGGTCGAAGCCGAGCTTGCGCGCCTGAACCGCAAAGCCGAGATCGTGCTGAACCCGCGCTACGACCTCGGCAGCATGCTTACCGTCCACACGGCCGCCGACGCGCTCACGCGCGGCGGCGACGTGCTGCTAATGGACGCCGACGTGCTGTACGACGACAGCATCCTGCACGCGCTTGTCGCCGAGCCGTCGCGCGCGATCGATCGCCTGCTGATCGACCGCGACTTCGAAACAGGCGACGAGCCCGTCAAGCTGTGCGTGAAAAGCGGCGTGCCGGTCGAATTGCGCAAGCAGGTCGCAGCCGGGCTCGACTATGACACGATCGGCGAATCGGTCGGCTTTTTCCGCTTTCGCGAGGACACCGCGCGGCGGCTCGCCGAGATCGTCGCCGGCTATGTCGATACCGGCCGCGCGAACCTGCCGCACGAGGAAGCGGTGCGGGATCTGCTGCTCGAAGGCGGCCGCCCGTTCGACATCGCCGACGTGACGGGCGCGCCGTGGATCGAAATCGATTTTCCTGGCGATGTCGCGCGCGCGCGCGATGAAGTTCTGCCGCACATTCAACAACGTATGATCGGGGCCACACGATGAACGCACGAGAACCGAATTTCACCGAATCGCGCAGCGCACGGCTGCGCCGCATGCTCGTGAGCAGCGAACTCGAATTCCTGATGGAAGCACACAACGGGCTGTCCGCGCGGATCGTCCGCGAGGCCGGCTTCAAGGGAATCTGGGCGTCGGGCCTTGCGATCTCCGCGCAGTTCGGCGTGCGCGACAACAACGAAGCAAGCTGGACGCAGGTCGTCGACGTGCTCGAATTCATGGCCGACGCGAGCGATCTGCCGATCCTGCTCGACGGCGACACCGGCTACGGCAACTTCAACAACGTGCGCCGGCTCGTGAAGAAGCTCGAGCAGCGCGGCATCGCCGGCGTGTGCATCGAAGATAAGCAGTTTCCGAAAACCAACAGTTTCATCGACGGCGAGCGCCAGCCGCTCGCCGAGATCGACGAGTTCTGCGGCAAGATCAAGGCCGGCAAGGATTCGCAGAGCGATCCGGATTTCTCGATCGTCGCGCGCGTCGAGGCGCTGATCGCGGGCTGGGGGATGGACGAGGCGCTGCGCCGCGCGAACGCCTATGCCGAAGCGGGCGCCGATGCGATCCTGATTCACAGCAAACTGTCGCGCCCCGACGAGATCCTGCAGTTCGCGCGCGAATGGAGCGGCCGCGCGCCGCTCGTGATCGTGCCGACCAAGTACTACAGCACGCCGACCGACGTGTTCCGCCAGGCGGGCATCAGCACCGTGATCTGGGCGAACCATCTGATCCGCGCGGCCGCGTCGGCGATGCAGGCCGTCGCGCGCGAGATCCACGAAAGCCAGACGCTGGTCAACGTCGAGGAGCGCGTCGCGAGCGTCAACGAAATTTTCCGGCTGCAGGACGCCGCCGAATACTCGGCCGCCGAGCGGATCTACCTGTCGTCGAGTTCGCGCGCGTCGAATGCGGCGATCGTGCTCGCCGCGAGCCGCGGCAAGGGGCTCGAGGCCGTCACCGAGGACAAGCCCAAGGTGATGCTGCCGGTGGCCGGCAAGCCGCTGTTGCGCTGGCTCGTCGATGGCTTCAAGAAGCAAGGCGTCAACGATATCACGGTGGTCGGCGGCTATCGCGCCGACGCGATCGACACGTCGGGCATCAAGCTCGTCGTCAACGAGCGGCACGCGCAAACGGGCGAACTCGCATCGCTCGCGTGCGCGGCCGAGCGCCTCACCGGCGACACCGTGATCTCGTATGGCGATCTGCTGTTCCGCAGCTACATCCTGCGCGACCTCGCGCAAAGCGATGCGGAGTTCAGCGTCGTCATCGATTCGTCGCAGACCCAGCCGTCGAACCAAAGCGTGCGCGATTTCGCATTCTGTTCGAGCGCCGACGACCGCGGGCTGTTCGGGCAGAAGGTTTATCTGCGACGCGTATCGAGCGACGTTCATGACGAAGGCGAGCCGCACGGCCGCTGGGTCGGCCTCATGAACGTGCGCGGCGCGGGCGTCGCACGGCTGAACGCGATGCTCGACACGCTGAAGGCGCGCGCGGATTTCGATTCTCTCGATCTGCCCGCGCTGCTGAATGCGCTGATCGACGCCGGCGAACAAATCGAAGTGCAGTACGTGCACGGCCATTGGCGCGGCGTCAACGACCTCGACGACTTCCGCCGCGCCAGCGACTTCGCGCACGGCCAGACGCCATACGCGGAGCAGGATGCGGGCAGCGGAGGCGCGCAATGATCGAAGCCGCGCAATTCGTCGAAGCGGCGCGCGCGCGCGGCTTCGACTGGTACGCGGGCGTGCCCTGCTCGTATCTCACGCCGTTCATCAATTACGTGCTGCAAGACCCGGCGCTGCATTACGTGTCGGCGGCCAACGAGGGCGACGCCGTGGCGCTCGTCGCCGGCGCGACGCTTGGCGGCCGGCGCGGTATCGCGATGATGCAGAACTCGGGGCTCGGCAACGCGGTGAGCCCCCTCACGTCATTGACGTGGACGTTCCGGCTGCCGCAACTGCTGATCGTCACGTGGCGCGGCCAGCCGGGTGTGCCCGATGAGCCGCAGCACGCGCTGATGGGGCCGATCACGCCCGCGATGCTCGACACGATGGAAATTCCGTGGGAAACCTTCCCGACCGAAGCCGATGCCATCGGCCCGGCGCTCGACCGCGCGATCGCGCATATGGATGCGACAGGCCGTCCTTACGCGCTGGTGATGCAGAAAGGCAGCGTTGCGCCGTACAAGCTCGAGCACGCGGCGATGCCCGCGCGGCGCGCGCATGTCGCGCCGCAAACGACGCGGCACGGGACCCAGGTGACAGGCAAAGCAGGCGTCGCGGCGGCAGCGCCCGATGCAGCGGCCGGCGTCTCCGCCGGCATGCCGGGCGACGCGGCCCATTGCGCGGCCGGGGACGCGCGCGGCATCAGCGCGAACGACGCGCGGCCCACCCGCCACGACGCGCTTGCACGCATCGTCGCGCACACTCCGGCCGAATCGACGGTCGTGCTCGCATCGACCGGCTACTGCGGCCGTGAGCTATATGCGCTCGACGATCGCCCGAACCAGCTCTACATGGTCGGCTCGATGGGCTGCGTGACGCCGTTCGCGCTCGGCCTCGCGCTCGCGCGGCCGGATCTGAAGGTCGTGGCGATCGATGGCGACGGCGCCGCGCTGATGCGCATGGGCGCGTTCGCGACGCTCGGCGCGTATGGCCCGTCGAACCTCGTCCATCTGCTGCTCGACAACGGCGCGCACGAATCGACGGGCGGCCAGGCGACGGTATCGCCGTATCTGTCGTTCGCGGGCATTGCAGCGGCGTGCGGATACGCGTCGGCGCTCGACGGCGACGGCGCGCTCGACGTGCTCGGCGCGGCACTGGACGCCGCCCGCACGGGCGCGCGCGCCGATGTGCAAGACGGCGGCGCGCACTTCGCCTGCGTTAAGATCCGCGCCGGCGTGCCCGACGGTTTGCCGCGCCCGAGCGTCACCCCTGTCGAAGTCAAAACGCGACTGATGCGCCACATCGGCGCAACGCATGCGTGACCAGGAGAACCCAATGCTGCTGCTGAATCCCGGCCCCGTGACGCTCAGCGAGCGTGTGCGCAACAGCCTGTTGCAGCCGGATCTATGCCATCGTGAAAGCGAATTCTTCGATCTGCAGGACGAGGCGCGCACGCGGCTCGTCTCCGCGTATGGGCTCGATGCGGCCGAGTGGTCGGCCGTGCTGATGACCGGCTCCGGCACGGCCGCCGTGGAAAGCATGGTGGCCGCGCTCGTTCCCGAAAACGGCAAGCTGCTCGTGATCGAAAACGGCGTGTATGGAGGCCGGATCAAGCAGATCGCCGCGCAATACCGGATCGCACACGACACCGTCGAGCATGACTGGATGCATGCGCCTGATCTCGGGCGCGTGAGCGCGGCGCTCGACGCGGACCGCACGATCACGCATGTCGCGGTGGTTCATCACGAAACCACCACCGGACGGCTCAACGATCTCGACGCGCTCGCCGCCGTGTGCCGGCCGCGCGGCGTGCGGCTGCTCGTCGACGGCGTCAGCAGCTTCGGCGCGGAAGCGATCAACTTCGCGGGCGGCGACATCGACGCGGTCGCCGCGACCGCGAACAAATGCCTGCACGGCGTCCCCGGCGCAGCGTTCGTGATGGTCAGCAAGCAAGCGCTCACGCGCGCCGCGAGCCGCACGTACTACCTCGACCTCGGCCGGCTCGCACGGCTGCAGGAAGCACGCAACACGCCATTCACGCCATCCGTGCATGCGTACTACGCGCTCGTCGAGGCGTTGCGCGAGTTCGACGAAGCGGGCGGCTGGCGAGCGCGTCATGCGCGCTATGCCGTGCTCGCGGAGCAAGTCCGCGCCGGGCTCGCCGCGCGCGCCATGCCGCTCGTGCTGCCGCCGGGCGCGTCGTCGGTCGTACTGCGCGCATACCACTTGCCCACGGGTGTCACGTATGACGCGCTGCACGACGGGCTCAAGGCACGCGGCTTCGTGATTTATGCGGGCCAGGGCGGGTTGTCGAACGCGCTATTCCGGGTCTCGACGATGGGAGCGATCGAGCCGGCGGACATCGACCGGCTGCTCGATGGCTTCACGGCTCTTACGCAATAGCGGCCGCCGGCCGACATGCTGACGCGCCGGCGTTGTGCCGTCGGCACGCATGGTAGACGGCCGCCGCGAGGCGGCCGTCTCGTTTCGGACACCCGATCACCAGCGTTTGCGCGTGCGGCTTGGAAATCGTGGGCGTGTTGCCCGCGAGCGGCGCCGCGGTGGCGCATGCAATCCCATCCTGCCGCGTGCAAGCGGCCGCCCGGTACGCACGCAAATCGCACGCAAGCGTAACGCCTGTCCGAAGGCGGCAACCCAATAAGCAGGGCCCGCCGCATCAAATCGCGCAATGTGGACAGCCCAACTTACTTAGGTTAGCGTAGCGATCGACTTTGTTGCGATCGCATTGCCCGCGGCGCATCCGCTTTCTTTGCCCGTACCGCCGCATCATGATGCCGACCTTACAATTTCGCCTGCGTGACTTCGCGCGCCATGCGCTGCGGCCGCTGCTCGACCCGTATCGCCGCTACCGCCACGCGAAACTGATCCATGCGGCGCGCGTCGCGCTGAGCGTGCTGGTTTCGATCGTGCTGACCACCGGCCTGCGCATGCCGCACGGCGAGTGGGCGACGATCACCGTGTTGATCGTGATTGGCGGCCTCCAGCATCATGGCAACATTCGCAAACGGGCAGCCGAACGCGCGATCGGCACGTCGATCGGCGCAATCGGCGGGCTGCTGCTGATTCTGTTGCAGACGACATTCCATCTGCCGCCGCTGACGTTCGTCATCATGAGCATCGCGTGCGGCGTATGCGCATATCATGCGATCGGCAAGGCCGGCTATATCGCGCTGCTTTCCGCGATCACGCTGGTAATCGTCGCCGGACACGGCGACAACGAAATCGCTGACGGTCTTTGGCGCGCGGCGAACGTGCTGGTCGGCATCGTAATCGCGCTCGCGTTCTCGTTCGCGCTGCCGCTGTATGCAACCTACTCGTGGCGCTACAAACTCGCCGAGGCACTGCGCGGCTGCGCGGCGGTTCATGCGCGCATCGTGGGCGAGCGCTACGTCGACGACAACGAACACCTGAAGGACATGGCGAAGCTGAGCGCTTACCTGGTGCAGTTACGCTCGCTGATGCCGTGGGTATCGAAAGAGACCGCGATACCGATGGCGCGGCTCGAAGCAGTTCAACGCACGTTGCGTCTTTGCATCGGCGCGCTCGAGATTCTCGCGCGCACGCAGCCTGCTGCTGGCGATGACGCGGAACGGCGGTTCGTCCAGATCGGGATGAAGGCGGAGAATCGGCGGATTCGGGGCATGCTGATGGGTGCGGCTCGTGCGTTGAAGTTCGGCACACTGAGCCGACTCGCGCCGTCGCACGGCAGCGCGCCGGCTACTGCTACGGCGGCCAATGCGCCGCCGCATTTATCCGGCTACCGGACAATCTCGGCCACGCTCGCGCAGGAAATCTCGCTGCTGCGGCAGCAACTCGCTGAAACAGCGTCGGGGTGGAACATTTGAAGCGGTGAATGGGATTGCGTAGGACAGACGAACCATTTGAGGGCGGCACGGAAGCCTTGTCGCCGAAAAGAAGGAAACTCCACCAACACGGTACGAGCGGAATTCGCTCGCTTTTTTCGATTCTTTAGTAGTGGGGCAAGCATTCATGCACCCGAAACTACTTAACGAAGATTGCCAAGCGAATCAACAATTTTATTACCATGCGCATTATTGAAACAAAACATATGCCCCCAAGATCTAGGAGTATTAAAAAAATGGAATTTATTTAATCTTAAACCAGAGGTTGAGATCAATTCGTTTTAAAAACAAATTTTTAAAACATTATCTTCAAAGAAGATTAAATCTCCCTCCTCGTGAAATATTTTTCCAAAAAAGGGATTAAAAATGACATATCCGGTTCAGATTGACACCACTCCCAATTTTAAATTTCAAATCATCCCAAATCAAGCCTTAAATCCCAAAGTAAATTTCGCCTATGTTATCGGCACCGCTCAAAGTGACAATAGCGTTGTCGTCGGATCCACTAACGACAACATATATTCTTTCTGGTTCTTTATTCCAAAAACATCTTTCCCGGGTACATTCTATATTTTTCGCCAGGACAGTGAATTCAATTTCAACCCTTCAACCAATCAAATCACGAATGGGAATCACCTTTACTATGAGTCCGGCGCCACAACTAAATTTAGCTTAAAGAATCTCCAAGACTATGCCGCATACGAATGGACAATACTGAACACGATTAACGATGACCCTGATAATTTCGGAGCTCTCATTGGGAATGATGCAACAGTATGCATTGCAATCGATAAAAAAAGGGGGGAATCTCGTTCTACCTACCACGTATATAAACAATCCCAATGCCACCGATCCGTCCGGCACCCTTTCCGCAGAAGCCCTGCCATATTCAAATATCGCCACTCAATGGTATCTGAAGCCACTCCCAGTCTAATTGAAAAACAATACAAAAAATAAATATTCCATATTTACACCTCCCGCCCAAAGCGACGGGCACAAAAAAATATGCCCGTCGCCATTCAGCGCCCTCAAAACTCAAATATATTCCCGGCATGACGAATCAGGCCCGCCTATCGTCCCCGTCCACAACCGGCTCCACCGTCACCCCCACCGTCAACACTTGATCCGCCCCGCCACCGCGTATCACTCCGCGCAGCGGCGTCACGTCCGCGTAGTCCCGGCCGCTCGACAGCATCACGTAATCGTCACCCGGCGCGCGATCGTTGGTCGGATCGAGTTGCAGCCAGCCGCCGTCCTCGGGCCACGCCGGGTCATAGACCTCCACCCAGGCATGCGACGCATCCGCACCGATCAGCCGAGGCTGCCCAGGCGGCGGCTGCGTCAACAGATAACCGCTCACATAGCGTGCCGCGAGCCCCAGCGAGCGTAACGCGCCGATCATCACGTGCGCAAAGTCCTGGCATACGCCCTTGCGCAACGCGAGCGCATCGAGCGCGGTCGTGTTCACATCCGTGCTGTTCGGCGTATACGCGAAATCCGCGTGAATACGTCGCATCAGCTCCCATGCCGCCTGTACGAGCGGGCGACCAGGGGTGAAACTCACCGACGCATAGACAGCCAGCGCCGGATCGCAAGTGACATGCGGCGACGAAAACACGAATTCGGTCGCCGGATCGTATGGCCGCCCGGCGCGATACGTCAGCCGCTCGCGCACCGCCTCCCACGCGCTGGCGCGGCCGTCTCGCGGCGCGGCGATAGCAGGCGGCGGCTCGCCGCGCTTGCCCGCCGACCACACCGGCGGCATGATCCGCACGACGCTGCTACTGCGTACCAACAACGTCTCGTGCGGCTGGTTCAGCGCGAACGATGCACGTTCGTTGCCAAACGCGTCGGCATCGACGAGCAGTCCTTCCGGGCACGGGTCAATTTCGAGTGAAAACTCAAGCACACGCTGCCTTGGCGTATCGAGCGGCCGCAAGCGCGCCTGATGCTGCGCGGATTCGACACGCGCCGCATAGCAGTACTGCGTATCGTGCGTCACGCGCAGCAGCCCGCCGGCAGGCGACTTGCGCGTGCGCGCGTCCGCCTTCACATTCGATGGCGAGCTCATCCCCATAGCGACCTGCCCGCTTCCCGCACGTGACTGAAATAACGCTCACCGATCCGGTTCGACAATTCCCACGTGGCCTTGCTGCACATCTGCAAACATTCGACGAGCGTCGCGTGCCGCCCCTCGCCGTCCGTCTCGCACAACGCTCGCAGCGACCACTGCGATAAATCCGGCACCCCTTCGGAGAGCACCGCGAGTGCGTAGCCTTCGCCGCGCTCGACCTTCGACAGCCGGCCGCGCAGTTGCTGTACGACCCACGCGAGCGAGCGCGGATTATCGGTGTCGAGCACGACAAGCGACAACAGCGGCGCAATATCGAAGCAGCGCTGAAAACGCGAGCGGAACGTAATGACGCTGTCGAAAAGTTCAAGCGTAAGCTCGAAACCTTCATGCTTGTGGATCGCACCATCTTCGAACGCGCGGGTCAGCACGCCGCATAGAAATTCGAGACGGTCGATCTGCCGGCCGATCGACAGCAAACGCCAGCCATCGTCGCGCGTCATGTGATCGGTCTGTGCACCAGTGATCGCCGACAGCAGCAGGCTCAAACGTTCGAGACGCTGCAGCGCGTCGTTGCCGATCTGGTCCTCGGGTTCGGCGTCCCCGCTGCCTTCGTCAAACAGTTGCGTCGCATCGTCGATCAGCCGCCATTGCTCGCGCGACAGCCGCTCGCGAATCGCCGCCGCGGCGCCGCGCATGCCGAACACACACGATGCGATACCGGACGAGCGATCCGCGCGCGGCGTCAACGCCAGCGCCAATGCATGCTGGAACGCTCGCGGATCGTCGACGGCAGGCGGTACATCACTAGCGAGCAAGCTGTTGTCGCGGCACAGCACGTCGAGCAGATGCAGGTGCACGGGCGTCTCGACGTCGTCCTCGCCGCGCAACCGCTCGAGCGCGCTGCGCGCCAGCCGCGCCAGGTTCGCCGCGCGCTCGGTGTAGCGGCCGAGCCAGAACAGATTCTCGGCCGCGCGGCTCGCGATCGTTTGCGGCGCTTCCTGCAGATCGTCCGGGCCGAGATGCGTTTGCAGCAAAGTGGTCCGATCGATCGCGTCCTCTGTCATGACCCAGGTATCGACACTGCTGCCGCCGCGCGGCATCGGCGCATTGAACAACTCGTCGCGCGTGCCGACGCGCGACAGCCCGCCTGGCAGCACGCGCCACGAGCCCGCGCCGTCGGCGAGTGCGAACACTCGCAGCATCAGCGGCTTCGGCACGATCCGCGCGCCGCCGTCGTCGACGCTCACTCGCGCGGCCCAGGTCGGCGCCTGCGACAACGGTAGATCTGACTGGACCGTGTAATGTGCGGGGTGCGCGGCAATCCGCGCGCGCCACTCGGCAAGTTGCGCGGAAGAAAGCCGCGAGCCGATCACCGGTTCGAAGTGTCCGCCGGCCTGCACGCTCGCTGGAAACGTCGGCCTGACGATGCTGCGTGCAAGTTGCGGCAGCGCCTCTTCGCACGCGGCCTGTTCGCCGCACCACCACGACGGCACCGCGGGCAAAGACAAAATCTCGCCGAGCAGGCTTTCAGCCAAGCGCGGCAGAAAACCTAGGAGTCCCGGCGATTCGAGAAAACCCGAGCCCGGCATGTTCGCGAGCAACACGTTACCCGCGCGCACCGCCTGCATTAGCCCAGGCACGCCGAGCAGCGAGTCGGGACGCAATTCGAGCGGATCGAGCCATTCGTCGTCGACGCGCCGCAAAATCCCGTGTACCGGCTCGAGTCCGCGCAGCGTCTTCAGATACACATGTTGATCACGCGCGGTCAAATCACCGCCCTCGACAAGCGTGAGCCCCAGATAGCGCGCGAGATAGGCATGCTCGAAATAGGTCGCCGCATGCGGGCCGGGCGTCAGCAACACGATCCGCGAGTTCCTGCGCGCCGGGCTGAGTGCCTGCATGCTTTGCAGCAATGCGCGATAGCTCGCGGCGAGGCGCTGCACGCGCAAGCCGCGGAACGCTCGCGGAAACAGACTCGACACGATCAGCCTGTTCTCGAGCAAATAGCCGAGCCCAGACGGCCCTTGTGTGTGCTGCGCCATCATTCGCCACACGCCGTCCGGCCCGCGCGCGAGATCGAATGCGGCCACGTGCAGCCATCTGCCGCCTGGCACCCGCGCGCCGCGCATCGCGCGCAGATAGCCAGGATGCCCGGTTACGAGCGATGGCGGCAGCAGCCCGCGGTGCAGAATCGTTTGCTCTCCGTAGATATCGGCGAGTATCGCGTCGAGTAGGCGCACGCGCTGCAGCACGCCACGCTCGATCGCCGCCCAGTCATCGGAAGCAATGATCAGCGGCAGCGGATCGAGCGACCACGGACGCACCGCGCCGCCGCCCGCCGCACGCTCGTGCGGATGATAGACAAGGCCGTTCTCACGCATCCGGCGCTGCAACGCATCGGCGCGCCGGTCGAGATCGGCGATGCCTGCACTGCCGAGCTGCACGAAGAATGCGCGCCAGGCCGGTGCGAGCGCCGCGCTCGAGAAGGCGGCCGCGCCGCCACGCAATTCGTCGTAGCGGCCGGTGATTACGGGTGCTGCGAGCGCTGCACCCAATTCGGCTGCGTCTTGCTGCGAACCCGTATCGAATAGCGTTTGCATCGCGTCGGCAGCCAGATCGTCGGAGGAAAGGAAAAACACGGTTCGATTCGTCTGGAACTATGCGGCCCCGGCCATCGCCGCGCGGCGCAGACGGCCCGCGCGCGGGCTGTGCCGCTCGTTGATGTCCAATCCTAACATTCCTGCCGGATACCGGCACCCGCGCATATCGCGCGCTCGGCCGACGCGCCGCGCCAGCTGACCTCAGCCACGCCGCAAATCCAGCGTAAACGGGAATTCGCGGCTTGCCTCTGCCGGTTCGACTGCCATTGCGCCAGGCGTATGCCCGATCGACACGAAGCGCGCGAGCCGCCTGCTTTCGGCTTCGTATGCATTCACCGGAAACGTGTCGTAATTGCGGCCGCCCGGATGTACGACGTGATACTGGCAGCCACCGAGCGAGCGCTGCATCCACGTATCGACGATGTCGAACACGAGCGGGGCATGCACGCCGATCGTCGGATGCAGCGCCGACGGCGGCGACCATGCCTTGTAGCGCACGCCCGCAACGTACGCGCCGGCAAAGCCGGTCGGCTGCAACGGCAGCGCGCGGCCGTTGACGCTCACCACATAGCGGCTGTCGTTCAGGCCGCTCAGATGAACTTCGAGCCGCTCGAGCGATGAATCGACATAGCGCACCGTGCCGCCCACCGCACCTTCCTCGCCCATCACGTGCCATGGCTCCAGCGCGCCGCGCAACGTCAGTTCGATCCCGCGCACGGCAATCTGCCCGAACAGCGGAAAGCGGAATTCGAAGTGCGGCGCAAACCACGCGGGATCGAACGCAAAGCCCGCATCTTGCATTTCGGTCAGCACATCGTCGAAATCGAGCTTCACGAACGTCGGCAGCAAGAAACGATCGTGCAGCGCGGTACCCCAGCGGGTCAGCGGCGTCGTGTAAGGCGCGCGCCAGAAACGCGCCACCAGCGCACGCAGCAGTAACTGTTGAACGATGCTCATCCGCGCGTGAGGCGGCATCTCGAAGGCACGCAACTCCAGCAGGCCGAGACGCCCGGTTGCCGAATCCGGCGAATAGAGCTTGTCGATGCAGAACTCGCTGCGATGCGTGTTGCCCGTCACATCGATCAGGAGATTACGCAGCACGCGATCGACGAGCCATGGCGGCATGTGCTCGCCGTGGAGCATCTTATTGCGCCGAATCTCGGCAAACGCGATATCGAGTTCGTAGACTTGATCGTTGCGCGCCTCGTCGACGCGCGGCGCTTGACTCGTCGGCCCGATGAAGAGCCCCGAGAACAGGTACGACAGCGACGGATGATTGTGCCAATAGGCAATCAGGCTCGCGAGCAGATCGGGACGCCGAAGGAAGGGGCTATCGGCGGGTGTCGCACCGCCGAGCACGAAATGGTTGCCACCGCCCGTGCCCACGTGCCGGCCGTCGACCATGAATTTTTCGCTCGACAACCGTGAGCGGAACGCGGCGTCGTATAAAAATTCGGTATGCTGGACAAGTTCGTCGAAGTTGTGCGCCGGATGGATGTTGACTTCGATAACGCCAGGATCGGGCGTCACTTGCAGCATCTTGAGCCGCGCGTCGCGCGGCGGCGGATAACCTTCCAACACGAGCTTCATATCGAGCGACTCGGCGGTCGACTCCACCGCCGCCAGCAAATCGAGATAATGCTCGATCGCGGCCATCGGAGGCATGAACACATACAGCACGCCATTGCGCACTTCGACGCAAAGCGCGGTACGGGTAACCCAGTTGGCCGATTCGAAGCGCGACGGATAGCGTGCGGGATCGCGCGGTTTGCCCCGGCCGGCGATCTCGGCGCCCTCACCCTGGCGAACCTGCATCACAGTGCGCGCCGAGGCCGCGTGACCGTGCGCCGCGTCGTAGCCACGCGATTCATGCCGGTCCAGATAGCGCGCGCGCAACGCTGCTGCGCCGGGTAATGCGGACTGCGGCGCGAACGGATCGCGCTCGACAAGGTATGGATAATCGCCGCTGCTTACCCATGGCAGCGAATCGAGCGGCAGCCGGTAACCCATCGGCGAATCGCCGGGAATCAGATACATCCGCTCGTCGCGGAATAACCATGGCCCAGTCTGCCAACGCGGCCCCGCGAGCGCGACATTGCCTTCGAGCGGCTCGAGGGGCAATACATAGCCGATCACGCTGTCGAGCTGCTGCGAAAACACCTTGCGCAACCGCGCGCGCTCGAGTTCGTCATCGAGCCGGGCATCGAACGGATCGACATTTACCGGCAGCCGCCGCTCGCGCCACAGGTAATACCACGCGTCTTCGTAGCCGGGCGTCACATAATCGCTAGTCACGCCGATACGCATCGCGAGTGCGCGAATGAAGCGCTCGGCATCGGCCGTCGTATACGAAGACGGCTCACGCTCGTCGGCGAATCGCGCCGGATCGTGCCAGACGGGCTCACCATCCGCACGCCAGAATACCGATAGCGCCCAGCGCGGCAACTGCTCGCCCGGATACCACTTGCCCTGCCCGAAATGCAGGAAACCACCGGCTCCATATTCGTCGCGCAGCTTCTGGATAAGCGATGTCGCATAACCGCGCTTGGTGGGCCCGAGCGCATCGGTGTTCCACTCGGCGCCGTCACGATCGTCCATCGATACGAAGGTCGGCTCGCCGCCTTGCGTAAGCCGCACATCGCCCACATCGAGCGCGGCGTCGACCCGGTCGCCGAGGCCTAGCACGCGCTGCCATTGCTCGTCGGTATAGGGCTTCGTCACACGCGGCGATTCGTAGATTCGCGTTACCCGCATCTCATGTTCGAACTCGACGTCGCACTCGTCGACGAGCCCCTCCACTGGAGCGGCGCTCGTCGGTTGCGGCGTGGCGGCAAGAGGAATGTGCCCTTCTCCCGCGAGCAGCCCCGAGGTCGGATCGAGGCCGATCCAGCCAGCGCCGGGCAAATACACCTCGCACCATGCATGTAGATCGGTGAAATCGGACGCGGCGCCACTTGGGCCGTCGATCGATTTCACGTCGGGCGTGAGCTGAATCAGATAGCCGGACACGAAACGCGCGGCCAAGCCGAGACGACGGCAGATTTGCACCAGCAGCCAGCCACTGTCGCGGCAGGAACCCGACGCGAGTTTCAACGTCTCCTCGGGCGTCTGCACCCCTGGCTCCAGCCTCACGAGATACCGGATATCGCGCTGAAGCCGCTGGTTCAACGCCACCAGGAAATCGATCGTGCGCACCGGCGTGCGGTCGATCGATTCGATATACGAACGAAATATGTTCGACTCGCTAGTTGGCGGGTCGCACGCTAGATACGGCGCGAGTTCATCGCGCAACGCATCCTCGTAGCAAAACGGAAAGCTCTGCGCACGCTCGTCGAGGAAAAAGTCGAACGGGTTGTAGACCGACATTTCCGCAACGAGATCGACGACGACCTCGAACGTGCTCGTTTTTTCGGGGAATACGAGCCGCGCGAGATAGTTTGCGAATGGATCTTGTTGCCAATTAACGAAATGCGTCGCCGGCTCGACCTTCATCGAGTACGCGAGAATCGGCGTCCGGCAATGCGGTGCAGACCGCAGGCGCACGACTTGCGGCCCGAGATGAACGAGGCGGTCGTAACGGTAACGGGTGACGTGGTGAAGCGCAACGTGGATCGGCATGGTCAGACAAGCTCCGGCGATTGGATCACGCTTATCACGACATCCGCGAGCTTTGCCCCGAAGCCGTGGACCGCCATCGTATCGCGATAATCGAGGCCCGCCGCAGCCCGCACGTAACGCTCGTCCGGGCAACGGTTCATGAACGGATCGAAACCGACCCAGCCAAGCCCTTCGACATACGCTTCAGCCCATGCATGGCCTGCTTGCGGCTGCATCACGCCCGACAAAGCCTGATGCCGGGCCGCGCTCGACTGCCGGGCCGCATCGTCCGGCGCCATGCGCGTTGCGTCCGCATCGAGCATCTGCGCGTCTTGCTGCCGCATCTGCATTGTCTGCTGCGCGGCGCCGCTCGCCTGGTGCATCGTCTCGACAGCACGTTGCATCGGGCCGTCGGTCAGCAAATAGCCTGCCACGTAGCGCGCCGGGATTTTCAGCGCGCGCGCCGCCGCGACGAACACATGAGCATGATCGCGGCTCGTGCCGACACCGCTTTGCAGCACGGTCTGCGCATCGCGCGGCGTCGGCGGTACATTCGGGTCGTATGCGATTCGTCCATGCACTTCGGTCATCAGCCAGTGCAGCGCATCCAGGCTGCGATGCTCGATCGGCAGCGCCGCCGCGAGCGCGCGAATCGTCTCACCCGCGCGCGTCAGCTCGGTGGTGCGCTCAAACAGCCATGGCGGCGCATAGCCGTCATTCTGACCAAGAATGCCTGCACGATCCTGCGTCTCGACGACGCCCGCCGCAACGATGACGACCCCCGCTTTGTCGCGCTCGTGCCTCATGAGATCGACCCGGTTACCGAATCCGTCTGCATAACTGAGCGATGGTTCGACGCCGTCGACCGTCACCTGCCAGGCCCGCACGGTTTGAGATGGGCCGCTTTGCGGGCGCAGCCGCAAGCGCTGCAGCGCATGGGTGGCATGTTCATCGAACTGGAAACGCGAAAGATGGCGAATGGCAAGACGCATGGCTGTTCTCAGTCGAAGTTGTAGGCTTGGGCGATTTCGACGCCGAGACTGTTGTTCTTGGCGATGAAATCCGTCAGAAACTCGTGCAGCCCGCTCTTGAAAATGCGTTGAACCGTATTGTCCTCGAGCGACTGCTTGATTTTGGCCGCAGTCTCGTGACAAGCGTGCGTGACGCCATAATCATTCGCGAGATGACCGAGGCTCGACGTCACATGACCGTAACAGAAACGCAGCGAGCGTGGCATCCGGCCGTTGAGAATCAGATAGTCGGCAATATTGAGCGGCTTGTACTGGACGTCGTAGACCCAGCGATAGGACCGGTGCGCGGCAACGCAGCGCAGAATCGATTCCCACTGGTAGTTGTCGAGCATCGTGCCGACGTGCGACACCGAAGGCAGCAGCAGGTGATACTTGACGTCGAGAATTCGCGCGGTGTTGTCCGCGCGCTCGATGAACGCGCCGATCTGAGCGAAATCGAAAATCTCGTTGCGCAGCATCGTGCTGTAAAAGCTGCCGAGAATCAGTGCAGTCTCGCGCTTGATCTCGTCGAGAATGGCCGGCAGTCCGCTCGCCCGAATCGGCTGCGCAAGGCCGCGCCTGATCGCCAGCCACGCACCGTTCACGCTTTCCCATGCCTCGCGTGTGAGTGCCGTGCGAACCATCCGCGCGTTCGAGCGAGCGCTTTCGATACACGAGAGCACACTCGACGGATTGTCGCGATCGCGCAGCAGATAATCGGTGACCGTATCAGCCGCATAAGTTTCGTACTTCTGCCGATAACCGTCGTCGGCGCCCGTACTGACGAGTACCGACGACCATTCCGCCGGCGCATCCGCCGTGCGCGTGAGCGCCATCCGCAATCCCGCATCGACGATACGCGCGGTATTCTCCGCTCGCTCGATATAGCGGTACATCCAGTAAAGCCCGCTTGCTGTCCGTCCGAGAAGCATGGTGTTTCATCCACTGATCGTTATTCGGTCCGGCGCGTCTGCGCGCGCCGCCTGCGCACGCTGGCCAGCGTGCGCATCGCTCGCGTCATCGCGCATTTCCGGCGTACGCCGGGCATGCGCGTCAGTCGGCCAGCACCCAGGTATCCTTGGTGCCGCCGCCCTGACTCGAATTGACGACGAGCGAGCCCTCCTTCAACGCAACCCGCGTCAAGCCGCCTGGCGTGATGCGGATGCGATCCGAAACCAGCACGAACGGTCTTAGATCGACGTGACGCGGCGCGAGCCCCTTCTCGGTCAGGATCGGCGTTGTCGATAATGCAAGCGTCGGCTGCGCGATATAGTTCGACGGCTTCGCGCGCAGCTTGGCCGCAAACGCGTCACGCTCGGCTTTCGATGCGGCTGGGCCGACCAGCATTCCATATCCGCCCGAGCCGTGCACTTCCTTCACGACGAGTTCGTCGAGGTGCGCGAGCACGTAATCCAGGCTGTCGTCCTCGGCACAGCGCCAGGTCGGCACGTTCTCCAGCAGCGCCTTGCGGCCGGTATAGAACTCGACGATCTCCGGCATATACGAATAAATCGCCTTGTCATCCGCGATGCCGGTGCCTGGTGCGTTCGCGATCGTGATATTGCCGGCGCGGTAGACATCCATAATGCCGGCCACGCCGAGCACCGAATCGGACCTAAAGGTGAGCGGATCGAGGAACGCATCGTCGAGGCGGCGGTACAGCACATCGATCGCCCTGAAACCTTCCGTCGTGCGCATTGCGACGCGATCGTCGATCACCTGCAGATCGCTGCCTTCGACGAGATGTACCCCCATCTGATCGGCAAGGAACGCGTGCTCGTAATAAGCGGAATTGTGAATGCCTGGGGTGAGCACCGCGACGGTCGGGTTGTCGGCATTGCCGCCCGGCGGACATACAGCCGCAAGCGACTGACGCAGGAGCTGCGGATAGGTTTCGACGGGACGCACCTTTACCTGCTGGAACAGCTCGGGAAAAAGCTGCATCATCGTTTCACGGTTTTCGAGCATGTACGACACGCCCGACGGCGTGCGTGCATTGTCCTCGAGTACGTAGAACTGATTTTCCGCGGTCCGGACGATATCGACGCCGATGATGTGCGTGTAAACGTTTCCTGGCGGACGAAAATCGATCATTTCCGGCAAAAACGCCTCGTTATGCGAAATCAAATGCTTCGGCACGATCCCCGCGCGTACGATCTCCTGGCGGTGATAAATGTCGTCGAGAAACGCATTGAGCGCCATTACACGCTGCTCGATACCTTGCGACAGCCTATTCCACTCCTGTCCGGAAATAATCCTCGGCACGATGTCGAACGGAATCAGCCGCTCCGCGGCTTCGACATCGCCATAGACGGCGAACGTAATGCCCGTCTTGCGGAACACGCCTTCCGCGTCGTGCGCCTTCTGCGCGAGGCTCGCGGGATCCTGCGTATCGAGCCATTGTTTCAAGCGCTCATAGGGCGCTCGAACACTATCGCCGGGTTTCAACATTTCATCGAATGGCTTCATCGAAGAGTTCTCCATCGTTTGCTCAGCATCTGTCGATGCCGTACCGGCGTTATGTTTCGCGAGCAAAGAGCGTGCCTTGTATGAATCGGGTTCCCGGTCTGATTCGGCACTTTTGCGTAGCACTCCGCACCATGACGGTGCGGCCGCCCATGGTCCGCATGCGCTGACTCGGCGCAATCGACTTCGCCCGCGAGAATAGCGTCGCAGATTTCCATCGCATCTGTCTATGCGGGAAGTTGCTTCGGTCTCCGATGAGTGTGTGCTTGCCGATTTTCGTCCGCAGGACTTGCGCAACGCAGCATGCATAGCCCCGCTGCCATCTCATTTCCTTATCGGCCAATGAGAATCATTTGCATTTATAAAAAAATGGCGCGATGATAGCGCTTGTTATCCGCCGACACGTTGGAAATCTCGATCCATGCATGCTATCGCCGCGCCTGCTCACACCGCTGGCAACCCGCCCGGCTCGCAAGAACATCGCCGTCATAGGACACTTGTCGCACCACCCACCATTGCATCCGGCGCCGCGCCGAATCGCAGGTCGAAGGTGCCAAAACTCGAGCAATGGCTCACCGCCAGCGCGGCCGCGATGAGCATGCGCAACGCGTTCCATCTGCTCGGCAATGGCGGCTTCCGGACGACGGGTGCCGTCCGTGCGAACCGGCAATGCACGACGCGCGCGGCTTCAGGGCTGATTAACAGCCGGATTCCGGTCCGTCGGCATGCCTATCGAACTGGCAAGTAGCGTGCTGCACTCGGATTGCTACGCTCATTTACGTGAATGGCACGGCCCTGCGTATTAGCGCTGCGGCCGGCCGTCTTCAATTGCGTGGTCACGCACATCACGGGCCGCGCCGATTTCAGGAGGCTCATTCATGAATATCCGCGATACCCGACGAAGCGCCGCGCTACCCAACGATACCAGCGACGGCTCAAGCATCGATGAGGCTGAACGCATCGTACTGACAGCGATGCGCTCATGGTTGCGATGCGCGAACCTCAGTGCCTCGCATCGTGAACCACCATCATGGCGCAACGTGCTGGCCAACGCGGGCCTGCACACCGACGGCCTCGTTCATTTCGACATGCTGATGCGCTTTCTGCGGTGCGACGCCAATTGTCCGCGCGATGAGCGATGCCACTGCCGAAACCGGCTTGCAATAGACGAAGCGATGCTGCTGCAAGCGCTTGCGGATTTGCAATCGACCCGCAGCGAAGCCGCATTGCGCGCGCTCGCGCATTGGCTGCCGCGCTGCCCGGACAGCGGCGTACTGAAGATCGCTCGGTGGTTTTCGATCGCGCTGCTCGACGCCGGGCTTGCGATCCGATCCGTAACACAACCGAAGCCTTATATCCATTGACGCACCAGATAAAAGCTTTGTCGTAAAGCCCCGAAGTTTCGTGGTAACGGTTCCTACTGAGCTTGCATAGGCTAAAACGGCTTTGCCCGTCAATCGTTCGAGATCCGAAATGATCAGCGCAGCTTCGAACGATACGCCATGCGTGTCGCACTGCTTACCATCAGGAGGAACACTCAATGACGACTTTTATCAATGCATCGTCGCGCCGCCGAGCGAGCCGCCTTGTCTTGCTCGCCATATCGCTGGCCGTCCAGATCGTGCCCATGAACAAAGCCAACGCGCATGGCGCCGTTGGCTTTCCGATCGCCCGACAATACCAATGCCACCTCGAAAGCGGCTACTGGGATCCGCCCGACGGCTCCGGAATTCCTTACGACGACTGCCGAGCCGCGTTTCGCGCCGGCAATAACTCGGCCTACCCGTTCACGCAATGGAATGAAGTGTCCGCAAATCCGGTCGGCCAGGGCAACGATCTCACGCAACTAAAAGCGGCAGTGCCGGACGGCACGCTGTGCGCGGGTGGCGACCCTGCGAAAGCCGGTCTCGACAAAGTGCCGGCCACGCTCTGGCGCAAAACTCAACTGGCGCCGAACAACGGGCACGTGGAACTCATATGGGAAAACACCACCTCGCATAATCCGGCGCGCATGCGCGTGTTCATCTCGAATCCTTCGTACAATCCTACGCAGCCGCTGCGCTGGAGCGACCTGACGCAAATCTACGATGCCCCGGCGCCCGCCCCCATCCCCGCAAATGGCGCGGGCCACCTCCCCGGCACGATCAGCTCGTTCTACAAGCTGGATGTGACGCTCCCGCCCGGCCGCACCGGCGATGCCGTGCTGTACAGCTACTGGCAGCGCATCGACCCCGGCAATGAAGGGTTTTTCAATTGCAGCGACGTGACGATCGCTGCGGACTCGCACGCATCCGGCTTCCAATGGATCGCTGCACGCAACTTCGTTGAGCCGAGCCTCACTCCGCGCGAGGGCGAACAGGTTCGTTTTCGTGTGATGAGCAATGATGCGCGCGGCACGGAGGTCGTCGATATTCGCGTTCCGATTTCATCGGCCAATGCCAACCATAGCGTATGGGCCAAGCAACTCGCCGATCAGGTGAACAGCCGCTATGGCCAATTCGCGCGAATCGGCGTGCGCTCGGGCAACACAATCGCCTTCGACTCGACTAACATCGGCGCAAACAAGGTCTGGTTGTCGCCGAACTATGCCAGCGCGATCGGAATTGTCGGCGCACGCTGAATCGCATTGCCGCGCTTCGGATAGAAATTGGCGATTCCCATCATTAAAACATGCAATTTCACAATAATTGGTCGAATCGCCATACTGACGCTTCCTGATCACACTTCGATTCAAAAGGAAGCACGCAATGCCGATCATCAACACCCAGATCAAGCCGTTCAAAGCCACTGCATACCACAACGGCGATTTCGTACCGGTCAGCGACGAGACGTTGAAGGGTAAGTGGTCCGTCGTCGTATTCTATCCGGCCGATTTCACGTTTGTTTGTCCGACCGAGCTTGGCGATCTGGCCGATCGTTACGCCGAATTCCAAAAACTGGGCGTTGAAATCTACGCGGTTTCGACCGATACGCACTTCACACATAAAGCTTGGCACGACACGTCGGACACGATCTCGAAGATCAAATATCCGATGATCGGCGACCCGACACTCACGATCTCACGTAACTTCGACGTACTGATCGAAGAAGAAGGCATGGCGCTGCGCGGCACGTTCGTGATCAATCCCGAAGGCGAAATCAAGCTCTGCGAAATCCACGACAACGGCATCGGCCGCGATGCAGGCGAACTGCTGCGCAAGGTGCAGGCAGCACAGTACATCGCCGCTCATCCAGGTGAAGTCTGCCCTGCGAAATGGACGCCCGGCGCCGATACGCTCACGCCTTCGCTCGATCTGATCGGCAAGATCTAAGCTCACGCGGCGGCTCGTGCGCGATGCGTTCCGGGCCACGCGACGCAATCCGTCGCATCGCTTCAACGCTCTCCGCTCGGCATCACACGCATTCGCGCCGGTCACGGCGCGCTACAAACCAGCGACAAGACCTTCCCCTATCATTATGGAATCCAAATCGTCATGCTGGACGCCAACCTCAAGAATCAGCTGAAATCGTATCTCGAAAGAATCAGCCGGCCGGTCGAGCTGGTCGCATCGCTCGACGGCAGTGATAAATCGCGCGAGCTGCGCGCGCTGCTCGACGAGATCGCTTCGCTGTCGCCGCGGGTGAGCGTGGTCGAGCGCCGCGACGATGCCGAGCGCAAACCGTCGTTTACGGTTGGCGAGCCGGGACGCGACGCCCGCATCCGCTTCGCCGGCATCCCGATGGGTCATGAGTTCACGTCGCTCGTGCTCGCGCTGCTGCAAGCAGGCGGTCACCCGCTGAAACTCGACGACGCAGTGATCGAGCAGATCCGCGCGCTCGACGGTGATTATCGCTTCGATACCTACATCTCGCTCACGTGCCAGAACTGCCCCGAAGTCGTGCAGGCACTCAACATGATGGCGCTGATCAATCCTCGCATTCACCACGTGATGATCGACGGCGCGCTGTTCCAAGACGAAGTCGAAGCCCGTCAGATCATGGCCGTGCCCACGCTTTTTCTCAATGGAGAAACGTTCGGCCAAGGCCGCAACAGCGTGAAGGAGATTCTCGCCAAACTCGATAACGGCACCGATAAGCGGGCGGCACAGGCGCTGGCGGTCAAGCCCGTGTTCGACATGCTGATCGTTGGCGGCGGCCCCGCCGGTGCTGCAGCGGCCATTTACGCCGCGCGCAAGGGTATCGCAACCGGCGTCGTGGCCGAACGCTTTGGCGGTCAGGTGCTCGATACGATGACGATCGAAAATTTCGTATCGGTCCAGGAAACAGAAGGGCCGAAGTTTGCGGCAGCGCTCGAGCAGCATGTGAAGCAGTATGAAGTC
Source organism: Burkholderia sp. TSV86 (assembly GCF_001522865.1). GTDB lineage: Bacteria > Pseudomonadota > Gammaproteobacteria > Burkholderiales > Burkholderiaceae > Burkholderia. Next base: position 1,172 of record NZ_LOWB01000056.1, on the reverse strand, counting down.
GACGTGATCGATATGCAGCGTGCCGACAGGCTCGTCCCTGGTCCCATCCATGAGATTCATCTCGCGAACGGCGCCGTGCTGAAGGCGAAAACGGTCGTGCTCGCCACTGGCGCGCGCTGGCGCGAAATCGGCGTGCCGGGCGAGCGCGACTACCGCAATCGCGGAGTCGCTTACTGCCCGCATTGCGACGGCCCGCTTTTCAAAGGCAAACGCGTTGCAGTCATCGGTGGCGGCAATTCCGGCGTCGAGGCGGCGATCGATCTGGCCGGCATCGTCCGTGAAGTCACGCTGATCGAATACGGAGCGCAACTGCGCGCCGACGAAGTGCTGCAACGCAAGCTGCGCAGCCTGCCGAATGTGACGGTGATCACGCAGGCGCGCACAACCGAGCTGACCGGTGACGGCACGAAGTTAAACGGGCTTGTCTATGACGATCTGCTCAGCGGCCAAACAAAGCGCATCGAACTCGAAGGCGTGTTCGTCCAGATCGGGCTCGTGCCAAACACCGAGTGGCTGAAAAACGCGATCGAGTTATCGAAGCACGGCGAAATCGTCGTCGATGCACGCGGTGCGACATCGGCACCAGGAGTGTTCGCCGCCGGCGATGCGACTACCGTGCCCTACAAGCAGATTGTGATCGCGCTCGGCGAAGGTGCGAAGGCCGCACTCGGTGCATTCGATCATCTGATTCGCAGCGACGCCGCGCCGGACATGGTATCCGCGTCAGCCGGAACTATCGTGCGCAGCGGCGAGGCGCTCGCCGCCTAAGGTATTTCACTGGTCTACCGTTGGCCCTCGCTACGATGGCGGGTATCGTGGCGAGGGCATTTTTTGTCTTGCGATTTCGGAAGGCGTAGTAAATACGCTCATGTCCGTTTGGAAAACAACATTTGACGGTATTGCCGCGTCCCAAGCAATCAAGCATTCGCGCCGCGTGGTTTCCCCGATCACGCGGCGCCAATATCCGCCCATACTGATGCTGGATATTCGCAGGAAATCGCGAATGCATAAGCGCAGTTGACTCAACTGCACCGCGCGTCGGATATATCAGCTCTTATCTGCGGTGGACTAGACTAAATCTGACAGTGGTTGGTTTTTCATGCTGGCGCGCATTGGCGCGAAGGGCGTAGCCCGTAGCGGCAATGCGCGCCGCGAACAGCAAGGAGTCCACC
>NZ_LOWB01000055.1 GCF_001522865.1 Burkholderia sp. TSV86 | reverse complement strand
AGCAGACGTCCCCATGCCTCCTCCTGCTGACTGACCCACTCTGATTCTTTCAGTGCGTCGCAAAGCCATTGTGGTAAACCGGCTGCGCGGGCGCGCGCGGACAAACTACGCTCTATTCCTCGCCAATCTTCCGAAGACATGTCAGGTAACCTCCTTTTTGGTTGGGCGACGGGGAAGATGTCGCCCCATCACCTTCACAACATTGATACTTTTTGAGGACATCAATCCATGAACATTGATCGCACCGTCCAAACGCAAATCCTCAAAGCCTTGATGGAATACTTTCCATTCGAAATACCGCCTCACGAACTGGCCAAGTTGGAGCAAAAACTAGGTGCGCAAGCCGTGCTGGCTAATTCTGCATACCTCTCCCAGCACGGATTGGTCAAAACCAGTGTCCGCGCCAAACACCTCACCGAGCTACAACTTCTGGCAAAAGGCGTAGACCTCCTTCTCGGCGACGGAGGGCTGTCGGCAATCCTCGGGACGGTAACGTTCAAGCTGCACGGCGATACGATCAAAGATCTAGCGGAAATGAAAATCCAGGAACCAAATCCCGAATCTCTCGATAAGCCCCGATTTGCCGACAAACCGTAACCGCCGCGGGCCCGCGCCACAGCACACCTAACGGTGAAGCGATTGGACTTGGGGGCAGCTCATAGGCCGGGCGCACTTCACGTAGTACAAACCGCCCTTCACCGATCGCAAACTCAACCATGCGCTCGAATCGCCCCCAACCCACCTTCGGGCCAAGCTCGATCCAAAAATCAGGAAGATCGCTCCGTGCATCGATCACCACGTACCCGTTAGCGAACACGATGGCATCAAAATCCAATTTCATGTCAGGCAACCTTATTTTCCTCATCATGAACACAACATTCATCCAAACGATTCTGGATTTCCTGAAGCTCGCGCCAAGTTACCTCTCGATATTTGGCATCGCCGCCGCTTTCCTGCTGTTCGCCCCAGACCGGATCGCACAGCAGCTCGGCGTGCTTGAGTTTGCAAAGCACAATCGCTCGGCTTTGGGGCTGATCGTCATCGCCGCGGCAAGCTACCTCGTCGTCCGGCACCGGAATCGGGTACGCCAATATCTGATGCAGCTCACCGAAGACGAACTTGATGTCCTCCAGCCCTACGTACTGCAAATGACGCGCTCCGCTCGCTATCGCCCCGATGATGGCGTCGTGCGAGGTCTCGTACGCGCCGGTGTTCTCTATCAAGCAGCGGCGCTGGGCCATACCTCCGAAGGGTTTGCCTTCAACCTCACCGACGTTGCCTGGCAGTACATCAAGGAAGAGCAACGGCGGTTCGAAGTCGCTCGCGGGCTCGATATCCCCACCCAGCAATCCAGCCGTGAATCTTGAAAGGCAGCGCTTCAATAAAGCGTTCATTTGTTCCACCACATTCATCCCTCTACCACCATGAACTTTCCCTTACTGAACTCCGTCTCCGATGCGCTCAAAACTGCCACCGATCTCGGCAAAACCGCACTTGAAATACGTGATTTCATCAAGCTATCGACGGTCATCACCCAAATGAACGAGCAACTCCTCAAAGCGCAAGA
>NZ_LOWB01000054.1 GCF_001522865.1 Burkholderia sp. TSV86 | reverse complement strand
GCTCCATGCCGCGCCGGGCGGCACGAAGCGCGTGCCCGTGCTGCGTCAACGCACTGCCGCCACTGCGCTGGCCTTGGCCGCCGTTGCCTTGGCTTCGGACAGCGGGCGCATCGCCTCGACGAAACCTTTCAGTTGATTCTTCCAGTAATACTTCGAGCGCACCTCTAGCGGCGTCGCATCCGTCTTCCTCGGCCGGTCCAGCGCGCGCCGCACCGCCACCCGGAAGTCCCGCGCGTTGTCCGCGATCTGCACGTGCGGCAGCGACATCGCCGCCTCGAATCCGCGAAACGCCTTGCTCGTCGCCACGATCGGGCAGCCCGATTCCAGCGCCTCCGCCGTCTTCAGGTTCGAGCCCTCCCCATCCGTGATCGGCAGCAACACCACGTGGCTCGCCCGCACCAGCGCCTGTAGCTCCGTCTTCTCCCGCGGCCCCGCTATGTTCAGCCGGCTCAGGTTCACGTCCGCATACCGCTGGTAGCCCGGCGCCTGCATGATGATCGAACTCACTCCGCCCACTACCAGAATGTCCTCGTCCGGCCGCAAGAACGTCAGCCCCGGCGCCATCATGTCCCAGAAACCCTGCGCGTTCGGCAAGTGAGCACTGCTCACGAATACCGGAATCGGCCGGCTGAAGAACGCCAGCCACTCCGCCACCCGCTGCGGCGTGCACGAGAACGGCTCCACTCCGTTGCCCGCCACCACTGCGTTGAAGGCCGGCTTGCCCGACACTTCCCGGTAATACGCCAGGTCCGACTCCGTGCACGCCACCACCAGATGCGCGTCGCGCGCCGCCGCGTGCTCCATCTCCCGGATCGCCTCGATCAGCGCCTCCCGCTGCGGATGGCCCGTTCTCGCGAACAGCTTGTCCTTGAGCCGCCACTCGATGTTCTGCGACGAATAGATCAGCTTCGTGCCCGGCGGCGCCACCCGCTGCACCGCCTTGAACAGCCACGGCTGCTCGATCACCACCGCCTGCGGCCGATACGCATTGATCACCGCCTGCAGCCGCGCCGATGCTTTCGCGTCACGCGCGCCGAACACCCCGCTGTAATAATCCGACAGCCACGGCAGATCGCCATGCCAGTATTCGGACTTCGAATCGAACGCGATGTCGTCCTCGCCCGCCTGCGGATAATCGTCCGCGACATACACCGCGACGTTCTTTACCTCGTAGCCGGCCGCGCGCAACTCGGCGGCAATCTGCGCCGAGCGGATCTGGCCGCCATGACGGGGATCGATCGTCGGATAAGGGGTAACCTGCAGGATTCGTGCAGCGTGTTCTCGCATGGCGTCGGTCAAAGCAGTTTCGTCGAAAATTCGCGGCCGAAATCGTCCCACGTGCGTTGGACGAAGCCGTTCACGATCCGGGTTTCCAGCCCCTGGCGATACTCGGGCTCGTCGATCAGGCGCCGGATCTCGCGCTCCCACGCGGGCAGATCCAGCGGATGGTGGCTCGGCGACAAGCCGCCCGTCGCCTCGCTCAGCGCGCTGTTGTTCGACGTCACGCACACCTTGCCGAAGCTGGCCGCCTCCGTCGCCGCCAGCCCCCAGCCTTCGTAATGGCTCGGCAGCACCGCGAACAGCGCGTTCGCATACAAATGCATCAGCAGATCGTCGCCCACGCCTTGCAGCCACTCGATCTTGCCGTCCCGCGTCGCGTTCATCTGCCCCATCTGCTGGATCATGTTCTCCGCGCCCCAGCCGCGCATGCCCACGAAGATCAGGCGCGGGCAGCGCGCGCCGCGCTCCAGGTGCAACTGGCGCCAGATGTCGAGCATCAGCTGGTGGTTTTTTCTCGGCTCCAGCGTGCTCACCAGAATCACGTACTCGCCCGCGTTGCAGAGGCTGCGCAACTGCGCGCGCTCAGCCGCGCTCAACTGCGGCAGCGCCGATTTGCGCGGCAGCCCCGCAAGCGGCACCACCTCCACGCGCGGCAGCGGCCCGCTCAGCTCGGCGCGCTGCCAGAATTCGAGCAGGTCCTGCTTCGAATGCTCGGAGATCGAGAACACCGATTGCGCGTATTTCGCAACGTCGCGGTAATGGCGGTGGAACTGATCGAAGAATTCCGGGCCGGGCGTGAACTCCGGAAACAGCAGCGGAATCAGGTCGTACAGCGCGGCGACGAGCGCCTTGTGCTGGCCGTACAGGCGCATCACCCGATCCGGGATGTCGAACGACCAGTCGCTGCCGACGGTCACGAACTTGTCGGCCGGGCTCGGCTTGAACGGCGCGAGCGGCTTCTTCAAGGCTGGCGGCACCTCATCCGGGTTGTCGGCCAGCACCCATTCGTCCGAGCAGATCTCGTCGAATAGCGGCGCGCCCGTGAGCTTCCATTCGCCGCTTTGGCGATCGAGCAGCACCGGTTCGATGCGCGTCGGGTGCAAGTGCCGCAGTTGCTTGACCAGCTCGCGCTCGACCCGGATGATGCCGACCGGGCGCCGGCGCCAGTCGGCGCTGGCCGTCACGTTGACGACGATGCGTTGTTTCGCGGTGGCTTGTTTGACCATGTCGTGTGTGGGCGCAACGAGGGCGGTTAAACGTTGACGAGCAGTTTCTCGCAGAACTCGCGCGAGAAGTCGGCCCAGGTTCTGGCCACGTAATGGCTCGCAATCTTGCGCTCCAGATCAAGACGGTATGCGTGGTCGTCGATCAGGCGCGTGATCTCGTTTTTCCAGCCGAAGAAATCGCCCGGAGGGTACTGCGGCATCAGCCCTTGCGCCGCTTGCGGCAGTGCGCTGTTGTTCGCGATCACGCACGCCTTGCCGAACGACATCGATTCCGTCGCCGCCAGTCCCCACCCTTCGTACATGCTTGGGAATACCGTGAACAGGCAATTCGCGTACAGGTGCGCGAGCAACGCGTCGCTGACG
>NZ_LOWB01000053.1 GCF_001522865.1 Burkholderia sp. TSV86 | reverse complement strand
CACCGGTGCCCGGGTGCAGGAGTTGATTGACCTGAACGTCAGCGACGTGCGCCTGGATTCTCCATCGCAGGTGCGGCTCATGGGAAAGGGGCGAAAGCCGCGCGCCGTACCTCTGATGGACTCGACAGTCGAACTGCTGCGCCAGTATCGACGCGACAGCAACCTCGATCGTCCTGAACAAGCCGACAAGCCGCTCTTCCGGAACCGGCAAGGCACAAGGTTATCGCGCTCGGGCGTGCGCTATCTCCTGCAAAAATATGTGATTCCTGTACGGCAAAGTCATCCCGACTTCACACAGCGGGTGAGTCCTCACAGCCTGAGGCACACCAAGGGCATGCACCTGTTGCAGAGTGGCGTGCCGCTCGAGATCATCCGCGACTTCCTCGGTCACGTGGATGTGAAGACAACGGAGATCTATGCTCGCGCAAATCTTGAGATGAAGCGAAAAGCGCTCGAAAAAGCAGTGGACGGTTCGACGCTTCCGCGAATTCCGTCCTGGCAGCAAAACAAGTCCTTGCTCGAGTGGTTGCATTCGCTGTAGCGCCACGGAGGTCACGTACGCCGCATTCGAGCTGCGGGACCTCGCCATCCGTCCAAACATTTATGTCGAGTTCCGGTGACCAGACTCCTTCCGTCTCAACTCCCGGGAATCCAGACTCCGCATAACAACTTTCTGTCGGTAATACATT
>NZ_LOWB01000052.1 GCF_001522865.1 Burkholderia sp. TSV86 | reverse complement strand
ATCGTTCATTGTTGTACTGGTCGAGCCACGCATCAAGGTCCGTCTGCAAGGTGGCGATCGAGTCGTAGATCTTCTTGCGGAAGACGATGCGATAGAACTCGTTGAGCATGGTCTTGTGCAGCCGTTCGACGATCCCGTTGGTTTGCGGCGACTTGGCCTTTGTTCGGGTGTGGTCGATGTCCTCCAAGGCCAGATACAGCTCGTATTCGTGATGCTCGGGGTTGCCGCAGTATTCGGTGCCGCGGTCTGTCAGCACGCGTAGCAGCGGAATGCCGAAGCCGTCGAAGAACGGGACAACGCGATCGTTGAGCAGGTCCGCCGCCGGCAAGGGTGTCTTGCGATCGTAGAGCTTGGCGAACGCAACCTTCGAGTAGGTATCGACGAAAGTTTGCTGGTAGACACGTCCGACGCCCTTGAGGCTGCCGACATAGAACGTATCCTGCGCGCCGCAGTAGCCCGGACATTCGGACTCGAATTCGCCGTGCACTTCCTTCTCGTGCTTGGCTCGTTCGAGCGCGACGAGCTGCGCCTCGGTCAGCACCAACCCCTCCTGGGCGGACTTGGCTTCCAAGGCCTTCAGGCGCTTCGGCATGGTCTCCAGATCGTGGCGCAACCAGATGCTACGGACGCCTTGGGGCGAGACGGACAGAGCATGCCGTTTGAGGACCTCGTTGGCGATACGCACCTGACCGTAGGCTGGCAATTCGAGGGCCAGTTCGACAACGGCGGCCTCGACCTGCGGATCCACGCGGTTCTTGAGCAGCGGCCGGTGGTGGGAAATCTCCTGCAGCGCAGCTTCACCGCCTCGATCGTACAGTTCCTTAAATCGGTAGAAGCTGTCGCGCGAGTAACCCATCACGCGACAGGCCTGGCTGACGTTGCCGAGCTGCC
>NZ_LOWB01000051.1 GCF_001522865.1 Burkholderia sp. TSV86 | reverse complement strand
GATTGTTGCAGATCATTGCGACCGGTAATGTCCACGCCCGATGCATTGGAGTTCGAGGTGTTGCCGGTCTGGTCGGCGTGATTCTGGTTGTTGTTCGCTTGACTGGTCGTGTCGCCCATGTTTTGCGACGAACAGTTACTGGTACCGGAAGGGCAGGCGCTTTGCGCATACGCTGTGCATTGGACCACTGAAAGGATCACAATAGAAATCAGTTGTTGTTTCATGCTTTTCTCGAAAAAAGCGGGCGCTGTACAAGCCGCCTACCAAAAAAAGCGCCGCGCTATCCGAGGGCCACAATTGCGCGCGACACCGATGAAATGAGTGAAGGCTCAATAAGCGCAAAGGTTATCGACTGCCGTGCGCAGGTCGTTCAACGACGCGGGTTCCCACCCAGAAAGCTGCATCGCCTTAAATGCCCTTGCTTTCCATTCGGCCGCCTGCTGTTGACTGCCTTCTAGCACCGATTGCGCATGGTTAATACGCCGCTGAATTTCGGTGTAAATCGCTTCGCGCTCAGTCTTTTCGGCGGCGATTTCCTCGGGAGTCTTACGTCCATTTCTCGGCTCCGTCAGAATTCTCACGATTTCTGGTAGATGTGTGCGAGCGGTTTGTCGCTCCAATACATTCAAATCGCGTTCGATCGCATTTGCCGGAAGTTTCCGATCTGCTATTGATGAATAAAATATCAATGTTTCGAGAGGTGCCATACTTCCCCCATGGGTTAATTTAGATTAAATCGCGCATGAAAGGTGAGGATTTTCGGGGTCACGCACGTCGACCGATTGCGCAGGCTTTTATCTGCTCCGCATTGCGCTGCTCGATTGCGGTCAAAGCGAAGAACAGTGCGACAGCCACGGCCGCGCCGAGCCAGATCTTTATCGAGGCCACGTGAATATCCCCGCACGATAGGCGACACATAGAAACCAGATACAGCCAACCGCGACGCCGTGGACGAAGGCCATCCCGCAGGCGCGAGCAATATGCCCGTGAACGCGACCACAGCAGGCAAGCAATGCGTTATCGTTTGCAGCGCGCATATCAGGCTCCCATAGCGTTACGCCACCGCATTCGCTGCGAGAAACTCCTCACACCATTCCAACGCTTGCTTCGATGCCGGATTGGTTTCTGGCGTGTCGCCCTTGCGAATCGAGAGGAAGAATTGCTCGGCCGGTCGAGCCGAGTTTGGCTTGAATCCGAGTTGATCCGAGAAAACATCGATTCCACGCAGCTTTGCGATTGTGCCGACGAGGCAAGCGCATTCGCCGCTATAGACGGTTCCATCGACTCGACCTTCTTTGAGCGCTGTGATTACGCCAGGAACTTCGGCCTTGGATTGATTGAGAACGTCGAATAGGTCAGCCTTGATAGCTTCCGCGTCGCCGAATACCAGCGCGTCGCCGAACACCAGCGCGTCGCCGGACACCCGCGCGTCGCCGAACACCCACGCGTCGCCGAACACCCACGCGTTGCCGGACACCTGCGCGTTGCCGGACACCCGCGCGTCGCCGAACACCCACGCATTACCGGACACCTGCGCGTCGCCGAACACCCACGCGTTGCCGGACACCTGCGCGTCGCCGTACACCCACGCGTTGCCACCATGAGCAAGATTGGAATCGGATTCGATATAGCCGCCGAGATTGCCGGGTGCGACAAGTGCTCCAATTGCAACGAGTGCACGAATACGCTTCAACGTGCGGCCGTCGATCGTGGTAATGGTGTCGTCTTCAACGAATTCGTATTTACGGGTAGTCATGGTGGTCCTCTGTTGTGGTATTGCGTTGATCAGTGCAAGTGATGCTCGTCATCGTCGATTGCACGCAGTGCTTCGAGGAAGCGACGCACACAAAAGACAAGGAGGATGAGAGCGAGGGCGCCGAGTGAGCCGATGACGAGAAGGCTCATGCTTTGGTATTCTTGTTAGACTCAAGTAAAAGCCGCACGATGAGGGCAACAACGAACTCGTCTTTCCGATCACTTAAACGATATCGTTGAAAAATAAGTTCAGCGGCCCGCTCTTGAGCGGAGGTTGGAATTCCACTAATAACTGGGTCCGACTCGTCCAGGGATTGAGATCTGTCGATATTGATCATGGACTGTCCTCATTGTGGTGAACATCGCCTCGGCTTTTTTCCGGTTGCTTATCACATTGAACAGAAGAAAAATATGGTCATCTTTCGATGTCTATATTGTTTAAAATGGCGTGATTGCACGATATAGCCCTATTTGTCCTGCGGTCACATATATTGGTCAAGCGCCGGGCAATTTCATGGAACTTGCGGGCCGTCATGCAGTTAACTTAATGCTTTACCCAAAGCAGCCACCGGCAGAGATCCAGAGGCATTTGCCCAAAAACGTTGAAAAATCGTTCTGTGAGACCATAAGCATTCCTAAAATTTCTGCAACTTCCGCCGCCCAAACATTTCGACACACGCTCGAATTTGCCCTGAAAGCACTAAGCGATATATTTGGCATTGATGTTGACGGTGCTCCAGGACGCTTTGATAGCCACGTTGGCACCATCGAAATAAGTGGCGAAGACGCTGTCCTATCCGTAAATATCCGCGTTTGGGCTGTCGGGGGGCTGTTCGGCGCGAGCGAAAAATGGTTGATTCATGGAACCTCCTGATATGGGAATCCACTCTTCGCAACTACCATGCCAGATTGATAACGCATTGTTTTATATCGAAAAATCGAGTGGGTGCGACATTCAGGACTGCGAGCATGGACGGATCAGTCCATCCGGGTTGCAGGGCGATTGGACGAGATCGGCCAATCGCCAACTGGCGGGATGTAGGTCCCAATGGCCTGTAGATTGATCGTCCGCCTTCTTGGGAGCGTCGGCGATGAACGCGACTGGGACGATCACCATGACGATGCGTGAAGTGAATCGGCTGAAGGTCATTGAAGCTGTGGCCGAGTGTCGGCTCAGGCCCGGTCGGTCGGCCGAACGACTGGATTTGAGCGTGCGGCAGGTTGAGCGTCTGGTGTGGCGCTATCGCGCGGCTGGCGTGGCCGGATTGGTGTCACCATGCGGACTATCTCCAGCTTGAATTCCAGCGTGTACCGCCCTCTTGGGGTTGAACTGCTCCGGGAATCGTGGAGGCTGGTTGGTTTAAGTTAATGTGGACACGTCAGCGACGTTCGTGAGTTGCCCACAGTAGTTTGCCTCAGCTTCAGCAGGCGGGCCGATCTCGAACAATCAATGCGAGACGCGATCCGGCCGTTCGTCGTCGGCCGTAAGGGCTGGCTGTTCTCCGATACTGTCGCCGGCGCGCAGGCCAGTGCCAACCTGTACTCCCTCATCGAGACGTGCAAGGCGAACGGCGTCGAGCCGTGTCGCTATCTGGTCTGACTGTTCACCAGATTGCTGCTCGATGCAACCGCCGACGACTACGCCGATCTCATGTCTTGGAAAATACCTGCCGGCCTCGACCTCTGAGGGGTGTCGTTAAAAGACCGCATACAATAAATAAGCCGAATGATGGTCGCAATGTGGAATGATGGAATTCTCGGCGGTTCCGGCGTAGAAGCCCAACCTCGGATCTTCCTCACAAACAACCGAGGTTCAGGATGCATGGCTAGTGCAGTTTGTCTGGAAGGCTTTCGTAGTCGGACCGATCGATGTCTCGCGCCCCGATCAAAGCCAGTATCGCTGGATCCTCGATAAAATCCGCTGCCGAGGTCGCGGCAAGGATCGTTTCTGGCGATTGGGGGCGCGCGATGCCGAAACCTTGCACGAAGTCGACGCGCATGTTCTGCAGCACTTCAAGGGTGGGCGCATCTTCCACCCATTCCGCGATGCTCTGCATGCCGAGATTGCGCGCCAGTCCGATGACTGCTGCGACGATGGCCGCGTTGGCAGACAGATGATGAATATCACGCACGAATCCGCCGTCGATCTTCAGCGCATCTGCCGGTAGATCACGGAGATATGGAAACGAAGTGTAGCCGGAACCGAAGTCATCGAGTACGACGCGCGCGCCGAGATGCTGGAGACTGTCGACGAGCCGCCGGGTATTGTCCAGATCATGCAGCGCGACGCCTTCGGTGATCTCCATGCAGAGCATTGGTACTACGTGCTGATAGCGACGGAAAAGTGCACCTATCTCGAAGACGAAGCGCTCGTCGTTTAACGACGAGCCACTCACATTGATCGAAACGAAGTGTGTGCGTGTCAGCTTCGCACGATGGCAGTCGATCCACTCGAGTGTCGTTTTGATCACCCACTGATCGAGCGCGGAGATAGTGCCATTGGCTTCGGTGGCCGCGATGACGCGCGCGGGTGGAATCATGCTACCGTCCGGCGCTCGCATACGTAGCAATACCTCGAAGTCTAGCGTACCGTATGGCGCTTCCATCGACATGATAGGCTGCATTGCAAGGAAGAGCCCCTCGCTTGGCAAGTTGCCGCTGAACGTTTCGATCAGGCTCAAGTTGCGCGCACGCTCACCGAATATCGTCGCATTACTCTGATACATGACCTGCGGTGGACTAGACTAAATCTGACAGTGGTTGGTTTTTCATGCTGGCGCGCATTGGCGCGAAGGGCGTAGCCCGTAGCGGCAATGTGCGCCGCGAACAGCAAGGAGTCCACC
>NZ_LOWB01000050.1 GCF_001522865.1 Burkholderia sp. TSV86 | reverse complement strand
AACCCCTCGGCTATATCCCGCCCGCCGAAGCTGAGGCAAACTACTATCGGCAACTTGAAACAGCTGCCGCTGAACCCCCATCAACTTAAACCAACCAGCCTCCACAATTCCCGGGGCGGTTCAGTTGACGGCTCGCTCGGCGAGCACGGGCGTTTCTTGTCGCTGGCCGCAGTCGCAGTGAGTGGTGATGCATATGACGTGTTCAAACTGGATGGGTGATTTTCTGTTACTATCAAAGTAACTTTTAGCAGTCCATCGCAACTGAAGAGGAGTTTTCATGTCTGAAATCGCAGTGGTGTTCCATAGTGGCTATGGCCACGCTGCCGTCATCGCGGAAGCGGTCGCTCGTGGAGTCGGAAAAGTCGACGGTGCATCGGTCAAGCTGATTTCTGTCGAGGCGATCGATGAACACTGGGAGTACCTGGAGCGCGATGCCAACGCGATCATCTTCGGCTCGCCGACCTACATGGGCAGCGCTTCCGCGCAGTTCAAGGGCTTCATGGACGCGTCGTCCAAATATTGGGGCAAATGGCGCGACAAGCTGGCGGCTGGCTTCACGGTGTCCGCCTCGCAAAGCGGCGATAAGCTCGCGACGCTGCAGCAGCTTGCCGTCTTCGCGGCTCAGCATCAGATGCTGTGGGTCAGCCTGGGTTTGATGCCCGGCAACAATAGCAGCACGGGATCGGTCAATGATCTGAACCGCCTCGGATCGTTCCTGGGCGCCATGGCGCAGGCGAATGCCGACCAAGGCGGCGAAGCGATTCTCGAAAGCGATCGAAAGACGGCCGAATTGTTGGGCGAGCGTGTCGCGAGCGCGACGAAGCGCTGGAACGGCGTTTGAAGTCGAGGGCCCGGGGGGGCGTCCGATGCATGCACCGAATGCCTGGACTCGAGGCGCGCGTATGCGGGCGCGTTCGCGGGATGTCACGAATCCGTAAGCCTGCCCCGCTTTGGGTTTTCGCAACGGGAAGTGGGAATGAAAAAGCCGGCTGGAAGCCGGCTTTTTCAAAACAACTGGTGCCCAGGAGAGGACTCGAACCTCCACGGTGTTGCCACCGCTAGGACCTGAACCTAGTGCGTCTACCAATTCCGCCACCTGGGCAGGTGTGTGCTGCAAAGATCGCCATTATAAGGTACAGAACGAGGCTGTCAATACTTTTTCAGCACTCGAATCGATCTGGCCGAATGCTACTCAATACGCGGCCGGTGGCCCGTTTGGTGCAGCAGCGGGTGTTAGAATGGGGCGGCATGAACGAGCGGGACGCCCGTCCAGCGTCTGTCTGCTGCCCGTCACGCAAGCCAAACGCACCGAGAACAATCATCGACAAGCCCTTGAGCAAGTATCCGTATCCCATCCCGAGCCGCGAAGAGATTCTCGGCGTGCTGCGCACGAGCGACGCGCCGCTCGCCGCGAACGACATCGCCGAAGCGCTGTCGATCAAGCGTCAGGAGCGCGAAGGATTCTTCCGGCGCGTCGCCGCGATGGAGCGCGACGGCCAGATCCGGCTCGACAAGCGTGGTCATTATCAGCTGACGCATCCGTCGAACTTCGTCGCGGGACGCGTGCAGGGCCATCGCGACGGCTATGGTTTCGTGATTCGTGACGACGGCCAAGACGATCTGTTTCTACCGAACGCGGAGATGCAAAAGGTCATGCACAACGACCGCGTGCTTGCGCGGATCGTCGGCTACGACCGGCGGGGGCGGCCGGAAGGGCATGTCGTCGAGGTGACGGAGCGCGCGAACAAGCGCGTGATCGGGCGCATGCTGAACGAGAACGGCACGCTCATTGTCGCGCCGGAGGACAAGCGCATCGGCCACGATATCCTGGTCGCGCAAAACGCAAAGAAGGCGAAGGTCGGGCAAGTGGTCGTCGTCGAGCTGACGGATTTTCCGAGCCGGCATTCGCAGCCGCTCGGCCGCGTGGTCGAGGTGCTCGGCGACATCGACGATCCCGGCATGGAAATCGAGATCGCGGTGCGCAAGTACGGCGTGCCTTACGAATTCGGCGGCGCTGCGCTCGATGAGGCCGCCGCGCTGCCGGACAAGGTGAGACCGGCCGATCTGCGCTATCGCGTCGATCTGCGCGATGTGCCGCTCGTCACGATCGACGGCGAGGACGCGCGCGATTTCGACGACGCGGTATATTGCGAGCCCGTTGCGCTCGGGCGCGGCGGGGGTTTTCGCCTGATCGTCGCGATCGCGGACGTCTCGCACTATGTGCAGCCGGGCAGCGCGCTCGATGCCGACGCGCTCGAGCGCAGCACGTCGGTGTACTTCCCGCGCCGCGTGATCCCGATGTTGCCGGAGAAGCTGTCGAACGGGCTCTGTTCGCTGAATCCGCAGGTCGACCGCTGCGTGCTTGCCTGCGACATCGTCATCAACGCGCGAGGCGATATCAAGGCCTATCAGTTCTATCCGGCCGTGATTCACTCGGCCGCGCGCCTGACGTATACCGAGGTGGCCGCGGTGCTGGCGAACACCAAGGGGCCGGAGGCGGCGCGCCGCGCGGAGTTGCTGCCGCATTTGCAGAATCTATATGGCGTCTACAAGGCGCTGTTCGTCGCGCGGCAAAAGCGAGGCGCGATCGATTTCGACACGACGGAAACCTATATCGTTTGCAATGCGCAAGGCAAGATCGAGCAGATTCTGCCGCGCCAGCGCAACGACGCGCACCGTCTGATCGAGGAGTGCATGCTTGCCGCGAACGTCTGCGCGGCCGATTTTCTGAAGCGCAACAAGCATCCGGGCCTGTATCGCGTGCATGCGGGACCGACGCCGGAAAAGCTCGAGAACCTGCGCGCGTTCCTGCGCGACATGGGCCTCACGCTCGGCGGCGGCGACACGCCGCACGCAAGCGATTACGCGGCGCTGATGGCGCACATCCGCGACCGCCCCGATGCGCAGATGTTGCAGCCGATGTTGTTGCGCTCGATGCAGCAGGCCGTCTATAGCCCCGACAACATCGGCCATTTCGGGCTGGCATACGATGCCTATGCGCATTTCACGAGCCCGATTCGCCGCTATCCCGATCTGCTTACGCATCGTGCGATCTATGCGATTCTCGCGGGAAAGAAGTACGTGCCGAAATCGCCGGACGGCGTCGAGTTGAACACCGCGCTGTCGCCGCGCGCCCGCGCGATGCAACGCGAGGACGACGAATCGCGCGGCCGCGCGCGTTCGAACGCGGCGATCTGGGAAGAGCTTGGGCTGCACTGCTCGGCGAACGAGCGCCGCGCGGACGAGGCGTCGCGCGACGTCGAGGCGTGGCTCAAGTGCTATTTCATGCGCGACAAGCTCGGCGAGGAATATGGCGGGATGGTGAACGGCGTGACGTCGTTCGGCATTTTCGTGCAGCTCGATACGCTGTTTATCGAAGGCTTGGTGCATGTGACGGAACTCGGCGCGGATTATTTCCAGTACGACGAAGTGAAGAACGAGTTGCGCGGCGAGCGCACCGGTATTCGCTATCGGCTGTCCGATCGTGTGCGGGTGCAGGTGAGCCGCGTCGATCTCGACGCGCGCAAGATCGATTTCCGCCTCGTGCGCGATACGCCGGTCAAAGCCCCGCGTGCATCGGTGTCCGGCGCCGCCGAGCCGGGCGGCCCGCGTGTGCGCGCGTTGCCGCCCGCGGAGGCGCCCGTGCGCCGCAAGAAGGCGGCGGCTGCGCCAAGCGCGGCGGTGAAGGAGGCGCGCGCCGCGCGCAAGAAGGGGGCGGCGGCGAAGCCCGCCGCAAAAAAAGCGCGTTCGCGCAAGAAGTACTGAATGCGCGTGTCGCCCATTGCCGGCGACGCTTGCCGATCGAGACGCCGCGCGCCCGGCTGGGTGCGCGGCGCTTTTCTTTTCCCATATGACCGCGCGCCGGGCGCGGCCATGGTTTTTGATGGAAGGTTGTTCGAGCCATGTCACGTTTGAAGGTTCTCTACGGTTTTCATGCGGTGACCGCGCGCATGCGGCACGACGCGTCGACGGTTGCCGAGGTGTTCTACGATGCGACGCGCCGCGATCGCCGGATGCAGGATTTTCTGCACGCCGCGAAGGAAGCGGGCGTGCGCGTCATTGCCGCTGACGAAACGCGTCTTTGGGGGCTCGCGCATACCGAGCGGCACCAGGGCGTTGTCGCGCGCGTCGAGGATCTGCCGCTTGCGCAGAATCTCGCGGAACTGCTGGACGGCATCGGCGGGCCGGCGTTGCTGCTCGTGCTCGACGGCGTGACCGATCCGCACAACCTGGGCGCGTGCTTGCGCGTGGCTGATGCGGCGGGCGCGCACGCGATCATCGCGCCGCGCGACCGTGCGGTCGGCCTCAATGCGACGGCTGCGAAAGTCGCGAGCGGCGCGGCCGATACGGTGCCATACATCACGGTGACGAATCTCGCGCGGGCGTTGCGCGAACTGAAGGATGCGGGCGTATGGGTGATCGGTACATCGGACGACGCGACGGCGAGCTTGTACGATACGAAGCTCGACGGCCCCATCGCGCTCGTGATGGGAGCGGAGGGCGAGGGGATGCGGCGTCTGACGCGCGACACATGCGACGAAGTGATGTTCATCCCGATGGCGGGCAGCGTCGAGAGCTTGAACGTATCGGTTGCGAGCGGCGTTTGCCTGTATGAGGCGGTGCGGCAGCGAGGTTTGAAAAAGTAGCGCGGGCGGCCAACGGCGCCTGTCCGAACGGGATGGTTCGGGATGCGAAGGACGTCGCGCGGCTTGCGTGGGCGGCGCGCACATGGCGAAAAAAAGCGGGCGGCGGCGCCCGCTGCCGGTAAACTTGCGCCTTTTGCACCTTTGACGATTTGACGCTGCCATGACCCAAGACGAACTCAAACGCCTCGTTGGCGAGGCCGCCGCCCGTTACGTGATCGACAACGTGCCGCAAGGCGCGGTGCTCGGCGTGGGCACGGGCTCAACCGCCAATTGCTTCATCGATGCGCTCGCCGCCTTCAAGGATCGCTATCGCGGTGCGGTGTCGAGTTCGGTCGCGACAACCGAGCGCCTGAAATCGCACGGCATCCGGGTCTTCGATCTGAACGAAGTCGACGCGCTGCAGGTGTATGTCGACGGCGCCGACGAA
Source organism: Burkholderia sp. TSV86 (assembly GCF_001522865.1). Taxonomy (GTDB): domain Bacteria; phylum Pseudomonadota; class Gammaproteobacteria; order Burkholderiales; family Burkholderiaceae; genus Burkholderia. Next base: position 30,350 of record NZ_LOWB01000050.1, on the reverse strand, counting down.
ATCGACGCGTCAGGTGCGATGATCAAGGGCGGTGGCGGCGCGCTGACGCGCGAGAAGATCGTTGCTTCGGTCGCCGAAACGTTCGTCTGCATCGCCGATGCGAGCAAGCGCGTGCCGGTGCTCGGCCGGTTCCCGCTGCCGGTCGAGGTCGTGCCGATGGCCCGCACCGCGGTCGGCCGGCGCTTCGCGGCGCTCGGCGGCGTGCCCGTGTTGCGCGTGAAGCCGGACGGCACGCCCTACGTGACTGACAACGGCAACGAGATCCTGGACGTCAAGGGGCTGTCGATCGACGATCCGCGCGGGCTCGAGTCAACGATCAACGCTTGGCCGGGGGTCGTGACGGTGGGGTTGTTCGCGGCGCGCGGCGCGGATTTGTGCCTGCTCGGCACGGAGCACGGCGTCGAGACGATCGCCTATGCGCGGCATTAATTCAGTTATTCAGTAATTCATGTGAAATGTAAGCTTGATCGAATTGCGCTTCATTCAATTGAAAAAATGCAACGCAATTCTTTCGCCAACCATTCGGGCTCAGGCTGGGCGGGCTCGAAAAGCCCGTCCGGCGGGGGTTTTTGAGAAACGAATATTTCTGGATATAGTAAGAGGGATTACCCTGTCAGGTGTTTACCAGATGGCGTAAATTCGGCGAACTCAGCAACGTATCGATCATAAGAACAAAGAGCAGAAGTTGAGAGTTGTTTCGATCAAGGGCCGGCGAGACTGCGAGGGCATTGTGCCAATACAGGTAATGTTCGGGGAGGTCTCATGGAGCAGGGAAAAGACCGGTCACTGGTCAGCAAAGTGATGGATGGGCTTGTCGCGGGAATCGTCGAGGACAAGTATGGCGGCGTATTGCCGCCGCAGGATGTGCTGTCGAAAGACTTCGACGTCAGCCGCACGGTGATGCGCGAGGCGTTGTCGATGTTGCTTGCGCGCGACATGCTGGATGTGCGGCCGAAGGTTGGTACGCGCGTGCGGCCGATGCACGATTGGCGGATGATCGACGAGGACGTGGTGAATTGGCGTTTCCGCGCAAAACCGGATCCGCAATTCATGCGCGACGTGATCGAGTTCCGGACGCTGATCGAGCCGCGTGCGACCGCACAGGCGGCGATGCGCGCGAGCACGGCGGAGATCGTAGGCATTCGCGAGGCTTTCGAGCTGTTCAAGCTTGCCGAGCCGGGTTCGCCGGCCTACGACGAGGCTGACGAGCTGCTGCATACGCGGATCGTGCATGCGAGCGGCAATCAGTTTTTCCAGCAGATGGCGGCGATCATTCGCGGCGCGTTGCGGCTCGTGAATCGCCGGATGAGCCAGCGCGAGGGCATTCGCGCGCTCGCGTTCAAGTCGCACGCGCGGGTGGTCGAGGCGATCGAGCGTCGCGATTCACGCGAGGCGGAAGCCGCCGCGCTCGATCTGATCGGCTACACGGTGGAGGAGATGCGAGACTTCGCGGTGGAGCTGCCCGAACGGGGCTGATCGCGTCGCTGTATCGCCGTGGCGCATGCCGGCCGTTTATCATGGCGGCCGGCCCGGCTTTTTGCTTCGCGCCGGCTTGTTCTGCGACACGGAATCCTCATCGATGACCGAACATTCTCCGGCGCCGATTCGTTTCGGCATCGTCGGCGCGGGCAGCATCGCGCGCAGGTTTGCTCAAGGGCTTGCGCATGTGCGCGACGCCACGCTCGCGCACGTCTGGGCGCGCCGCGCCGACGCGGCCGCCGAATTTTGCCGCGAACACGGCGGCGCATGCGTCGGCAACTTCGACGCGCTGCTTGCTTCCGGCATCGACGCTGTCTATATCGCGACGCTGAACGACAGCCATGCGCAGTACGCGTGCGCGGCGCTTGGCGCTGGCAAGGCGGTGTTGTGCGAGAAGCCCGCGACCGTCAACGCACGGGAACTCGAAGCGGTGCTCGCCGCCGCGCGCGCCTCGCAGCGCCTTTTCATGGAGGCGATGAAGCCGCCGTTCTATCCGCTATACCGGAAATTGCGTGCGCATCTGGCCACTGACCCGATCGGCGACGTCGCGCTCGTGCGCGCCGGCTGCGCATCGTCGACGGTGCCCGCCGGGCATCCCGTCTATCGCGCGGAGCACGCGGGCGGTGCACTGCTCGATATCGGCATCTACGAAATGTTCCTGGCGGTCGACTGGCTCGGCGCCGTGCTCGATATGCAGACGCTCGGCCGTGTCGGCGCGACCGGCGTGGACGTGTTCGCGAGCGTCAATGCGCGGCACGAGCGCGGCATATCGCAGCTCTTTTGCGGACTCGACGTGATGGGACGTGGCGACGCTTTGCTTGCCGCCAGCGGCGGCACCGTGACCATTCACGAGAATTGGTGGAATCCGGCGCGGGCGACGATCCGTTATGCGGACGGCCGCATCGTCGAGCTTGACGAGCCGTTCGACGGCGGCGGCCTCAATTACGAAGCCGCGCATTTCTGCGAGCTGCTGCGTGCGGGGGCGCTCGAAAGCCCGGTGATGACGCACGATCATTCCCGACGGATGATCGCGATGACCGATGCGGCGCGCGCGGCGCTCGGCGTGCGCTATCCGATGGACTGACGCCGCTCGCCGCGCCTGGGCCGGCAGCGCGCCGGCCCAGGCGCGCTCAATGCCGGCCCGGCAGCGCGAGCCGTCGCTCGTACCAACGCTGCGCCCATTCAAGGAGCTGGCACAGCACCCAATAGACGGCCGCCGCGGCGAGATAGAGCGGCAGCGGCTGATAAGTCGCGGCGATGATCTCCTGCGCGCTGCGCAGCAGCTCGGTGACCGTGATCACCGAGACGAGCGAGGTGTCCTTGATCAGGCTGATGAGGCTGTTCGACAGGCTCGGCACCGCGATGCGCAGCGCCTGCGGCCCGATCACGTAGCGCAGCGTCTGCCGCCACGACAGCCCGAGGCTGTAGGCGGCGAGCCATTGTCCTTTATCGATGCCGTGGATCGCGCCGCGCATGCTTTCGGACAGATACGCGGCAACGTTCGCGGACAGTGCGATCACGCCGGCGGGCGTCGGATCGAGCGACAGGCCGAGGCTTGGCAGTCCGTAATAAACCACGAAGATCTGCACGAGCAGGGGCGTGCCGCGCATCACGCTGACGTAGGCGCGCGCGAGACCGGCAACGAACGCGTTGCCGCCGATGCCCATCAGGGCGAGCACGACACCGCCGGCGAGGCCGACCACCATCGAGAGCGCGGCGAACTTGACGGTCAGCAGCGCGCCCTGCAGCAGGACCGGAAGCGATTGGACGAGGAGGGAAGTGGTCGACATGTGAAGCGTGGCGAGGCTTGCGCGAAAGCGCAATCATAAACCGGACGCGCAATGCAAAGGGCGGCATCGTCACGCATGCCGCCCTGGTTGCCGCAGGCCGGGCGCGGCAAGTCGCGCGCTTGGCCGGACGGGGCGTTGACCGGTTACTTGGCGGGTTTCGTCACGTCAATGCCGAACCACTTGTCCGAGATCTTCGTGAACGTGCCATCGGCTTCGAGCTGCGTCATCGCATCGGCGATCGCCTTGGCGAACTTCGGATTGCCCTTCTTGAAAGGAATACCCGACGGGTTGGCCGAGCCGACGTTCGCGCCCGGGCGCAGCGGCAGCTGCGAATTTTTCATCAGGTACGCGAGCATCAGGCGGTCGTTGAGCGCCGCGTCGAGACGCCCGGCGGCCAGATCGCGCAGATACTCGGGCGCGCCCGGATAGGTCTTCACGTCGATGCCCGGCACCGACTTGGCCATGTCCATATAGTTCGTGCCGAGCGCGACGCCGAGCTTCTTGCCCTTGAGCGCATCGAGCGACTTGAACTCGCGCGTATCATCCTTGCGCTGGATGAGCTGCGCGTTCGAGTACGTGTAGGCCGGGGAGAAGTCGAGCGTTTCGCGGCGCTTGTCGGTGATGCCGACCTGGTTGACGATCACGTCGAACTTGCCGGCCTGCAGGCCGGCGATGATGCCGCTCCATTCGGTGGTCACGAACTCGGGTTTCACGCCGAGCTTCGCCGCGATGGCCTTTGCGATATCGACGTCGAAGCCGACGAGATCGCCTTGCGCGCTCTTCGAGTTGAACGGCGGGAACGTGCCTTCGAGGCCGATGCGCAGCGTGCCGCGCTGTTTGACTTCATCGAGCAAGTCGGCCGCGTGTGCGGCCGCGCCCATGAGCGACGCGCCGACCAGGCCGGCAGCCATGAGCTTCTTCAGCAATGCGAATTTCATTGTGTTATTTCCTCCGCCTGGGGTAAGGCACGGGTATCGGGACGGGATGATAGCTAAGTAGCAATCGATAGCTAAATATAGTTTGTTTATTTCTATATCAAGGCGCGTGTTGACGCGCGAGCGCCTTTGCGCATTCGGCGACGAGTGCCGGACCGCGGTAGACGAAGCCCGTGTAGAGCTGCACGAGCGACGCGCCCGCGGCGAGTTTCGCACGCGCATCGTCGCCCGAGAAGATGCCGCCGACGCCGATGATCGGGATTGCGTCGCCCAGTTCCGCGCGCAGCTTGCGGATCACCGCGTTCGACGCGTCGAACACCGGCCTGCCGGACAGCCCGCCTGCCTCGTCCGCGTGCGGCAGCCCCTTGACGGCTTCGCGCGACAGCGTCGTATTGGTCGCGATGACCGCTTCGATGCGGTGGCGCAGCAACATCGCCGCGATTTCCTTCACCTGCTCGTCGTCGAGATCGGGCGCGATCTTCAGCGCGAGCGGCACGTGCTTGCCGTGCAAGTCGGCCAGGCGCTGCTGTTTGTCCTTGAGTGCGGCGAGCAGCGAATCGAGTTCGTTCGCGCCTTGCAACTGGCGCAGGTTCTTGGTGTTCGGCGACGAGATGTTGATCGTCACGTAGCTCGCGAACGGATAGACGCGCTCGAGGCAATACAAGTAATCGTCCGCCGCGCGCTCGATCGGCGTATCGGCGTTCTTGCCGATGTTCAGGCCCAGCACACCCCGGTAGCGGGCCGCCTGCACGTTCTTGACGAACTGCTCGACGCCGCCGTTGTTGAAGCCCATCCGGTTGATCAGCGCGCCCGCGTCCGGCAGCCGGAACATGCGCGGGCGCGGATTGCCAGGCTGCGCCCGCGGCGTGACCGTGCCCACCTCGATGAAGCCGAAGCCAAGCGCGGCGAGCCCGTCGATGCACGCGCCGTCCTTGTCGAGGCCGGCCGCGAGGCCGATCGGATTGCGGAACGTCAGCCCCATTACCGTGCGAGGCGCATCGGGTACGCGCGCGGCGAGCGCGCAAGCGAGACCGGAGCGGCCAGCGACGCCGAGCATGCGCAGCGTCAGATGGTGAGCGTCTTCCGCATCCATCTTGAAGAGGGACGCGCGCGCGAGTGGATAAAGGGAGCTGAACACGGGACAGAAGGCAGCAGCCGAAAAATTGACAACCCGCTATTTTAGCCGAGATGCGCTGCCGTGCCCGCCGCGCGGCGGGATTTGACCCATTCGGATGGCCCGGGCGGCAGGCAGCGGGCGTCAGCGCGTGCCGGAATGGCCGCCCGGCAGCGGTGCGCGCGCGAGCGCGGCGTCGACGGGCGGCAAATCGACGTGCGCCGGGTCGAGCACTTTCCAGCGGCCGTCGATGAGACCCTCCAGCGGATGGAAGTTGGCCTTGTACGCCATCTTCTGGCTTTCCCCGATCCAGTAGCCCAGATAGACGTAAGGCAGACGCAGGCTCCTGGCCTGCTCGATTTGCCAGAGGATGTTGTAGGTGCCGTAGCTCGCGTGGACGTCGTCCGGATCGAAGAACGTGTAGACCGACGACAGGCCGTCGCCGAGGATGTCGATCATGCTGACCATGCGCAGCATGCCCACGTCGCTCGCCGGCGGTTCGTGATCGCGAAATTCGACGAGCCGCGAGTTGATCCGGCTTTGCAGCAGAAACTGTTCGTATTGGTCGCGGCTGTCGCGATCCATTCCGCCGCCCGCGTGGCGGGCCGACTGGTAGCGCATGTAGAGCGCGTAGTGCTCTTCGTCGTAATGCAGCGGGGAAACCGTTGCGACGAGTGTCCGATGGCGTTTCCACGTGCGCCGCTGCGTGCGGTTCGGCGTGAACGCGTCAGCCGGCACGCGCACCGGCACGCATGCGCGGCAGCCGTCGCAATAGGGCCGGTACGTGAACACGCCGGAGCGCCGGAAGCCCGCTTTCACGAGTTCGGTGTAGATGTCCGAATTGATCAGGTGGCTCGGCGTGGCCACTTGCGAGCGCGCGATCCGGCCGTCCAGATAACTGCACGGGTAAGGGGCGGTTGCATAAAATTGCAGCGCCGAAAGGGGTGAAAGCGGCAGCTCAGTGGGATGAGTCATGGGCGGCTCTCGATGTCTCATGTTATGCGAAGCTAACGGCCGGCGGCACCCGTCGCCGTCATGCGGCGGCCGAGCAGACCGGCGATGGCGGTCTTGTCGAATTGCCAGGGAATCGCGGGTTGCGCCGCCGCACGGCGCACATGCGCGACGAATGCGCGGCGCGCAATTTCGCGACCGCCGAGCGACGCCAGATGCGACGTGTTCTGCTGGCAGTCTATCATTTCCACTTTATGATCGAGTAGATGCGCGACGAGTGCGGCGAGCGCAATTTTCGACGCGTCGGCGACATTCGCGTACATCGATTCGCCGAAGAACATCTGGCCGAACGACACGCCGTAGAGGCCGCCTACCCGTTCGCCGTCGAGCCAGGTTTCGATACTATGCGCATCGCCCGCACGGTGCAGCGACGAATACGCATCGACGATCTCCGGCGTGATCCATGTGCCTTGCTGTCCGCGGCGCGGCGCCTGCGCGCACGCGCGCATCACACCGGCAAAATCGTGATCGATGCGGATTTCCCAGCGTGGTTCGCGCAGCACGCGCTTGAGCGTTTTTCTGAACGTGGCGGAAACCCGGAACTCGGCCGGCGCGAGAATCATTCTCGGATCGGGGCTCCACCACAGCACCGGCTGCCCGTCCGAATACCATGGGAAGATGCCGTGGCGATACGCGTCGATAAGACGTGCCGGCGGTAGATCGGCGCTCGCCGCGAGCAGGCCGGGCGCGCCGCTCGACGCGCCGAGCGCGTGCTCGACGCTCGGAAACGGATCGCCGGGGTCGAGCCAGGGGACCATGAGCGCGCCTAGCCGTTGCGCAGCGAACGGAAGATATCGCCGGTATGAATGCCGTAATCGCCGGCTTCGCGATCGGCAAAGAAAAAGCGCAGCGTTTGGCTGACAGTCGGAAACGCGATGTCGTCCCACGGAATGTCGGCCTCGTCGAAAAGACGCACCTCGAGGCTTTCCTCGCCTGCCTCGAACGCCGGATCGACAAGCCGCGCGAGGTAGAACAGATGCACCTGATGAACGTGCGGCACGTTCAGCAGCGAAAACAGGTTTTGCACCTCGACGCGCGCGCCCGCTTCCTCCAGCGTTTCGCGCGCGGCGGCCTCGGCCGTCGTCTCGCCCATTTCCATGAAGCCCGCGGGCAACGTCCAGTATCCGTAGCGCGGCTCGATCGCGCGGCGGCACAGCAGCACCTGATCGCCCCAGACGGGGATCGTGCCGACGACGTTACGCGGGTTCTGATAATGGATCATGCCGCAATGGTCGCAGACGAAGCGCTCGCGATTGTCTCCAGGCGGGATGCGCGCGATCACTTCGTGGCCGCAAACGGAGCAGAATTTCATAGAAACGGGTTCGCAAAGAGTGATGCGAGTGTATCACCGGCAGGCGGCATTCTCGAACGTCGCGGCGGCCGGGGGCGGCGGCTGCGTGTGTGCGCCGCGTTAGCGCCGCCGGGCATGCGGCGGCGCTGACTGTTGCTGCGGCGGCTGCGACGCTGCTGCGGCGGTGGGCGCCGGGTTTGCCGGGTTTTGGGGCCCGGTTCGCCGGATGTTCGCCGGATGTTCGCCGCTTGGCGGCGGTACATGACGGTTCGCGGCGGCCGATGCCGCTGCGAGCCGACAAGCCGTGCCGGCCGCCGGATGAAGTGCCGCGCGCCTGAAAGTAGGGCGGGCCTTGATGTGGCGGCGCACGCTGAGCCGTTTGAAACGCCGTGTTTGCCGCGCCAGCCGGGCTAGCCGCGTTCGCGCTGAGGATGGGGGTTCGCGATTGCCCGCCACAGCATTTCAAACAGTGCGTTCGATCGTTGCGCATTCGATTGCTTGATGCGGCGGATTTGATGCATTTGCACGAAGCGGAACACGACGCCGTAGATGAAATCGAGGATGGCGACCTTGTCGACTTCGTCCGTCAGGATGCCGCTTGCCTGCCCTTCGGCGATCATGTCGAGCACGACCCGGCTCACCTCGGGCTGCTTGAATGAAATGTCGTTCATCCAGCGCTGGAAATGCACGGTTTCCATGAACAGCTTGATGAAATTGTCGTGGCGCTCGAAGAAATCGAGCATGAGCCAGAATACTTTTCTCATCCGGTCCTTGTAGCTTTCGATCGCTTGCAGGTGATCAATGATCCGGTCGCCGAGATGCTTGAGCACGCGCCCGGCGCAGGCGAGCCACAGAGCCTCCATGCTGCCGTAATACCGGTACAGCGTTTGCAGCGAGCAATGCGCTTGCGCCGCGACTTCGGCGAACGAAATCTCGTCGGGCGATTGGTGCGCGGCGAGCCGCATGGTTGCCTCTTCGATGCGAGCCTCGACCGCCGGCCTGCGTTTCATCGGTGTTTCACTCATGGTTTTCAGGATCGGTTAAATTGAATGTGTAATTAAATTACATTTTCAACATCAATTCGCGTTTACCCTTGTGTTTGAATATTGACGGGGATTTTTCCCAAAATATACGATGCACTCGCTAACTTGATTTTAATGAAATTTATTTAAGTGTAAATAAATTACTCATATTGAGTGGATATCGGATGCGTGTGATCCGCACGTGGTGGCAAGTGCCGGTTGATTTTCATCGGAGATGTTTTTCATGATTCCTCGCACCCTGTTTGGCCCCGAGCACGAAGAGTTCCGCCGGCAGTTCCGACGCTTTCTCGAGCAGGAGGTGACGCCGAATCGTGAGCGCTGGGAAGCGCAGCAGCATGTCGATCGCGATATCTGGAAGCGCGCGGGCGAACTCGGTTTTCTGTGCACGGCGATTCCCGAGGAATACGGCGGCGCAGGCGGCGACCGCCTGCATTCGACGATCCTGATCGAAGAGGCCGCGTATGCGTGCGACAGCAGCCTTGGCTTCGCGCTGCATTCGGATATTTGCGCGCCGTATATCCTCAATTTCGGCACCGACGAGCAGAAACGCCACTGGCTGCCCAAGCTTGCCAGCGGCGAAATCATCAGCGCGATCGCGATGACCGAGCCCGGTACGGGGTCGGATCTGCAGGCGGTCAAGACCACCGCCGTCGCCGACGGCGACGACTATGTGATCAACGGCAGCAAGATCTTCATCACGAACGGTTATCTGAGCGATCTCGTGATCGTCGTCGCGAAGACGGGCGGCAGCGGCAAGGGCTCGCAAGACATCTCGCTGATTCTCGTCGAGGCGGACCGCCCGGGCTTCACCAAAGGCCGGCCGCTCGCGAAGATCGGCATGAAGGGGCAGGACACGGCCGAGCTGTTCTTCTCGGACGTGCGCGTGCCGCGCTCGAATCTGCTCGGCAGCGTTGAAGGGCAAGGCTTCATCATGCTGATGAAGGAGCTTGCGTGGGAGAGGATGATCATTGCGATCACATCGCAGGCCGCGGCCGAGACGAGCTGGCGGCTCGCGAAGGATTATACCGAGCAGCGCAATGTGTTCGGCAAGCCGGTCGCCGCTTATCAGAACACCCGCTTCAAGCTTGCCGAGATGCGCGCCGAGATCGCGATCGGCAGGGTATTCGTCGACCGGTGCCTGGAGCTTGTGCTGAAGAGCGCGCTTGCGCCGGATGCGGCGGCTGCCGCGAAATTCTGGATTACCGAGATGCAAAACCGCGTGACCGACCAGTGCTTGCAACTGCACGGCGGCTACGGCTACATGCTCGAATATCCGATCGCGCGCATCTATGCGGATACGCGCGCGCAACGCATCTACGGCGGCACCAACGAGATCATGCGCGAGCTGGTCGCGCGGTTCATGTAGCGCGGCCTGCGCCGGACATGCCAGGCATGCTAGATGCAAGCGCCGAAGCGATTCCCCTCGTCCACTCCTGCGGAACGGACCCATGACAGACGCATTCATCTACGACGCCGTGCGAACGCCGCGCGGCAAGGGCAAGAAGGACGGCAGCCTGCATCAGATCACGCCGATCCATCTGCTGAAGAATCTCTACGATGCGCTGCGCGAGCGCAACCGGCTCGACACGAGCCGGGTCGACGACGTCGTGCTGGGCGTGGTCACCCCGATCGGCGAGCAGGGCTCGAATCTCGCGCGCGTATCGGTGCTGTACGCGGGGTGGGACGAGCGCATCGCGGGCGTCACGCAGAACCGCTTCTGCGCATCCGGGCTCGAATCCGTGAATCTGGCCGCGATGAAGGTGATGTCGGGGCAGGAGGATCTCGTCGTCGCGGGCGGTGTCGAGAGCATGTCGCGCTGGACGATGGGCTCGGACGGCGGCGCGTGGTACATGGACCCGCGCGTCAACGATGCGCTGCAGTTCGTTCCGCAGGGCATCGGCGCGGACGTGATCGCCACGCAGATGGGCTACAGCCGGCAGGACGTCGACGCATTCGCGCTGCGTTCGCACCAGCGCGCCGACGCCGCGCGCCGCGAAGGGCGCTTCGCGCGCTCGCTCGTACCGGTGCGCGACGTCAACGGCGTGGTGGTGCTCGAGCGCGACGAGACGATCCGCCCGGATACGTCGCTCGAGAAGCTGGGCGCGCTCGAGCCGTCGTTCGCGATGATCGGCCAGATGGGGTTCGATGCGACCGCGCTGCGCAAGTACACCGAACTGGAAGCCGTCGATCACGTGCATCACGCCGGCAACTCGTCGGGCATCGTCGATGGCGCCGCGCTGATGCTGATCGGCAGTCGCGACGCCGGCGCGGAGCAGGGGTTGAAGCCGCGCGCGCGAATTCGCGCGACGGCCGTGATCGGCTCCGATCCGACCATCATGCTGACGGGCACCACGCCGGCTTGCCGCAAGGCGCTCGCCAAGGCCGGCATGAACGCGGGCGATATCGATCTCGTCGAGGTCAACGAGGCGTTCGCCGCGGTGCCGATGCGCACCGCGCACGAACTCGGCATCGGGCTCGAGCGCGTCAACGTCAACGGCGGCGCGATTGCGATGGGCCATCCGCTCGGCGCGACCGGCTGCATGCTGCTCGGCACCGCGCTCGACGAACTCGAGCGCACCGATCAATCGACCGCGCTCGTCACGCTTTGCGTCGGCGCGGGCATGGGCATCGCCACCATCATCGAACGGGTTTGAGCCATGACGACGTATGCCATTCATACCGAGCTGGACCATGACGGCATCTTGACCGTCACGATCGACTTGCCAGGCCGCAGCATGAACGTGCTCGACGACGCGTTCGCCGGGGCGTTCGAAGCGGTGGTCGCACGTATCGAAGCCGATGAAGCGGTCAAGGGCGCCGTCATCACATCGGGCAAGGCGGATTTCATCGCCGGCGCGGACATCGACCGGCTGTACGCGATCGACACGCCGCAACAGGCGATGCAACTGGCCGACGATTACAAGGCGCTGCTGCGCCGCATCGAGAAAAGCGGCAAGCCGGTCGTGGCCGCGCTCAATGGCACCGCGCTCGGCGGTGGCTACGAGCTTGCGCTCGCGTGCCACCACCGGATTGCAATCGACGATGCGAAGCTCCAGGTCGGCTTGCCCGAGGTCAAGCTCGGCTTGTTGCCGGGCGGCGGCGGCACGCAGCGTCTGCCGCGCATGATCGGCATTCAACGCGCACTGCCGTTGCTGCTCGAAGGCAAGACGCTGCGTGCGGAAAAAGCGCTCGCCGAAGGGCTGGTCGATGCGCTCGCGGCCAACCGCGACGAGCTGCTGGCGAGCGCGAAAGCCTGGGCGCGTGCGAATCCTAACCCGGTCCAGCCTTGGGACCGCAAGGATTTCCGCATCCCCGGCGGGGATTCGAAGCATCCGGGCATCGTGCAGGTGTTCTCGATAGCACCGGCGATCGCGAGCGCGAAAACCCAGCGCCTGTATCCGGCCGCCACCGATCTCCTGTCGTGCGTATTCGAAGGTTGCCTGCTCGATATCGACAACGGGCTGCGTGTCGAAAGCCGCTACTTCGCGCATGCGGCAACGTCGCAGGTTTGCCGGAACATGATCGGGACGCTCTGGTATCAGCTCAATGCGCTGAAGAAGGGCGCGTCGCGGCCGGCCGGCTTGCCGACGTCGCGCGTCGGCAAGCTGGGCGTGCTTGGTGCGGGCATGATGGGGGCCGGCATTGCGTATGCCGCGGCGAAGGCCGGCATCGACGTGGTGCTCAAGGACGTGTCGAAGGAAGCCGCCGAAAAGGGCCGCGACTATTCGGCGCAATTGCTCGACACGGCGATTGCGAAGCGGCGCAGCACGCCGCAGAAGAAGGAAGCGCTGCTCGCGCGCATCCATCCGAGCGCCGACGTGGCCGATCTGGCGGGCTGCGACTTGATCATCGAGGCCGTGTTCGAGAACCGCGACCTCAAGGCGCGCGTGACGCAGGAGGCCGAGGCGGTGATGGCGCCGGACGGCGTGTTCGCATCCAACACGTCGACGCTGCCGATCACCGGGCTTGCCGGCGCGTCGAGCCGCGCCGAGCGGTTCGTCGGCATCCACTTCTTTTCGCCGGTCGACAAGATGCCGCTCGTCGAGATCATCCGCGGCGCGAAGACGTCGCCGGAGACGATCGCGCGCGCGTTCGACTTCGTGCTGCAGATCGGCAAGACGCCGATCGTCGTCAATGATGGGCGCGGCTTCTATACGTCGCGCGTGTTCTCGCGCTATATCGCCGAGGGCGCGCGTCTTGTCGCCGAAGGCCAAAACCCGCGCCGCGTCGACATGGCCGCGGTCAAGGCCGGCATGCCGGTCGGCCCGCTTACCGTGCTCGACGAAGTGAGCCTGACGCTGCCGCTCGCGATCATGATCCAGACCCAGAAGGATCTCGGTGACGCATACCAGCCGAGCGGCGCGGAAGACACGCTGCGCACGCTGGTCGAGCTCGGGCGCACCGGCAAGAAGGATGGCCGCGGCATCTACGACTACGGCGTCGGCGGCAAGCGCGTATGGCCCGAACTCAGCCGGCATTTCGCGCCGCAAGCGCCGCTCGACGAGCACGAAATCGCCGAGCGGGTGCTGTTCGCGCAGGCGCTCGAGGCCGTGCGCGCGTTCGACGAGCAGATCGTCACGAACGTGGCCGACGCGAACATCGGCAGCGTGTTCGCGCTCGGCTTCTGTCCGCAGCACGGCGGCGTGTTGCAATACATCAACGCTTACGGCGTGAAAGCGTTCGTCGCGCGGGCGCAGGCGCTCGCGCAGCGTTATGGCGAGCGCTTCGCGCCGCCGGCGTCGCTGCTCGATATGGCTGAGCGCGGAGCCGTTTTCGCCGATTGACCGCGACACGGGCGCGCTTGCGTATTCGCGCGCTCGCTTATCGGCGTTTCATCACTCTTCAGGAGACACCATGAATGCAGTCGACGCGCTTCAGCAACTGCCGACCCTCTACCGCGGCGGCGACCACGTCAACAAGACGATCCAGTTCGACATTTCGCAGCCGACGTATCTGCGCATCCGCGATGGCCAATGCTCAGCCGTCGAAGGGCGGGCCGACGACGCCGATTTGACGCTGCGCCTGTCCGACGACGATCTGGTCGATCTGCTGAACGGCAAGCTCGACGGCACGATGGCCGTGATGAGCGGCAAGCTGAAACTGTCGGGAGACGTCATGCTGGCTCAGCAGATCGAAACCTTGTTCGATACGAAATCGCTGCTTTGAGCGCGCCGCCGAACGCCGATTCCCATCCGACGATGGCGATGGGGGCTTGCCGCGGCAATCCGCTGCTGCGCGGCGTGCGCGTGCTCGATTTGTCGCGCTTGCTGCCGGGCCCGTTCTGTTCGCTGTATCTGGCGCAGCTCGGCGCGGACGTGATCAAGATCGAGGAACCTGGCGGCGACTACGCGCGCGCGTCGGCCGAGCTTTTCGAGCAGGTGAATCGCGGCAAGCGCTCGATCACGCTCGATCTGCGGCAGTCCGACGACGTCGCGCGTTTCAAGGCGCTGGCCGCCGATGCGGACGTCGTGCTCGAATCGTTCCGCCCGGGCGTGATGGATAAGCTCGGTTGCGGCTACGACACGTTGAAGCGGATCAACCCCCGGCTCGTCTATGCGGCACTGACCGGATATGGCCAGACAGGGCCTTACCGCGATCGGGCGGGTCATGACGTGAACTATTTGGCGATCGCCGGTGTGCTTGATCAGATCGGCACGCACGGCGGCCCGCCAACGATGTCGAACCTGCAGATCGCCGATCTCGCCGGCGGTTCGCTGACGTGCGCGATCGGCATCCTGGCGGCGCTGTTCGGTGCGCGTGCGTCGGGTGTGGGTTCGTTCGTCGATGTCGGGATGGCCGATGGCTCCGCCGCGCTGCAAGTGATGGCGCTGGCCGCCTTGCGTCAACACGGCGAGGCGTTGCCGCGCGGCGACGATATTTTCACGGGCGCGCTGCCGAACTACGCCATCTACCGATGCCGCGATGGGCGCCATCTCGCGATCGGCGCGCTGGAGCCGAAGTTTTACCGCGCGTTGCTCACGGGCATCGCGCCGGCGCTGCCGGGGTGGGTGAACCGCATGGTCGCGCGCAAGCTTGCGCCGCGGCCGGCCGGCGCGCCGAGCGCTGCGCCCGACGATCCACAGGCCGCCGCTCGCGCGAAGCTGCAGCCGTTCGGCAACGCAGCAACCGATCCGCGCGATGCGCGCCGCATACTCGCGCCGCTGCGCTGGCTGCTCACGCTGCTGTTCTTGACGAGGCCGCGCGATGCGTGGGTCGATCTGCTTGAGTCGGCCGACGCGTGCGTGACGCCGGTTCTGACGCTCGGCGAGGCGCTGGACAACGCGCAACTGCGTGCACGCGGCATGGTGTTGGATGACGGCGGCAAGCCGGCATTCAACCTGCCGATCTTTTTCGACAATGGGCGCGCGGTACATGGCCCGAGCCCTGCGCTGGGCGCGGACAACGACGGCGTGCTGAGCGCGCTCGCGCAAACGACACGATAGATTCTGCCGCGCGCTTCGAAGGGGCGATGCGCGTGATTTCGGGCAAGCGGCTCGATTGCGCGCCGCCCGAAATTGCTTTCTCTGAGTCTATTTCTGGACCGTGTGTCTTTTCTGAATCGATTTGATACAAGGCATTCCGGGAAGCGAAATTTCAACTCGAACACGTTGCAGTTCTC
Source organism: Burkholderia sp. TSV86 (assembly GCF_001522865.1). GTDB lineage: Bacteria > Pseudomonadota > Gammaproteobacteria > Burkholderiales > Burkholderiaceae > Burkholderia. The sequence goes on along the minus strand of NZ_LOWB01000050.1, from coordinate 15,068 downwards.
AACTTGAGTTCTCCGATGCCGGTCAATCCACTGGGCGCCGCGTCATTTTCTGAACGAATCGGTGTCGAGCTGCGCTTCGCTTATCTGCCTAGGTGCTTATCTGCTTAGGTTATTCACGGCTTGTCACGGCTCGTATGTAATCAACGACCTGTTGCGGCGTTTCGAGTTTATCCGCCTCACTATTGGGAATCGAAATGCCAAGCTCCTCCTCAAGCGTCATGAACAGTTCCACCCGATCGAGGGAGTCGGCACCCAAGTCGTGAGTGAAAGAATCGGTGAGTTTAATATCTGCTGCGTCGAGGCCCAGTTGCTTGGCAGTGACATTTTTGATTTTTTGCGCAATGCCGTCCATTTTTCCATTTCCTTTATTGGCAAGAAAAATTAAAAGGCCGGTTTGGATGAGTGTGGAGATGATCCTATTCTTCAGTCACGGTCAGATGCATAAACGCACTCGAGAAACGTCCGCTTTCCGGTACGAAGCACAAGATTCGCTGGCCTGAGGCAAGATTTCCTCGTTTGAGTAAATCGTCCAACATGATGTAAATAGAGGCGGCGCCAGTATTTCCTTTGGTCGTGAGATTCGTGAACCAGTTTTTTTCAGGAATAGGGAGGCCGATTTCATCGAGTGCCTGGAAAATAGGCTTGCGGAAATATTCGGATGACATGTGGGGCAGGAACCAATCGATGTTTTGGGCGGACAAGCCTCGCTTCGCGATGACTGTCTGCAGCGGTTTGCTCAGCGTGTGTGAAACAACGTTTTCATTGAGCAATCGGACATCCTGCTTGATTGCGAAAATGGAGCGCGATGCTTGCTCTTCAGGCGAGAAATTCCGCCAGCCGACCATATTTCCTTCGTCGTTTTTCTCCGCGCCGGCATACATGCACGTGGGCAATACGTGCGCGTACGAGAATATGTCGATCCAATCGATTTTCAGCGACAGCGAATTTTTGCGCGGCTGATTTTCGATCAGAACCGCGCCCGCGCCATCGGACAGCATCCAGCGCAGGAATTCTTTCTCGAATGCGATTTCGGGGCGCCGGTGCAGTTCGTCGAGCAGCGTTTCGTTTTCCTTTTCGAAGTTGCGTGCGTGCAAGTGCACGGATAGTACTTCGGAGGCGGCCGTGACAGCATTGCGCGTGTTGCCTGACGTGACGGATAAATAGCCATACTTCAAAGCCGTCATGCCGGCGACGCAAATGCCGGAAGTCGCGACTACCTCGCATGCCGGCATGCCGAGCTGGCCATGAACCATTACTCCGTGATTGGGCATGAGCTGGTCGGGCAGTGTGGTGCCGGTCGACAGGCATTCGATTTCATCGATGGAAAATCGATCGTCACATAAGCCTTTGATCGCTTCGACGGTGATATCGGCGTTGCTGTATTGCGGCAGGCCGCTTTCGGCATCCAACACATAATGGCGCTGTTTGATGCCGTTGTTGCGCAGAATGATCGGGCGGGCACGGGACGGCTGACCTCCGATGTATCCGAGTACTTTTTCGATATGGTCGTTATCGATGGGGTTGCCAGGCATAAAACTGGAGACGCGGGTGATATAGGCGGGATGGAGACTCATTGTTTACCTCGATTGGTTAAGGTGACGACTCGATCCAGAGGGCTGCTCGTAGTAGCGTTGCATGCTGTCGAGGCGACCTCGCATGAACAGGCGGATTATCTGACGCACGAAAGAAGAGACAGGAAGAATGAATAGAATGGCGACGACGAGCCAGATCGCGAAAGCGAACAGCATGGCGTGTCTTGCCCAAGGGCCGATTGTTCCGGCTCGCATGATAGCGGCCGACCAGACGCGAAATCCCCGATAGGCGATGCGCTCGCTCAGGATGATCGAGGGGTTGACGGTAACGGCGCCGAGTCCGCTCAGCATTGGCTTCGTATGACGCTCGAGGTCGCCGTTTTTCAACGCAAGTTTGATGGCATCGCCGAAGCGTGTGGCACCGGTGGCGTCGGCAAGCGATACGCCCGCTCGCGGCAGCCCCAGCCACGGGCCGCGTTTGCCTGTCATCATCCAACGTGGAGTGGTGATCAAAGTTTTCCATGTCGGCGCCCGATCGGTCAGTGCGACGTTGTCGCGCAGGTGCGCGCCGGCTTCTTGCAGAAGCCGCTTCACCGTCTGCTGCGCAGTGAGCCACATATTTCGGCAGACAACGACGGTGACGACAGGGCGTCCCTTTAATAAGCGCCGACCCTCGTCGCTTTTAAGAAATGCCGTGACCGGTGGCGAAGGACTGAGATACCAGACCTGATAAAACAAAACGATCAAATCGAACGGCTTTTCGTGGTCGAGTTGGAATGGCTCGAGCGCTGGAGGAACGAGCCTGACTGTTTCAGGAAGAATATTCAGAAATTGCCAGAGTGACCACGGAAACGAATAAGCGGGAATAGGCTTTAATATTAGGTTGCGAATCGTAATTTCGCTGGCTGATTCGAGTGGTTGCATGAAATTATTCGCAACTTCGGTTAATTGGCCGCTTTGCGAATATTGAATGGTGAGAATTCTTTTTCCTGGCATTTTGTTAATCTGGTAATTTGGTTATATCGGGAAGCGGGGTCAGCATATTTCCTTTGGATCAATTTGATTTGGGCTTGTCGATATTGTAGGAGCGGGAAGGCAGGAAAAAATTGAGTTGCGGAAAAAATTTTATTTTCTTGAATTTAAATTTGATGGGTCGATTTTTGTTTTGCTTTTTTGTGATTTTTTTTGGTTTTTGGTGATTGATTTTTTATTTTTTTATTTTTTTATTTATTTTGCTTGGAATTGATGAATTATGGATATGATCTTGACTTATTATTCTGGAGACGGCCAGGTTTGACCTGGCACCTGGGAACTGGCACCTGGGAACTGGATTGCGCTTGGTGACGAACCCGCGCTTATCGGCGGTGGAGGTGGCCTTTACGTTGCCGCTCCGTATCGGTGGGGCTTCGACACCGTGGCCGAGATCGTTCGATGGCTTGATTGATTACAGCGGCATGTGCATGCGGCGCATGCGAGTGTGGCTGCCTCGGGGGATTTGTCAGTCAATCAACCGCGGATTGTGGCCGAACTGCCGGGCTTGCTGCGCGACATTTCGTGCGGATTCAGCTAGACGAGCCCATGCAAAGCAATACCGCAACACATGGCGCAGATGCAAAAGCGGCGAGGGGAAGGGAAATGATGAGATCAGGTCGAAAAAGCCGATGCGACCGATGTCCACACCGAGTCCGACTGGCCGGAAGAAAGGCCGAGAGTTTGACGGATACTCGGTATGGTTGCGGGGGTAGGATTTGAACCTACGACCTTCGGGTTATGAGCCCGACGAGCTGCCAGACTGCTCCACCCCGCGTCCGACGAAAAATAAGATTATAAAGAGCTTTTCGGGGCAATGCAATTCCTTTTCGACGATTTTCTTTCGCGCGCGGTGTTCGGGATCGGCTGCCGCCGGACGCTGAGCTAGAATCGAGCGGTTCTCACCGCTGCGCGGGCTGCATGCCGACGATGCGCGCAGTCGGCTCTTTCTGTTTTTCGTTTCCGCTTTCGGATGCACGCACGTTTCATGGATATCGCTCTCGATCTACAGTCGATCGCCGCGCAGGAAAAGGCGCTCGTGTTCCCGCAATTCGATGCCGCGCAGGCATGGGCGCTCGGTGCGCGGTTGCGCGAGCTTGCGCATGCGCGCGGCCACGCGGTTGCCATCGACGTGCGCACGTTCGGCCAGCCGCTGTTCTTCGCGTCGCTCGACGGCGCGACGCCCGACAACGTCGATTGGACGCGCCGCAAGAGCAATACCGTCGCGCACTTCCGGCGCAGTTCATACGCACTCGGCCTGCGCATGCAGCAGGCGGGAACGACGCTTGCCGATAAGCACGGCCTGCCCGCGACCGAATACGCGTCGCATGGCGGCGCGTTTCCTCTGACTGTCGCGAGTGCGGGCGTGATCGGCTCGGTGACCGTGTCGGGGTTGCCGCAGCGCGCCGATCACGAACTCGTCGTCGAGGCGTTGTGTGCGCAGCTCGGCCATGCATACGACGCATTGGCGCTGCCGAAAGCCTGACGCGATGCGAGTGCCCGGTTACGCATGGCTCGTGATCGCGATCGTCGCCGAGGTGATCGGCACGTCGGCGTTGCGCGCCGCCGACGGCTTCACGAAGCTCGGCCCGACATTGATCGTCGCAACGGGGTACGGCATCGCGTTCTATTGTCTGTCGATGACGTTGAAGAGCATGCCGGTCGGTATCGTCTATGCGATCTGGTCGGGCGCGGGCATCGTGCTGATCACGCTCGTCGCGCTCGTGCTCTATCGGCAGGTGCCGGACTGGCCCGCGATCATCGGGCTCGGGCTGATCATCTCGGGCGTCGCGGTGCTCAATCTCTTTTCCAATATGCAGGCGCATTGACGGCGCCTGCCCGTACTTCTTGGCGCGGATATGAACGCTTCTTATTCTGATTCGTCCGGGGCCGACGTGCGCGCCCAGGTGGCGAACCGCATCGGTTTTCTCGAGCTGCACCGGCCGCAGGCGCTCAATGCGCTGTCGACCGGAATGATCCGCACGTTGCATCGCGCGCTCGACGCGTGGCGCGACGATCCGGGCGTGCTCGCGGTCGTGATCCACAGCCCGCATCCGCGCGCGTTCTGCGCGGGCGGGGACGTGCGCTTCTTCTACGATGCGCACCAGCGCGGCGACCGGCAAGCGATCGATACGTTCTTCATCGACGAGTACACGCTGAACCATGCGATCTTCACTTATCCGAAGCCGTATATCGCGCTGATGCACGGCGTCGTGATGGGCGGCGGCATGGGAATTTCGCAGGCTGCGCAGCGCACGGGCGGGCTGCGCGTCGTGACCGATTCGACGAAGATGGCGATGCCGGAAACACGGATCGGGCTTTTTCCCGATGTCGGCATGAGCTGGTTTCTGGCGCGCACGCCGGGTGCGCTCGGCCGTTATCTGGCAGTCACGGGCGCGACGCTCGACGCGGCGGGCGCGTTGTATGCGGGGCTTGCGGATGCGTATCTGCCGGACGCGGCGTTGCCCGCGTTGCTCGATATGCTGCGCACCGAGTGGTTTGACGACGGCGCGGCGGTGACGGCGCGCGTGGCGGCCGAAGCGGCGCGGCACACGCCTGCGCCGGCGCCCGGCGCATCAGCGCTTGGCGCCGCGCACGCGTCGATCGACCGGCATTTCGCCGAACCGGACATCGCCGCGATTGCCGCGTCGCTCGACAGCGAACGCGACAGCGCGGTGCGCGCCGCGTGGGTCGATCGCGTTCGCGACGCGATGCGCGGCCCGCTGTCGCCGCTGTCGATGGCCGTGTCGCTCGAGGTCGTCGAGCGCGCGCGCGGCGCGACGATGGCCGATTGCCTGCGGCGTGATCTGGATTTGACGCGCTCGACGTTTGCGCGCGGCGACGTGATCGAAGGCGTGCGCGCGGTCATCGTCGACAAGGACCATGCGCCGAAGTGGCGCTATTCGACGATCGCCGATGTGCCGGTGCAGGAAGTCGCGCACATGTTCGACAGCCCGTGGGCAGCCGATGCGCATCCGTTGAAGGCGCTGCGCGATTGACGCGCGAGCATTCCGGATTGCCGATATCGCCGGCGCGATGGCTCGATGCCGGTCTCACGCCGCGCTCACATCGCGGCCGGGCCGCCTCATGCGGCGTCGCGGTCCGACATGAAGGCGCGCATGAATACGAGCGCGCCCCAGCCCCAGATCGCGTTTGTCACGAAGCCGACGGCCAGCGGCGGCAGCATGTTGCCGGCCGGCCAAATGCCGCGCAGCGGATCGATGGCGAAAACGCGCGCGGCGGTGAGCGCGACGCCGCCAAACACGAGCGACGGCACCCAAGGCGCCGAGCGTTCGGGCGATATGCGCAGCAGCCAAGCCATCAGGATCGCCCAGCATGCGCTCATGATCGCGTTCGCGACGAATTCAGGAATGCCGAGCGGTGCGAACGGCACGGTCGAGAAACCGGTCGCGTCGATGAGGCCGGCAGTGTGCAGAAGCGTGAGAGTCGCTTCGCGAAAGAAGAAGGCGGCGAGAAAACCGGACAGAAACGGCAGGATTATTTTCTGCATCAGGAGCGCCACGGAAGGGCGCGGCGCCGTCGGGCGCGCGCCGGGTTGTTCATTGCCCGCCATTATATAGACGCGTATGCGCCGACATTCGTTGCAGCAGCACGCTAAGCACGAAAGCGGAAAACCTAAGCTCAAAAAAATCGTTCCTAAACGATATCGCGCTCCCTAGACTGATTTCCCGGAGTCGGCTGGGCCGGCTTGCGCGCCTGCCGCACGCAGCGCGCCGCTCGAGGCGGCTGTTCCGCTCATTCGCCAGCGCCGCGCGTTGCACGCGGCGGTGCGCAGCCGTCGACATCGACCTTTTTGCACGATCAGTCAGGCAGGAGCATTGCATGAATGTGTTTTGGTTCATCCCCACGCATGGCGACAGCCGCTATCTCGGCACGGCCGAAGGCGCGCGCGCGGCGGACTACGATTACTTCCGGCAGGTGGCGGTTGCGGCCGACACGCTCGGTTACGATGGCGTGCTGCTGCCGACCGGCCGCTCGTGCGAGGATGCGTGGGTGGTCGCCTCGAGCCTGATCGCGCAGACCAAGCGCTTGAAGTTCCTCGTCGCGATCCGGCCGGGGCTGTCGTCGCCGGGGCTTTCCGCGCGGATGGCATCGACCTTCGACCGTTTGTCCGACGGGCGTCTTCTGATCAACGTCGTGGCGGGTGGCGACGCGGCTGAACTCGAAGGCGACGGTCTGTTCGTCGATCACGACACGCGTTACGCGATAACCGACGATTTCCTGCATATCTGGCGCAAGCTGCTTACCGAATCGCACGAGAACGGCAGCGTGGATTTCGCAGGCAAGCATTTGCAGTCCAAGGGCGGCAAGCTGCTGTATCCGCCCGTTCAGCACCCGCATCCGCCGCTGTGGTTCGGCGGTTCGTCGCCGGCTGCGCACCAGATCGCGGCCGATCACATCGATACGTACCTGACCTGGGGCGAGCCGCCCGACGCGGTCGCAGCGAAGATCGCCGATATTCGCGCGCGCGCGGCCGAGCGGGGTCGTCAGATCAAATTCGGGATTCGGCTGCACGTGATCGTGCGCGAGACCGAGGGCGAAGCGTGGCGCGATGCGGAGCGCCTGATCAGCCGGCTCGACGATGACACGATCGCCCGCGCGCAGCAGGCGTTTTCCAAAATGGATTCCGAAGGGCAGCGCCGGATGGCTGCGCTGCACGGCGGCAAACGCGGTTCGCGGCAGGAGCTTGAGGTGTATCCGAACCTGTGGGCGGGGGTCGGTCTCGTGCGCGGTGGAGCCGGCACGGCGCTCGTCGGCAATCCCGAGCAGGTCGCCGCGCGGATGCGCGAATACGCGTCGCTCGGCATCGAGACGTTCATCCTGTCCGGCTATCCTCACCTGGAGGAGTCGTACCGCTTTGCCGAACTTGTGTTCCCGCTCGTCAAGGGCGACGGCGCAGCGCGTCGCACGGGGCCGCTATCCGGGCCGTTCGGCGAAGTCGTCGGCAATCAATATTTGCCGAAGGCGAGCGCGAGCTGACGCGGGGGGGGGCATCGAGATGGCATCCTCGCTGCGTTCGCCGCCAAGTTTCGCGGTGCGCCACGCCGGCCAAGCCGCACGCGCGGTCGCGCCGTGGCTCGTGCCGCTTCTGCTGGTGCTGGCGTGGGAATTCGCCGCGCGCTCGGGCGCGCTGTCGAACCGCGTGCTGCCCGAGCCGCTCGCCGTCGTGCGCGCTGCGTGGGCGCTTGTCGAATCGGGCGATATGTGGGCGAACGTGAAGGTCAGTACGTGGCGCGCGCTCGTCGGCTTTGCGATGGGCGGCGGAGTCGGGCTCGCGCTCGGGCTGGCGACCGGATTGTCGAAGCCGGCCGAGATCGCGCTCGATTCGACGATCCAGATGATCCGCAATATTCCCGCGCTTGCGACGATTCCGCTCGTGATCCTGTGGTTCGGCATCGACGAGAAGGCGAAACTTTTTCTCGTCGCGCTCGGCGTGTTCTTCCCGGTTTATATCAACACGTATCACGGAATCCGCTCGGTCGATCCGGGCCTCGTCGAGATGGCAAAAAGCTACGGCGTGAAGGGCTTCGCGCTCTATCGCGATGTGATCCTGCCGGGGGCGCTGCCGTCGATTCTTGTCGGCGTGCGCTTCGCGCTCGGGCTGATGTGGGTGATGCTGATCGTCGCCGAAACGATCTCCGCGCAATCGGGCATCGGCTACATGACGATGAACGCGCGCGAATTCTTGCAAACCGATGTGGTGCTGGTCGGCATCCTGCTGTACGCGGCGCTCGGCAAGCTCGCCGACGTGTTCGCGAAGTGGCTCGAGCGCGCGCTGCTGCGCTGGCACCCCGCGTATCAACCGGGAGTTCGAGCATGAGTGCAACCACGCTGGCTGCGTCGTATGGCCCGATCGCGGGCGCGGATCTCGAGGCCGAACTCGCCCAGCCGCGCACCGCCGACGGCGAGGCGCAGGATGCCGCGATGCGTGAGCGGGACGGCGGTGCGCACGCGCGGCCGCCCGCGGCCAGCGGCGGACTGTCGCGGGCCGGCCGTGACGGCAGCCGCGCAGCCGATGCCGCGGCGGTGCAATTGCGGCGCGTAGGCAAGCGGTACGGCGAACGGGCCGTGCTGTCGGACATCGATTTGTCGATCGAGCACGGTGAGTTTGTCGCGATCGTGGGCCGTAGCGGCTGCGGGAAATCGACGTTGTTGCGGCTCGTCGCGGAACTCGAGGCGCCGAGCGCCGGCACGCTCGTCAAGCGTGGCCGGCGCGGCGCGGAGCACGCGCTGGATACGCGAATCATGTATCAGGACGCGCGCCTGCTGCCCTGGAAAACCGTGCTGCAGAACGTGATGCTCGGCCTTGGCCGGCGCGCGAAGGACGAGGCGCGCGCGGTGCTCGACGAAGTCGGGCTGCTCGCGCGCGCAAACGATTGGCCGGCGCAGTTGTCGGGCGGTCAGCGGCAGCGTGTCGCGCTCGCGCGCGCGCTCGTGCACCGGCCGCAACTGCTGCTGCTCGACGAGCCGCTCGGCGCGCTCGACGCACTCACGCGCATCGAGATGCATGCGCTCATCGAGCGCTTGTGGCGCGAGCATCGCTTCACCGCGCTGCTCGTCACGCACGACGTGCAGGAGGCGGTAGCGCTTGCCGACCGGGTTTTGCTGATCGAGGCGGGCAGGGTCGCGCTTGATCAGCGAGTGCCGCTTGCACGGCCGCGCGCACGCGCGTCGGCCGCCTTCGTCGCGCTCGAGGAGCGCGTGCTGCAGCGCGTACTGACGGGTGGCGACACCACTGCCGGGCCGCAGGCAACGACGCTGCCCGATCCGAGCGGCGGCGCTGCCGTGCGCGCGGCGGGCAGCCTGCGCTGGGCGGTATGACGGCGGCGCGGCCCATCGGGCGCGAGCGTGTCACAGATGAACGAAGCCCGTTCTCCATCAAACGAATCTTTCGGAGCAATACTCGATGAGCATTACCGCAATCAACGTGCGTAATCAATTCCGCGGCAAAGTGAAGGAAATCATTCGGGGGCCGGTCGTATCCGAGGTCGATGTCGATACGCCGTTCGGCATCGTCACGTCGGTCATCACGACGCGCTCGGTCGACGAACTGGAACTGAAGGTGGGCACCGAGGTGGTGGCGCTCGTCAAGTCGACGGAAGTGTCGATCGCGCGCCTCTGAACGACGCGGAAATCGGCTCGGCTGCGCGTCGGGCGAGATTTTCCAATGGCCGCTGCCGGGCCGCCGAAGCATGGTTTCCGCTGTTTTCCCGGCGTTTGTGGAGTGCTAGGATGAGGCGAACTTGGCGGAGGCGGCCTATGTTTCCCATCCTGAGTCCCGAGGCGATCGAAGCACTGAAATGGATCGATCAGTTCGGCTCCGGCCGGCCGCTGCCGGCGGCCTTCCGGCCCGCGCTCGAGGAACTGCTGAACGACGGATTCGCTTATTTGAGCGGCCCCGACAGGGCGGACATCACCGACGACGGCAGCGCTTATCTGTCCGACGCATACGATTGATCGCCGAACGGGCGGCGATCGCTGATGGCTGCACGGCCGGCTGCTGTTTGCATTGGCGGATGCGCGGACCGTATTGCTCCGGCATCGCATTCGGTGATTCGATTGAGATGGCTTTTCGACGCGGCCGCTACTCGATGCCGGGGCTCCGGCGCGGCGTAGCGAATGCGGGCAACGCGCCAGGACATAAAAAAGCCCGCTCAGGTGGCGGGCTTTTTTAAATCATCTTCCAGCTTTTGGAATTTGATCTTCCAAAACTTGTAACGCTGAACTGAATTTGCGTTGCAAGCCGTTGAATTTGTTGGGGTGGCTGATGGGACTCGAACCCACGACAACAGGAATCACAATCGGGTTCGCTAACGGCGATTTCCCCATGAAAATCAATCGATTATATTTCTGATTTCAGAATATTCTCCGAAACTTGGCCCTTGCTGCGTAAGGGTTTGCGCGATGCCATTCTGAAATTTTACTCCGTCGCGCTGGCCTTCTTTACCTTGCGACGATCGTAGTTCCGGTGTGTCGTCGCCGGGCTCGCATGCGCCGCAAAATCGTAGGCATCGGCCTCTCGATTTTCGAGTTTAGAAGTAATCGCTGCGGGCCGGGCATCCGAAAGCGCGAAGTAATCCGGGTGCTCAGTCAATTTGAGTGGAACAGCGGCTGCTGGGGCGCCCGCGCGCTGCGCTTTTTCGCGCACCTTTTTCGCCTCCCATTCGGAGGCGATCGCTGGATCACGCGCGCCGATGTAGGCATACATGGCGTCCTGCCAGACCGACGCCCATCCACTCTTCGAATACATCCGCCCCTTGCGGTTCGGAAATAGAAACACGCTCGACACCTTGCGGCCGCGTTTGGCCCGTTCCACAACTGTGCGCAGCCGCGGCGACCATAGCCGCAGCTTGACCGTTGGAGCTTCTCCCTTTTTCCGCTTAGCGCCCACCACGCGCACGCCCTCGTCCGTCAATCCGCTCATGTGGTACGGCCGCACTTCTGCGGCGCGGTAACCCGTTAGGTAGCAGAACATTGCCGCGATGCCCATCGTGCGATATGCCTGTTGCTGCTTGAGCGACCACAGGTAGAACTTGAGCACCTGACGGCGCTCGATCGTGCGCACGTCGCGATCCGTTTCGTTTAGCATCAGGCCGATGAACGGGTTCGCGCGAATCACGCCCCATTTGATCCAGTATCTGCACATCGTTGACATGAGGGCCATATCTTTGTTCGCACCAGCGGGGGCGCCGGCCTTCGCTCTCGCATCGAGATACTGGTAGCCATGGATCATTTCGAGCCGCTTCGGGTCCATTCTGCCGAAGAACTGTGTCAGACGCCTATAGGTGGACTTTCGAACTGCCTTGGCATCGACACCCTGTGCGAGAAAATGGTTCTGATCAACCTCCTCTTCAAACCGCTCGATCGCGTCGGCAACTGAACCAACGATGACTTGGCCGGCTTGAATATCGAGCGCTTGTCGTTTCGCGATGCGCTCGGCCGCGGCGACGGCCGCACGATCACGGCTCGGTGCAGACGCGAGTGTCTCTTCTCGGTTATCCGGAAATTTGTAGTAAAACGAGATTTTCCGAATGCCGACACGCTTGTAGAGCCGGTCAATGCCGGTCGGCTCACTTTTAGGCGAAGGCTTGGAGATTCGGACCCGCGTCATACTTGTCTGCGTTCGATTCGGCTGTGAGTCCGAGTTTCCGGTCACGGTACGCACGCGCGACCTTCGGGAGCCCGTGGGTGTCGATGACATAACGCCAGTGATTATCAGTCAGCCATTTCCGCATGGCGGTGCGTTGGTTGGACTTACAACCAACCAGGTCGGCGAGTTCTTGGGCGGTAAGGTAATCGCTCATTTCATTTTCCCTTGGACGGATCGACGGGCGATTTCGAATTGATCCTCAGGTAACAGAATCGGCTCACTCATGATCGACACCTTTCAAATTCGATTTGACCCAGTTGCGCATGCGATGCCACCGGGCTTCTGGCGTCTCGTCATACCAACAGGCTTCATCGTTTTCAAAGACGATCTCGGCGGCGAGCGCAGGCGCGATGCCAAAAGCCGCGCTGACCGAATCGCGATCGTCGGGATCTAACTTCGACATATCGATACCTCGTGCGTGACCAAGCACGCCGATGGTGCAAAACTCGCCGTCAGCAGTCTGAAGTTCGTTGGCAATAAGTCGCTTCTCTGGCATGGCGTCAAGTGCATCGGCGAGTTCGCGCAGGAATGCTTGCCCACGCGCACCTTTGATCGCCGAGGCAACAGCACCACGCCAACGGATCAAATCCCAACCATCACAATCATCGCTATATCCACTTCTGCTCATTGCTTGTCTCCTGCGCGGGCGGCGTCGATGGCGGCATCCAGCGCATCGCCGCGTAACGCCTCACCCTCATTCGCGGATTCATCCAGTGCGCTCCAATACACAACGTCAATGCGGCCGGGTTCTACCGATTCCGGACGTGTACGCAGATAGCGATACCGTTCGGCGTCGCGCTTGTCATCGTCCATCGCCTCGATGTTATGTTGCTGCTTGGATGCATCGAGAGCATCAGGGGAGTCTCCCAGGCGCTTTTTATAAAGCGCGATCGCATCAAGCATTGCCAGGACTACACTTGAATGAAAAGCGGCATGCACGTGGCCGTCACCCCGCTCCGTCTGGATGCGGACTAGATATTTTTCCGACATGTCGTACAGTTCGTCGGCCGTCACCTCGCCGCTCGGCTGCTGCGCCGACAGGTCGGCTGCATGATTCGCCAAAGCGCGCTCAAGGTCGTGCTTCAGGTCGACATGCTCCTGCACCGAGTAGCCGTCTTTCGTGCCGATCCGCTCGGCAATCCAGTGATAGCAGACCGCCGCGATTCTCTGTTCCGTCTCGTTAGGCTCGCGCGCCTCTGCCGGTGCGTCGGCCTGCGAGGGTTGCGGGGCGGTGCGGGGGTGCATAAGTGCCCACGATTCATCTCTCGTCAGCCAGCGAACGGCTCCCAGTTCAACGATGCATCGCGAGCCATCTTCGAGGCAAAGTACCGCGCCAGTCATCTTGTAGCCATCACGTTGAATGATGTCATTGGCCTTCATGTCGGTCAGGCGGTCGCCTGTATTTACCGTTCCCTCCACAGCGGGCACTGTCCGATCGGATTGCGGGGCGACATCGATCGGACGCCAGTGCGTCACCTCGTGTTCGCAGCGATCTTCTGTGACCTGGGACTTCCAAGTGCCGTGGAAGATACCTGCGATGTCGTAATAGACGGCGGAGCCGCGTATTTTCCGCACGAGCACATCGGTTTCGTCATCGGGCAGACAATCATCTACGCTGATCCACGCCACCGCATCCGCAGCGGGCAATGCTGCCGCGCGGGCTTGCCAGCCTTCCCACCTGCGAATGAAGTCGTGCGCGTCCCATGCGCCGTATTCTGTGGGCGCGTATCCAGCCGTTCGGCCGCTTCCGATGCGCTGGCAGTCGGCAGGCATCGGAAATACTTTTTCGAACGCCGCCCGCTCGTCGGCCGGCGCTACCATTTTGCGGTCGTGCGCAATTTGGTCGGTCGGCGCTGCTGCCGACTGCGGAAAGGGCTGGCTCACGCAGAGCCTGAACGTCTCGGCGCACAGTTCCGCGAAGCGCTTCGGCACGACGCGCGCCTGCGACCAGTCAGGGCAGCACGCTTCGAAGCCGGCCGGAATATCGCCGAGACGGCCGCACTCGGGACAGAAGCGAATCGTCTCCTCGATCAGCGCTGCTGCGGGCTGTCCGACAGGGGATGCGGCGAGGGCGCGGGCACGTGCAAGCAAATCCGCGCGGAATGCCTTCTCGCGTTCTCGGCACGGGATTTGATCTGCGAAACTTTGCACGTCGTCGATCAGGTCTAGCAGCAGTTCGCGAGGAACAGTCAGCGCATCAGCGCGGCTATGTTGTTGGTCGTTCATGGTGGTGTCCTCAGGTGGTCAGGATTTCGTCAGCTGCGAGGATGAATTGCGTCGCCGCTTCGGCGTTGATCGCGTTGCCGTACCCTCGGAGTCGGCCGGTTCGGCTGCCTTGGTCCTTCCGTGGACGAAGCGCGGCGATGCGTTCTTGATCGGCGCGCACTCGTCCCACGCCACCGGCAGACCCATCAACCAGCGGGAATGTGCCGGGTTCAACTGGCCGCCACTTTCCATCCCGGCAGAGGAGCCAGTCAGCAGCTCGCCAGAAGCCGTTAGTCGGGCCGGCTGGCTCGATTCGCTCGAAGCCGTCAGGCAAGCCATAGCTGCCAGATCCGGGCCGTGCGACCGCATCGCCTCGCGAATCCCGCCCTCCGTTGAGCGCACACCCTTGTCCGCAAGCGCTGCGGTCGGTGTCGGCCAGCCGGCCAACCACGCCACGCGCCCGAGCAGCGCGTTCAGCGGCACGTTCGCGCATTCCGCGCCGTCCTTGTGATCGCGCGTAGTCGGCGTAGGCCATCCAGAAAGCTCGATCTCTGATGTGCGGCGCACCGACGCCCGCAGACGGGAACGGCTCACACCCGTAGGTGTAGTCCACGGCTTCCAGGTCAGCGTGTACAAGGTCGATCCAAGGATCGACAGCCGAGCTCGCAACCTGCTCTCCAAAGATGACTGGAGGGCGGCACTCGCCGATGAGCCAGTACCACGCAGGCCACAGGTGCCGCTCGTCATCAAACCCAGTTCCTTTGCCTGCCGCGGAGAAAGGTTGGCACGGACAGGAACCGGTCCAAACAGGTCGATCATCAGGCCATCCGGCGCGCCGAAGGGAATACGACCAGACGCCGATTCCGGCGAAGAAGTGGCACTGGTCGTAGGCTCGCAGGTCATCAGGTTGGACATCCTCAATGCTCCTTTCATCCACGTCGCCTGGTGCGATGTGCCCGGCGGCGATCAGGTTGCGCAGCCACTGCGCGGCGTATGGGTCGTGCTCGTTGTAATACGCAGCCACACGGCATCCTCAACTCAGTCCTGAATAATCAACTGCCCGGTCGAGCAGCAGTTCACGAGCGCGTCATACACGTCCGAAGTCACGTTGATGCAACCGCGCGTCACCT
>NZ_LOWB01000049.1 GCF_001522865.1 Burkholderia sp. TSV86 | reverse complement strand
GCTTCAGGCCCAACTGACGGACCAACAGAACGCCGAAGACTAACACTGCCTTTGGCACTGAAAACCGGGACCGTTCACCGAGCCCGTTCTCCAAGATTGAAATGGCACGAAGAAATCAGGCAGGTCACGGGTGCCGTCGCCAGTGTCATGGCGCTCTGAGGTCGTCACGGCCAGGGAGGGACCATCGAAGTCGGGAAGTGTGTAGTTCTTGCCGGTGGCCTTGGCTTGTCGCACGGCCATGTCGGTGAGGGACATGTTCCATCTCCTGAACATGGATCAGGGATGGATGCTGGTCCTGTCAACCGCGCGCCTCTACAAACAAACCGGAAACTGCCCCACCCGCAAAAATGGATTTGTTTATGGACTTAAAACTTGCGGATGCTGCTGGATTTCTGTGGACGCCGCCGGACTGAAAATTTGGGAAATTTTCCATCAAATCAACAGCTTGTAGGCTTCGTTGGACATCCACGGATTTTCGCGGATTGATGTGTATTAGCCGGGACTTGATCTGACAGGTAGTCGGGCCGACAAAGTACGAGTCATCAATGGGGGATGAGTTTCTCCTTGGCGAGATCGAGCGAATCGAGGAAAGTGCGCATCGGCGTCTTGCCGTAACACCAGCGCCCCTGATGCTCTCGTTCATTGTTGTACTGGTCGAGCCACGCATCAAGGTCCGTCTGCAAGGTGGCGATCGAGTCGTAGATCTTCTTG
>NZ_LOWB01000048.1 GCF_001522865.1 Burkholderia sp. TSV86 | reverse complement strand
GATCCGATCAGAAGGCCGTTCCGATCTGGAACTGGAATTTCTGATACTGGTCGCCGGTGTGCTTCTGCAGCGGGAAGCCCAAACTCAGCTTGAGCGGGCCGATCGGCGAGATCCACGCCAGCCCCACGCCATAGCCGTAGCGCAACCCGTTCGCCCCCGTGCTCGTGCCCCCCGGCGCATTGCCCCACACGTTGCCGCCGTCCAGGAACGTGAACACCCGCAGCGTGCGGTCATAGCCCGTGCCCGGCAGCGGGAACGTCAGCTCGATATTGCCGACGATCATCTTCGAGCCGCCAATCGGGTCGTTCGTCTGCTTGTCGCGCGGGCCCAGCGAACTCGGCTCATAGCCGCGCACCGAACCTATCCCCCCCGCGTAGTAGTTCTTGAAGATCGGATACGCGTTGCCGATACCGTTGCCGTAGCCGCCCTGGAAGTTCAGCCCCAGGATGAAGCCCCGCGCGAACGAATAGTAGTACTGCGCTTGAATGTCCGCCTTGTAATACTGGATCTTGCCCACCGGCACGCCGTATTCCACGTTCGCCTGCGTGAAATACCCACGGCTCGGAATCAGCGCGCTGTCGCGCGCATCGCGCGACCAGCCGATCGTCAGCGGCACCGTGTTCGACACCCGACCGAACTGCCGCACGTAGTCCTTGTACGACTCCGGCGTGCTCGTGTCGTCCATGTTCACATCCAGCCGGTTCTGCTCGAAGCCCGCACCGAAATACACCGTATCCGTCTCCGAGAACGGAATCCCGAACTTCAGATTGCCCCCAGCCGTGATGATCCGGAAACTCGAATTCGTCGAGTAGTACAGCGGCTGGTATGTCCGGTAGAACACGTCCGTGATCCGCTTGATCCCGTCCACCGTGAAGTACGGATCCACCTGCGTCACCGTCAGCGTCCGGTAGCTCTTGGCCGTGTTCACGTTCACCGCCAGGCTCGTCCCCGAGCCAAACACGTTGTCCTGCGACACCCCCGCCGACAGCACCACCTTGTCCGTCGACGAAAAACCCGCCCCCAGCGTGATCGCACCCGTCGGCTTCTCCGCCACCTTCACGTTCACGTCAACCTGATCGTTCGTGCCCTCCACCGGCACCGTCGTCACGTCCACATCCGTGAAGTAACCCAGCCGGTTCACCCGGTCCTTCGACAGCGCCAGGCGGCTCGAATCGAACCACGAACTCTCCAACTGGCGCATCTCCCGGCGCACCACCTCGTCCCGCGTGCGCGTGTTGCCCACAATGTTGATCCGCCGCACGTACACCCGCCGGCTCGGGTCCACCACCAGCGTCAGATTCACCTTGTGATTGGCCTGGTCGATCTCCGGCTGCGCATTCACCGTCGCGAACGCATAACCGTACTCCCCCAGCTTGTCCACGATCGCCTTCGTCGTCTGCTGCAGCTTCTCCGCCGAAAATCGATCGCCCGCCTTGACCTTCACCAGCTTCTTCAGCTCCGCTTCGCGATCCAGCAGATTGCCCGCCAGCTTCACCCCCGACACCGTGTACGGCTCGCCCTCGTGCAGCGTCACCGTCAGGTACATGTCCTTCTTGTCCGGCGAAATCGACACCTGCGTCGACTCAATGTTGAACTCCAAATACCCACGGTTCAGGTAGTACGAGCGCACGTTCTCCAGATCGCCCGTGAGCTTCTCCTTCGAGTACAGATCGTTCTTCGTGTACCACGAGAACCAGTTCGGCGTCGACAACTGCATCTCGTCGCGCAGCTTGTTCGTGCTGAACGTCTTGTTGCCAATAAAGTTGATCTGACGGATCTTCGCGCTCGGGCCTTCCGCCACCGAAAACAGAATCGACACCCGGTTCGCGTCCACCGGCGTCACCGTCGTCGTCACCTCCGCCGCGTAGAACCCCCGCGTCAAATACTGCCGCTTGAGCTCCTGCTCCGCCTTGTCCACCAGCGCCTTGTCGTAGTACCGACCCTGCGCCAGCCCCACCGCCTTCAATGCCTTGTTCAGGTTGTCCTTGTCGAACTCCTTGATCCCCGTGAAATCAATCGACGCGATCGCCGGCCTCTCCTGAACCTGGATAATCACCACCCCGCCTTGCGTGGCCACCCGAACATCCGTGAAAAATCCCGTCGCGTACAGCGCACGGATCGCCTCCGATGCCTTGTCGTCCGTGAACGTCTCACCTTGCTTGATCGGCAGGTACGCGAACACCGACCCCGCCTCCACGCGCTGCAAACCTTCGATCTTGATGTCCTGCACCACGAACGGTGCCGTCGCGTGAGCCGACAATCCCGGCGCCGCCAGCGCCGCCGCCGCTACCGCCTTCGGTACGAAGCCATGAGGTTTCAACAACATGCATCCCCAGTGTTTAAGCTTGCATCAGGTCAGGCG
>NZ_LOWB01000047.1 GCF_001522865.1 Burkholderia sp. TSV86 | reverse complement strand
TGCAGGTGTCCACGCGGACACCTAGCTTCTGACCTCCTGACCCTCATGGGAAGGGCGTCATTTATTGACCGCTTACGGTACTTCGAATTCGTCAGGCGATACTCCGTCGAGAGAAGCTGTCCGCCGCGCAGCGCCGCCGCGGCCTGCAATCGCTGAAGCCCGTTCGGATCGCGTTGCTGCTCTCCATGCCTGATTCGAGCGCAGTGCGGACACCATCCGCCGTCGACGACTCGGTAAGCCACTGCTGTCCATCGATGACCTTCGGCACACGCCCATTCGTAATGCGCGGCGATACCGATATAGGTGTCAGTCAGACAACGACCGCCACGCTCCGTCGCCGCCTCATGAAGACGTTCCAAGCCATCGGAATGTAGGAGACTCGCAGCCAACTCGACTTTTGCGCATCGTGGACATCCATGGCCGTCTAAAATCTTGCGAGCCTCGGTCGTCCATTCGTGTCCAGAACGACAGGTGAAGTGTTGCCGCGCTGTTTGACCGAAATAGGTTCCCTCATGACAAACAAGACCGCGTTCACTCAGCAGTTCCTGAAAGCGGTCCTGCACGCGCACTTGCTCGCCCTGGAGGCAAGTTATCGTGCCTCGCATCGCGACAGTGCCTATGCGCGTGAAGTCATGACCTGATTCGCGGTGGAATTCATAGTGGGACTTCAACCCTCGCCATTCGAGCGTCAGAAGCGTAAGCCCCCGTTCGGTGGCAATCTCGACCAGACGGGCATATGCAACATCTGGCTTGCGACGTGTACGTGTCGGAGAAGTACCTTGGCTCATTGTCTTCAGAACTGAGCAGTCACCTGAAAACCGAGCGTCACTCGCGCAGTCGGAAAACCCGACGGCTTGTAGACAGGCGTGCCGGCAAATAGGTCGTAGCCGTATCCGCCGAATCGCGTCGCGACACTGCCCTTGACACCAATCACTGCGCCCGCGAGCTGTGTGCCGACTAGCGCGACCGGCTCAGGCCCCCAGACGCGACCGTAGTCGAGGCCGGCATAGGCCGATAGCCCGGTCTGCGCGATGGGGACCTGCAATTCGTTGCGCCAGTAAAACCCGCGCGATCCCGCCAGCAGCGTTTCACCGTCGAATCCCCGCACGGTATAACGACTGCCGATCGTGACGCTATCGAGGTATGAAACCGTATTGCCGGTGTACTGACCGTGAAAGGTCGTCACGTATTTGAACGGCTGCGTGCCGATGACGAACGTTGTCGACAGATTCGCATCGAGCACGACCATCTTGAACCTGTAAGTCTGTCCACCCTCCGCCGCGAACATGCTGTCGGTCGAGCCAAGCCAGCCGAGCCCCTGACGATAGGCAAGCGAGCCGTCGAACTGCGACGAGCCGAAATAGTGCCGGTCGTTCAGCCCGAATTCGAGAAAGGTCGCGTTCTGGTGCGACGACGGAATCGTCGTGCCTTCGATATAGCTGTCGCCGAAACGGCGCGTCAGGCGAATCTGTGCACCGAACACATCGTTCCGGCTACGCGCCAACACGCGATTGAGCCTGAAGTCGACCGTCTTCATGTTGCCGCTGGCAACGAACGTCTGGTTCACGGCCGCGAGCGGTTGAAAGTACGTGCTGGTATAGGCCGACAGGGTGCCGGTCCAGTAGCCCCAAGGAACCGAGTAGAACGCGTTCCAGCCGTGCGAGCCGAAGCGCTTGTCGCCGAATTCCAGATCCTGATTGAAGCCGACGTTGAAGATGTCATTGAGACCCAGCGGGTTGTCGATGCCAAGCGACACATTGCCTTGCAGCTTGCCGGTCGCGCGCGTGCCGGAATTGTCGATGGATGCCACAACGGTCCAAGGCTTGCCGCGCTTCACGTCGAGCACGACATCGCTTTCGCCCGGCATGTCGCCCGGTGCGATCCGCATCGACACGTCCTGACTTGAGACGCGCTTCATCTGCTCAAGCCCTTGCTCGATGTCACGCAAGTTCAATACGTCGCCGTCGCGGGTCGGGAAAGCGGTCTTCCATGTGCCGCGCAACTTCTCGTCCTCGAGACGCACGTGGCGGATCACGCCCGGAATCAGGGCAAGCTTCAACGTGCCGGTGGACAAATCCTGCTCAGGCACAAGTACGCGGGTCGTGATGTAGCCGCGTGCGAGGATATCCTGCGACAGCCCCTTGACGACCAGGTCGACGCCTTGCTTGCCGACGCATTGGCCAGCATAGTGCGCGAGCCAATCGCGCGCAAAGGCGAAGCGATCCATCGGCAAGGCTGATGCGCCTTGCGTCTTTGACGCAGCAGGTAACGAGTCGGGCACGTCGAGCGCGAAACGCTCGATCCGGAAGCACGGTGTTTCGATCGGCAATACCGGATAGGCTTCCGGGCGCGGCACGTCCGAACGCACGCTCAGCGCTTGCACGGTGGCGTCGCGCTGCTGCGCCTCGCGGCGCTGCTGCACCTGCTGATTCTGCTCGGCATTCGCGCGTGCAGCGGCGGCTTGGTCGTTCGGCGTGGGCGCTTGCTGTGCGTGAGCTTCGAACGATACCAAAGCCGCAATGGATGTGGCCGCTAATTTTTCTTTTAATCGCATTGCCGACTATCCCTTTATTTTAAAATTCAACCAAGATAATCATTATTGCAGCCAAAATGGCTCCCCTTCCAGCGCGTCGTACTCTGAAAGCGGTTTATTCTGGTCGCGAGTGAATCCGGACAAATCTGAAATTACGACACGAACAGGTTGATAGATTTTAAACGCATCGAAGAATGACTCTGCCGATTCGCAGGCATCGTCGAATTTCTCAAAAAATCTTACAAATACGTCAGCCAGTGTCGGCTGGTCTGAATTCAGCCAGCTCTTTTCCGGATTTGCAAGCATTGCAGCATCCCACTCAACAGAGGTTGCAGCTGGCTTCTGTGCAAAAATTTCGCGAGCTTTCGCCATCAGATCGCGGGCGCTATCCAACTCCTCCCTCCGAAGGTACCGGCGATATAGGCGATCCGTTAGCAAGCTCCAATCTTGCTCCGGATGATCTTGTGCCACATACAGTTCAAGACACTTGAAGAACAACCGGACATCAGGGGCCGGGCCAAGCTCGCAAATTGTATGTCCACCGTGAAAGCCTATCGTTCTCATTTTGTCTTAAATTGAATATTAAGCGGGCTAATTATTCCATTCGACTTTTGAACAATACCTTGAACAATCGCCGTCCGTTGTGCGGGGGATACCGTTTGCCCGCGTATATCAATCACAACTTGTTGTTGCATTCCCTCGGGCAAATTGGCAGCGCGCTGAATTGCCTGATTTGCAACATTGTTAATCAAACCATTCGAGTTGTTCTCGATGTTGTAATTTTTTACCTCGTAACTAATTGTTCTATCTACAGTCGATATGTCGGGGCGTACACTTCCCGGTGTTGAATAGGGTACTTCCTGACCGTTTTTATAGCTTACTTGCGGGTTGTGGCCCGAGCCAAGGTCGGACTGAACATCAAGTTCGGACTGACGCGGCGAAGGGCGGCTATTCCCACCGCCATCCGCTAACAGCACATTATCCGGCGTTTTCGATCCTGCAGCCGCCCCGACAACTTGGCCGCCGGCCGCGTTGACAAGCACGGTCCCACCGCTCGTTGCGGGTGGTTCACCGCCCCCCATTCCAACGACAGCGCCGACGCCGTTCGCTACGCCCTGAGAGATCAACTGCGCTGGCGACTGCGAAATCTTGTCCTGCGCGTCACGCTTCATCAGCGTGCCGAACTGGCTCGCGGCTGAATCGACAGCGTTGCTAACCGCATCACCGATGGCATTTCGCACGCCGGCAACCGTATTTACCGCGCCAAGGCCGGCGGCCACCGCTTGATTGAGCAACCCCTGAAGTCCCGCGATTGTCGCTCGGTCGTCCGTTTTTTGGGGGTCGTTGCCTGCATTGTAAAGCTCGACGTTCGATGCCGTCGCCGCACCCGCACTGCCACCCACCAGTGCGCCACCGACCGTTGCCGCGACGTTCGCAGCGATGTTGCCGACCAGCGACGAGCCGGTCGTATCGCCCACCGATTTGCTGATCTTCTCTGCTTGGCCGGCCAGTAGTGACGACGTGCCGGCTCCCGCAGCGCCGCCAATCGCCGTGAGCGCGCTGCCACCGGCGAGCCCGCCGATCAGCGCACCGCCAGTTGCTTGCAAGCCCGCGCGCGACGCACCGCCCTCATCCCAGCTCTTCGCCTGGTCGATGTACGACCGCATCGCAACAAGGTCGCCGCGCTCGTAGGCGGCCTTGGCCGCATCGATCGCATCCTTGCGCTTGCCGTCAGCATACAGCCCGATCCCCTGCGAAATCGTCTGACCGGCCGCCTGCGCCGCATTCATCGTATCGGCCTGCTGCGACAACGTCTTTTGCACATCGGGCGTCTTCGAAACCGTCCCATTCAGATTCGTCGCATCGCGGTTCAGGTTCGCGACGTCCTGCGTCTGCTCGCCCGGCCTCGTGATGTTGATCGTGCCGGCGCTCACGGCGCTCTTCGTCGTCGCGCTCTGGTCGCCGCTGTCGTTCTGGAACACCATCGGCGTGACGCCGCCCGAGCCCGACACCAACGACGGGCCAACTGCCTTGGTGCTCACCCCGACCGATGCACCGGCACTGAAACCCGCGCTATTCGCGCTGTAGTGCGAGTGGTTCTCGATGTCGCTCGTCGTGAGCGTGCCAGTCGTCAGACTGTTCTTCTGACGCATCGCGCGCCGTTAATCCCATCGTAACGTTCTCATTTACCCACCCACCTTTCCGTTCCCGATGTCATTTTTGGACTTACAACCATCCCAACAAAAATTTCAATGATACGTTCCGCCAGATGTCCAGCCACCCAAAATTCTTTGCAAGAATTGATTCTCCGAGGAAGAAATTAACCGATCCTTAAATCTTACCTCGATCTCGCCCGCAACATATTTGACAATTGTGCCAGATGGCAAGGCCAAAAATGGGACAACCCTCGGAGAATTAACCGCCACCTCAAACAAGGATGCGAATTTTCCCTCGCCGCCATTATTGCCTTGCTCAACAAAAAACCAACCCGAATCGCCTTTCTGCGGCAAATCCCGGTTTATAACAAATTCTCGACATGATCCAAATCCTGGAGAAACAACCCCCCTCTCCAATAAGGATGGAAAATTCGGCTCCACATTCACCTGAGCGCACACCTCTCTTTGCAAATACAAATCCTTGAAAGTTTTATCTATCGAAAACACCCAATTTATTGGCATATGACGAAAATCTGGCTCCCACATCTCCAAATCGCCATGGCCGTCTTCTTTCAACATCAAGATCATCCAGCCAAACTGGATAGTCTGACCAGCATTGAACCTCACCCCTCGTCGAATCTCGCCCTCAAAATACTCAAACAGGTCACTTATCATGAACTCAAAATCGCCATCCAGCGATGCCACAAAATTGGGATGACCATACCTTTTGTCAAAATCCGATCTAAAAATCATGGCAATCACCTTGGAGGGTTTAGAAATGACTTAATTTTATTGTCGATATAGTTCCGAATCACCTCGGCTCGCTCGGAACTGCTCAGTATGTATGCAGGGTCCAGCGGTTGACCTTTGTATGTCGTCCACTCCCCTGGCATCTTAGCTCCCTTTGACGAATTGAAGGTCGTTGGAAGACCTTCTGTATTCACAGGGTCGTTGAGAACAGAACTTTGTTGCTCCAAGGTAAGCTGATCGAACCCCGGTCGCTGCTTGATCCATTTTTGCGGAACAACGTGATCGGCTGCCAGAGTACCTTCAGCAGGTACTGTTTCGCCCGTAAGCGGATTGGTGTATGTTCCAGTCGCATTTGCGTTTTCACGCATTGCGGCATTCGGAGAAGTAACTGAGCTTTGCTGCTTTCCCCCGCTACTTTCAGCTGATGAAGCCCCTCCACCATTGTTCGACAGAATAGCATTCGAGGGCGGAGTGCGATCCGTTGCACCGAGCGCGGCGTTAGCGGCTTGACCCGTGATCGAATCGACCATTGCCATCCCCGGACCAGCCAGCGGAGGCTCGCCGCCTTTCGAACCCAGGACTGTGTTAACCCCGTTCGCCACGCCCTGTGCGATCAGTTTGTCAGGAGATTGCGAAATCTTGTCCTGCGCGTCACGCTTCATCAGCGTGCCGAACTGGCTCGCGGCTGAATCGACAGCGTTGCTAACCGCATCACCGATGGCATTTCGCACGCCGGCAACCGTATTTACCGCGCCAAGGCCGGCGGCCACCGCTTGATTGAGCAACCCCTGAAGTCCCGCGATTGTCGCTCGGTCGTCCGTTTTTTGGGGGTCGTTGCCTGCATTGTAAAGCTCGACGTTCGATGCCGTCGCCGCACCCGCACTGCCACCCACCAGTGCGCCACCGACCGTTGCCGCGACGTTCGCAGCGATGTTGCCGACCAGCGACGAGCCGGTCGTATCGCCCACCGATTTGCTGATCTTCTCTGCTTGGCCGGCCAGTAGTGACGACGTGCCGGCTCCCGCAGCGCCGCCAATCGCCGTGAGCGCGCTGCCACCGGCGAGCCCGCCGATCAGCGCACCGCCAGTTGCTTGCAAGCCCGCGCGCGACGCACCGCCCTCATCCCAGCTCTTCGCCTGGTCGATGTACGACCGCATCGCAACAAGGTCGCCGCGCTCGTAGGCGGCCTTGGCCGCATCGATCGCATCCTTGCGCTTGCCGTCAGCATACAGCCCGATCCCCTGCGAAATCGTCTGACCGGCCGCCTGCGCCGCATTCATCGTATCGGCCTGCTGCGACAACGTCTTTTGCACATCGGGCGTCTTCGAAACCGTCCCATTCAGATTCGTCGCATCGCGGTTCAGGTTCGCGACGTCCTGCGTCTGCTCGCCCGGCTTCGTGATGTTGATCGTGCCGGCGCTCACGGCGCTCTTCGTCGTCGCGCTCTGGTCGCCGCTGTCGTTCTGGAACACCATCGGCGTGACGCCGCCCGAGCCCGACACCGACGACGGACCAACCGCCTTGGTGCTCGGTCCGCCCGATGCGCCCGCGCTAAAGCCCGCGCTATTCGCGCTGTAGTGCGAGTGGTTCTCGATGTCGCTCGTCGTCAGCGTGCCGGTCGTCAGGCTGTTCTTCGACGCATCGGCCGTGCTGCCGATATACGCGCCCTTCAGGTCGGTATTGCCCTTCACGGTCACGTCGAACCCGCCCGAACCGGCCTGGATGCCGGCTTGCTCGTTCACGCCCGCATAGTTGCCGTCCGCATGGCCGTTCTGCGCACTGAAGCTGGCCCCGCCGCCGGTCTGGCTGATCGTGAAGCCGCCGCCCGCGCTCGACTGATGCGCAGCGCTCACGGTCGTATCCTGCACGCTCGCGACGTTCAGGTTGCCGCCCACGTCGGCCACAACCTTGTTCGCGTTCACGTTCGCGCCGATCACGTTCGTGTCGCCGCCGCTCACGATGGTCGCGGTCTGGCTGGCGTTGATATGCGTGTTGTTCTGGATCGCCGCATCCGAATTGCCGTCGCCGTGCGCACGCTGCATCGACGCGGACACGCCGATGCCGTTCGTACCGATCGACACGCCGACGCTCGACCCCGACGACGAGTTCGAACTCTGCGTCTTGTCCGTATCGGTCGTGTTGACGAGATTGACCTGATTGTTCGCGACCAACGCCACGTTGGCCGCGTTCACGTTCGAGCCCGCGATCGTGATGTTGCCGTCCTTCGGCGTACCGTTGCCCGTCGCGATCAGCTTCGCGTTGCCGCCCGCATTAATGCCGGAACCGCGCTGAATCGTCTGGTCTTCCGACGACTGCATCGAACTATGGCTCGAACCGACGCTGACCTGCACGCCGATGCTCGGAGCCTGCGGCCCCTTCGCGCCGTCCAGCAGGGCCTTGGCCCCCATACCGCCGAATGCCACGTCACCAGCCGCCGCGATGCTATGCAGTGCCGACGCGCGGCCGTTGCTGTCCTTCGCCGATTCGCGCGCGGCCTGCGTCTCGCCGATTGCATTGTTGATCGCATCGCCCACCGAACCCGACAGGCCGACCGTCAGCCCGCTCTTGCTAGTCTGCTGCTGTTGCGCCTGATGCGAGGTGTCGGTGGCCGAATCGATCACGATGTTCGCGGCCGTGCCGGTCACGTCCTTGCCCGCGACCAGATCGCTGCCTTTCACACGCAGCGTATTGCCCGCGTTGACCGTCAGATTGCCGTCGACCGAGCCGACCGTGCTGGCGTTGTTCGTCACGCTCGACGATTGATTCTGCTGCGCGAGCTTGCTGTTGCCGACCGAGAACGACAGGCCGCCGCCCGACATCAGGCCCGAGTGCTGTTCCTGATAGGTGGTCGACGACTGGCTGGTGTCCTGCGACGTCGTGATGTTCACGTCGTGCGCCGCGTTCAGCGCCACATCGTGCGTACCGACGACCGTACTACCCTGAACGTTGATGTCCTTGCCGCTGCCGATCGACACGCCGTCCGCCGAAATCAGGCTGCCGCTCGCGACCGTCGAGGTGGCGTCCTGTGAACTGGCGATTTTCGTGCCGCTCACGGCGCCGCTGCGGCTACAGGCTGCCATGAAGTAAGCGGCGCACCCCGACATGCTGATGCCGAGCTGTTGCAGCAGTGCCGGATCGACCTGACTCGTGTTGCCCGAGGTCTGCATCACGCGCCGGGTATTCGTGACCTTGTCGGCATGCAACTCCATCGAAGCGCCCGATTGGATCGCTGCCGACGAATTGTTGATCAACGCCGCGTTCGTGTAGTTGCCGTTCGCATCCTTGCCGCCCGCCAAAGCCACTTTGCCGAGCCCGAAAATCGTCGTGGTCGGCATCGAATCGCCCAACGTCGTGTCGTCGCGGTTCTCGATGTCGTGCGCGAGAATTTCCAGCAGACCCGACGTATCCGATGCGCCGATCAGCGCGACCGGGCCGAGGTTCGACACCGTGCCGCTGGCCTGAATGGCGACGCTGCCGCCGACCATCGCGCCATAGTTCGTCAGGTCGCCCGAATGCGTACTCAGCAGGCTACCGGCCGTGATCGCCCCCGTGTTGACGATGTTGCCGGCGTTGACCGTCAGGTTGTTGACCGATTGCAGGTTCGCGCTGTTCGTGAACGTGCCCGGCAACGTGAAGGTCAGGTCGTGACCGATGTTGAACTGCGTCTGTGGCGTGGTCGTGAAGTCGCCTTGCAGATTGATCGTCGCGTCGTGCGCCGAGCTGTATGCGCCGCCGCCGAGCAACGTCGAAGCCGCGACCGTCAGGTCGCGTGTCGAGCTGATCGAACCGTTGGCGTTCGAGATCGCGCCCGTCGTCGTGACATCTACGTCGCCGGTCGAGTTCGCGACGTTGCCCAATTGCCCGCCGGAATTGTCGACCGTATCGCCTTTGACGTGGAGCGACCCGCCCATCAACTGGGCGCCCTGCGTGTTCGAGATCGAACGCGCGCCGATCGTCACATCGCCTTGCCCCGTCATCTGTCCCATGCCGTCGACGCCGCCCGCATGGCTGTTCACGATCTGGCTGCCGCCTTGCACGTTCATCGCGCCGTTGCCGAAGTCGTGCACCGCGCCATCGGTGTTGTCGATCGACGCGGCCTGAATCGACAGCGTGCTCGTGTCGCCGGCCGTGCCCGCCTCGATGTGCCCTTGCTGGTTCGACAGCGCCCCGTTACTGATGATCGACAGCGCCGCGTTCGAGCGCATCAGGCCCTGAGCGTTGTTCATCGCACCGGCGATCGTGGCCGCCAGACCCAGTTTCGCCGCGATGACGCCGCTACCGTTGTCCAGACTGCCGGCCTTCACGATGGCCTGTCCGTTGGTACCGATCGTGCCGCCGATATTCTGCAAAGCCCCTGCGCCATTGCCGGGCGTAAGCGTCAGCGTGCCGGTCCCGCCGTGGGTGATGGTGCCCTTGGAGTTGTCCAGAACGGCCGGCGCGAGCGTCAGGTCCGTGCTGTTGCTCTGGATGACGCCGCCGTTCGAATTGTCGAGGGTGCCGGAGACGGCCAGCGTGGTCGGCCCGCTCTGCCATTGCGAAATGCGGCCACCCTGGTTTTTCAGGTTCGCGGCCGTCAGCGAAAGCTGATTGCCTTCGATGTCGCCGGCCTGGCTGTTATCGATCAGGCCGGCAACGTTGGCCGTCAGGGTCGGGGAGACGACCTTGCCACCGAGGTTCGACAGCGAGCCGCTATGAATCGTCGTCGTGGCTGTCTTCGAACCGAGTTCACCACCGTCGTTGACCAGCGCACCGCCTGCGGTCACGTCGACATTGGCGTTTGACGTGAGCTTGCCGCTCTGATTCGTGATCGAGTCGGCCGCATTGACGCTCAGGCCCGTCTGGCCGGAGGCAGAACCCGCCGAGTTGTCGATCGTCTTGCCTTGCAGGACGGCTCGGCCGTTGCTGGCGATGGAGCCCGCTTTGTTGCTGACCGTACCGAGGCTGTTGTCGAGCGTCGCGCCGTTCAGCGCGGCGCTTTGGCCCTCAACCCGGCCGTTGGCATTCGCAAAATGATTGCCGGCGTCAACTGTCGCGGTCTGCCCGGCGTGCAGGATACCGTTACCGTTGTCGACGCTCTGGCCGATCACGTGCAGGTTCGCGTCGGCCGACATCGAGCCGCTGTTCGTGACCGTGTTGCCCTGTACGGTCATATCACCCTTGCCGCCGATGACGCCGCCCGGATCGCCGCTCACATTCGCGCCGGCCGCGTTCGTGAGTGCGCCAGTCGCCGTCACCGACAGGCCGTCCGCGTTCAAGGAAATCAGCCGGCCCGCGCTATTGTCGACCGATGTGCCAGCAATCGTTTGCTTGCCCGCGCTCTGAATCAGCCCGGCATTGTTCTGGATCGCACTCCCGCGAACGTCGGCCGTGCTTTGGGAACTCAGCATGCCGTTCTGGTTCGACACGGTGCCGGCCATCTGCACCGACAGCGGGCCTTGCGAATTGGCACGGCCGCCCTGGTTCGACAAGTTGCCGCCGCCGAGCGTCATGCCCGCGCCGCTGGACAGGTTGCCCCGGTCGTTGATGACCGTGCCGCTCGCCTGCGCGTTCACGGAGCCCTTGGCGCTGGCGGTCGAGCCGGTCAGGTTCACATCGCCCGCCTTCGCAGTCAGCGCGAGGTTGCCGTTGGCGGCCGTCGCGCTGTTCGACAGATTCACATCGCTACCGGTGAATGTCGCGTTGCCGGCCGCGCTGTTGGTCCCCGTCGCGGTCAATTGGCCACTGCCCGTGACGCTCAGATCGCCACTCGTGCCAACCGTGCTGTCGGCGTTAATGCCCGCACCAAGGGTGCCCGTCGAGTTGAGGCTACCGACGTTGGCGGTCAAATTCTGCTGGGCGGTCAACGCGCCGCTGTTGGTCAGGTCCGCGCCCGTGTTGATCGTGACCGACTGTTTGCCATACGTGACGCCGCTGTTCTGGATGCCGCCCGCGGCCGACAGCGACATGTTGCCGGCCGCATTGGTCTGTCCTGACAGCACGAGACGACCGTTCGCTTGCAGCGTCAGATCGCCCGCCTGAGCCGCAATGTCGCCCGCGTTCGCAACACCAACCCCATTCTCGGAGGACACGAGAAAGACTCTGTTCGCATACATACCACCGAGCTGGCTGACATCGATCGCGATGGTGGGTGCTGCGCCGTTGCCCGCGATCGGCGTGGCGTTCAGGGTGGTGTAGTCGACCTGGCTCGAACCAGCCACCACGTTCAGGGTCTTCGCGTAAGCCTTCGCGTTAATCTGCACGGCGCGAGCCAACAAATCCACCTGATCGACATTGGCCGCGTCGAGCCCCGCGCCGACAACCGAAATCAAGCCCTGGTTGACGTTGAAACCCGTGAGCGAGCCGTCAGGCCCGAAGTTCGGATTGCCGGTTGTCAGCGTGGCTCTGCTCGTATTCAGGAAACCGCCGCCATCCACGACCAAGCCAGCCTGATTCGCGATCACGAGCTGCGCGGCAGCGCCCCCAATCTCGACTTTGCCGCGAATAAAGCTCGGGTTGCCGACCCGCCGGGCGAGCCGCGTTTCTTCCGTATCCCGCATGTCCGCTCCAATTCAACCTAAATGGTTGGGCATCGACTTTTTGACACGAAGGACTTACAGGGTTGAGATTCATCTCTTTGAGTTGATATTCAACCGATTCCGCCTCCACATAAGAACAGGATCATTCACATGAAAGTACCGAACTACCGCTACCCGCTGATTCTTTCTAGTTTGATTGCGGTCACTGCGTTGGGCGGCTGCAAAGGCGACGTACTCGACTATCGCAACGCTCAGCTCGTCAATGGCAAGGTATATGCCGGAAACGCGAACGAGCCGTTTTTCGGCAAGCTGACGAACGTGCCAGCCGACAAGCTCTTGGGCCAGCAGCCGGGATTCAGCCAGATCAGTGCAGCGATCCTCAATACAGGTGCGTTGATTCCGGGAGATCCTCGTGAGGCACAAAGTCTCATCGGAAGCGGAAACGCCGTCCTGCTCATGTTGACCCCACACGCAGTATGCGATGGCAAAGAAATGTTCTTCTTTGGTGTTATTTTCCTTCTGGGCAGCTTGCCATCCATCAACTATATTCTCAAAGTTAGGAAAGTAAAAACTGACCACACATATTGAGATTGCCTTGCTCCTCACTCGCAAAAAGACTCCATCGCCGGGGCTTTTTTATTTTCGACACTCCCCAGTAATTTTCCGAAAATTTACCTCTATCTATAATTTATTCCAGCTTGATTTTATAAAATACATCACACAGAGATTGCACCAATCAATTTCAAATATTAGCCCAAGACGCCTCATTAATTAAAAGGCCACCCATTGCGAGCAGCCCTTTTCCGAGTTAAAAGTCATTAATCAATTCAATTCCGGTGGCTTGAGATCAGGATATCTTTCATACAATGGATTCATAAAATCAATCAACAGCGTAGTCATAATTACAGAAACGAAATCGCGATATCGCTCAAATTCCTCTTGCTTACACGTATCCATAACTAAGCGCAACGACTCGTCCAATTCCCTTCCTATATTGAGGATGGTTTTATTAACGATAAATGCTGTTTCCCTATTTTACAGTATACTCCCTCCTTATTAACATCCACCAAGTGCATTACAAGAATTTACGCAGTTCCAAAACGAGAATCCGTGATCCGGCGTAGGCAGCGCCGCAGCAGAACATTTTGCTCTACATTGCGCACGCCATTGCACGCACTCAGAAGAGCCATATATGGATTTTTTTTGCAAATTTATCGGAATTACTGAACACCCCCGACATATAAATAGCCGGCTATTTCAATGAAGTTGAATAAAAAAGAACACGATCCACGTACGGAACCAACCCCACTTCTGTTCCGACACTCGCAACACCAGAGCATGAACCAGTCGCTGAAGATACAATCCCACTAAATTTGGAGTTGCCCGAGTTGGGATGCAAATCACCTAAGACAGTACATGCCCCAAGCTGAACGGAAAAAGCACCCGTATTATTGGATAATTTAACGCTCAACTTGTCGCCTGTTGTCAATGATGACCACGCAACTGACGTAGTTTCCGAAAGCGACGTTGATTGAGTACTTACAGATTTGCCAACGACACTGGTCGTTGTTCCATTTGAATATATCGTCAAGCCAATTTGGTCTTGACTTGTAACTTGAATATCAACTGATATTTTTTGAGGCTCAAAATTGCCGAGTGAATAATCAAGTGAATTTTTCTTGTTATCTCGATCGTAAATTATGTACCCTGATACGATTGAATCTCTTCCATAACTGATGACATATTTACCTTCACCTATATCATAAATATTATATGTAGTTCCGTCATACTCGCCCTCCCATAAAACATTGCTTTTTTTGCATCTTGTGAGAGCTTGACTGATTTTGCTGCCGCGCTATCAGAATCATTGCACCCGCTAAGTATCAACGTGGCACCTACCGAAATAACAAATGCACGAATCAGATTCATCTTTATTTTCATTTGATTTCTCGCAGAAAAACTTTATTGTCGCGAACGAGAATCATTCGTGCCTAGAAATTAGGATACTTGCGTTTTTCTGTCAAGGGAATTTTTGTGATTCCTATTATTATTCAATAAGTTGGACCGAATTACAGATAAAACCTAAATTCACTCGTTTGCACAGGCAATTCATCTACCTGTAAAAAGGTACAGGTAGATTGTTATTTGGATACGAATGTGAGACCCTAGATGTGTCCGTTTTTCCCGTAAACAGACCCGCTTTTTGAGCTAAGCTGTTGACGAGAACGGATGTTTTATTAAACTGAAAAGACATCCCTGATTCGCCACCATATAAAATAAGAGGTTACGTGAATATCATGTAACCCCTTGTTCGTTTTTCGGGCTATTGGTCTACACAAACTCGCTTCGGTCAGCGGATTACGGTCTTCACATGCCAATCTCGTCAAAGCCCGCAGCGTGGGGATAAGCTCCGTCAATCGCCTGCCGAGCCTGCTGACCCGACGCTCCCCGATGGCCGCAGGTAGGCTCCCCATCCGTTCGCCCGCTTCGAGACACGAGATCGGTTGCGACAGCAGAGAAACGAACAAGTCGAATTTCTTCAGGCGCTCCTCGCCAAGCACCATGCCGACAGTCCGGCCAAAATAGCGCTTGCACCTGGCACTCGAACATCGGCAGCCGGCCGACTTTGCGTGTCCTAAATCCAGCACTGACGATATAGTCACCGCCACAATGTGGACACGGGGGCGTAGTTCGTAGCTCACGGACAAGAAAGCGGCGATTTGCTTGATCCTAAAATGCGTCAGCCCCTTACTCTCACCAGACCTTTCTGGGGCATCTGCCAATGCCGTTCCCTATTTGCTCAACCACATTGGCGTGAGGGTATGCACCGTGCCGATGCTCTCGGAGTAGATGTCCTTCAGCACACCGTGATCGCGCATGAACGCCATCGCCGCCGACGTCATGCTGCCGGTCTTGGTCGGTCGGTAGCCGTCTTCGATCATCCGCCCAGGCAATGCACGGAGCAGCAGATAGAACAAGTCATCGCCACATCTATCTGGCGTTCGTAGGGTTGGCAATCAACGATCGGCCCGGCCAGTCACGGTCCGCGCCCGTCGCACCGATACCCTGAACCATTGCTCCTAATGCACATATAAATCATCTCTGGTTAACAGAATATCTTAATGGCGTTATCATTAAAGTCACGATTCCTTTTTGCGCGCGGGCATCGGTGAAACCGTTTTTGGGTGAAGCGCCGGACCTTGCCGGCACCCGGACACGCGGGGCAATCCCATCGCGGCCGTTCCGTAAAACGTCGCGCCATCCATGCTGCTCGGCACCGAGCCGCCAAGCCACTGCTATTCGATGCCCGTGCATTACTTCCGAAGCCTGACGGGAAAGCACCGTAACGCCCATGCCAACCGTCAGTTGGGATTCTCGCTTGCCTTCATCGCGGGCGCGATCAACGCCGGTGGATTCTTGGCTGTCAAGCAATACACGTCTCATATGAGCGGCATCGTATCGGCGATCGCGGATCAGCTCGCACTGGGCGACGTGCCGCTTGCGCTTGCTGGCATCGGCTCGCTGTCGTCGTTCATTTTCGGTGCCGGCTGCTCCGCCGTCCTGATCAATTGGGGACGCCGCCGCGATCTGCACAGCCAATATGTGCTTCCGCTGCTCGTCGAGGCGGTGCTGCTGCTGTTGTTCGGATTGCTAGGCAGTCATCTCGCGCTGCAGGAAGCGTTCTTCGTCCCCGTCACGGTGGTTCTGCTCTGCTTCATCATGGGACTACAAAACGCAATGATCACGAAGTTGTCCGGCGCGGAGATTCGTACCACGCATATGACGGGAATCGTGACCGACATCGGCATCGAGTTAGGCAAGTTTTTTTACTGGAACTCGTCGAAGGCCGCCGTAGGAGCCAAGGCCGTGATCGCCAACCGCACGAAGCTTAAAATTCACGCGACCATGCTCGCCTCATTCTTCACGGGTTGCGTGACAGGCGCGCTCGGCTTCAAGCATGTCGGTTACGTGTCGACCGTGCCGCTCGCGGCAATACTGGTCGCGCTCGCGATCGTGCCGATCATCGACGACATGCTGGCCTTTCTTTATCGACGGGACCGTTAGCGGCCAAGCGCGGATCGTCGTCAAACGAGCCGATTGCAAAGCATTACCGTCCGACGCGGCCTGCCAATGAAAGACGCGGAGCGGCTCCGCATTAACCACACGAAGCGTTCGCAGGCTATCGGAAGCAGTACCGCACCAGGCCGTCTCGCATTTGGGTCGCGCACCAAAGCGAATGCATTACAATCGAATTCACATATCTGCCTGAACCCATGCCGAGATGGAAACGAAAACCGCGCGCTTGACCGTTCTGATCGACCCTGCCAAAAAGAAAGCATTCGAAACGCTGTGCGCGGAACAGGATCTCACGCCATCGCAAGTCGTGCGCCAGCTCATTCGCGAGTATCTGGCGCAGCATGGCGTGACCTATAAAACGAAAAGCAGCCGAGCCCGCCGGCGGACCGAATAACCGCACGCACGCGCCGTACTGAACATTCTTCGTTGCGCGGTTGTACTCCGCACTCATCGAACGCATCGCCGCCCGCCGAACGATTCGTCATCCTTTGGATATCGGGGTGCCGGATTTCCACGAATCGCCCCGGTTCGCTGCCTCGTCCATGCCGAGCGCTGATCCCAAACTGTCAGGCACGGTTTCTTGCGCACGCAGCAGCATTAAACGCACCGCTCGCTATCGAGGCCGGATCGCATGCGCGGCGAACGTGCCCGTGCGTGAGCGGCAGTCCGAATCGATCTTGCGCGTCATTTCGCGGTTGATAATCTTTTTACAGTAGAGGGCTTATTTTTTACCGCGTTTCAATATTTTTAAAACCATACTGTTTCGTCTATCGATGCGGGTTTAAGCCGATTCGAAAGCGGATATGCATGCGCATGCACGCTTTATCGTTTGTCGGGCTCGCCTGCATCACCGACGACGATGCCCGACTATCCGCCGATCCGTTATCCGCTCCGACGCCCGCCGCAACGCGCGTCGCTTGATCGCACGAGGGTCGGCGGGCTCCAGCGTCCCGCAAGCGTTGCAGTCACCCATCACCCCGGTTTCCTCTCCGGTGCTCGCCGGTTGCCGGAGCATTTTCCTCCGTTGTTTTCCATTCATCATGACAGAGCTTTCGATCATCAAGACATCGCTTTTCGCTGCCGCGATATCCGGCACGCTTGCCGCATCCGCGCACGCTCAGAGCAGCGTCACGCTATATGGCCTCGTCGATACCGGTATTGTTTATACCAACAATCAAAACGGCCGCAGCAACTGGCAAATGGGCACCAGCTCGACGCAGAACACCGTCTTCGGGCTCAAGGGTGTCGAGGATCTAGGCGGCGGTTTGCGCGCGGTGTTCAAGCTCGAGCAAGGCTTCAATCTGAACAACGGCAGCCAGGCGTTCTCCGGTGACGCATTCGGCTCGCAGGCATGGGCCGGACTGCAAAGCGAGCCGTACGGCACGGTGACGTTCGGCCGCCAGTTCGACGTGCTCAATGATTTGCTCGGGCCGCTGTCGGCCGGCAGCAATACTTGGGGCGGCAATTTGGCCGCGCATCCGTTCGAGAATGACAACCTCGCCGCGAATTCCGTCACGGCCAACAATACGGTCAAGTACGTGAGCCCCACGCTCTACGGCGTCACAGCCGAAGGCATGTATTCGTTCAGCAACCAGGCGGGCGGCTTCGCGAACAATCGCGCATACGGAATCAGCGCCGCGTCCGCGCAAGGGCCCGTCAATCTCGCGGCAGGCTATCTGCAGTTCAACAACGCTGGCGGCGGCCCAGCAGACGGCAATCCGAACGGCGCGCTCGCGCAGGGTGACGGCAGTGCGAATTTCATCGCGAAACGCCAGCGCATCTGGGGCGCCGGCGGCAGCTACGCGCTGGGCCCGGCCAACGTCGGGCTGGTGTGGAGCCACACGCAGATCGACGACATGGCCAGCGTGATGTCGCTCGGCCGCGGCAGCTACATGCCGCTTCGCGGCACGCTGCGCGTCGACAACTATGAAGTCAACGCGAAATACGCGATCACGCCGGCATGGGCCGTATCGGCCGCTTACACCTTTACCGACGGCGCTTATTCGAACGGCGCGACGAACGCGTCTCCCAAATGGAACACAGTGATGCTGGAAACCGCTTATTCGCTGAGCAAACGTACCGATGTCTACGTCGAAGGCGTGTATCAGCACGTGCATGGCGCGCCTGCCGGCTCCGCGCTCGCCAATGCGATGCTCAATACGCTGTCGCCGTCTTCGACCGGCACGCAGGCGGCCGTCACGGCCGGTCTGCGGCACGCGTTCTGAGCGTGCGGCGCAATGCCGGGGGAGCATCGCCGCGCGGCGGCGAACCGTTCCCCTCGGCGGCGGCAATCAACGGATGCCGCCGCGAGACCCGGCGCAGCGCGGCACAACCCGGGCGATGCGCCACGATCCGCGGTAACGCGCGGCGCCGTGCCGGCCGCCGCCGCGCCGTCGCATCGGCGCACGCCGGTTCATGCCGTCCGTCACGCGGCAACCGGCCCGCGACTCGGCCGCGCGTCGGGCTTCGGCATCGCGCCGCGCCAGTCCTCGCCGCCTTCGAGCGCGGGCGTCGATTCGAACAGTTCCGCGATCCAGTCGGCAAACACGCGGACTTTCCCGGACAAGTGACGATTGTTCGGATAAACGATCGAGATTGGCTTGGGCTTCGGATTGAAGTCCGGCAGCACTTCCTGCAGGGTTCCGTCGAGCAGATGCGGCAGCACCATGAAGAGCGTCGGCTGTATCATTCCAAAACCCTCGATGCCGCACGTCACGTAGGCATCCGAATCATTGACGAGCACCACGCCGTCCATCCTGACCTCGACCGTCTTGCCGTCGATCAGAAACATCCACGGCAGCGGCCGGCCGCCGTGGTTCGCGCGGAAATTCACCGCCTGATGTTCGGCCAGATCCTCGATCGCATGCGGCTCGCCGTGGCGCCGCAGATAATCGGGTGACGCACAGGTCACGCGCCTGAGCATGCCGATCCGGCGCGCGACCATCGATGAATCCTCGAGCGGGCCGACCCGGATCATGCAATCGACGCCTTCCTCGATCGGATCCACCAATCGGTCCGACAACCCCAGATCGAGCGTGATGTCTGGGTAGCGCTGACGGAACATCGACAGCGCGGGTATCACGAGCCGGCGCCCGAGCGAACCCGGCATATGAACCCGCAACGCGCCGCTTGGTTTGCGGTTGCCCGCCTGGAAGCTCGCGTCCGTCTCCGCGATCTCGGCCATGATCTTGATGCAGTGCTCGTAGTAAGCGGCGCCGTCCGGTGTGAGCGCGAGCCGGCGCGTCGTCCGGTTCATCAGGCGCACGCCGAGCAGCGCCTCGAGATTCTGGATGATCGTCGTCACCGTCGCGCGCGGCATGCCGAGCGTGTCGGCCGCCCGCGTGAAGCTGTTCGCGTCGACTACGCGCGTGAAAACTTCCGTTGCCTGGATGCGGTCCATGCTACCCCCTTCGAATCGCCAACAGAACAGAATAGAACTCCGGCAATATCCGATACAAGTCGTTTTCTTATTATTCGCGTTCACCGAATAGTTACGCATACCGGCGCCGCGCGCGTTCACCGCGCCCGCGAACGTCTGCATCGATTGTTGGAAACGCCTGCCCGCCGGGCCGCTCTTGCGGACGGGGCGCGCCGCAGCGGCAAGACCGGCACGCGCACCCGGCCGTCCCGGCGATGCGCGCTTGCGGCCGCCGCCGCGTCAACGCACGAACCGTAGCGTATGCTCGGCTGCTCCTGGCAGAAAAGGCTGGGGGGCGCCCTTCACCCAAGCATCGTGGCCCGCCAGAAAGAATGGGCTGAGCGGATGGCCGCTCTGCCCGCCCGGCATGTTGAAAATACCGGCCTCCTCGTGCCCGGGCGACACGACCATGCGCTCCGACTGTCCAAAATCCGGTCCGGCCACGCGCGGCATATGGATATCGCCCGGCATCTGATCAGCCGGTGCGGACAGCCAGCGCCCGAAAAACGGCACGCTGCGCGCGAACGGATGGGCGATGCGCAGCGTATTGCGCGCGCCCCAGGTCGCGCTGGCGAGCGGCGCGCCGTCCACGGTCAGGGCCGCGATCGTTTTGTCGATCGCACTCAACTGCACGTCGCGCCAGTTCGATGCGCCGCCCGGCAACCACGCGGCCGGCTGCTCGTCGAGCAGCCGCGCGAGGAGCACCGGCCAGCGCGGATTCGCCAGCGCGTAATCCGCGCCGGCGTCCAACTGCTTCAGGCGCGCGTCGAGGCCGCCGAACAGCACGTCGTACAAGCGGAACAGGAAGCCGCGCGCGAGCGTGTAGCCGACCGAGTCGACACTCGCCCGGCCCGTCCAACCATGTTCGAGCAGCCGCTTGAATTCGGCGCGCGCCGGATGGCCAGCGAGTGCCGCGTCGTCGAGCACGCGCAGCGCGCGCTCGCGCCATGGCGACATGAAGCGCGCGCGATCGTCGAGGTCGACCTGATAGGCGGCGCGCTCGTCGGTACGGCCAAGAGCCGTCAGCGCATCGCGCAATTGGCTGGCGCGCGCGCCGAGATCCGCGCCGCCGTCGCCGATCAGCCGGTACGCGTCGCCCGCCAATTGCCGGCTGTTCGCCGTCCACAGCTGGCCGGCCGCCGGGTCGACGATGCGCGGATACGCATCGGACGGCAGTGGCGCGCGCCACGACGGCCCGCCGTCGTCCGCGCTTGCACGGCGATCGGGCAACGCGCCCGCGATCGTCCAGCCGATGTGGCCCGCGCTGTCGCCAATCACGATGTTCTGCGCGGGAATGCCGGCCGTATGGGCGATGCGGATCGCCTCGTCGACATCGTGCGCGTCGGACATACGCGCCAGCGCCAGATTCACCGCGCCGGGCGTCTGCGAAATCCAATGGACTGCGTAGTATTTGCCACCGATCTCGCGTACCGGCCCGGCGGACGTTTGCAGCACGGTCATCTCGACCGGCGCGGCGTCGCGCACCCGGATCGTTTCGGTATAGGCGTGCGCGGCTTCCCACGTGCCGCCAAGCCGGAAGGTGTGCGCATCGCTCTCATGCGGCTCGAGTGGCACCAGTTCGAGACCATTCACGTAGCCGTTGGTGAACCCCCAGGCAACCTGGCCGTTACTGCCGACGACGACAGCCGGCACGCCGGGCAGCGTGACGCCGGCAATGCGCCGCACCACCCCTGCGTCGCTCCGATACGCAAACGCGGCGCGATACCAGATGTTCGGCAGCCGCAGCCCCAGATGCATGTCGTCGCCGACGATCGCCGCGCCAGTCGCACTGCGATGGCCGGCCAGCACCCAGTCGTTGCTGCCGATCGACGATTGGTCGTCGATCGAGACGAGCGGCGCGCCAGCGCTGCCGGCGGATTGCGGCGGCGCGGCACGCAACCATGCGGGCGCGGCATCGGGCACCGGCACAGTCGGCCCGGTGATCGCAGGTGCATCGAGCGGCGCATCAAAACGGCTCGATTCAGGCAGCAAAAACGCCAGCTGACGCGGCTCGGCATGATCCTGCAACCAGCGCCGCGCCACCGCGCGCGACGCGAGCCTGCCTTGCAGATCGAAATACATCGCCCAGATCGCGAGCAGCGAGTCCTCCGGCCGCCACAATCTCGGCGGCATCCGCAACAGCCCGTATTCGAACGGACGAACATGCAGCGCGGACAAGCCGTCGTTGACGCCTTGCGTGTAGCGCTGCAACAACTGCGCATCGTCGGCCGGCAGTTGCGACAATGCGTCAGCGGCAAGCTCGCGCAGCCGGAACGACCGATGCTCGCGATCGACGCCGAGCGCCTGCGGCCCAAACAACTCCGACAGTTCGCCCGCGCCGATCCGGCGCAACAAATCCATCTGGAAGAACCGGTCCTGCGCATGCAGATAGCCGATCGCGTAGGCAGCATCGAAGCGGTCGCGCGCGGTGATCGTCGGCACGCCGAACGCATCGCGCCCAGCCGTCACCGGCGCGCCAAGCATCGGCACGCGCACGTCGCCGTCGAGCTGCGCCAGGCTCGCGCGCAGCCACGCGGCAACGCCCG
Organism: Burkholderia sp. TSV86; assembly: GCF_001522865.1. Taxonomy (GTDB): domain Bacteria; phylum Pseudomonadota; class Gammaproteobacteria; order Burkholderiales; family Burkholderiaceae; genus Burkholderia. The sequence continues at coordinate 86,101 of NZ_LOWB01000047.1, read as the reverse complement.
CGACCACGGCCAGCAGAATCACCAATATCAGGCCCGACAGGATCTTGAGCCAGCGCAGCGTACGGTTTTTGTTCGGTATCGTGAATGCGCGAGTCCATCGGTTTGGAGTGGTCGCGTCGCGCGTCAGGCAGCGCGACCGCGCTGCGCATATTCATTGGCGGCGCGCGTTGCGTCAAGATCGGCGCAATCAAATTTACGCGCCAGCGTTCATCTTTCGCGCGCAACCGGCGCCGCCGGCGCCCACAGCGGCGCAAGCCTCGCGAAAGCGAAATCGTTTCCAAAACGCGTTGCTTTCCGAGCCAATCCGTAAGGAATACTGCACGAATCGGTACTAAACTACTCGGAACGGGTGTCGCCTGCGCCGGCGCCGCCGGGGAGATGCCGCCATGAATCGGCCGCTGATTCGGATCGCGCCGCGCCCGTCCGGGACGCTGCCGTCCTGGAAGAGTGTCAAATGGTCGCTGGTGGCGATCGTGCTGATCGCGCTCGCCGCCGCAGCGCGGCTCGCCCAGATCGAAATCGAGACATCGTGGCTGCAGGCGCGGTTTCTGTCGGCGCTCGCGCACGGCATCGGCTACGAACTCGGCGACGGGGTCAGCCACCGGATCCGCTTTCCCGAGCGCGGGCCGTATGATCTTCGCCTCGGCTACGCGCTGCTGCCGTCGTTCGAGCAACGCCTGTCGTCGCGAGGCTTTGCCATCGCGTCGCAAGCGCGTGCGTCGGAGCACATGCTGGCGCTCGCCGACGACGGCCTGTTTCTGCCTTACGGCGAAAAAGATCAGGCCGGCCTGTCGATCGTCGACGCCGCGAACACACAGCTCTTCGACGCCATCTATCCGCATCACGTCTATCGCGACTTCGCCGCGGTCCCGCCTATCATCGTTCAGTCGCTGCTTTTCATCGAGGACCGCTACCTGCTCGATCCCGAGCAGCCCAGCCGCAATCCCGCAATCGACTGGGGCCGCTTCGGCCGCGCGCTCGCGGGCCAGGCCGCGCGCGTCGTGAATCACCATCATGCGGCCGCAGGCGGCAGCACGCTTGCGACGCAGATCGAGAAATTCCGGCACTCGCCCGACGGGCGCACGCCGACTCCGCCGGAGAAACTTCGGCAGATCGCGTCGGCGTCGGTGCGCGCATATCTGAACGGCGCGCAGACGATGCCCGCGCGCCGGGCGATCGTGGTTCATTACCTGAACGCCGTGCCGCTCGCCGCACGGCCCCATATCGGCGAAGTGACGGGCTTGGGCGACGGTCTTGCCGCGTGGTACGGCCGCGACTTCGACGAAATCAACCGCCTGCTCGCCGCGCCATTCACGCCCGACAACGTTGGCGCGCAAGGTGTCGCGTTCAGACAGACGCTGTCGCTGATGATCGCGCAGCGGGCGCCGTCATACTTCCTGAATCGCGGCTATCCGGCGCTGCAGCGGCTCACCGACAGCTATCTGCGCTTACTCGCGAACAATGGCGTGATCGCACCGCCGCTGCGCGACGCCGCGCTGGCCGCGCGCATCGAACGAAGCGCCGCGCCTGCGCAGCTCCCCGCGCCATCGTTCGTCACGCGCAAGGCAGTGACGTCGGCGCGCGCGTATCTGCTCGGCGCGCTTGGCATCGACAACGTCTACCAGCTCGACCGCCTCGATCTGCGCGCGACCGACACGCTCGACAACGCCGCGCAGCAAGCGGTCGCGTCGGCGCTGGCGCGCGCGTCGACGCGCGACGGTGCGCGGGCCGCGGGGCTGTATGGCTTCGAGATGCTGCGCCCAGGCGACGATCCGTCGAAGATTTTGTATAGCTTCACGCTGTACGAACGCCACGGCGGCGCGAACCTGCTGCGCGTGCAGACAGACAGCGTCGACCAGCCGTTCGACATCAACCAAGGCGCGCGGCTGAACCTTGGCTCGACCGCGAAACTGCGTACACTCGTCACGTATTTGCAGATCGTCGCCGAGCTGCATACGCGCTATGCGGCGATGAGTAACGCGGAACTCTCGCAGATCAAGCCCGATCCGTCCGACGCGCTCACGCGCTGGGCGCTCGACTATCTCGCACACGCACCGGACCACTCGTTGCAGCCGATGCTCGATACCGCAGTCGAACGCAAATATTCGGCCAACCCCGGCGAAACCTTCTATACCGGCGGCGGCGCGCAGAGCTTCACGAATTTCGCGAAATGGGAAAACCACAGCGTCCTGAGCGTGCGCGCCGCATTCCGGAATTCGGTCAATCTCGTGTTCGTGCGGCTGATGCGCGACATCGTCCGTTACGAAACGATCCGCACGAGCGGCCCGCCGTCGCAATGGCTCGACGATCCGGCGGAGCGCCGCCGCTATCTGCTGCGCTTCGTCGACGGCGAAAGCCGTGTGTACGTGAAGCGCTTTTATACGAAGTACGCGGGCAAATCCGGCGACGACGCGCTCGCTGCGATGCTCGACAACGTGCGCAAATCGCCGCCGCGCGTCGCGACGGTGCTGCGCAGCGTCGCGCCCGACGCGCCGCGCGAATGGTTCAATGCACAGATGCGCGCGGCGCTGCGGCACACACCCGCCGCCCAAACGCTGTCGGACGACGGGCTCGCGAAGCTCTATGCGAAGTACGCGGCCGATCGCTTCAACCTCAACGACCGCGGCTACATTTGCGGCGTTCATCCGCTCGCGCTGTGGACGCTCGCGTATCTGCGCGCGCATCCGGACGCCGCGCTCGACGACGTGCAGAGCGCGAGCCGCGACGCACGGCTGAACGCATACACGTGGCTCTTCAAAACGCGCTATCACGCGACGCAGAACCGCCGGATTCGCCGCATCGTCGAGATGCGCGCATATGATGCGATCGGCGCGTCGTGGCGCGCGCTCGGTTATCCGTTCGAGCGTCTGACGCCTTCGTATGCGGCAGCGATCGGCGCGTCGGGCGACCAGCCGGCCGCACTCGCGAAGCTGGTCGGCATCATCGCGAACGGCGGAATGAAAGTGCCGGACGAACGGATCGCATCGCTCGACTTCGCGCGCGGCACGCCTTACGAAACCCGCTTCGTGCATACGGCCGGCACGCCGCAGCCGCTGCTGTCACCGGAAATCTCGAACGAAGCGCGCGCGCTGCTGCGCGAGGTCGTTCAGCAGGGCACCGGCCGGCGTCTCGCGCAGGGGCTGACGTTCCCCGGCGGCAAGACGCTCGCCGTATACGGCAAGACCGGCACGGGCGATCAGCGCTACAACGTGTATGCGCGCGGCGCGCGTTTGATCGAATCGCGCAAGGTCAACCGCAGCGCGACGTTCGCGTTCGCGCTCGGCGAGCGCTTCTTCGGTGTGCTGACCGCCTATGCGCACGAGCCCTATGCCGCCCGCTACGATTTCACGAGTGCAATGGCGGTGCAGTTGCTGAAGTCGCTCGCGCCGGCGCTGCAGCCGCTCGTCGCACAACCCGCGCAGCCGCCCGCGCGGCAAACGAATGCGCTGCTGCCCGCCGCGCTGCCTGCGGAGCATCCGGCGCCACGGCGCCTGCTCCATACGTCATTCACTGATCACGCACGCTTGCCGCACGCATGCGAATCCGCCGAGTCCAGACGGGCGAGCAGTGCGCGCGCCTGCTCGACAACATCACGCGCCAGCGGCCGGAACGTAAAGCGCTCGGCCTGCGGCAAACGGACGAAATGCGCACGGCTGCTGCGCGTATAGGCGGGATCGTAATGAACGTCGACGAGTTCCTCGAGCAGCTCGCTGCGCCGGCCCTCGTCGAGCAGCGCATGCCATTTGCCGATCCGCGCGTGACCATGCAGCGGCACGAGTTTTTCGAGCTGGATCTTGAAAAACGTGGCGAGATCGAACAGATGCCCATAGTCCTGCAACAGCAGCTCGACGCGCTCGTCCCGATCGGTTTCGACGTTGACGCAATCCGCGCGATGCATACCGTTGAGCAGCGAAAGCGGCAGCGTGATCGCACCGATGCGCCGGCTTTCCGCCTCGACGAAGACCGGCCGCTCGCGATCGAAACCGCGCAGCGCGCGCACCAGCGCCGTGTCGAACGCTTTCTGCGACGGCTGCTCGCCACTGGGCAGCGCGCCGAGCAGCGAGCCGCGGTGTGCGGCGAGCGCCTCGAGATCGAGCGTCTGCGCGCCGGCCGCCTCGAGCGCGTGCAGCAAGCGCGTCTTGCCGCTGCCGGTATGTCCTGTCAGCACTACGTAGCGAAATCCGTCGGGCAGCGTGCCAAGCGCGTCGATGACCGAGCGGCGGTACGTTTTGTAGCCGCCGTCGAGCTGGCGCGCACGCCAGCCGATCATGTTGAGCCAGACGGTCATCGCGCCGGAACGCTTGCCGCCGCGCCAGCAGTAAACGAGCGGGCGCCAGTTGCGCGGACGATCGGCGAACATCGTATCGAGATGCGCGGCGATATTGCGCCCGACCATCGCCGCGCCCACGCGCGTCGCCTCGAACGGCGACACCTGCTTGTACATCGTACCGACGATCACCCGCTCCTCGTTGCTGAGGACGGGCGCGTTCAGCGCGCCGGGAATATGATCTTCCGCATATTCGAGCGGCGTGCGGACATCGATGATTTCGTCGAATTCATCGATCCGGTCGAGGGAAACGGGTTGGGGGTTCAACGTATCGGGTACGGCTGGGCCGCATCGCAGGCGCAAGGGGCCGCCATTATCGCACGCGCGCGCGCCGCGCCGGTCAGAGTGGCTGCCGCATGCACCGGCCAGCGCAAGCCGTGCGACGCGCAACGGCGCGCGCCGCCGCACGCTGCGCGCCCCTTTACTTGCGGCGCGCCTTGCTGAGCACGATCGTCTCGAACAGCTCGTATTCAGCCGTAGGCTTCTGGTCAGCGCCCGGCGCATGGTAGTACTTCACCGTGATCGACGTATCACCGCCGCGCTCGCCCGGATCGTAGTCGAACACCGCGATCCCGTAGCCCGTGCCGGTATCGTGCCGCGCGGACCAGATCGCGTCCTCGAGCGCATCCGCGCCATGCCGCACGAACGTATTCGGCGCTGCGCCCGGCACCGGGCGGTTCGGCTTCGTGAACACGCGCGCCTGCGGCAGCCCGGTTGCCGGGTTCTCGCCGTAAGTATCGGCCGGCGCGCTCGTGCCGCCGCCGCCGAGAATCAAATGAATCGTGCCGTGCGTCGTGTCGTACTTGCCGTCCACCGGCTCCGACGTGATCACGGGCCGCGGCTGCAATGTATCGACCACCTCGCCCGTCACGGCATCGACGCCCGTGCGATGCCGGCAGCCGCGCACTGGAAAGCTGCGCTCGTAGTCGTGGTCATGGCCGCACAGCACGAGATCGACGCCATAGCGATCGAACAGCGGCAGCCACGCCTCGCGGATGCCCTTGTCGGAGCCGTTGCCGCTCTTGGACGAACTCAATGCGTCCTGATGCATCTGCACGACGATCCAGTCGATGTCGCGATCGCACGATGCACGGCGCAGCGTCTGTTCGAGCCAGCGCGTTTGCTCACCATGACTGTAGCCGCGCAAATAGAACGACGTGCCGGGCTCGATCGCCGGATTGCCGGTGCTCGCCGCGGGCACGAGCGGATTCGGGCCCGCGACGAACGCGCCCGCGTCCTGATAAACGACGTCGTCCGCATCGAGCGACACGAACAACACCGCGCCGACGCGAAAGCTGTACCAGCGCCCCGGAAAACGCGTGCCATTCTCTGGCAGCGTATAGCGCGCGAGATACGAATCGAAACCTTGCGGGCCATTGTGAAACTCGACTTCGTGATTGCCGGGGCACGGCATCCACGGACGATTCGCGGCCGATGTCTGGTTATTGTTGCCGAAATCGCGCCACACGGCCGGCTGATGCTGCGGGTTCAGGTTCGCATAGCAGAGATCGCCGTTCAGCAAATGGAAAAGCGGCTCGAAGCGCTCGACTGCCTGCACCGCGAAACGGCTTTGCGGCGACGATAGCACCCAGCCGGTGTTCGGCGTCGCGAGATCGCCGTAGCTCGTCCAGCGAAACGGCGCGCGGCCGCGCGGCGCTGTCCGGAAGTACGCGGCGAACGGCTGCGCGGCGTTGCCGTCGTTGTCGGCCGTGACTTCGTAACGGTAGACGGCACCGGGCTTCAAGCCGTGCAGCCGCGCATGGTAGGCGAACACCACTTCGCCGTTCAGGCCGTCTGTATAGGTGCGCTGCACGCCGTGCGCCGTGTGCCACGCGCTGTCCGGGCCCATGAAGCGCACGCGCGGATTCACCGCGGCCGCAAGCGTCGCCCACGACACGACCACCTCCGACGCGTCGCCATTGCCCCAGGTCAGATGGATCTGCTCGGGGGTGCCGTCCGGCGCGGTGGCGGACGCCCGCGCGGCCGCGAAGCCGCTTGCCGCGCTCGCGAGGCCGGACGCGCCGGCGAATTTCAGAAAGCCGCGGCGCGACACGGACGCGTGCGGATCGGCGGGCAGCGCGCCGGGCGTTTCGGATGTTTCGCGCGCTTCGCTGGCGGTTTGGTTCGGCATGGCTATCGTTCTGCTTTTGGCGGTCGAGGGGCGAAAGGAAGCTTTCGCTGCACGGAGAAATCGTTGCGATACAGGACGCGACGATAGACCTGAAAGTGTGACGACGCGATGTCACCGCGTTAGGCGTGGGAGGCGTGGGAGGCGTGGGAGGCGTGGGAGGCGTGGGAGGCGTGGGAGGCGTGGGAGGCGTGGAAGGCGTGGGAGGCGACTGCGACTGCGACTGCGACTGCGACTGCGACTGCGACTGCGACTGCGACTGCGACTGCGACTGCGAGCAGCACGGTAAGCACGCGTATCACGCAATGCAAGCCGCATTCGGCTAAACGTCCAGCGTCCGGCGCCCGGCGCCTGCCCGTGCACCACGATGCCGGCTGCGCGCGCCCTGCGCATCCCATAACGTCCGAGCACCGCCACCTCGCCCCGCCCGCCGCAATCAGCGCGTCGAGCGCCCCGCCCTGCCCGTCGCGGCCGCCGCCAAGCGCGATGGCTTGCGCTTGGCCTGCCTCGCTTCGCGTTCCCGGCTCCATTGCTCGAGCAGCGCGCGCGTCTGAGCGCTGATCGTCGCCTTCAGCAGCGTCACGCGCGCATCGTCGAACTCGTTCCATTGAAGCAACGTGAGCATCGAACGCCGCGCGGTATGAAAGATCATGAACTGGCCGAACAGGCTCGACACCCGAATCAGCGTGACAGGATCGTCCGGCGCGCTGCCCGTGATGCGCGCGATGAGCGCCGCGCTCACGTCGTTGAGCGGCCGGCGCACGCGCCGCGTGATGATCTCGGTCGCGCTGTCCGGCTCGTAGCCGGCCTGTTCGCGCGCAAAGAACATCCGCTGGTTCTGCTTGCTCGCCTTCTCGAACATCCGCCCGGCGACGACCTCCAGGATCTGCACGAATGCCTCGGTCAGCTCGGGCACCGGCGCGTTCGCGTCGAGCACCCGGCGCGCGTGCTCGACGGCAGGCCCGAACTCGTTCCACGCCTGTTCGGCGATCGCCTCGATACACGCACGGTACACGCCTTCCTTGTTCTCGAAGTAATACTGCAACGCGGGCGCATTGACGCCCGCGCGCGCCGCGATGTCGCGCGTGGACGCGCCGGCGAAACCGTGTTCGCCGAATAGCTCGACGGCCGCCTCGATGATGCGCTGCTTCGTCTCTTCTCCGCGCGCGTAGCCGGCGGCCGACGCACGGCGAAGCTTCTTCGCCTCTTTCATAACCTTCTCGTGAATCGTCTTTGCGCATTCTACTTGACTTATTTTTACCAATCGGAATAATTATTCCGATTGGAATAAATTGAACGGAATTGGACAGTCAAGATGTCGACAGCAGCAGGCAATCCGCCGAAAGGAAATCGCCAGGAAGACGCGGCGGCCCCCGCGCGCCGGCCGCCAAAACGCACGATCGGGATCGTGCTGGGCGTCATCGCGGCGATCGCGGGCGCGATATGGCTCGCGCGCTGGTGGAGCGTCGGCCGCTTCATCGAAAGCACCAACGACGCGTACCTGCAAGCGGACAGCGTCGTGATCGCGCCCAAGGTATCGGGCTACGTGACCGACGTCTATGTGCGCGACAACCAGCCCGTGCACGCGGGAGACCCGCTCGTGCGCCTCGACGTGCGCCAGTACCGGGTGTCGCTCGACCAGGCGCTGGCGACCGTCGACGCGCGCCGCGCCGATATCGCGCGCGCCGAAGCGGAGATCCGGCAGCAGCAGGCGACCATCGCGCAGGCGGATGCGCAACGGCGGCTCGCGCAAGTCAGCGCGCGCCACGCGAGCGACGAAGTCGCGCGTTATGCGCCCCTCGTAACGACGGGCGCCGAAACCGCCGAGCGTCTCGCCGATTTGAAGAGCACGCGCGACCAGGCGCAGGCGACGCTCGCCGCGAACACCGCGGCGCTCGCGGCCGCGCGCTCGCAAATCGCCTCGACGAGCGCGCAGCTCGCGCAGGCACGCGCGCAGTTGGAAGCCGCCGAGGCAAACGCCGCGCAGGCGCGCCTCGATCTGGACAACACGGTCGTCAAGAGCGCGTTCGCGGGGCGCGTCGGCGACCGCACGGTGCGCGTCGGCCAATACGTGCAGCCCGGCACGCGCCTGCTTACCGTGGTGCCGGTGCAGGACACCTACCTGGTCGCGAACTTCAAGGAAACGCAAATCGGCCGGATGCGCGCGGGCCAGCCGGTCACGCTGAGCATCGATGCGCTGCCCGGGCACAAGCTGCACGGCGTCGTCGACAGCTTCGCGCCCGGCACCGGCTCCCAGTTCGCGCTGCTGCCGCCCGAGAACGCGACCGGCAATTTCACGAAGATCGTCCAGCGCGTGCCCGTGCGCATCCGCGTCGATACCGATCGCGACGCGCGCGACGTGTTCGTGCCGGGCCTGTCGGTCACCGTCGACGTCGACACGCGCTCGAACCCGGGCGACGACGCGGCGAAACGTCATGGCTGACGCGAACGCCGCGGCCACGCCGCCGCACCCCGAGCGCGCGAGCGCGACCGATTGGATCGCGGTTGCCGCGGGCGCGCTCGGCGCGCTGATGGCAACGCTCGACATCTCGATCACGAACTCGGCGCTGCCGCAGATCCAGGGCGAGATCGGCGCGACCGGCACCGAGGGCACGTGGATCTCCACTGGTTACCTGATGTCGGAAATCGTGATGATCCCGCTCGCCGCGTGGCTGACACGCGTGTTCGGGCTGCGCAATTTCCTGCTCGCGAACGCGGCGCTCTTCATCGCATTTTCGATGATGTGCGGCTGGTCGGGCTCGCTCGCGATGATGATCGCCGGGCGCATCGGCCAGGGCTTCACGGGCGGCGCGCTGATCCCGACCGCGCAAACCATCATCCGCACGCGGCTGCCGGTCTCGCAATTGCCGGTGGGCATGACGCAGTTCGGCCTCATCGTGCTGCTCGGCCCGCTGTTCGGGCCGGTGCTCGGCGGCTGGCTAGCCGAAAACGCGAGTTGGAGCTGGTGCTTCTTCCTGAACCTGCCAGTCTGCATCGTGCTGATGACGCTGCTGCTCGTCGGGCTGCCATCGGATCGGCCGCAGTGGCACGCGTTCGTCAACGCCGACTGGCTCGGCATCGCCGGGCTCGCGATCGGCCTGAGCACGCTGACCGTCGTGCTCGAGGAAGGCCAGCGCGAGCGCTGGTTCGAATCGCAGATGATCGTCGCGCTCAGTTGCGTATCCGCGTTCGGCATGCTGCTGATCGCGCTGTCGCAGCTCACCGCGAAGCGGCCGATCATGCGGCTCTCGCTGATGCGCAATCCACGCTACGCGAGCGTGATCGTCATCGTGTCCGCGGTCGGCGCGGCGCTCTACGGCGTGTCGTACCTGCTGCCGCAGTTCCTGAGCATCGTCGCCGGCTACAACGCGCAGCAATCCGGCGCGATCATGCTGCTGTCGGGGCTGCCCGCGTTCCTCGTGATGCCGATCCTGCCACGCCTGCTCGGCAAGGTCGATTTCCGCGTGCTCGTGATCGGCGGGCTGCTGCTGTTCTTCGCAAGCTGCATGCTCGACATCGACCTCACCGCGCAAAGCGTCGGCCACGATTTCATCTGGTCGCAGCTCATCCGCGGCGTCGCGCAGATGCTCGCGATGATGCCGCTCAACCAGGCGTCGATGGCGGCCGTCGCGCGCGAGGATTCGGGCGACGCGGCGGGCCTCTACAACATGGCGCGCAATCTCGGCGGCTCGATCGGGCTCGCGATCATCGGCACCGTGATCGATCGGCGCACGACGTTCCACGCCGCGAGGATCCGCGAATCGCTAAGCGCGAACTCGGCGCTCGGCCAGGAACGGCTTGCCGCGAACGCGGCCGGCTGGTTCGCGCAAACAGGCGATCTCGCCTACGCGAAGATGCGTGCGCTCGGCCAGCTCGCGCTGCAGATCCAGCAGCAGGCCGTCGTGATGACCTACTCGGAAACCTTCTATCTGCTCGGGCTGGCGCTGCTCGCATGCGTGCCGCTCGCGCTCCTGCTCAGGACGCCCGCGAGGCAGCAGAACGCGCCGTCCGCAGGCCACTGACGAATCGATTCACCATGATTGCTCTTCGCTTTTCCCGCGCCGGGTACGCCACGCTTGCCGCATGCGCGCTTGCCGGCTGCACGGTCGGCCCCGATTACCGCGGCGCGCCAAGCGCGCCCGACGGCGTGCAGCACGCGCGGACGTTCGTGCGCGCACCAGCGGCGGGCGTCGCAGGCGCCGCGCCCGCGCCGAGCCGATGGTGGCTAGCACTCGGCGATATGTATCTGAACGATCTGATCGACGCGGCGCTCGCGCACAACCCGGATCTGCACGCCGCGCAAGCGCGGCTGCGCGAGGCGCGCGCGCAGCTCACCCAGCAGCGCGCCGCGGCGCTGCCCAAGGCGTCAGCCGATGCTGCCGCACCGCGCATGCGCGCCCCCGATGCAAGCGTGCTCGAGCTGCCCGCGGGCGCGGCGCAAAACGCAACGATGCCGGCCGCCATGGCCGGCACGGGCCCGCTGCAGCTCTACACGGCGGGCTTTGATGCGACGTGGGAAATCGATCTATTCGGCGGCACGCGGCGGGCAATCGAGGCCGCGTCGGCCCAGGCGGACGCGGTCGAGGCCGATCTCGCCGATACGCAGGTGTCGCTTGCCGCCGAGGTCGCGCAAGCGTATATCGATCTGCGCGACGAGCAGCAGCGCCTCGCGCTGTCGCAACGCACGGCCGACATCCAGCAAAAGATGCTCGATCTCACGCTGCAGCGCCGCGCGCGCGGCGTGGCCGCCGACGCCGACGTCGAACGGCTCACGACCCAAGTGGAAAACACCCGCGCGACGCTGATTCCGCTCGACGCGCAGGTAAGCGAATCGCTCGACCGGCTCGCGGTGCTGACAGGCCGCGCGCCCGGCGCGCTCGACGCCGCGCTGTCCAAGCCCGCGCCGCTGCCGGATCTGCCGGCGTCGATGCCGATTGGCGAGCCGGCCGCGCTGCTCGCGCGCCGCCCCGATATCCGCGCGGCCGAGCGCCGGCTTGCATCAAGCAACGCGCAAATCGGCGAGCGCATCGCCGACTACTTTCCGAAGCTCACGCTGATGGGCAATCTCGGCTTTTCCGCGAGCGCGCCCGGCCATCTGTTGCGCCAGCAAAACTTCAGTTGGATGGGCGTGCCGTATCTGCAATGGAACGTGCTCGACTTCGGCCGCACCCGCGGCGCGGTGCGCGCGGCCGAGGCGTCGCGCGACGAGGCCGACGCACGTTATCAAAAGGCCGTGCTTGCCGCGCTGCAGGACGCGAATGCCGCGCTGTCGCGTTACGGCCATCAACGCGAGCACGTCGTTACGCTGCGCAAGGTCGAAACGTCGGCGAGCCACTCGGCGGCGCTGATGCGTCAGCGCCATGCGGCGGGCGTATCCACGCTGATCGATCTGCTCGACACGCAGCGCGAGGAATTCAGCGCGCAGCAGAACGTGATCGCAGGCCACGCGGAATTGCTGAAGGACTACGTATCGCTGCAAAAAAGCCTCGGGCTTGGCTGGCAGCCGGTTGTGGGTCCGGCGGTGAATCCGGTTGTGAGCCCGAATTGAAACCCTAACGGCGATGGCGGCCTCGGCATGCGCGCACGCCTGCGTTGCGCGCATGCCGCCGAGGCCAAGGTCCGCTCGCGCTGCGCCCGCCCCATCGCGGAGCGCCGAATTCCGCGCACGGGCGGCTGACCGCAGCGCTCCACCACAAAAGAAGCGATGCATGGCCGGGCGCCAAGCCGCCCGGCGAATCGCACCGGAAAACCGGCGGCCGCGCGCCGCGTCACTGCGACCGGCCGTCGTAATGCTGGACGGCAATCGCGTCGAGATCGATACCTTCGACGCATCGCAGATTGACCGCCGCCATCGGGTTGCCCTTCGGATCGACGCCTTCGCCAAACGGATGAATGCCGCACACCGCACAGAAGCGGTGCTTGATCACGTGCCGATTGAACGTATAGGTGCTCAGGCGCTCCTGCGGCATGAGAAGCCGCAAGCTGTCACGCGGCACGAACCACATCAGCGCGCCCTTGCGCGAACAGAGCGAGCAATTGCATGCGAGCGCTCCGCCGATTTCGCCTTCGACCTCGAATTTCACATTGCCGCAATGGCAACTGCCGGTGTATAGCATGACCGCCTCCTTGACCAAGACCGAATCGGATAGGCGTCGAGCCGGCTCTGGGGCCGGTTGCCGAGCGCGCGATCACGGTAGCTCAGCCGCTGGCGGCGCGCAATTGGGGCGCTGCCGTAGCGGCGGGTTGGCGGATCAGCAAGCCCAGACCGCGAATTGCGATCGCGGCAGCACCCCGATCGGCCGAACTCAGCCCCAATCGCGCCGAACCGGCACACCGCGCCGCCGCTCCTCTCGAGCCCGACCGCATCCTGACCACTATTTGCACAACCGCGCGATCGATTCTGCTTATCCCGCCTGCGGATGTACGATGTTGCGCGCGAAATCATCAGAATCAGGAGACACCCAGATGAAAATCATCCGCCTCGAAACCTTCGTCGTCCCGCCGCGCTGGCTGTTTCTGAAGATCGAAACCGACGCGGGCATCGCCGGCTGGGGCGAACCGATCGTCGAAGGCCGCGCGCACACCGTCGAGGCGGCAGTGCACGAGCTGGCCGACTATCTGATCGGCCAGGACCCGCTGCGCATCGAAGATCACTGGCAGGTGATGTACCGCGCCGGCTTCTATCGCGGCGGCCCGATCACGATGAGCGCGATCGCCGGCATCGACCAGGCGCTTTGGGACATCAAGGGCAAGCATCATGGCGCGCCCGTCCATGCGCTGCTCGGCGGCCCCGTGCGCGATCGCATCAAGGTTTATTCGTGGATCGGCGGCGACCGCCCGAACGACGTCGCGAACAACGCGCGCGCCGTCGTCGAGCGAGGCTTCCAAGCGGTGAAAATGAACGGCTCCGAGGAATTGCAGATCATCGACTCGTTCGACAAGGTCGAACGCGTGATCGAAAACGTCGCCGCGGTACGCGATGCGGTGGGGCCGCACGTCGGCATCGGCGTCGATTTTCACGGCCGCGTGCACAAGCCGATGGCCAAGGTGCTCGCGAAGGAATTGGACCCATACAAGCTGATGTTCATCGAGGAGCCCGTGCTGTCAGAGAACGCGCAAGCGCTGCGCGACATCGCGAACCAGACCAGCACGCCGATCGCGCTCGGCGAGCGGCTCTACTCGCGCTGGGATTTCAAGCACATCCTCGAAGGCGGCTATGTCGACATCGTGCAGCCGGACGCATCGCACGCAGGCGGGATCACCGAATGCCGGAAGATCGCGACGCTCGCGGAAAGCTACGACGTCGCGCTCGCGCTGCACTGCCCGCTCGGGCCGATCGCGCTCGCCGCGTGCCTGCAGCTCGACGCGGTCAGCTATAACGCGTTCATTCAGGAACAGAGCCTGGGCATCCACTACAACCAGGGCAGCGATCTGCTCGACTATCTGCGCAACCCGGACGTGTTCCGCTACGCGGATGGCTTCGTCGCGATTCCACAAGGCCCGGGGCTCGGCATCGATGTCGATGAGGAAAAAGTCCGCGAGATGGCGAAAACCGGGCATCGCTGGCGCAACCCGGTCTGGCGACATGCGGACGGCAGCGTCGCGGAGTGGTGAGCGCTAAGGCTGGCCTCGCGGCGGGGTCAGTCACGCCGCGACGCCGCGCCCGGATCGCTTGTCCGGTGCGGACCGAACGCCCGCGCGGCGCCTCACCGGCCGCCGCACGACGCCGCACCGCCGTCACCCTGCCGTGATGGGCGCCGTCGACGACAGCACCGCCGCCGCGATAAACACGCCGATCATCGTCACCGCCTCGAGATGCAGCACGTTGTTGAACGTATGGGCATCCTCGGTCGACGCGGTGCGACGCAGCCGCGGTAGCGCCGAAAAGCGGTTCAGCGCCGCGAGTACGGCGGCGAGCGCGACGAGCGCGAGCTTCAGCAGCAAAACGCGCCCCCACGGGCTGGCGTCGATCGACGCGAACATGCCATCCGTCGCGCGCATCGCGTTGAGCAAGCCGGTGATGAGCACGAACGCGAACGCCCCGGCCGACGCGCTCGACAGCCGCTGCGCAACGCGGATCAGCGCGCCGCGCGCGACCGACGCGCGCATTGCAGGCAGCACCGCCATGCCGCCCGCGATCACGAGGCCACCCCAGACCGCCGTCGCGGCAATATGCACGATTTGCACGCCGATCGCCGCCGAAAACACGCCGGAATCGGCCGCGTGTCCCAACGAAGCCTTGCCGGCCGCGACGATCAGCGCCGCGAGCCCGTACAGCGCTCCCGCGAGCGGGCCGCCCGGCCGCACGAACGCGACGGCCGCGAACAGCATCGCGCCACCGCACGCGACGCTCCACGCATAGCCGACGTGAGTCTGCGCAAGCACGGCCGGAATCGCGCCGAACGCGCCGGCAAGGCCCGTGCCGCTCATCGACGCCGCCTGATAAACGAGCCAGCCCGCATCGGCGAGCACCAGCACCACGGCAGCGACGGCCAGCGAACGCAGCGCCCGCCGCCACGCGGGATGCGACGGCGCGGTAACCTTCGTCGCGCCGTCCTGAGCCAGCCATATACCGATCAGCGCGGACCCGACGGCAACCGCGAATGCAACGTCGCCGAGCGCGGCAAGCGCCGCCTGGCCCAACCAGAGACTATCGAGCTTCATCGCGCACCGCCCGCGCCGTTCGCGCACGCCGCCTGCTCAGGCAGCATGTCTGAAGTATGAGGGAAATGAGGAATCTGCGCGGGAAATTCCGAAAAACAAGAAAAAGAAGACTTCATCGACTCGCATCAAAGAAAAACCTGCAACGCTCGGACCGGCTGTCCGAGCGCCGCCCCCGAGTGTACGGGCATTGCACGCGGCTGCGCAGCTTGCGGCCGTCCGGGCCGCCATTCGCGCGGCAAATTGTCGCAACCGGGCCACGGGATTGCTTCATCGACTGTGCGTCAAATAGCCGCCATTACCCATCGATGATAGAATGCCGCGTCGCAGCAGCCCGGCTGCCTGCCATCATTTGCATCTTGCCGTCATTGCCGAGCCGATCGGAGCCCGGTCAGGTCCCCGACGAATAACAATGGAGTCCCGTGTGTCTTCTAGACGCCTTTTCCGTCCGCTGTTCGCCGTCTTGCTGACGGGCGCAGCGGGCCTGCTGAGCACCGCGCACGCGCAAACCAAGCCCACCGAGCCAGCCGCCGCGAAGGCGCCGTTGAAGGCGCCCGATACGATGGCCGAGCGCGTGCGCGGCTGTACGGCCTGCCACGGCACCCAGGGCCAGGGCACCGACAACGACTACTTCCCGCGTTTGGCGGGCAAGCCGGCCGAGTACTTGTATAACCAGCTCGTGAACTTCCGCGACGGCCGCCGCAAGTATCCGCCGATGAATTACCTGCTCACGTATCTGAACGACGACTACCTGCGCGAGATCGCCCAGCACTTCTCGGAGCAACGCCCGCCGTATCCGGTGCCGGCAAAGCCCACCGTGCCCGCGGCCGTCGTCGAGCGCGGCAAGCAGCTCGCGCTGCGCGGCGATCCGTCGAAGAAGCTGCCCGCGTGCGTCGCATGCCACGGCACCGCGCTGACCGGCATGCAGCCCGCGATCCCGGGTCTCGTCGGCCTGCACAGCGATTATCTGAGCGCGCAAATCGGCGCATGGCGCTCGGGCACCCGTCATGCGAAGGCGCCCGATTGCATGCACGAGGTCGCGAGCAAGCTGTCCGACGAGGACGTGACCGCCGTGACCGCGTGGCTCGCCGCGCAGCCGGCGCCCGCCAACCCCGTGCCCGCCCCGGCCCGTTCGATGAAGACTCCGCTCGCCTGCGGCAGCGAACCGCAATAAGGCAAGGGAGACAGACTAAATGAAACGCAAGTCCCTGTTTGCATTCTCGGCTGTCGCGATCGTCGCGGCAGCGGCCCTCGTGCCGGTCCTGTGGCCGGGCAACGACACGCTGCACGGCAACGCCGCCGTCGCGGCCACACCTGCCGATCAGGCTGCGCTCATCAAAAAGGGCGAATACCTCGCGCGTGTCGGCGACTGTATCGCGTGCCACACCGTGCGCGGCGGCAAGCCGTTCGCAGGCGGCCTGCCGATGGCCACGCCGTTCGGCACGATGTACACGCCGAACATCACGCCGGACGACAAGAACGGCATCGGCAAGTGGACGTCGGACGATTTCTACCGCGCGATGCACACCGGCCGCTCGAAAGACGGCAGCCTGCTCTATCCGGGCTTCCCGTTCGCGAGCTACACGAAGGTCACGCGCGCCGATTCGGACGCGATCTACGCGTATCTGCGCTCGGTCGCGCCGGTGGCGGTGCCGAGCCGTCCGCACGAGCTGAAGTTCCCGTTCAACAACCGCAACCTGCTGATCGGCTGGCGCACACTGTTCTTCAAGGAAGGCGAGTACAAGCCGGACCCGACGAAATCGGTCGAATGGAACCGCGGCGCGTATCTCGTCGAGGGCCTTGGCCATTGCTCGATGTGCCACACGTCGATCAACATGATGGGCGGCCCGGTCTCGTCGTCAGCGTTCGCGGGCGGCCTGATCCCGCTGCAGAACTGGTATGCGCCGTCGCTGACGAACGACAAGGAACTCGGCCTCGGCGACTGGCACGTTCAGGAATTGTCCGATCTGCTGCAAGCAGGCGTGTCTAACAAGGGCGCCGTGTTCGGCCCGATGGCGGACGTCGTCCACAACAGCCTGCAGTACATGACGGACGAGGACACCCGCGCGATGTCGACTTACCTGAAGTCGATTCCGCAGAAGGCCGAGGCGCCGAAGAACATGCAGTACGAGCCGTCGAAGCAGTTCGGCAACGAGTTGCTCGCGCAAGGCAAGAAGATCTACGCGGACAACTGCGCGACCTGCCATGGCGCGAACGGCGAAGGCAAGCCGACCGCGTATCCGCCGCTCGCGCAGAATCGTTCTATCATGATGGAATCGGCCGTCAATCCGATCCGCATGGTGCTCAACGGCGGGTATCCGCCGAGCACGTTCAAGAATCCCCGTCCATACGGCATGCCGCCGTTCGCGCAATCGCTGTCGAACCAGGAAGTCGCGGCTGTCGTCACGTATATCCGGATGTCTTGGGGCAACAACGGTTCGCCGGTTTCGCCGCAACAAGTGAGCGACCTGCGTTCCGCGCCGCTGGATTAAGCGGAGCTTGACGCAAACGGGGCGTGGCAGCGGGAAACCGCGGCCGCGCCCTTTGTTTTTTCGGCGACGTCCGCCTCTTCGCGCGGGCCGTGCGAAGACGCCGCCCCTCCAATAATCAAGAGTCTTTATGTCTTTCGCCTCTCTCGGCTTGGTCGAACCGCTCGTGCGAGCTGTCAACGAACTGGGCTATACGCAGCCCACACCGATCCAAGCCCAAGCCATTCCCGCCGTGCTCGGCGGCGGCGACCTGCTCGCCGGCGCGCAGACCGGCACCGGCAAGACCGCCGGCTTCACGCTGCCGATCCTGCAGCGCCTGCACGCGTTCTACACCGATAACCGCAGCGCGCAGCGCGCGGTGCGCGCGCTGATCCTGACGCCGACGCGCGAGCTTGCCGCACAAGTCGAGGAAAGCGTGCGCGCGTACAGCAAGTACCTGCGGCTGCGCTCGACCGTGATGTTCGGCGGCGTCAGCATCAATCCGCAAATCGATGCGCTCAAACGCGGCGTCGACATCGTCGTCGCGACGCCGGGGCGCCTGCTCGATCATATGCAGCAAAAAACGATCGACGTGTCCAAGCTCGACATCCTCGTACTCGACGAAGCCGACCGGATGCTCGACATGGGTTTCATCCACGATATCAAGCGCGTACTCGCGAAGCTGCCGGCAAAACGCCAGAATTTGCTGTTCTCGGCGACGTTTTCCGACGAGATCAAGTCGCTCGCGGACAACCTGCTCGATTCCCCCGCGCTGATCGAGGTCGCGCGGCGCAATACAACCGCAGAGACGGTCGCGCAGAAGATCCATCCGGTCGATCGCGACCGCAAGCGCGAACTCCTCACGCATCTGATCCGCGAGCACAACTGGTTCCAGGTGCTCGTGTTCACGCGCACCAAGCACGGTGCGAACCGGCTCGCCGAGCAATTGACGAAGGACGGCATCAGCGCGATGGCGATCCACGGCAACAAGAGCCAATCGGCGCGCACGCGCGCGCTCGCCGAATTCAAAAGCAATACGCTGCAGGTGCTCGTGGCGACCGACATCGCCGCGCGCGGGATCGACATCGATCAACTGCCCCACGTCGTCAATTTCGACCTGCCGAACGTGCCCGAGGACTACGTGCACCGGATCGGCCGTACCGGCCGCGCCGGCGCGAACGGCGAGGCGGTGTCACTTGTGTGCGTCGACGAGAAGCAACTGCTGCGCGACATCGAGCGGCTCATCAAGCGTGAAATTCCGCAGCAGGTGATTGCGGGCTTCGAACCCGATCCGAACGCAAAGCCGGAGCCGATTCAGCGGCGCGGGCAACGAGGCGGCGGCAGCCGGGAAGGCGCGGCAGGCGGCGGCGATCGCGCGCCGCGCGCCGCGCGCGAGCCGAAGCCGGCTGCCTCTAGCACCGCGCGGCGCAACGGCAATGCGCAACCGAAGCAACCGAAGCAACCGAAGCAACCGAAGCAACCGAAGCAACCGAAGCAACCGAAGTCTGCGCAACCCCAGGCAGCGAAATCTCAGCCGCCGGCGCGCAACGGCGGCGGTCATGGCCGGCCGGCCGGGGGCAACAGCGCGCACGCGAATCGCGACCGTCCTGCGCGCCGAAGCCAGCGCGCACGCTGATCGGCCATGCCGAACGGCCGCAGCCGAGCTGCCGCGTAATCGCGCGACAGCGCTGCGCGGCGCACGAAACCGGCAAAACGCGCTATTGCGGCAGCGCCGGCTCGGCAAGTGCTTGTTCGCGCACATTGCCGGGCGCTTCCCGCCGCGCCTCAACCGCCGCGCTTCAATTGCTCGATTTGCCGCGCCCAGCGGGCCAGCACATCGGGGGCGTCGGCGGCGAGTTCGAACGTGATGCCCGAGACCACGCGCGCATAGCCGACGCGCTGCGCCTCGCCGCCCGTGAGCGTCGCGGCGAAGCGCGCGAGGCCATCGACGGTCGAGTCGATCGAATCGATACGCAATTGCGCTTGATGGAACGCCCGGCCGGCGACGAATGTGAGCGTCGCGGCGCGGTATGCAATCAGCGCACGCGCGGTGCGCGAATCCGGCCATAACGAAAAGCGCAGCGTATGCGCGTCGGGAGCGTAAAGCTCGCCCGCGCTCAGCAACGTCGTGCGCGGCTGCGGCGGTTCGATGCCGCGATCGACGACCACAAGCGCGGCCGTCCAACCCGCCTTGCCCGCCAGCGCTTCACCATCGAGCAGCGCGAGCGCGGCGGCTGGCCACGCGTCATAAGCGGCGCGCTCGAACGCGCGCCTATCCGGATCGGTCATCGATGCTTTTCCTGCGACACGGCTCTGCGCGCCTATCCTGCTCGCGCGATCAAATCAACGAAAGAACACGTGCTGCGTGAGTTTCGCGAGCGGATAGTGAACGCTCGGCTGGATCTTCGCGGGCAAATCGAGCGGCTTGAGCAGCATCTTCACGCACATGTCGGCGGATAGATTACGCCGCACCAGCGCGCTCACGCGCGCCGTGAGCGCGCGGCAATGAGCGGAATCGCTCACGCGATCCGGGTAGCGGACCGCGAATACATGCCGCAACGCAATTTCCGAATCCTCATTGCGGATCTCCAGCACACGCCGCGCCAATGCGCCGAGCACCGCGAGCCGGCCGTTGCCCTCGATCTTGTTGTACTTCTTGAAATAGCGGAAGAAGTGCTTGTAGTGGCGCACCTCGTCGGTGCGGATGTTGTCGGTGATTTCCTTGAGCACGGGCTCGTCCGAGCATTCGTTGATTGCGCGATACAACGTCGCGGTGCCCGTCTCGACGACGCAGCGCGCGACCATCTCGAGCGCACGCGTCTTCTCGAACGCCTCGAGCGAGCAGGTTTTCGAATATTCGTCGAAGAAATTCGCAAACGCCAGATCCCAATCGAACTCCGGCCACACGTAGGCGATATAAGCCTTCAGCGCGCGGCCGTGCTGCAGCTCCTCGCACTCCCATTCATGGTTGAGCCATGCGGACACTTCGGGGTCGTCGTCGAAGAACTGGCTCAGATTGCTCGTGTACAGATCGGAGCCGCTTTCGATGAACGAAGCAGCGCACAGCAACAGCAACAAATCCTCGTTCGCTACCGCGCGTTGACGGTCGATACGCGTCAGGTCGATGTCTTCGATGCGCCAAGGCATCTCGTGCGTGGTGTCAGCCAACATGTTTCGCGCTCCCAAGCGCCGCCCGCGTCCATCATGAAAGCCACGCTGCGCGCGGCTTCCCGCCGGAGGCGGCGCGTTGCAATCGGTTGTTCGGCATATCCGGCCATCTTAGCCGGATTTTTTCGATCGTGTCTTGAAGCAATGACCGCGACCGGCAGCGTCGGTTCGATTATCACGCAATATTAGAATCCGTTATCCGATGTGAGGAATTCGAAAGGCACGGGATAAATCCGCAGGCCATTTCGTTTCGTGTGCAATCCGTACCGGCAGCGAATGCCGGCCGGTGCGATACGGGAGGATGAGCGCACGGGCAACGCCGCCGCATGCGTCGGCGCGGCGTGCAAAACGGCCTGGACGGGCGGATTGCGCTTGGCGCGGCCGGGCTTATTCCGTCAGGGCCGTCCTGCTTGACCGGTTGGCGTCGTCAGTATCCCGCCGCCAAGCCGTCGCGCCGGCTGTCGCTCGCCGCGACATAGCCGCGCTCCGGCTCGCCGTGATCAAGCCGCCAGATGAACTGGCCCGAACCGAAGTCCATGTAAGGATCATCGACCGACTGGATCGTGTGGCCGCGGGCCGCCAGTTCGGCCGCGACGGCCGGCTCGAAGGTCGCTTCGACGTCGAGCGTGAACGTGCGGCTCACCTTCCAGCGCGGCGCGTCGCACGCGGCCTGCGGCTGCTGGCCATAGCCGAGCATGCGCACGATCGTCTGCAGATGGCCTTGCGGCTGCATGTCGCCGCCCATCACGCCGAAGCTCATCACCGCCTCGCGCACGCCATTGGCTTCGCGCGTGACGAACGCGGGAATGATCGTGTGAAACGGCCGCTTGCCGCCCGCCACGACGTTCGGCGAAGCCGGGTCCATCGAGAAGCCCACGCCGCGGTTCTGCAACGCAATGCCCGTGCCCGGCACGACGAGCCCCGAGCCGAAGCCCATGTAGTTCGACTGGATCAAGCTCACCATCATTCCGCGCTCGTCCGCCGCCGACAGATAGACGGTGCCGCCCGCGCGCGGCATCCCGAACCGGAAGTGCGTCGCGCGCTTCATGTCGATCAGCTTCGCGCGCGCATCCAGATACGCATCGTCGAGCATCTGCGCGGGCGTGACCGTCATCGCGCGCGGATCGGCAACATAGCGGTAGAGGTCGGCGAACGCGAGCTTCATCGCCTCGATCTGCACATGCTGCGCATCGGCGGAATCGAGCGGCAGGCTCGCGAGATCGAAGCGCTCGGCAATGCCGAGCGCGATTAACGCGGCAATCCCCTGCCCGTTCGGCGGAATCTCGTGCACCGTGTAGCCGAGGTAATCGCGGCCGATCGGCTCGACCCATTCGGGCCGGTACGCGCGCAGATCGGCCGCCGTCAGCGCGCCGCCGCCCTCGCGGAAAAATGCGGCGATCGTCTCGGCGATTTCGCCTTCGTAGAACGCGCGCGCGCCCTCGGCGGCAAGGGTGCGCAGCGTCTTCGCGTGCCCCGGCAGGCGCACGAGTTCACTCACGTCAGGTGCGCGCCCGCGCGGCATGAAGGTTTCGGCAAAGCCAGGCTGCCCCGCGAGTTCGGGCACCGCCGCCGCCCATTTGTGCGCGACGATCGACGCGACCGCGTGCCCGCGCTCGGCGAGTTCGATCGCCGGCTCGAGCAAATCGGCAAACGGCAATGAGCCGAACTTCGCGGACAACGCCTCCCAGCCGGCGATCACGCCGGGCACCGTGACGGTGTCCCAGCCGCGCGTCGGCTGCCGCGCGAGGCCGTTGCCCGCTTCGCCGTGCCGCCGGCGGAAATAGTCGACGCTCCAGCGCGCGGGCGCCACGCCCGATGCATTGAGCCCGGTGAGCTTCGCACCGTCCCAGACGAGCGCGAACGCGTCGCCGCCAAGCCCGCACGACACCGGCTCGACGACCGTCAGCACGGCCGCCGCCGCAAGCGCCGCGTCGACCGCGTTGCCGCCCTTCCACAACATTCTGAGCCCGGCCTGCGCGGCAAGCGGATGCGATGTCGATACGATGTTGCGCGCGAACACGGGCATACGCGTCGTCGGGTACGGATTGCGCCAAGCGAAAGGCGTCGCGCCGGCACGCGGCGTCTCGAGCCGCCGTTCGCCGCAACGGCCGGCATCGCCGGGTTCACCGGTTTCGCGAAGATGGGCCGCACGCGGCGTGTTCGGAGAGGAACTCATGATGGGCACCCGGATGGCAAAGCGGAACCGGTCATTGCAGCGCGAACGCAGCGTTCCAACAAATTCATTTGTCACATAAATCCATGCGCAAATAGCATGAATACGCACGAACACGCCTTACAATGCGGGAACGCTACCCGCCCACCGATCAATCGAGCCGAATCGGACACCGAAACAGCCTATGACACGAGACCCCCGCCTCACCCTGAACGCGCGCCAACAGGAATTGCTCGAATGGGTGCAGCGCGACGGCTTCGTCACCGTCGACGATCTTGCCGCACATTTCAGCGTCACCCCGCAAACCATCCGCCGCGACGTCAACTGGCTCGCCGATCTGAACCTGCTGCGCCGCTACCACGGCGGCGCGAGCCTGCCGACAAGCTCGGAAAACGTGTCGTACACTGCGCGTCAACGGATGTTTCACGACGAGAAACGCCGGATCGCGGCGCTCGCCGCATCGCACATCCCGGATCAGGCTTCGCTCTTCATCAATCTCGGCACGACGACCGAGGAGGTCGCACGGGCGCTGAACCGCCACCGCGGCCTGCACGTAATCACGAACAATCTGAACGTCGCAAGCATGATGAGCGGCTACCCCGAATGCGAGGTGCTGATCACGGGCGGCATCGTGCGGCCGTGGGACAAAGGCATCGTCGGCGAACTCGCGATCGATTTCATCCGCCAGTTCAAGGTCGATTACGCGATCATCGGCACCTCGGCGATCGAAACCGACGGCACGCTGCGCGATTTCGACACGCGCGAGGTCCGGGTGGCCGAGGCGATCATCGAGCACGCGCGCACCGTCTATCTCGTCACCGATCATTCGAAATTCGGCCGCCCCGCGCTCGTGCGCCAAGGGCACCTGAATCAGATCCACGTCCTTTTCACCGACAAGCAGCCGCCCGACGAAATGGCCGAGACCATCGCCCAAGCGGGCACGCAAGTCTACGTCGCCGACTGACCGGCCGCGCGCCGCACACTGCTGCGCCGCACCCAGAACTTCAAGTGAAATCAAGGAATTGCCGCGCCCATCAGGCCATTTGCCGGTTCCCCTGATGTCAATCAAAAAATTATTGGGGCGCGATTTGTAGATGCCCGCCGGCTTGACTAAACTCCAATTCCCCGGCGCGGTTGCACGCGTGACGTGCAACCGGGGCGACGTCGATCGCATCATGGCCGGGCAGCGGCTTTCCCCCCAACGCCTTCCCTTGCTGGGTAACTCGGCCGGACTCATGTACCGGCCATTTCGACAGTATGGTTGTCTTGGAGAGAACGATGCTAAGTCCGCATGAATTCGCCACGCTGTTGCTTGTGAAGGATGCCCCCGATCAAGCCGACATGGACCGCGACGAACTCGACGCGCTGCTTGAACGGCAACTCGTGAAGCTGGAATCGCTCGGCTCCGGCAAAAAATACTGCGTCACCGAAAGCGGCGACGCCGCGCTGCGTTCGATCAAGCTGCGCTATTCATGATGCGCCGCGCGCGGCGCATCCCGCGTGCGCCCGCGCGCCTTTTCTCCACCCGCCTTGCGTCAGCCGCCGCGCAGCGTCGGATCGACTGCCGCGCGCCAGCTTAGCGCCCGCGCGCGCGCTTCGTTCAAATAATTGACCCAACGGCCACGCTCGGCCGGGTCATGGCTCGACGCCTGCGCCGCATACTGCCGCGAAAGTTCGTTTTCGAATGCGCAGAATCGCTCATCCGTCAGCTTGCCGTGGCGCTTGGCCACCCACGCATCGGATAACGCCGAATAGACGGCGCCCGCATCGTCACCGTAATCGCGCGCGTCGCCGCAGGTGTGTTGCAGCTCCGCAAGCGACGCCCCGCCCCACGCCCCGGACAAAAAGCCGCCACCCGCACATCCGGCCACGCACGCCAACGCGCCAGCCGCAATCAGGGTCCGCATGTGCCACCTCTCTAGACAATGTCCCGCCAGTATCGTCGGTTAGCGCACACTGCGCCACTGACCCTCAAAGGCGAACTTTACTTTTTCGAATTCGCTCGCTAAAGTTCGATTTCGAACATTTCGAGTTCGGTTATTTTGTATTACGAAAAGATAGGACAGAGGGTGACACAACAGCATCGCTATGACCTGCTCGTCGTCGGTGGAGGAGTCAACGGCGCGGGCATCGCACGTGACGCAGCCGGCCGCGGCCTGTCCGTGCTCGTTTGCGAGCAGGACGACCTCGCATCGCATACGTCGTCGTCGAGCACGAAGCTGATCCACGGCGGCCTGCGCTATCTCGAATACAAGGAATTCGGGCTCGTGCGCAAGGCGCTCCAAGAACGCGAGACGCTCTTGCGCGCGGCGCCGCACATCATCGGGCCGCTGCGCTTCGTGATGCCGCACATGCCGAACCTGCGTCCGGCGTGGCTGATCCGCATCGGCCTGTTTCTCTACGATCATCTCGCCAAGCGCGACCTGCTGCCCGGCTCGCGCGGCATCACCATGAACCGCCACCCGGCGGGCGCGCCGCTCGTCGACACGATCAAGCGCGGCTTCGTCTATTCCGACGGCTGGGTCGACGACGCGCGGCTCGTCGTGCTGAACGCGCTCGATGCAAAAGAACGCGGCGCCGAGATCCTCACCCGCACGAAGCTCGTGTCGGCCGAGCGCCGCGACGGCGAATGGCTCGCGCAGCTTCAGCGCGCCGACGGCTCGACGCTCGCCGTGCGCGCGCGCGCGATCGCGAATGCGGCGGGCCCCTGGGTCGGCGACGTGCTGCACGGCGCGCTCGCGCGCGGCGCGCATCATAGCGTGCGGCTCGTCAAGGGCAGCCACATCGTCACGCGCCGGCTGTTCGATCACGACCACGCCTACATTTTCCAGAACCCGGACAAGCGGATCATCTTCGCGATTCCGTATGAGCGCGATTTCACGCTGATCGGCACGACGGACGTCGCGTACCAAAGCGATCCGGCGCGCGTCGCGATCGACCGCGACGAAACGCAATATCTTTGCGAGTCGATCAATCGCTATTTCAAGCGTAAGATCTCGCCCGCCGACGTCTGCTGGACGTATTCCGGCGTGCGTCCGCTGCTCGAAGACGAAAACTCGGACAATCCGTCGGCCGTCACGCGCGATTACCGCCTCGAGATGGACGATGGCCAAGGCGCGCCGCTGCTGTCCGTTTTCGGCGGCAAGATCACGACGTTTCGCAAGCTCGCCGAGGAGGCAACCGATCTGCTGTGCAACGCGCTCGGCTCGCCGCAGCGCGGCTGGACGGCAGGCGTGCCGCTGCCGGGCGGTGACATCGCCGAGGCGCGCTTCGCGCCGTTCGCCGACGGCTTCGCGAAACGCCACCCGTGGCTGCCGGCCGCGCTCGCGCGCCGCTATGCGCGCGCCTACGGCACACGCGCCGAGCGCGTGATCGGTCAAGCGAAGTCGCTTGCCGAACTCGGCGCCGAGCTCGCGCCGGGGCTCTACGAAGCGGAATTGCGTTATCTGCGCGACGTCGAATGGGCGCGCTGCGCGGATGACGTGCTGTGGCGGCGCTCGAAGCTCGGCCTGCATGTCGCGCCGGGCACGCTCGACACCGTGACGGCGGCGCTCGACGCCTGGTTCGGCGGCGCGCGCGCGGCGGCGGGCGTCGCGCACTGACGCGCGCCCGGCGGCAACCGGCAGACAGGCTGGCCAATCTGCAACGCAACGCATGCGCCGCATTTGCGGCGCTAATCACAACTACGGATGGAGATGAGACAAATGCAGGATCAGTACATCCTCGCGCTCGACCAAGGCACGACCAGCTCCCGCGCCATGCTGTTCGATCGACAAGGCAACATCGTGTCGATCGCGCAAAAGGAATTCGCGCAGATCTACCCGCAGCCGGGCTGGGTCGAGCACGATCCGCAAGAAATCTGGTCGACGCAAGCGGGCGTCGCGGCGGAGGCCGTCACGCGGGTCGGCCTGAACGGCACGGCGATCGCCGCAATCGGCATCACCAATCAGCGCGAGACGACCATCGTCTGGGATCGCGACACCGGCCTGCCGGTCTATAACGCGATCGTCTGGCAGGATCGCCGCACCGCCGATTTCTGCGACCAATTGAAGGCGCAGGGCTTGAGCGAAAAGGTGCGGGCGAAAACCGGCTTGCCGATCGACGCGTATTTCTCGGCGACCAAGATCCGCTGGATTCTCGACAACGTCGACGGCGCGCGCGAAAAAGCGCGCCAGGGCAAGCTCGCGTTCGGCACGGTCGACAGCTGGCTCGTGTGGAACTTCACCAAGCACGAACTGCACGTGACGGACGTGACGAACGCGTCGCGCACGATGCTCTTCAACATCCATACGCTCGACTGGGACGACGAGTTGCTCGGCGCGCTCGATATCCCGCGCAGCATGCTGCCGCAGGTGAAGGCGTCGTCCGAGATCTACGGCCACACGAAGACCACGGTATTCGCGTCGAAACTGCCGCTCGCCGGCATCGCGGGCGACCAGCAAGCAGCGCTCTTCGGCCAGATGTGCACGACGTCCGGCATGGTGAAGAACACTTACGGCACCGGCTGCTTCCTGATGATGAACACCGGCGACAAGCCGATCGAGTCGAAGAACAACCTCGTCACGACGGTCGCCTGGCAAGTGGGCGGCAAGACCGCGTATGCGCTCGAAGGCAGCATCTTCATCGCGGGCGCGGTCGTCCAGTGGCTGCGCGACGGCCTCGGCATCATCAAGAGCGCCTCGGAGATCGAAGCGCTCGCAAACAGCGTCGCGCATACCGACGGCGTCTATCTGGTGCCCGCTTTCGCCGGCCTCGGCGCGCCGCACTGGAACGCGCGCGCGCGCGGCTCGCTGTTCGGCGTCACGCGCGGCACGACTTCCGCGCATCTGGCGCGCGCGGCGCTCGATTCGATCGCTTACCAGTCGCTCGACGTGCTGAAGGCGATGGAAGCCGATTCGGGCATCCGGATCGGCGAGCTGCGCGTCGACGGCGGTGCGAGCGCGAACAACCTGCTGATGCAGTTCCAGGCCGATCTGCTCGGCGTGGACGTGGTGCGTCCGCGCATCACCGAGACGACCGCGCTCGGCGCCGCGTATCTCGCGGGCCTCGCGATCGGCTACTGGGGCAGCATCGACGAAGTGCGCAGTCAATGGCAGCTCGAGCACCGCTTCGCGCCGGCGATGGCAAGCGCGCAAGTCGATACGTGCCTCGCGGGCTGGCAGCGCGCCGTGCGCGCTGCCAAGGCGTGGGCGGACGACACGCACTGAGCCCGCCCGATCCGATCCGGCTGAGCCGGCTGCATGCCGGCATCCATCACGAAAACGCATCACAACAAGCAGGCGGGCCGCGCGATACGAGCCGCGAGCCCGCCGCAACGGTAGAGAGACAATCATGTCACCATACATCGCAGAATTCATCGGCACGGCTCTGCTCGTGCTGCTCGGCAACGGCGCGGTCGCCAACGTGCTGCTTGCGAACACCAAAGGCAAAGGCGCCGACCTCATCGTCATCGTGATGGGCTGGGCGATGGCGGTGTTCGTCGCGGTCTACGTGACCGCGTCGTTCTCCGGCGCGCACCTGAATCCGATCGTCACGATCAGCCTCGCGCTCACGGGCAAGTTCGCGTGGTCGAAGGTGGCCGGCTATGTCGTATCGCAAATGCTGGGCGGCATGGCGGGCGCGCTGCTCGTCTGGCTCGCGTATCGCCAGCACTTCGCGAAGGAAGCCGATCCCGACCTGAAGCTCGCCGTGTTCTGCACCGCGCCCGCGATCCGCAGCGTCACGCACAACGTGCTGACTGAAGCAATCTGTACGTTCGTGCTGATTCTCGGCGTGTTGTATCTCGCATCGCCGCAAGTCGGCCTGGGTGCGCTCGACGCGCTGCCCGTCGGCCTTCTGGTGCTCGGTATCGGCATCTCGCTCGGCGGCCCGACGGGCTACGCGATGAGCCCCGCGCGCGACCTCTCGCCGCGCATCATGCACGCGCTGCTGCCGATTCCCGGCAAGCGCGACAGTGACTGGCGTTATGCGTGGATTCCGGTGATCGGGCCGCTCGTCGGCGGCGTGCTCGCGGCAAATCTCTATCTGTACCTGCACACGACGCACTGAGCCAAGCGGCGTGCCGCGGTACGAAATATCGCCCCTTCGCGCGGCAACGCGTGAAGGGGTTTTTGTTGGCAGCCGGCCTCGGCGGCGCTTGAGTGACGCTCGGCGGGCGGCGCGACCGAGCCTGCGGCAACAGCATGGCAGCGTCGGCCGCCGGCGCCCGCTGCTTGGCCTGCCCGCCGCGACGGTTGGCGCAGATCGGCGCGCTCGGCGTGGCCGGCTCTTCGCCGCTCGCGCACTGCGCAGCGATGGTGCACATTGCGCCGCGCCACCGCGCATCACCGATCACCGATTCGAGTGCGGCGGCAGCGTGGCTCAACCGCTTGAGTCGTTGCGCACCAATGGTCAAACGCGCGGTGAGCCGGCTGCGTGGATGGCGATGGCTGCCATCGCACCGCCGCGGCGCCGCGCGGTTACGCTTGAGCATCGAGCGTGCGCCGCGCCAAAGCACGTATCATGACGCTTCGTTGCATTCCTCGTTCCGTTTCCCCATGCTTGACCATCTCATCTGCGATTGCGACGGCGTGCTCGTCGACAGTGAAGTGATCGCCGATCGCGTGCTGTTCGACACACTGTCCGCCACGTTCCCCGCGATCGATTTCGAGGCCGACGCAAAAGCCGCATTCGGCCAACAAACATCGCGCTTTCTAGCCGGCCTCGAAACACGCCACGACATTGCGATGCCGGCGAATTTTCTCGAGACGATCGAGCACAACATCGAAATCGCACTCGCGCAACAGCTCAAGCCGATCAACGGCGTGCGCGATGCATTGTCGAAAATTCCACTGCCCGCGGCTGTCGTGTCGAACAGCCGCCTCGAGCGGGTGCGACGCTCGCTCGAGCGCGCGTCGCTCACCGACGTATTCGGCGAGCGCATTTTCAGCGCGCAGCAAGTGGCGCGCCCCAAACCCTACCCGGATGTCTACCTGCATGCGGCCCAAGCGCTCGGGGTCGAGCCGGCGCGCTGCGTCGTGGTCGAGGACAGCGTGTCGGGGCTGAATGCGGCGCGCGCGGCCGGCATGAAGACGATCGCATTCGTCGGCGCAAGCCACATCCCCGAAGGCTACGCGGATACGCTGCGCAACATGGGGATCGCGCGAATCATCTGTTCGATGGAGGAATTGCCCGCGCTCGTCGACGCGGGCATGCAAGGCAAGTTCGGCAGCGCGCAGTCCTGAAATCGCGCGCCCGACCGCGGCGCTGCCGCGATGCATGCGGCAGCGCCGCATACCGGCTTACGCCGGGTCCGCGCAGTACACGTCGCGCGCCTCTCGCGCTTCGCGCTCGCGCAGTGCCGCAAGACGCGCGCGAAACGCCGCCAATTCGGCGATCGTCAGCATCGGCAGCCCATGCTGCTCGGCAAAGCGTTCGACATCCGCGCCGCGCGTCATCGTGCCGTCCGGATTCATCAGCTCGCACAGCACGCCCGCAGGCTGCAAGCCCGCGAGAATCGCGAGATCGACAGTGCCTTCGGTATGGCCGCGCCGCGCCAGCACGCCGCCCGGCGCCGCGCGCAACGGGAACACGTGGCCGGGGCGCACGATATCGGACGGTTTCGCGTCGTTGGCAATCGCCGCACGGATCGTCGTCACGCGATCGGCCGCCGACACCCCCGTCGACACACCAACGCGCGCCTCGATCGACACCGTGAACGCCGTGCCGTTCCTGCTCTCGTTCAACACCGCCATCGGCGGCAATTCGAGCGCGCGTACCTTCGCATCGGTCAGGCATAGGCACACGATGCCGCTGCACTCGCGAATGAGCAGCGCCATCGTTTCGGTGCTCAGCCGCTCGGCGGCGACGATCAGATCGGCTTCGTTCTCTCGATCGTGATCATCCTGCAGCACGACCGCGCGCCCGGCTCGCAATGCGGCGAGCGCGGCAGCAATGCGCGGCGGCACCGGTTCGGTTTCGAGCAATGGAAGATCGGAAAATGCATCGGCGGGAGCCGACGACAAAGGCAACGGAAACGACATGATGTGAAACGCTCCTCGCGGATAAAAATTGGGCGAAAAACGTTTCAGGGCTTTGCAAATAGACAGCGCGACGCCGCCGGCGCGGCACGCGGACAACGCCGCGCGCCAGACGAGGCTGCGCACTGGACCATCTGCACATCTTCTTTCATCCGGACTGTGACCGTCGGCTCTGGCATCGGACCAGATCTGCTGACCCCGCGCATCATCGCGCGGGCGCTCGCGGGCTCACCGGCACTAGGCCGGCCTACCGCCGGTGGGGAATTCCGCCCCGCCCTGAAGACGCATGAATGCCGGATCGACCGGCGGATGAAGCATACAGCAGCGCGGAAATCGCCGCAGCGAGAACCCGCCAAGACCCTACTGAAGACACTGTCTAAACCGGCGCGCTTGCCGTGCCGGACAACCTCGGCCCGGCAAACCGCTATGCCGGCACCTGCCAGCGCGGCGGAATCTCCGCATTCACCGTGACGCGAAACGCACGCGCCTCGGTATCGCCCGGGTTGCGCAGCGTATACGGCTGATCGGCGTCGAACACGATGGCGTCGCCCGTCGCGAGCAACTGGCGGCGATCGTGCACGCTCAACTCGAGCGTGCCTTCGCTGACGACGAGATTGATGCTCGTGCCCGGCGCGCGCGGCGTACCGGCCTCGGTATGCAGCGGCGAAATCCGCAGCTCGTGGAATTCGGCAACGGCGGATTCGCCTTCCGGATAAAGTGCGCGCGCGGAGAAACGCCCGTTCGAGCTGACGACGCGCACCGCGCGATCGGCGGCCAGATGCTCGAAGCCATTGAGTGCATGACGCCGCAGAAACGCGGCGACCGATACCCTCAGCGCCGCCGCGACCTTGCAGAGCACCTTGATCGACGGCACGCTACGTGCCGACTCGATCTGCGCGAGCATCGCGCGCGACACGCCGGACAGCCGCGCGAGCGCATCGAGCGACAGCTGGCGCTCGGCGCGCAAGCGCGCGAGATTCACGCCGACGAGCCGCTCGAGCGCGTCGAATTCATGCGAAGCCGCGGCCGACGCGGCGGCATCCGGGGAAGACACATCGCGCACGAGCGCCAACGGAGAATGCATGACGTTACCTCCAAGGCCACAACCAGCCCAGAACTCAAGTGAGGCAAGACTAGCACCCGCGTCGCGCCGGTCAAACAAAGTTATCTTCACACTGTTATCAGGATTGCAGAGGACAGCGCGCCGCCGTATGTCATCGCGCCGCTGCAGCCGCCCCGGCCGACGCTCGCGCATCGAGCCGCGCGGCGAGCGCCGTGACCGCGATCGCCGCGAGCGTGACCACGGCCGCCACCCAGGGCAGCGCATCGAGCGCCAAACCGTGCGTGAGCGCGACGCCACCCGCATTGCCCGCGTTGAACGCGCCGATATTGAGCGTCGACGCGAGATTCGGCGCATGCGCGGCCTTCTCGACAACGCGCATCTGCAACGGCGGCACCGTCGCGAACGCGGCGATCCCCCAGACGAACACCGTGACGGCGGCCGCGGCGGGCAGATGGCTGGTTCTCGCGAACACCGCCATCACCGCCGCGAGCACGGCAAGGATCGCGATCAGCGAGCGCATCAGCGCGCGATCCGCGAGCTTGCCGCCGATCGTGTTGCCGATCGTGAGCCCAACGCCGAACAGCACGAGGATCAATGCGACCGAACGCGGCGCGAAACCCGTCACGTCCTCGAGAATCGGCGTGATATACGTGAACACGACGAACACGCCGCCGAAGCCGAGCACCGTCATCGCGAGCGCGAGCCATACCTGCGGCTCTTTCAGCACGCTCAGCTCGCGGCCGAACGCGACGCGCGCCGCATCGGGCTGCTTCGGCACGAGCGCCGCGATGCCCGCGAGCGACGCGACGCCAAGCGCCGCGACGATCCAGAACGTCGTGCGCCAGCCGAGCGTCTGGCCGACGAAAGTGCCGAACGGCACGCCGAGCACGGTGGCGAGCGTGAGTCCGGTAAACATCAACGCGATCGCGCTCGCCCGCTTGGTCGGCGACACCAGCGATGCGGCGACGACCGAGCCGATCCCGAAAAACGAACCGTGCGCGAACGATGTGACCACGCGCGCGACCATCAGCATCGCGTAGCCGTGCGCGAGTGCGCACAGCACGTTGCCGACGATGAAGATCGCCATCAGCAATTGCAGCGCCGCCTTGCGCGGCATCCGGCTCGTGAGCACGGCAAGAAGCGGCGCCCCCGCCGCGACGCCGAGCGCATAGCCGCTCACGAGCAGCCCGGCGGCGGGCAGCGTCACCGCGAGGTCGCGCGCGACATCGGGCAGCAAGCCCATGATGACGAATTCGGTGGTGCCGATCGCGAAGGCGCTGATCGCGAGCGCGAGCAACGGTAAAGGCATGAAATTCTCCTGATCCAAGTTTTGATGCGAATCCTGACGATAAGCACGGCGGCGCCGTTCATCCCGCACCGCAACGTGCGCGCATTGTCTCGAATCAGTGAATATTTGATAATTGGCGTAGCATTTGAAGCATTTTCAAACGCCGTTGAAAAATCGCATGGACCGACTGGGAGATATCCGCTTGTTCGTCGAGGCTGCGGACCTGGGCAGCCTGTCAGCCGCGGGACGCAAGCTCAACTTGACGCCCGCCGCCGCGAGCGCGCGGCTTGCGAAGCTCGAGGCGCAGGTGTCGACGCGGCTGTTCGAGCGCTCAACGCGCCGGCTGCGGCTCACCGACGAAGGGCGGCTCTATCTGAACTGCTGCCGCCAAGCGCTGCAGGCGCTCGACGACGCCGACGCGATGCTGCAGGAGGGCCGCCATGCCGTGAGCGGCAAGGTGCGGCTGTCGTCGACGTCGGATTTCGGCCGCCATCTGCTGCTCGACTGGTTAGACGCCTTCATCGTCCGCTATCCGGACGTGCGGTTTTCGCTCACGGCGTCCGATTCGTCGTCGAATCTGTGGCAGGACGAGATCGATCTCGCGATCCGCTTCGCGGCACCTCCGGACGGCGCGCTCGTCGCGCGGCGCCTCGCGACGAACCGGCGGGTGCTGTGCGCGTCGCCCGCGTTCGTCGCGGCGCACGGCGCGCCGGAGGACCCGCACGATCTGGCGCGTTTTCCGTGCAACGTGATCACGATCGCGTCCGGGCCGATGAACGTATGGCGCTTCACGCGCGGCAACGAAACGCAGACCTACACCGTGCCGCTCGATAACGCGCACGAAACGAACGACGGCGGCCTCACGCGCGAATGGACGATCCGCGGCTACGGGATCGCGCTGAAGTCGATCTGGGATATCGCGGGCGACGTCCGCGCGGGCCGCTTGCAGGTGCTGCTGCCCGACTGGCGGCACCACGATGCGCCGCTGCACGCGATCTATCACAGCAAGCGTTACATGCCGCCGCGCGTGCGCGTGCTGCTCGATTACCTCGTCGAGCGCTTCGCGCAGGAAGAAGCCGCGCTCGACGATTTATTGAATGCGTGCCGCTGACGCAGGCGGGCCGGCAATACCGGCCAAGCCGGCCGGAAGCCGCGCAGCGCAGCGCGGCCGCGCCGCCGCCGTTGCTCATCCGGTTCCATCGCTCGCCGGGCGGTCCGAAAAGCTATAATGGAAAGCTTTCCCGGCGGCATCCTCTCCTCGCGACGCGCACATTGGCACCTGCGGCCGTGCGCGCCGCGTCGCACCGATCCGTCCCCCCAATCGATTTGAACGACGCCCCCAGGTCAACCACTGCGAACGGCGAACCCTCATGACCCAAAAAGTTTACGTCAAGACCTTCGGCTGCCAGATGAACGAGTACGACTCGGACAAAATGGTCGACGTGCTCCACGCTGCCGAAGGGCTGGAGAAGACCGACTCCCCCGAGGACGCGGACATCATCCTGTTCAACACCTGCTCGGTGCGCGAGAAGGCGCAGGAGAAAGTGTTTTCCGATCTCGGCCGCGTGCGCGAGCTGAAGGAGGCCAAGCCGGATCTGTTGATCGGCGTCGGCGGCTGCGTCGCGAGCCAGGAAGGTGCGTCGATCGTCGCGCGCGCGCCTTACGTCGACCTGGTGTTCGGCCCGCAAACGCTGCACCGGCTGCCGAAGATGATCGACGCGCGCCGCGCGAGCGGCCGCGCGCAAGTCGACATCACGTTTCCCGAGATCGAGAAGTTCGACCATCTGCCGCCCGCGCGCGTCGAGGGGCCGAGCGCGTTCGTGTCGATCATGGAAGGCTGCAGCAAGTTCTGCAGCTACTGCGTCGTGCCGTACACGCGCGGCGACGAAGTGTCGCGCCCGCTCGACGACGTGCTGACCGAAATCGCCGGCCTCGCCGACCAGGGCGTGCGCGAAGTGACGCTGCTCGGCCAGAACGTGAACGCCTATCGCGGCGCGCTGACCCGCGGCTCGTCCGCCAACGGGGCTTCGCTGGGGTCGCACGAGATCGCCGATTTCGCCACCCTGATCGAATACGTCGCCGAGATTCCCGGCATCGAGCGCATCCGCTACACGACGTCTCATCCGAAGGAGTTCACGCAACGGCTGATCGACGTCTACGCGAAGGTCGACAAGCTCGTCGATCACCTGCACCTGCCGGTCCAGCACGGCTGCGACCGGATCCTGATGGCCATGAAACGCGGCTATACGGTGCTCGAATACAAATCGGTGATTCGCAAGCTGCGCGCGATCCGCCCGAACCTGTCGCTGTCGACCGACATCATCGTCGGCTTTCCTGGCGAGACCGACGCCGATTTCGACAAGACGATGAAACTCGTCGACGAAATGAATTACGACACCAGTTTCTCGTTCATCTACAGCCCGCGCCCCGGCACGCCGGCCGCGAACCTCGCCGACGACACGCCGCGCGAAGTCAAGCTCAAACGGCTGCAACATCTGCAGGCGACCATCGATGCGAACGTCGTCCGGATCAGCGAAGCGATGGTCGGCAAGGTCGAGCGGATTCTCGTCGAAGGGCCGTCGCGTAAGGACCCGAACGAACTCGCGGGGCGCACCGAGAACAACCGGGTCGTCAATTTCCCCGCGCCCGTCGCATCGCACCCGCGCCTGATCGGCCAGATGGTCGACGTGACGATCAATCACGCTTATCCGCATTCGCTGCGCGGCGAGCTGGTGCTCGCGCACGACGATGCAAGCACGAACACGCACTGACGCGATACCCCGCCATCGCTGGAGCCCAACGCCACTTTGAAAACCGCCCAAGCACTGGAATTCACCGCGCCGCGCGACGACAACGCGCGCCTGGCCAACCTCTGCGGCCCGCTCGACGAAAACCTGCGCCAGATCGAACAGGCGCTCGACGTGACGCTGTCGCGCCGCGGCCACCGGATCGCGATCCGCGGCCGCGGCGCCAAGCTCGCGCTCGCCGCGCTCGAGGATTTCTACAACCGCGCGCGTGATCCGCTGTCGGTCGACGACATCCAGCTCGCGCTCGTCGAGGCGCGCCATCCGGGCAACCCGCGCCACACCGGCAACGGCGGCGACGAAATCGACGTGCGCCTGCGTGGCGACCCCGACCATCCGTTCGATGAGCCCGCCGGCGAACCCGCCGGCGAGGATGCGGCGCCCAAGCTCTACACGCGCCGCGCGGATCTGCGCGGCCGCACGCCCGCGCAGCGCGAGTACCTGAAGCAGATTCTGTCGCACGACGTCACGTTCGGCGTCGGGCCGGCGGGCACCGGCAAGACCTATCTGGCGGTCGCGTGTGCGGTCGACGCGCTCGAGCGCGACCAAGTCAAGCGGATCGTACTGACGCGCCCGGCGGTCGAGGCGGGCGAGCGGCTCGGCTTTCTGCCGGGCGATCTCGCGCAGAAGGTCGATCCATATCTGCGGCCGCTGTACGACGCGCTGTACGATCTGCTCGGCTTCGACAAAACCGCGAAGATGTTCGAGCGCCAGATGATCGAGATCGCGCCGCTCGCTTATATGCGCGGGCGCACGCTGAACCACGCGTTCATCATCCTCGACGAGGCGCAGAACACGACGCCCGAGCAGATGAAGATGTTTCTCACGCGGATCGGTTTCGGCTCGAAGGCGGTCGTCACCGGCGACACGACGCAGGTCGATCTGCCGCGCGGCCACAAGAGCGGCCTCATCGAGGCGCAACAGGTGCTCTCCGGCGTGCGCGGCATCGCGCTCACGCGCTTCTCGAGCGCCGATGTGGTGCGGCATCCGCTCGTCGCGCGGATCGTCGAGGCGTATGACGAATTTCACGCGCAGCGGCAGGACGACTAGGGCCGGTTCGCGCCGGTGACGGACTTGCGGGCGCCGCCGCTTCCGACGGCGCGCCTTTTCCGGCGGAACACGGCGTGCCGCGCTGCATCGCGCGGCGCGCACGCCGGATTCGCCGACCACCAGATCAGGCTTGGCGGCAAGACTCGATGATCAGGCTGCGCAAGGCCCCCGCTTCACCAGTGCGAGCTGCGCCCCAACCATCGCCGGACGCCTGTCCATTTGGTGTATCCTCAGCGCGTTCAAACCGACGTAAGCGTGATGAAATCGTCTCGTCCTCCGAAAAAGCCCGCGCACGCCGACGCGGCGCAAACCGAAGCCCCCCGCCTGTCGCTGTTCGACGCCAAAGGCAAAGTCAAAACGATCGATGCGCAAGCGCTGCGCGTCGATTTCGCCGACGGCCGCAGCCTGATGTTCGACCTCTCCGGCCACTCGGGCGACGCAGCCGTCGCGATCGTCGCGCAGCACGCGAACCCGGCGCTGCGCGCGAGCCTGGCGCTGCGCCCCGAACATTACGACAGCGTGATCGTCGCGGTCAGCGCCGACGAGAACCCCGACCATGTGCATGACGAAGCCGATGAGGCGCGCGAGCCCGAACTCGACCTCGCGCTCCAATATGGCGACGAAATCGGCGATGCGCAGCGCAAGACGCTGCCCAAGCGCAAGGTGATCGCCGAATGGCTCGAGGCAGCGCTGTTCGCCGACGCGCAGTTCACCGTGCGCTTCGTCGGCGAAACCGAAGGCCGCGCGCTCAACGCAAGCTACCGGCACAAGGACTATCCGACCAACGTGCTGACCTTCGCATACGGCGACGAGCCGGACGGCGCGACGGTCGCCGATCTCGTACTGTGCTGCCCCGTCGTCGAGAAGGAAGCGCGCGCGCAAGGCAAGACGCTCGTCGCGCACTACGCGCATCTGCTCGTGCACGGCGCGCTGCACGCGCAGGGCTACGATCACGAGCGGGGCAAGGCGGACGCCGCCGAAATGGAAGCGCTCGAAGTCGATATCCTCGCGCGGCTCGGCTTTCCGAATCCGTATCGCTGATCCGCACAGCCGTCAGCCGTGGACCACCCTGCCCCCTTGCTGCCGGCCCGCGCGTATCCGCCGCCGCTCGGCGAAGCGCGCTACCTGAGCGACGCGGAACTCGCGGCGTCGCTCGCCGCGGCGCTCGCCAACTGGGATCGCATGAGCGATCTGTGGCTGTTCGGTTATGGCTCGCTGATCTGGAACCCCGGCATGCCGACCGCCGAGGCCGTGCGCGCGAAGATTCACGGCTATCATCGCGGACTCTATTTGTGGTCACGCGTGAATCGCGGCACGCCCGAGCAACCGGGACTCGTACTCGCGCTCGACCGTGGCGGCTCGTGCACCGGGCTCGCATTCAAACTCGCCGGCCGCACCGCGATGCCGCACCTCGAAGCGCTGTGGCGGCGCGAGATGGCGATGGGTTCGTACCGTCCCGCATGGCTGCCGTGCGTGCTCGCGAACGGAGCGCGCGTCAGCGCGCTCGCGTTCGTCATGCGGCGCGACGCGCCGACCTACACCGGCAAGCTGCCCGACGAAATCGTGAAGACCGTGTTCGGCTGTGCGTGCGGCCGCTACGGCACGACGCTCGACTACGTGAGCCGCACCGTCGCCGCGCTGCGCGACAGCGGGATGCCCGACCGCACGCTGGAGGCGCTGCTCGCGCGTTGCCGCTAGCGGGCGGCGCGCCGGCTGCCGGTTGTCCTGCCGTGCGGCCGTTGCGCCACGCAACGCGGGATCGATCGCGGCGCGCGCCATGCGGTGCGCCGGCAAAACACACGCGCCCGAGGCGAACTCGCGCCACGGCCCGCGCACCCGCGGCCCGCTGCGGCCCCCGCGCCGGCCATCGCCGCCGCCGCCCGGGCGAGCCGTTTTCCGCCAGTGCCCGCTCGCCGGTTTCTGCGCTACGATGAAGGCAGCCGAGCGGGCAGCCGCCACGCGATCGCCCAATCCGCGTCCGCGCCGCCCGCGCGCCCTGCACGACCGACACGGCAGCGCAACGGCCTTGGTGTATCCTTCTCAACTCCGTGACAGCGCGCTTTCCATCAAGCGGGAGCGCACCACCATGAACGATTCGTATCCCAGTCGAAAACCTACCGACAAACCGCATGAAAAGCGCTCGCTGCTCGAGCGCCTGACCGACTTCATCTCGCCCGAGCCCGAATCGCGGGGCGAACTCCTCGAAATCCTGCAGGACGCGCACGAACGCAATCTGATCGACGCCGATTCGCTGTCGATGATCGAAGGGGTGTTCCAGGTATCCGACCTGTGCGCGCGCGACATCATGGTGCCCCGCGCGCAAATGGACGCGATCAACATCGCCGACAAGCCCGAGGATTTCATCCCGTTCGTGCTCGAAAAGGCGCACTCGCGCTACCCCGTCTACGAAGACAACCGCGACAACGTCATCGGCGTGCTGCTCGCGAAGGATCTGCTGCGCTTTTACGCCGAAGAGGAATTCGACGTGCGCGGAATGCTGCGCCCCGCCGTCTTTATCCCCGAATCGAAGCGGCTGAACGTGCTGCTGCACGATTTCCGCGTGAATCGAAACCACCTCGCGATCGTCGTCGACGAATACGGCGGCGTCGCGGGCCTCATCACGATCGAGGACGTGCTCGAGCAGATCGTCGGCGACATCGAGGACGAATACGATTTCGACGAGGAAGCGGGCAACATCCTCGCCGCGCCGGACGGCCGCTATCGCGTCCGCGCGCTCACCGAGATCGAGCAATTCAACGAAACGTTCGGCACCCATTTTCCGGACGACGAAGTCGATACGATCGGCGGCCTCATCACGCACCATTTTGGCCGCGTGCCGCATCGCGGCGAAAAAGTGCGTCTGGGCGACCTGGTATTCGAGATCCAGCGCGGCGACGCTCGCCAGATCCACGTGCTGCTCGTGCGCCGCACGCCGCTCGCGAGCCGGCGCGGCCTCACGGCCGGCGAAACCGAATGACCGCGCGATAGCGCCGCGATCGGCGCCGCCATTGGCGCCGACTGGCTCGCCAGCCGCCCCCTCCAACGCTTTTCCGACGCCCGCATGGCCGAACCGATTTCGACCCGCCCGCCGCACGGCGCTTGCCCAACGGCCGCCGGCCGCGCGCTGCCCGTCTGGCACTATCCCGCCGCACTGCTCGCAGGCGCGGTCAATACGCTGACGTTCGCGCCGACGCCGCATGGCGGCTGGCTGCAAATCGCCGTGTTCGCGTGGCTGTTCGCGCAGCTCACGCGCACCACCCGCTGGACGCAAGCGGCGGCAACGGGCGGCGCGTTCGGCTTCGGCAACTTCATCACCGGCATCTGGTGGCTCTATATCAGCATGCACGTGTACGGCGAGATGGCCGCGCCGCTCGCGGGCGGCGCACTCGTGCTGTTCTGCGCGTATCTGTCGATCTATCCCGCGTTCGCGGCGGCGCTCTGGTCGTTGTGCGCCAGGCGCGCGCAACGCACGGCCGCCGCCGGCCAACGCCCGTTGCCGCCGGCTTGGTATCACGCGTTCGCGTTCGCGAGCGCGTGGGCCGTCGGCGAATGGCTGCGCGGCACCGTGTTCACCGGCTTTCCGTGGCTCGCGAGCGGTTACGCGCAAGTCGACGGCCCGCTTGCCGGCTATGCGTCGCTCGTCGGCGTCTATGGCGTTGCGTGGGTGCTCGCGCTCGTCGCGGCTCTGGCGGTGCAGGCGATCGTCCGTGTGCGCGCCGGCAGGCGCGCGGCAGCCTCGCCAGGCGGCGCGCGTGCCGCGAACGCGGCGGGCACGGCGAACGCTGCCGCGCCCGCGCTCACGGCGCTTGCGCTCGTCGCGGCCGGCCCGCTGCTCGCGCTCGTGCCGTGGACCGTGCCCGCGAACGCGCCGCTCGATGTGCGGCTGCTGCAAGGCAACGTCAAGCAGGAGATCAAATTCGAGCAAGCGGGCATCGACGCGGCGATCGAGCTGTATCAAAAGATGATCACCGACAAGCCGGCCGATCTGATCGTCACGCCGGAAACGGCAATAGCGGT
Organism: Burkholderia sp. TSV86; assembly: GCF_001522865.1. Taxonomy (GTDB): domain Bacteria; phylum Pseudomonadota; class Gammaproteobacteria; order Burkholderiales; family Burkholderiaceae; genus Burkholderia. The sequence continues at coordinate 44,936 of NZ_LOWB01000047.1, read as the reverse complement.
CATGACGATTCAGGATTTGCCCGAGTCGTTTGCCCGTGCGATCCGCCGGTTCAGCGACACGACGAACACGTCGATCGTGTTCGGCGCGGTGGGCGACACGGTCACCGAGGACGGCAGAATCGTGGACTACACGAACAGCCTGTATGGCGTGACGCCGCATTCGCGCGACATCTACCGTTACGACAAGCACCACCTGGTGCCGTTCGGCGAGTTCATCCCGTGGGGCTTTCGCTGGTTCGTCGACCTGATGAAGATGCCGCTCGGCGATTTCGCGCGCGGCGCGCTCGTGCAGCCGCCCTTCATCGTGCGCAACCAGCCGGTGATGGTCGACATCTGCTATGAGGATCTCTTCGGCGAGCAAATCGCCGCGTCGATCCGCGACAATCCGGTGTCGCCCGGCGTGCTCGTCAACGCAACGAATCTCGCGTGGTTCGGCGACACGATCGCGCTCGACCAGCATCTGCAAATCGCCCGGATGCGCTCGCTCGAAACGGGCCGGCCGATGCTGCGCGCGACCAATACCGGCATGACGGTCGCGATCGATGCGCGCGGGCGCGTGATCGGCCGATTGAAGCCTTACACGATCGGCTCGCTCGACGTGCGGATCGAAGGCACGGCGGGCCGCACACCATACGTGATGAGCGGTGACAGCACCGTGCTCGCGCTTTCACTGCTGCTGCTCGCGGCCGGTTTCGCGCTCGGGCCGAGATCGCGCCGGCGCGACTGACGCGCCGCCCGTTCACGCTCAACCCGACGCGCGCGGCGCGGTGGCGTCATCCGTGCCGGACGCGGCCGGACGGCAAGCGGCACGCAACGTGCCGCGAAATGCGCGAAATATACAAAACGCGCGCAACGTGAGCTGTACCGCCATCGCACGCGCGCCCATTCCGAACGCACCCCCGCGCCGATCCGGTAAAATTGCACGTTTCAGCACAGACCCCAGCCGCGCGCCGCGCGAGCTGACGGCACGGGCGCCGCCCGCGCCGACGGCTCGCAACGCCCGCCCAGCGCCCCGAAGGCTCTTCATGCTCACGTTTCAGCAAATCATCCTGACGCTCCAGTCCTATTGGGACAGGCAGGGCTGCGCCCTGCTCCAGCCGATCGACATGGAAGTCGGCGCCGGCACGTCGCACGTGCACACGTTCCTGCGCGCGGTCGGCCCCGAACCGTGGCGCGCCGCCTACGTGCAGCCGTCGCGACGCCCGAAGGATGGCCGCTACGGCGAAAACCCGAACCGTCTGCAGCACTACTACCAATACCAAGTAGTGCTCAAGCCCGCGCCGGAAAACATCCTCGACCTGTACCTCGGCTCGCTCGAAGCGCTCGGCTTCGATCTCAAGCAAAACGACGTGCGCTTCGTCGAAGACGACTGGGAAAATCCGACGCTCGGCGCGTGGGGGCTCGGCTGGGAAGTCTGGCTGAACGGAATGGAAGTCACGCAGTTCACGTACTTCCAGCAGGTGGGCGGCCTCGACTGCAAACCTGTGCTGGGCGAGATCACCTACGGGCTCGAACGTCTCGCGATGTATCTGCAGAAGGTCGAGAATGTCTATGACCTCATCTGGACCGAATGGGAGGAACAAGGGCCGAACGGCCCCGAGCTGCGCCGCCTCACATACGGCGACGTGTATCACCAAAACGAAGTCGAGCAGTCGACGTACAACTTCGAGCAAGCAAACGTCGAGCTGCTGTTCACGTTCTTCAACAGCTACGAAGCCGAGGCGAAGCGGATGATCGACGCGCAGCTCGCGCTGCCCGCGTATGAGCTGGTGCTGAAAGCCGGCCATACGTTCAATCTGCTCGACGCGCGCGGCGCGATCTCGGTGACCGAGCGCGCCGCGTATATCGGCCGGATTCGCGCGTTGTCGCGGCTCGTCGCGCAAGCGTACTACGATTCACGCGAAAAGCTCGGCTTCCCGATGCTCGGCAACCCGGTCAAGGGCGTGCCCGGCCTCATCACCGACGCGCAGGAAGCCGCGCAGCCCGCGTGGGCGCCGGCGCTGAAAGCCGAACGCAAGATCGATCAGGACTGACGAGATTCTTCACATCATGACGCAAAACCATCCCGCTCCCCTGCTCGTCGAACTGTTGACCGAAGAACTGCCGCCCAAGGCGCTGGCCCGTCTCGGCGACGCGTTCGCCGAAGGCCTCGCGCAGCGCCTTGCCGCGCGCGACTTGATCGAAGGCGAACTCGCGTTCGAGCGCTACGCGACGCCGCGGCGTCTTGCCGTCGTCGTGCACCAGGTGCGCGCCGTCGCGCCCGATCGCCAGGTCCGCGAAAAAGTGCTGCCGGTGTCGGTCGCGCTCGACGCCGACGGCAAACCGACCGCGCCGCTCGCGAAGAAGCTCGCGGCGCTCGGTCACTCGAATCTGTCCGTGGCCGATCTCGAACGCGCGCAGGACGGCAAGGCCGAAGCGTTCTTCGTCAACTACACGGCGGCCGGCACGCCGCTCGCCGCCGGCCTGCAGGCCGCGCTGGACGAAACGCTCGCGAAGCTGCCGATTCCGAAGGTGATGACCTACCAGCGCCCGGACGGCGCCGACGTCCAATTCGTGCGCCCCGTGCATCGGCTCACCGTGCTGCACGGCCAAACCGTCGTGCCCGTGACCGCGTTCGGCATCGACGCGGGCGACACCACGCTCGGCCACCGCTTTCTGTCCGACGGCCGCGTCGCGATCCACGACGCGAGCGCCTATGCGGACACGCTGCGCGCGAAGGGCCGCGTGATCGCGCAATTCGCCGAGCGCAAGGAAGCCATCCGCACGCAACTCGACGCGCATGCCGAAGGCGATCGCGTCGTGATGCCGGAAGCGCTGCTCGACGAGGTGACCGCGCTCGTCGAATGGCCGGTCGTCTATCCATGCCGCTTCGAGGACGAATTCCTGCAAGTGCCGCAGGAATGCCTGATCCTGACGATGCAGACCAACCAGAAGTATTTCGCGCTCACCGACGCGGCGGGCAAGCTGCGCTCGCGCTTTCTGATCGTGTCGAACATCGAGACGACAACGCCCGCCGAAATCGTCGAGGGCAACGAGCGCGTCGTGCGCCCGCGCCTGGCCGACGCGAAGTTCTTCTTCGAGCAGGACAAGAAGGTCAAGCTCGCCGATCGCGTGCCGCGCCTGGCGAACGTCGTCTACCACAACAAGCTCGGCTCGCAACTCGCACGCGTCGAGCGCATCGAGGCGCTGGCGGGCGAGATCGCGCCCGCGCTCGGCGCCGATGCCGCACTCGCGCGCCGCGCCGCGCGTCTGGCGAAGGCGGACCTGTTGACCGACATGGTCGGCGAATTCCCCGAGCTGCAAGGCACGATGGGCACATACTACGCGCGCCACGACGGCGAGCCGGACGACGTCGCGCTCGCGTGCACCGAGCACTACCAGCCGCGCTTCTCCGGCGATGCGCTGCCGAGCCAGCCGGTCAGCACCGCCGTCGCGCTTGCCGACAAGCTCGAGACGATCGTCGGCATCTGGGGCATCGGCCTTGCGCCGACGGGCGAGAAAGACCCTTACGCGCTGCGCCGTCATGCGCTCGGCGTGTTGCGGCTCCTGCTCGAAAAGCAGTTGCCGCTCGACCTCGTCTCGCTGCTGCGCGCCGCCTACGCGCGCTTCTCGGCAGTGCCGGACGTCGCCGAGTCGACGGATGCGCTCCATGCGTTCTTCATCGACCGCCTGCGCGGCCTGCTGCGCGAGCGCGGCTACACCACGGGCGAGATCGACGCGGTGCTGGGCCTGAATCCGACACGCATCGACGATCTGATCGAGCGCCTCGACGCGGTGCGCGAGTTCACGCGCCTCGCGGAAGCACAAGCGCTCGCCGCGGCGAACAAGCGGATCTCGAACATCCTGAAGAAGTCCGACGGCGGCACGAACGGCGCGGTGCAGGCCACGCTGCTCGTCGAGGCGGCCGAGAAGGCGCTGCACGACGAGCTGGCGCAGGTCGCGCCGCGCGTGCAGTCGCAGCTCGCGGCGCGCGCGTACACGGGCGCGCTGTCCGCGCTCGCGGCGCTGCGCGCGCCCGTCGACACGTTCTTCAACGACGTGATGGTGAACGCCGACGACCCGGCGCTGCGCGCGAACCGGCTCGCGCTCCTCGCCGCGCTGCATCAGCAGATGAACTGCGTCGCCGACATCTCGAAGCTCGCCGCATAAGACCGGAGCCACGCGATGCCGACCAGCGCCAGCAAAAAGCTCGTCGTCCTCGACCGGGACGGCGTCATCAACGTCGATTCGGACGCGTTCGTCAAATCGGCCGACGAATGGATCGCGCTGCCCGGCAGCCTCGAGGCGATCGCGCGGCTCAACCATGCGGGTTACCGGGTCGTCGTCGCGACCAATCAGTCAGGCATCGGCCGGGGGCTGTTCGACATGGCCACGCTCAACGCAATGCATCTGAAGATGCAACGCGCGGCCGCCGCGGTCGGCGCCCGGATCGACGCGGTGTTCTTCTGCCCGCACACGGCCGACGATCACTGCGACTGCCGCAAGCCGAAGCCCGGCATGATGAAGCAGATCGCCGAGCGCTTCGAGATCGATCCGGCCGCCACGCCGATCGTCGGCGATTCGCTGCGCGATCTGCAAGCAGGCGCCGCGCTCGGCTTCAGAACGCATTTGGTGCTGACCGGCAAGGGTAAGAAGACGCTCGCCGACGGCGGCTTGCCGGACGGCACCCGCGTTCACGACGATCTGCGCGCCTTCGCGCTCGATTTTCTTTCCGAAGAACAAGAGTGAAGCACCCCGCTTCCTCGCCCATTGACGCCACGCCATGCGCTTCGTCCGCTCGCTGCTCTTCACTCTGTATCTGATCGTCTACACGATCCCGTATGCGATCGCCTGCCTGATCGCGTTTCCGTTCATGCGTGCGACCGCGCGCTACTGGATGGCGGCCGGCTGGTGCAAATCGACGATCTTCGTCGCGCGCTGGCTCAACGGCATCCGTTACCGGATCGAGGGCCTCGACAATCTGCCAAACGGGCCGGCCGTGCTGCTGTCGAAGCATCAATCCGCTTGGGAGACGATCGCACTGCCTGCGTTGATGCCCAAGCCGCTTTGCTTCGTGCTCAAGCGCGAGCTGCTGCACGTGCCGTTCTTCGGCTGGGCGCTCGGCATGCTGCAGATGGTCTATATCAACCGCAAGAACGGCAAGCACGCGTTCGATTCGGTGATCCGCCAGGGCAAGGTGCGGCTCGACGACGGAGCATGGATCATCATCTTCCCCGAAGGCACGCGCACGCTGGTTGGCAGCCAGGGTAAGTACAAGACGGGTGGCGCGCGCTTCGCGGTGGACGCAGGCGCGCCTGTCGTGCCGATCGCGCACAACGCCGGACACGTGTGGCCGCGCAACTCGTTTACGAAGTTTCCCGGCCTGGTCACGGTGTCGATCGGCAAGCCGATCGACACGCACGGCCTCACATACGAACAATTGAACGAACGCGTCGAGAACTGGATCGAAGCGGAAATGCGCCGCATCGACCCCGACGCGTACCGGCACGAGCGCGACGCACGCGGCGGCAACGCGCGCGCGTCGAGCGCGGCGTCCACCTGAGTCAAGGCTTTACCCATTGCGCACTGCTAAACGAAGAGAACTGATGCCGAAGCGTCCCAGGCCACGGCCGGCTGTCGTGGCGCTCGATCACCGCCAGCTCGATCTGCCGCTCTTCGATGGGCCGGCCGCGCCGGCGTCCGCGGGTGCGCCGGCCGCCGGCGCTTCGCCCGCTGCGCATCCCGCGCCGGGCGCCGGCCTGTCCACCTCCGGCGCCACCCCGCCCGCCGACGACCGTTCGCGCCTGCGCACGCTCGCGCTCGACGGCCGCGTGCTCGCGTACAAGCTCAAGCGCTCGGCACGGCGCACGATCGGCTTTGCAATCGATGGCAATGGTTTGACGATCACCGCGCCGCGCTGGGTGACGCTCGCCGATATCGAAGCGGCGATCGCCGAGAAGCGCCGCTGGATCTTCGCGAAGCTCGCCGAATGGCAAACGCGCGCCGAGCAGCGCGCGCTGCCGCAAATCGATTGGAAGGAAGGCGCGCAGATTCCGTATCTCGGCAAGCCCGTCACGATCACGCTCGCGTCGGCGCAAGGCGCGCTGCGCTTCGACGCCACTGCCGCGACGCTCGGGCTCGGCCTGCCCACGCACGCGAGCGGGCAGCAGATCAAGGATCGCGTGCAAGGCTGGCTGCAAGGCGAAGCGAAGCGGATCTTCGGCGAACGGCTCGCGGTCTATGCGCAAAAGCTTGGTGTCACGTATGCGGCCTATGCGTTGTCGTCGGCCGCGACGCGCTGGGGAAGCTGCTCGAGCGACGGCAAGATCCGCCTGAACTGGCGGCTCATTCACTTTCCGATGTCGATCGTCGATTACGTGGTCGCGCACGAGCTGTCGCATCTGCGCGAGATGAATCACAGCCCCGCGTTCTGGCAGACAGTCGAATCGATCTTCCCTGAATTCCGCGAGGCGCGGCATACGCTCAAGCATCATCCGCCGGAGCTGCTGCCGGCGCTCTGATCCGGACCCGGCCCGCGGCCGCCGGGTTCAAGCCGGCCCGCGTCAGTGCGGCTTGCGCTGGATGAATTCGATCTTGTAGCCGTCCGGATCCTCGACGAACGCGATCACCGTCGTGCCGTGCTTCATCGGGCCGGCTTCCCGCGTGACCTTGCCGCCTTGCGCCTTGATCCGCTCGCACGCCTGGTAGGCATCGTCGACCTCGAGCGCGAGATGGCCGAAACCCGTGCCGATTTCATACGATTTCGTGTCCCAATTGTGGGTCAGCTCGATGACCGTATGATCGCGCTCGTCGCCGTAGCCGACGAACGCAAGCGTGAACTTGCCTTCCGGATAATCGTCGCGGCGCAGCAATTTCATGCCGAGCAGTTCAGTGTAGAACTTGATCGAGCGCTCGAGATCGCCGACTCGAAGCATTGTGTGAAGCAAACGCATATGGGGTACTCCATGGGGACTTGCGTGAACGCCCGAATGTACCAGAGACGCGTGAATCCCGCTGACGCGCCCGGCCCCGCAGGCTGCGCCCAGGCGCTTTACTCCGCTCCCTCACATCGACCTTTCGCCCAGCCTGCGCAATGTTCTGTAGCCCACGCTGCGCGCGTGCCCGCTTGTCGATTAGGATTGACGCATCGCCTCCGATAGGCGCACGATGCTTCGCACAGGTCCGGCCAGCGGAAAAATTGCAGCGCTGCGATCAGGTTTGCGCTTGACCGGATAGTTAGGACACGGCAATTATCGCCGTCCGATTCGACTAGGCCGAAGTCGTGTCTTGAAAAAAATGCCGCGCGGTCCCGGACGGCGCGCGGCCCAATCCAATCGATAGAGAACAATGAGACAAACAATGCATAGCCAGCCCTCAAGGGGGGCCCTTCGCTGGCGCTTGTCGCTCGGCGTTTTGTTGACCGCGGTGCTCGCCGCATGCGGTGGAGACGATGATTCCGGCTCATCGTCGGTGTGGCCCGCCGATCACGCACTCACCGATCCCAATCGCTACGCGGCTTACCAGGACCCGCAGGCGGCGCTCAGCGCGGCCTATCGGAGCGGCCCCAATGGCGGCGCCGGTTCGAAGGATGTCGATGTCGCGAACGCGAGCCTTGCGCAAAGCGCCGTCGACGAAACCCCCGCCACCAAGCATCACCGCGCCGTGATCAATGGCCAGACGATCGAGTACACGGCGCGCGCGGGCCACTTGATCGCGTGGGCGCCCAAGAACCCGAACAATCCGGCTCAGCGCGACGCCGAGGCATCGATCTTCTACATGTCGTACACGCGCGACGACATCCCGCACGCGCAGCGCCCGGTCACGTTCATCTTCAATGGCGGCCCCGGCGAGCCGTCGATCTGGATGCATCTGGGTGCGTGGGCGCCGAAACGCCTGAAAATCGACGCGCCGAATCTGCCGGCCGGCCCGAACATTCCCGATAGCTTCCCGCTGATCGACAACCCGCAATCGCTGCTCGACCAGACCGATCTCGTCTATGTCGACATCGCGGGCAGCGGCTTCTCGGAAGCGATCGCGCCGCACAAGAACCAGGACTTCTGGAGCACCGACGCCGACGCGGGCATCTTCCGGGATTTCATCACCGCGTACATCAACCGCTACAACCGGCAAAGCTCGCCGAAATACCTGTTCGGTGAATCGTACAGCGGCATTCGCACGCCGATTGTCGCGGACCTGCTGGTGCAGGCGGGCACGAGCAATTACGCGCCCGATCCGAGCGGCGCGAAGCCGATCGTGCTGAGCGGCATGGTGCTGCAATCGCCGATTCTGGATTACGGTTATCTTTCGACGCAGGCAGACGCTCGCGAAGGCTTCTTCCCGACGGTCGGGATGGTCGTCGATTTCTACGGCAAATCCACCGCGCGCGGCGTGATGACGGAGCCGCAGTACGCGGACTACCTGCGCAATTTCACGACGGCCCAATATGCGCCCGGCCTCGCGGCGTCGAATTTCCCGCCCGCGACCATCTCGCAGCTGAGCGCGATCACCGGCCTGCCGGCCAGCACGCAAATGAAGGATTGGCTCGCGATCGATCCGAACGGCCTGCTCTTCAACAGCGTCGCGAGCGCCATCTACCCGAACGCCGCCGCGTCCGCGCAATTCAATGCGTATGACGGCCGGATAAGCACGACGGCAAACATCAAGTACGATATTTCGTCATACGAAAATGCCGGCTTCTACGGCGCGATCAAGCCGCTGCTGCTCGATCAGTTCGGTTACCGGAATCAGGACCCGACGCAGATCTACGGCAGCGACATCGCGTTCAATTTCTGGAACTGGAACGCGCCGCACCGCGGCTCGACGAACCCGAGCAGCGTGCCGGATCTCGCGGAAACGCTCACGCTCGATCCGTCGGTCAAGGTGCTCGTGATCCACGGCTACCACGACGGCGTAACGCCGTTCTTCCAGACCGAACTCGATTTGCAGCACGGCGGCGTGTGGCCGGCGGCGGGACAAACGCCGCGGATCACGGTCAAAGAATATGATGGCGGCCATATGGCTTATTTGACCGAGGCGTCGCGCGATCCGATGCGCGCCGACCTGCGGCAGTTCTATAACGCCAGCGCGCCGGCCACGGCCGTGGCCCGACAGCAAAAGGCCGGCTGACAAGCACATGGGAGAAACTATGTTGATGCGTGATTTTCTTGTAACGACCCTGCTTGCCGCGGGTGTGACGGCGCCGGCATATGCATTCGACCGCGGCGTGCAGCCGATCGCGTCATGGTCGCAGGAGGCGGCATTCGCGGACGTCGCGACAATCAAGGTCGGCGAGCATCTGGCCAGGCCGCCGCGCACGACGACGGAGCGCAAGGTGATGAGCGAGCAGACGCCGGAATCCACCGGCAATGCGATCGTCACGAACCTGAAGTCCAAGTTCGATGCGGCAGCCGACCCGAACACCCATCTGCTGACGAAGGCAGCGGCAAGCAACAGCGGCTGGGGATGGGCCGCCGATCATTTCGACGCAATCGACGAACAGAAAAAAGGCGCGGTCAGCTTCGACGATATTCTGCGTTATCTGAATCGCAACGCCGTTGTGCCGTTGAAGGGAGCGTAACGCCGCTTGCGCGCGGCCGACGTTTCCCCGGCTGATTTAACGCGGTTCTAATACGCGGCCCCCGATGACGGGCCGCGTTTTTTTGCGCTCGTGCCGTGTGCGCCCCGCCGCCGATATCGGCGGCGTGCGGACCGCGACCCTGCATCCCGCCGCGGCGATCCATCCGCGCATCGCCGACCACGCCGGCGCACACGCCGTCACTCGCTGGCGCGCCGCCGCTTCTCGAGCGCCTGCGCGACGCACACATACTCATCGACGCTGACATCCTCCGCGCGGCGCGAAAGATCGAAGCCGAGCGCATCGAAATCCACCGAGTCGCGGTATTCGCCGAGCGTATTACGCAGCATCTTGCGGCGCTGCGAGAACGCGGCCGTCACCACGGCGCCCAGCACGGCGGGATCGACGGCCGCCAATTCGTGCGGCGCATGCGGAATCATCCGCACGATCGCCGAGTCAACCTTCGGAGGCGGCTGAAACGACTCTGGCGGCACATCGATCAGCTTGTCCATCACATAGCGGTACTGCAGCATCACCGACAGCCTGCTGAACGCCTTCGTACCCGGCTCGGCCACCATCCGTTCGACCACCTCGCTCTGCAACATGAAGTGCTGATCGATCACGACGTTCGCGAACGACATCAGATGAAACAGCAGCGGGCTCGAAATGTTGTACGGCAAGTTGCCGATGATCCGCAACGACGCCTTGCCCGGCAGCGCATCCGCGCGTGCGAGCGAGCCGAAATCGAATGCGAGCGCGTCGCCGGCATGCAGTTCGAGCAGGTCGCCGAAGCGCTGCTTGAGCCGGTCGATCAAATCGCGATCGAGTTCGACCGCGTGCAGCGGCGATTCGGGCGTCGCGAGCCGCGCGATCACGGGGCCCGTCAGCGCGCCGAGCCCCGGCCCGATCTCGACCATTTGTTCGCCGCGCTCGGGGCGAATCGCCGCGACGATCGCGTCGATCACGCCGTGATCGACGAGAAAGTTCTGCCCGAAGCGCTTGCGCGCGAAGTGTCCTTGGTGCTGTCTGCTGTTCGACATCGAAAGATAGAAAAACGGATGACGCGTGAAATTCAGTGCGCGGCCCAAGCCGCGCCGGTTCGGTTCGCCGATCAGCCCGCGCGCCGATGGCGCGCGATCGTCACCGCGGCGTCGATCGCCGCGACGAGGCTGCCGCAATCGGCACGGCCGGTGCCCGCCAGATCGAGCGCAGTGCCGTGATCGACCGATGTGCGCACGATCGGCAGCCCGAGCGTGATATTCACGCCTTCGCCGAACGTCGCATACTTGAGAACCGGCAAGCCCTGATCGTGGAACATCGCGAGCACGCAATCCGCGTGTTCGAGGTGGCGCGGCTGAAACAGCGTGTCGGCCGGGTACGGGCCGCGCGCGTCGATACCCGCCGCGCGCGCGCGCGCGATCGCCGGCTCGATCACGTCGATCTCCTCGCGGCCCAGATAGCCGTTCTCGCCTGCATGCGGATTGACGCCCGTCACCAGGATGCGCGGCGCGGCAATGCCGAATCCGCGGCGCAGATCGCGATCGATGATGCCGAGCGTGCCGACGAGGCCGTCGATACTCAACGCGGCCGATACGTCCTTGAGCGGCAGATGGGTCGTCGCAAGCGCGACGCGCAGCGCCCGCTCGCCCGTGCCGGCGAGCATCATCACCACCTGCGGCGTGCGCGTGCGCTCGGCCAGATATTCGGTGTGGCCGGTAAACGGCACGCCCGCGTCGTTGATCGTGCTCTTTTGCAGCGGCGCCGTGACGATCGCGTCGAACTTGCCGGTGAGCGCGCCGTCGATCGCAACGTCGAGCAGATCAAGCACGTAGCGCCCGTTCGCCGGATTCAGCTTGCCCGCTTCGGCCGGCACGGCAAGCGCGCGATGCCTGATTTCCACGGATGAGCCAATCACGCAGGCATCCGGTGCGGCGTGTACTGGCGCGGCAGACGCGCCCGCCGCATTCGCGCCGCCGGCGGCCGGCCCGTGGCGCGCATCGGCCGCGCGCGGCGGCGTGCCGCCCACGGCTTCGCGCCCGCCCAGCGCCGCGGCTTGTGTCCAATCGACGCCAACCGCGCCCGCGCGAGCGGCAAGCAAATCCGCGTCGCCAAGCACAGTGAAACGTGCATCGGGCCAGCGCTCGGCCGCGCCGGCAAGTGCCAGCGCCGTCAGCTCGGGACCGACGCCGGCGGGCTCGCCCGTCGTGATCGCGATGCTGAGCGGTTGTGCCGGGGTCGACATGACGGGCTTCGCGGCAAACGGGCTTATTGCTGCGTGACCGGCAGCTTGATCTGCACGTAAGACGAATCACGCAGCTCGCGCAGCCAGTCCGCGTAAGCCTGTTCGGCCTTACGCTGGCCGATCGCCTGACGCGCGATGTCCATTTGCTGCTGCACGGAGCCTTCCGCGTCGCGGCGGCCGAGCACCTGGATCAGGTGATAGCCGTACTCGGTGCGCACCGGATTGCTGACCTGGTTGTCGCCGAGCGCGTTCATCGCCCGCTCGAATTCCGGCACGGTTTCGCCTGGGCTGATCCAGCCGAGATCGCCGCCTTGCGAGGCCGAACCGTCCTGCGAATAGGTTCGCGCGAACTTCTCGAAATCCCCTCCCGCCTCGATCTGCTTACGGATCTCGACCAACTGCTGGCGCGCCTGCGATTCCGACTTGCCTTCGCCAACGCGCAGCAGGATGTGCCGCACATGCGTCTGCACGATCTTCGACGACGCGGCCGGGTTTTGGCTTGCGCGACGCTCGACGAGACGCACGATCTCGAAGCCGTCGGGCACGCGGATCAAGGTCGGGTTGACCTGGCCGGGACGCAGCTTCGACGCCGCATCGACGACATCCTGCGGCAGCGAGGCCGGCGCCTTGAAGCCGAGATCACCGCCCTTTTTCGCATCGTCGGCTTCCGAGCTGCTCTTCGCGAGCCGCTCGAAGTTCGCGCCCGACGCGAGCGCCTGCGACAGCAAGCCCTCCGCCTTCTTCTGCGCGGCATCGATCTCGGCCTGCGGCGCATTGGCAGGCGCCTTCACGAAGATGTGCTCGAGCCGCAGATCCTGCTGCGAACCCGCGTTCGGGCCGCGCTGGCTCGCGATATAGCTCGCCACTTCCGCGTCCGACACGGTGATCTTGCTATCAACTTCCTTCTCGCGCAACTTCGACAGCAGCAGCTCGGTGCGCGCGTCGCGCGTGAACACGTCCCACGGCACGCCCTGCGCCTCGATGCGCGCGCGGTACTGGTCGAGCGGCATGTTGTTCGCAGCCGCGAGCCGTTGCAGCGTCGACTGCACGGACGCGTTGTCGACCACGATGCCATCGTCCTTCGCGCGCTGGATCTGAATCCGCTCGAGCACCATCTGGTTCAGCACCTGCGCGCGCAACTGGTCGGCGGCCGGCACGGGCGCGTTCTGCTGCTGCAGGCGCCGCGCGATCAGGCCGGTGCGCTGGTCAAGCTCGCGCCCCGTGATCACGTCGTTGTTGACGACGGCCACCACCTCGTCGGCGAGCGACGCCCCCTGCGTGCTCAGCGCCTGCGCAAACGCGGGCGCGACCGTGATCAGCGACGCGACCAGACCGGACGCGACAGCCGCGAAGCGAAGGGTTTTCTTCATTGCCACTGGTACTCCATTGAAAGCGGGCTGCACCGCGACGCCGCTTATTCGGCGATTAATCGTAATTGCTGAAGCGCGACAGCGGCGGCGGCGCGCTTGGCAGCGGCGTGTATCCCTGCACGCCCGTCTTGAACGCGGCGATCAGGCCGTTATCGACGCTCGTCAGCCCCTTGAGCACGAGTTGCGCTAATACGCGGGTCGCCGACGTCTGCTGATTCGACGTGTTCACGCCGTTCGCGTAGCGCTGAATCCCGACGCCCAACGCCCAGCAGTCGGCATCGTACTGGAAGCCGACGAGACCGTCGACAACCCGGCTCGACGCGAGATCGTAATTGAAGCGGCCGACCGCATAGAGCCGGCGTGTGAGCGGCCACTGCGCGGACACCAGGAACTGGTTGATCGGCTCGAGCGACAGCGTCGGGTTCTGGCGCGTATAGCGGTAGCCGACGTTGATCACGCGGCGCTCGCCAGGGCTGAAGCCGAAGCCGACGCTCGACTTGACGAGCTGGCCGTTGTCGGCGTTGTACTGGAACGCGGTTTCCGACGCGAAACCCGCGCCGAGCTTCACCGACGCGCCGAGAACCAGGTCCGAATGCCGTGCCTGGCCGGCCATTGCCGGCGTCGAGCCCAGCGTCACGCGCTGATCGGTGAAATAGTACTGCTGCGCGATCACGAAGCGCGCACGCTCGTCGCCTGTCTTGGCGTTGATGAAACGGGTGGTCAGCGCGGCCGTCAAGCGGTTCGCGTCGGCGATCCGGTCGTTGCCGACGAAGGTGTTCGGTGTGAAGATCTCGGCGAGCCCGAAGTCCGAATCCGCGGTGTCGAAGAGCGGCGCGTCCTGCTGGTTCCGGTACGGCGTGTACACGTAGTACAGCCGCGGCTCGAGCGTCTGGATGTAATCCTGGCCGAACAGGCGCACCGAGCGGTCGAACACGAGCCCCGTATCGAGGCTGAAGGTCGGGATCGAGTACGTGAAACGCTTCGGCTGGCCGGGAACGCCGCCCGTGGTGTTGGTCAGATCGTATGACGCGATGTGCAACTGCGCCTTCGGAACGACGAAGTAACCGGGTCCGTACAGCCCGTAGGAAATGTACGGGTTGAACATCACGCGGTCGCCTTCGCGCATGTCGGACGTCGTGATCCTGAAGCGCGAATAATCGGCTTCCGCGCCGAAGTCGAAGCCGCCGACATTGTATTTCGTGTACTTCACGTTCAACTGCGGCTCGCGGCCATACGGCGCGATCGACGGCGCGAGCGTCTGCCAGTGCTGGTAACGCCCGAGCACGGACCACGGCCCGTTGTTGTACGTGAGGCCGGCCTCCTGCTGGTACACCGTCTGAACGCCGCTCAGGAACTGGTTCGTCGAACCGAAGTTACCCGGATACGTGTTGTCCGAGACCTTGTTGTAGTTGATGTAGCCGCCGAAGCCGTGGCCGAAATTCTGCTGGTGCTGCCAGTAGAGCGCATAGCGGTTGCGATTCTCGATCCGGTCGTCCGGCAGGAATTCGCCCGTCAGCGTGCCGGCGTAGTTCGTCGACAGATAGCGGAACGTCGCCTGCGTGAACACGCCGCGCTTCGAGATGACGCGCGGCGTCAACGTCAGATCGCGGTTCGGCGCGATGTTGAAGTAGTACGGCAGCGAGAATTCGAAGCCGTTCGTCGAGCCGAGCGAAAACGTGGGCGGCAAGAAGCCGCTGCGGCGGTTGCCCGACAGTGGGAACGCGAGCCACGGACTGCCGAAAAGCGGCACGCCCTGGAAGAACAGCACGCCGTTTTTCGCGACGCCTTCGTCCGCGCCCGTATCGAAATCGAATTCGCTGCCCTTGATGTACCACGCCGGATGGGTTGCGCACTGGCAGCCAGTATAGGTGCCGTTCGTAAACACCGAGCGCTCGCCGTCGAGCAACTGCACGCGCTCCGCGCTCCCCGAGCCGCCCGTCGCCGCGAAATGGTATTTCGGCGTCGTCATGTAGCCCTGGTTCGCCTCTACCTTCAGGTGCGCCTCGGGGCCCGTGAACGTCGCGCCGCCGTTGGACACCGTCACCTTGCCGTAGGCGTCGGCGAGGTCCGTGTCCTCGTCGTAGTGGATCGCGTCCGCCTTGACGACCGCATTGCCCTTGCGGATCTCGGCCGAGCCCTTCGCGGCGAGATCCTGGTCGGCCGTGCCGCTCGCGTGATCGGCCAGCACGAACGCCGCGGGCTTGCCGTGCTCATTTTGCGAATGTTCGGTGAGTTGCGGCGCGAGGCGCAGATCCCACGGCGAACCGAGCGGCTGCGGCTCGGCCGCGGCGCCCGAAAGCTGGGCCTGCGACACCACCGGCACGAGGCCCGGTACGGCCAAAAGCGCGGCCGCGAGCCGCTTTTTGCGCGGGGCGGCATCGCAGGCTGGAACGAGCGGGAATTTCGGTTTAGGCGGCATCTATCGTTCGGCGAATCGTCCGTGTCAATATCCGGCCCGCATACCGCCACCCGCGCAATCGAACCGTGACTGCGGCTTCGCGCATACCGGGGGGAACGGGCAAAAACGATCGGCTTTGCGGGCGGCCGGCCCGCGCCAGCAGGAATTGATACGGGACGCGTCAAAAAAGTCGTGGGGTATTATATGGCAAGACGTTCCCCCTTCCCGACTTTCAATGACGCCGCACGCCGCCGACCCTCGCCTCACGCTCCTCACCGCCTGGCTTACCCCATTCGCCGACCGTTACGCGCTCGACCTCGCGACGCTCGCCCCCGCCTCGTCGGACGCGGGCTTTCGCCGCTATTTCCGTGTCTCGGCCGCCGCCGCGCCAGGCGGCACCGTGATCGCGGTCGACGCGCCGCCGCCCGAGAAATGCCGGGAATTCGTGCAGATCGCGCAACTGCTCGACGCCGCCGGCGTGCACGTGCCGAAAGTGCTCGAGCACGATTTCGACGCGGGCTTCATGCTCGTCAGCGATCTGGGCTCGCAGCCGTACATCTCGGTGCTCGACCCCGCCGCGCCTGCCGCCGCGCGGCCGCTGATGCGCGATGCGCTCGACACGCTGATCCGCTGGCAGCGCGCGACGCGCGAAGGCGTGCTGCCGCCGTTCGATGAAGCGTTCCTGCGCCGCGAGATGGAACTGATGCCCGAGTGGTATATCGGCCGGCATCTCGGCAAAACGCTCGACGAGCGCTCGCGCGGCGTGCTCGATCGCACGTTCGCGCTGCTGATCGCAAGCGCGGCCGCGCAGCCACAAGGCTACATGCTGCGCGATTTCATGCCCCGCAACCTGATGGTCGCGCAACCGAACCCCGGCGTGCTCGACTTCCAGGACGCCGTGCACGGGCCGCTCACATATGATGTCGTGTCGCTGCTGCGCGATGCGTTCATCAGTTGGGACGAGGCATTCGAGCTCGACTGCTTTGCGTATTACTGGGAGCAGGCGAAGAAGGCCGGGCTGCCCGTCGAGCCGGATTTCGGCGAGTTCTACCGGCAGCTCGAATGGATCGGGCTGCAGCGGCACATCAAGATCCTCGGCCTGTTTGCGCGAATCAATTATCGCGACGGCAAGCCGCACTATCTCGCCGATCTGCCGCGCTTCATCGGTTATGCGCGCAAGGTCGCGCTGCGCTACCGGCCGCTCGCGCCGTTCGCGAAGCTGCTCGACGAACTCGAAGACAAAACGGCCGAAGTCGGCTACACGTTCTGACCGGCACGATGACATACACCCTCGATACGGCGATGATCTTCGCCGCCGGGCGCGGCGAAAGGATGCGCCCGCTCACCGACACGACCCCGAAACCCCTGCTCGCGGCCGGCGGCAAACCGCTGATCGTCTGGCAGATCGAGCGGCTCGCGGCGGCCGGCATCGAAACGATCGTGATCAACCACGCGTGGCTCGGCCAGCAGTTCGAAGCCGCGCTCGGGGACGGCTCGCGCTGGGGCGTGCGGCTCGTCTACTCCGCCGAGGGCGATGCGCTCGAGACGGCGGGTGCAATCGCATACGCACGGCCGTTGATCGAGCGCGGGCGCGGGCCGACCGTGTTCATCGGCGTCGCGGGCGACATTTACGCGAACTTCGATTACACGATGCTGCGCGCGCGCGCAGCCGCGCTTGCCGCCTCGCCCGAGCCGGGGATGCATCTCGTGATGGTGCCGAACCCGGCGTTCCATCCGGCGGGCGATTTCGCGCTCGGCGAAGATGGGCTGCTGTCGCTCGACGGCGAGCCGCGCATCACATTCGGCAGCATCGCGCTGTACGACACGCGAATGTTCGACGACCTGCCCGCCGGCACGCGCCGCGCGCTCACGCCGTATTACCGCGGCGCGATCGCCGCGCGCCGCGCGACCGGTCAACTGTACGAAGGGATGTGGGAAAACGTCGGCACGCCCGCGCAATTGGGCGCGCTCGACGCCGCGCTGCGCACGGCGCGCTGACACGGCGCGCGCACGCGGCGGGCCGCACACCGGCGGAAAACGCCGGCGCGCAAAGTGGGCGGCGCCCCACGGCGAAATCGCGCACGCCGCATCGGCATTCATACGCGATCCCGCCGGAGTTCGACCTACCGCGCGATGTCATGCCGCGCGACACCGGCTTCATCACGCCTGCTGCGCCGCCCCCTGCTCAGCCGCGCGCTGCTGCAACGCCCACATCTGCGCATACAGCCCATGCGCGCGCAGCAGCGCATCGTGCGTGCCGCGCTCGACGATGCGCCCATGATCCATCACGAGAATCTGATCGGCATGCACGACAGTCGACAGACGATGCGCGATCACGAGCGTCGTCCGATGCCGCGCGATCTGCTCCAATTCGTGCTGGATCGCGCGCTCGGAGCGCGAATCGAGCGCGGACGTCGCCTCGTCGAACACCAGGATCGGCGGGTTCTTCAGAATCGTGCGCGCGATCGCGACGCGCTGCTTCTCGCCGCCCGACAGCTTGAGCCCGCGCTCGCCGACCGGCGTGTCATAGCCTTTCGGCAAACTCTCGACGAACGCATGAAGATGAGCCGCGCGCGCCGCGGCGATCACCTCGTCGCGCGTCGCGCTCGGCCGGCCATAGGCGATGTTGTAGTAGATCGTGTCGTTGAAGAGCACGGTGTCCTGCGGCACGATCCCGATCGATGCGCGCAGCGAATCCTGTTTCACGTCGCGGATGTCCTGCCCGTCGATCATGATCGCGCCGCCCGCCGTCCGGTCGAGATCGTAGAAGCGAAACAGCAGCCGCGCCAGCGTCGACTTGCCCGAGCCGCTATGACCGACGACCGCGGTCGTCGTGCCGGCCGCGATCGTGAAATCGACGTCGTGCAGGATCTGCCGCGATGGATCGTAGCCGAAGTTCACATGCGCGAAGCGCAGTGCCGCGCCGCGCACGTCGAGCGCCGGCGCGCCGGGCGCGTCGTCGACCTCGCGCGCGGCCGACAGCAGCCCGAACATCCGGTCCATGTCGGTCAGGCTCTGCTTCAGCTCACGATAGATGACGCCGAGAAAATTGAGCGGAATATAGAGCTGCAGCATGAAGGTGTTGATCAATACGAGATCGCCGAGCGTGAGCTTGCCGGCAAGCACGCCCTGGGTTGCGCGCCACAGGATGAACACGAGCCCTGTGCCGATGATCGCCTGCTGCCCGAAGTTGAGCAGCGACAGCGAATGCTGCGAGCGGATCGCCGCGCGGCGAAAGCGCGCGAGATTCTCGTCGTAGCGCCGCGCTTCCCATTCCTCGTTGCCGAAATACTTGACGGTCTCGTAGTTGATCAGCGAATCGATCGCGCGCGCATTCGCCCGCGAATCGAGTTCGTTCATCGTGCGCCGGAAATGCGTGCGCCACTCCGTCACCTTCACCGTGAATGCGATGTAAGCGACGAGCGCCGCGAGCGTCACATACGCGTAGTAGGCGTCATAGCGGAACGCGAAAAAGCCGAGCACGAGCCCCACTTCGACGAGCGTCGGCAGAATGCTGTACAGCGAGTATGAAATGAGCTGCTGGATACCGCGCGTGCCGCGCTCGATGTCGCGCGACATGCCGCCCGTCTGCCGCTCCAGATGAAACCGCAGCGACAGCCCGTGCAGATGCCGGAACACCTGCAGCGCGAGCCGCCGCACCGCGCTTTCAGTGACCTTCGAAAACAGAATCTCGCGCAGCTCGGTGAACAGCGACGTCGACAGCCGCACCAGCGCATACGCGATCACGAGCAGCCCGATGCCGCCGGCGAGCACGATGCCCGCCGACTGCTCGGCGCGGCCGAGCGCGGTGAGCTGATGAACGGCCGCGAGACTGTCGACGATCCGCTTCATGACGACGGGCACGCCGAGATTGGCGAGCTTCGCGCCGATCAGGCACGCGAGCGCGAACGCAACGCGCCATTTATAAGCCGTCAGGTAAGGCAGCAACGAGCGGATCGTCTGCCAGTCGTTGCGTGGTCCGGCGGCCGCCGGCACGGGCTCGGAGGAAGTGGAATAACGGCGCATGGGGAATCGGCCGAGCGGTGAGTCGGCGAACTTTCTCGTACAATTTCCGGATCGCCGTATTGTCGCAGAAGCCGGGATGCGCTGCTGCCTGCCCATGCCGGCTCGTTTCTTACAAGATGGAAGCTTCAACCATGACCGATTCGTCCCTGCCCGAACTCCCGCAAGAACCGCCCGCGCTGCGCGTCGTGCCGCAGCCGTCCGACGCCAACGTCCACGGCGACGTATTCGGCGGCTGGATCATGTCGCAGGTCGATATCGCGGGCTCGATTCCGGCAAGCCGCCGCGCGAACGGGCGGGTCGCGACGGTCGCGGTCAATTCGTTTCTGTTCAAGCAGCCGGTGTTCGTCGGCGATTTGCTGAGCTTCTACGCGCGTATCGTGAAAACGGGCAATACGTCGGTGACGGTGGAAGTCGAGGTGTATGCGCAACGGCTGAGTCTCATGAGCGAGGTCGTCAAGGTCACCGAGGCAACGCTCACCTACGTCGCGACCGGCAACGACCGCCGCCCCCGCCCGCTACCGCCCCTCGAATAAGCGCGGCCGCGCGGGCGCAAGCAAGCCGCGTGCTCGGCGCATGCGCTGCCGCCCCATCCGGCCATGCCGCGCGCGCCCAATGCGTACACGGTTACGCGCCGCTGCACAACCGCTGCGCACCTTGCCGGAGCGGCACAGTTCGATTCATGATGCGGCGAGCCCGAATTCGCGCATCGCCGGGATAAAGTCGTGGTTGAGCTTCGGCTTGCGCGACAGCTTTGTCAGCACGTAGCGTTGAAACGGCGTGAGCGCGGACCATTGCGCGGCCGACGGCGCCGGCAGCCCGGCAAGCACGCTTTGCGCGGCGAGCGCATCCGGCACCGCATCGGCGTTACGCCACGCCGGATGCTCTTCGGGTTGAAACCAGCTCGGCTCGACGCTCGCATGCGTGCGCAGCATCTCGAAGAGCGCGTGATCGAAATTCGGCTCGATCGCGACGTCTTCGTCG
Organism: Burkholderia sp. TSV86; assembly: GCF_001522865.1. GTDB lineage: Bacteria > Pseudomonadota > Gammaproteobacteria > Burkholderiales > Burkholderiaceae > Burkholderia. The sequence goes on along the minus strand of NZ_LOWB01000047.1, from coordinate 24,366 downwards.
GCCGGGAAACACGCAAGCAGCTTGCGATCCTCGATCGGCAGCATCTGCCACTGCTCGAGCGAGATCCGCAGCCCGAAGCGATCGAGATTGAAACGCACGATCATCGGAATATAAGTCAGCCCCTGCGATGAAACGACCTCGAAATTGAACAGCAGCGGCGCGTCGCTCAGCCCCATGTTTGCCCCCATCCTGACGATTGCCGACCCATTGGGCCCGTCTGGAGTATTTTAGAACCTCCGCGGGCGGCGAGTACCGCCGCCCGCCGATCCGTATAAGGAGCCTGCCGTGAAGCTGTCCGAAGCCGCCGAACCCAGCGGCGTCGTCGAACTGCCGGTGCGCCGCCGGCGCGGCGACGCGATCGATGCAACCTTCGATCACGTCGGCCAGGAATGGCCGGTCGCGCTCGTCTTCAACGGCATCTCGCACGCGGTGATGATGTGCACACCACGCGATCTCGAGGCATTCGCGGTGGGCTTCGCGCTGTCGGAAGGCATCGTCGAGCGCGGCAGCGACGTGAAGGATATCGATGTGGTGCTGCGCGGCGACGGGCCAATCCCGCATGCCGAAGTCCAGTTGACGGTGGTCCAGCAGGCGTTCGCCGCCCTGAAGGAGCGGCGCCGCGCGCTCGCCGGCAGAACCGGCTGCGGCGTGTGCGGCATCGAGAGCATCGATCTGCTCGATCTCGCACCGCAGCGCGTGCCGGACCACGGCTTTCTCGCGCGGATCGCGCCGGACGCAATCGCGCGCGCTGCACGCGAGTTCCCCGCGCACCAAACGCTCACGCAGCAAACGGGCGGCCTGCACGCGGCCGCGTGGTGCGACGCGGCCGGCGCGATCCGGCACGCATTCGAGGACATCGGCCGCCACAACGCGCTCGACAAACTGATCGGCACGCTCACGCTCGAACGCGCTGATACGACCGACGGCTTCGTATTCCTGTCGAGCCGGGCCAGCTACGAGCTGGTGCGTAAGTCCGCGCGCGTCGGCATTCCGATGGTCGCGACGATCTCCGCGCCGTCGTCGCTTGCCGTCGAAATTGCGCGCCAGGCCGGGCTGCGGCTCGTGAGCTTCTGCCGGGAAGCCGGCTATGTCGATTACGGCACCGCCGGCGCATAGAAACCCGCCTCGCCGTCAAACATCTCGCGCGTGCAAGCGGCCGCCGCATTCACGCGCAGCGCACGTTGCAACGCGGGGGGCGGGCATTGAGCGCCGGATACCGAGTGCCGGGCGTCGGCCACCGAGCGTTAGGCGCTAACACCGAACACCGCATTGAACAGATTGCCGAACGGACGCCGCTGCGTGACGGCAATCGCGGGCAACACGGCAAGCACCACACGGCGATGCGCGCGCCGCCGCATTCGCACACCGCCGCCTCACCGCGCGCACCAATCAGTCGAACTGCTGGAAGTTCGGCTTACGTTTTTCGAAGAACGCGCTGATCGCTTCGCGCACTTCGGGCGAGCGCAACATCGCGCCGAAGTGCTCGGCTTCGTCCGTCATCCGCGTGGCAATGGCGGCGCCTTCCGTCGCTCTGAGCAGCGCCTTCGTCACGCGCAGCGACGACGCCGGCAACGCGACGAGCTTGGCCGCCTGCTTCGCCGCGAACGCATCGAGTTCGGCCGCCGGCAGCACGCGGTTCACTAGACCGATGCGGTGCGCTTCGAGCGCATCGAACGGCTCGCCGAGCAAAAGCTTCTCGGCCGCCACCTGATAGCCGGAAAGGCGCGGCAGCAATAGGCTCGACGCCGCTTCCGGGCACAGCGCGAGCTGCACGAACGGCAGCGACAATTGCGCGGTATCGGCCGCGTAGACGAGATCGCAATGCAGCAGCAGCGTCACGCCGATGCCAACCGCCACGCCCTCGACAGCCGCGACGATCGGCTTCTCCAGCGTGCTGATCTGCCTCAGGAACTGGAACACAGGCGCGTCCTGATCCTTCGGCGGCGTCTTCATGAAATCCTCGAGATCGTTGCCGGCGGTGAAGTGGCCGTCGCTGCCGCGAATCAGCACCGCGCGCACCGATTTATCTTCCCGCGCCGACTTGAGCGCGTCGGCCATCGTCTGATACATCGCCAACGTGATCGCATTGCGCTTCGCCGGACGCGCGAGCGTGATCGTCAGCACGCCGTCGGCGTTTTCGAGCTGGATATCCATCTGAATCATCTCCTGGGGCCGCTTGCACAGACGCCCCGGCTGTCTCGTTCCAAAAAAAACGGTGCGCGAGCTGGCCGCCCGCGCACCGTCGTCATGCCATGCGAACTCCGCTCAGAGCCGCTCGATGATGCCCGCCGCGCCCATGCCGGTGCCGACGCACATCGTCACCATCCCATACTTCAGGTTGCGACGGCGCAAGCCGTGCACGACCGTCGCAGCGCGAATCGCGCCCGTCGCGCCGAGCGGATGGCCGAGCGCGATCGCGCCGCCAAGCGGGTTCACCTTGGCCGGATCGAGGCCGAGTTCGCGGATCACGGCAAGCGATTGCGCGGCAAACGCCTCGTTCAGCTCGATCCAGTCGATATCGTCCTGTTTCAGACCTGCGGCCTTCAGCGCGGCCGGAATCGCTTCCTTCGGGCCGATGCCCATGATTTCCGGCGGCACGCCGCGCACCGCGAAGCTGACGAAGCGTGCGAGCGGCGTCAGGTTGAATTGCTTGAGCACCTTCTCCGACACGACAAGCAGCGCACCCGCGCCGTCCGACGTCTGCGAGCTGTTACCCGCCGTCACCGAGCCCTTGTTCGCAAACGTCGGGCGCAGCTTCGCGAGCGCTTCGAGCGACGTATCCGCGCGTGGACCTTCGTCGAGCTTCAATTCGCGCGTCTTCACGACGATCTCACCCGTTGCGAGATCCGGAAAGCGCTCGGTGATCGTGTACGGCGCGATCTCGCCCGCGAATTCGCCCGCCTGCTGCGCGGCGATTGCCCGGCGGTGCGATTCGAGCGAGAACGCATCCTGGTCCTCGCGGCTCACCTTCCACTGGTCGGCAACGCGCTCGCCCGTCAGACCCATCCCGTAGGCGATCCCGAAGTCTTCGCTGCGATCGAAGATATGCGGTGACATCGACGGCTTGTTGCCCATCATCGGCACCATGCTCATCGATTCGGTGCCGGCCGCGAAAATCGCGTCCGATTCGCCGACGCGAATGCGGTCCGCCGCCATCGCAAGCGCGGTGACGCCCGACGCGCAGAAGCGATTGACCGTCACGCCGCCGACCGTCTGCGGCAGGCCCGCCAGCAATGCGCCCATCCGGGCGATGTTCAGGCCCTGCTCGGCTTCCGGAATCGCGCAGCCGACGATCGCGTCCTCGATCAGCTTCGTGTCGAACTCCGGCACTTGCGCAACCGCGGCCTTGATCGCGTGGACCAGCAGCTCTTCCGGGCGCGTGTTCTTGAATGCACCGCGCGGCGCCTTGCCGATCGGCGTGCGGCTTGCGGCGACGATGTATGCGTCTTGCAACTGTTTGCTCATTTCAGGCTCCTTTGCAAGGCTCAGTTAGTTCCGAACCGGCTTGCCGGTCTGCAACATGCCCATGATCCGCTCCTGCGTCTTTTGCGTGCCCAGCAGCTCGACGAATGCACGGCGTTCGAGCGCAAGCAGCCAGTCTTCGTCGACCGTGCTGCCGCCTTCGACGTCGCCGCCGCACACCGCTTCGGCAATGCGGCTCGCGATCAGGAAATCGTGATCGCTGATGAAGCGGCCATCACGCAGATTGACGAGCTGCGCCTTGATGGTCGCGATGCCCGAGCGGCCGGCGACCGGAATCGCCTTCGCCTTCAGCGGCGGGCGATATCCCGCGTCGGCAAGCGCCCGCGCTTCCTTCTTCGCGATATCGAGCAGCTCGAATACATTGAAGACGATCGTGTCCGACGGTTTCAGATAGCCCATCGCGCGCGCCTCGTGCGCGGACATCGATACCTTCGCCGTCGCCGCGTTCTCGAACGGTTTCGTGAGGAACTTCAGCAAATCGTTCGTCGCGTTCGCCGCCGCGGCCGCTTCAGCCGCCCGCACCGCCGCTTCCTTCAGGCCGCCGCCGCCCGGCACGAGACCGACGCCGACCTCGACGAGGCCGATGTAGCTCTCGACATGCACGACGCGCTTCGCGCTGGACAACATCAGCTCGCAGCCGCCGCCGAGCGCCAGGCCCGACACCGCCGCGACAACCGGCACGTTCGCGTACTTGACGCGCATCAGGCCGTCCTGGAATTTCTTCACGAACGGCTCGATACCCTTCGCGCCGCCCATCATGAACGCGGGCATCGCCTCTTCCAGGTTCGCGCCGGCCGAGAACGGCCCGCCCGGGTTGCCCAGCTTCAGCGACGACGGCTGCCAGACCACCACCGCCTTGTAATCCTTCTCGGCCAACTCGATCGCCTGCGCGAGGCCGTCGATCACGCCCGCGCCGATCGTGTTCATCTTCGTCTTGAACGACACGATCACGACATCGTCCTCTCCCGCGCGGTCATCGACCCAGATGCGCACCGAATCGTTCTCGGCGAGCGTCTTGCCGAACTTGAGCGGATCGCGGCCGGTCTCGCCCAGAAGCGGCGCACGAAACACCTGGCGCTCATAGACGGGCAGTGTCGAGCGCGGCACGAAAGCCTTCGCGGCCGGCGACCACGAGCCTTCCTCCGTATGCACGCCGCCCTTCTCGGCGACCGGGCCTTCGAGCACCCATGCGGGCAGCGGCACGTTCGCGAGCGTCTTGCCGGCGGCGATGTCCTCCTGCACCCACTCGGCGATCTGCTTCCAGCCAGCAGCCTGCCAGCCTTCGAACGGACCGTCGCTCCAGCCGAAGCCCCAGCGGATCGCGAGGTCGACGTCGCGCGCATTGTCGGCGATCGATTCGAGGTGGAACGCGATGTAGTGGAACACGTCACGGAAGATCGACCACAGGAACTGCGCGTGCGGATGCTGCGTCTCGCGCAGCAGCTTCAGGCGCTCGGCCGGCGGGCGCTTCAGAATGCGCGCGACGGTCTCGTCCGCCTTGGCGCCGCCGTCGACGTAGGCGCCCGTTTTCGGATCGAGCACCTTGATCGCCTTGCCTTCCTTCTTGTAGAAACCGCCGCCCGACTTCTGCCCCAGCGCGCCCTGCTCGACGAGCTTCGCGAGCACGGCCGGCGTCTTGTAGACCGGGAAGAACGGATCGTCGGCGAGGTTGTCCTGCATCGTCTTGATCACGTGCGCCATCGTGTCGAGGCCGACCACGTCCGCGGTACGGAACGTCGCCGACTTCGCACGGCCCAGACGGCTGCCCGTCAGATCGTCGACTTCGTCAAAACGCAGGCCGAACTTCTCGGCCTCGGTGATCACCGCGAGAATCGAGAAGATGCCGACACGGTTCGCAATGAAGTTCGGCGTATCCTTCGCGCGCACCACGCCCTTGCCGACGACGCTCGTCAGGAAGGTCTCGAGCTGGTCGAGAATCTCGGGGCGCGTATGGGCGGTCGGGATCAGCTCGACCAGGTGCATGTAGCGCGGCGGGTTGAAGAAGTGCACGCCGCAGAAACGCGCCTTCAACTCGTCGGCGAAACCGTCGGACAGCTTCGTGATCGACAGGCCCGACGTGTTGGTCGCGAAAATCGCGTTCGGCGCGATATGCGGCGCGACCTTCTTGTATAAATCGTGCTTCCAGTCCATCCGCTCGGCAATCGCCTCGATCACGAGATCGCACTCGGCGAGCTTCGCGATGTCGTCGTCATAGTTCGCGGGCTCGAGATATTGCGCGTCATCCTTCACGCCGAACGGCGCCGGCGACAGCTTCTTCAAGCCCTCGATCGCCTTCAGCGCGATGCCGTTCTTCGGACCTTCCTTGGCGGGCAGATCGAACAGCAGCACCGGCACGCGCGCATTGACGAGATGCGCGGCGATCTGCGCTCCCATCACGCCGGCGCCCAGCACGGCGACCTTGCGAATGTTGAATTTGCTCACAGTACTCTCTCTCCGGATTGAGCCGCGAATCGCGGGGCGGTAAGCGCCGCGCGCGGCAAATGAGTGCTACGAATTCGGGCGGTCCGGGCGGCGGGCGCCGCCCGGACCGCATCGCATCAGAACAGCGCTTCGTCGACTTCCATCAACGTCTTCGAGCCTGCGCGGGCGAGGCGGATCGACGCGGCCGTTTCCGGCAACAGACGCGCGAAATAGAAACGCGCGGTCGCAAGCTTCGATTTGTAGAACGGATCGCCCGACGCTTCCTTGTCGAGCGCGATGCGCGCCATGCGCGCCCAGAAGTACGCGAACACCAGATGGCCGACGGTGCGCAGGTACGGCACGGCCGCCGCGCCGACTTCATCCGGGTTCTGCATCGCCTTCATGCCGATTTCCATCGTCAGCTTCTGCACCTTCTCGCCGATATCGGCGAGCGGCGTGACGAATTCGGACATCTCCGGCTTCACGCCTTCGGTCTCGACGAACTCGGTGACGATCTTGCCGAACTTCTTGAGCTTCGCGCCCATGTCGCCGAGCACCTTGCGCCCGAGCAGGTCGAGCGCCTGAACCGAGTTCGTGCCTTCATAGATCATGTTGATCCGAGCGTCGCGCACATACTGCTCCATTCCCCACTCGGAAATGAAGCCGTGGCCGCCAAACACCTGCATCGCGTGATTCGTGCATTCGAACGCGTTGTCGGTCAGGAATGCCTTGATGATCGGCGTGAGCAGCGCGACGAGATCGTCCGCGTCCTTTCTCACCGCTTCGTCCGAATGCGACAGATATTTGTCGATCTGCAGAGCCGACCAGTAAGTGAACGCACGCGCGCCTTCCGCGTAAGCCTTCTGCGTGAGCAGCATGCGGCGCACGTCCGGGTGAACGATGATCGGATCGGCCGGCTTGTCCGGCGCCTTCGGGCCCGTCAGCGAGCGCATCTGCAGCCGCTCCTTCGCATAGGCGAGCGAGTTCTGGTACGCGACTTCGGTGAGGCCCAGGCCCTGCATCCCGACGCCCAGACGCGCGGCGTTCATCATCACGAACATCGCGTTCAAGCCCTTGTTCGGCTCGCCGACCAGCCAGCCCTTCGCGTTGTCGAGGTTCATCACGCAGGTCGAATTGCCGTGAATGCCCATCTTGTGCTCGATCGAACCGCACTTGATGCCATTGCGCTCGCCCGGCTCGCCCGACGCATCAGGGATGAACTTCGGCACGATGAACAGCGAAATGCCCTTCGTGCCCTTGGGCGCGTCCGGCAGGCGCGCGAGCACGAGGTGGATGATGTTCGACGACATGTCGTGCTCGCCGCTCGAAATGAAGATCTTGGTGCCGGAGATCGCATACGAGCCGTCGCCGCTCGGCTCGGCCTTCGTGCGCAGGATGCCGAGATCGGTGCCGCAGTGCGGCTCGGTCAGACACATCGTCCCGGTCCATTCACCGGAAACGAGCTTCGGCAGATATTGCTTCTGCAACTCGGGCGCGCCGTGCGCGTGCAGGCACTCGTAAGCGCCGTGCGACAGGCCCGGATACATCGTCCATGCCTGGTTCGCCGAGTTCAGCATTTCATACAGCGCGTTGTTGACGAACGCGGGCAGCCCCTGGCCGCCGTAGTCCGGATCGCAGCCGAGCGCCGGCCAGCCGGCCTCGACGTATTGCCGATACGCTTCCTTGAAACCCGTCGGCGTCGTCACGACGCCGTCGCCGGCATAGGTGCAGCCCTCGCGATCGCCAACCTGGTTGAGCGGATAAATCACTTCCGAGCAGAACTTGCCCGCCTCCTCGAGCACTTGGTTGATCGTGTCGGCGTCGAGATCCGCGTGCTTCGGCATCTGCTTGACCTCGGCTTCGACATTCAGAAGCTCGTGCAACACGAATTGCATGTCGCGCAACGGCGCGGCGTACTGTCCCATGACTCTCTCTCCAAGAATGGCAATCGGCTCAAGCTCCCGGCGGACTCACTGATGACCGCTAACGGCTCTCGCTCTGGTACGAAACAATCGTCTTTTCAAGTGCGGCCCACGTGAGGCTCACGGCGCCCGGCTGATGCAGGAAACGGGCGTCGTGGTGCAGACCGAGCGTGAAACTGTACAACTCGAACAGCATCAGGTCCGGATCGGTATCCGGGCGCAGATGCCCCTCTTCCTTCGCCTGCGAAATCGCTCGCAGCAACGCAGTGCGCCAGGTCCGCACGCTCGCGAACAGTTGTTCGCGCACGGGGCTGTCCGGACGATCGTCGTACTCGACAGCCCCGCTGATGTAGATGCATCCCGTCGTCACCTCCTGGATGCGCTTCTCCATCCAGCGAGCCAGCATCGCACGCAAGCGCGGCAGACCACGCGGCTCACGCAAGCTCGGGAAGAACACCTCCTCCTCGAAGCGGCGGTGATACTCGCGCACGACCTCGACCTGCAGGTCATCACGCGACCCGAAGTGCGCAAACACACCACTCTTGCTCATTTGCATCCGTTCGGCCAACATGCCGATCGTCAGACCCTCGAGTCCGTCACGGCTCGCCAGGTCCAAGGCTGCATCGAGGATTGCGGCACGCGTCTGTTCGCCTTTTCGCATAGCTTTTTAGTAACCGTTCCTAGTGGCTGAATAAAATCGAACGGCCGTACTATTATTGAGTGCAGCCGCTGGCGAAACAAGGAAATTATTAGAAATCGGTTTCTAACCGGCCCGTCGTTTCACAAAGCCCGTTCACCGATGAGCGGAACCCCGCGGGAATCCCGGCACGCCCACACAATTAAGCGGACGCTTAGTCGTAGCCGCCAACCGTGAGCAGCTTCATCGCGCCACGATACACGGTATAGGCAAACCAATTGACGAACCGTTCGACGGCCGGCCGCACCGCGTAGCGCGCCGGATCGATCACGCGGCCGTCGGCGAATGCGGCGGCGATCGCATTGCGCAGCGCGGCAATTTCGTCACGATGTCTGACGAGCACGACGTTCGCCTCATTGTTCAACATCAGGCTCAGCGCGTCGAGGTTGGACGAGCCGACTGTCGCCCAGTGATCGTCGATCACCGCGACCTTGCCGTGCAGCATCGTCTTGTCGTATTCGGCCACGTGCACGCCCGCGCGCAGCAATGCATGATAGAGGAACGGCACCGCCATATCGAGCGATGCGAACTCGTTGCGCCCGATCAGAATCCGCACGTCGACGCCGCGGCGCGCGGCGCCGGTAAGCGCGCGGCGCAGCTTTCTGCCCGGCATGAAATACGGATTCGCGAGCAGAATCGCATGCCGCGCGCGGCCGATCGCCGCGAGATACGCCTTCTCGATCGCGCGGCGGTTCAGCACGTTGTCGCGCGCGACGAACGCGACGCTCGGCTCGGTCACCATGCGCAACGCGCCCGCCTTCACCCAGCGGTGGCTGCGCATCCAGCGGCGAAAGCGCGCGGCAAACGCAGCGCGGTCGGCATTGCCGCCCGGCAAAAGATCGTCCGCATAGCGCTTGTGCCCGACGGCGATCCGATACCACTGGACTTCGAACGCGGCGCGCACGTCGGCAACGACGGGCCCTTGCAGCTCCAGCGCGAAATCCCAGCGCGGAAACGGCAGCCGCGTGCCGTTCTGGTCGTAGTCGTCGACGATGTTGATGCCGCCGCAAAACGCATGGGCATCGTCGATGAACGCGAGCTTGCGATGGGTGCGCGAGAAGCCGAAACGGCCGAACAGGTAAGGATTGTAGATCCGGTGCTCGATGCCCGCGGACGCCCACTCGCCAAACAGCGGCAGCCGCGCCGTGCCGATGCCGTCGGTGATCACCCGCACGCGCACACCGCGCTGCGCCGCGCGCAACAGCGCATCGGAGACCGCGCGCCCCACCGGGTCGTCGCAAAATATATAGGTTTCGAGCGCGATCTCGCTGCGCGCCGTGTCGATTCGCGCGACCAGCGCGGGAAAGAATGCTTCACCGCCGTGGCAAAGCCGCACCGTATTGCCGGACGTGAACGCGAGCCGCGACGCGGAACCGCGCTGCCGCACGAACATCCGCCGCCACTGCGCGAGCCGGCGCCGCGCGCGCGCGCTCATGCGGCGCGCGCGCCGATGCGCTGCGGCAATTGCAGGATCGCTTCGGCGTTCGACGGCGAATAGCAGCGTGCGGCGGCTTCGCGATAAGGCAGCCACAGGTAGTCGGTGTGCTCGCGCGGCGACAGCGTCACGTCGATGCGCGCCGGCACCTCGAGGCTGAACCAATGCTCGGTGTTGCGCGTGACGCCGGGGGCGTAGCGGTGCAGGTAATGCGGGTAGATCGCGTATTCGATCCGGTGCCGCCAATCGACGAGCGCGTCGGCCGGCACGCCCGCGCTGCCGACGACGATACCCGTCTCCTCGGCGACTTCGCGCGCGGCGGTCAAAGCGAGCGGCTCGTCGAGCGCGTCCTTCGACCCTGTCACGGATTGCCAGAAATCGGGCTGATCGGCACGCTTGATGATGAGCACGTCGAGCGCGCGCGTGTGGATCACGACGAGAACGGATTCGGGAATTTTCGGCGGTTTCGTCATCGGGATGTCATCGGCGCCCGCCCGCTCGATGCGGCGGATGACGCAGCGCCGTCAAGAAGCCATGACGCCGACTGTACCGCAAAATGACGACGAAAAAACACAAAGGGCGCATCTGCGCCCTTTGTGTGTGGTCCTGCCTGCATTGCCGGGAGCGGTTCGTTCGATCGGCCCGCCCGCATGCGCCAACGCGGGCCCGGGCCGTCTCGCGACGGCGGCTACGCGCTCACGCCTTCGGTTGTTCCGGCTGACGCAAGCGGATATGCAGCTCGCGCAGCTGGCGCTCGTCGACGGGGCTCGGTGCTTGCGTGAGCAGACACTGCGCGCGCTGCGTCTTCGGGAACGCGATCACGTCGCGGATCGAATCGGCGCCCGCCATCATCGTGACGATCCGGTCGAGGCCGAACGCGATCCCGCCGTGCGGCGGCGCGCCGTATTGCAGCGCGTCGAGCAGAAAGCCGAACTTGGCCTGCGCTTCTTCCGGACCAATCTTCAGCGCGCGGAACACCTTGCTCTGTACTTCCTCGCGGTGGATACGCACCGAGCCGCCGCCGATTTCCCAGCCGTTGAGCACCATGTCGTAAGCCTTCGCGAGACAACGGCCCGGATCGGTCTCGAGATATTCGAGATGCTCGTCCTTCGGGCTCGTGAACGGATGGTGCGCGGCCACGTAGCGCGCTTCCTCGTCGTCGTATTCGAACATCGGAAAATCGATCACCCACAGCGGCTTCCAGCCCGCCTCGACGAGGCCATTCGCCTTGCCGAACTCCGAATGACCGATCTTCAGGCGCAGCGCGCCGAGGCTGTCGTTGACGACCTTCGCGCGATCGGCCGCGAAGAAGATGATGTCGCCGTCCGCGGCGCCCGTGCGCTCGAGAATCGCCGCAATCGCCGCATCGTGCAGGTTCTTCACGATCGGGCTTTGCAAGCCGTCGCGGCCCTTCGCGCGCTCGTTGACCTTGATCCACGCGAGCCCCTTCGCGCCATAGATGCGCACGAACTCCGTGTAGCCGTCGATGTCGCCGCGCGACAGCTCGCCGCCCTTCGGCACGCGCAGCGCCGCGACGCGGCCGTCCTTCGCGTTGGCCGGCGTGCTGAACACCTTGAAGTCGACGTCCTTCATCGCATCGGTCAGCTCGGTGAATTCGAGCTTCACGCGCAGGTCCGGCTTATCCGAGCCGAAACGCGCCATCGCTTCCGAGTAAGGCATCACCGGGAATTTCGCGTCGAGTTCGACGTCGATCGTCGTCTTGAAGATATGACGGATCATGTTCTCGAACAGGTCGCGGATTTCCTGCTCGCCGAGAAACGACGTTTCGCAGTCGATCTGCGTGAATTCCGGCTGACGGTCGGCGCGCAGATCCTCGTCACGGAAGCACTTCGTGATCTGGTAGTAGCGGTCGAAGTTCGCGACCATCAGCAATTGCTTGAAGAGCTGCGGCGACTGCGGCAGCGCGAAGAACTGGCCCGCGTTCACACGCGACGGCACCAGGTAGTCGCGCGCGCCTTCCGGCGTGCTCTTCGTCAACATCGGCGTTTCGATGTCGATGAAGCCCTGCTCGTCGAGATACTTGCGCGCCTCGATCGCGACGCGATAGCGCAGCCGCAGGTTATGCTGCATCTGCGGACGGCGCAGGTCGAGCACACGATGGGTAAGGCGCGTGGTCTCCGACAGGTTGTCGTCATCGAGCTGGAACGGCGGCGTGACCGACGCGTTCAGCACGGTAAGCTCGTGGCACAGCACCTCGATCTTGCCGCTCTTCAGGCCTGCGTTGATCGTGCCTTCCGGCCGACCGCGCACGAGGCCCTTGACCTGGATGCAGAACTCGTTGCGCACGCCTTCGGCGGTCGCGAACATCTCCGCGCGATCCGGATCGCACACCACCTGCACGAGACCTTCGCGATCGCGCAAGTCGATGAAGATCACGCCGCCGTGGTCGCGGCGGCGGTGGACCCAGCCGCACAGCGACACCGTCTGGCCCATCAGGTGTTCGGTCACGAGACCGCAGTATTCAGTTCGCATCGACATGATGTTTGCTTTCTTTCGTAGTGGTCAACGGGAAGAGCCGCACTCTCTCCCGGGTATTACATCGGCGGCTCGACGGGACGGCGCGCGGGCGCGGGCGCGGCGACAGGCGTGGCAGGCGCGACGACGCCCATCGAGACGATGTACTTGAGCGCAGCGTCGACCGACATGTCGAGCTCGACGGCCTCGCTTTTCGGCACCATCAGGAAGAAGCCGGACGTCGGGTTCGGCGTCGTCGGCACGTACACGCTCACGTACTCTTCCTTCAGATGATTGACCACGTCGCCGCCCGGCGTGCCGGTCAGGAACGCGATCGTATAAGAACCGCGGCGCGGATACTCGATCAGCAGCGCCTTGCGGAACGCATTGCCGCTGGAGGACAGCAGTGTGTCGGACACCTGCTTGACGCTCGTATAGATCGGCCCGACGACCGGAATGTGGCGCACCACCGCATTCCACCAGGTGACGAGCTTCTGGCCGACGAAATTCTGCGTCGCGAGCCCGACGATGAAGATGAACGCGAGCGTCAATACGGCGCCGATCCCCGGCAGCCGGAAGCCGAGCAGCCGCTCCGGCTGCCACGATTGCGGCAGCAGCAACAGTGTCTGATCCATCGTGCCAATGATGAGTCCGAGCACCCACAGCGTGATCGCGAGCGGCACGAGAACGAGAAGTCCGGTCAGGAACACCGATTTGAGGGTCGTCTTTTTCATCGTCTGACGTCGAAAGATCGCGCCGGGGTGTCAAGCGCGGAACGCGCCGCCGACACGGGCGGCGCGACGATCAACTGCTGCTCGCTGGCGCGGCGGCCGGCGCCGGCGTGCTGGCCGCGCTCGCACTGCCCGCTGGACTGTCGGCCGACGCCGGCTTCTCGCTGCCCGCGCTCGCGTTGCCGCCGGATTGTCCGGCGGCCGTCTCGCCAGCCGCCGGAGCCGCGCCCTGCGCCTGATTCGCCTGGTTCGAACCGCCCGAGCCGCCACGAAAATCGGTCACGTACCAGCCAGAGCCCTTCAATTGGAACCCCGCCGCCGTGACCTGCTTACGAAACGTATCCTTCCCGCACTCCGGGCACTGCGACAACGGCGCGTCGCTCATCTTCTGAAGCACATCCTTCGCGTAACCGCAGGCTTCGCAACGATAGGCGTAGATCGGCATGGCATCTTCCCGCAGAAAAACAATAACCGGTATGAAAAGCTTGCAAAGCTTTGGATTATAGCCGAACGCGCAATGCCGCCGCCGCCATGCGCGGCGGGGCGAACCGCGGCTATGTCCGGCGCCAGGTAAGCCAGCGCTCGCGGCCGCCGAAAACCGGCAGCGACTCGTCAACCGGCGCATCGTCGATCAGTTCGAACGACGGCGCGAGAAGCGCGTCGATTTGCGCGCGCTCGATGCCGAACGGCGGCCCGCCCAGCGTCGCGCCCAGCAGGAAGAAACCGGCCAACAGGCCGCCCGCCGGCAGCAGCGCCGCAACCCGGCGCGCGTAATCCGGCCAGAGCGCCTTGGGTATCGCGCAAAGAAACGCGCGCTCGTAGATCCACTGCGGCGCGAGCGGCGGCTCGTATGTGAAGAAATCCGCCAGCTCGACCACGCCCGCATGCTCGCCGAGCTGCCGGCGCGCGGTGTCGACCGCTTGCGCGGAGAAATCGATCGCGCGCACGGGCCACCCCGCCTGCGCAAGCCAATGCGCTTCATACGCGCTGCCGCAGCCGGGAATCAACACCGGGCACGGCGCGAGCTTCGACGCGAATGCGGCGAACGCATCCGGCACCTTCGCGAGATCCCACGGCGTCACGCTGCGCTCGTAGCGCTCGTCCCAGAATGCGGCGTCGGCGGGATTGCGCGTCGTCAAATTCGCCGCTGCCGCACTCGTCTCCGCCAATTCGAGCGCGCGCCGCCCATCCGCATGGTCCGTCTTCGTCTTCTCACTCATCGCTTGGCCGGCCTTACCCGGGTTTGCCTACGTCAACGGCGCTCGCATGCGAAACGAAACACTTGTGGCGCTCGCCGTGCGCGAGCGCTACCCACGCGCTGACACGCCCCGGCGCCAGCGCCCACGCGCGCGCCGTCAGGCCGCTGATGCAAGTACGATCAGCACCCGCGCGATCACCGCGCCCGCGCCGACTGCGAGCCCGAACACGAGCAGCGCCTGCAGCAGCCGGTTGGTTCGCTTCTGTTCGACGAGAATCTGCCGGATCAGCTCGTCGCTCGCCGCGCGCGGCGCATCGTGCTGTGCGGCGAGCGCGTTGTGAACGAGGCGCGGCAACTGCGGCAGCGTCTTGCTCCATTGCGGCGCCTCGACCTTGAAACGCTCGTACCAGCCCCGCAGCCCGATCTGCTCGGTCATCCACCGCTCGAGATACGGCTTGGCCGTCTTCCACAGATCGAGATCCGGATCGAGCGAGCGGCCGAGCCCCTCGACGTTCAGCATCGTCTTCTGCAACAGCACCAGTTGCGGCTGGATCTCGACGTTGAAGCGGCGCGACGTCGAAAAAAGCCGCATCAGCACCTGGCCGAGCGAAATGTCCTTCAGCGCGCGGTCGAAGTATGGCTCGCATACCGCGCGAATCGCGCTCTCCAACTCCTCGACACGCGTATCGGCCGGCACCCAGCCCGATTCGAGGTGCAGCGTCGCGACACGGTGGTAGTCGCGCTTGAAAAACGCCAGGAAATTCTGCGCGAGATAGTTCTTGTCGAAATCGGACAGCGCGCCGACGATCCCGAAATCCAGCGCGACATAGCGGCCAAAGTGCTTCGGATCGAGGCTCACCCGGATGTTGCCCGGATGCATGTCCGCATGGAAGAACCCGTCACGGAACACCTGCGTGAAGAAGATCTCGACGCCCTCGCGCGCGAGCTTCTTGATGTCGACGCCGGCGTTGCGCAGCGTGTCGATCTGGCCGATCGGCACGCCCTCCATGCGCTCCATCACGATCACGTTCGATGTCGAATAGTCCCAGAACATCTCCGGCACGAGCAGCAGGTCCAGCCCCGCGAAGTTGCGGCGCAACTGGCTGCCGTTGGCCGCTTCGCGCATCAGGTCGAGTTCGTCATGCAGATACTTGTCGAACTCGGCCACCACCTCGCGCGGCTTCAACCGCCGGCCGTCGGCCCACAGCCGCTCGGCCCAGGTCGCGATGTCGCGCAACAGCGCGAGATCGGAATCGATGACGGGCAGCATGTTCGGCCGCAATACCTTGATCGCGACCGCCCTGCCCGCATGCACACCCTGTTTGAGCTTCGCGAAATGCACCTGCGCGATCGACGCGCTCGCAACCGGCTCGCGCTCGAATTCGTCGAACAGTTCGTCGATGCGCGCGCCGAGCGCCTTCTCGATGAGCGCGATCGCCACCGCCGAATCGAACGGCGGCACCTGATCCTGCAGCTTCGTCAGCTCGTTCGCGAAATCGACGGGCAGCAGATCGCGCCGCGTCGACAGCACCTGGCCGAATTTCACGAAAATCGGCCCGAGGCTTTCGAGTGCGCGGCGCAGCCGCACCGCCGGTGGATCGGAAAAACGCCGGCCGATCGTCATGATGCGCAGCAGCAGCTTCACGCGCCGGCTCTGGATGCCGGACAGCATCACTTCGTCGAGGCCAAAGCGCGCGACGGTATAGAGAATCTTGATGAAACGGAAAATGCGCATGCCTTGCGGCCCTCATTGCGCGCGTCGCGGGCTGCCGCCCGCGCGCGCGTCGATTTTTTGCTCCAGCCGTTCGATCCGCTTGTCGACGCGCGCGAGCGCATCGCGGGCACGCGCGAGCTCGGCGTCGAAATCGGCAAGCGCGCGCTTGCGCACCACCTGCGGGTTTTCGTCGAGCCAATATTCGGCGATCGAATCGAGCACGTTACGGCCGGCACGGCGCGCATGGCCGCCCGCCGAGCGCACGGATGCCGCGATCCGGTGCGCGGCGGCATCGCCGACGAATCTCGCCAGATCCTCCTCCGGCTCCCAGCGCAAATGCTCGGCGAGCTTCGCGATCTGCGTCGCGAATTCGGCGTCCCCGTCGATCTTCACATGCTTCATCATCGCCGCCTGGCCGCCCGTCAGGAGCGCGCCGAGCGCGTCCCACGAGCCGCCGCCCGCGTGGCCGGCAAGCGCGATCGACACATCGACATGGCGCGCATCATGCTCGTCGACCGCGGTGAGATAGCCGTCCGGCTGCACGAGCAGCACGAAGGTAACAGGCGGGACATCAAGCCGGGCGGTCTTGCCGGCATAGGGAATCAGGCGTTCGCGCGCCCAGGTCTCGCGGGCGAGCAAATGATTGACGGCGGCTGCAAAAGGCTTGGCGGCTAAAGTCATCTGGTTGGCAAAGAAAAGCCCGCGCAGGCAAGGCGCCTGCGCGGGCTTCTATTGTAACGTCGGTTCGGGCGCGGCCTCGCATGGCGCGACGCGCCGGCTGACGTCGATCAGTGCTCGGTTACCTGCTGAATACCCGCCAGCAGCCAGCCGGCGCTGCCCGATTTGGACAGGTTCCACACTTCGTTGAACGGTTCGGCCGGCGCGCCCGCCGCTTCGCGGATCAGACCATGGAAGCGCACGCTCGCGACATGCTCGCTGCCACGATCCTCGACCGACAGCAACTCGGCATCGAGCCGCACGACATCGGTCTGGTTCGCGGCGGCACCGCGCCCGTCGAGGTCGATCTTCACTTCGGCAAACATCTCGGGCGTCGTGAATTCGCGGATGTCGGCCAGATTGCCCTCATCCCACGCGGCCTGCAGGCGCACAAAGTAAACCTTCGCGTTGCGCAGGAACGTTTCGGTGTCGAAACCGGCCGGCACCGACGGTACGGCAGCAGCAGCGGCAGCCCCGCCGCCGAACACGCGCTGCGCTTCGCCCGCGTAGGCGCTGCCTGCACTGGTCGATGCGCCCGCCGACGCACTGCCGAACGCGCCATTCGACGCGCCCGAACGCGTATCGGCCGCGTCATGGCCGCCACGGCTCAGCGACGAAGGCTGCCCGCCCGCATACGCCGGCTGCTGGGCGGCGCGCCGGCTCGCCAGCTTGCGGAACAACCAAATGCCGACCATCGCGAGCAGCGCGATCACAATGACGTTTGCCATCATGCTCGCGAACGCGCCGCCCAGGCCGAAATGCGATAGCAGCGCAGCAATGCCGAGGCCGGCCGCCAAACCGGCGATCGGCCCAAGCCAGCGCGACCGATTGGGCTGAGCCGCCGGCGCGGGCTGCGCACGCGGCGGCTGAGCCGGCGCTGCCTGCTGCATCGGCTGCTGCGCGGGCGGCGTCGCCTGCCGCTGCTGCAGCGACTGCGACTGCCGGCCGACACTGCGGCCGCCGCCCATGCGCTTGGCTTCAGCATCGAGCGACGCGAACGTGCCGGCTGCGAGAAGGCCGACCATCACGAACGTGCCGATGCGTCGCGCCCACGACTTCGGCTGCCTGCTTCGGTTGAACGACGGACGGGTTTCGGACATGCTGGCCTCCTGCTTGCTGTAAGGAAAATGTATGGACAGAACCCCTTAGTACTTGGTTCCGATATGTAAAGCTACCACGCCACCTGACAAATTGTAATATTTGACGGCATCGAGTCCCGCTTGTTCCATCATTGCCTTCAGCGTGTCCTGATCCGGATGCATCCGGATCGATTCGGCAAGATACCGGTAACTGTCGGCATCTTTTGCGATCTTGTCGCCAAGCCACGGTAATACTTTGAAAGAATAGACATCGTAAGCTTTTTTCAGCGGCGCCCAGACTTTCGAGAATTCGAGCACGAATACCCGGCCGCCCGGCTTCGTGACGCGGCGCATCTCGGCCAGCGCCACCTCCTTGTGCGTCATGTTGCGCAGACCGAACGCAACGGTGACGATGTCGAAATAATTATCCGGAAACGGCAGCTTTTCCGCATCGCACAACAGCGACGGCGTGACGACGCCCTTGTCGAGCAGCCGGTCCCGGCCGACGCGCAGCATCGATTCGTTGATGTCGGTATGCCAAACCTCGCCCGCGGGACCCGCGGCCTTCGCGAACGCCTTGGTCAGGTCGCCCGTGCCGGCCGCGATGTCGAGCACCTTGAAGCCCGGCCGCACATTCGCCTGCGCGACCGTGAACGCCTTCCACGCACGGTGCAGGCCCGCCGACATCAGGTCGTTCATCACGTCGTAATTGCTCGCGACCGAGTGGAACACCCCCGCGACCTTCTGTGCCTTCTCGTTCTCGTCGACCGTTTCGAAGCCGAAGTGGGTTTTGCTCATCGCGTTGATCCTCTATTCATCGCAAACGGCGCAGCAACGGCGGCGCCGTCGTCGTTCAATGGCGGTGGCCGTGCGGCACGGTGTCCGCCGGCATCGGCGCGTCGCGCTCGACGCCCGCCGCCTTCAGTTTGTCGAAATATTCGCGCCAGAGCGCGTCTTGCCGGGTCGCCAGTTCGTACAGCCACGCCCACGAATAAATGCCGGTCGAATGGCCGTCGGAGAACGTCGGCTTCAATGCGTAGTTGCCGACCGGCTCGAGCGCCGTGATCGTCACGCCGCGCTTGCCGGTTTGCAGCGTTTCCTGACCGGGGCCATGGCCGCGCACCTCGGCGGACGGCGAATAAACGCGCATCAGCTCGAACGGCACCCGGTAGATATCGCCGCCCGGATATTGAAGCTCGAGCACGCGCGATACTGCATGCACGATAACGCCCGACGGCACGGGCGCCGCCGCGGCCGTATCAGCGCTCATTCGCGCCTCCGTCGGCAAACAGCGCGATCTCTTCTTGCACCGCGCTGTGCAAAAGCGTTGCCTGCGCGGCGCGCAGGCGCAGCATTGCATCGGACACCGAGCGCTGACGCGGCGCCCAGATCGGCTGCGGGAAATGCGCGTCGTTCGAAAAGCGCGGAATCACATGCCAGTGCAGATGCGGCACCTGATTGCCGAGACTCGCGAGATTCACCTTGGCTGGCTGCATCACGCGCCGCACCGCGCGCTCGACCGCATACACGACGCGCATCAAATGCATGCGCTCGGCATCGGACAAATCTGAAAACTCGGCAACGTGCGCCTGCCAGATCACCCGGCAAAAGCCCGGATAGTCAGCCTCGTTCGTCGCCAGGACGACGCGCACCGCGCCGTCCTTCCAAAGCAGCTCGCCGCCGTCTTCGCGGCAGAATATGCAATCCATCGTCAAATCCTCAACGGGTGGCCCGTCCGTCACCTTACACTAGGACGCGCTCGATCCCGCCGCTGTTCGCACGCGCGACGTAATCGGCCATCCAGTTTTCGCCGAGCATGTGGCGCGCGATCTCGACAACGATGTAATCGGCTTCGATATCCGCGTCCTCGCTGTAACGCGACAGGCCCTGCAAGCACGCCGGGCAGCTCGTCAGGATCTTGACGTCCTGGTCGCCCGCCGGCGTCTGGCCGCTCGCGCCGCCGCTCGACACCACCGGAATGTTACGCAATTTCGCCGCGCCCTTTCGGATCTCCTCTTCCTTGCGGAAGCGCACCTGCGTCGATACGTCCGGGCGCGTGACCGCGAGCGTGCCCGATTCGCCGCAGCAGCGGTCGTTCTTCGCGATCTTGTAGCCGTCCTTCTCGGCGCCCATCAGATCGTTGACGAGCTTGACCGGGTCGACCGTCTTGATCGGCGTGTGGCAAGGGTCGTGGTACATGTAGCGCGTGCCCTTCACGCCGTCGAGCTTGAGCCCCTTTTCGAGCAGGAACTCGTGGATGTCGATGATCCGGCAGCCGGGGAAGATCTTGTCGAATTCGTAGCCGGCGAGCTGGTCGTAGCAGGTGCCGCACGACACCACCACCGTCTTGATGTCGAGGTAGTTCAGCGTGTTCGCGACGCGGTGGAACAGCACGCGGTTGTCGGTGACGATCTTCTCGGCGCGGTCGTACTGGCCCGAGCCGCGCTGCGGATAACCGCAGCACAGGTAGCCGGGCGGCAGCACCGTCTGCACGCCGGCTTCCCACAGCATCGCCTGCGTCGCGAGCCCGACCTGCGAGAACAGCCGCTCGGAGCCGCAGCCGGGGAAGTAGAACACCGCCTCCGAATCGACGGTCGTCGTCTTCGGATTGCGGATGATCGGCACGATCTTGTTGTCCTCGATGTCAAGCAGCGCGCGCGCCGTCTTCTTCGGCAGGTTGCCCGGCATCTTCTTGTTGACGAAGTGGATCACCTGCTCGACCACGGGCGGCTTGCCGGTCGTCGCGGGCGGGTGCGTGGTCTGCTTCTGCACGACTTTCTTCAGCATGTCGTTCGCGAGGCGCTGCGCCTTGTAGCCGACGCCCATCATCACCGCGCGCGCCGCGTTGATCGTCTGCGGATTGGTCGCGTTCAGGAAGAACATCCCGGCCGCGCTGCCCGCGTTGAACTTCTTCTTGCCCATCTTGCGCAACAGGTTGCGCATGTTCATCGTCACGTCACCGAAATCGATCTTCACCGGGCACGGCGTCGCGCATTTGTGGCAGACGGTGCAGTGGTCGGCGACGTCGTTGAACTCGTCCCAGTGCTTGATCGACACGCCGCGGCGCGTCTGTTCCTCGTACAGGAACGCCTCGACGAGCAGCGACGTGGCGAGAATCTTGTTGCGCGGGCTGTACAGCAGGTTCGCGCGCGGCACGTGCGTCGCGCACACCGGCTTGCATTTGCCGCAGCGCAGGCAGTTCTTCACCGAATCGGCAATCGCGCCGATGTCGGACTGCTGCATGATCAGCGATTCGTAGCCCATCAGCCCGAAGCTTGGCGTGTACGCGTTGCGCAGGTCCGCGCCGTCGAGCAGCTTGCCCTTGTTGAAGCGCCCTTGCGGATCGACACGCTGCTTGTACGCGCGGAATTCGCCGATTTCGGCATCGGTCAGGAACTCGAGCTTCGTGATGCCGATGCCGTGCTCGCCGGAGATCACGCCGTCGAGCGAGCGCGCGAGCGCCATGATCCGCGCGACCGCCGCGTGCGCGTCCTGCAGCATCTCGTAGTTGTCGGAATTCACCGGCAGGTTGGTGTGGACGTTGCCGTCGCCCGCGTGCATATGCAGTGCGACGAACACGCGGCCGCGCAGCACCTGCTTGTGGATCGCCTGCGCCTCGTCGAGGATTGGCTTGAATGCGCCGCCGTTGAAGATCTGGCGCAGTTCCGCGCGAATCTCCTGCTTCCACGACACGCGCAACGTGCGGTCCTGCGCGACGTCGAAGACGCGCGCGCCGGCTTGCGCGTCGACGCGATCGGCGAGCTTCTCCGCGAGCGCCGCATAGCCGAGCGCGACGAGATCGTGCTGCGCAGCGGCAAGCGGTTTGTCGAGCCAATCGCGCAAGTACGTCCAGCGCGCGCGCACGCGGCCGAGCAGGTCGAGCGCCTGCTGCACGCGATCTTCCAGCAGCTCGGCGCTCGGAATCTCGTTCGCGTCGTCGCTCTTACCGAGCGGCAGGTTGCCCGCGCTGAAGAATGCCTCGAGCGCGTCGACGAGCTGCAGCTTGTTCTTGATCGACAGTTCGATGTTGATCCGCTCGATGCCGTCCGTGTACTCGCCCATCCGGTCGAGCGGGATCACGACGTCCTCGTTGATCTTGAACGCGTTGGTATGCTTCGCGATCGCAGCGGTGCGGCTGCGGTCGAGCCAGAAGCGCTTTCTCGCCTCGGCGCTCACCGCGACGAAGCCCTCGCCGCTCTTGCCGTTGGCCATCCGGATCACGTCGGACGTCGCGGTCGCGACCGCGTCCGCGTCGTCGCCGACGATGTCGCCGATCAGCACCATCTTCGGGAACGCTTGGCGCTTGCTCTTCGTCGCATAGCCGACCGCGCGCAGATAGCGCTCGTCGAGATGCTCGAGGCCCGCGAGAATCGCGCCGCCCCGCTTGGACGTCTCGAACAAATAATCCTTGATTTCGACGATGCTCGGAATCGCCTCGCGCGCCTGACCGAAGAATTCGAGGCAGACGGTGCGCGTATGCGCGGGCATCTTGTGCAGCACCCAGCGCGCCGACGTGATGAGGCCGTCGCAGCCTTCTTTCTGCACGCCCGGCAGGCCGGCGAGGAATTTATCGGTGACGTCCTTGCCGAGCCCGGCCTTGCGAAAGCGCCGGCCTTCGATGTCGAGCGTCTCGGCGCGAAGCAGCTTTTCGCCCGGCGCACGCGCGCCGTCGAACCACTTGAGTTCGAAGCGCGCGATCGCGACGTCGTGAATCTTGCCGAGGTTGTGGTCGATACGCGTGACTTCGAGCCAGTTGCCGTCCGGATCGACCATTCGCCACCACGCGAGATTGTCGAGCGCGGTGCCCCACAGCACCGCCTTCTTGCCGCCCGCGTTCATCGCGATGTTGCCGCCGATGCATGACGCATCGAGCGAGGTCGGATCGACCGCGAACACGTAGCCGGCCGCCTCGGCCGCTTCGGTCACGCGGCGCGTGACGACGCCCGCGCCGGAAAAGATCGTCGGCACCTTATGCGCGACGCCCGGCAGCTCGGTCAGCTCGGCGGCGCCCAGTTGCTCGAGCTTCTCGGTGTTGATGACAGCGGAGAACGGCGTGAGCGGCACCGCGCCGCCCGTGTAGCCGGTGCCGCCGCCGCGCGGAATCACGGTCACGCCAAGCTCGAAGCACGCCTTCACCAGGCAGGCGATTTCGGCCTCGGTATCGGGCGTCAGGATCACGAACGGGTATTCGACGCGCCAATCGGTTGCGTCGGTCACGTGCGACACGCGGGCGAGGCCGTCGAAGCGGATGTTGTCCTTTTGCGTGCAACGGCCGAGCACCTTCGTCGCGCGGCGGCGCAACTCGGCCATCCGGTCGAATTCCTGCGCGAAATCGTCGACCGCGCGATGCGCGGCCGCGGCGAGCATGCCGACGCGCGCGGCGCGCTCGCGGCCCGCCTCGTCGCCGTGCTCGGATAAATCAGCGTGGCGGCGCTTCTCGATCTCGGTCAACCGATGGTTCAACGCCTCGATCAACAGCGCGCGGCGTTTCGGGTTGTCGAGCAGGTCGTCCTGCAAATACGGATTGCGGCGCACGACCCAGATGTCGCCCAGCACTTCGTACAGCATGCGCGCCGAACGGCCGGTACGGCGCTCGGCGCGCAACTCGTCGAGTGCCGCCCAGGCCTCTTCGCCCAGCAGGCGAATCACGATCTCGCGATCGGAAAACGACGTGTAGTTGTACGGGATTTCGCGCAAGCGCGGAGCGGGGTCGGCGACGACGGCAGCTGCCGCGCCGTGCGGATCGAAAACTTGCGGTGCATTCATTGTTCGGACGATTCAAAAGCCGCTCGCGCGCTTCAATCGAGCGCGAAACCGGCAGGCGCGTGGTGCGCGATTTTGGGGAAATCTTCTATTACCAGGCGCGCGGCAGTGTTGCATGGGGCCCGAGTCCGCTGCGCTGCACCGGGTCAGGCGCGAAAGCGTCATTCCGGCTGGCAAAGCGCTGCAGCATCAACTCTGGGCGACAACCTAGCTTGGGACCGCAGTCAGCGCCAAAAGCGCGAACTCCGGATCGACACGGCCTGGCGGCGCTTGAAATCAGCGTCACGATCGCGCGCGGCGCGCATGCCGCTCCGCCGCAGGGCAAGCTGCGCGCGGCGATGGCTTCAAAATGGCGATCCGAGGCTGCCTTTGCATCTTCCGATCCTTGATTTAAGACGGAATTCTAACCCAGGTTAGACCAATGCGTTAATCGTCAAGCGCGCATCGAATGACCGTCCGGACGGTCGACGAACCAAGCTGCCAATTGCGCTGAATGGCGCTGCCCGGCACGTGGCCGGCCATGCGGCTGAGATCGGAGCGGAGCGAGTTGGCGCTATTATTATTCTTTCATCGCCTCATTGCCTTTTGCGCCGCATCGGCGCTTTTTGCCCCTTCTTACATGGCCTCGCACGATTACCTGAAGAAAATCCTGACCGCACGCGTGTACGACGTTGCCCGCGAAACGGAGCTTGAACGCGCGCGCAATCTGTCGGCCCGGCTGGGCAACGACG
>NZ_LOWB01000046.1 GCF_001522865.1 Burkholderia sp. TSV86 | reverse complement strand
CTTCCCGCTGCAGAAGCACACCGGCGACCAGTATCAGAAATTCCAGTTCCAGATCGGAACGGCCTTCTGATCGGATCAGACTGACTACAAGCATCGAGAGGGTAATCTTGCTAACCGCTAAGTTTTCGAAACGACTGATGGGCGCGCTGGCGCTTGTCGCTGCGCTCGGCGTGTCGCTTGCGCATGCGCAGGACGTTGCGCGCATTGCTGCTGTCAACTCGGATCGGATCCTGCGCGAGTCGGCGCCCGCGAAGGCCGCGCAGACCAAGCTCGAAGCCGAGTTTGCGAAGCGCGACAAAGATTTGCAGGACATGGCCGCTCGTCTGAAATCGATATCCGACGCGCTCGACAAGAACAGTTCGTCGCTGTCGGCGAACGACCGTGCGCAGAAGCAGCGCGATCTCGCACAGCTCGACACCGATTTCCAGCGCAAGCAACGCGAATTCCGCGAGGATCTGAACCAGCGCCGCAATGAGGAGCTCGCGGCGGTGCTTGACCGCGCGAACAAGGTGATCAAGCAGATTGCCGAGCAGCAGAACTACGATCTGATCGTGCAGGAAGCGGTCTACGTGAGTCCGCGCATCGATATCACCGACAAGGTGTTGAAGGCGCTTGCATCGCCGTCGGCCGGGTCGAATTGAGGAGCGCGGGGTCATGGCATTGACGCTCGAGGCGCTCGTCGCGCGATTTGGCGGCGAGATCGTCGGCGACGGCCGACATGAAGTCGGCTCCCTTGCTCCACTTGATCAGGCGGGCCCGAAGCAGCTCGCGTTTCTTGCCAATCCGAAGTATCTGGCGCAAGTCGAGGCGACCGGCGCAGGCGCGGTGCTGATCGCGCCGCGCGATCTCGAGAAACTCGGCGCGGCCGCGAACGGCCGCAATTTCATCGTGACGGCGAATCCATACGCGTATTTCGCGCGTGTCGCGCAGATGTTCATCGATCTCGCGGCGCCGCAGCGTGCAGCGGGCGTGCATCCGAGCGCGAACGTCGATCCGGCCGCGCAGGTTGCGGCGAGCGCCGTGATCGGCCCGCACGTCACGGTCGAGGCGGGCGCGGTGATCGGCGAGCGCGTGGTGCTCGACGCAAACGTGTTCGTCGGCCGCGGCACACGGATCGGCGACGATTCGCATTTATACCCGAACGTCACGATTTATCACGGCTGCGTGCTGGGCGCTCGCGCGATCGTCCACTCGGGTGCGGTGATCGGCTCGGACGGCTTCGGCTTTGCGCCGGATTTCGTGGGCGACGGCGACGCGCGTACCGGTGCGTGGGTGAAGATTCCGCAAGTCGGTGGCGTGACCATCGGTGCGGATGTCGAGATCGGCGCGAATACGACGATCGACCGCGGTGCGATGGCCGATACCGTCATCGACGAATGCGTGAAGATCGACAATCTCGTGCAGATCGGCCACAACTGCCGGATCGGCGCGTACACGGTGATCGCCGGCTGCGCGGGCATCGCGGGCAGCACGACGATCGGCCGCCATTGCATGATCGGCGGCGCGGTCGGCATTGCCGGGCACGTGACGCTGGGCGATGGCGTGATCGTTACCGCGAAATCGGGCGTGTCGAAATCGCTGCCGAAAGCGGGCATCTACACAAGTGCGTTTCCTGCTGTCGAGCACGGCGACTGGAACCGGAGCGCGGCGCTCGTGCGCAACCTCGACAAGTTGCGCGACCGGATCAAGGCGCTCGAGACCGCACTGGCCGCACGGGAACACATTGAACAGGACAGCGCCGCACGAGGCAACGACACCGGCGCATAGCACGGCGTCGACCGGGCGCGCTGGGTGCCGCCCCGGCCGGTCGACTGAACCGCAGGCCGCCTCTTCAGACGCGGCCCGCATTCGCATTCATCACCGCGCAGGCATTGCGTGAGACGAACCACTATGAGTACTGAAAAAATCAATTTCGACATCCACAAGATTCTCTCGCTGCTGCCGCATCGCTATCCGATCCTGCTCGTCGATCGCGTGGTCGAACTCGAACCGCACAAGTCCATCAAAGCGATCAAGAACGTTTCGATCAACGAACCGTTCTTCCAGGGGCATTTCCCGTCGCGACCGGTGATGCCGGGCGTGCTGATTATCGAGGCGCTCGCGCAGGCGGCGGCGCTCCTGACGTTCGCCGAGGAAGAGCAGCGCAATGCGGAAAATACGCTGTACTACTTCGTCGGCATCGACGGCGCGCGCTTTAAGCGCGTCGTCGAGCCGGGCGACCAGTTGATTTTGAACGTCACGTTCGAGCGCTACATCCGCGGTATCTGGAAGTTCAAGGCGGTCGCGGAAGTGGATGGCAAGGTCGCGGCGGAAGCCGAACTGATGTGTACCGTCAAGGCGGCCGACTCGGCGCCCTGAACGCCGCCCGACGCATGCCGCACGGCAACGCAACGCGACTTACACATTGAGAGGCAACGGCGCATGAGCAGGATTCACCCCACGGCGATCGTCGAGCCGGGCGCGCGGATCGACGAAACGGTCGAAATCGGCCCGTATGCGATCATCGGGCCGAACGTGACGATCGGCGCGCGGACCACGATCGGTTCGCACAGCGTGATCGAAGGCCATACGACGATCGGCGAGGACAATCGCATCGGCCATTACGCGTCGGTCGGCGGTCGTCCGCAGGACATGAAGTATCAGGGCGAGCCGACGCGGCTCGTGATCGGCGATCGCAACACGATCCGCGAATTCACGACGATTCACACGGGCACCGTGCAGGATGCCGGCGTCACGACGCTTGGCGACGACAATTGGATCATGGCCTACGTGCACATCGGGCACGACTGCCGGGTCGGCAGCCATGTGATCCTGTCGAGCAACGCGCAGATGGCGGGCCATGTGCAGATCGGCGACTGGGCGATCGTCGGCGGGATGTCGGGCGTTCACCAATTCGTGCGGATCGGCGCGCATTCGATGCTGGGCGGTGCATCGGCGCTCGTGCAGGATGTGCCGCCGTTCGTGATCGCGGCGGGCAACAAGGCCGAGCCCCATGGCATCAATGTCGAGGGGCTGCGTCGCCGCGGCTTCTCGCCGGATGCGATCTCCGCACTAAGAAGCGCATATCGGCTGCTGTACAAGAACGGCCTGTCGCTCGACGACGCGAAAGTCCAGCTGCGCGAACTCTCGCAAGCGGGCGGCGACGGCGACGCGGCCGTGACGGCGCTCGTCGATTTCGTCGAGACGTCGCAGCGCGGCATCATTCGCTGACGCAATGGCGTTCCAACCCACCTCGTCGCTGCGCATCGCGCTCGCCGCCGGCGAGCCGTCGGGCGATCTGCTCGGCGCGTCGCTGCTTGAAGGGCTGCATGCGCGGCTTCCTTCGCCGTCCCGCTATTACGGGATCGGCGGGCCACGGATGATGACGGCCGGGTTCGATGCGCATTGGCCGATGGAAAAGCTTGCGGTGCGCGGTTACGTCGAGGCGCTCAGGCATATTCCCGAGATTCTGCGCATTCGCGGCGAATTGAAGCGGCAGTTGCTCGCCGAGCCGCCCGACGCGTTTATCGGCATCGATGCGCCCGATTTCAATTTCGGCCTCGAGCATGCGTTGCGCGGTGCGGGCATTCCGACGATCCATTTCGTCTGCCCATCGATCTGGGCTTGGCGCGGCGGCCGGATCAAGAAGATCGTCAAGGCCGTCGACCATATGCTGTGCCTGTTTCCGTTCGAGCCCGAATTGCTAGAGAAGGCCGGTGTCGCGGCGACGTTCGTCGGCCATCCGCTCGCCGACGAAATTCCGCTTGAGCCTGATATGCACGGCGCGCGAATCGCGCTCGGCCTGCCGGAAAGCGGCCCGGTAGTCGCGGTGCTGCCGGGCAGCCGCCGCTCGGAGATCGAGCTGATCGGGCCGACGTTTTTCGAGGCGATGGCGCTGATGCAGCAGCGCGAGCCGGCTTTGCGTTTCGTCGTGCCGGCCGCCACGCCGATGTTGCGCACGCTGCTGCAACCGCTCGTCGACGCGCATCCGCAGCTTTGCGTCACGCTGACGGAGGGCCGCGCGCAGGTCGCCATGACCGCTGCCGACGCGCTTCTCGTGAAAAGCGGCACGGTGACGCTCGAAGCGGCGCTGCTCAAAAAGCCGATGGTGATCTCGTACAAGGTGCCGTGGCTAACCGGCCAGATCATGCGCCGCCAGGGTTATTTGCCCTATGTCGGCTTGCCGAACATTCTCGCGGGCCGCTTCGTCGTGCCTGAGTTGCTCCAGCATTTCGCAACGCCGCAAGCGCTCGCCGACGCGACGCTCACGCAATTGCGCGACGACGCGAACCGCCGGACGCTGACTGAAATCTTCACCGACATGCATTACACGTTGCGGCAGAACACCGCGGCGCGCGCGGCCGAGGCGGTCGCGCGCGTGATCGACAACAGGAAGCCGCGCTGATGGCGACGACGCGAAAACCTCGCAGCACCCCAACCGGCGCGGATCAACCGGCGCTCATCTTCGATGCGCCCGACGAGATCGTCTGCGGCGTCGACGAGGCAGGGCGGGGGCCGCTGGCCGGCCCGGTCGTCGCGGCCGCGGTGATTCTCGATCCCGCGCGCCCGATCGAAGGGCTCGACGATTCGAAGGCGCTGTCCGCGAAAAAGCGCGAGCGGCTTTATGACGAGATCGTCGCGCATGCGCGCGCCTATTGCGTCGCGTCGGCGAGCGTCGACGAGATCGACACGCTCAACATCCTGCATGCGACGATGCTCGCGATGAAGCGCGCGGTCGAAGGGCTCGCGCTCACGCCGACGCTTGCGAAAATCGACGGCAATCGTTGCCCGACACTCGCGGTGCGCAGCGTCGCGATCGTCGGCGGCGACGCGCTCGTGCCGAGCATCTCGGCCGCGTCGATCCTCGCGAAAGTCACGCGCGACCGAATGCTCGCCGATTTGCACGAGCGCTTCCCAATGTACGGTTTCAACGCGCACGCCGGCTATGGCACGCCGCAGCATCTCGCCGCGCTGCGCGAGCACGGGCCGTGCGAGCATCATCGCCGCTCGTTCGCGCCGGTGCGCGCGGCGGCGCTCGATTCCAGCCGATGAAAGCGGTCACTTCGCGCGACAATCCGCTGTACAAGCGCCTGAAGGCGCTGGCGGGCTCGGCTCACCAATTGCGGCGCGGCGGTCAGGCGCTTCTCGAAGGGCTGCATCTGGCCACCGCTTATCTGGACGCGCTCGGCCAACCCGAGCTTGCCGTCTTCACCGAAGGCGCACTCGCGCATCCGCAGGCGCGCGCGATCGCCGGGCGGATCGAGCCCGCGCGGCTTGTCACGCTGCCCGACACGCTGTTCGGGCAATTGTCGGACGTCGTCAACGGGATCGGCGTGCTGCTGCTCGTCGCGCGGCCCGCGCCGGAGTTGCCCGAGCGAATCGAGCGCACGTCGGTCGTGCTCGACGGCGTGCAGGACGCGGGCAACGTCGGCTCGATCCTGCGCAGCGCAGCGGCCGCCGGCGTGACGCAGGTGTTTTGCGCGCCGGGGACGGCATACGCGTGGTCGCCCAAGGTGCTGCGCTCGGCGATGGGTGCGCATTTTCTGCTCGATATTCACGAGGGTATCGATGCCGACGTGCTGATCGGGCGGCTCGCGGTCCCGATCGCATTGACCGATTCGCACGGCGCGCGCGCGCTCGACGACTGCGATTTGTCGGGGCCGCTTGCGTGGGTATTCGGCAACGAAGGCGCGGGCGTGTCGGTGCGCTGGCGGCAAGCGCAGGCGCTTCGCGTGACGATTCCGCAGCCAGGCGGCATGGAATCGCTGAATGTCGCGGCGGCGGCGGCCGTTTGTCTGTTCGAACAATGCCGGCAGCAGCGCGTGCGCGGCGCGTGACGCGGCCGGCGCGGCATGGCTTGGCGGGTTCTACGCGGCTCGGATCGACGCGGCGCAAAGCCGCGCGGCTTGCGTCGCCGCGCATCTGTCGGGCCGCCTCCGATGCCGCTTCAGCTTCAGTATGATTGCCGCTCGAGCTTGATTTCCTGCAGGATCGTCGTTGCGATTTCCTCGATCGACTTGTGCGTCGACGACAGCCACTTGACCCCTTCGCGCCGCATCATCGCCTCCGCCTCGTTGATCTCGTAGCGGCAGTTCTCGGGTGCCGCGTACTTGCTGCCAGGTCGGCGCTCGTTACGAATCTCGGACAGCCGCTGCGGATCGATCGACAGCCCGAATAGCTTGCTGCGATGCGGATGAAGCGGCGTCGGCAGCCTGCCTCGCTCGAAATCCTCCGGAATCAGCGGATAGTTCGCGGCCTTCACGCCGTACTGCATCGCGAGATACAGGCTCGTCGGCGTTTTGCCGCTGCGCGAAACGCCGATCAGGATCACGTCGGCGTCGGCGAGATTGCGGTTCGACTGGCCATCGTCGTGCGCGAGCGAGAAGTTGATCGCCTCGATGCGCGTCTTGTACTCCTCGGTGTCCGCGTTTTGATGGACGCGCCCCATCGCGTGGCTCGACTTGAGCTGCAATTCCTGCTCGAGCGGTTCGACAAAGCGCTGGAACATGTCGAGCACGAGCGCGTTCGAGCGCTTGACGGTCTCGTTCGATTCGCCGTCGACGAGCGTCGTGAACACGATCGGGCGGCGTCCGTCGTGTTGCGCGGCCTCGTTGATCTTCTCGACGGCCGTATAGGCTTTCTCGACCGAGTCGATGAACGGCACGCGTACGAGCCGGAATTTCTGGTCGAACTGGGACAGGATCGAATGCGCGAAGGTTTCGGCGGTGATCCCGGTGCCGTCGGAGACGATGAAAACGGTGGGTAGCATGGGTCGTTGCGTCGAGCGAGTATTGCCGGCCGGCCGCGGCCGGGAAGCGGCCATTCTAGCAAGGGCGCGCGCCGGGCGGTGTGCGGGCCCGGCCGCGCGCGCGAGTGCCGGGCTTGCATGGCGTCCCGGGCGCACGGCGGCGCGTGCGCCAGCTTTCACGTATGCTACGACGGCCCGGCCATGCCGGGCGGCGGACATTGACGCTTGCGCGTGCCGCAGGCGGATTGCCGATAACGGGAGAGGCCGATGATTCGAACGGTGCGAAACAGCTTCGCTGTCTGTGCGATAGCCGCGATGGCCGCGATCGCGCATGCGCAAAGCTTGCCGCTGCCGCCGGGGCTGATCGATCTCGGCAGCGCGGCCGGTGAGTATTTGCTGGCCAGGAGTGCCGCGCGCACCGCCTATGTGCCGCTCGGCAATCAATTCGTCACGCAGAAGACCGAGAGTTTTTGCGGCGTCGCGTCGCTCGTGATGGTACTGAATGCGCTGCGCGCGCCGGCGCCTGCGGCGGCCGAATATCCGCCCTTTCACTATTTCACGCAGGATAACGTCCTCAACGACGCGACCGAGCAGATTCGCCCGCGCACACTGATCGAACAGCGTGGGATGACGCTCGATCAGCTCGGCGCGATCGCGAATGCGCTGGGTCTTGCCGGTGCGGTGCGCCATGCGTCGGACGCGTCGGCCGACGCGTTTCGCGACGAAGCTGCCGCCGCGCTCGGCCGGCCGGGGCATTACGTGTTGGTTAATTATCTGCGCAGCCGGCTCGGCCAGCAGACGGGCGGCCATATCTCGCCGCTCGCCGCCTACGATGCCGGGGCCGACCGGTTTCTAATCCTCGACGTGTCCCGTTACAAATATCCGCCCGTCTGGGTGAAGACGGCGGATCTGTACGCGGCGATGAATACGCCCGATGCCGATAACGGCGGGCGCAGCCGCGGCTACGTACTGATCGACGGCGCGGCAGGCGTGCACTGACCGTCGTGCCGCCGTCCCGGTGGCGTCGGTGCGGCAGGGGCGATAGGTGCGGCAGGCGCCGCGCGCGGCCAAGCGGAGAACCCGGCGGGCCGGGCGCCGACACTGCGCGCTAGAGCACCAATGCAGGCCCCATGCGCCACATTGCGCAAGCGGCACGGTAGAATACCGGCAACCTGTTGGATAAGCCCTTGCGGTCCAGTGCGCGGTTTGGTGCCGTGTCATGTCGAGAAATCCCGGCAAATTCGGCGATTTGTCTGCTTTTTCGCCTTTCTGCCGGGATTTTTTACAAATTCGTCCGGCATTTGCGGGCTATCGCGAAGGCTTATCCGACAGGTTGTGCAATGCGCGCCCGCTTTTTGCAGGCAGGGCGCGTCCGAGCCCGTTTGCACGATCGAGCATTTTTTTCCACTTAGGGGCTTGTATGACTAACGCAGCAAACGTCGCAAAGGATCAGGCGTATGTAATTCCGTTCGAGCAGTTGCGAATGACCGATGTCGAGATCGTCGGCGGTAAGAACGCGTCGCTCGGCGAGATGATCAGCCAATTGGCCGAGGCAGGCGTGCGCGTGCCCACCGGTTTCGCGACGACGGCGCTCGCATTTCGCGATTTCCTCAGGCACAACAATCTGACCGAACGCATCGCGCAACGCCTCGAGTCGCTCGATGTCGACGACGTGAAGGCGCTCGCCGAAGCGGGCGCGGAAATCCGCCAATGGATCGTCGATGCGCCGCTGCAGTCGCGCCTCGAAGACGAGATCCGTGCGCATTTCGAAACCCTGAAGAACAGCTCGCCGGGCGAGTTGTCGTTTGCCGTGCGCTCGTCCGCGACGGCCGAGGATTTGCCGGATGCATCGTTCGCGGGGCAGCAGGAATCGTATCTGAACGTCGTCGGCATCGAAGACGTGCTCGACCGCATGAAGCACGTGTTCGCGTCGCTCTATAACGACCGCGCGATCTCGTACCGGGTGCATAAGGGCTTCACGCACGCCGAAGTTGCGTTGTCTGCAGGGGTGCAGCGCATGGTGCGCTCGGATGTTGGCGCGGCCGGCGTGATGTTTACGATCGACACCGAGTCCGGCTTCAAGGACGCCGTGTTCATCACGTCGAGCTACGGCCTGGGCGAGACGGTCGTGCAGGGCGCGGTGAACCCGGACGAGTTCTATGTGTTCAAGACCACGCTCGCACAGGGCAAATACCCGATCATTCGCCGCTCGATCGGCTCGAAGCTGATCAAGATGGAGTTTACGCAACCGGGCGAGCCGGGCCGCGTGAAAACGGTCGACGTGTCGCACGAGCAGCGCAACCGCTACTCGATCACCGACGAAGACGTGATCGAACTCGCGAAGTACGCGGTGATCATCGAGAAGCACTATCAGCGTCCGATGGACATCGAGTGGGGCAAGGACGGCCGCGACGGCAAGATCTTCATCCTGCAGGCGCGTCCGGAAACGGTGAAGAGCCAAGCGAGCGGCAAGGCTGAGCAGCGCTTCAAGCTGAAGGGCCAGTCGCAGGTGCTGGCGACGGGCCGCGCGATCGGCCAGAAGATCGGCGCGGGTCCGGTGCGCGTGATTCACGATCCGTCCGAGATGGAGCGCGTGCAGCCGGGCGACGTGCTCGTCGCCGATATGACCGATCCGAACTGGGAGCCGGTGATGAAGCGCGCGTCGGCGATCGTCACGAACCGCGGTGGGCGTACCTGCCACGCGGCGATCATCGCGCGCGAACTCGGCGTGCCGGCCGTCGTCGGTTGCGGCGATGCGACCGACGTGCTGAAGGATGGCGCGCTCGTCACGGTATCGTGCGCGGAAGGCGACGAAGGCAAGATTTACGACGGCCTGCTCGAGACCGAGGTGTCCGAGGTGCAGCGCGGCGAGCTGCCGGCGCTGCCCGTCAAGATCATGATGAACGTCGGCAACCCGCAGCTCGCCTTCGACTTCTCGCAGTTGCCGAACGCGGGCGTGGGCCTCGCGCGCCTCGAGTTCATCATCAACAACAATATCGGCGTGCATCCGAAGGCGATTCTCGAGTATCCGAACGTCGATGCCGATCTGAAGAAGGCGGTCGAGAGCGTCGCGCGCGGCCACGCGTCGCCGCGCGCGTTCTATGTCGACAAGCTGACGGAAGGCATCGCGACGATCGCCGCGGCGTTCTATCCGAAGCCCGTGATCGTGCGCCTGTCCGACTTCAAGTCGAACGAGTACAAGAAGCTGATCGGCGGCTCACGCTATGAGCCGGACGAGGAAAATCCGATGCTCGGCTTCCGCGGCGCGTCGCGCTATGTCGCCGACGATTTCGCGCAGGCGTTCGAGATGGAGTGCTTGGCGCTCAAGCGCGTGCGCGACGACATGGGGCTTGCGAACGTCGAGATCATGGTGCCGTTCGTGCGCACGGTGAAGCAGGCCGAGCGTGTCGTCGAACTGCTCGCGAAGTTCGGCCTGAAGCGAGGCGAAAACGGTCTGCGCCTGATCATGATGTGCGAGGTGCCGTCGAACGCGATCCTGGCCGAAGAGTTCCTGCAGCATTTCGACGGTTTCTCGATCGGCTCGAACGACCTCACGCAGTTGACGCTCGGCCTGGACCGCGACTCCGGCATGGAACTGCTCGCCGTCGATTTCGACGAGCGCGATCCGGCCGTGAAATTCATGCTGAAGCGGGCAATCAGCACGTGCCGCAAGCTCGGCAAGTATGTCGGCATTTGCGGACAAGGGCCATCTGATCACCCGGATTTCGCGAAGTGGCTCGCCGAAGAAGGTATCGCGTCGATTTCGCTGAACCCGGACACGGTTATCGATACATGGCAGGCGCTGGCGGCGAAACAGTAACGCGCAAACAGCCGAGCGAAATCATTGTGCCGTTTCGGCGGAAGTGGTCGGATTTTCGCCGATTTGAAGGCTATTTGTAAGTTTCGTGCTATAAACACCCCGGTAATGTACCGGGGTGTTTTCATATGAGCCGCACAGGCAGGAGGAGCGATGGTGTTCACGCACGGATGGTGGTGGATCGGTGTGGGCGTGCTCGCCGTTGCTGAACTGCTGACAGGCACGTTCTACCTGCTGATGATCGCGCTCGGCTTTCTCGCGGGCGCCATCGCGCATCTTGCGGGCGCGCCCGTGCAATGGCAGGTCGCGGCCGCCGCGTTCGTCGCGCTCGCTGCCGTGTTTGCGCTCAGGCGCTCGGGGCTTGGCCGCCGGCAGCGGCGCGACGCATCGGCGAATCCCGACGTCAATATCGACATCGGCGCGACGCTTGTTGTCGAGCAATGGCGCGATCGGCGCGCGCGCGTCCAGTATCGCGGCGCGCAATGGGACGTGGTGCTCGCCGACGGCGAGCGCGACGATGCGCACCGCTACGAGGTGCGCGCGGTACGCGGCAACTGCCTGGTCGTCGCGGCAAAAGCGCCGGTCTGACGGCCGCGGGCGATTCCCGCCAGGTTCGCCCGCACCGGTTCACATTCCATTCCCAATCCTATTCCAGCCAGGAGGGCCAACTTCATGGATTCGCTGATTGTCTGGGTGGTGGTGCTCGTCATCGCATTCGTGATCGTGTCGCAGACCGTGAAGATCGTGCCGCAGCAGCATGCATGGGTGCTCGAGCGCTTCGGCCGCTATCACGCGACGCTGTCGCCCGGGTTGAACATCGTGCTGCCGTTCGTCGACCGGATTGCGTACCGGCACGTGCTCAAGGAAATTCCGCTCGACGTACCGAGCCAGGTTTGCATCACGCGCGACAACACGCAGTTGCAGGTCGATGGCGTGCTGTATTTTCAAGTCACCGATCCGATGAAGGCATCGTATGGCTCGAGCAATTTCGTGTTGGCGATCACGCAGCTCGCGCAGACGACGCTGCGCTCGGTGATCGGCAAGCTCGAACTCGACAAGACGTTCGAGGAGCGCGATTTCATCAATCACAGCATCGTGTCCGCGCTCGACGAGGCGGCGTCGAACTGGGGCGTCAAGGTGCTGCGCTACGAGATCAAGGATTTGACGCCGCCGAAGGAAATCCTGCACGCGATGCAAGCGCAGATCACGGCGGAGCGCGAGAAGCGCGCACTCGTCGCGGCGTCGGAGGGGCGTCGGCAAGAGCAAATCAATCTCGCGTCGGGCGCGCGCGAGGCGGCGATCCAGAAATCCGAGGGCGAGCGGCAGGCGGCGATCAACCAGGCGCAGGGCGAGGCGGCGGCGATTCTGGCCGTGGCCGACGCGAACGCGCAGGCGATTCAGAAGATCGCGCAGGCGCTCCAGGCGCCGGGCGGGATGGACGCGGTGAACCTGAAAGTCGCCGAGCAGTATGTCGGCGCGTTCGGCAATCTCGCGAAGGCGGGCAATGCGCTGATCGTACCGTCGAATCTGGCGGATCTGAGTTCGGCGATTGCGTCGGCGCTGACGATCGTGACCCGCGGCGCGCCGGGCACGACCGGCGCGCCGGCAGGGGCGGCGAAGCCGGGCAGGGGCGGCCCGGATAGCACGGCTTGAGGCGGGCGAGGCTGCGTAGCCGCGGCGAGTGTGCCTGCGGGATTGACACGTGAACGGCGGGCTGCGAACGGCTCATGCCAGTCGATTCGGCATGGCCGACGCGGCGTTGCCGGTAGGGATGGGCTGTGGGCGAGGGCGGTGAAAGCTCGCCGCCACGGTTATGCCGCCGGTATGCGGCAGTGCCGGGCGGCGTTGCTGGCGGCCGATGCAGGCAGGCGAGCCGGCCTGGCCTGAACGGGCGCCGCCGCTTTTTTGCGGCTCAAACTGGCGGCTGCGGCAAAATGCCGCAGTTTAGGCTGCGGAGCGCAGGATGCGCGCCTTCTCGCGCTCCCAATCGCGCTTCTTTTCGGCCTCGCGCTTATCGTGCAATTTCTTGCCTTTTGCGAGGCCGATCTCGCACTTCACGCGGCCGCCCTTGTAGTGGAAATTCAACGGCACGAGCGTATAGCCGCGCTGCTCGACCTTGCCGATCAGCTTCTTGATTTCGTCGCGATGCAACAGAAGCTTGCGGGTGCGCACCGGATCGGGCTTGATGTGCGTCGAGGCTTCGGGCAGCGGGCTGATGTGCGTGCCGATCAGGAAGATTTCCGCGTTCTTCACGACCACGTAACCTTCCTTGATCTGTCCGCGCCCCGCGCGCAGTGCCTTGACCTCCCACCCTTCGAGCACGAGCCCCGCTTCATAGCGTTCTTCGATGTGGTAATCGAAGAACGCTTTTCTATTGTCGATGATGCTCATGAAGGGAAATGGCCAACTCGTCTAAAATTACGATTCTAGCAAAGCAAGCCGGCGTTGGCCCGGCTTGCGCGTATACCTTAGCGACGCCGCGATTTATGGCAGATGTCCAGAAAACCGTATTGATCCGCCATTCGGTGGAGCAGATGTTCGACCTCGTTACCGATGTCGCCGATTACCCGAATTTCCTGCCGTGGTGCGGCGGTGTCGAGATTCGCCGGAAGGACGAAACCGGGATGGAAGCGCGCATCGACATCAACTTCAAGGGCATCCGCCAGCATTTTGCGACCCGCAATACGCAGCAGCGGCCAACCCGTATCGACATGGAGTTCGCCGACGGTCCGTTTCGCAAGTTCACCGGTTACTGGCGCTTCACGCCGTTGCGCGCGGACGCGTGCAAGATCGAGTTCGTGTTGCACTATGAATTCTCGAGCATCATCCTCGAGAAGCTCATCGGCCCGGTGTTTACGCACATCGCGAATACGTTCGTCGATTCGTTCGTGAAGCGCGCCGATCAGCGCTACGGCAAGGGGTGATCCGCATGCCGAAGGTTCAGGTTTGCTATGCGTTGCCCGAGCGGCAAACGCTTGTCACCGTCGATGCGCCCGCCGGGGCGAGCGTGCGCGACGTGATCGAAGCAAGCGGCGTGCTCGCGCGGCATCCGGAAATCG
This sequence comes from Burkholderia sp. TSV86, assembly GCF_001522865.1. GTDB lineage: Bacteria > Pseudomonadota > Gammaproteobacteria > Burkholderiales > Burkholderiaceae > Burkholderia. The sequence continues at coordinate 22,004 of NZ_LOWB01000046.1, read as the reverse complement.
ATCTCGCGAAGCTGAAAACCGGCATCTTCGGCAAGCTCGCGCCACTCGATGCGCCGGTTGCGCAAGGCGATCGCGTCGAGATTTACCGGCCGCTCATCGTCGATCCGAAGCTCGCGCGCCAGCGTCGTGTCGACAAGACGCGGCGGGAAGGCTCGATCGAGGGCCGCAAGTGGTTGCCGAAGGATTCGCGCTGAAGGGGCGCTGTTTCCTGCTGAAAATCAGCTTTTTTCGGACAACGTGATCCGGTGAGGCGCGTGCGGCGAACACTGCCGGCGCACAGGGCCGCCGTGCCCGCCGGCAAAACGTGCGCGGTGCGCGATAGCCGTGCCGTCGCGCGCGGTTTTCTCGCGCGGCGGCGCGGCTCGCTTAATGCGCGGACAGATTCGCGTTCAGGCCCGGGTCACTCGCGCGAGCGCCGCCGTGGCCGTCACCGTGCCGGCGCACCGCACCATAGACGCCCGCGAGCAGCAGCGAGAGCGCCGCGATTTCGAGCGCGCGCGGCAGCCGGTGGTCGTAGACGAAACCGTAAGCGAGCGCGAAGACGGTCTCGAACACGATCAACTGGCCGGACAGCGTAAGCGGCAGCCTCTTCGACGCGGCGTTCCAGAGCCCGTTGCCCAGCCACGACGCCCCGATCGCGAGCCCGAGATTGAGCAGCCAGAACAGCTGCCAGCGCCCGACGGGCAGCGCCGTCTGCACGGCATCGGCGCCGCCTGGCAGTATCGCCACCGCAAGCCAGATCAGCATGCCGATCAGCCCCGTCACGACGCCCCACAGCACCGACCATTCGTTGCCGTTGAAGCGATGGTGACGCTGCAGGTAGCGCGTGTTCGCGACCGCGTACCAAGTCCAGCTGGCAAGCGCGCCTGTCGCGCAGGCGATGCCGGTGACCTTATGGGCGAGCGTCGTCGCGTGCGCGGCCTGCGACGTGAAGAGATCGACATTGATGCACGCGATACCCGCGACGACCAGCGCGAGCGGCGCGGCGAGGCGCTTGAGCGGCATCGCGCCGCGGTCGGACAGGCCCGCGAGCGTCACGGTGGCGGGCAGCACGCCGACGATCAGCGAACTCGGCGCGATGCCGATCAGATGCACCGAGGCCGACAGCAGCATGTAGTACGCGACGTTGCCGACCAGGGAGAGCTTCGCGAGCGCGACGATATCGCCGCGCGTGAGCCGCGCAATCAACGAGCGTGCGGCGGGCAGCGCAGCCACGAGCGACACGAGGCCGTACATCGCATAGCGTCCGGCGCTCAACAGGAGCGGCGAGAAATCGGGCAACAGCCGCGGCACGAGGAACACCGTGCCCCACAGGGCTCCCGCCAATACGCCATAAGCCACGCCGCGCCGCATTCCAAGCTCTCCGAAAAAAGTGACGAGCGCGCATCTTATCCATGCGCGATGCGTGCGTCTTGTTCGATCCTGCATTCGCGGACCGAGGCTCGCCGGCGCGACATTTGCCTCGCGCGCGGACTGCGAAAACGAAACCCGATCGAAAATGACTCGAAGCCGGAATCGAACGCGGCTGGGCGGCGGGCGTCGCGAAAACGCTAAGCCGTTGTTCGTGTTGTGAAAATTGGCCGGGCATCGCGTATAATTCGGTTTTGCGCCTATAGGATTTGCCATGCGTCTGATCCAAAAAGCACTCACGTTCGATGACGTGCTCCTCGTCCCGGCGTTCTCCGACGTTCTGCCGCGCGACACCAGCCTCAAGACTCAACTGACCCGCAACATTTCCCTGAACATGCCGCTCGTGTCCGCCGCGATGGACACGGTTACCGAAGGTCGTCTGGCGATCGCGATGGCGCAGCAAGGCGGCGTCGGCATCGTCCACAAGAATCTCACGCCGCTCGAGCAGGCTCGCGAAGTCGCGAAGGTCAAGCGTTTCGAGTCGGGCGTCGTGCGCGATCCGATCACGGTGCCACCCGGCATGAAGGTGCGCGACGTGATCGCGCTGTCGCGCCAGCATGGCATTTCGGGGTTTCCTGTCATCGACGGCACGAAGCTCGTCGGCATCGTGACGAACCGCGACCTGCGTTTCGAAACCCGCCTCGACGAGCCGGTCAAGTCGATCATGACGCCGCGCGAGCGGCTCGTGACGGTCAAGGAGGGCACGCCGCTCGCCGACGCGAAGGCGCTGATGCACAGCCACCGCCTCGAGCGCGTGCTGGTCGTCAACGATGCGTTCGAGCTGCGCGGCTTGATGACAGTCAAGGACATCACGAAGCAGACCGAGCACCCGGACGCGTGCAAGGACGAACACGGCAAGCTGCGCGTCGGCGCGGCGGTCGGCGTCGGCCCCGACAATGAAGAGCGCGTCGAGCTGCTCGTGCAGGCGGGCGTCGACGTGATCGTCGTCGATACCGCGCATGGTCACAGCAAGGGCGTGCTCGAGCGGGTGCGCTGGGTCAAGCAGAACTTCCCGGGAGTCGAGGTGATCGGCGGCAATATCGCCACCGCGGCGGCGGCGAAGGCGCTCGTCGAATATGGCGCGGACGCGGTGAAGGTCGGCATCGGCCCCGGCTCGATCTGTACGACGCGCATCGTCGCGGGCGTAGGCGTGCCGCAAATCAGCGCGATCGCGAACGTGTCCGACGCGCTGAAGGGCTCGGGCGTGCCGTGCATCGCCGATGGCGGCATCCGCTTCTCGGGCGACGTGTCGAAGGCGCTCGCTGCGGGCGCGAACGCGGTGATGATGGGCAGCATGTTCGCCGGCACCGAGGAGGCGCCGGGCGACGTGTTCCTGTACCAGGGCCGCCAGTACAAGTCGTATCGCGGCATGGGCTCCGTCGGCGCGATGAAGGACGGCGCGGCCGACCGCTACTTCCAGGACAATTCCGCGAATATCGACAAACTCGTGCCGGAAGGCATCGAGGGCCGCGTTGCGTACAAGGGCTCGGTCAACGCGATCATCTTCCAATTGATCGGCGGCGTGCGCGCGAGCATGGGCTATTGCGGCTGCAAGACGATCGCCGAGTTGCACGACAAGGCCGAGTTCGTTCAGATCACCGCGGCGGGCATGCGCGAATCGCATGTGCACGACGTGCAGATCACCAAGGAAGCGCCTAACTATCACGTGGACTGATCGCCGATGAAACCGTTGCTGCGCGCCGTTCTCGTTATCGATGCGTTGCTGTTCGCCGCGTTCGGCCTGTTGTTCGTGCTGACGCCGTGGAAAGCGCTGTACGACGCGTTGCAACTGGTCACCGTCGATCCCGCGATGCTTGGGCAGGCGTTCGGCATCGCGCTGCTCGGGCTTGCGTGGCTGTCCGCGCATGCGGCCTTCAATGGCGATTTGACCGCCGGCGTGGCGCGCGCGGTCGGCCATGTCGGATGGTTGACGGGGGTTGTCATGCTCGTCTGGCTGCTGGCGCTGCGTTCGCCGCAATTGTCGGCGTTCGGGCAGCTTGTATCAGTGGTGGCGGGCGTCGTGCTGCTCGCGCTCGGGCTCGGCGGCGTGCGGCTCGCAGCCGCGGTGCGGCGGCGCGAGAAGACGCAGGCGGCCGATGCGCGCGCGGCACTCAAGCAGCCAGCTGAACCGGCTCCGGTTTCGTCGCGCGCGGGGCGTAGCGAGCCGAGTGTGTTGTCGCGCGAGAGCGCTGCAACGCAGACGTCTTACGGAGCGCACGCGCAGGCGGCGACACGCGCGGGCGCAGCCGATCCGGCGTCGCCGGGCGCGGCGCAGGCCGCCCACCCGGGCACCGATGCACGTGCCGATGCGAACGGCGACGGCGATGCGGCGCAGCCGCCGTCTCGACCGTGAGCGGGCGCCCCTCGCTGCTCCAGCCTGGCCGCGCGCCGCAGTCCGACTTCGATATTCGTTTTGATGCAGCGCTTCGGGCGCTGCTTTTCATATTTTCTAGTTCTTTTTTCAGTCCGCTGCCATGCACGACAAAATCCTGATTCTCGACTTCGGTTCGCAAGTCACTCAACTGATCGCGCGGCGCGTGCGCGAAGCGCACGTCTACTGCGAAATTCATCCGAACGACGTGTCCGACGAATTCGTGCGCGAGTTCGCGCCGAAGGGCGTGATCCTGTCGGGCAGCCATGCGAGCACATATGAGGATCAGCAACTGCGCGCGCCGCAGGCGGTGTGGGAGCTGGGCGTACCCGTGCTCGGCATTTGCTACGGCATGCAAACGATGGCGGTGCAATTGGGCGGCAAGGTCGAGTGGAGCGATCATCGTGAGTTCGGTTATGCGGAAATGCGCGCGCATGGCCACACTCGCCTGCTCGACGGCATCGAGGATTTCCGCACGGCGCAAGGCCACGGGATGCTGAAGGTATGGATGAGCCACGGCGACAAGGTCACCGGGATGCCCGAGGGCTTCAAGCTGATGGCATCGACGCCGAGCTGCCCGATCGCCGGCATGGCCGACGAGGCGCGCGGTTACTACGCGGTGCAATTCCACCCGGAAGTCACGCACACGGTGCAGGGCCGCAAGATACTCGAGCGCTTCGTGCTCGACATCGCAGGCGCGAAGCCCGACTGGATCATGCGCGACCACATCGACGAAGCGGTCGCGCGGATTCGTGAGCAAGTCGGCGACGAGGAAGTGATTCTCGGCTTGTCGGGCGGCGTCGATTCGAGTGTTGCCGCGGCGCTGATTCATCGCGCGATCGGCGATCAGCTTACTTGCGTGTTTGTCGATCACGGCTTGCTGCGCCTGAATGAAGGCAAGATGGTGCTCGATATGTTCGAAGGGCGCTTGCATGGGAAGGTCGTGCACGTCGATGCATCCGAGCAGTTTCTCGGGCATCTCGCGGGCGTTGCCGATCCGGAACAAAAGCGCAAGATCATCGGCCGCGAGTTCGTCGAGGTGTTCCAGGCCGAGGCGAAGAAGCTGACCAACGCGAAGTGGCTCGCGCAAGGAACGATCTATCCGGACGTGATCGAATCGGGCGGCGCGAAGACAAAGAAGGCGACGACGATCAAGAGTCATCACAACGTCGGCGGCCTGCCCGAGACGCTCGGCCTCAAGCTGCTCGAGCCGCTGCGCGACCTGTTCAAGGACGAGGTGCGCGAACTCGGCGTCGCGCTCGGCTTGCCGCCCGAGATGGTATATCGGCATCCGTTCCCGGGGCCGGGCCTGGGCGTGCGGATTCTTGGCGAGGTCAAGCGCGAGTATGCGGATTTGCTGCGTCGCGCGGACGCGGTTTTCATCGAGGAGCTGCGCGCGACGAAGGCGACCGAGCAGGACGCTGCCGCGGGCCTGTGCACGCCGGAGCAGGTCGGCAAGAGTTGGTATGACCTGACGAGTCAGGCGTTTGCGGTGTTTTTGCCGGTGAAATCGGTCGGTGTAATGGGCGATGGCCGCACTTACGACTACGTGGCCGCACTGCGCGCGGTGCAAACCACCGATTTCATGACCGCGCATTGGGCGCATCTGCCGTATGCGTTGCTTGGGCGAGTGTCGAACCGGGTCATCAACGAGGTGCGCGGGATCAATCGCGTTGTCTATGATGTGTCGGGGAAACCGCCGGCGACGATCGAGTGGGAGTGATCGGACGCCTGGCAATGCCTGGCACGAAGTAGCATAGACATGTATCCATAAGCCCGTGATCCCACGGGCTTTTTTTTCACTCTGACACAGGCCGGCCCTTGCTGCACCGCCAGGCGCGCTTTTCTCATTGCCTCTGGTGTATGGAGCGCGGCCGTACCATATGGCGCGATCGATACCATGCCGTGCTGTTATAAGGCCGATTTCGACAATCCGGCCTGGACGATTCCGAAGCCGCGAATGAACAAAGAGGCGCAATCCTCACGTGGAATGCAGCCGCCACCGCCCACCGCGAAGAGATACCGTGGCGGTGTGTCGTGGAAAGTTGGGCGGGCACGGCTTCTTTATCGGCTAACTTGCGCGCCTGGGTTTTGTCCTGGGTTTTTCCAACGAAGCCGGAAAGACCCGGGCGCACAGGAAATCGACAAAGGCCCGAACCTTCGGCGACGGATGCTTGCTGGCGGGCCAGAGCACATGGAATACGCCAGTGCGTTCCACGTAATCGGCCAGCACAGCATGCAATCGTCCATCCGCCAGAGGCTCCTTGATCGAGAACTCCGGTAGATAGGCGATGCCCAAACCCAGCAACGCAAAGCACACGCGCGTTTCGATGTTGTTGCAGATCATCGAGGTCGGCAGCGCCAGTTCAGGCTCGCCGGCCGCGCGGCGCAGCGCCCATGTCTCCAACCTGCCGCTGTTGGGAACGCGATAGTGTAGGCAAGTGTGTCCGAGCAAATCGGCAGGTACTTTGGGCGTACCGCGCCGCGCCAGATAATCGGGCGATGCCACCAGCATCGAGCGGAAGGCGCCGAGCCTGCGGGCGGACAGGCGCGAGTCGGTCGGATCGCCGGTTCTGACCACGGCGTCGAAGCCTTCCTCGATCACATCGACCAGCCGGTCGGTGAAATCCAAATCCAATTCGATCTCAGGGTATTCGCGCATGAATTCGCCGAGCACGGGCAGCACGAGCGAGCTGACCAACGGCAGGCTGACTCGCAGGCGGCCACGTGGCGCAGCCGTGGCTTGCGACAGTTCCAATTCCGCCGCCTCGATTTCGGCGAGGATGCGGCGGCTACGCTCCAGGAACAGGGCGCCTTCGGCTGTCAGCGTGACGCTGCGTGTGCTGCGATGAAACAGGCGCGTGCCCAGTTTCTCCTCCAGCCGCGCGATGCTCTTGCCGACGGCAGACGCCGACACCCCAAGCAGCCGGCCGGCAGCGACGAAACTGCGTGTTTCAGCCACCTGTACGAACACTACGAAGCCGTTGAGGCTTTCCATTGGACACCTCGATTACGGACATAAATGTCCGTTTAAACAGGAACTTTACCCTACTTTTTCTTTAATCGCGGGCCTTCTATCGTGACGGGAATGTTCGTCGATTAAAGGAATCTTCCGTGGCAATTCCCGCACTTGCTCTACGTCCCGGCGTCCCGCCGGCGAATTTGTCCGCCCGGATTCGGGCCGTGGTCCAACAAGCGTTGGATGAGCGTCGCTTGGTCGGCGCCGTGGTGCTGGTAGCCCACGACGGTGAACTGATCCATCGCCAGGCCGCTGGCTGGGCGGATCGTGAGAACGCATGGGCGATGCCCGTGGATGCGGTCTTCCGCTTGGCGTCGGTGAGCAAGCCGATCGTTTCGACTGCGGCGCTGGTACTCGTGGCGCAAGGTCGGCTCGACCTTGATGGCAGCATCGAGCGCTGGCTGCCCGAGTTCCGGCCGCGGCTGGCCGATGGCCGATCTGCGCGGATCACGGCCCGGCAGCTACTGAGCCATACTGCCGGGCTGGGCTACCGCTTTTTAGAGGCCAGCGCGGATGGCCCATATGCGCTGGCCGGCGCGTCGGACGGCCTGGATGCGTCCGGCATCAGCTTGGAGGAAAACCTGCGCCGTATCGCCAGTGTCCCGCTGCTGTACGAGCCGGGTACTGCGTGGGGCTATTCGCTGGCAACTGACGTATTGGGCGCGTTGATCGAGCGGGTGCATGGCGAACCGCTTGATGCGGCCGTGCGCCAACTCGTGACTGGCCCGCTGGGTATGAAGGACACCGGCTTTGCCGCGCTCGATGCGCGGCGCGTGGCGGCCGCCTATGCGAATGGCGCGCCGCAGCCGCATCGTCTGGCGGAGGGGGAAACCGTTTCTCCGTTCGACGGCGCGGTCGGCATCCGCTATAGCCCTGCGCGGATCTTCGACCCGCGTGAGTTTCCTTCGGGGGGCGCTGGCATGGCTGGAACCGCCGACGATTTCTTGCGGCTGCTGGAAGCGTTGCGCCAAGGCTGCGGTGTGCTCCTGCCCAACGAACTGATCGCGGAGATGGCGCGAGATCAGACCGGTGGCCGGGAACTGCCTGATGCGCCGGGCTTTGGTTTCGGACTGGGGTTCTCGGTCCTGCGAGACCGGGCGTTGGCCGATTCGCCTGAATCGGAAGGCACTTGGCGCTGGGGCGGCGCCTACGGCCATTCGTGGTTCGTGGATCGGGCGCGGGGGCTCAGTGTCGTCGCTTTCACCAACACGCTGTACGAAGGCATGTCGGGGCGCTTCGTCATTGAACTGCGCGATGCGGTCTATGGCGCATTGGAGGCAGCGCGATGACCGCGTTACAGCAAGCCCGTTTTCCGCTCGCATCGCTGCTGGTCTTGGCGCTGGCCGGTTTCGTCACGATCCTGACCGAAGCGTTGCCTGCGGGCCTGCTGCCCCAGATCAGCGCCGGCCTGGGGATTTCCGACGCGCTGGCCGGACAAGTCGTGACGCTCTACGCCATCGGCTCGCTGCTGGCGGCGATTCCGCTGACTGTCGCTACGCAGCGCGCGCGGCGCCGTCCGCTGCTGCTGGCGGCTATCGCGGGCTTTGCCGTCGCCAATGCCGTCACGGCGTTTTCCGGCAGCTATGCCGTGACGATGGTGGCGCGCTTTCTGGCGGGCGTGTCGGCCGGGCTGCTTTGGGCGCTGCTGGCCGGCTATGCCGCGCGCATGGTGCCAGAGCACCAGAAGGGCCGGGCCATCGCCGTGGCGATGGTGGGCACGCCATTGGCGCTGTCGCTGGGCGTGCCGGCCGGGACTTTCCTCGGCAAGCTGGTGGGCTGGCGGGTGTGTTTCGGCATCGTGAGCGGGCTCGCGCTGCTGCTCATGGCGGGCGTGCGCGCCAAGGTGCCGGACTTCGCCGGGCAAGCGGCGGGTAAGCGGCTGTCGCTGCGCCACGTGTTTACCGTGGCCGGCGTGCGCCCGGTGCTGTTCGTGGTGTTGGCCTTCGTGCTGGCGCACAACATTCTCTATACCTACATTGCGCCGTTCCTGGCGAAGGCAGGCATGGCCGAACGGACGGACTTGGTGCTGCTGGTGTTCGGCGTCACGTCGCTGCTGGGTATCTGGATCATCGGCGTGCTGATCGATCGCCATCTGCGTGCGTTGACGCTCGCCAGCACGGTCTTGTTCGGTTTGGCCGCGCTGGCGCTCGGCGTGGCAGGCAATGCGCCTGTCGTGGTGTACGCTGCGGTGGCCGCTTGGGGCTTGGCCTTTGGCGGCACGGCGACGCTGTTTCAGACCGCCATCGCCATCACGGCTGGGGAGGGGGCCGATGTGGCGCAGTCGATGCTGGTCACGACCTGGAATATGGCGATCGCGGCAGGCGGCAGCATTGGCGGCGTGCTGCTGGATCGTCTCGGCGTTGCCGCGTTCTCTCCGGCGCTGCTGGTACTGCTGGCCGCAACGTTGGTCGTCGTGTGGGTGGCCAAGCATCACGGCTTTCCGGCAGTGAGGCAGTGAGGCGCGATGCAGCTTCGGCATCTGCGCCGCTTCGTTGCTGCTACCTGAGGATGACATTGCGCTCTCGCTAGCCTGCCCGGCCTGCGGCAAGCGCTAGTTTCCCCTGGTGATTTCCGCCGGAAAAAGCCAGCACGTCATGATCCGTCAGAAAACGGCCGAGCAGCCGCCCGCTACTGCGCCGCGGCCGCCGGCGGCGCCGCAACTCGCGCAGCCCGATAACAGCCCGGCGGCCGCGAGCCATCTAACGAAAATGACGGCGCGCATACGGCGCGGCGTGACGATCGCCATGGTTCCATTTCCTCGCTCGGGCAGCCGGGCGGCGGCCCGGCAAGCGATAGCAAGATTAGCGCCTTTTTTCGCATTGCGTGCCGAATGTCGAACATTTGCTCAGTCGGGCTGGACCTTGGCGCGGTGCCTGTTAAAATCCGCATGCCGCATTGTCTTGAATGCCCTGATGAAACTGCTTGACGCTCTAGTCGAACAACGTATCGCCGCCGCCGCCGCGCGGGGGGCGTTCGACAGCTTGCCGGGATCCGGCCTGCCCATGGAACTGGATGACGATCTGCTCGTGCCGGAAGAGGTGCGTGTCGCGAACCGGATCCTGAAGAACGCAGGCTTTGTGCCGCCCGCGGTCGAGCAATTGCGCGCGCTGCGCAACCTGCAGGACGAACTGCGCGCGGTCAGCGACCGTGCTACGCGGTGCCGGCTGCAGGCGAAAATGCTTGCCCTCGATATGGCACTGGAATCGCTGCGCGGCGGCCCGATGGTCGTGCCGCGCGAATATTGCCGCCGCATCGCCGAGCGTCTGTCCGAGCGCGTGCTGGACGAAGCGCCTAGCGAAGCGGGGCCGATGTGAAGCCTGACGGTGCGCCCGCGCCCGATATTTTGTCCGCTTTACCCGATTGCAACGCGCGGCCAGCGCCGATGCCGCTATCGCCGGCAGGCGACGAGCGTGATCGCCGCTACATGCGGCTTGCGCTCGATGCCGCCGCGCAGGCGCGCGCCGCCGGCGAGGTGCCGGTCGGCGCGGTGCTCGTGCGCGGTGACGACGTGATCGCGCGCGGCTTCAACCATCCGATCGGCGGTCACGATCCATCCGCGCACGCCGAGATGGCTGCATTGCGCGCGGGCGCGCGGGCGCTGCGCAATTACCGGATGCCGGGCTGCGAGCTATACGTGACGCTCGAGCCGTGTTTGATGTGCGCGGGCGCGATCATGCATGCGCGAATCGCGCGCGTCGTTTATGGCGCGCCCGATCCGAAGACGGGTGCGTGCGGCAGCGTCGTCGATGCGTTTGCCGATACCCGGCTGAACCATCACACGACGGTCGCGGGGGGCGTGCTTGCCGACGAGTGCGGCGCGGCGCTCAAATCCTTCTTTGCCGAACGTCGGCGCGCGATGCGCGAGGCGCGCCATGCGCAGGCCGCGTCCGATGCGCCGCCGCGCGACGAATGAACCCCGCTGCGCGGCGTGTCTCTAAATCCGTCTGATCCATTCTTTCCGCGATTTCATGACTTCCACGTTCCGCACGCCGCGCACGATCCGCCTGCTTGCTCCCTCCGGCTATCCGCACGATCCGGCAGCGATCGGCCGCGCGCTCGAACGCCTGAGCGCCGAGCAGCACCGAATCGATAATCTCGACGCGACGCAGCGCCGTTATCAGCGTTTCGGCGGCACCGACGGCGAGCGCGCGGGCGATCTGAACCGCCTCGCCGATCCGTCGGCGCCGCTGCCCGACATCGGTCTCGCGGTGCGCGGCGGCTACGGCGCCGTGCGTATCCTGCATGGGCTCGACTATCGCGGCCTCGAGCGCCGGCTGCGCGATCGGCCGGTCGCCCTCGTCGGCCATAGCGACTTCACCGCGATCCAGCTCGCGCTGTATGCGAAAGCGCATATCAAGACGTTTGGCGGCCCGATGCTGTCCGCCGATTTCGGCGCGGAAACGCCGAGCGAATTCACAATGACGAATTTCTGGCGAACGCTTTCGCAGCCGTCGACCACGATCGTGTCGGATGCGCCGCAGGTGCAGCGCGTGAGCGCGTCGGGCACGCTCTGGGGCGGCAATCTTGCCATCCTGGTGTCGCTGATCGGCACGCCTTACATGCCGTCGATCGAAGGCGGGATTCTGTTTGTCGAGGACGTCAACGAACAGCCGTTCCGGATCGAACGGATGATCTATCAGCTGCATCTGTCCGGTATTCTTGCGCGCCAGCAGGCGCTCGTGCTCGGCCAGTTCACCGGGGCGCGCTCGTTCGAGTACGACAACGGTTACGACATGCAGGCGATGATCGAGCAGGTGAGGGACGTGGTGGGTATTCCGGTCGTCACGGGGTTGCAGTTCGGGCACGTGCCGGATTTGCTGACATTACCGTTCGGCGCGCATGCGCAACTCGTCGCGAACGAGCATGGTTTCAGGCTGACGATGTCGGACTATCCAAGTCTGGCCGCGTGACGTATGCGAGACGGCAGCAAGAAAAGGCGGGCGACCGCCTTTTTTTGATACCTAAAATGCAACTAACAGTCCGGCAACCACTAATCGGTCGCGCACTGTTTCGATGCAAAATTGTCAACAAAAATAAGGCTGGATGTAGTTGAAAAATCAGGGCAAAGCGCCTGAATGGCCGTGAAAAATACAGGGTTAAGGTGCCCGTGCACACTGAAGAGGCAAATGGAATCCCCCAAGCTGTGCAAAATTTATTAATTGGATTGTTGACAATATTTATGTCCAACCTACGATGCTAACCAGAACGAGATGCGAACCATGACGAAGAAGGACGCGGCTCAAGCAAGCGCGAGCCCCGAGTCGATCGCCGAGCGGGTGCGCACGGCGATCCTCGAGCATCGGCTCGCGCCTGGCGCGAAGTTGACCGAAGCGCAGTTATGCGAAGTATTCGGCGTGAAGCGCGGCACGATTCGGCAGGCGTTCGCGCTGCTGGCAACCGACCGGCTCGTTGATCTCGAGCCGAATCGTGGTGCGTTCGTCGCGAGCCCGACGTTGCAGGACGTGCACGAGGTGTTCGAGATGAGGCGGATCATTGAGCTTGCGGTGATGGAGCGGCTTGCGACCGGACCCGGCGCGAAGCGTCTGAAAGGCATCGCGGCGATGATCGACAAGGAACGCGATGCGTTTGAGCGGCGCGATTTTCCGGCGTGGGTCCGGCTCTCCGGCGAGTTCCATACCGCGCTTGCCGCGTTGACGGGCAACACCGTGCTTGCCGATTGCCTGAACGGGCTCGTGGCACGTTCGACGCTGATGTCGGCTCTATACGAATCGCACGGGCGCAGCCCATGCTCGTTCGACGATCACGCGCAGATTCTCGCCGCGCTCGAGGCGGGCGATGCGAAGCGCGCGGCCGAATTGATGGCGCGCCATCTGCAGCATGTCGAATTGAAGATGCTCGATCGGCCCGCGTCAGGCGCGGTCGATCTGCGCGAGGTGTTTGGCGGCGCGGGCTGACGCCCGTTCGCACACCGAAGCGCTCACTGAATTGACCGAATGCCGGGCGGGCGTCCGCACGACTGCTCGTCAGCCCGGTGCCGGGCGATTGCGCCCGGGCCGCGATTTCAACGACGGCCGCGCGGCTAGGCCGCGGCAGGCAAGGAGATGTCATGGTTCAGTTCAGTGTTGCGCAACAGCGCGTGTCGCCCGGTCCGCATGACGGATCTGACGAGAGCAGCGCCGGCAAAGCGGATGATGGCGCATTGCCTGCCGGCTACAGCAATCGTCTGTACAACGAAGATCTTGCGCCGCTTGCGAATCAGCATTGGGGCGCTTACAACATCTTTGCATTCTGGATGTCCGACGTGCACAGCGTCGGCGGTTATGTGTTTGCCGGCAGCCTTTTCGCACTCGGCCTGACGAGCTGGCAGGTGCTCGTCGCGCTGATTGTCGGGATCGGCATCGTCAATTTGCTGTGCAATTTGATCGCGAAGCCGAGCCAGCAACTCGGTGTGCCGTATCCGGTCGCATGCCGCGCGACGTTCGGCGTGCTCGGAGCGAACGTGCCCGCGGTGATTCGCGGGCTGATCGCGGTTGCATGGTATGGCATCCAAACCTATCTCGCGTCTAGCGCGCTCGTGATCGTCGTGCTCAAATTCTTTCCGCAATGGATGCCATATGCGGATGTACACCGTTACGGTTGGCTCGGCCTGTCGGCGCTCGGCTGGGCCGGTTTCATGCTGCTGTGGGGGCTGCAGGCGGTGGTGTTCTGGAACGGGATGGAGACGATCAAGAAATTCATCGATTTCGCCGGCCCTGCGGTGTACGTCGTGATGTTCATTCTCGCCGGCTACATGGTATGGCGCGCGGGCTGGCGTCACATCGGTCTTAACCTCGGCGGCGTCAAGTATCGCGGCGTCGATGCGCTGCCGGTGATGGTGACCGCGATCTCGCTCGTCGTGTCGTATTTTTCCGGGCCAATGCTCAATTTCGGCGATTTCTCCCGCTACTGCGCGAGTTATGCCAGCGTGAAGCGCGGCAACTTCTGGGGGCTGCCCGTCAATTTCATCGCGTTCTCGCTCGTGACCGTGATCACGACGGCCGCGACGCTGCCGGTATTCGGACAACTGATCACCGACCCGGTCGAGACAGTCGGCCGTATCGATCATCCGACGGCCGTGATACTTGGCGCGCTGACATTTACGATCGCGACGATCGGCATCAATATCGTCGCGAACTTTGTGTCGCCCGCATTCGATTTTTCGAACGTTGCGCCGCGCCTGATCAGTTGGCGCACGGGGGGAATGCTCGCGGCCGTTGCATCGGTGTTCATCACGCCCTGGAATCTCTTCAACAATCCGGCCGTGATCCATTACACGCTCGACGTGCTCGGAGGTTTTATCGGGCCACTGTACGGCGTGCTGATCGCCGATTTCTATCTGGTGAAGCGCGGTGCGTTGCGGCGCGACGATCTATACAAGATGTCGGCGCACGGTGCGTACTGGTATCGCAACGGGGTGAACCGGCGCGCGATCGCGGCTCTGATTCCCGCTGCCGCGATTGCCGTCGCGTGCGTGATCGAACCGGTCTTCGCGGGGCTCGCGAATTTCTCATGGTTCGTCGGCGCGACGCTGGCCGGTGCGTTTTATCTGACGCTTGCCAAAAAGAAGTAATGGAATCCTCATGAAAATCAAGCTCATCAATCCAAACACGACCCAGCGGATGACCGATGCGATGGGCCGTTGCGCGCGCGAAGTCGCCTCGGCGGGCACGACGGTCGTGGCGGTGAGCCCGCCGATGGGGCCGCCTTCGATCGAAGGCCATTACGACGAGGCGCTCGCGGTGCCGGGGTTGCTCGCCGAGGTGGAGGCGGGCGAGCGTGACGGCTTCGACGGCTACGTGATCGCGTGTTTCGGCGATCCGGGCCTCTATGCGACGCGCGAACTCGCGCGCGGGCCGGTGATCGGCATTGCAGAGGCGGCAATGCATGCGGCGAGCGTGCTTGCGCCGGGCTTTTCGGTCGTCACGACGCTTGCGCGCACCTGCGCGATCGCGTGGCACCTTGCCGAGCGCTACGGTATGAAGCGCTTTTGCCGTAACGTGCGCGCGACCGACGTGGCGGTGCTCGATCTCGACAAGCCCGGCTCGGCCGCGCGGCGGGTGATCGTCGACGAATGCAGGCGCGCGCTCGACGAGGATGGCGCGGAGGCGATCGTGCTCGGCTGCGCGGGGATGGCAGAGTTCGCGCACGAAATTGAGCACGCGATCGGCGCGCCGGTCGTCGAGGGCGTGACGGCGGCGGTCAAATGGGCGGAAGCGCTGGTTTCGCTCAAGCTCGCGACCGCAAAGCGCGGCGACTATGCGCGCCCGCTCGCGAAACGCTATGACGGCGAATTCGCGCGCTTCAGTCCTGTTGCCGTGCCTGGAAACGAGCGCGACGCGCGCACGGCGAATGCCGGAATGGGCGGGGGGCCGGGATGATCTCCGGCGCGGCGCCGCTCGATACGGCGTGATATCGGGCGACGGCACGCGTGGCGTGCCGGTTTCGATGCGCGGCCGGCCCTCGGCGCGATGCCGGCCGGCGCGCCGGCGTGGAGCCTGGCGGCGGCGTCCGATGCGGCATGCTTGCCGGCGTGGCTGGTCGATCGATCCGCCGACGCCAGCCGATCACGCCGGCCGATATCGTCCCGGCGCAACGCGATTACGCTTGCCTAAGCGTTGCGCGGCGCATGCCGCGCGTGCGCACATATACGGGGCGTAACACGCACTATCTGCGTGCCCGTATGGGCGCTGGCGGGCGTTTTCGCTACACTGGGCCATCCGTCGAGCCGGCCCCGCGCCGCGACGGTTTCGAGTATTCGCGCGGCCGGCGCCGATTCATCGGCGGCGCATTTTTTCGCATCGTCCAAACATGGCATTCGATCCCAACTATCCACGCGATCTGATCGGCTACGGCCGATATCCGGTGCAGGCGAACTGGCCGGGCCGCGCGCGCGTCGCGGTGCAGTTCGTCCTCAATTACGAGGAAGGCGGAGAAAACTGCGTGCTGCATGGCGATCCGGCTTCCGAGCAATTTCTGTCGGAAATTGTCGGCGCGGCTGCGTATCCGGCGCGGCACATGAGCATGGAGTCGATCTACGAATACGGCTCGCGCGCGGGCGTATGGCGCATCCTGCGCGAATTCGATAAGCGCGGCTTGCCGCTCACCGTGTTCGGCGTAGGCATGGCGCTCGAGCGGCACCCGGATGTCGCGCGCGCGTTCGTCGAACTCGGCCACGAGATCGCGTGCCACGGATGGCGTTGGATTCATTACCAGGATATGACGCCGGAGCGCGAAGCCGAGCATATGCGGCTCGGGATGGCGGCAATCGAGCGCGTCACGGGCGTGCGGCCGCTCGGCTGGTATACGGGGCGCGACAGTCCGAATACGCGCCGTCTCGTTGCCGAGCACGGCGGCTTTCTGTACGACTCCGATTACTACGGCGACGATCTGCCGTTCTGGCTGGACGTCGAGGTGTCGAGCGGCCAGACCGTGCCGCAACTCATCGTGCCGTATACGCTCGACGCGAACGACATGCGGTTTGCGACGCCGCAAGGATTCAACACCGCCGATCATTTTTTCCACTATTTGCGCGATGCGTTCGACGTGCTGTACGACGAAGGCGACGACGCGCCGAAGATGATGTCGATCGGCATGCATTGTCGGCTGCTCGGCCGCCCCGGGCGCTTTCGCGCGCTGCAGCGGTTTCTCGATCACATCGAGCGGCACGATCGCGTTTGGGTGACGCGCCGCATCGATATCGCGCGGCACTGGCGCGAGCATCATCCATATCAACCGGCACAGCCCGGGAGCGTTGCCCGATGACGGCCATGCATTACACGCTCGGGCAATTGAATGCGATGCCGCACGACGCATTCGTCGCCGCGCTGTCCGGCATCTTCGAACATTCGCCGTGGGTCGCGGTTGCCGTAGCGCACACGCGGCCGTTCGACAGCGCCGATGCGCTGCATCGGGCGATGACGCAGGCCGTCGACGCGGCGGGCGAGGCCCGGCAGCTGGCGCTGATTCGCGCGCATCCGGAACTGGCCGGCAAGGCTGCGGTGAGCGGCGAGTTGACGGCCGAATCGACGCGCGAGCAGAGCGGCGCGGGGCTCGATCGCTGCACGCAACAAGAGTTCGACACGCTGCAACGTCTGAACCGCGAATATCACGAGAAGTTCGGCTTTCCGTTCATTCTCGCGGTGCGCGGCTACGATCGGCGCGGCGTCATCGAGAATTTCTCGTCGCGCGTCGCACATTCGCGCGATCAAGAGTTGCGCGAGAGCCTCGCGCAGATTTACCGGATCGCACGCTTCAGGCTCGACGATCTGATCGATGGCTGAATGCGGCGGCTCGAGCGATGCGGGCTCGGGCTGATCGAGTCCCGCTCGATGGTGCCGCGCGCGCCTGCCCGCGCATCGCGTTGTCGTTATAGGCTGCATGCGCCGGCTTTTCATTTTCGTTTCATCTCATCACGACAAGGACATACGATGGCTGTTGCGCTTTCCGACCCGAATGCCCCCGAGTTTACGCGGCGCTACGTGAATCTCGCCGATTCCCGGCTCGGCGCGCAGACGCTCGAGGCGAGCGACGAATTCTTCGCGCCGAAAGAGCGCATGCTGAATCCGCAGCCGGCTGTCTTCATTCCGGGCAAGTATGACGATCACGGCAAATGGATGGACGGCTGGGAGACGCGCCGAAAGCGCACGACGGGCTACGACTGGTGCATCGTGAAGCTCGCGCGCGGCGGCGTCATCCACGGTTTCGACATCGATACGAGTCATTTCACCGGCAATTTTCCGCCGGCCGCGTCGATCGACGCGGCCTACGTCGCAGACGGCGCGCCGAACGAATCGACTCAATGGGCCGAGATCGTGCCGTCTACGACGTTGCAAGGCAATAGCCATCACTACGTCGAAGTGTGCGATGCGCGCGCCTATACGCATCTGCGCGTGAACATCTATCCGGATGGCGGTATTGCACGGCTGCGCGTATATGGCCGGCCGCAGCTCGACTGGACAGGCGCTGGCAAGGCCGATCTGTTCGATCTCGCGGCGATGGAGAACGGCGGCTGTATCGTCGCCGCGAATAATCAGCATTTCGGCGCGGCGTCGAACATGCTGCTGCCGGGGCGCGGCGTGAACATGGGCGATGGCTGGGAAACGCGTCGCCGCCGCGAGCCGGGCAACGACTGGGCGATCGTCGCGCTCGCGCGGCCGGGCGTGATTCGCAAGATCGAAGTCGATACCGCGCATTTCAAGGGCAATTATCCGGACCGATGCTCGATTCAGGCGGCCTACGTGACGGGCGGCACCGACAGCTCGCTCGTCACGCAATCGATGTTCTGGCCGGTGCTGCTCGGCGAGCAGAAGCTGCAGATGGACCATGGGCACATCTTCGACACGCAGCTTGCCGCGCTCGGGCCGATCACGCACGTGCGCTTGAACATCATTCCTGACGGCGGCGTATCGCGCCTGCGCATCTGGGGCGCGCTCGATCAATGAAGACGTTGACGATTGAGCCGTTGACCCGCGCCGCGTTCGCGCCGTTCGGCGACGTGATCGAAACGGACGGCGCGAAGCATTTTCCGATCAACGCCGGCACGACGATCCGTTTTCACGATCTCGCGCGCGTCGATGTCGGCGATGGCGGCGGACGGCCGCTCGTGAATCTGTTTCGCGGGCAACCGCGCGCATTGCCGTTCGCGGTGACGATGCTTGAGCGGCATCCGCTTGGCAGCCAGGCTTTCCTGCCGCTGAGTGACAAACCCTATCTCGTGGTCGTCGCGCCCGCGGGCGATCTCGAACCGGCGAAGATCCGCGCATTCGTCACGCGCGGCTGGCAAGGCGTCAATTATGCGAAAGGCGTCTGGCATCATCCGCTGATCGCGCTTGGCGGGCTCAGCGATTTCATCGTCGTCGATCGCGGCGGCGACGGGGTGAACCTGGACGAACGCGACTTGCCCGAACCGCTGTGGCTTACCGGCGAGGCGCTGCACGCGCCGACGGCCTGAGCCCACATGCGATAACAGCGAAAGCATTGGCCTGCGCATACCCGCGCGATTCATACGTGGCGAGAGTGCCTTGCGGGTGTTTTGCAGGCCTGCCGATGTGGCGCGGCGGCGAAAGGCGGGGCATGATGGGCGCCGCTTCACGGGGCGCTTGCCCGACGTTACCGCGAGAATCGGATTCCCGCGGCTGTCTCGCGTGATACGCGAGCCGATGGCCGTTTCGATGTCGATGCGCTATCGCGCGTGACGCGGCTGCACGGATTCCGGTTTGGGATCGCGGCGATCGCGACGCTGCAGCAGCGCTGGCGGTTGATCGGGAGAATCGAGCCGAGTGGCTGCCCGCAGCAAGTGCCGCTATTCGACAGCGGCGTGCTCGAGTGGCATTGCATCGGCGCCTTTCGCGCGCGGATCGTCTCCGCCGTTGCGGCAATGCGCGCGGCTTGCATGGGCATGCGGTGCACGGCGGGCTCACGGCAAGCCGGCGACAGGCCCGCGCAAGCCTGCCTATCATCGGGTTGCCGCGCGGCAGCCGTTCGCCGCGCGCCGGTGCCGCTGCCTACTTCGCCGCGCCGCTCTCGAACCATGCGGCGATCTGCGTGCGCTCGCCGTCCGTCATGCGCGTGACGTTACCGATCGGCATCGCCTTCAATTGCACCGCTTGCTGATAAATCCGCGGCGCGTTGCGCGCGATTTCGTCTGGCGTGTCGAACATCACGCCAGCGGGCGCACTGCCCATCAGCGTCGGCTTGGCCGAGTGGCACGCGATGCAGCGCTGCTGCAGGATCGGCGCAATATCCTTCACCGTGAGCTTCGGCGCATCGGCGGCCTGCGCGGCGGGCGCGATCGGCCTGGGCAGCGTCGTGACAAGCGCGACCACCATTAGCGCGACGCCACCGAGCGGCAAATACCAGAGTTGCCGGCCGCGATGGCGCATCACGAAGAATTGCCGGATCAGCGCGCCCGCGAGCATGATGATGACAAGCACGATCCAGTTGTACCGGTTCGTATAAGTCATCGCATAATGATTCGACAGCATCGCGAACACGACAGGCAGCGTGAAATACGTGTTGTGTACCGAGCGCTGCTTGCCGCGCTTGCCGTAAATCGGGTCCGGCGTCTCGCCCTTCAGCAACTTGTCGACCATCTTGCGCTGGCCGGGAATGATCACGAAGAACACGTTCGCCGTCATGATCGTCGCGAGCATCGCGCCGACGATCAGATACGCGGCGCGGCCCGAGAACACGTGGCACGCGAGATAGGCGGCGGCGATCACATACAGGCCGACGAACACGCCGAGCAGCACGTCGCGGCTGCCGAGCAGGCGGCACGCGCCATCGTAGACGATCCAGCCCGCGAGCAGAAAGCCGAGCGCCGACGATACGGCGACGACTGGCCCCATGTCGAGCACGTTCTTGTCGATCAGATACGTATTCGGCGCGAGCAGGTACAGCACAAGAAAGAGCGCAAAACCGGACATCCAGGTCGTATACGACGGCCACTTCGACCAGTGCAGGTCTTCCGGCATTTCGGGCGGCGCGACGAGATACTTTTGCATGTTGTAGAATCCGCCGCCGTGCACGTGCCATAGCTCGCCGAACACGCCGCGCGCTTGCAGGCGCGCGTCCTTGGGCGGCTTCAGGCTGTTGTCGAGCGCGACGAAATAGAACGATTCGCCAATCCAAGCGATCGCGGCGACGACGTGCAACCAGCGGATCGCGAGATTCAGCCAATCGGTGACGAAACCTTCCATGAAACTCCTCCAGACTCGATCGTTGTATCCGGCCGTTGTATTCGCGCTGCCATAGAGCGGATGCCGGGCACGCTTGATTGCCGCTCAGCTGCCGCGATAGGTGCTGTACGACCACGGCGATACCAGCAGCGGCACGTGGTAGTGCGCACCCGGATCGGCAACGCCGAAGCGCAGCACGACAACGTCGACGAAACGCGGCTCGGCGAGCGCGACGCCGAGCGCGGCGAAGTAGTCGCCCGCATGGAATACGAGTTCGTAGGTGCCGGCCATGAGCGCGTCGCCTTCGACGAGCGGCGCGTCGCAACGGCCGTCGCTATTGGTGAGCGCCGTCGTGACGAGGCGGCGGGCGCCGTCGGCGCCGAGTGCGTGGAGTTCGATCTTGATCGCGGCGCCGGGGCGGCCGTGCGCGGTGTCGAGTACGTGGGTCGTGAGCTTTCCCATTCGCAAGGTCCTGGTTTGTTTGCGAGGATCGGCGGCGGCTCGATCCTATGAGGCTTGCGGCGGATCGAGGCTCCACGTCAGTGGCTACATACCCGTCGGCGGATCGATGCGAGCGCCGTGCCGCCATTTTAAAAAGGTTCCGACCGGTTCACGCGACCGATAGCAAAGATAAGGCACGCCGCATGTCGCGCATGGCGGGGCGTTCGCGGTTGTGCTTGACGTTGCGTCGATCCGGCGCTCAGCGCGGACATCAAAGGCGAAGGTAGCCGAACATATTGACGGTGTGAAGCGCGGTATGCGCGGCGCTGGCTTGCGTGATGCGGTGCACTGCGCAATGCTCGGGGGCATGAGACATGGCGTAGTGCACGGTTTGCGACTGCGTCCCGTCGGTGCATCGTCAAGCTGGTGAGCATCCGGGGATGAGGCAACGGTACGTGTTCGGATACATTCTGCGCAATCGTGCGGGCGGAACCTGTCCGCATTTTTGTGGGCGAGGCGGTTGAACAGCACGTTATCCACGCGCCTGCATAAATCGCTCGCCGAACAGGATAGCAAACTGGTTCATTGCTGATTTCCAGTCGAACGCGGACCGCACGGTCTTGGCCAGTACGTTGCGCAACGCCAGCCAGAGCAGCTTGATCGCCGCCTCGTCGTTCGGGAAGTGACCACGGGTCTTGATGATCTTGCGCAGTTGCATGTTCAGACTCTCGATGGCGTTTGTCGTATAAACGACCCGTCGAATCTCCGGCGCAAACACGTAGAACGGCACGACGTGCTCCCACGCGCGTTGCCACGACTGCTCGATCGTCGGGTACTTCGCGCCCCAAGGCCCGTCGGCGAAGTCTTGCAGCGCCTGCCGTGCCGCCTCTTCGCTGGCCGCCGCGTAGATCGGGCGCAGCGCGGCGGCGAGCACCTTACGGTCCTTGTAGCTGGCGTATTCGAGGCTGTTGCGGATCAGATGCACGATGCAGGTCTGAACGGTGGTCCGCGGATAGGCCGCGCTGATGGCCTCGGTCAGCCCCTTCAAGCCATCGACCACGGCGATCAGGATGTCCTGGCAGCCACG
>NZ_LOWB01000045.1 GCF_001522865.1 Burkholderia sp. TSV86 | reverse complement strand
GGCACGCAGCGTGTGCGGCCCGGCGAGCGGGTGAAGGCGCATCTCGTGCCGATGACGGGCGGCGACGATGCGGCGGCGGTTGACGAAAAAGAAACGGCGAAGCGCGCGAACTCGTGATCGCGCAGCTATGCACAATCCAGTCCAAGTAAACGACTCGATGAACCCATCCAAAATTTTCATCGACCGGCCGATCTTCGCAGGCGTGCTGTCGGTCGTCATTCTGCTCGCCGGGCTGATCGCGATATTCCTATTGCCGATCTCCGAGTATCCGGACGTCGTGCCGC
The DNA here is from genome assembly GCF_001522865.1 of Burkholderia sp. TSV86. Classification (GTDB taxonomy): domain Bacteria; phylum Pseudomonadota; class Gammaproteobacteria; order Burkholderiales; family Burkholderiaceae; genus Burkholderia. The sequence goes on along the minus strand of NZ_LOWB01000045.1, from coordinate 218 downwards.
CGTCGGTGCTCGTCAAGGTGCAGTATCCGGGCGCGAACCCGAAGGTGATCGCCGAGACGGTCGCATCGCCGCTGGAAGAACAGATCAACGGCGTCGAGGGCATGCTGTATATGCAGTCGCAGGCGAACAGCAGCGGCAATCTGACGATTACCGTCACGTTCAAGCTCGGCACCGATCCGGACAAGGCGACGCAGCTCGTGCAGAACCGCGTGAACCAG
>NZ_LOWB01000044.1 GCF_001522865.1 Burkholderia sp. TSV86 | reverse complement strand
CAAGAAGATCTACGACTCGATCGCCACCTTGCAGACGGACCTTGATGCGTGGCTCGACCAGTACAACAATGAACGAGAGCATCAGGGGCGCTGGTGTTACGGCAAGACGCCGATGCGCACTTTCCTCGATTCGCTCGATCTCGCCAAGGAGAAACTCATCCCCCATTGACGACTCGTACTTTGTCGGCCCGACTACCTGTCAGATCAAGTCCCGGCTAATACAGGTTAAGTACTGCGGCCTTCGCTCTCAGCAGTTCGTCGTCGCTCACTTCAAAACGACGGAGCCACTCAGCCGTCGACACGGCCGTGTTGTAGGTCGGCGCCCCTCCGTTCACCGTGCCGTGTTGCAGCGCGTCGAGCGAACCCGCGCGGATCGCGCGCAAAGCGTGGTCGAGGATGATGTAGGTGGGTGGCGCAACGGGCGGTTTTCCCTCATCGTCTGACGCGCCCGAGTCCGGTAGTTCGCCAGCTCGAATGACTATTCCGGTGCCGTAATTGCCGATCGCAAACCAATCCGGAGGCAGCTCCGAGCGCAGGGCGGCGAGCCCACCGACGGCGTCGAGCATCGACTTGTCGATAGCCGTCAGCCAATCGATGGTTTTGATTTTCCCTTTCAGTTGGCGCGTTGCCAGATCACTTGGCGCACCCACATCGAGGCCGGGCATCATCCGCGAAATCCAATACTCTGTCGGCTCGTTCTCGTTGATTGCCGTCGGCGACAGATTCACCGCGAAGCCAGCGTGCCCGTGGACTGCGCTGAGCCGCTTCGCGGCGTCAAAGAACAGCTTCACGAACGTGTCGGGATTTTCTTGCACATCGACCAGGGGCCAGGAAAACGATAGTGTATTGAATCCTCGGTTGCCTGATTTCTCTTGCCTCTGCCGCAATCCGACGACGGAAAACTGATAGAGGCTCGCGTCGGTGGCTTCTTTGCCACCGACGTAGTCGAAGTCGAAGCGATCTTCCGGTGACAGCGAAGCGGCGAGCTCGCGCAGTGATTTTGCTTTCTTGAAAGCCTGCGCAGCCTTGCCGTTGTGCCAGACAAACGTCAGCTTGTCGGGCGCGGACTGGAGATAGTCATCGAGACAATCGGCGATTACGGCGCGTATGTCCAAGTCGAAGGCGCGCTCAAAGTAGAGCGCCGCGCGCACGACGAAAGCGGCGCCGATACCGCCGGTCGCATAGCGAGGCTCGAGCAAGCCGTTAGCGATGAGAGCCTGGTCCTGATTCGCCTTGGCCCAATTGATGAAATTTTTGTCCATAGGGTCTGCTCAATTCGGGGCATTTGGCCTGCTGGCTAGAGGGAGATTTGGGCCTGTCCCGCGTGCTGGTGCCTGCACCTGCGTCCCAGACGGGGCGCGCTGGCAACGTGCATTATGGAACAAAGACCGGTGGCGGAGGCGGTAGCCCACCGAAGCCGGGGATCTTCGGCGGCCGCTTGCCGATCAAATTGCGCAGAGCGCGGCCCAGTTCTGAGAGCTTCTCCGCGGCCACCTTCACAGGGCTCTCGTCGGCGTCGTGCTGGGAACAGTCACAGTCCTGCGGGCCCATCACTTCGAGCTTCTCGCGCGAGCCAGCGATCAAGCGAAAATCTTCTTCCTGCTCAGGGTCTCGCTTCTGCGGCGGGAATTTGATTTCGACGACGTTCTTAATGTTGTCTTGTGTCGGCGGCCGGCTCGGATCATTTACGATCACCACATCCGGTCGGCGCATCGTTCCACGCGGATATTCCTCGATTCCCCCCGGCCAATATTTTTGCAGCCAACCCGGCAGATATGGGTGCGGCTCCAGCGGCGTCGCAGAGCGCATCACGGGTGTCGGCGGGGTGTTGTCCATGTTGTAGTTGACCTCGGCCTTGTATGGACTCATCCAATCCATGTCCTTGTCGAGGTCGTGAATCGCCCCGGGTTCATCGGAGACCGATTTGTTTGAGTCAGGCCGCCTTGGCGACGTCCTCAAACTGCCGATAGT
>NZ_LOWB01000043.1 GCF_001522865.1 Burkholderia sp. TSV86 | reverse complement strand
AGAAGGTCTGCGCTTCGCTATCCGTGAAGGCGGCCGTACCGTCGGCGCAGGCGTCGTCGCCAAGATCATCGAGTAAGCCAGTTATTCGTTGATCGACAGTTTAGGGGCCGGCGAAAGCCGGCTCCAACATGGTCTAGGGGTATAGCTCAACTGGCAGAGCGTCGGTCTCCAAAACCGAAGGTTGGGGGTTCGATTCCCTCTGCCCCTGCCACATAAGCCACGTTCAGCGTGGCGTTTGTTGTTTTAGGGTGTTATGGCGAATCCTTCCGTCGAAACTGTTAATACCTCCGGCGATAAGCTGATGCTGGCCCTGGGCGTATTGTTGGTCTTGGGCGGATTCGCAGGCTTTTTTTTGCTGGGCGGCAAGGAGTGGTATATCCGCGGCGCTGCGTTGGCGATAGGGGTGATTGCGGGTGTTGGCGTTGCGCTGGCATCGCTGCCGGGCAAGAGTTTCATCGCCTTTGCCAAGGATTCGTATCGCGAGGTGCGCAAGGTCGTTTGGCCCACGCGCAAGGAAGCCACGCAGACCACACTTGTCGTGTTTGGCTTTGTGCTGGTCATGGCGCTCTTTCTTTGGATTAGTGATAAGTCCATCGAGTGGGTGATTTTCTCGGTGATTCTGGGTTGGAAATGATATGAGCGATACTCCGGCATCCCCGAGTGGAAAGCGTTGGTACGTCGTGCACGCCTACTCCGGTATGGAGAAGAGCGTGCAACGCGCGCTTCAGGAGCGCATCGAGCGTGCCGGCATGCAGGATAAGTTCGGCCAGATTCTGGTTCCGACCGAAGAAGTGGTTGAAGTCAAAGGCGGTCACAAAGCGGTGACCGAACGTCGTTTCTTTCCCGGTTATGTGCTGGTGGAAATGGAGATGACGGACGAAACCTGGCACCTCGTCAAAAATACTGCGAAGGTCACCGGTTTCGTCGGCGGGGCGCGTAATCGCCCGAGTCCGATTTCCCCGCGGGAAGTCGAAAAGATCATGTCCCAGATGCAGGAAGGCGTGGAGAAACCGCGTCCGAAAACCCTGTTCGAGGTCGGTGAGATGGTGCGCGTGAAGGAAGGCCCATTCACGGATTTCAACGGCACGGTCGAAGAAGTGAATTACGAGAAATCGAGAGTGCGCGTGTCGGTCACTATTTTTGGGCGCGCAACGCCGGTCGAACTGGAGTTTGGCCAAGTCGAGAAGGTTTGAGCAGGTTCAGATGGGCAGCTTAGAAGGCTGCCCGTCGTCGCGCTTACGGCCCGCGTAATGGCCGTTGAGGAGCGCCAGTAGTCGCAAGACGAACCCGCGTTATTACTCACCGAACGCTTCGACGCGTTCCAACGAGGTTTCCAAATGGCAAAGAAGATCATCGGCTTTATCAAGCTGCAGATCCCTGCAGGTAAAGCCAATCCGTCGCCGCCCGTCGGTCCGGCTCTGGGTCAGCGTGGCCTGAACATCATGGAGTTCTGCAAGGCGTTCAACGCGCAGACTCAAGGCATGGAACCGGGCCTGCCTGTTCCGGTCGTCATCACGGCTTATGCGGACAAGAGCTTCACGTTCGTGATGAAGACGCCGCCGGCCACCGTGCTGATCAAGAAGGCGGCGAAGATCGACAAGGGTTCGAGCAAGCCCCATACCGACAAGGTCGGCAAGATTACCCGCGCTCAAGCGGAAGAGATCGCAAAGACCAAGATGCCGGATCTTACGGCGGCTGATCTCGATGCGGCTGTTCGCACCATCGCAGGTAGCGCACGCTCGATGGGCATCACTGTGGAGGGCGTGTAAATGGCCAAGATTTCGAAGCGCCGTCAGGCATTTGCCGCTAAGGTCGATCGCCAGAAGCTGTACCCGATCGACGATGCACTCGCACTCGTGAAGGAATGCGCGAGCGCGAAGTTCGATGAATCGATCGATGTCGCGGTTCAGCTCGGTATCGATGCGAAGAAGTCGGACCAGGTCGTCCGCGGCTCCGTCGTGCTGCCGGCAGGTACCGGCAAGTCGGTCCGCGTCGCCGTGTTTGCTCAAGGCGAAAAGGCCGAGCAAGCGCGCGCTGCCGGTGCCGAAGTGGTCGGCATGGAAGATCTGGCTGAGCAGATCAAGGCCGGTCAAATGGATTTCGACATCGTGATCGCCTCTCCGGACACGATGCGTATCGTGGGTACGCTGGGCCAGATTCTCGGCCCGCGCGGCTTGATGCCGAACCCGAAGGTCGGTACGGTCACGCCGGATGTCGCGACTGCAGTGAAGAACGCGAAGGCGGGGCAGGTGCAGTTCCGTGTCGACAAGGCGGGCATTATTCACGCGACGATCGGCCGTGCGTCTTTTGAGCCGACCGCGCTGCGCACCAACCTGTCGGCGTTGATCGAAGCGCTGCAAAAGGCGAAGCCGGCGACGAGCAAGGGTGTTTATCTGCGCAAGATCGCGCTGTCGAGCACGATGGGCGTCGGCGTGCGAGTCGACCAGGCTACGCTGGCAGCGCAGTAAGCGAAGTATTCGGGCTGCTTCGACAGAAGCGGCTCAAAAGGGCTTTGGGCGGTTGCTTGGCGCAGTGTGGCTGAGCAACCGGTTATCAAAGACCGTTGGCGGGAAAGCAGTAGTCGGGCGATCCCTTAATGCAAAGCCAACGCAGATGGCGAACCCGAAAAAGTTTTGCAGTGGTGAAGCTGGAGATCGACGAGCGATCGGCGATGTTCGGCGGAAATACTCCTAACGAGTCGGACGCCGTTGTTGAACGAGGTACGCGACGCGCGATGCGGAGCGTATCGTTTCTGGAGGCTAACCGTGCCGCTTAATAGAGAAGACAAGCAAGCCGTCGTCGCTGAGGTTGCCGCGCAAGTCGCGAAGGCCCAGACCGTTGTGCTCGCTGAGTATCGTGGGATTACGGTTGGCGATCTGACCACGCTGCGCGCGAAAGCGCGCGAGCAACAGGTTTACCTGCGCGTGCTGAAGAACACGCTGGCGCGTCGCGCCGTTGAAGGTACGCCGTTTGCTCCGCTGGCAGAGCAGATGACTGGTCCGTTGATCTACGGCATCTCGGAAGATGCGATTGCTGCTGCGAAGGTCGTCAACGACTTCAGCAAGAGCAATGATAAGTTGGTCATCAAGGCTGGTTCGTTCGATGGCAAGGTGATGGACAAAGCAGGCGTGCAAGCGCTCGCTAGCATCCCGAGCCGCGAAGAACTGCTCTCGAAGCTGCTGTTCGTCATGCAGGCACCTGTTTCCGGCTTTGCGCGCGCTCTGGCCGCGCTGGCGGAGAAGAAGCAGGCCGAAGCCGCATAAGCGAACGCATCTGAGCACAACAGATCGCTGGCTGTATCCGAATTCAATTTAGGAGTATTCCAAATGGCAATCGCAAAAGAAGACATCCTGGCCGCCGTTGAAGGCATGACGGTCCTGGAACTGAACGAACTGGTCAAGGCGTTCGAAGAGAAGTTCGGCGTGTCGGCTGCTGCAGTGGCAGTCGCAGGTCCGGCGGGTGGCGGCGCTGCTGCTGCTGCTGAAGAGAAGACCGACTTCACGGTCGTTCTGGCTGAAGCAGGCGGCAACAAGGTTGCAGTCATTAAGGCCGTTCGCGAAATCACGGGCCTGGGCCTGAAGGAAGCGAAGGACCTCGTCGACGGCGCACCGAAGCCCGTCAAGGAAGGCGTCGACAAGGCTGCTGCAGAAGAAGCCAAGAAGAAGCTGGAAGACGCGGGCGCGAAGGTCGAACTCAAGTAAGTTCACGCGCGCTGTGCGAAGGCTGGCGGTTTTTCACCGCCGGCCTTTTTGTGCTTTGTGGGGGCAGTGTTTTGACACTCTTTGCGGAGGTCGGGCAGACGCCCCCAGAAGCCAAAGAAAACCGTCTATCCCATGCGATCGGCGATTTTCTTTGTCTTCTGAAGCGACTGCAGAAGGCAAGTTTGGTCGGGCAACAGGTCATGCAGGTTCCGTTGCCGTCAGCCAGCGGTTGGTAGCGGCCAACCACCAAGCTTCTCGGCTCGTGCCGTCGGACGGCCATCGGGTCTCAGTCGGTGAACACTCGGGTTTGACGCGTCAAGGTATCCCGCCTCGACATCGCCCGTCGTGATTCGGAGATCGTATGCAATATTCCTTCACCGAGAAGAAGCGCATTCGCAAGAGTTTCGCGAAGCGTTCCATCGTTCACCAAGTACCTTTCCTGCTGGCCACCCAGCTTGAATCATTCAGCACATTTCTGCAAGCCGATGTGCCGCCTGCGCAACGTAAATCCGAAGGCTTGCAGGCCGCCTTTACGTCGGTATTCCCGATCGTCTCGCACAATGGCTTTGCTCGCCTGGAGTTCGTGAGCTATGCGCTGTCGTCGCCTGCGTTCAACATCAAAGAGTGTCAGCAGCGTGGTCTCACGTACTGCTCGGCGCTGCGCGCGAAAGTGCGCCTCGTGCTGCTCGACAAAGAGTCGCCGAACAAACCCGTCGTCAAGGAAGTGAAGGAACAGGAAGTGTACATGGGCGAAATTCCGCTCATGACGCCTACCGGTTCGTTCGTGATCAACGGCACCGAGCGGGTGATCGTGTCGCAGCTGCACCGTTCGCCCGGCGTGTTCTTCGAGCACGATAAGGGCAAAACGCACAGCTCGGGCAAGCTGTTGTTCTCCGCGCGGATCATTCCATACCGCGGCTCGTGGCTCGACTTCGAATTCGATCCGAAGGACGTGCTGTATTTCCGCGTCGACCGCCGCCGCAAGATGCCGGTCACGATCTTGCTGAAGGCTATCGGCCTCACGCCTGAGCAGATCCTCGCGAACTTCTTCGTGTTCGACAATTTCACGCTGATGGACGAAGGCGCGCAGATGGAGTTCGTGCCCGAGCGCCTGCGCGGCGAGGTCGCGCGCTTCGACATCACCGATCGCGAAGGCAAGGTGATCGTCCAGAAGGACAAGCGGATCAATGCGAAGCATATCCGCGATCTCGAAGCCGCGAAGACGAAGTTCATCTCGGTGCCGGAAGACTATCTGCTCGGCCGCGTGCTGGCGAAGAACGTTGTCGATGGCGATACCGGCGAAGTGATCGCGAACGCGAACGACGAGATCACCGAAAGCGTGCTCGAGAAGCTGCGCGAAGCGAAGATCAAGGAAATCCAGACGCTCTACACGAACGATCTGGATCAAGGTCCGTACATCTCGTCGACGCTGCGTGTCGACGAAACCGCAGATAAGACGGCTGCGCGCATCGCGATCTATCGGATGATGCGTCCGGGCGAACCGCCGACCGAAGAAGCGGTCGAAGCGCTCTTCAATCGTCTGTTCTACAGTGAGGATGCTTACGACCTGTCGAAGGTCGGCCGTATGAAGTTCAACCGCCGCGTCGGCCGTGACGAAATCACGGGCCCGATGACGCTGCAGGATGACGATATCCTCGCGACGATCAAGATTCTCGTCGAGCTGCGCAATGGTAAGGGCGAAGTGGACGATATCGACCACCTCGGCAACCGTCGCGTGCGCTGCGTCGGCGAACTCGCGGAAAACCAGTTCCGCGCGGGCCTCGTGCGCGTCGAGCGCGCGGTCAAGGAGCGCCTCGGCCAAGCCGAAAGCGAAAACCTGATGCCGCATGACCTGATCAACTCGAAGCCGATTTCGTCGGCGATTCGCGAGTTCTTCGGCTCGTCGCAGCTGTCGCAGTTCATGGACCAGACCAACCCGCTGTCGGAAATCACGCACAAGCGCCGTGTTTCCGCACTGGGCCCGGGCGGTTTGACGCGCGAGCGTGCAGGCTTCGAAGTGCGTGACGTGCATCCGACCCACTACGGCCGCGTGTGCCCGATCGAAACGCCGGAAGGTCCGAACATTGGTCTGATCAACTCGCTCGCGCTGTATGCGCACCTGAACGAGTACGGTTTTCTTGAGACGCCGTACCGCAAGGTCGCGGACGGCAAGGTGACCGACCAGATCGACTATTTGTCGGCAATCGAGGAAGGCCGCTACATGATCGCGCAGGCGAACGCGGCGATCGACGACAACGGCGCGCTCGTTGACGAACTGGTGTCGTCGCGTGAAGCTGGCGAAACGATGATGGTCACGCCGGATCGCATCCAGTACATGGACGTCGCGCCGTCGCAGATCGTGTCGGTCGCGGCATCGCTGATTCCGTTCCTCGAGCACGACGACGCGAACCGCGCGTTGATGGGCTCGAACATGCAGCGTCAGGCGGTGCCGTGCTTGCGTCCGGAGAAGCCGGTCGTCGGCACGGGCATCGAGCGCACGGTGGCGGTCGACTCGGGCACGACGGTGCAGGCTCTGCGTGGCGGCGTGGTGGACTACGTCGACGCGGGCCGTATCGTGATTCGCGTGAACGATGACGAAGCGGTGGCGGGTGAAGTCGGCGTCGACATCTACAACCTGATCAAGTACACGCGCTCGAACCAGAACACGAACATCAACCAGCGTCCGATCGTGAAGATGGGCGACAAGGTCGCGCGCGGCGACGTGCTGGCTGACGGCGCATCGACGGATCTGGGCGAACTCGCGCTCGGCCAGAACATGCTGATCGCGTTCATGCCATGGAACGGCTACAACTTCGAGGATTCGATTCTGATCTCGGAGAAGGTCGTGGCCGACGATCGCTATACGTCGATCCACATCGAAGAGCTGAACGTCGTTGCTCGCGACACGAAGCTCGGGCCGGAAGAAATCACGCGGGACATCTCGAACCTGGCAGAAGTGCAGCTCGGCCGTCTCGACGAATCGGGCATCGTGTACATCGGTGCGGAAGTCGAAGCGGGCGACGTGCTGGTCGGCAAGGTCACGCCTAAGGGCGAGACCCAGCTGACGCCGGAAGAGAAGCTGCTGCGCGCGATCTTCGGCGAGAAGGCGTCGGACGTGAAGGACACGTCGCTGCGCGTGCCGTCGGGCATGAGCGGCACCGTGATCGACGTGCAGGTGTTCACGCGTGAAGGCATCCAGCGCGACAAGCGTGCGCAACAGATCATCGACGACGAACTGAAGCGCTATCGTCTCGACCTGAACGACCAGCTGCGCATCGTGGAAGGCGACGCGTTCCAGCGTCTCGCGCGCATGCTGGTGGGCAAGGTCGCGAACGGCGGTCCGAAGAAGCTCGCGAAGGGTACGAAGATCGACCAGGCCTACCTGGAAGATCTCGACCACTACCACTGGTTCGACATCCGCCTCGCGGACGACGAAGCAGCGGCGCAGCTCGAAGCGATCAAGAACTCGATCGAAGAGAAGCGTCACCAGTTCGACCTCGCGTTCGAAGAGAAGCGCAAGAAGCTCACGCAAGGCGATGAATTGCCGCCGGGCGTGCTGAAGATGGTCAAGGTGTACCTTGCGGTGAAGCGCCGTCTGCAGCCCGGTGACAAGATGGCCGGCCGTCACGGTAACAAGGGCGTCGTGTCGAAGATCGTCCCGATCGAAGACATGCCGTACATGGCCGACGGCCGTCCGGCCGACGTCGTGCTGAACCCGCTCGGCGTGCCGTCGCGGATGAACGTGGGTCAGGTTCTGGAAGTGCACCTCGGCTGGGCCGCGAAGGGTCTCGGCTGGCGTATCGGCGAAATGCTGCAGCGTCAGACGAAGATCGAGGAACTGCGTGCATTCCTGACGAAGATCTACAACGAGTCGGGCCGCGCGGAAGATCTGGAGAGCTTTACCGACGACGAGATCCTCGAACTCGCGAAGAATCTGCGCGAAGGCGTGCCGTTCGCGACGCCGGTGTTCGACGGCGCGACCGAGGAAGAAATGTCGAAGATGCTCGACCTCGCGTTCCCGGACGAGATCGCCCAACAGCTCGACATGAATCCGTCGAAGAACCAGGTTCGCCTGTACGACGGCCGCACGGGCGAGCAGTTCGAGCGCCGCGTGACGCTCGGCTACATGCATTACCTGAAGCTGCACCACCTTGTCGACGACAAGATGCACGCGCGTTCGACGGGCCCGTACTCGCTCGTCACGCAGCAGCCGTTGGGCGGTAAGGCGCAGTTCGGTGGTCAGCGTTTCGGTGAAATGGAAGTGTGGGCACTCGAAGCGTATGGCGCGTCCTACGTGCTGCAGGAAATGCTGACGGTGAAGTCGGACGACGTGACCGGCCGGACCAAGGTGTACGAGAACCTGGTCAAGGGCGATCACGTGATCGATGCAGGCATGCCGGAATCCTTCAACGTGTTGGTGAAGGAAATCCGCTCACTCGGTATCGATATCGATCTCGACCGCAATTAATCGGACTACGGAGAGAAAGCAATGAAAGCTCTGCTCGATCTATTCAAGCAAGTCCAACAGGAAGAAGTTTTCGACGCGATCAAGATCGGTCTGGCCTCGCCCGACAAGATCCGTTCGTGGTCGTTCGGCGAAGTGAAGAAGCCGGAGACCATCAACTACCGCACGTTCAAGCCGGAACGCGATGGTCTGTTCTGCGCGAAGATCTTCGGGCCGATCAAGGACTACGAGTGCCTGTGCGGCAAGTACAAGCGCCTGAAGCACCGCGGCGTGATCTGCGAGAAGTGCGGCGTGGAAGTGACGCTGGCGAAGGTGCGCCGTGAGCGCATGGGCCACATCGAATTGGCCTCGCCGGTCGCGCACATCTGGTTCCTGAAGTCGCTGCCGTCGCGTCTGGGCATGGTGCTCGACATGACGCTGCGCGACATCGAGCGCGTGCTGTACTTCGAAGCCTATGTGGTGATCGAACCGGGCATGACGCCGCTGAAGGCGCGGCAGATCATGACCGAAGAGGATTACTACAACAAGGTCGAGGAATACGGCGACGAATTCCGTGCCGAGATGGGCGCGGAAGGCGTGCGCGAATTGCTGCGCGCGATCAACATCGACGAGCAGGTCGAGACGCTGCGCACCGAACTGAAGAACACCGGCTCGGAAGCGAAGATCAAGAAGTACGCGAAGCGCCTGAAGGTTCTCGAGGCATTCCAGCGCTCGGGCATCAAGCCTGAGTGGATGATCCTCGAAGTGCTGCCGGTGCTGCCGCCGGAACTGCGTCCGCTCGTGCCGCTCGATGGCGGCCGTTTCGCGACGTCGGACCTGAACGACCTGTATCGCCGCGTGATCAACCGTAACAACCGGTTGAAGCGCCTGCTCGAGCTGAAGGCCCCTGAAATCATCGTCCGCAACGAAAAGCGGATGCTGCAGGAAGCCGTCGACTCGCTGCTTGACAACGGCCGTCGCGGCAAGGCGATGACGGGCGCGAACAAGCGTCCGCTGAAGTCGCTCGCCGACATGATCAAGGGCAAGGGTGGCCGCTTCCGTCAGAACCTGCTGGGCAAGCGCGTCGACTACTCGGGCCGTTCGGTCATCGTGGTCGGCCCGACGCTGAAGCTGCACCAGTGCGGTCTGCCGAAGCTGATGGCGCTCGAGTTGTTCAAGCCGTTCATCTTCAACAAGCTTGAAGTGATGGGCGTCGCCACGACCATCAAGGCAGCGAAGAAGGAAGTCGAGAATCAGACGCCGGTGGTGTGGGACATCCTTGAAGAGGTGATCCGCGAGCACCCGGTGATGCTCAACCGTGCGCCGACGCTGCACCGTCTCGGCATCCAGGCGTTCGAGCCGGTGTTGATCGAAGGCAAGGCAATTCAACTGCACCCGCTCGTTTGCGCGGCGTTCAACGCCGACTTCGACGGTGACCAGATGGCCGTTCACGTGCCGCTGTCGCTCGAAGCGCAGATGGAAGCGCGCACGCTGATGCTCGCGTCGAACAACGTGCTGTTCCCGGCCAACGGCGATCCGTCGATCGTGCCGTCGCAGGATATCGTGTTGGGCCTGTATTACGCGACCCGTGAGGCGATCAACGCGAAGGGCGAGGGTCTGTCGTTTACCGGCGTGTCGGAAGTGATCCGTGCTTACGAGAACAAGGAAGTCGAGCTTGCCTCGCGCGTGAACGTGCGGATTACCGAAATGGTCCGCAACGAGGACAGGTCGGAAGGCGCGCCGGAATTCGTGCCGAAGATCACGCTGTACGCGACGACCGTCGGCCGCGCGATCCTGTCGGAGATCCTGCCGCATGGCCTGCCGTTCTCGGTGCTGAACAAGCCGTTGAAGAAGAAGGAAATCTCGCGCCTGATCAACACCGCATTCCGCAAGTGCGGTTTGCGCGCGACGGTGGTGTTCGCCGACCAGCTGATGCAATCGGGCTTCCGTCTCGCGACGCGCGCCGGCATCTCGATCTGCGTGGACGACATGCTCGTGCCGCCGCAGAAGGAAACGATCGTCGGCGACGCCGCGAAGAAGGTGAAGGAGTATGACCGTCAGTACATGTCGGGTCTCGTCACCGCGCAGGAGCGCTACAACAACGTGGTCGACATTTGGTCGGCGACGTCGGAGGCGGTCGGTAAGGCGATGATGGAGCAACTGTCGACGGAGCCGGTGATCGACCGCGACGGCAACGAAACACGCCAGGAATCGTTCAACTCGATCTACATGATGGCCGACTCGGGCGCCCGGGGTTCCGCGGTGCAGATTCGTCAGCTGGCCGGTATGCGCGGCCTGATGGCGAAGCCGGACGGCTCGATTATCGAGACGCCGATTACCGCGAACTTCCGCGAAGGCCTGAACGTGTTGCAGTACTTCATCTCGACCCACGGTGCACGTAAGGGTCTGGCTGATACGGCACTGAAGACCGCGAACTCGGGTTACCTGACGCGTCGTCTGGTCGACGTCACGCAGGATCTGGTCGTGGTCGAGGACGATTGCGGCACGTCGAACGGTGTCGCGATGAAGGCGCTGGTCGAAGGCGGTGAAGTCGTCGAAGCGCTGCGTGACCGGATTCTCGGCCGCGTCGCGGTGGCGGATGTCGTGAATCCGGAAACGCAGGAAACGCTGTACGAAGCGGGCACGCTGCTCGACGAAACGGCGGTTGAAGATATCGAGCGTCTCGGCATCGACGAGGTGCGCGTGCGCACGGCGCTGACCTGTGAAACGCGTTACGGCCTCTGCGCCGCGTGCTATGGCCGCGATCTCGGCCGCGGCTCGCTCGTGAACGTCGGCGAAGCGGTCGGCGTGATCGCGGCGCAGTCGATTGGCGAACCGGGTACGCAGCTCACGATGCGCACGTTCCACATCGGTGGTGCGGCATCGCGTGCGGCGGTGGCTTCGTCGATCGAAGCGAAGAGCAACGGTATCGTGCGCTTCACGTCCACGATGCGTTACGTCACCAACGCGAAGGGTGAGCAGATCGTCATTTCCCGTTCGGGTGAGGCGATGATCACCGATGACTTCGGTCGTGAGCGCGAGCGTCACAAAGTGCCGTATGGCGCAACGCTGCTGCAACTCGACGGCGTAACCGTCAAGGCCGGCACGCAGCTCGCCACGTGGGACCCGCTGACGCGTCCGATCATCACCGAGTACGGCGGTACGGTGAAGTTCGAGAACGTCGAGGAAGGCGTGACGGTCGCCAAGCAGATCGACGACGTGACCGGTTTGTCGACGCTAGTCGTGATCGACGCGAAGCGTCGCGGCTCGCAGGCGTCGAAGAGCGTGCGTCCGCAGGTGAAGCTGCTCGACGCGAACGGCGACGAAGTGAAGATCCCGGGCACGGAGCATTCGGTGCAGATCGGCTTCCAGGTCGGCGCGCTGATTACCGTGAAGGATGGTCAGCAGGTGCAGGTCGGTGAAGTGCTCGCACGTATCCCGACCGAATCACAGAAGACCCGCGACATCACCGGTGGTCTGCCGCGAGTTGCCGAGCTGTTCGAAGCACGTTCGCCGAAGGATGCAGGCATCCTCGCGGAAGTCACCGGGACGGTGTCGTTCGGTAAGGACACGAAGGGCAAGCAGCGTCTCGTCATCACGGATCTCGAGGGCAACCAACACGAGTTCCTGATTGCGAAGGAAAAGCAGGTGCTGGTCCACGACGGTCAGGTCGTCAACAAGGGCGAAATGATCGTGGACGGCCCGGCTGATCCGCACGACATCCTGCGTCTGCAGGGTATCGAGGCGCTGTCGCGTTACATCGTGGACGAAGTACAGGACGTGTATCGTCTGCAGGGCGTGAAGATCAACGACAAGCACATCGAGGTGATCGTTCGCCAGATGCTGCGTCGCGTGCAGATCACCGACAACGGCGATACGCGCTTCATCCCCGGCGAGCAGGTCGAACGCTCGGACATGCTGGACGAAAACGATCGCATGATCGCCGAGGGCAAGCGTCCGGCGACATACGACAATATCCTGCTGGGTATCACGAAGGCATCGCTGTCGACCGATTCGTTCATCTCCGCGGCATCGTTCCAGGAAACGACCCGCGTGCTGACCGAGGCGGCGATCATGGGCAAGCGCGACGATCTGCGTGGCCTGAAGGAAAACGTGATCGTCGGCCGTCTGATTCCTGCCGGTACGGGTCTGGCGTTCCACAAGGCGCGCAAGGCGAAGGAATTGTCGGATCGCGAGCGTTTCGACCAGATCGCAGCGGAAGAAGCGTTCGAGTTCGGTACGCCGGAAACCCCGGCCGCCGAAGAGCCGCAGCATCCGGCGGCGGAGTGAGCCGGGCGGCGTAAGCCGCTTTGCCTGCACCACGGCTGGTAAAAGCCGCCCGGTTTCGACCGGGCGGCTTTTTTTATGCTGGGATTCGGGAAAACCTGGGTAGCAAAAACGATGAAATTGACCATCGAAACACTGTGATGCGTCAATTCATTCTCATTAAAAAATGCCTTCACTAATACTTTATTTATTGGCGATTTCCTGGAAATGATGGATATTGCGTGCGCTAAATTAAATTAAGCGCTGCTTTACATATGCGATCATTCATATCATTATGATGAGTAAGAAAAAGCGTAGTGGTGAATCCATCGTGCAACCTGGGAGACCAAATGGTATGCGTGCATGTGAATTAGATAATAAGAGCGCCGATTCGGATGGTGGTTGCGTGTCGGCCGCTTAAATTCGTACTCCTGTTTAATTGTCACCAACCTGTGTGGTGTCGATTCCGATGCCGCACGCCTGACGACGCGTCGTCACTTTTCCGAGGAGGTAGTGCAATGGGTACGCTTCATTTTTCCAAGGCCGTTGCTGCGCTTACTGTGGTCTGCGCTTCGATCTCGTCTGCTTATGCCGTCACGGTATCGCGTGCGGACGGGCAGCCGATGAACCCGAATGGCGAGCCGTTCTCGGTATCAGGCTCCATGGCGCTCTCCAAGAGCGGTATCAGCGCAACCTGCAATACGACCTTCAATGGCACGATCACATCGGGCGGGATCGTGACGATTACGTCCACGCAGTTTGCGGGCGGTGGCACCTGCTCGTGGATCTCGAGTAACGCAACCAGCTCGTCGCCGTGGACGGGCCAGGCCGACAGTACGACTCAGTTGACGATCAACAATGCGCAGGTGCAGGTGTTGTTTCTCGGTACGTGCGGACCGAGCAAGGTCGTCGCTGGTTGGGACAATAAGGCTTCGTCTCTGACGCTCAATAACGCCCAGCTGACGCCGAATTGCCAGATCAACGGCACGATGGTGACGTCACCGCAATTCACCGTGCAATAAGCGCCGACATAACCGTTGGTATTGTGCGCCGGCCGTCTATCGACTGCCGGCATTTAATGTGAGTGGCGTTGTGTAGCAAAAAAGGTGGTATGAGAACGATTTCATTTCCGCAAAAAATCCGATCTGGAAGTAATTAAATGCGCGAGATTAATCATGTATTTTTGCGCAACTATATTTGAGCGGAAAATGCGGGTGTGTTGACGGCATCGGTTTCGACGATCGGTTCGTCTGTAATCGTTTTCTATCGATCGTTGCCGGCTGCTGCGCCGGCGTGGCGGCGCTCGTGCGGCGCTTGGCGCGGCCGAGCCACGCCGTCATCGTCTTGATGGGTTTGACGCGGGCGCGTGGGGCGCGTCTCTCATGTTCGTTGGGCCGATTGTTGCGGATGCATGCTGCATTGATCGCCTAGCCGAACAGCCGACGTTCGGCCGCGATCCTCTTCGGTTGCGGCGGCGTTGGTAAAATCCCGCTCACCAGCCCTTTCTCGCAGTTCTCCATCCGATCTCATGTCCCGTGCGCTAGAAATTCTCAACGAAGTCTTCGGCTATCCCGCCTTCCGTGGCCAACAGGGCGAGATCGTCGAACACGTGGCGGCGGGCGGCGATTGTCTCGTGCTGATGCCGACGGGCGGCGGCAAATCGCTCTGCTATCAGATTCCGGCGCTCGTGCGTTCCGAAGCCGGTCGCGGCGCGGGCATCGTGGTGTCGCCGCTGATTGCGCTGATGCAAGATCAAGTCGCGGCCTTGTCCGAGGTCGGCGTGCGGGCCGCGTATCTGAATTCGACGCTCTCCGGGGCCGAGGCGGCCGCGACCGAGCGTGCGCTGCGGGACGGCGACGTCGATCTGCTCTACGTTGCGCCCGAGCGGCTGATGACGCCGCGTTTTCTCGATCTCCTCGAGCGCGCGAACATCGGTCTTTTCGCGATCGACGAAGCGCATTGCGTATCGCAATGGGGGCACGATTTCCGTCCCGAGTACATCCAGCTTTCGGTGCTGCACGAGCGTTTTCCGAGCGTTCCGCGGATCGCGCTGACCGCGACGGCCGACGCGCTGACGCGAGACGAGATCGTTCAACGTCTCGCGCTCGACGACGCGCGCATTTTCGTATCGAGCTTCGACCGGCCGAACATCCGCTACCGGATCGTCGAGAAGGATAACGCCCGCTCGCAGCTGCTCGATTTCATTCGTGCAGAGCACACGAATGCGGATGGCACGACCGACGCGGGCGTCGTCTACTGCTTGTCGCGCCGCAAGGTCGAAGAGACGGCCGAATGGCTGAAGGCGCAAGGTGTGCGCGCGCTGCCGTATCACGCGGGCATGGAGTTCGAAGTCAGGCAGAAGCACCAGGAGATGTTCCAGCGCGAGGAAGGGATCGTGATGTGCGCGACGATCGCATTCGGAATGGGCATCGACAAGCCGGACGTCCGTTTCGTCGCGCATCTCGATTTGCCGAAGAGCGTCGAAGGCTATTACCAGGAGACGGGGCGGGCGGGCCGCGACGGCATGCCGGCGAATGCATGGATGGCGTATGGGTTGGGCGACGTCGTTCAGCAGCGCAAGATGATCGACGAATCGGACGCGGACGACGCGCACAAGCGGATCCAGACGTCAAAGCTCGACGCGTTGCTCGGGCTGTGCGAGACACCGTCGTGCCGGCGCGTGAGGCTGCTTGCCTATTTCGGCGAGACGAGCGAGCCCTGTGGCAATTGCGACACCTGTCTCGAGCCGCCTGCGACCTGGGATGCGACGCGCGAGGCGCAAATGGCGCTGTCGTGTGTGTTCCGCGCGCAGCGCGCGAGCGGTTTCAATTTCGGCGCGAGCCACCTGATCGAGATATTGCGCGGCGCGCGCACCGAAAAGGTGCTGCAGCGCGGCCACGAAAATCTGAGCACGTTCGGCATCGGTGCCGAGTTGTCCGAACCCGAGTGGCGCGCGATCTTCCGGCAGCTGGTCGCATTCGGCTATCTGGCCGTCGATCACGGCGGTTTCGGCGCGCTCGTGCTGACCGAGGCGAGCAAGCCGGTGCTCAAGGGCGCCGAAAAAGTCACGCTGCGCCGCTATGTCAAGCCCGCACGTACCCGCGATGCGCGTGGCCGCAGCGGCGCGCGCGTCGATCCGACGGCCGGCATGAGCCCGCGCGAGCGCGCCCGCTGGGAGCGACTGCGCGCTTGGCGAGCCGAGACCGCGAAAAGCGACGGCGTGCCCGCGTATGTGATTTTTCACGATGCGACGCTCGCTGAAATTGCCCGCAACGCGCCGGAGTCGATCGACGATCTGCGCCATATCCCAGGGATCGGCGCGCGCAAGCTCGACCGCTTCGGTGATGAGTTGCTCGAGGTCGTCGAATCGGCGTGATATGTCGCAGATGTGTCACCAATAATTCACGCAGGCTTCGACGCGAAAATCACGCAAGCTATTGACTCACTTGCAATTTTCGGAATATTATGCCGGGTTCCGGTTCTCGGTGGGTTGATTCGCGGGCGCAAGTCCGGGGTCGCGCACAGGTGAGCTGGGACGTTACGCACGCTGGTTTTCGCTTTGCCCGAGGCCGGCGTGCTGATTTTGGTCAATTTCAGGAATACACAATGCCAACCATCAATCAACTGGTTCGCAAAGGCCGCTCGTCGGAAACGACGAAGAGCAAGAGCCCGGCCTTGCAGGACTGCCCGCAGCGTCGCGGCGTGTGCACCCGTGTGTACACGACGACGCCGAAGAAGCCGAACTCGGCGCTCCGTAAGGTCGCCAAGGTGCGCCTGACGAACGGTTTCGAAGTGATCTCGTACATCGGTGGTGAAGGCCACAACCTGCAGGAACACTCTGTCGTGCTGATCCGCGGCGGCCGTGTGAAGGACTTGCCGGGTGTGCGTTACCACATGGTTCGCGGCTCGCTGGATACGCAGGGCGTCAAGGACCGTAAGCAGGCTCGCTCGAAGTACGGCGCGAAGCGCGCGAAGGCTGCGAAGTAAGCAGTGCAGAATGGAGATCGCCTCGTAGGGCGGTCAAGGCGGTGGTGCCGGATTGCCGGTGCTGTCGAGTAAGTGGTCACCCGGCCAAGCTGGTTAGTCGTGAAGATGTGATCGGGTTAGTTGGTGGCCGCGGGGCTTCAAAAAAGCTCCAACTGAACAGGTAAAGGAAGAAACATGCCGCGTCGTCGCGAAGTTCCCAAGCGGGAAGTGTTGCCGGATCCGAAGTACGGCAACGTAGATGTAGCCAAGTTCATGAACATGTTGATGCTGTCCGGCAAGAAGTCGGTTGCTGAGCGCATTGTTTATGGCGCATTCGAGCAAATCCAGACCAAGGGTGGCAAGGACCCGCTGGAAGTGTTCACGGTCGCGCTCAACAACGTGAAGCCGGTGGTCGAAGTGAAGAGCCGTCGCGTTGGTGGTGCGAACTATCAGGTTCCGGTCGAAGTGCGTCCGTCGCGTCGTATGGCATTGGCGATGCGCTGGTTGCGCGAGGCTGCGAAGAAGCGCAGCGAGAAGTCGATGGCTCTGCGCCTGGCCGGTGAACTCAGCGAGGCCGCGGAAGGCCGCGGCGGTGCGATGAAGAAGCGCGACGAAGTGCATCGGATGGCGGAAGCCAACCGTGCGTTCTCGCACTTCCGCTTCTAAGCGCCAAGCTGGGTTTTTAGCGGAAAAATTCCGGGCGGGTGCGCTGATTTGGCGCCTCGCCCATTTGTGTTGAGGCGTGCTGCGACGTGTATGCAAGGGTCGCATCGCGCCAACCCAATAGAGGATCAAAGTGGCTCGTAAGACTCCCATCGAGCGCTACCGCAACATCGGTATTAGCGCTCACATCGACGCCGGCAAAACGACGACGACCGAGCGCATTCTGTTTTACACCGGCGTGAACCACAAGATTGGCGAAGTTCACGACGGTGCGGCGACGATGGACTGGATGGAGCAGGAACAGGAGCGTGGCATCACGATCACGTCCGCTGCTACCACGGCGTTCTGGAAGGGCATGGGCGGCAATTACCCGGAACACCGCATCAACATCATCGATACGCCGGGGCACGTCGATTTCACGATCGAAGTGGAGCGCTCGATGCGCGTGCTCGACGGCGCGTGCATGGTGTACTGCGCGGTGGGCGGCGTGCAGCCGCAATCGGAAACCGTGTGGCGCCAAGCTAACAAGTACGGCGTGCCGCGTCTCGCGTTCGTCAACAAGATGGACCGTACCGGCGCGAACTTCTTCAAGGTCTACGACCAGCTCAAGCTGCGCCTGAAGGCAAACCCGGTTCCGGTCGTGGTGCCGATCGGCGCGGAAGAGAATTTCAAGGGCGTCGTCGATCTGCTGAAGATGAAGGCGATCATTTGGGACGAAGCGTCGCAAGGCACGAAGTTCGACTACGTCGACATCCCGGCCGAA
This sequence comes from Burkholderia sp. TSV86, assembly GCF_001522865.1. Classification (GTDB taxonomy): domain Bacteria; phylum Pseudomonadota; class Gammaproteobacteria; order Burkholderiales; family Burkholderiaceae; genus Burkholderia. The sequence goes on along the minus strand of NZ_LOWB01000043.1, from coordinate 1,603 downwards.
CTCGCCGAAACCTGCCAGGAATGGCGTGAAAAGATGGTCGAGGCGGCTGCGGAAGCCAACGAAGACCTGATGAACAAGTACCTGGAAGAAGGCGATCTGCCGGAAGCCGACATCGTCAAGGCGCTGCGCGACCGGACGATCGCGTGCGAAATCCAGCCGATGCTGTGCGGCACCGCGTTCAAGAACAAGGGCGTGCAGCGTATGCTCGACGCCGTGATCGACTTCCTGCCGTCGCCGGTCGACATTCCGCCGGTCAAGGGCGAACTGGACAACGGCGAAACCGCCGAGCGCCAGGCGTCGGACGACGAGAAGTTCTCGTCGCTCGCGTTCAAGATCATGACCGACCCGTTCGTCGGCCAACTGATCTTCTTCCGCGTGTATTCCGGCGTTGTCAATTCGGGCGATACGGTGCTGAACTCGACCAAGGGCAAGAAGGAGCGCCTCGGCCGTATTCTGCAGATGCACGCGAACAACCGCGAGGAAATCAAGGAAGTTCGCGCCGGCGATATCGCTGCCGCGGTCGGCCTGAAGGAGGCGACCACGGGCGACACGTTGTGCGATCCCGCGCATCCGATCGTGCTCGAGCGCATGGTGTTCCCGGAGCCGGTGATCTCGCAGGCCGTCGAGCCGAAGACGAAGGCCGACCAGGAAAAGATGGGCCTCGCGCTGAACCGTCTCGCGCAGGAAGACCCGTCGTTCCGCGTGCAGACCGATGAGGAATCGGGCCAGACGATCATTTCGGGCATGGGCGAGCTTCACCTCGAAATTCTGGTCGACCGGATGAAGCGCGAATTCGGCGTGGAAGCAACCGTCGGCAAGCCGCAGGTCGCGTACCGCGAAACGATCCGTTCGACGGCGAAGGACGTCGAAGGCAAGTTCGTCAAGCAATCGGGCGGCCGTGGTCAGTATGGCCATGCGGTCATTACGCTTGAGCCGCACGAGCAGGGCAAGGGTTACGAGTTCCTCGACGAGATCAAGGGCGGCGTGATTCCGCGTGAATACATCCCGGCGGTCGACAAGGGTATCCAGGACACGCTGAAGAGCGGCATTTTGGCGGGCTTCCCGGTCGTCGACGTGAAGGTTCACCTGACGTTCGGTTCGTACCACGACGTTGACTCGAACGAAAACGCGTTCCGCATGGCTGGTTCGATGGCGTTCAAGGAGGCCATGCGCCGCGCGAACCCGGTGTTGCTCGAGCCGATGATGGCGGTCGAAGTCGAGACGCCGGAAGAGTACATGGGCAACGTGATGGGCGACTTGTCGGGTCGTCGCGGCATCGTGCAGGGCATGGAAGACATGATCGGCGGCGGCAAGATCGTGCGCGCCGAAGTGCCGCTGTCGGAAATGTTCGGTTATTCGACGTCGCTGCGCTCGCTGACGCAAGGCCGTGCGACGTACACGATGGAGTTCAAGCACTACGCTGAAGCTCCTAAGAACGTTGCCGACGCGATCATCAGCGCGAAGTCGAAGTAAAGCTGCATCTCCCAACCGCTTATTTTTGAAAGAAGAGAGTCATGGCAAAAGAGAAATTCGAGCGGACCAAGCCGCACGTGAACGTAGGAACGATTGGTCACGTTGACCACGGCAAGACGACGCTGACGGC
>NZ_LOWB01000042.1 GCF_001522865.1 Burkholderia sp. TSV86 | reverse complement strand
GGTGGACTCCTTGCTGTTCGCGGCGCGCATTGCCGCTACGGGCTACGCCCTTCGCGCCAATGCGCGCCAGCATGAAAAACCAACCACTGTCAGATTTAGTCTAGTCCACCGCAATTGATGGCCGGGATTCGCGCGGCCAATCGTGCGCGGGGCCTGTGGCTTCCTCAGGTTTCGCGCGCGGACGGCGGCATGGGGCTGAGCCTGCTCGAACTGGTCGAGGTCGGAGAAATCCTCGGCCGATCGCCGCTCGGCCACTATGCCGTCAACTATCAAGCGCCCGACACGGGCAACATCGAGGTGCTCTCCGAATACGCGACGGCCGAGCAGAAACGGCGCTGGCTCGCCCCGTTGCTGCGCGGCGAGATCCGCAGTTGCTTCGCGGCGACGGAGCCGGATTCCGCCGGTTCGAATCCTTCGTCCATCAAGTCAAAGGCGGTCTTCAAGAACGGCGCATGGCATCTGAGCGGCCGCAAGTGGTTCGCGTCCGGCGCCGACCAGGCGGCGTTCGCGATCGTATTGGCCGTCACCGACGAGACCTCGCCATTGCACGCGCGTACCAGCACCTTCATCGTGCCGGCCGACGCGCCAGGCTACCGGCACGTTCGCAACCTGCGCGTGATGGGCGACGAAGGCCGCGGCTGGGCCAGTCACGGCGAACTTGAACTGGACGACTGCCGGGTAGGCGAAGACGCGCTGCTGGGCAAGCGCGGCGAGGGATTCATCGTATTGCAGGCGCGTTTGGCAACCGGGCGTTTGCATCATTGCGCGCGCTGGGTCGGCGTGTGCGAGCGCGCGTTTGCAATCATGTGCCGGCGGGCGTGCCGCCGCGAACTGGCCATGGGCGAACTGCTGTCGTCGCGTCAAACGGTGCAGAACTGGATCGCCGAAAGCCGCGCGTCCATCGACGCCGCGCGGCTGCTCGTCACCCAGGCGGCGTCGCGGTTGCAAAGCCTGCACGAACGCGCGCAGATCGATATCTCGATCGCGAAATTCTTCGTGGCCGGCGTGACGCAGGCTGTCCTCGACCATGCGTTGCAGGTGCAAGGCGCGCTCGGCGTCAGCGGCGACACGGTTCTCAACGTGCTCTGGCGCCACGAGCGCGCTGGACGCATTTACGACGGCCCCGATGAAGTCCACAAGGCGCTCGTGGCGCGCCATGCGCTGGCCGCATTTCGGAGAGAAAGCCGATGAACGACGCAATAGCGCAGCGGACCCTGGCGGCGCTTGGCCACTCCGGCGGCCCGGCTCAGGCGACGCGTATCGGCGGCGGGCGGGCCAGTGAGGTTTTTCTCGTGCGGACCGGCGATCGCGATGTCGTTGCCTATCTGCTGCCGGCTGAAGCGGCAAGGGAAGCGCAGCGCCGATTCGCCGTCCTGCAACGAATCGGCGAGCATTTTCCGCTCGCGCCGAAGCCGCTCGCGGTCGGTGACGCAGCCGACGATGGCTCGACGCTGCTGCTGGTCGAACGGCTCGGTGGCGTTTCGCCGGTCGCGTGCGGGCCGCTTTTGCCCGACACCGCGCGCCGCCTCGCGCGGAATTTCATCGCCGCGCTTGCCGCGTTGCATGCCGTAGAAATCGCGCCGGCCGAGCACACGCCCGATTATCTGCGCCGAAGCCTCGGCGAATGGCGGCGGCGCTGGAACGACGAAGAGGGCGCGCACGCCGGCGAGGACTTCAACGCCGTCGCGCAGTGGCTGACGCAACGGCTTCCGGACGCCTCGCCGGCGGCGATCCTGCACAACGATTTCAAGCTCGACAACATCCTCGTCGATCCGGGCGATCCCGCGCGGGTGGTCGGGGTGGTGGACTGGGAACTGGCCGCCGTCGGCCATCCCCTCGCTGATCTCGGGATTGCGTTGGCCTATTGGATCGAAGCCCGGGACCCGTCGCTGTTGCAGCTCGATGCACCGGGGCCAAGCTGCGCGCCGGGCGCTCCGACGCGCGAAGCGTTGGTCGACCTGTACGCAGAGGCCACCGGGCGCGAAGTGACGCAACCGGCGTACTGGTACGCCTACGGTTTGCTGCGGCTCGCCGTGATCACGCAGCAACTGGAGCTGCGGCATCGCGGCAACGGACAGCGCGTGCCCCGCAGCCGGTTGATCGTGCGCTGGCTGTTGAGCCGCGCATCGGAAGTCTGCGGGAGCGCACGGCTATGAAGGCAAAGGTTCAGGACATTCACGCACTTGCGCCGTCGCAGCGCGGAATGTTGCTCGAAAGCGCGCACGGTGCGGCCAAGGGTGGCATGTTCATCGAACAGACCGTGCTGTCGGTTCGCGGGGATCTCGATCGCAGTCGTTTCCTCGCGGCCGTCGAACGCACCGCCGAGACTCATGCGAGCCTGCGCTGCTGTTTCGCATGGGACGCTGAGCACCCAGTGCAGGTGGTGTTCGACCGCATCCAGCCCGCAGTGACATGGGAAGACTGGCGAGGCGCGGGCAACGAGGACGATCCGCGGGCGCTGGCGGCCTGGCTGGACGAGGATCGCGTGCAAGGCGTCGCCGTCAACCGTGCGCCGCTGTGGCGCTTCGCCGTGATCCGGCTGCGGGACGACGCGTATCGGATCGTCTGGACTCATCACCATCTCATCACCGATGGCTGGTCGATCGCGGTGGCGCTCTCCGATTTGCTCGCCCACTACGACGGCGGGCGGCCGGTGCCGCCTGCGCGGCCGTTGCGTGATTACGTCGACTGGATCGACGCGCAGGATGCGACCGTCGCGGCCGCATTCTGGCGTCAGCGTGTCAGCGCATTGCCCCGCTTAGTCCCAATGATGCCGCGAGCGTCGGCCGACAGTTTCGCGGAGGTCACGGGCATCGATGCGAGCGCGCTTGTCGATGTCGCGCGTGCCCACGGAGTCGCGTTCGCGATTGCGGTGTTTGCCGCATGGTCGCTGGTTCTGCGCGCGTTTCGCGCGACCGACGACGTGGTGTTCGGCGTCACCACACACGGCCGCCCCCCGACGCTTGCAGGCGTGGAGCGCATCGTCGGACCGTTCATCGCGACCTTTCCGCTGCATGTGCGGATGACCGATATCGCCACGGTAGGCGAGTTGCTGAGCCGGATCGATGCGTTGCAGCTCGAGCAGCGCCCGTTCGAATATCTGTCGTCGGCCGAGGTACATCAGGCCGCCGCCGTCGCTACGCGTCTTTACGACAATCTGGTGGTAGTCGAGCACCTGCCGCAGCAGGATGCGCCTGCCAGCGCGGGGTTGTCCGTCACCGCGGAGCCGGGTAGCGGCGCGCGTTCGCATCACCCGTTGCTGCTGAGGATTTCGCCGGACGGCATGGCACGCCTGCTGTACAACCAGCGCTTTATCGACGACGCAACGGCGGCTGGGCTGGCATCGCTGCTGTGTGAGGCAGCGGTGCGTTTGGTGGCGCACGAGGATCTGCCTTGCCTCGAAAGTCCGGCAATCCCGCCCGCTCCCGTGCAGCGGGCGGTGCCGCGCGCGCCCGAGACCCGCGAAGAACGGATGGTCGTCGCGCTGGCACGCGATCTGTTCGGCAGCCATGTCGGACTCGACGACAACTTCTTCGATCTCGGCGGACATTCGCTGCTCGCCGTCGATTTCCTGCATCGTCTCGCGAACGCAACCGGGGTGCGCTTGCCCATGACCCAGCTGTTGCAGGACGCCCGCCTAGGCGCGATCGCACAGGCGCTTGCCGACGGCCTCGCGGGCCACGCCGGTTCCCCTGGGGCAGCGCGGATCTTCTTCGTTCCCGGCAATCCCGGCTCGCCGTTGTACGCCGCCCGCCTTGCCGCGCATCTGAACGATCTGGACGGCTGGCGTTTGCATGGCCTTGAAGCGCCGGGGCTCGACGGCGCACAGGCACCGCTGCCGAGTGTCGAAGCACTCGCCGAGTACCATCTGTCGAGCCTGTCGGACGCCGACGATCCGGCCGTGCTGGTCGGCCATTCCTTCGGAGGATGGGTGGCGTTCGAGATGGGGCTGCGCCTACAGGCGCGCGGCCGGTCAGCGGCGGTGATCCTGCTCGACACGCTCGCCCCGCATCGGCTGCCTTCGCGCGGCGATGTCAGCGACGTGGGATTGCGCGCCGAAGTCGCGCGGCTACAGTCTCGCGCCAACGGCGCGGGCTTCACCGTCCATGTCACGCCCGCTGCCTTTGCGGTTTACGCCGCCGCGCGGCGCGCGATCTATGCGCCGTCCGCGCGGGCCGCGTTTCCGTTGGCATTGTTCCGCGCCGCCCGCACGCACCCCGACGACGGCTGGGACAAAAGCGATTCCGCCTATGGCTGGACTGAACTCTGCCGCGATGTCCACGTGGATAGCGTCGACGGCGACCATCTGTCGATGATGGCGGAGCCCGCCGTCGCAGGGCTGGCCAAACGGATCGGGCATTGGCTGCGTCAACTGGATGATTGATGCCGTCGGGCAGAGCGGCTCGATTCCGCGCATCCACTTGTCTCGAATGTAGTTTTCCCTTTGTCAAAGGATGAATCATTCATGGATAGCAAACGTTCCTCGACGCACTTCGACGCCATCGTGATTGGCGGCAGCTATGCCGGACAATCGGCCGCCATGCAGCTTGCCCGTGCCCGCCGGCGCGTACTCGTGGCCGATGCCGGCATGCGCCGCAACCGCTTCGCCGCGTTATCGCGGGGCTTGATCGGACAGGACGGGCGTGCACCCGAAGAGATCGCGGCAGACGGCAAGGCGCAGCTTCTGGCGTACCCGAACGTGCAGTGGCTGGACGACATCGTGGTTCACGCCAAACGCGCCGATATCGGTTTTGTCGTTCAAAGCGCATCGGGGCAGCACTTCGACGCGCGCGGCATGGTGCTTGCTTTCGGCGTGGTCGACGAGATTCCGGATCTGGAAGGCGTGGCCGAGCGGTGGGGCCGCAGCGTGTATCACTGCCCCTATTGTCACGGCTACGAATTGAACGAAGGGCGCATCGGCGTGCTTGGGAACGGCCCGATTTCGACTCTGCTGGCACTGCTGATGCCGGACTGGGGCGCGACCGTGCTTCTGACCAATGGAACGTTCGAGCCAGACGATGGGCAACGCGATGCGCTCGCCAAGCGAAGTGTCGCGATCGAACCCGAACGGGTGACGCGCGTCGTCGATACGGCGAGCGTCGAACTCGCCGACGGACGATGCATCGTGCTCGATGGCCTGTTCACGATGAACCGCACCCGTCTATCGAGCCCGGTTGCACAACAACTGGGGTGCGCGATCGAAGAGGGCCCGCTAGGGCCATACATCCACACCGACGAATCCATGGAAACCTCCGTGCCAGGCGTGTTCGCATGCGGAGACGTCACGCATCGGGGCGGCAGCGTGGCACTCGCCGTGGGCAGCGGCGCGCTCGCGGGCATCGTCGCGCACCGAAAACTCGTCATTCCATAATCTGACCGCCTTTTTTGATCAACGGTTTTTTCATCCATTGGAAACGTAATCGTGAGTTGGCAAAACTGGTGTTTTTCCTGGCTATTGCGCAAAACGACCAAGCCCCTAATCAGGAAGCCGGGGCTGTCCGCGCATGACATGCGAGCGCACAGCGCCAAATGGTCCAGCCGTACCGTGAAGCCGCCCCGTGGCTGGCGGGTGCGCGAGACAACCGTGCGGCCGCTATGCGGCGAGTGGATCGAGCCGGAGGCGCCGATGCGCCGCGACTCGCTTCGTCGCATCATCATCTATTTGCATGGCGGAGGCTATTGTTTCTGCTCCCCCAGCACGCATCGAACAATTGCCGGCGCGCTGGCCAGAGACGCGGATGCGCGCACGTTTTCATTGGATTACCGGCTTGCTCCGGAGCATCCGTTTCCAGCCGCGGTGGAGGATGCGTTGGCCGCTTATCGCCAACTTCTCGCCGAGGGCGTAACTTCGGACCGGATTGTCGTCGGTGGGGACTCCTCGGGCGGAGGGCTTGCGCTTGCGTTGCTGCTGGCGCTGCGTGATGCCGGTGAGCCGATGCCGGCCGGCGCGGTGCTGTTTTCTCCGTGGACCGATCTGGCTGCGACCGGAGCGTCGCTGAAGGCGAATGACGAAGCTGACGTCATGCTGAGCGCTGCCGCGGTAGCGAATTTTTCCCGGTACTATCTGGGCAGCACGCCCGCCGATCATCCCATTGCTTCGCCTCTCTATGGCGAATATTCGGGACTGCCGCCTTTGCTCATCCAGGCCAGCGACACAGAGGTATTGCTGGATGACGCCGCGCGGGTTGCGGAAAAGGCACGCAGCGCCAACGTCGCGGTGGACTTCAAGGTCTGGCGCCGGCTTCCGCACGCGTGGCCCACGCTGACGCCTTATCTGCCCGAAGCGAAGGCGGCCGTAAGAGAGGCAACCGACTTCATTCGGAGAGTGGCGCCATGACATTCGAATTGATGGAGAAAACCGGCGCCGGCCGCTGGATCGAGCCGTCGCCGTCGGCTGGCAGCGCCACGCAGCGGCTCTTCTGCATCCCTTATGCGGGCGGCAGCGCAGCCGTGTTCCGCGACTGGCCGGCGCGGCTCGCGGCAACGGTCGATGTCCGCGCGCTGCATCCGCCCGGCCGCGGCCGCCGCTTCTGCGATGCCTTGCTATATCGGGTGGACCAAATCGCCGATGAGGTGACGGCGGCGATCACGCCGCTGCTCGACCGGCCCTACACCTTGTTCGGTCACAGTATGGGCGCGAGCGTAGCGTTCGAGGTGGCGCGCCGCATCCAGACCCGCCGCCTGCGGAAGCCGACGTGCTTGATCGTCTCCGGCCGCGGCGCGCCGCATCTGCCTATGAAGCGCCGGCCGATACACGATCTGCCCGACGATCAATTCCTCGATGAGGTAATGTGCATGAACGGCACGCCGCCCGAAATCCTCGAGCATCCTGAAGTGATCGAATTGATTCTGCCGATTCTGCGTGCTGATTTCGAGGCGATCGAGACTTACCGTGCAGCACCGCATCTACGTCTGGACTGCCGGATCGTGGCCCTGGGAGGCCGCGACGAACAAGGCAGCTCGCAGGCGGTGGAGTCGTGGCGCGCTTACGCTGCCGGTGGTTTTCGCGGCGAGATCGTTCCGGGCGACCATTTTTTTCTACACGGCCGCGCTGAAAGATTCTTTTCAGTGCTCAACGAGGAACTTGCCCGCTAACGGGTTGCCTGTTGCTCGACACGGTGTGCCAAACCCTCGGGCAATTCACCCGTCCCGAACTGGCCCAAAGCCGACAAACGCTATCGGCGGTACGCGGTAACATCAGTTTCCAATCCGTTCGTTTCCGTTACCGCCCAGATGGGCCAACGATGCTCGACGACGTTTCTCTCGACATCGCGGCGGGCGAGGTGATCGGGATTGTCGGTCGCTCGGGTTCCGGCAAGAGCACGCTTACCAAGCTGCTCCAGCGGCTCTAGCCATATATTAAGGACATCGAGCCGTTTTTCTCGACGACTCCTTTCTCCCAGCCAGCGGCCCGGTTGCAGAATTCGGGCTCGAACAGGTAGTGGTTGCTCATTGCATGGAAGCGAGCGTTGATCGCCCGCTCCCGTCGGGCGGCCCGTTAAGGCGGGAGGCGACCATTCCGTCTAAATAGCCGTCACAGCAATTTGGTCGATAATTTACCTTATGTAAAATCAAACCGCCGGCCGAACAGGTGTTGAGCGCAAACTCAGTTCAACGCACGACCTTTTCTACCCAAGGCGTAAACGGGATATGCCCTCAAGAAGCGCTAACGCTTGGTTACGCGCCTCTTGCTTCCATCCGAAACGAAGTGGGTCCGATCACACCGTACCAACAACGCGCGTCACTTCATCGACGGTTCAGCACGGCATCGAGCCACGAAACAATATCGTAGTGAACGAGATCCTTGTTTCTGTCGTTCAAAATTTCGTGCCTATCGCCGGGATAAAATCGATATGCCAATGCAAGATGTCCTTGCTTCATATAACGCGTGATCAAGGACTGAATCGAATGAGTGCTCGCCCCGACCGGATCGCGGGTGCCTGCCACGATCAGGATCGGAAGATCGACCGGTATCCTTGATTCATTTTGCGCAATCCACAGATTTCGAAAACCTTCGGCCACCGAATACATCATGCTATTCGAGAACGGCTTCCCGCAAAGTCCGTCGTCGAGAAAGCGCTGGATCTCAGTTTGATCGGCCGTCATCCATTCGCAGCCGGTGGGCGGCCGGTCGGCTTGCTCGAATGGCGCATTGAATGCCTTCAGCACGCCTGCCAGGATCATCGAAGGTTGGTTGGCGTCAGCCGAGTGCGCCGCCGCCTTGAGCTGATCAAGCACCTCGTCATCGATACCCGGCAACGCTCCCATCGTGCCGCACAGCACCGCGCCCGCAAGCAAATGTCCGCATCCCTGGATATGAGCCTGTGTGAGCGCAGATCCCATGCTGTGACCAAACGCGATCAATGGAAGACCGTCATAGGTTCCCAGTACAAGCTTGGACAACTGGGCCATGTCGCCGAGCATATCAGCCCATGCCGTGAGGCCGGCCTGCCCCAACCCGGCCTCGCCCGCCGTCCGGCCATGCCCGCGCAGATCGAGTGCGACGGCGGCATAACCCCGAGTGCACAGATAGCGGGCGAACCGGTCATAGCGCCCGCTATGTTCACAGATTCCATGCGTAATCTGTACGACGGCGCGTGGCACGATGCCCGCGGGTGGAGTCCATTCACGATAAAAAATCTGCTTTCCGTCTATATGCGACGTGAACGATGATTCGTTGTATTTAATATCAAGTTTTGCGGTCATTTGCAGCCTGTTCGGAAGATGTTTTATCGAATATCAGTACATAGTCTCAAGCGATTGCTGCGATTTCAAGTGGCGGTGCCGAGCCGGATCTGCCGGTGCTAACCACGCTGAGCGCTGCCCCCTTAACTTCTCAACGCGTCTGCCCCTTGTGGCCCGTGGCGCCCGGTTTTACAGGAAGATTGCGGCCTTCACCAGATTGACAGCGGACATGTGCAACGTCATTTTTTGACGGTTGCGTATCGCGCTGCCCGCCCGCAGGGCGGTCCCGTCGAAATCACGTTGACCGCGCCCGCCGCCAAGACAGCGCTCGATGCGGCCATCTATCATCACATGGCCGCGTCGGCCGCACGCTCAATTCGCTTACAAAGCTCGTCAAGCCAGGCCATGTGCTCGGGCTTCATCAGGCAGGCTCGCAGGCACAGCACGCTGTCCTCATCCCATATCAGGCCGGACACATGCGGTTCGACGAGCGACCTTGGCATATGAGCCAAGGCCAGGTGAAGCTGTATGGCCGCCGCCGCCTCGAACAATGCGCGCGATAGACGCGACGCCGTACTCGCGCGCGCGCTCGCCGGAAACCAAAATACGATGTCCAACTCCGGTGGGAAACACGTGACGAAGCGGGCGTCGCGCTGAAGGAAGTCATACAGATGCAGTGCCGCCGATCTCGCTTGCTCGAGGTCGTGCGCGAAACGCCCGCCTTTCTCCAAAGGCATCAGCTTTTGCGTTGCCCAAAGCGCAGCGGCGCTCGCCCCGGGACGGGAACATTCGAGGCTGATTTCACCGAGATGGAAATCGGCCGACGTGAAATACGTGTACGGCGAATCGTGTACGTATATCGCGCCGACGGCCGGATCCCGGAATATCACGCAGCCGCAACCGTAAGGTTGCAAGCCATGCTTGTGCGGATCGACCACGACCGAATCGGCCGCGCATATGCCCGCGAACGCGGCCTTTCCATGTTCGGTCAGGGTGTCGGCGAGCGCATAGTATCCGCCGTAAGCCGCATCGACATGCACGCGGAAACCATAGCGCTTCTGCAACGCAAGAATGCCGTCGAGCGGATCGATCGTGCCGCACGCGGTCGTGCCCAGCGTGGCCACCACGGTGCCGACCGGTCCTTCGTCGGCCAGCATCCTTTCCAGTTCGGCCAGCGACATCCGCCCGTACTCGTCGCAGCGCACCTTTGCAAATTCCACGCCGAGCACGCTGCAAATGCGCTCGTGCGTGTAATGCGCGAGCGAGGACGCGACCACTTTTTCGCCGGGCCTGACGCGGCTCGCCACCCACAACGCCTCCATGTTCGCGACGGTGCCGCCGCTGCAAAGATGTCCAAGATGATGGTCCCATCCGAACATCCGCGCGATCTGCGCGACGCATTCTTTTTCGAGCGCGGACGTCGCCCGTCCGCCCTCGAGCGCATGATTGTTCGGATTCACATACATGCTGAGCGCATAAGCCGCGCGCGCGATCGGATGCGGCGGCTTGAGCATTTGGCCCGCATACAGCGGATGGAAATAGGGATAATTATCGTGCAGCTTCGCTGCCAGTTGCTCGAGTATCGGCGCCATTTCGTCTGCCGACGCCGAATCGGCATAGGCCGGCAGCTCGGAAAATCCCGATTGCCAGTGTTTTGCCGCGCGCCTGAGCAATTCGACGTCTCTATCGATATCCATCCCGACTCCATTCGAAAATGTTGGGCTGCGCTGAGTCTGCGTTGAAGCCGCGTTCGGCCGGTATCTGCCGGCGTGCCGCGCCCCCGCTCGGCCAACCCGATGCCAGCGTTGCAAAGCTGGTTCCCGCCGGCCCATGATCCGCATCCCAACGGGCAAGTGTCACATGGGCCGCGCAAGATCAGCGTTGCTCAGATCGCATAAAATCGCGCCGGGCGTGCCGATCGATCGATAAACCGCGGCGCGTCGCCGCTCCAAGCGATGCGAGGCTGTGTAGATTGCTGCGCAACCTCCGTTGATGACCGGACTCTTCGGAATCCGCAGGATTAGGCCCGCCTATCACGCGCCATTGCCGCTCGAGCGCCGCGCGCTCTGCCATGCCGCGTCGCCACGCCAAGGGTTTTCGCCAGACACGGATTCGGATGCGCTAACCATACGCGCCGCTCGCCGCTTAATTCGTAACTGTGTGTGAACCTGCTCAAACTCACTTTCCGGGCCCCGCCCCGTCAAGGTTTCGGGCGCGAACGCTCCTGGCGGCGTCAGAGCGGCACACGTCAAAACCTCGCCCCGTCGGCCACGCATTGACATTCGATTGCACGATCGTCAGCACACAACCCGGAAAACCGTGGCAATCTACCGCGTATTGCCGGTTGTCCGCTCGTGCAACCGATCTGTAAGGTTTCCCTATGTTCAGTTTTCCGAAATTCGCGCGACCTGTCGCGTTTACCATCCTTTTGCATTTGCTTTGTGCTGCGCTGCCGGCAGCCGCGTCCGATGCCGATACGCGTGTTGCATCCGTTGCATCCGATGCCGCATCGCTCGCGCCAGTGCCGATTTCGCTGGAGGCGGCAGTGGCCGAACTCAAGGGCTTGCAGGCCGCACTGGATCGCATCAAGCAACAGGCCGCGACTGCGGCAACGAGCAAGCGGCTTGCCGAACTCAGCGCCGATACGCAGCAGCGCTCCGCTGACGTGGACAAGCTGACGGCCGAGTTGCAACCGGAGCGCGCGCAATTGCAGGCACAGTTGGACGTGCTCGGACCGCCTCCGCCGCCCGGCTCGCCTCCCGAAACCGCGGCCGTTGCGCAGCAGCGCGCGAGCCTGAATGCGCGCAAGGCGCAGATCGACGCGGCGTTGAAGCAAGCCGCCGACATCAAGGAGACGCTTGCGAATCTTACGCAGCAACTCGCCAAGCTGGACCGCAGCCTGATGCGCGATCAGCTCGCGCTTCGCTCCGGCAGCATTCTCGGCGCACAGTTTTGGTCCGCGCTCTTCGATACCCCGAGCGAAGACATCCAGCGGCTCGACGAGGTCAACGCGCAAATCGGCCAGGTGCTGCATGCGGCATGGGAACCCGGCAAGCGCCTGGTCACCGCGCTGCTCCTGGCCGTCGCGCTCGCGGTCTGGGCCGCGGGCCGTCGGTGGATCGTGCAAGGGCTCGAATGGCTCTGTCTTAATTGGCTGCCGGAAACCCGCCTGCGGCGCAGCGCGCTCGCCACGTCGATTGCGTTGTCGAGCGTCGTGACGACGGGTATCGCGGTGCAGTTCGTCTACGCCGCGTTCACCCGCGATTACACGCTGTCCGCCCCGCTCCAGGTCTTCGCCGACCAGCTCACGAAGCTTGCGATCGGCTGCGCGCTGATTGCCGGGCTCGGCCGTGCGCTGCTCTGCACGAGCCATCCGTCGTGGCGCCTGCCCGCGCTCGCGGACGAGGTCGCACTCGCGCTCAAGCCGTTTCCGGTGGTTCTCGCCGCGCTTCTGATGCTGGCCGGCACGCTCGAGCTATTGAACAAGCTGGCCGACACCAGCCTTCAGGTCACGCTGTTCGGCCGCGGCCTCGTGTCGCTGGTGGTTGTGCTGACGATCGGCGCCTCGCTGGTCCGCTCGAACCGGGTGCGCAGCGCGCTCGCGGCAGCCGGCGAGCCGCCCGAGGCCAGCTCGACACTCGCGGGCCTGATCCATGCAGGCGTGACGCTGACCGTGGTCGCGGCGTTCGGCGCGCTCTTGATCGGCTATATCTCGTTCGCCCGCTTTCTGACCCACGAACTCGTCTGGTTCGAGATCGTACTTTGCAGCCTGTTCCTGCTAACGCGCCTGACCCAGGACATATGGGCGAGCCTGTTCGCCGCGAACCTGTCGAGCGGGCGCCTGATCAAGCATCTGTTCGGCCTGAGCGACAGCCATCTCGATCAGGCCCGCACCGTGCTTTCCGGTGTCGGCACCAGCGTGCTGCTGCTGCTCGCCGTCATCGCGCTGCTGACGGGCGGCTTCGGCACGACGCCGGGCGACTTGCTGTCGAGCGTGCTGTCGGTGTTCGGCGGGGACAAACTGCGGCGGCTCAACATCGTGCCGGACCACATCCTGAACGCGGCGATCGGGCTTGCGGTCGGCCTCTATCTGTTGCGCTCGGTACGCCGCTGGCTCGACACGGAGCTGCTGCCCGCGCTCGGCATGGACCCTGGCATGCGCGCGTCGCTCGTCACGCTGTTCAGCAATCTCGGCTACGTGCTGGTGGTGCTGGTCACGCTGTCACTGCTGGGCGTCAAATGGGACAACCTCGCGTGGATCGTCAGCGCGCTGTCGGTCGGCATCGGCTTCGGCTTGCAGGAAATCGTGAAGAACTTCGTGTCCGGGCTGATTCTGTTGACCGAGCGCCCGGTGAAGGTCGGCGACATGATCAGCATTGCCGGCGTCGAAGGCGACATCCGCCGCATCAACGTGCGCGCGACCGAAATCCAGCTTTCCGACCGCTCGACGGTGATCGTGCCGAACTCGCAACTGATTTCGCAGAACCTGCGCAACGTGACGATGGGCAACAGCACGCAAGGCGTCGCCACGTTGATGCTGACGTTTCCGCTGAACACCGATCCCGAACAGGTACGGGATTTGCTGCTCAGCGCTTATCTCGAACACCCTTCGATTCTCGAGAAACCCTCGCCGTCCGTCACGTTCAGTCAGCTCACGCCCGACGGCATCACGCTCAGCGTGACGGGCTACGTCGCAAGCCCGCGCATCGCCTCGTCGACAAAAAGCGATCTATTGTTCGAAATTCTGAAGCGGCTACGCGCCGAGAGCATTCCTCTGTCGAATCCACAAATGCTGATGGTGCAAAACCTGCCGCCCCCGGCCGACTGAACATGCGCCCGCCGAGCGTCATGCGCATCGCGTTTAACTCCTTTACACGCTCAGCCGGCATCCTATGATTCGGGATACGAACCAAGCTTGAGGAGCCTGGTGAAATGACAAGACCGGTCCTGCTCGCGTTTGCCGCGGGCCCGCTGCTCGCCGGCTGTGTCGCGTATCCGGCGGGCGCGGGCGTGAGCGTTAGCGTCGGCCGGCACGGCGATCGTTACTGGGATGGCCGCCGCTACTGGGACCGCGACGAATGGGAGCGCGGCCGTCCGCAATACGGCGGCGGGGGCGACGCCCTTCGAAATCGATACGACGATGACAACCGCCGCGATTGACGTCGCCGCACGACGCAATGGTCAAGAATCCTTCGATGCAGGCAAACAGAAAGTCTCGCATGCTGCCCCCGCGTTATGCTCGTCCCTCCATTACGACAGGAGCCTACCCGTGAAGCTTACGATTCTCATCGGTGCCGCGAGCGCCACTCTTGCATTGACCTCGGCCGCCGTCGCCCAAACTCAACCCGCGCAGAACTATCAGTTCGGCGAAGGCCAAGCCGCGCCGGCCGCCGTCGCGCAGCCCGCGCAAGTTGCGCCTGCATCGATGCAAAACGATGCACCGCCGGCAAAAACGGCGCATCATCGCAAGCACCATAAGCATCACAAGCCTCACGCAGCCGCCAAGAATCCCGAGGGCACCTATTCGCATCACTAATTTCGTTCGAGCGGATCCACCCGCCGCGCGCGGTATGGGCGCGGCCCCCTCCTTCCCGTGGCTATTGCGCGGGCGGCGCCCCGCTTGCCCCGATCGCGCCGCTGATCCGATCGATCAACGATTTCGCCACCCCGGAGGCGAGTGCTGCGTCGACTTGCGACGTCTGCCACGTGCCGTCGCCATCCTCGGTGAACGTCAGCGTGGTGCGCAGCGATAACTGCTCGCCGTCCGGCTGCGTGTCGTGCCAAACAATCGCCACGTTGCACGAGTAGGCGTGCTCGGCCACCTTCGTGCAATCGCCGACAGGCTTGACCGACGCGATATCGGTCGACACCGGCAACGGCTGTCCAAGCAGCGTGTTGAGCGGGCCGCGGTTTTCCGCGTCGAGCGCGCGGCGCACGGCGGCGTCGATCTCGCGCTCGCCGGGGCCGGCGTGAAACCAGCCGCATGCGGCAAGCATCGCCGACGACAGGCCGGCAAGTAACACGGTTCGAAGCTTCATCGATTCGAGCGGATTCGTAGGGTTGGACGTTCGGCGAGCCGTCATGGCGCTGCCGCCATTCCGGATGACGGGCCGTCGTCGGAGCGATCCACGGCGGCGTTCATGCGCGCCAGTCTGACGCCTGTGCAAGCTGCGAGCAGTATCGATTTGTAACCGCGCGTTTGCCTGCGCGGCAATTCCACGGCGTCCGGCAATGGCAGCAGGTGCCAGCGGCAAACCATCGTGCGACGCGTGCACCATGCCCGCGCGATCCGCCAACACGGCCTGCGCCAGCGATATACTTTCCGGCCGACATACCGTAACCGGCTTATTCCGGCGCCGCGCGAACAGCGCGGCCCTTCCCGATCACCACCGCCAGACGAGTATTCCCATGTTCTATCTGCTGATCTACGACCTGGTCGACGATTATCTCGAGCGGCGCGGCGCCTATCGTGCCGAGCATCTCGAACTCGCGCGCGCCGCGAGCGGCCGCGGCGAGCTGTTGCTCGCGGGCGCGCTCGCCGAGCCGGCCGATGAAGCCGTGCTCGTGTTCGAAGGCGCGTCCGCCGCCGTCGCCGAGGCGTTCGCGCGAGCCGATCCCTACGTGACGCACGGCCTGGTCAGGCAGTGGCGGGTGCGGCCCTGGACTGTCGTCATCGGCAAGCATGCGCCGCCCGCGTGACGAAGCGCCGCCGCTTCACAGCCAGCCCACTTTCCTGAAGCGCCACCACAGGAACAAATCGGCCGCGAGCATTACGCCGACGCAGATATAAAAGCCGTAGCGCCAATGCAGTTCCGGGATGTTATTGAAGTTCATCCCGTAGATTCCGGCGATCATCGTCGGGATCGCAAATAGCGCTGCGAACGAGCCGAGTCGTTTCGTCACTTCGTTTTCGGCGAGCGAAATCATGCCGAGATTGACTTGGATCGCGGTAACGAGCATCTCGCGCCGGGCTTCGATCGTTCGCACGATCCGCAGCAAATGGTCGCAGACGTCGCGGAAATAATGCTCCATGCCCGCGCAAATCTGCGGAATCCGGCCGCCGACGAGCTTTGACAACGGCTCGACGAGCGGTGCGGTGTGCTGATAGAGCGCCACGAGCCGGCGCTTGAGCGAATACAGATCCTCGATCAGCGCGCGCGCCGCGGCTGTGCCCGATTTCGCGAAAATGCGGTCCTCCAGCGCCTCCAACTCGGCGCCAAGCGTCTCGAGCATCGGGAAATAGCGGTCGACCACCTCGTCCATCAGCGCATAGAGCACGAACGCCGAGCCCTCCCTCAGCAATCCGGGCTCGCGCTCGCAACGGGCGCGCACCGACCGGAAGTCCTGTTCCGAGCCGTTGCGAATCGACAGCACATAATTCGGCCCGACGAACACGTTCAGTTCGCCGAACTGGAATTCGCCGTCCGAATCAAGTTCGACCGTATGCAGCACCGCGAACAATGAATCGCCGTATTCCTCGATCTTCGGGCGCTGATGGCCCTTGCGCGCGTCCTCGAGCGCAAGCTCGTGCAGGCCGAACTCGTCGCCCATCCTTTCGAGTTCGGCCGGTTCCGGGTCCTTCAACGCGACCCACACGAAGCATTCCGGCTTCGCGACGTAGTCGCTGATATCGTCGATGTCGATGTCGGCCAGCTTTCGGCCATCCTGATATGCGGCGCAGTTGATCAGCATGCGGTTGCGTGATTGAAACGAATGGGCCGCTTAGTTTAGCGGCTTGCGGCCGTTGCGAGCGGCCCGCGCCTTGCGTCGTCCGTCAATATTGGTCATGATCGGTGTCGCGCGCACGTGCCGACGCTCAACGCCGCACGCGCGCGCCGGACGGCATGCCCCGCCCGCTCATCCATCAAGGAGACCGCAATGTGGTATTACTCATGGATTCTCGGCATAGGAGCCGCACTCGGCTTCGGCATCATCAATGTGATGTGGCTCGAAGCGAACGGCCAATTTCCGCGTGACGACGCCGACGGCGAACGCCGCGGGCCAGTCGCGCAGCAAGGGCAACACCCGTGACCTATCTGGTGTTCGTCTGTGGCCACGCAGGCACCGGCAAGACCACGCTCGCCAAGCGCCTGATCCGGCCGCTGATGCATGCGACCGGTGACGCATTTTGCCTGCTCGACAAGGATACGCTGTACGGCCACTATAGCGCGGCCGCAATGGGTGCGCTGACGCAGAACCCGAACGATCGCGACAGCCCGCTTTATCTGCAGCACCTGCGTGATCCCGAATATCAAGGGCTGCTCGATA
The DNA here is from genome assembly GCF_001522865.1 of Burkholderia sp. TSV86. GTDB lineage: Bacteria > Pseudomonadota > Gammaproteobacteria > Burkholderiales > Burkholderiaceae > Burkholderia. Next base: position 55,926 of record NZ_LOWB01000042.1, on the reverse strand, counting down.
CCGCGCGCGAGAATCTGGCGCTCGGCATCAGCGTGCTCGCGGTCGGGCCGCTGTCGCGCGAAATTCGTGACGCTCGGCTGTTCGATCGTGAATGGCTGGGCATCGGGCCCGATGTCGTGCTGCGCGTCATTTGGGTGCATACGTCCGAAGCCGTCGCGCATGCGCGAATCGTCGCGCGCGGCAATCCGAACGACGCGTACAAGCTCGCGCATTGGGACGAATACCGGCAGCGCCGCTTCTCGCCGTCCGGTGAACGATGCGGCGATCTGCTGATGTTCGACAGCACCGCGCCCACCGATGCCGATTTCGACGCCCTGCTCGCGCGAATCGTACCGCCGCCGGCACGCACAAGCTTGACGGTGCCGCCGTTACCTGCCTAAAGCAGCATAAGAAAGCGCCGGGCGGCTCGATAGGCCGCCCGGCGGCGGATTCGGATGCCGGCCGGGCAACCGGAAAGCGGTCAGGCCAATCGGCGGGCCGGCCCGTTACCGTAGCCGAATTACGCGAGCGCGGGCATCCGCACTAGCGTCTCGCCTTCGTACAGCTTGCCGAAGCGATTCTGGAGGAATGCGGCGAGCGGCACCTGCTCCTGGCGCACGAAGCCGCTTTGCGGCAGCTTCTTTTCTCGGAACAAATCGAGCACCGCGCACATCGCGCCGGCCGTCGTGATCTGAATCGCGCTCATCGGCATCCCGCATACTTCCTTCGCGAAGATTTTGCGCGTAAACACATCCTGCACGAGCTGCCCGTGCTTGACGCCCGTCACCGTCACGAATACGAGCACAACATCCTGCTTCGTCGACGGCACCGCGCGGCGCATGATTGATTTCAGCGTGTCGCGATCGGTCGACAGGCGCAGATCCTCGAGCAGAAACTGGATGAGCGCGCGGTGGCCCGGATAGCGAACCGACTTGTAATCGAGCGTCTCGACCTTGCCTTCGAGCGTCTCGCAAAGCGTGCCGAGGCCACCCGACGTGTTGAACGCCTCGTACTCGGTGCCGTCGAGCGAGAAATGCTCGAGCCCTTCGAGCGGCTGCACCCACTGCCGACGCCCTTCGCGAACCGCTTCGCACGGCTGGCAGTATTCGTTGATCAAGCCGTCGACGCTCCACGTGAGGTTGTATTTGAGCGCATTCGTCGGATACTCGGGCAGCGCGCCAACGCGCATTTTCACGTCACGCACTTCGCTAAAGCCGTTGACGAGTTCATGCGCGGCAATGCCGATGAACCCCGGCGCCAACCCGCATTGCGGCATGAACGCGCGGTCCGAGCCCTCGGCCAGCTCGCGGATCGCATGCGTTGCGCGCACGTCCTCGGTCAAATCGAAGTAATGAACGCCCGCCGCCTTCGCCGCCGCGGCGACGTTGACCGCGAGGTAGTACGGCAATGCGTTGATGAGCGCATCGAACCCCTTCACGGCTTCGCGAATCGCCGACGCGTCGGCGGAATCGACGCGCTGCGTCGCGATGCCCAGGCTCGACAGTTTCGCAAGCACTTCCACATCGCGATCGAATGCGACAATTTCATAGTCGCCGGTTTCGCGCAACAGATGCGCGATGGTGTGACCGATAAGACCAGCGCCGACGATGGCGATTTTCATGTTGAGTCTCTCCTGACGAAATGGTTGTTGTAAACGGCGTGTTGCTCTGTCGGAGAGTGTAGGGATGTGCAAAAACAGTTTATAGATTAAATTTGATGCGAAACGACGCGTGTTTTCGACGAATCGTCATTCCATTTTGACGTTTCGTTGTAAACGGCATATCAACGCACATGGCGCGAGGCTACGAGACGGCGGTCTGCTTCAGTACGCGCTCCCGCGTTCGATCTTCGACGCGAGCGTTGCCGCCAACCCGTCCCACCCCCCCATCGTCTCGGGCCTGAGCAATTGCAGCGACGAATACCAGGGCGTCGCGCCCGCGTATTGTTCGTAGCGCCAATCGGCGCATCGCGCGTTGAGCAACAGATAGCCAGGCTTGTTCAACGCACCCGCCGCGTGAGACAGCACGCCGTCGTTGCCGACGAAGCCATCGAGCCGATCCATGATGCCGAGGGTTTGCGCGAGGCTCGTCGCCGCCGGCAGGTTCGTGCAGCGCCGGGGGTCTTGCGCGTAAGGGCCGTTATCCCAGCGCATGCGTTCGTGGCCGCGCTGCATGACGACCCAATGAATATCGTCGGAAACATCCCATAGCGGAGTGAGATGCGTCAGCCGCAAACTCCTGCTGGCATACAAGTTGTTCGATTCGATCGACGACCAGAAAATGCCGATGCATTGCCTGCCTTGCGCGCGCTGACGAATCGTGCGAACGATCTGCTCGACCCGATCGTCATCACCCGGCGCGAGATAGCGGCCCATTTCGCCATAGCCGAGCACGGGAAATAACGATGAGAACAGCGCAAATGCATGGGTCCACATCGATGTGTCGTTACGGCCGAACACGAAATCGGCGGCTTTGAGCTGCGACGCGAGATGGCGCGCATGGTCGTCGATCGGTCCTTCGTCCCAGAGCCCGTCGAACTGAGCGTCATAGGCGATTGCCACGCCAAGCGCCCGCAATACTCGCGCATATCGGCTCCATTGGATGAAATCGCCGAAGCCGCATGAGAATCCTTTGATGGTCAGGTGTTTCGGCAAATCGCGCTGCCCGCACCAGTAATGTTCCAGATCCTGGGCAGGCCATAGTTCGGCCACCGCCTGCCGGCTGCAATACGTCCGATGGAATGCGTCGATGCCCGCCGCGATACCATGCCGGCGCATGACGCTGCGCGCGCGATGATGCTCGCTCATGCAAGCCGCCGGCACCGACGCGTCGCGCTGCAATTCCAGCACCGCCTCGTCTTCGCCCAGATAATGATTGCCACACAGCCGCACGTAATATGACGATGCCAGACCCAATTCCGGTTTGGACGCCAGCATTTCAAGCCCGGCAATGCCGATATCTTTTACGCCCAAGTGCGCGCATATATCCGCGAAGCAATGAAAATGCATGCCGAACGCGCTCGCCTCACGCGTGAGCTTGAAGCACACGTCCGCCGCCTGCAAAAAACGGCTCGACCGATAATGCATTTGCGCAAGCCAATACCAGTACTCCGCAAACCCCGCATCCGACTCGCGGCGCGAGGCGAGAAATGCGCCGCATGCGTCAATATGGCCGTCAAGCAGCGCCGCTTGAAGCTGATCGTAGCTATTCACCTTCATATTCCGCGCCCCCGTCAGTCATAGAATAGCCGTGCAATGCCACTCGGCCGCCGATTTGGACGCAATGCCACTATGCGCGTGGCGGCGCTAAGGATTTCCTTTATCGATATCGGAGTGCGTCAAGCATCGGCGGCGGGCTCGGCCAAGCATACTCGACTTTCATATTTCAATTGCGCGAAGAATTCAATCCGACAATTCTCGAAATTTTTTTCCGCTCACGATTTCGACCATTTCATCGGGAATGCTGCCGAGCATATAAAATATTTCCTCCTCACGATTAACTGCGCTATTTCTGATTGCGGATGCTAAGGTTCCGGCGGTTATTTTTCCTTCTGAAATCAATCGAGGCCCATCATTTTTTATGATATCTTCGATCGTTCGAAAATTACGCGGGCTTTTGTCGGCATGTATCATGAATAACTTTCCTGCCTGCCGGCTGATCGCAAATTTTTTCGCCACAAATTTGTTCGCGCTGAGCGAAAGCACTCTACCCATCGAACCGCCTACCCTCGCGGAGTGTTTTATGCAGTCGATCAGATAATCATCACGAGATAATTCATCGACATGAGCCCATGGCGTGCCTAAATAATTTTTATCCACTACGGACGATTGCCCTCTAAACAATTTATCTGGAATTTTCTTCGCTGCCCGTTCGTCGATCATTTTCTTTATATCGGCAGGCGACATGACGTAATCAAAGCCCCGAGCAATATTTTCATAAATCTTATCGAGCGCGGTAGTTTGGTCGACGAGCTTTTTGAATAGTTCATCCATCTTTTTCAATTCACCGCCAATTATTTTCGCCACCCTGCTTTTTGGGATATTGAAGGCCGCGCGATAAATACTGCGCGCGGTAAAAACTGGTATTACAAAATCGGTCAGCTCTTTTCCCGCCACCAATAAGAAACTGCTGGTTTTAGAACCTTCGAGCGTAGCTTTAACGATGGCGGATGCCCTTTCGGTGGCGCTCGCTAGTTTTGCAGCCCTGGCGGCTCTCACTCCTGCCCGGATAGCTTTAAAACTCATTGTTGAACTACCGATCGTGGCAAGCGTCAAGCCCAGTTGAACGATATCCATTGCGATATCCTGAATTCGAACTTGATAACGCGGATCCAATTGAGCTTTATTTATCGTTTCGTAAAACGGAATGATAAAACTGAACAATGCCTCGGTTGGTGTCTCGGTGTACATACTGTCCTTCCACGCATCTATCAGCCTGATCATATGGCGTTTGACTTTGGCTTCCATGAGATCGCGTATCGAAAATGGACGATGCGGCATACTGTACAAACTGGAATGCAGCCTAAAATCAGAAAGATTGCACAAATCTTTCTTGTTTATATCACACATCGTTTCCCGACCGTTGCTGGTTATATTGCCAGAAAACTCCGCTCCCAAAGCAGTCAGCGCCATGTCTTTTTGAATTTCGTTATGCTTCACAATATCATTTGCATATGAAATCTCACCATCCGGTTTAATTAACAAATAATGATTGCCAGGGACCGGCAAGACCAGCGCCGGCTCGCTCGCATCTTGAATGAAATCCCGCGATTTCGCTACCGCCACCCCAATATATCGCTCGCTCACATCATAGATTTTCAGGCTTGCGTCCGATATGACCCAAGCCTTCTCGGGGCGATATTCAAGCGTCAACCTTCCGACCTTTGATTCATCCGCAAGAGCAAATACTTTTGCCTTAACAGTCGCATCCAGATTCTGTTTGATGAATTTATTAAATTGATTGAAATATTGGGTTGCAATTTCTCGATATTGACTGACTCGTTTGACGAGGAAATCGTATTCCACGGGCACCCATCTCTGAAGTCCGGTGTGAAAATGCTTCGATTCGATATTATTTTCCGCGATGTAGTCTTTTGCCAATTCGGTTCTATTCTTGAATTCCGGGGGCGGCGGCGAATTCAAGGCAATAAACCATGATTCTCGAAATATTCTCATTTTGGCGTATGTATTCATTTTCAATTCGTTCCCGCCATGCGCTGCCGCCCAATACGAGCACTCCTCTCCAAGAAGCGCTAAAGAAAGCGCTGCGGCGGTTTGATTGGCTGGGTGATGATACGCGTATTGATGAATACCATTCGCCAGTTCTAGCAACTGCTCGTCTTCATGATTCTCCGCCATATTCCCCAACAATTTGCGCACACCCAATATCCGTGCGCCGATCAACGAGCTGCCATCGATCTGCAGATCGCCCTGTAGCGTCTGGTCTTTCGGCGGCATGGACGTGGTGGGTATATCGGCGCTTCTTGCATATCGAGCGTTGGCTATTCCGGCCGACTCAGCCGGCGTTCCCAATTTCAAATATCTTTGAGGATGATCGACGGTATTCGATTCACTGGATTGCGTTGACGGCCCGGCTTTAACGCCGTATTTGTCATCGGGCTGGTTTTCACTGCTGATTTTGATTCGGTTACTACCCACATTGACCGGGAATTGCTCGATTCCGACACGAGGCGCTGTTTCAGCAGCGAAGTGGTCTAATTGAAATAGCTGATTTCGGGACGAATCGGCGAGCGGTTCGCTAATCGCTATCGCACGGTCGATAATATTTGCGTCCGGCGCGCCCCGGCGCCGGGGCAACAAATGTTCTTTTGCGCCAGCCGATGCCTGCTGCGCCATATCTGTTCTGACGCCTTCTTTCGGATCTGCCGCATGGAAACGCCGGCGAACCTGAGCATTTCCAACCGTTCGCACGGCAGCACACCCGTTGGCAACGTAATCGCCCGCCAATAACAAAGTAAAAAAAAGCGCCGTTTGTGCATTGCTTGCCGATATCGCGTGCGGTGCGGCTTTACGATGGCGTGGCGGCAGTAAATGATTTTGTTGCCAAGCATTATGGTCGTCAGTCATCTTCCTGCGAACATCCAACAACGGGTTGGGTGCCCTTGAAATATATCGTCTCATGGAAAATGCTCCTGACGGTTCATTAATGCATGAAATTTAATCGGAATTTTAATAATATATAAAATATACCCAGTTCCTGGCAGATGCTCATATTTACACACGGCGCAACACGCGAATCCGGCCGATTTTAAAAAGTCAGAACGCCCACCCAAGCAAGCATCGGCGCCGCACAAAACAATTCTTATTAATATTATTTTTTACCTGGGCCGTGCCATGTATTTGTCAAATTTAATGCGGCACTCCATGCCGCCCGGAAACACATTGAGGCTTGACTAAAAGCATCCGTGCCTGCGTCTGTCTTTTTTTAATCGATTAAACTCTGTCACCGAGTATATCTTGGCGATTATTAATGTTCGATCGACGAATTTCGCTTCGCCAGAACGATTTTCGCAGCGGCCGTGTTTCCACGAGTCCGGCCGGCTCGCTGCGATTTTCCCGTCGGCACGCGTTGCACGCGCCATCCGTGAGCCATCGCAGGTTCGTCGATCTAACCGCCGATCGTTCCGCGATCGATCTTGCGCGCCAGAATGATCGACGTGGTCGTGCGCTCGACGCCCTCGAGCGTGCCGATCTGATCAAGCAGATCGTTGAGCCGATCGGGCGAATCCGCCCTGAGCCATGCCACGTAGTCGTATTCGCCGCTGACCGCGCATAAAAGCTGAACTTCGGGCATTCGATCGAGGCGCTTCAGCACGTCCTTGCCGTACTTCGGCGCGAGAATGATGCCGACGTATGCGTAGATGCTCGCATCGAGCACGTCCTGGCCGAGCCGCACGCTGTAGCCCGCAATCACCTGCGTGCGCTCGAGCCGCGCGATGCGGGCAAGGACGGTCGTGCGCGCGACGCCGAGCTGCCGCGCGAGATCCGCGACGCTTGCGCGCGCGTTCGCCTGCAGCAGTGCAACGAGGCTGCGGTCGAGTTCGTCGAGTTGATCGAGTCGGGGAGGACGCATGGCGCACGAATGAATGGAATTGCCGCGATGATAGCGCCGAACGGCCGGCCGCCCAACCTTGGCGCACCGCGAAAGCAGATCCGCGCCGTCGATTTCGATTCGTTTCGGTTGTAAGCAGATGTCGCAACGATGTCCGGCGCCCAGATACCATGCTACTAATAGCGCGGAACGTGCGCCGTTCCTGCCGGCGCACCCGCGGCCCGTTATCGAACGAACCACGGCCGCACCACTGCTGGACCATCACTTAGGAGCCACAATGAAAAAGATCCCGCTGACCCTCGCTGCCGCCGCGCTTATGTTGTCGGCGGCGCTCTCGCACGCACAAACGCCCCCGGCCCAGCCCGCCGCGGCCTCCGCGGCTGCAGCCGCGCGCCACGAAGCGCGTGTCGAGGAGCGCATCGCGTATCTGCACAATCAGCTCAAGATCACGCCGGCGCAGGAGCCGCAATGGAAAGCGTTCGCCGACACGATTCGCGAGAACAACGAATCGATGGCGCGTCTCTTCCGCGACCGGCTCAACAACAAGAGCGCATCGGCGCTTGACGATATCAAGCAGTATGTCGAACTGACGCAAGCAGGTGCCGAGGGCGCGAAAAAGCTCGCCGACGCGTTCACGCCGCTGTACACGAGCTTCCCGCCCGAGCAAAAGGCGCTTGCCGACACCACGTTTCGCAACTGGCTGCAGCACCCGGATGCGGGCAAGAGCCGGGCGGGGGCGAAGGAATAAGACCGCCGGTGGACGACGCGCGGCGCGCGCCGTCCCGCCCATGTCGGTTTGCCCGGCGGTCCAGCGCACGTGGCGCCGCGCACCGGCGCGCGGCATTCCCGTGCGCGCCGTTTCACGTTAAAGTGTCGCGCTTTCATTGACGCCAACCGACATGATCGAACTGCAAAACGTCGACCTTCGCCACGATCCCGATGCGATGCGCGTCATCAAGGACGAAACGGTCCAGGTCGAGTTCGCCGCCCGGCCCGGCGAGCTGATGAGCCTCGAAGGCCCAAACCGGTATGCGGCGGGCGACGCGCTCGTCACCGGTTCGACGGGTGATCGCTGGGTGGTGTCGCGCGCGCGCTTCGATGCGAAGTACGTGCCTGCCGCCGATCACGCGCACGGCGAACCGGGCGCGTATCGCAATCTTCCCGTCGTCGTGCTCGCGAAACGGATGGATGCCCCGTTTTCGATCGCTCGCTCGGCAGGCGGCGACACGCTGCGCGGCGACGCAGGTGATTGGGTGATGCAGTATGCGCCCGGCGATTACGGCGTCGTGCAGGCCAAGCGCTTCGCGCAGGTATATCGCGCGGCGCCCTGAGCCGTCGTCGAGCGGCACCCGGGCGTGGCTGCCTGGGATTAAAATCAAGCAAACTCGTCGCCGAGTTCGACGAGCGCCTCGCGCGGCACCGCCTCGCCGTTCGCATGCCGTTGCTCGAGCGTGCCGAGCATGGCCTCGACATAGGCGCGCAGCACCGCATGACTGCGCGCGCGCTGCATCGGCTTCAGTTCGAGATAGCGCTTGAGCGCGGCCGGCGCGATGCGCACGTCGAGCGTCATCTTGCGCGGCGTGGCACCGAAGCGCATCGCCAGCCATTGGACAGCAAGAAACCGCTCGGCGTTATCGGTGCGCTCGGCAAAACGCGCCTGCTCCGGAAACAGGTCGCAGATCACGCGCGCGAGCACCTCAAACTCCGCGCTTGCGCAGTCGTACTGATAATCGTCCATCGCGCCCCCTCCTTCAGCCTGCTGCCTGCGCCGCCAGACGGCGGCACTGCTTGATCAATCCGAGCGCGAAACCTACGGCCAGCAGCAGATACAGCGCAACCATCGATTCAAACGGAATCGTGCCCGCGCCATACAGAATCGGCGGCAAATCGATCAACGGATGCACCACGATCAGTAGCGGCAAAATCCATCGCTTGCGCGCCTGCACACCCCGCCACATCCACATCGACAGCACGACCTGGAACAGGAACGCGGCGACGCGCTCGAGCACCGACACCGAGATCGACGAAGCCGACATTGTCGCCAGCATCACCTGGATGCGCAGTGCAAGATCGGGCGGCATCGTCGACAACTGCTCGTTGAGCGCGCCGCGGTTCGCGAGCCATGCGAGATAGGTCCATTGCGCGAGCACGACGACGCCGGCAAACCACGCCTGCGCGCCGCCGAAACCGAGCCCATAGCCGAGCCCGCGGCCGCCGCCGGCCGACGGGCCGTAGCGCTTCGCGGCAAAGCGCAGCCCCAGATAGCGGCCGGTTTCCTCGAACAGCGCGGCGATGAGCGCGCCCGACACGGCAAACGCGACAGGCTTGGACAGCCACGCCACCGCCGCCGGCTGGCCCAGCAACAGCGCATAGAGCCCGCGTTCGAGCAGCGTAGCGAACAGCGTGTAGGCGGCAATGCCGACGATCGCATCGCGCCTGTCGAGCGCGGCGCGCTTGCGGAGCAATCGATAGAGGCCGATCGGCAACAACGCCACGATCAGCGTGGCGACGACGAGCGCGGCCAACGTGACGGGAGCAACAGTCATGGCAATCCTTGTTCAAAACACGCACCGGCTCAGTGCGTGAGCCGCATGATACTCAGCTTGCGGTCGACGCGCGCACGCACAGCTCGCCGGGCAGCAGCATCTCGCGAAACGCGCCCGTGCCGCCGTCGATCCGCTCATGAACGAATTCGACCGCGCGATAGCCGATCGCGTAGGTCGGCTGGCGGATCGTCGTCACGCCGATCAATTCCGCCCAATCTGGATCGTCGATCGCGATCAGCGCGACGCGCGCCGTCCACGCATTGCCGAATCGCGCGTGCAGATGCCGCGCGAGCGCGAGCCCGACAGGCGCGTTCGCCGCAAAGAATGCCGGCCGCGTGCGGTGGCCGGCGGCCGCATCGATCCGTGCGTCGAATTCGCTCAGCGCGCCGCGCATCGCGTGGGCATCTTGCAAGTCGAGCACGAGCGTAGGTGCGAGCGAACGGCCGGACGCCGCAAGCTGCGTGCGGAACGCCGCCTCGCGCAGCCGCCGCGAGCTGACGTGCGAAAACGGCTGCACAACGAAATGAATCGATTCGAAACCCTGATCGAACAGATGCCGTAGCGCCAGTTCGACCGCGGCCGTATTGTCGAGCCCGACGATGTCGGCATCGAAGCCTTCAATGCTGCGATCGACGAGCACCGTCGGAATACCGCCGCCGCGCAGCGATTTCAGCGCATTCTCGTCGGCGCCGAGCGCGTTGACAACCATCCCCTCGACGCGATAGGTCGTCAGCAATTGCAGATAGCGGCGTTCCATCTCGAGTTCGTTCGCCGCGTGACAGATGAGCGGCATGTAGCCGAGCGCGTGACACGCGGCTTCGACGCCGCCCAGCACTTCGACGGTATAGGGGTTCGTCAGGTCGGCGGCGAGCAGTCCGAGCAGACGGTTGCGGCCGCGCTTCAAGCCGCGCGCCATCTGGTTGGGGCGATAGTTCAGGCGCGCAATCGCATCTTCGATGCGCTTGCGCAGGTCGGCAGACAATACGTTCGTTTCGCCGTTCAAATAACGTGAGACGCTGGTCTTGCCCGTGCCCGCTTCGCGGGCAACGTCGCTGATCGTCGCGGGACGCAACGAGCGGTTTCGAGAATTAGTCACAGGGTCGCCTCGCGACAAGCAGTCCGCGCCGCTGGCCAAACGAGCGGGTCATTGTTGTTCGACGGACCGGCCAACACGCGATGTCTGACGCCAGCCAAGTCCGGCCACGCAAAAACGATAGGAAACAGTGCATTCACACCGCGCCTTAGGTATATCGCCGCGCATTTCGCACGGGCGATGAGCGGCGATCATAACGCAGCCCATCGGGCCGTACCAAGATGTCCGGCTCTAGCGGGGCGCGAGCGCATCGCCTCAGTAAGCGGAATGAAGGTTACCGGACACGACGCCGGCCTCCCCGCTCATTGGCCGCCGGCGGCACGCGTCAGCACGTCGCGATTGACGATGTTGCGCGAGAGCTTGCCGTCGAGCGCGGCGATCAGGTTTTCCGCCGCGCAGCGCGCCATCGCGTGCCGCGTCTCGTGCGTGGCCGAGCCGATGTGCGGCAGCGCGACGACGTTCGGCAGTGCCAACAGCGGCGAATCGGCGGCAAGCGGCTCGTGTTCGAACACGTCGAGCCCGGCCGCACGAATGGTGCCGGCGGCGAGCGCGGCGGCGAGCGCCGCCTCGTCGACCACGGGCCCGCGCGACGCATTCACGAGGATCGCACTGCGTTTCATCGTCGCCAGTTCGCGCGCGCCGATCAGGTGGCGCGTCTCGTCGGTGAGCGGCACTTGCACGCATACGAAATCGGACTGCGCCAACAGCGTGTCGAGATCGACGCGGCGCGCGCCGTACCGCGCCTGCGCATCGGGATTCGCGCTGCGGTTCGTATATAGCACCGGCATCTGGAAGCCGAGCGCCGCGCGCCGCGCCACCGCCGCGCCGATGCGCCCCAGCCCGATGATGCCGAGCGTCTTGCCCTGCACGTCGGTGCCGTACAGCGCTTCGCCGATGCTCTGCCGCCAATTGCCCGCCTTCACGAACTCGGCGAGTTCGACGACGCGCCGCGCGCTCGCGAGAATCAGCGCGAACACTGTATCGGCGGTCGACTCCGTCAGCACGTCCGGCGTATGCGCGAGCACAATGCCGCGCCGCGTCAAATCGGCGACGTCGAAGTTGTCGAAGCCGACCGAGATCGTCGACCACGCGCGCAGGCGCGGCGCGCGCTCGAGCAACTCGGGCGTGATCTTGAGGCTCGCGCCGAGCGCGCCCTCGGCGTCGCCGAGCGCTTGCGCCAGCGCGTCGGCGCCGTCGACGATGTTCACGTGCGCGTGCTCGCGCAGATACGCGAGCACGTCGTCAGGCAACGGCTTGTAGACGACGATTCGATGCTTCATCGATTCATTTTCCTTGCAGCGGATGGGCGAGCGGCGGGGTCGTGTCAGCCTGCCGCACCGACAACGTCAGCACGACGGCCAGCACGAGCGCGGCGCTCATGAACGCATAGGAGGCGGCGGGCGAGCCCGTCGAGCCATTCAGATAACCGACGACATACGAGCCGACGAACGAGCCGAGCGCGCCCATGCTGTTGATCAGCGCCATCGCGCCGCCCGCGACGTTCTTCGGCAGCAGCTCCGGCACGATCGCGAAGAACGGACCGTATGGCGCGTACATCGCCGCGCCGGCGACCACGAGGAGCCCATAGGATATCCAGAAATGCGCGGTGCCCAGCGCATACGATGCGGCGAACGCCAGCGCGCCGACGAGCAGGAACGGCCAGACAAAACTCTTGCGCGAACCAAGCTTGTCGGACGCCCACGACGCCGCGAGCATCGCGATCGTCGCCGCCAGATACGGCAGCGCCGATAGCCAGCCGGTCTCGACCATGCCGAGCGACGAGCCGCTTTTCACGATCGACGGCAGCCACAGCACGAAACCGTACACGCCGATACTCCAGCAAAAATACTGCGCGCACAGCCGGATCACCGCCGGCGAGCGAAACGCGTCGCGGTAGTTGCGCACGGGCTTGAGCGCCGCTTGCTCGGCCACGAGCGCGGCATCGAGATCGCGCTTTTCGCCGGCGCTGAGCCAGGTCGCCTGCGCGGGCTTGTCCTGCACGATGAACCACCAGCACACCGCCCAGACGATTGCCGGCACGCCTTCGGCGATGAACATGTGACGCCAGCCGAATTCGTGCACGAGATAGCCCGAGACGACCGACATCCACAGCACCGTCACCGGGTTGCCGAGAATCAGGAACGTGTTCGCGCGCGAGCGCTCGCGTTTCGTGAACCAGTTGCTGATGAAGATCAGCATCGCGGGCATCACCGCGGCTTCGACGACGCCGAGCAGGAAACGGATCACCATCAGCGACGGGATGTTCGTGACGATCCCCGTCGCCGTCGCGCAGCCGCCCCACAGCACGAGGCTCCAGAACACGAGCTTCTTCACGCTGCGCCGTTCCGCATAGATCGCGCCCGGAATCTGAAAGAAGAAATAGCCGAGAAAGAACAGTGCGCCGATCAGCGACGACAGTGCCTTGCTGATGCCGAGATCTTGATTGATGCCGGCTGCGGCGGCGAAGCCATAATTCGCGCGGTCGAGATAGGCAAGGCTATACGTGATGAAGACGATCGGCATGATCGTCCACCAGCGGCGAGGCGCAAGTATTGCTGGCATGAAGCGTGTCCCCAGTGTCGATGTCGATGGGAGTTGGCGCTTCAGCGCTTACTCCCATCCCATGCCAAGGTTGGATGGAGTGCGTGCTTTAAGCACCTACTCCATCCCCTTGGCGGTCGATGGGAGTTGGCGCTTCAGCGCTTGCCCCATCCCTTGTCATCCGCGCGGTATCCGCTGCCGGCGCGCGGCTTGCCGCGATTACGTCCGCCCCGGACCGGCACGAACGGCTCGCCGCACGCCCGCCTATCCCGTCAATCGGCCCGATCGGCCGCGCTTTCGATCCGATCGAGCTGCGCGCGCGTCGGCAAGCCTTCCGAATCGCCGATCACCTGGATCGCGAGCGCACCGATGCGATTGCCGCGCACAACCGACTCGGCGATCGCGCGGCCTTCGAGCAGCGCGCTGACGACGCCGACCGCAAAGCCGTCGCCCGCACCGACGGTATCGACGACCTGTTCGACGCGCTCGGCCGCCACCGTACCCTCGTCCCCGTCAGCCGTCCGGAAGTACGCGCCTTCGGCGCCGAGCTTGATGACCACGCCGCGCGCGCCGCGCGCCAGATAGAACGCCGCGATGTCGGCGGGCGCGTCGCGGCCCGTGAGCTGCCGGCCTTCGGCAAGCCCCGGCAGCACCCAGTCGGCGAGCGCCGCGAGCGCGTTCAGCGTGCTGGCCATCGCGTCGGGCGACGGCCATAGCGTGGGCCGCAAATTCGGATCGAACGACACCGTCCTGCCTGCGTCGCGCATCGCGTGCGCGAGATGAAACGCGAGTTCGCGCGACGTATCGGACAGCGCGGGCGCAACGCCCGTCAAATGCAGATGCCGTGCGCCGAGCACGTATTCGGCGACGTAGTCGTCGAGCGACAGACGGCTCGCGGCCGAGCCCTTGCGGAAATATTCGACCGCAGGGTCCGCGCCGTGCATCGCGCGCGACTTCAACTGAAAGCCGGTCGGATAACGCACATCGACGCTCACGCACGACGCATCGATGCGCTCGCGCGCGAGCGTGTCGAGCACATAGCGGCCGAACGAGTCCTGGCCGATCCGGCTCACCCAGCCGACCCGAAAACCCAGCCGCGCGAGGCCGATCGCGACGTTCAGTTCGGCGCCCGCGATGCGCTTGGCGAAATGCGTCGCGCTTTCCAGCGGGCCGGGCTCGTCAGCGACGAACATCGCCATCGCTTCGCCATAGGTAACGACGTCGAGCGGGACTTGCATGATATTGAATGGCTCTTTCGTGATCGTGACAGTGTGGGCACCGTTGTGTGCGCCGCTCGCGGCGCGACGCAGGCGTCAAGCTTAGCCCGTTGCGGACCGGGCGGGCAGCTTCGTCATGCGGCCGCGAGCCACGCCACGCGCGTCGCTGCGTCGTCGGCCAGCCGCGCGGCGTCGAGCGCAAACTCGATGCCGCGCGGTGCGGCAGCCGGCAGCAGCGCGAGCACGTCGACGCAAAGCCGGTCGTGCACCGGCGGCGCGACCGCGAAACGGCGTGCACCCGTGCCGCCAACGGCCTTGCAATGCACGTATTCGACGTGCGACGCGAGCGCGCGCGCCGCGTCGAGCGGTGCTTCGCCCGCCCACAGCCAATTGCCGATGTCGAACGTCATGCCGACGAGCGCGGGCATCCGCTCGTCGCGCAGCGCGGCAAACAGCGACACGAACTGCGCGAGTGCGCCGCCTTGCCGCAATTGGCCGTTCTCGACGAGCACGCGCATGCCGGCAGGCGCGCGTTCGAGCAAGCCGGCAAGCGGTGCCGCCTGTGGGCGGCACGCGAAAGCGCCGAGCTGGAACTTCACGAAGCGCGCGCCGAGCGCGCCGGCTGCGTCGAGCGTCGCGGCAACGGCCTGGCGGTTCAGTGTGCCGTCATCCGCATAGAGCGTTTCGGGCGTCGAGTATACGGACCACAGGCCCGCCGCGGCGATTGCGTCGCCTAGATGCGCGAGCGCTCGCGGCGACGCGTCGTCGTCAGACGCGAACAACTCGCGCCGCACTTCGAAGCCAGCCGCACCGGCTTCGGCCGTCGCGTCGATAAACGCGCGATGCCCGTCGCGCCGCACCGCGTCCGTTCCGAATGCGCTTGCCACGATCACGATGTCGACCATGCTTCGCCCTTTTCCATGCCGATGAATGTCGTATTCGCTCAATGGAACCGGTTCCATTTGTATTCGCGCCCATGGTGCGCCGAGTGTTCGGCAGAGGCCATAGAGGAAATCCCTAGGCGGAAATCCCGCCGGCCCGCCGTCGCGTCGCGCCGGCACCGCGCGATCACGCGATCACGCGCGAGCGGCGCACAATATCGGATGAGAGCCACCCGGTGCGCCGGCGTGTTCCGTGTTGCGCATTCCGTTCGCGACGCGCGACGAAAACGCGCCGCACATTCGTCTGCCGCCGCCTCAAAGTCAAAAGGAGTCCGCCGCATGCCTGACCTTCCGCATACCGCGCTGTTTCTGCTTGCCGGCGCGTCGTTCTTCTTGATCGCCGTGCCGCTTGCCGCGCAATGGATCAAGCCCAACCGTTTTTACGGCGTCCGGCTGAGCGTTACGTTGCGCGACGAAGCGGTCTGGTATCGCTGCAACCGGATTTTCGGCGTCGCGCTGATGATCACGAGCGCCATCTATGTCTCCGCGCTCGAATATTGCACGCTCCGCGGCATCGCCGTGCCCCGCCACATGCCGCTGATAGCGCTGGCCGTTGCCGTCGCGATCCCGACCGGACTTTGCTTGATCGCGCTCAAACCGCCCGGCGGCCATCAGCGCGGCGCGCGCCTCTAAGCGCCGCCGCGCCTCGTCGCCGGCCGCCTGCCAAGCGCGGCCGGCACGCGCGCCATGCACAGCTCGAGAAACCGCGCGGCCGCGCGTGACGGCGTCGCGCCATGCGGCACGAGGATCGAGAAATGCCGTGTGAGCGGTTGCGGCGCGATCGATAGCATCGCGAGCGCCGCATCGTCATGCCTGAGCGACATCGCCGATACGAAACCGATTCCCATCCCCGCCCGCACCGCCTCCTTCACCGCTTCGACGCCCGCGATCTCGAAAGCGACCGACAGCGGCGCCGCGGCAAGCGCGAACGCGCGCTCGACAAGCTGCCGCACGCCCGAGCCCGCCTCGCGCAGCACCAGCGGATAGGCTGCCAGTTCGGCGAGCGTCGCGCCCGGCCGCTTGCCCGGGCGGGCGCGCGCGGCGAGCGGATGTGCGGCCGGCACGATCGCGACGATCTCGTCGTCGCACCATTGATGAACCGTCGTGCCCACCGGCAGCGGGTCGCCGGGGGGGCCTTCGATCAGCGCGACGTCGAGCGCCGCGAGCGATGCGACGACATCGGCCGTATTGCCGCTCATGGTCTGAATCGCGATGTCGGGCGCGAGCGGCTGGAATTCGGCGAGCAGATACGGCAGCAGATAGCTGGCGGGCGTCGTGCTCGCCCCGACGCGCAGCGTGCCGCGCTCGAGCCCGCGCACCGCGTCGCGGTACGCGCGCGCCTGGGCGAACGTGTCGCGCAATTGCGCGGCATGTCGCGCAAGCGCCTCGCCAACGGGCGTCAATCGCACACCGCGCCCGTCGCGCAGATACAGCGGCTCGCCGAATTCGTCCTGCAACTGGCGCAACTGGCCCGATACGGCCGGCTGCGACAAATGCAGCGCGAGCGCCGCTCGGCTGATGTTCCGATGCTCGGCGACGGCGGCAAACGTTATCAGTTGATCCGGGGTCATCTCATAAAAATATCGAGTTTTCCGATATTTTACGTCACAAATCACAATTTTTCATATTCATATATCCTAAATAGGATTAGGACCGTTACCATTCCGAACATATCGAAACCACACCATGTCCACGGTCCCTTCTCCTCATTTGAGCGCCGCGGTGCCGTCGGTACGCGGCAAGCTCAACGGCATCCTGTTCGTTGCGCTGTTCGCGCTCGCTGTCACGAGCATCGCGCAAATGCCCGCCGTCGCGCGCTTCGGCCTGAGCCCGTTAATCGTAGGCATTGTCGCGGGCGCGCTGTACGGCAACCTGCTGCGCGACGGCATGCCCGCGAGCTGGGCGGCCGGCGTCGATTTCTCCGCGCGCAAGCTGCTGCGGATCGCCGTCGCGTTTTTCGGGCTGCGCGTGAGCCTGCAGGAGATCGCACAAGTCGGGCTGCCGGGGCTCGCGGTATCGGCACTCGTGGTCGTCAGCACACTCGCCGTCGGCACCTGGGCCGGCATCAAGCTGATGAAGCTGGACCGCGATTCGGCGCTGCTCACCGCCGCGGGCAGTGCGATCTGCGGCGCGGCCGCGGTGCTTGCGTTCGAATCGACGCTGCGCTCGAAACCGCATCAGAGCGCGATGGCGGTCGGCAGCGTCGTGCTGTTCGGCACGCTGTCGATGTTTGCATACCCGCTCGCGTATCGCGCCGGCTGGCTGCACCTCGACGCGACGGGCCTCGGCCTTTTCTTCGGCGGCACGATCCACGAGGTTGCGCAGGTGGTCGGCGCGGCAAGCGACGTGAGCCCCGAAGTCGCGCGGGTGGCAACGATCGTCAAGATGACGCGCGTGATGCTGCTCGTGCCGGTGCTGCTCGTGCTCGGCGCGTGGCTCGCCCGCTCGGCCGCGCATACAGCGGCCGGGCACGGGGCGCGCAAGCTCGCGGTGCCGTGGTTCGCGCTCGGTTTTCTCGGCTTCGTCGTCGTGAACTCGCTGCAGATGCTGCCCGCCGACACGACGAGCGTGCTCAACACGCTCGACACGTTCGCGTTGACGATGGCGATGACCGCGCTCGGCATCGAGACCCGGATGTCGCAGATCCGCGCCGCCGGCCCGCGCGCGCTCGTCACCGGTCTGATCCTTTATGTATGGTTGACGATCGGCGGCTATGCGATCGTCTGGG
Source organism: Burkholderia sp. TSV86 (assembly GCF_001522865.1). Taxonomy (GTDB): domain Bacteria; phylum Pseudomonadota; class Gammaproteobacteria; order Burkholderiales; family Burkholderiaceae; genus Burkholderia. The sequence goes on along the minus strand of NZ_LOWB01000042.1, from coordinate 37,811 downwards.
CAACGCAGCGCTGGCTTGGCTAAACGCTCGCCGCTCTTTTTCGCCGCCGCGCCGCGCCGGCCGGGTCCACGTAACGGATTCGGCCGGCGCGGCGCGGTACTATTCTTCCGCTCGATTTCATTCGCCGAAGCGCTTCAGTCGTGCTCTCGTTCCTGCTAAAGCTGCGCACTCGCGCGCAAACCCTGTTCCGCCTGTCCGACGCGCACACGATGCTCGTCTGGTCCGTCATCGTCGGTATCGGCGGCGCTTTCGCGACGGTCGCGTTTCGCGAAGGCATCGAGCTGATCCAGCGCCTGCTGAGCGGATCGAGCGGCAGCTTTACCGAGATGGCGCGGCGCTTGCCGCCGCTCGTCCGTGTCGCGCTACCCGCCGCAGGCGGCTTCGCGGCCGGATGCGTGCTGCTGATCGCGCAGCGCGGCGCGCCGCCCGACGGCAAATCCGACTACATGGAGGCCGTCGCGCTCGGCGACGGCGTCGTGCCGGTGCGGCAAAGCCTCTGGCGCAGCGCTTCGTCGCTCGTGACGATCGGCAGCGGCGGCTCGATCGGCCGGGAAGGGCCGATGGTGCAACTGGCCGCGTTGGTCGCGTCGCTCGTCGGCCGCTTTGCGCACTTCGATCCGTCGCGGCTGCGCCTGCTCGTCGCGTGCGGCGCCGCGGCGGGCATCACCGCCGCGTACAACGCGCCGATCGCGGGCGCGTTCTTCGTCTGCGAGATCGTGCTCGGCTCGATCGCGATGGAGAGCTTCGGGCCGATCGTCGTCTCCTCGGTCGTCTCGAACATTGTGATGCGCGAGTTCGCCGGCTACCGGCCACCCTACGAAATGCCTGTGTTTCCGCCCGTCACCGGCTGGGAAGTACTGCTCTTCGTCGCACTCGGCCTCATTTGCGGCGCGGCCGCGCCGCAGTTCCTGCGTCTTCTCGACGCATCGAAGGCGCAGTTCCGCCGCCTGCCCGTGCCGCTGCCCGTGCGGCTTGCGGCGGGCGGCCTGGTCGTCGGCGTGATCTCGGTATGGGTGCCCGACGTCTGGGGCAACGGCTACAGCGTGGTCAACGCGATCCTGCATTCGCCGTGGACCTGGCAGGCGCTCGTCACGGTGCTCGTCTGCAAGCTGATCGCAACCGCGGCGACCGCGGGCTCGGGCGCGGTCGGCGGGATCTTCACGCCGACGCTTTTCACGGGCGCCGTGTTCGGCTCGCTGTTCGGCATCGCGCTGCATGCGCTGATGCCCACGCACGTATCCGCATGGTACGCATATGCGATGGTCGGCATGGGCGCGTTTCTCGCGGGCGCGACGCAGGCGCCGTTGATGGCGATCCTGATGATTTTCGAGATGACGCTCAGCTACCAGGTCGTGCTGCCGCTGATGGTGTCGTGCGTCGTCGCGTATTTTGCCGCGCGCGCGCTCGGCAAGACGTCGATGTACGAAATCACGCTGCGCCGCCATCGCGACGACGAGGCGCGCATGCGGCTGCGCGCCGCGCAAATGCGCGATCTGATCCAGCCCGCGGCAACCGTCGTGCCGCTGACGGCGAGCGTTGCCGACATGACGCGAGTGTTTCTCGAATATCCGGTCAAATACCTGTACGTGACCGACGAGGCCGGACGCTTTCGCGGCGCGGTCGCGCTCAAGGACATCACGTCGGATCTGCTCGAGAAGCGCGACACCACGCACAAGAGCGCCGCGAATTACCTGCACACGCCGTTTCCGCTGCTCACGCCGGACATGCCGATCGCCACCGCGCTCGAGCATTTCATGCGGTTCCAGGGCGAGCGGCTGCCAGTGATCGAATGCGCCGACGAGCCGACGCTCGCGGGGGTGGTCTACAAGACTGCGCTGCTCGATGCGTACCGGCGGATGAACGCCGATCTCGGGCGCTGAGCATGCCCGGGCGGCCGAGCCCCGCCGTCGCGCGCCGCGCAGGCCCGTCAGTCCGGCGCGCGGCCAAGCACCACGCGCGAGAAGAAACCGGCCAATACCGTTTGCGTGGTATCGGCCGTCACGCACCGCGGATCGGCGAGATGGTACGACTGCACGCCGTCGCATAGGCCCATCAGGCCGAGCGCGAGCACGTCGGCCGGCAGCAGCAGCGGCGTGCCCACTCGCTCACTGAACATGCGGATGTAGCGCGCCAGGTAGTCGAGCTTTTCCTTGACGAACTCGTTGTACTGCGCGCGGAACTTCGCGTCGCGCATCGCCTGCAGTTTCGCTTCGCCCCATAGCACGAGCGTCGGATCGTCGCGAAAGAGCCGGCTGTACAGGCGTAGCGCGTTCGCCTCCATTTGCTCGCGCGTGCCGCCGGCATCGAAAATTTCCTCGAGCTCGCGCTCCGCCCTTTCGTGGTCGCGCTTGAGCAGTTCGATCAACAGTTCCGCCTTGCTGCGGAAATTCGAATAGAACGCGCCGCGCGTAAAGCCTGCCGCCGACGCGATGTCCTCCACGCTGGTCGCGCCGTACCCCTTTTTCGCGAAAGTTGCATGTGCGGCGTTGAGCAGACGCTCGCGCGTCAGATCCTTGCTTTGTTCTCGAGTCAGGCGTGTCGGCTTCATGACGCGCAAGTCTAGCACTTTCCAAACAATCAAAACACCTTTGCATTCAGATACAACCCTGCATTAGAATGCATTCCGGTTTTTCAGTAAGCAAAAAGATCGTCGATTTTGCGATTACTGCCGCTTTCGACCCACCGGCATGTGCCGCCGGTCTGTCGCGCTCTTTCCGCTTTCCTCCAGCCGAGGAGTTACCGTCGTGAATCGTTCCGGTTTTCGCATTGTGCTGTCGATCGGGGCCGCGCTTGCCGTCACCGCGTGTCATCGCCCTGAAACGGCGCCGCCCGCCCCGCGCCCGGTGGTCGCGCTGCCCGTTCAAGCGGACGGCGCCGCCGCTGCCGCGTCGCTTCCCGGCGAAATCCAGCCGCGCTACGCGACGCCGCTGTCGTTCCGGATCGCGGGCAAGATCGTCGAGCGCAAGGCGCGCCTGGGCGACACCGTGCAAAAGGGGCAAGTCGTCGCGCGGCTCGATACTTCCGATGTGGCGAAAAACGCCGCCAGCACGCAAGCGCAGCTCGATGCCGCCACGCATACGCTGACCTACGCGCAACAACAGCTCGAACGCGACCGTGCACAAGCGCGCGAAAACCTGATCGCGCCCGCGCAGCTCGAACAGACCGAAAACGCTTATGCATCGGCGCGCGCGCAGCGCGATCAGGCCGCGCAGCAGCTCGCGCTCGCGAAAAACCAGCTCCAGTACGCGACGCTCGTTGCCGATCACGCGGGCTACATCACCGCCGAGCAGGCGGACACCGGGCAGAACGTGTCGGCCGGTCAGGCCGTCTATCAGCTCGCGTGGTCCGGCGACGTCGACGTCGTCACCGACGCGCCGGAAAGCACGCTGCCGCTCGTGAGCGTGGGGCACGCGGCGCGCGTGACGCTGCCGTCGCTGCCCGGGCGCGCGTTCGATGCGCGCGTGCGCGAAATCGCGCCTGCCGCCGATGCGCAAAGCCGCACGTACCGCGTGAAGCTCACGCTCGAAAAGCCCGATCCGGCGGTACGGCTCGGGATGACCGCGAACGTATCGTTCGCTGCCGCGCCGGGCAACGCGCCCGCCGCCGCCGTGCAACGCTTCACGCTGCCGTCGACCGCGCTCTTTCATTCGGGCAACGCGCCGGCCGTGTGGGTGGTGCGCGCCAACGACGATACGCTGGAGCTGCGCCGCGTCGCCATCGTGCGCTACAACGACAGCACCGTGACCGTCGCAAACGGCATCGCGCCGGGCGAGCGTGTCGTGCTGCAAGGTGTCCATACGGTCAGCGCCGGTGAAAAAGTGCGCGCCGTGCCGCCGCTCCACTCAGAGGACGTCGCGTCATGACGGTCGGCCGTGAAGAAAGCGCCCGCTTCAACCTGTCTGCATGGGCGTTGCGTCATCAGGCGCTCGTCATCTACCTGATCGTGCTCGCGACGATTGCGGGCATCCTCGCGTACACGCGCCTCGCGCAATCGGAAGATCCGCCGTTCACGTTCCGCGTGATGGTGATCAGCACGTTCTGGCCCGGCGCGACCGCACGTCAGGTGCAGGAACAGATCACCGACCGGATCGGCCGCAAGCTGCAGGAAACGCCCGCCATCGACAACCTGCGCAGCTACTCGCGCCCCGGCGAATCGCTGGTCTTCTTCGAGATGAAGGAATCGGCGCCGGTGAAGGACGTGCCGGAAACCTGGTATCAGATACGCAAGAAAGTCGGCGACATTGCCGCGACGCTGCCGCCCGGCGTTCAAGGGCCATTCTTCAACGACGAATTCGGCGACGTCTACACCAACATCTACACGCTCGAAGGCGACGGCTTCTCGCCCGCGCAGTTGCATGATTACGCGGACCAGTTGCGCACCGTGCTGCTGCGCGTGCCGGGCGTGGCGAAGGTTGACTATTTCGGCGACCCCAATCAGCGGATTTTCATCGAGCTCGACAACGCACGCGTGACACGGCTCGGCATTTCGACACAGCAAATCGCGCAAGCGATCAACGCGCAAAACGACGTCGCTTCGTCCGGCGTGCTGACGGCGACGCATGACCGCGTGTTCATCCGCCCGACGGGCCAGTACGGCAGCGTTGCCGAAATCGCCGACACGCTGATCCGGGTCAACGGCCGCTCGTTCCGGCTCGGCGATCTCGCGACCATCCGGCGCGGCTACGACGATCCGCCTATCACGCAGATGCGCGAGCTCGGCGCGGGCAAAGGCACTCCAGGCGCGACCGAGCGCCGTGCGGATGCGGCTGCGGCCGGCCGCGCGGTGCTTGGCATCGGCCTCACGATGCAGCCGGGCGGCGACGTGATCCGGCTCGGCCAGGCGCTCGATGCAAAGGCAAAGGAACTGCAGGCCCAGCTTCCCGCCGGCCTCACGCTGACCGAGGTATCGAGCATGCCGCACACGGTTTCACGCTCGGTCGACGATTTTCTCGAGGCGGTCGCCGAGGCGGTGGTGATCGTGCTGCTCGTCAGCCTCGTGTCACTCGGGCTGCGCACCGGGATGATCGTCGTGATCTCGATTCCGGTCGTGCTTGCCGTCACCGCGCTCGTCATGTATCTGTTCGACATCGGATTGCACAAGGTTTCCCTCGGCACGCTCGTGCTCGCGCTCGGCCTGCTCGTCGACGATGCGATCATCGCGGTGGAAATGATGGCTGTGAAACTCGAGCAAGGCTTCAGCCGCGCGCGCGCCGCCGCGTTCGCGTACACCAGCACCGCGTTTCCGATGCTGACGGGCACGCTCGTCACCGTGTCCGGCTTCCTGCCGATCGCGCTCGCGAAATCGAGCACCGGTGAATACACGCGGTCGATCTTCGAGGTGTCGGCGATCGCGCTGATCGCGTCATGGTTTGCCGCCGTCGTGCTGATCCCGCTGCTCGGCTATCACATACTGCCCGAGCGCAAACGCGAGCCGAAGGCTGCCGGCGCGCACGGCCACGAGACGGAGCACGGGCATGAGCATGAGCATGAGCACGATATCTACAACACCCGCTTCTATGCGCGGCTGCGCGTCTGGGTTCAATGGTGCATCAAGCGGCGCTTCGTCGTGCTCGCGGTCACGGGTGCGCTTTTTGTCGCCGCGCTCGCGGGCTTCACGCTCGTACCGCAGCAATTCTTCCCGAACTCCGATCGCCCCGAGCTGCTCATCGATCTGCGGCTGCCCGAGGGCGCGTCATTCGATGCGACGCTCAAACAGGCCGAACGCGTCGAAAAGCTGCTCGCCAAGCGGCCCGAGATCGACCACGCGGTGAGCTTCGTCGGCTCCGGCGCGCCGCGCTTCTATCTACCGCTCGATCAGCAGCTCCAATTGCCGAACTTCGCACAGTTCGTGATCACCGCGAAATCGGTCGACGCGCGCGAGCAGCTCGCCGCGTGGCTCCAGCCGGCGCTGCGCGAGCAGTTTCCCGCCGCGCGCACGCGGATCTCGCGCCTCGAAAACGGCCCGCCTGTCGGCTATCCGGTGCAGTTTCGCGTAAGCGGCGACAGCATCGCGACCGTGCGCGCGATCGCCGAGAAAGTCGCGGCGACGGTGCGCGCTGACGCGCACGCCGTCAACGTTCAGTTCGACTGGGACGAGCCGGCCGAACGCTCGGTACGCTTCGAGCTTGACCAGCAGAAGGCGCGCGAGCTGAACGTGACATCACAGGACGTCGCGGGCTTTCTCGCGATGACGCTGTCCGGCACGACGGTCACGCAATACCGCGAGCGCGACAAGCTGATCGCCGTCGATCTGCGCGCGCCGCGCACGGAGCGTGTCGATCCGGCGAGCCTGGCGAGCCTGGCCATGCCGACGCCGAGCGGCCCGGTGCCGCTCGGCTCGCTCGGGCGCTTCACCGACACGCTCGAATACGGCGTGATCTGGGAGCGCAACCGCCAGCCGACGATCACCGTTCAATCCGACGTGACGGCCGGCGCGCAAGGCATCGACGTCACGCATGCGATCGACGCGAAGTTGAACGCCCTGCGCGCACAGCTGCCCGTCGGCTATCAGATCGAGATCGGCGGCTCGGTCGAGCAAAGCGAGAAAGGTCAAAGCTCGATCAACGCGCAGATGCCGCTGATGGCGATCGCGGTGCTCACATTGCTGATGATTCAGTTGCAGAGTTTCTCGCGTGTGCTGATGGTCGTGCTGACCGCACCGCTTGGGATGATCGGCGTCGTCGGCACGCTGCTGCTGTTCGGCAAGCCATTCGGCTTTGTCGCGATGCTCGGCGTGATCGCGATGTTCGGCATCATCATGCGCAACTCGGTGATTCTCGTCGATCAGATCGAACAGGATATCGCCGCCGGCCATGGCCGCTTCGATGCGATCATCGGCGCGACCGTGCGGCGCTTCCGGCCGATCACCCTGACGGCGGCTGCCGCCGTGCTCGCGCTGATCCCGCTGTTGCGCTCGAACTTCTTCGGCCCGATGGCGACCGCGCTGATGGGCGGCATCACGAGCGCCACCGTGCTCACGCTGTTCTATCTGCCTGCGCTCTATGCCGCGTGGTTCCGCGTCAAGCCGCACGAGCGCGATGCGCAGCCGCCCGCCACGACCACGGGAGCCTGACCATGGGGCCGACGAATCTGCTTTCGCATCGTGTGGCGGCTGCCGTCCGGCACCGCGCGGACCGGGACGTGTCAGCCGATCCCACGGCGCAAGCCGCCGCAACCTGCTCAAACGCCGTTTGCGCGGAAACACACGCGGCGGCGCGCGCTTTTGCCTTCCGCCACGCGCATGAATCCCGCCGCGCCGGCGCCGCCGGCCGCGCACGCCCGGCCGCCGTGCGCACCACCGCCGTGGCCGTCGCGGCCGCCTTCGCGCTCGCCGGCTGCTCTCTGTTCGCACCCAGCGGCGCGCCGCCCGCGATGCCGTCGCCCGCGCATTACGGCGCGTTGCCGCTGCCCGAGCAGACGGCCGCCGCGCAGGGCGTCGCGCAGCGCTTCGACGTCGGCGCGCAGCCCGTGCCCGACTGGTGGAAACAATACCGATCGCCCGCGCTCGACGCGCTCGTCGACGAAGGCTTGCGCAACAGTCCGACGCTTGCCGCCGTCGACAAGAACCTGAACGCGGCGCGCGAGCAGTTGCGCGCCCAGGTCGCCAACTCGATGCTGCCGTCGATCGACGCGGGCGGTCAGGCGACGCGTCAGCGCGCGCTCAGCGTTCCGGCATTCGGCCCGCCAACCGTGCTCTATAACGTGTTCGCCGGCCAGCTCCGCGCCAGCTACACGCTCGACTTGTTCGGCGCCGCACGTTTCGCGAACCGCGCGCTCGGCAAGCGCGTCGACATGAGCGCGTATCAGCTCGAATCCGCGCGGCGCTCGCTCGCCGCGAACATCGTCACGGCGGCGATCACCGCGTCCGCGCTCGACGAACAAGTGACGACTGCCGAGCGGCTCGTCGCACTTGCGCGCGAGCAGGCAAACGACACGGCGGCCCGCTACCGGCTCGGCGCGGTGTCGCATGCGGACATGCTGAACGCACAGCAAAGCGCGGCGTCGCTCGAAGCCAGCCTGCCCCCGCTGCGCCAGCAAGCGCTGAGCACGCGCCACGCGCTCGCCGTGCTGCTCGGCCGCACGCCGGATCAGGCGCCCGCCGCGCTGCCGCTTGTCGATTTGCATTTGCCGGAGAACGTGCCGGTCGTCGTGCCGTCGATGCTGCTCAAGGCGCGGCCCGACGTGCGCGTGGCCGAAGCGGCGCTGCAGGCGGCCGCGGCCGAAGTGGGCGTCGCAACCGCGCAGTTGTTTCCGCAGCTGTCACTATCGGCGTCGATGGGTCAGGCCGGCTTCAACTGGCCCGCGATGCTCTCCGGCGCGGGCGCGATTTGGAGCATCGGCGCGTCGCTCACGCAGCCGCTGTTTCACGGCGGCGCACTGCTTGCGCAACGCCGCGCGGCACGCGCGACTTATGAAGCGGCCACCGAGCAGTACAAATCGACCGTGCTCGGCGCGTTCCAGAACGTCGCCGATTCGCTCGCCGCGCTCGAGCACGATGCGAGCGCGCTCGACGCGTCGAACCGCGCGGCTGTCGCCGCGCGCGGCGCGTTCGACGACGCGGCGGCGCGCGTGCGTCTCGGCGCGCTGCCGCCGGCTGCCGCGCGCGCAAGCGAGCAGCAATGGCGCAACGCGCGGCTCGACGAAATCCGCGCCACCGGCGCGCGGCTCGTCGATACAGCGCGGCTGTTCGATGCGATGGGTACGCCGCCCGGAGACGATGATGCCGGCACGAACGCGCACGCGCAGCAGGCCAAAGGATGATGCGACGCATGACAAGCGGCAACGGCACCGTTGCCGCTGCGGTTTTAGCACGGGTTGGACGACAGTAAAAAAGCCCTGCAACCATTCAAAGTGAAAAAAGTTGCAGGGCTTCGTACCCAACCGTATCGCGGGCCCGGCCTGAATCCGGTATGCGCTTGCGCAGCGTATTTTTATAGCTCGTCGTGTGGAATGGTCCCATTACAGCTACTCGAACAGCTAGGCTGCTGGCCGCGATTGACGGCCCGCACTGCCTCCCCTTCCGCCTGGCTGATCGCGACATCGTTGCGCGTCAGCGGCCGAGGGCTGCCTTCGTTGTGGCGGACCACCAGGAAATTCGCCAATATCTGGTTATCCACGCGGGCCATGATCTCAGCCTGGGCAGGGGCATTGCCGATCCGAATGAAAGGGTCGTTTCTATCAGTCGGGTGTGCAAGGCCCATGACATGGCCCAGTTCGTGTTTCGCCACCATTTTCAGCACATAATCCAGCAAACCGGTGCCGCCTCCCGCTACGAGCGGCATGCCGCTCGGAAGATTGAATGCCGGATTTCTGCTGTACAAATTATTCGGGGTATCGAATCGATAGGCCGGGTTATTAAAAAAATTTTGAATCCTATCGTGCAGAAAAGCTATTCTGGTGGGCGAATTCAAGCTTATGGCACCTCTGTTATATAAAAAGTCGTACCTCGTATTGGCAATCGCCAAGGGGTCGGCATCGTCGGTCGCCACGGAATCCCTCCATTCGAAAATCAGATTCGCCCGGCTTATATCCGTAGCCTGCTCGAAAACAATATTTGTTCCCGTTAGCTGCACCCGCCACTCTTGAATAGCCTCCAAAATCACCGGCACCAAATCCCTTCCATGCGCTACTCCGTCGATGTTGACCGTGGCGATCGTCCCGCCTGGAGCAAAAAACCACCGAATCGTTCCGCCATATGCCACTCCCGGATTAAGCGCCACGTTACCCACGCCCAGCAGCGGAACATTTAAATCCATTTGAGCCCGCGCTTGACTCAAAAATGCGAACATAAAAAATAACGCAATGATCAGCTTTTTCATGCCTATCTCCGATAAATAGTAAAGTCTCTATAGGAGTAACCGAAAAAAAGCAATCCCTCAAAAAGATCGTGGCATATCTTTAAAATTTTCATTGAATCATCTAATTAAAATCGTCTACCGAATCGTCACATGGACTTTTATCCGAGCGCAGCCTTCATATCATTCCCATAGGCTGAGATAAAAGACAAACCATTTTCAAACCCAACGATCGTAATGGATTGTGCAATTCCGAACCGCCCCGGGAGTCGTGGAGGCAAGTTGATTTAATTCAATGCCGGCACGGCAGCGGCATGACTGAGTGGCCGATCGCGGTTCGACCCTGCGTCTGCGGGCGGGATATCGCCAAGTGGTTCCGTCGGCCGACGAGGCTGGAACGAGGCTCTCCATCCAAGGTTGCCACCGCGCGGAATTCATAGTTTTTCAAGACGTTCGACGATCAATCAGCTTCACGTTCGTTATATAAACCGTCGATCATCGCAGCCAGCGCGTTGCCGTAGCCGCCGCCCCGGCCGGCGGGCGCACCGCGCCGGTTCAATGGCATCCGGAACGAAATCCTGGTATTCCGTCTGATAATCAGTCTGGTCATCAGCCGCGATCATCATTGCGCGATTCTTGTTCCACCGCGCTTGACCCTCACGCGACGTCAGGCTTCAATCTTCAACTGCGCACGAAATGGAGGCCCGGATATGCTGCTCAAAATCGGAGAACTGGCAAAACGCAGCGGACTGACCGTCCGCACGCTGCACCACTACGACGCGATCGGCCTATTGAAACCTTCAGCGCGTGCCGACAACGGCTATCGGCTGTACAACCGCGACGACATCGCCCGGCTCCATCAGATCCAGGCGCTGCGCCGTTTCGGCCTGACGCTCGCCGATGTCGGCACTCACCTGTCCCAGCCCGGCACGCCGCTCACATCGATCGTCGAGCGCCAGATCGCGATGCTTGATCGGCAGATCACGCAAGCGGCGCGGCTGCGCGAACGCCTCGCGCAACTGCATTGCGCGCTCGCCGACGGCAGGCAGCCGGAACTGGCCGATTGGCTCAACACGCTGGAATTGATGACCGTGTACGACAAATACTTTTCTGAAGACGAACTCGCACGCCTGCCGATGTACCAAAACAGCCAGACGCCCGACCCGGAGTGGGTCGCGCTCGTTGCCGACGTGCGCGGGCTGATGGAAAGCGGCGTGCCGCCCGAGGACGAGCGAGCGCGCGCGCTCGCGGATCGCTGGATGACGATGCTCGTGCGCGACACGAACGGCGATCCGCGCCTGCTCGCGAAGCTGAACCTGATGCACGACCAGGAACCGTCTATGCAGGCGCACATCGGCATCTCGACCGAACTGCGCGACTATGTGCTGCGCGCGTTCTCCGAAACGAAGATGCGGATCTACGGGAAATACTTGTCGCCCAGCGAGATCCGCTTCATGCGCGCGCACTACGGCGACAGCGCGATGGCATGGCCGCAATTGATGGGCGACGTGCGTGATGCGCTCGACGCCGGCGTGCCGCCTGCGTCGCCGGAAGGCCAAGCGCTCGCGCGGCGCTGGATCGCGCTGTTTCGCAGCTACGCCGGCGACGACCCTGCCACGCATCTCAAGTTCCGTCAGGCGCTCGCGAACGAGCCCGAGCTGATGACGGGCACCTGGGTCAACGATACGCTGCTCGATTTCGTGCGTGACGCCGTCGCGCACCTGACGCCGCCGCGCTGACCTCGCCGGCCGCCGCCGCGCTTGGCGAACGCGCGGCGGCGGCTCCCACGCCCGCAGCAGCCTGCGATGCGATAATCCCGCCAACCATTCAAGTCATCCGTTCGAAGGAGCCCATTCGTGACCACCGCGTCCGCGATTGCCGTCGAAGGTTTTTTCGATCCGGCGACCAGCACCGTCAGTTACCTGCTGCTCGACACCACCCGCAACGAATGCGCGCTGATCGACAGCGTGCTCGACTTTGACCCGAAGTCCGGCCGCACGCACACCGCGAGCGCGGACAAACTGCTCGAGCGCGTGCGGGCACTCGGCGCGCGCGTGCGCTGGCTGCTCGAGACGCACGTGCATGCCGATCATCTGTCGGCAGCGCCTTATCTGAAGATGCAAGTCGGCGGCGAGATCGCGATCGGCGCGGCCGTGGTGCGCGTCCAACGCGTGTTCGGCACGCTGTTCAATGCCGATGCGAGCTTCGCGCGCGACGGCAGCCAGTTCGACCGTCTGCTCGAGGACGGCGACAGGCTGCCGCTCGGCGCGCTGACCATCCGCGCGCTGCACACGCCGGGCCATACGCCCGCCTGCATGACCTATGTGATCGACGACGGCGGCGCCATCGCCGCGTTCGTCGGCGATACGCTGTTCATGCCGGACTACGGCACCGCCCGCTGCGATTTCCCCGGCGGCGACGCGCGCGCGCTGTACCGGTCGATCCGCAGGGTGCTGAGCCTGCCCGCCAACACGCGCCTTTATCTGTGCCACGACTATCAGCCGGGCGGACGCGCGGTGCAATACGTCAGCACGGTGGCCGAGCAGTTGCGCGCGAACGTGCACGTGCGCGACGGCGTGTCCGAGGACGAATTCGTGTCGATGCGCACCGCGCGCGACGCGACGCTCGATATGCCGATGTTGATGCTGCCGTCGGTGCAGGTCAACATGCGCGCCGGGCACCTGCCCGAGCCCGAAGACAACGGGGTGCGCTATCTGAAAATCCCGCTCAATGCGCTTTGACACGCCCGCGAACCGGCGACGGACAGGCATTGAAACGCCACGACAAGCCGGTGATAAAAAAGCCCGTGCGGTACACGCACGGGCTTTTTCCTGAATTTCCTTCGCCGTCGGATCGAGCGGCAGGCCGCGCGGCATCCGGCATCGCCGCACCTGCCGCCCCCCCGTCGCCGGCAACCGCGTCAAGCCACCGCCGCCGTCCTTTTCCGCTCCTGCCGCTGCATCACGAAATTCGCACCGATGACGCCGATCGTCACCGCGACGATGAAAAGCGTCGCGAGCGCATTCATTTCCGGATTCAGGCCCAGGCGCACGCGCGAGAACACCACGAGCGGCAGCGTCGTCGAGCCGGGGCCGGACAGGAACGCGGACAGCACCAGATCGTCGATCGACAGCGTAAACGACAGCAGCCACCCCGACACGAGCGCCTGCGAAATCAGCGGCAACGTGACGGCGAAGAACACCTTGAGCGGCGTCGCGCCGAGATCGAGCGCGGCTTCTTCGAGCGACGGATTCAGTTCGCGCACGCGAGACTGCACGATGATCGCGACATACGAGATGCACAGCATCACGTGACCGAGCCAGATCGTGAACACTCCGCGGCCCGCCGGCCAGCCGAACCATTTGCCGAGTTCGATGAACAGCAGCAGCAGCGAGATCCCCTGGATCACCTCGGGGATCACGAGCGGCGCGTTGATCATCCCGCTGTACAGCGCGAAGCCGCGAAAACGGCCCATCCGCGCAAGCACGAAGCCCGCCCACGTGCCGATGGCGACCGATGCGAACGCGGTCATCACGGCGATCTTCAGCGACAGCCACGCAGCGGCGATAAGCTCGTCGTCCTCGATCAGCGCCGCATACCAGCGCGTCGAGAAACCGGACCAGACCGTGACGAGCTTCGATTCGTTGAACGAATAGACGACGAGGCTCACGATCGGGATATACAGGAACCCGAAGCCGATCGCGAGCATCAGCACCTGCAGGAAGCGATTCGGTTTCATCGGCGCCGCCCCTCCTGCTCCTTCGCCTGGAAGTGCTGGAACATCGCCATCGGCACGAGCAGCAGCAATACCATCGCGCAAGTCACGGCCGACGCCATCGGCCAATCGGCATTATTGAAGAACTCATTCCACATCACGCGGCCGATCATCAACGTGTTCGCGCCACCGAGCAGCTCGGGGATCACGTACTCGCCGACGGCCGGGATGAACACCAGCAGGCAGCCGGCGATGATACCGTTCCTCGACAACGGCAGCGTGATCTGCACGAACGCTTTCCACGGCTTCGCGCCGAGGTCGTACGCGGCTTCCAGCAAGCGCAGGTCCATCTTCACGAGATGCGCGTATAGCGGCATCACGAGGAACGGCAGATACGAGTACACCATTCCAATATAAACGCCGGCATTGGTGCGATACAGCTCGATCGGCGCGCTGATGAGGCCCGCCCACATCAGGAAGTTGTTCAGCAGACCGTTGTTCTTCAGGATGCCGATCCATGCATACACGCGGATCAGGAACGACGTCCAGAACGGCAGCATTACCGCCATCATCAGCAGATTGCGCGTGCCGGGATTGGAGCGCGCGATGTAATACGCCATCGGATAGCCGAGCAGCAGGCACAACAGCGTCGTGACCGCCGCGACGACGACCGAGTTCACATAGGTCGCGAAATACAGGCTGTCGCTGAACAGGAATGCATAGTGCTTCAGGTTCAGCGCGATGTGCAGCACGCCGTCCTGGACCGACGTGAGTTCCGTGTACGGCGGAATGCCGAGCTGCAATTCGGCAAAGCTGATCTTGACGACCAACACGAACGGCACGAGGAAAAACAGCACGAGCCAGAAGAACGGGCCCGCGATAACCGCCGTGCGCCCGGTCAGGCCGAACCGCTTCACCGGCCATGCGAACAAAGACGAAAGCGCGCTCATGACGTCAGCACCACGCCGGCCGATGCGCTCCAGCGCACGTAGATTTCGTCGCCCCAACCGGGCGAATCGAGTTCGGCGATCGCAAGGCTCGACACGTTCGCGATCACCGTCTTGCCGGATTCGAGCTTCACGTGGTACAGCGAATAGCCGCCCATGTACGCGACATTCGAGATGACGCCGCGCCCCCAGTTGTACGCGCCGTCAGCAGGCTTGCGCGTCAGCGCGATCCGCTCGGGGCGCACCGACACCGTGACCGGCATCCCGAGCGGCCCCGTGATCCCATGGTTCACGTACAGCTGGCTCGGCAGATCCGCGGATTCGATGAACACGTGGTCGGGCTCGTCCTCGACGGTCGTGCCCTCGAACAAGTTCGTCGAACCGATGAATTCGGCCGAGAAGCGGCAGTTCGGATATTCGTAGACTTCGTTCGGCGTGCCGATCTGCACGATCTGACCTTCGCTCATCACCGCCAGGCGGCTCGCCATCGTCATCGCCTCTTCCTGGTCGTGCGTGACCATGATGCAGGTGACGCCCACCTTGTCGAGAATGTTGACAAGTTCGATCTGCGTGCGCTGGCGGATCTGCTTGTCGAGCGCGGACATCGGCTCGTCGAGCAGCAGCAGCTTCGGCCGCTTGACGAGCGAGCGCGCGAGCGCCACGCGCTGCTGCTGGCCGCCCGACAGCTGATGCGGCTTGCGGCCCGCGAAGCGGCTCATCTGCACGAGTTCGAGCGCGGCATGCACGCGCTCCTTCAGTTCGGCTTTCGGCACACCCTCCTGCTTCAGGCCGAACGCGACGTTCGCCTCGACCGTCATGTGCGGGAACAGCGCGTACGACTGGAACATCATGTTCACCGGCCGCTTATAAGGCGGCATCTGCGCGAGATCCTCACCGTCGATCAGGATCTTGCCCGACGTCACCGTCTCGAGGCCGGCGAGCATTCTGAGCAGCGTCGATTTCCCGCACCCGGAACTGCCGAGCAGCGCGAACAGCTCGCCCTTGTGCACGTTCAGGTCGACGTTGCGCACCGCGACGGTCTCGCCGAACTTCTTGACGACGTCGACGATCTGGACAAAATTTTCGGCGCGCGTATCCGCGCCCGTCACGCCTGCCGCAGGCGCGCCCGACTGACTATTCATGATCTGCTGTTTTGCTCCTACGTTTGACGAACAAAGCCCCCGGGAGCACCAGGGGCTTCAGGGGGCTGTCATGCTGCCGCGCGTGGCGTCAGCGTCCCGATTTCAGCTCGGTCCAAAGGCGCGTCTGCAGCCGCTGAATCTCAGGCGGCAGCGGCTTCAGCAGGAACAGCGTCTTCAGCACGTCCGGATGCGGATAGACCGCCGGATCGTTCGCGACGTCCGCGCGCACGTACTTGCGCGCCTCGGCGTTCGCGCTCGGGTAATAAACCGCGTTCGTGATCGCCGCGTGAACCTTCGGATCCTCGATGTAGTTGATCCATTGCAGCGCGGCATCCTTGTTCTTCGCATCCTTCGGAATCGCCATCACGTCGAACCAGACCGGCGCGCCGCCCTTCGGAATATAGTATTCAACCTTGTACGGCTTTTTCGCCTCGAGCGTGCGGTGCTTCGCGATCACGACATCGCCCGACCAGCCGAAAGCGAAGCAGATGTCGCCGCCGACCATGTCGTTGATGTAGCCCGACGAATTGAACTGCGTAATGTACGGGCGGATCTTCTTGAGCACCTGCATCGCGGCCTGGTAGTCGGCCGGGTTCGTGCTTGCCGGGTCCTTGCCGATGTAGTGCAGCGTCGCCGCGAACATCTGGTCCGGCGCGTCGAGCACCGACACGCCGCAGCTCTTGAGCTTCGAGATGTTCTCGGGCTTGAACAGGATGTCCCAGTTGTCGAGCGGCAGGTCGCCGAGCAACTTCTTCGCCTTGTCGATGTTATAGCCGAGGCCCGTCGTGCCGTATGCCCACGGCACCACATATTTGTTGCCCGGATCGGCGCCCGCGACGAGCGACATCAACTGGGGGTCGAGATACTTCAGATTCGGCAGCTTCGATTTATCGAGCGGCGCGAAAATGCCGGCCGCGATCTGCTTGCCCGCGTAATTGCTGGTCGGCACGACGATGTCGTAACCCGAATTGCCAGTCAGCAGCTTGGCCTGCAGCGTGTCGTCGCTGTCGTAATTGTCATAGCGGACCTTGACGCCCGTTTGCTTTTCGAAATTCGGGATCGTGTCCTTCGCAATGTAGTCCGACCAGTTATAGACGTTGAGCTGCGTATCCTTCGCCGCCGCCACCGACGCGCCCGCGCACAATGCCAGCGCCGCCAACCGGCCCGCCACCTTTGCCTTCATCCCGTTCTCCCAGATCGAACCGATTCGATCGCCATGAGCCTCGTCATCGCGGCGCATTGTTGCGCGCCGCCCCATGAAAACCCCGAAAGCTACCATTAATCCGGGGCCGCCACAAAGATTTCCCACCTTTGTCGCACAAACGGAACACATTCGGTCTGCCAGTTATGCCAATCCGGTGCAACAACGCGCTGCTATGCAATGGGTGCGCGCAATTTTATCGGGTTCTGACCGTGGGATCATCCGGAAAAACGGTCCGGCCAACCGGACAACGCTGGCCGGCGCAATGCCGGGGGCTGGAATTCGGGATGCCGATGGCCGGCATTCAATGGGCATCAATTGTGACAGCAAGATGAGACGCGGCGGGCATCGGCAGCCTACGGCGCCGGAGTGGCGCGGCGTTTCGGCGGAACACCGCGACGGCGCTCCACTTCGGCGCTCGTGCGCGCAGCCCCGGCAGGCGCGCGGGCATCGCGCCCGTCTGCGCGGCATGCGTTAACATAGCGGCTTGCCGTTCACGCCCGGCCCCGCCGAACTCGACGCTCAATGACCTCGAATCTTCACGACAAGCCCGACAGCCCATGCATCGGCGTCTGCTCGACGCTCTTCGACGAAATCTGCAAAGGCTGCGGACGCACGGCGGTCGAAGTCGCGAACTGGGTGTTCATGACCGATGCCGAAAAACAGGCGGTGTGGGCGCGTATCACGCGGGAAGGCACCGCCATGCGCTTCAAATACGACAAGCCATGAGCAGCACGGGCCGCTCCGCACGCGGCGCGCCCGAGAAGACGCAAAAAAAGACGGCACGCGTGCAGCCATGCCGCCAACCCCAACACTTGTTCGATGCTGCCAGGCGTCAGAACTTCATCCCAAGACCAACGCCGACGACGAGCGGATCGATGTTCAGCCGGCCGATCGGCTTACCGCCGAGCGTCGCATCGGTGTGCATCCAGATTTTCTTCAAATCGACGTTGACGAACAGCTTTTTCGTCACCTGCACGTCGACACCGAATTGCAGCGCCGGGCCAAAGCTATGGTTGCCGATGCCGACGCCCTCTCCGCCCGCGCGCAGACCGTTGTTGTAAAACAGCGTGTAGTTGATGCCCGCGCCGACATACGGGCGCACGCTGCCTGCATGATTGAAGTGGTATTGCAGCAGCAGCGTCGGCGGCAATACGCCGACGCCGCCCAGATTGCCGAGCGACGACGCGACCTGGTGCCGTGACGTGCCGAGAATCAGCTCGACGCCCAGGTAATCGCGAATCATGTACGTGAAGTCCAGTTCCGGGACGATCGCGTTGTTCACGCCGACATTCAGCGCTCCCAGCGTATCGCTTGCACGGTCCTGCGGCACGATGCTGATCGCGCGAACGCGCGCGATGATGTCGCCTTGATGGATGCCTTCGCCGGGCGAGGCCGCGTGCGACAGCGAAGGAACCATCGCAAGGACAGCCGCGTAGGCGATGGCATGGATGCGGATATGAGCGGTTTGACAACGCATGATGATTAAGCCCTCTAGGAACAGCCCCCATTTTCCCGGGAGGGGTTCCCGCTTGCCTTGATGCGCATCAAGCTTCAAGCAAGCGAGAACGATGGACGTTTTGCCGCAGGCTCAGGCTCGACGCCGGTCAGCAGCAGTTCGAGCAGATCGCGCACGCTGCGGATCGCGTGCCCGAACGGCAGCGCTTCGCGGCCGCGGAAGAACAGGCCGTTCGCAACGTCGCCGCGCAGCGCGGCGGCCAACCGCGTATCGATACAGAAATGGCCGAAACGCTCGACGCCGTCCCGCCATCCGCACACGCTCAGGCATTCGAGCGCGGATGGACAACGCTGCTTGAGCGCGCCGAGCTTCGCGCGGATACGCGTCTCATGCCGCAGATAGCGCTCAAGCCACGGCGTTTTCACCGCGCGCGCGGGCAGCCCCGTGACGCTGATGAACTCGACGATATCGTCGGGCGTCGCATTCGCGAGCACGTGCTTGAAATTCGGGTGCGCGTCGCCTTCCTCGGTGACGGCGAACGGCGTGCCCACCTGCACGCCGTTCGCGCCGGCGCCGAGCGCATCGCGCACCGCCCGGTGGCTGTTGATGCCGCCCGCGACGATGAGCGCAATGCGCTCGCGCTCGATCCCGAGCGTGGCGAACGTCTGCGCGGTTTCGTCGAGCACGCGCGCGAATTCGAAGCGCGCGTCGCCGATGTCATCGAGGCTCGCCACGCCGAGATGGCCGCCCGCGTGCGCCGGATGCTCGATCACGATCGCATCGGGCAAGCGGCCTTTCTTCATCCATTTCTTCAGCACGAGCGCGATCCCGCGGCTGTCCGACAGAATCGGAATCAGCGCGATGTCGTATCCATCAGTGAGTTCCGGCAGATCAAGCGGCAGCCCCGCGCCCATCACGATCGCGTCCGCGCCGAATTCGCACGCAACGCGCACGTAGTCCGCATGCGAGCGGACCGCTTTCATCACGTTGACGGCAATCATGCCGCGGCCCTCGCTCCAAGTCTTCGCGAGGCTGATCTCGCGCGCGAGCGCTTCGAGGTTCGCCGCCTCCAGCGTCTCGCGAACGGGTTCGCGCCGGCAGCGCTCGAGCAGATCCGCATGATGGTGGCGCAAATCGATGCTCGCGATCGTGCCGAGCGCACCTTCGCGCGCCACGCTGCCCGCCAGCCGGTGCGCGGAAATGCCCACGCCCATCCCTCCCTGTACAACGGGCAACAGCGCACGGCCGCGAATCATCAGCGGCGGAAAAGAAAGGGAAGCGATCATCGAAGCCTCGTCAAAACGGCAGAAAAGATTCGATGATCAGCGTTTGCGGCCGCCGCATATTGACCGCCATCAAAGAAAGACGGCATGCCGCGCAAGCAGGCGGCATGCCGTCGCAGATCGGCCGGAACGGGCGCGCGCCGCGCTCAGGCCGTTTTTTTGACGCGTAGCTGCATCGATTTGTATTCCAAATATTCGTCGAGCCCGTACACGCCGTTTTCGCGGCCGATCCCCGACTGTTTGAAGCCGCCGAACGGCGCAGCCACGTTCCATCCGCCGCCGTTGATATCGACCTGCCCGGTGCGGATGCGCCGCGCGACGCGCAGCGCGCGTTCGTCGCTGCCCGCCCACACCGCGCCGCCCAGACCGTATGGCGAATCGTTCGCGATCCGCACCGCGTCGTCTTCGTCGCGGTACGTGATGATCGACAGCACCGGGCCGAAGATCTCCTCCTGCGCGATCGCCGCATCCGGCCTCACGCGGCCGAATACCGTCGGCTTCGCGAAAAACCCGCGCGACAGCCCGTCCGGCATGCCGAGGCCGCCCGCGATAAGTTCCGCACCCTCGTCGAGGCCGCGCCGGATATAGTCCTGCACCCGCTTCTGCTGGGCCGCCGACGCAAGCGCGCCGAGCCGCGTCGCTTCATCGCGCGGATCGCCCGGGATGAAGCTCGCCGCCGCCGCCTTCGCCAGTTCGCGCACCTCGTCGTAGCGCGACTGCGGCACGAGCATGCGCGTGTGCGCCGAACACGTCTGGCCGGCGTTCAGATAGCACGAGGACACCGTGCCCTTCACCGCCGCGGCGAAATCCGCATCGTCGAGAATCACCGACGCCGATTTGCCGCCCAGCTCGAGCGCGACGCGCTTCACGCCGGCCGCGGCAAGCTCGGCCACGCGCTTGCCCGCGCGCGTCGAGCCGGTGAACGACACCATGTCGACCTGCGGCGCGCTGGCGAGCGCCTCGCCGACGACCGCTCCGTAACCGCACACGAGATTGAAAACGCCAGCCGGCAAGGCGGCGTCATGAATCGCCTCGGCAAGAATGAACGCGTTGAGCGGCGCGATTTCGGAAGGCTTGAGCACGACGGTGCAACCCGCCGCGAGCGCAGCCGCGACCTTCAGCGTGATCTGATGCAGCGGGTAGTTCCACGGCGTGATCGCCGCGACGACGCCCGCCGGCTCGCGCACGATGAGCGAATTGCCGACTTGCTCCTCGAACGCATGGGTTTCGGCAAGCTTCGCATACGCGCCCCAGTTGTATATCGGCGCGCTCACCTGGATGGCGCGCGACAGCTTGATCGGCATGCCGACCTCGCCCGTGATCGACTGCGCGAGTTCCTCGCTGCGCGCCTTCAGGTTGTCGGCGATCCGGCGCAGGTAGCGGGCGCGCTCGGCGGGCGGCGTCGCGGCCCAGCCGTCGAACGCGGCGCGCGCGGCCGCGACCGCGGCCAGCGCATCGTCGGCGGCGCCTTCGGGAATGCGGCCGATCGCCGCCTCGGTGGCGGAATCGATTACGTCGATCGTGCCGGCGCCGGTGCTCGGACGCCATGCCCCGCCGATATAGAACTGATCGTAGATTTTCATCGTCTCGCTCCTGGGTCGACGCAAACGAGCATTGTACTCAGCGCGGATGACGGGTGCGCGAGCAGCGCGACGCATCCGATACCGCGGGAGGCAATCCGTGCCGAGCCGCCATCGGCAAACAAATCGCGCCCATACGCGCCGCGCGCTGCCGCGCTTCGCGCCGACCCAATCCGCAGGCCGACCTGCGCGACCGGCTACCGCCCGCCTGCGTGGCGCGGCCCGCTATGCTCGGCATGCACGGCGGAGGAACAACGCGCCGCGGCATGTCCGCGTTCTGCGGCTTCGAATCGCGCGAGCTGCTCGAGGCGCGATGGCCGCGCCCTGCGGACTTGCGATGTTCAAGCAACCGCCCATTGCGGCGCGGCTTCGGCGCGCGGCGCCAAGCCTTCGTCGGGCCGGCGCGGCGGAAATGCTTTGTGCGACAATCAGCACGATCAGTCCAAGCCTTCCTTGAACCTGCCGCCGCCAGCCGATCCCATGCATGCCATCGCTCAATTCTGGCGTGACCCGGCGATGCCCTATGTCGAAAGTCGGCGCGCCTGCGATAGCCGCGCCTGTTATCGTCCGCACAGCCACCCGACCTTCTCCGTCGGCGCGGTCGATCGCGGCCGCAGCGTGTTCAGCGGCGCAACGCAAAGCCCCGTCGTACTGCGCCCAGGCTCGGTCGTCTTCGTGCCGCCGGCGTGCGTGCATGCGTGCAACCCCGAGCCGGGCAATGCCTGGAGTTACCAGATGCTGCATGTGGACGCGCACTGGTGGCAGACGCTCCGGCAGGAGGCCGCGGCTGCGCCTGAGCGGCCGCCCGTCGACGAGCCGGTACGCGTGAGCCGCGTCCCCGCCGATTACGTCCGGTTCTGCTGCCTCAACTCGTTGCTGTTCTCCGACGCGAGCGTTCACGAAAAAGAGGCGGCGCTGATCGAATTCGTCTGCGACTACGGCACACCAGGCGATCGTCTGGCCACGCGCGCGCAGCGCCGCACGTCGTCTGGGCCGCGCATCCAGCCGGTATTGGACGCACTGCGCTGCGGGCAAGCCGATGCATCGCTGAGCGAGCTGGCGGCGCTGGCCCGCATGAGCCGCTACCAGTTGATCCGCGCATTCCGCGACGCGACCGGGTTGACGCCCCATGCGTGGCAGACCAATCAACGGATCAACCAAGCACGCGAGCGGCTGCGCGCGGGTCACGACATCGCGCGCGTCGCGCATGACCTCGGGTTCTCGGATCAAAGCCACTTCCAGCGCGTGTTCAAGGCCTATACCGGCGTGACGCCCGGAAGCTATCGCCCCTAGCGCCGCGCGGGACGCGCGCAATTTTGTTCAATACCGGACCACACCGCGTCGGCACACTGCGGAAAAACGTCTTTCCGAACCGTGATACCGATCGCATGCAGCCGTTCCTGATGATTGCGGCAGCGCATTTCCTCGCGCTGCTATCCCCCGGCCCGGATTTCTTCCTGGTGGCGCGAACCTCACTCGCATCCGGCTGGCGCGTCGCCAGCGGCGCTTGCGTGGGCATTGCGCTTGCCAACGGCGTGTTCATCGCCGCCGCGTTCGCGGGCATCGCGATATTGCGGCACGGCAGTGCGCTGTTCATCGCCATCCAATCGATCGGATGCCTGTATTTGCTGCATCTGGGCTATCTGTTCATCCGTCATGCGGGCCGCGGATCGCTCGAACCGGGGGCGGGCTCATCGCAGCATGCGGGCGCGCCGCGCGCGGGCTCGTGGCCGCGCGCGGCCGGCATGGGCTTTCTGTCGGGCATCCTGAATCCGAAGAACGCACTGTTTTACGCAAGCCTCGCCGCGATGCTGACCGGTCCGCACGCAAGCACCGGCTGGAAACTCGTGTATGGAACGTGGATGTTCTGCGCCGTTCTGCTATGGGATATGACGGTGGCCGCGACGATCGGCAATCGCGCCGTGCTGCAGCGTTTCTCGCGCGCGATGCCGTGGCTGGAGAGAATCACGGGCGTGATACTGATGCTGATTGCGCTGGGCGTCGCCGCGATGTTGGCACTCGGCTGAGTGTCTCATCGCAATCCAACGGCTAAAGCAAAGTCATTTCCAAAGCGCCGTTGACACTTACGCAATCTCTACTACTATCTTTGTCATTCGCATCAGAAATGCATGTTGCTTTACCGCCGAGCCGCGAGCAGATTCAATATATTATTCCGCGAATAATCGATTCGATTTTCAATCGACATATCTGGAGTATTTTATCGATCGATAAATGAACCGCCACCCGCCGATTCGAGTAATCACCGCCACGGAAGGAACTCATCAATGAAACGTCTCACCTCAGCACTGGCCCCCTCGTTAGTCACGCTCGCTCTCGCAAGCACCGTCGCTTTGGTCGAACAAGCATCCTCAGCGTCTGCCGACAAGCCGATTCATCACGATATTTTCATTACGCTTAAAGACAAGAGTCCCGCCGCCATTCAAAAGCAACTCGAACTCGGCAGAAAATACCTTACCAATCATCCCGGCGAACTGTCGTTCTCCGCGACAGTCTTGGCGCAGAATCTAACGCGCCATCAACAGGTGTCCTATCTCTTCAACGAAGACAACTTTGACGTGGCTTTTCATTTAGTATTTTCCGGCCGAAACGCGCATGACAAATACCAAGTCTCCGACACGCACGTCAAGCACTTCATCCCGCAGAGCAATCCGAACTGGGTAAAGATCCGCGTCTTCGATTCCGTCGAGCCTTAACACATATGCACCGATTTCTAAGAATCGTCTCTTGAAAAACGTCCTATCTACGATTTTATTTAATTCCTTATGGGCACAAAAATAATGAAGGCGGCCGCCAATTTAATTCAATTGGCAACATCCGATCAATTACACCCGAATTGAGACAGAAAAAATACCACCACCGAGAAAAACAATTCTTTTATTTTTGCCTTGCCGGAGTCGAAATTCTCATTTATATAGGCGGCGGATACAAAAG
Source organism: Burkholderia sp. TSV86 (assembly GCF_001522865.1). Taxonomy (GTDB): domain Bacteria; phylum Pseudomonadota; class Gammaproteobacteria; order Burkholderiales; family Burkholderiaceae; genus Burkholderia. The sequence goes on along the minus strand of NZ_LOWB01000042.1, from coordinate 13,738 downwards.
TCGCGGTCGAAACCGGCTTGCCTTGCGCAAGCCGTGGTATTCGTCAGGCAATGCGATTCGCGATTCGCCGCGGATAAAGCGCCTGCTGCCGAACGCAAAGCGCTTCATCCCCGGTTGAAACGATAATGAATTATCGGATACTTTTACAGGCAAATTTCCATGCCAGCCAGGACACGATTTACTGAATACCCTTGCTTGCCAGAAAATCCTCGTAATTGCCGCCGAAGTCGACCAGCGTGCCGTCCGTGCGCACTTCGATGATCCGGTTCGCCAGCCCGCTGACGAACTCGCGGTCGTGCGACACGAAAATCAGCGTGCCTTCGAATTTCTCGAGCGCGATCTGCAGCGACTCGATCGACTCCATATCCATATGGTTGGTCGGCTCGTCCATCAGCAGCACGTTGTGGCGGCCGAGCATCAGCTTGCCCCAGATCATCCGGCCTTTCTCGCCGCCCGACAGCACCTTCACCGATTTCTTGATGTCGTCCGCCGAGAACAGCAGGCGGCCGAGCGTGCCGCGCACCATCGTCTCGTCGTCGCCGTCCTTGCGGTACTGGTCGATCCAGTCCATCAGCGTGATGTCGTTCGGGAACTCCTCGTAGGTGTCCTGCGGCATATAGCCGACGTTCGCGTTCTCGGCCCACTTCACCGTGCCGTGATCGAGCGCCAGGTTGCCGTACAGCGCACGCAACAACGTCGTCTTGCCCGCGCCGTTCTCGCCGATGATCGCGATGCGCTCGCCCGGCTGCACCGACAGATTGAAGTTCTGGAAAATCGTGCGCTCGTACTGCTTCGTGATGCCTTCGGCAACCACCGCGATGTTGTGCAGCTTCTTGTCGAACTCGAAGCGGATGAACGGATTCTGCCGCGACGACGGCTTGAATTCCTCGATCTTGATCTTGTCGATCTGCTTGGCGCGGCTCGTTGCCTGACGCGCTTTCGATTTGTTCGCCGAGAAGCGGCGCACGAAGTCCTGCAGCTCGGCCACGCGCTCCTTCGCGCGCGCGTTCGCCGCGGCCTGACGCTCGCGCGCCTGCGCCGACGCGAGCATGTAGTCGTCGTAGTTGCCCGGCCAAACCTTCAGCGTGCCGTAGTCCATATCGGCCATGTGCGTGCACACCGAGTTCAGGAAGTGACGATCATGCGAAATGATGATCATCGTCGAGTTGTAGTTGTTCAGCGTGTCCTCGAGCCAGCGGATCGAGTTGATGTCGAGGTTGTTGGTCGGCTCGTCGAGCAGCAGCACGTCCGGGTTCGAGAACAGCGCCTGCGCGAGCAGCACGCGCAGTTTCCAGCCGGGCGCGACCTCGCTCATCGTGCCGTTATGGAATTTCTCGTCGATGCCGATGCCAAGCAGCAGCGCGCCCGCGCGCGCCTCGGCGTCGTAGCCGCCGTATTCGGCGAATTTGGCTTCGAGTTCGGCGGCGTGCATGTAGTCGTCGTCGGTCGCGTCGGGATTCGCGTAAATCGCGTCGCGCTCGGTCATCGCGGCCCACATTTCAGTGTGCCCCATCATCACGACATCGAGCACGCGCACATCTTCATACGCGAACTGATCCTGGCGCAGCTTACCGAGGCGCACATTCGGCTCGAGCGCGACGTTGCCCGCGCTCGGCTCGAGATCGCCGCCGAGGATTTTCATGAAGGTCGACTTGCCGCAGCCGTTCGCCCCGATGAGGCCGTAGCGGTTGCCCTCCCCGAACTTGACCGAGATGTTCTCGAACAAGGGCTTGGGCCCGAATTGCATCGTGATGTTGGCGGTAGAAAGCACAGCGTTGCCCCGTTAAGAGGTATGGATCGACGGAAAACCGGATATTTTAGCAGGAGTCGATGAAGCCCATGCCCCGGATGTGCGCAGGCGCTCCGGTAATCGGGGATGCATCGGCCAATCGCCCCCGGCCGGCCCGACCGAATGGCCCGACGCTACATCGCAGCATATCGCGCGAATGGCCGGCGCGAGCAAACCGTATCAGCCCAGCGCCATGCGAAACCAAGCGATCCTGGCGATACGGGCCGGCCACGTCGACCCGCGCGGCTATTCGGGCTGCCGACTTGACCGCTGGCCGACAACCAGTGCGCGGCCCGCGGCGTGCGCGCGGCTCACGCCGCGGGCATCGGGCCCCGGCCGGACTATTTCGCCGCTGCGGTCTTGCCCGGCGCCGCCGCTTTCGGCGGCGTCCTGAGTTGCGCGAACATCTGCGCGCACGGCACGTCCTGATTATTGCTCGGCGCGATCAGCGGAATCAGCGCGGCGAATGGATTCAACAGGCCGAGCCCGACCATCGCGCCCGCCCGCAACGCGAGCGCGCTCACGTTCACGCCGACATCCGGCTTCGAAAACGTGCCCTTCACATAGAACGGCGAGCGTAGCGAAAAGATCCGGAACCCCTTCGTCTGCGGATGGATGACCAAATTCAGCGATTCGTCGCGCAGGCTGACGGTGCCGTCGACGCGAATCACCGCATCGTCGGTGTCGAGCGCGAACACCTTCGAATCGAGAATGCCGTTCGTCGCGACGAAATCGACGGCCGCGCAATTGATCTTGACATCACGCGCGCCGAACAATTTTTCATAGACGACGTTCGCGACGTTGAGCCCGGCGGCCTCCATCAGCAGCCGGCTGATCGCGCCGTTCGTGACGAGCGCCTTCATCTCGCCATTGGAGGTCGCCGCGAGCGCGGCGGGCGAATTGCCGGTCGCGGACAATGCGGCGTCGCCGTTGATCTCGCCCAGCGCCGATTGCATCACCTTCTGCGTCGGAAACAGTTGCTTGAGCTTCAAGTGGCGCGCCGCGACCGTGAACCGGCCCTTGAGCGGCGCGCTGCTGCCGTCGAGCCGCGCATCGGTCGCGAGCGTTCCGCCCGCGACGCCGAACTTGAGCGGCACGAGCGACAGCACGCCGTCCTGCATCACGATATGCGTGTACAGATCGGTGATCGGCAAAGCGCTGCGCTTGACGAGCTTCTTGCCGGTGAATTTCACGTCGACGTCGAGCGCGCGCCAGCGGTCGGTGCGAAACGTTTCGACCGGCAGCACGCGGCCGGCCGGCTGCTTCGTCGTATCGCCGCGCCGCGCTTTGCTTGCGGCGGTATCGGCGCCGATGATCGGCGCGAGATCCGAGAATCGCAGCAGATTTGACACGAGTTCGCCCGACAGCAGCGCCCGCGGCTCGCGCTGCGCATACGTGAGCGTGCCGCGCAGATCGCTGCCGCCGACACGCCCGTTGAAGTTCTCGTAGCGGAACGTGCCCGCGTGGCGTTTGAAATTGCCGACGAGACGCCCTTCGGTCGCGTAAGGCGGCGTATCGGGCAGCGTGATGCCGGCAAGCGGATACAGATGGGACATACTCGCGCCCTGCAGCCACAAGCGCAGGTCGAGTGCCGCGAGATGCGTGGGATCGGTGAGCGTGCCGACGATCGCCAAGCGCGTATCGCCGGCTTTCACGTCGGCCTGCAACGGAAACGGCCTCGATGCGTCCTGCAACGCGAGCACGCCGCCGAGCTTGCCCGTGCCGTCGATCGGCACGCCCTTGTAGCGGCCCTTGACGCTCAGGCCAAAGGCATAGGTGGGGCTGGCCGGCTTCGCCGGCGCGCTCGCGGAAGCAGCCGAAGCGCCGGCGTGCGCACGGCTCGCGCCGGAAGCGGCGGCGAGCTTGCCGGCTGCCGCGCCGCCCGCGCCGGACGAAACTGCGCCAGGCGAAGCCGAAGCCGCCGTCAGCGCAACCGGCTGCGACGACGTCGGCGATGCTCCGGACGGCGTCCCGCCCGCTCGCGCCGATGCAGCCTGGCCGCTGCTATTTGCCGCGCCAGCCGCCGCCAGGCCCGCGGCGGAAGCCGAAGAAGCCGACGCAGCAAGCGCGGCCGAAGCCTGCGCCGCCACCTGCGCCTTCGCCTTCGCGCTCAATTGCACGGCACCTTTCTTGCCGACGCGCTGCGCCGACGCCGCACGCGAGGTCTGCTCCTGCTGCGCGAGCACGTCGCCAAGTGCAATGGGCTGGCCGAGCGTATCGATCGCCACGGTCAGATCGGCCTTCGTGATCGCATCGCGATACGTGACCCAGCCTTTCGCAAAGCCGAAATTGTGCAATTGCACCTTCCAACGCGAAGGCTGCGCCGATTTCTTGAACTCGAAGGTCCAGTTGTTGCGGCCGTCCGCCAGGCGTTCGATGTCGATGGCGGGATTGACGAGTTCGATCGTCGGAATCACGACCTCGTGCGCCAGCAGCGGCAGCACGGCCACCGTGAAATGCGCGCCGTCGAGCGTTGCGAAATGGGGCGCCTTGGCCCAATCCGGATTGCCGACGGCAATGTCCGAGGCCGAGAACGTCGGCCACGGCACCCATGCGCGCCAGCCGGTTTCTGCGTCGGGACGCCGCCAGCCGACCGAAAGATCGCCCCGGATCTCGAACGGCCGGCCGATCGACTCGCTCACCTGTTCGTTGATCCAAGGCTTCGCGCGGTTCCAGTCGAACGCGAAGAGGAACACGCCGAGCGCCGCGGCCAGCACCACGATGACGCCGACGATCCACGCCACCGTTTTGCCGAGGGTTCGGGATAGCGTCATGCCAGATTCCGTCGTTGTTGTTCCTGTCTGATCCGGCAGCGCAAACGACATCGCCACCAGCGGACCAGTATTATGACGCACGGTATCCGGTCACCCGCCCCCATTAACCCTTTTTTGCTTTTTTTGCATCTCCATATATGCCAGCCGACGCCCTGATCGAAACGCAGCAGCTTGCCCGCCGCGACGCGGCAAGCGGCAAGACGCTCCTCGCGCCGACCGATTTCACGCTCAGGCCGGGCGAGCGGATCGCCGTCACCGGCCCGTCCGGCGCCGGCAAGAGCGTATTCCTGCGCGCACTCGCGCTGCTCGATCCAGCCGACGGCGGCACGCTGCTCTGGCGCGGCCAGCGCGTCGCGCGCGCGGCGATTCCGCGTTATCGGCGCAGCGTCGCCTATGTGCGGCAGCGCCCGGCCACCGCGGACGGCACGGTCGAGGCGCTGCTGCGCTACCCGTACTCGCTCGCCGTCTACCGCGACGCGCGCTTCGATCGCGCGCGCGCCGCGCGCCTCGCCGCTCAGGCCGGACGCGGCGACGATTTTCTCGACAAGGCGGCAAGCGAGCTGTCCGGCGGCGAAGCGCAAATCGCCGCGCTGCTGCGCGTGCTGCAACTCGATCCCGACGTGCTGCTGCTCGACGAGCCCACGTCCGCGCTCGACCCGGACTCGGCGCGCGCGATCGAAGCGCTCGTCGCCGCATGGTACGATGCCGCGCCCGGCGCGCGCGCGTATCTGTGGATCTCGCACGATCCCGCGCAGGCCGGGCGGATCGGCCGCCGGCGCCTGGCGATGCGCGCCGGCACGCTCGACGACGCGGCGACGCAGGCCAGCCGATGAACGCGCCGCTGCAAAACCTGAGCCTCGTCGACGTCGGCATTGCCGCGCTGCTCGTCGCGGTCAACGGCGCGCTGTCGGCCGCGCTGTCGCTCGGTCTCGGCCGCAAGCTCGCGTGGGCCGCCGCGCGCACCGTCGTCCAATTGCTCGCGATCGGCTACGTGCTCGGCTGGGTGTTCGGCCATCCGCACTGGTACGTCGTGCTGCCGCTCGTCGCGCTGATGACGCTCATCGCCGGCTTCGCGGGCGCCGCGCGCGGCAAGCGCACCTACGCCGGCCAGCGCATCGACAGTATCGTGTCGATCTGGGCGAGCTGCTGGCTCGTCGCGGCGGTCGGGCTGTTCGGCGTGATTCGCATCCATCCGTGGTACGAGCCGCAATACGCGATTCCGATCGTCGGCATGATTCTCGGCAACACGCTAACGGGCGTGTCGCTCGGCATCGAGCGGATGATGGAGGAGCTGACCGCGCGGCGCGATCGCGTCGAAACCGCGCTCGCACTCGGCGCGACGCGCTGGGAAGCCGCGCGGGAGGCCGCTCGGCAAGCCGTGCGCGCGGGCATGCTGCCGACGCTCAATCAGATGGCCGTGGTCGGCGTCGTGAGCCTGCCGGGCATGATGACGGGCCAGGTGCTCGCCGGGCAATCGCCGCTGCAGGCGGTCCGCTATCAGATCGTCATCATGTTCCTGATCGCGGCGGCATCGGCGCTCGGCACCGTCGGCGCAGTGCTGTCGACCTACCGGCGGCTCTTTTCCGCCGAGCACCGTTTTCTGGCGCAGCGGCTCGTCGAACGTGGCGCGGCGAACAACGGCGGCTGACGCTCGCGCCAGCCAATGCAGCGCCGGCGTGCGGCAGCCGCCGGCTCGATCGCCTACCGCTTGATCGACACCGTGACCTTCGTGCCGTCGCTCAACGTCATCGACTTCGAACCGCCCGCGGTCGGAATCGATATCCACTTGACCTGGCTCACGGTTACGACGTTCGGGCATTGCAGCGTCTTGCCGCCAGCCGTGACGGCTTTCGCACCGCTCGGCGCGCTCGCCTGAAAGCTGATCTGCACGTTCGCGATCCCCTTGCCGTCCACCGACGGCGCAAGCCGCACCTGGGTTTGGCGCACCATGGCGCCGTTCGCGTCGCGCGGCAGCGCGGCCGCGTTCGGACACGCGTCGGGCATCGGCACCGCGCCCCCGGGCGGCACCGACTTCCAGTTGAAGTCGTCGGTTTCGCCGGAGCGGATCTTGCGCGTTTCCTGCATCGTGCCGAACTGCTTCGATTCGACCTTGACCGTATAGCGAAGCTGGCCGTCGTTGCCGCCGAGTATGCTCGCCTTGATGGGCGGCGCGGCATGCGCGGCGGACACCGACAACAGCGCGGCCGCGCACGGCGCGACAAGCGCCGTCGAAATGCGTTGACTCATGCTGACCCTCCTTGGACGGCGACGGGCTGCGCGAATCGCCGGTTATCAATGCATGACGCTTCTGCCGGTACGCATCGGCACGCCGGGCCGCACCCAGCGTGCCGGCCGGCGCAAGGCCCGGCGCGGGCCTTGGAGCTTATTTCATATCAGTCTACCGCGTGAGGCCCGCCGCGCATCGGGTGTTACCCCTGCTTGCGCATCGCGGCAAACCGGTGTGCGCACCCCGGTGCCGCGCGCGCCGCCGCCCGTGCGCGGGCCGCCCGCCGCGACCGGCTACAATGCCGGTTCGCCGGATCGAGCATCGCGGCGTTCGTCATTGGCTCCACCGTGTCCCGTTCATGACCACGAATCTTGTCATCCAAAGCCTCGCGCCGCTATCCGACGCGCACCTCAAACCGCTCACCGCGCTTGCGCGCGGCGCGCGCGCCGTCCCGCTCGATGCTCACGCGCTGCGCATCGAGCGTGCGGACCCCGCGCAACGGGCCGACATCGCCGTGTATTGCAGCACGCATGCGCTCGACTACGCATTCGTCGACGCGAACAAGCGGCTCGCCGATTTCGGCCTCGTTGTGATGGATATGGACTCGACGCTGATCACGATCGAATGCATCGACGAGATCGCGGATTTCTGCGGGCTGAAGGCGGAAGTCGCCGCGATCACCGAAGCGTCGATGCGCGGCGAGATCGCGGATTTCAACGAAAGCGTGACGCGCCGCGTCGCGCTGCTGGCCGGACTCGACGCGAGCGCGCTCGAGCGTGTGTACGACGAACGGCTGCGCCTGTCGCCAGGCGCCGAGGCGATGCTCTCCGGCGTGAAAGCCGCCGGCCTGAAGACGCTGCTCGTCTCAGGCGGCTTCACATATTTCACCGAACGGCTGAAGGCACGGCTCAACCTCGATTATGCATATTCGAACACGCTGGAGATCGTCGACGGCAAGCTGACAGGCCGGATCGCCGGCGAGATCGTCAATGCGCACGTGAAGGCGCGCAAGATGCGCGAAACCTGCGCGGCGCTCGGCATCGAGCCGGAGCGCGCGATCGCGATGGGCGACGGCTCGAACGATCTGACGATGATGGCGAGCGCGGGCCTGTCGGTCGCGTTTCGCGCGAAGCCCGTCGTGCGCGACGCGGCGAGCGTCGCATTCGATCACGTCGGCCTCGACGGGCTGTTGCGTTTGTTCTGAGTCCCGACGTCGCGCCGCCGCGGCCGCGCGAGACGGCCGCACGCGGCATGGCCGGGATCACGCGAGCGTATCGGCGAGCGCGCGCTCGATATCCGCGCGCAAATCAGCCTCGTCCTCGAGGCCGATATAGAAGCGCACCAGCGTGCCGCGATGCGGCCATGGCATGGTGCGCATCGATTGAATGTCGTAAGGCACCGCAAGGCTGCGCGAGCCGCCCCAGCTCCAGCCGATCGCGAACAACGCCAGCGCCTCGACGAAGCGATCGATCTGCTCGGCGGAATAACGCGCGTCGAACACCACCGAAAACAGCCCGCCCGCGCCGCTGAAATCGCGAACGAACTCAGCATGGCCCGGACAGTCGGAAAGCTGTGGATGCAGCACCGCGGCGATCTCCGGGCGCGTCTTGAGCCACCGCGCGAGCGACAGCGCGCTCTTGCCGTGCGCGTCGAAACGCACCCGCATGCTCGGCAGGCTGCGCAGCACGAGCGCGCAATCGTCAGCCGACACGTTAAAGCCGAGCCGCATCCGCGCCAGCTTGAGCTTCGCGTGCAGATTCGCATCGGCGGTGATGGTCGCGCCCATCAACACGTCGCTGCCCCCCGATTGATATTTCGTCAACGCCTGCACCGAGATGTCGACGCCATGCTCGAACGGCTTGAACGCGAGGCCGGCCGAATAGGTGTTGTCGATCGCGGTGACGATGCCGCGCTCGCGCGCGAGCGCGGTGATCGCCGGCACGTCGGGCACTTCCATCGTCACCGAGCCAGGCGCCTCGAGCCATAGCAGGCGCGTGTTCGGCCGGATCAGCCCAGCAATGCCCGCCGCGCCGGCGAGCGGATCGTAAAAGCGCACGGTCAAGCCGAAATCCTTCGCGAGCCATTGGCCGAGATCGCCATTCGGACCATACGCGTTGTCCGGAATCAGCACGTCGTCGCCCGTCTTGATGAGGCCGAAATACACATTCACGATCGACGCGAGCCCCGACGGCTGCAACAGCGCGTGCTCGCCGCCTTCGATCCGCGCGAGCTGCTGCGCGAGCGCGAGCGACGTGGGCGTCGCATGCATGCCGTAACGCCATTGATCGTCGCGACGCCAGTCGATGCTGCGCATCGTCGCAAGGTCTGGGAAAACCACCGTCGACGCCCGTTCGAGCGGCGCGACGAACGATTCGAATCCGGCGGGAATACGGTCGTCCGGCTGGACGATGCGGGTTTGCAAAGCGCGTTTGGACTGGGAAGCGGTCATGACTGAGAAGGCTCGGTGCAACGCGAACCTGGAATGATGGCAATCCGGGTAGCTTACCGGATTCCCGCGGCGCGATCTGCACTGTCCGAAGTCGCTCGAAGCCAGCCGAAGCCCTCGCTAAGCCGCTCCAAGCGCAGCATTGCGTGTGTGTTCCGCGTGTGTTGCGCGACTCGCGCCCGGCACCGCCGGACGCTGGGCACCGCCGCGACCGTCGTCGAGAGCGGGCTGCGCTCGCTTATTGCACATACCGATGATCTATAGTGGAGTCGAAACGCCCATCCGATGACGATGCCCGATGCGGCATGGCGGCAAAGCCCGAGTAACGCGTCGATTACGCCAGCCCGATCTCATGAAACGATCCCCGAACTCTATCCGTCACGCACCATGAATCCAACGGAATGCATCGACCGCCTGATCGCGACAATCACGGACTGGCGCGGCGAAACGCTCGCCGGCGTTCGCCAGTGCATCCTCGCGGCCGATCCGGCGATCGTCGAGGAATGGAAGTGGATGGGCAGCCCGGTGTGGTCCCGCGACGGCATTATCGCGGTCGCCAACGCGCATAAGAACAAGGTGAAGCTGACCTTCATGTACGGCGCGAGCCTGCCCGATCCTGCCCGGCTCTTCAACGCGGGGTTGGAAGGCAACGCGAGGCGGGCAATCGATTTTTTCGAGGGCGATGAAATCGACGGCCGCGCGCTGAAGCAACTCGTGCGCGCCGCCATTGAATACAATCAGACCAAAACGAAGAAGAAAGCGCCTACGGGCGCTCGCTCGCGGAGCACGCCCAAAAACGCAAGAAAGAGCGCGTGAAGCGGCCGCACCGGCTTTGACTCCACGATATCGGTCCCCGGCCGCCCCGCCTGCGGCGCCCGCGCGGATCAGTCGGCCGTCGTCAGATTGCTCACACCGCCGACGCTGCGCCCCGCTCCTCGCGCGGCCGAGCCGCTCGCCGCCGACGGCATGGCCGCCGCGCGCGGCTTCGCCGCCGCACTGCCGCCCGCCGGATGCAACTCGACCGGCACCGGGTCCGATTGGTCCGCCTTCATCCGGTCGGCCGCCAGATTGCCCGACGCATCGAAACGGCCGATCCACACGCCGGTAATGTTCGTGCCGTCGTCCGATTCCTCGATTTCGAGCGTGTCGCCGTCGCGATCGCCCGCGAGCAGGACGACCGCGCCGGTATCGGCATACTGGCATTCGCCGTGCACACCCGGCTCGTCCGTCTTCGGCCCGAGCCGCACGACGATTGGCCGGCCACCCAGCGTTCCTTCGTAGCGAGGCAGGCGCGCATACGCAGGGTTCGGCTTGAGCGGCACGGCAGGCGGCGACGCGGTCGAGGCCGCGTCCGACGCGCCGGCGACAGCCGCCGCCGCGGGTTGAGGTTGAGGTTGAGGCTGCGCAAACGCAAACGCCGCCGCCGTCGCAAGCGCGACGCACGCCGCCCCGCGCATCCCGTCCATCCGCTTCACCCGCATATGCGCTCCCTCGTCACAGACGCTCGAATACCGCCGCAATACCTTGGCCACCGCCGATGCACATGGTCACGAGCGCATAGCGCCCGCCGATGCGTTGCAGCTCGTACAACGCCTTCACGGTGATCAGCGAGCCGGTTGCGCCGATCGGGTGACCGAGCGAGATGCCCGAACCATTCGGATTGACCTTCGCCGGATCGAAGCCTAGCTCGTTCGATACCGCGCAAGCCTGCGCGGCAAACGCCTCGTTCGCTTCGATCACGTCGAGATCCGCGACCGTGATGCCCGCACGCTCGAGCGCGCGCTTCGTCGCCGGCACCGGACCGATCCCCATATAGGCCGGATCGACGCCCGCGTGGCCATACGATACGAGACGCGCGAGCGGCTTCGCGCCGCGCTTTTCCGCCTCGCCGCGCTCCATCAGCACGAGCGCGGCGGCCGCATCGTTGATGCCCGACGCGTTGCCCGCCGTCACCGTGCCGTTCTCCTTGATGAAGACGGGCTTGAGCTTCGCGAAATCCTCGATGGCCGCATCGTGACGCACATGCTCGTCGGCATCGAAGACGATCGCGCCCTTCTTCGACGCGATCTCGATCGGCAGGATCTGCTCCTTGAAATAGCCCGCCTTCGTCGCCTGCGACGCGCGCCGGTGCGATTCGAGCGCGAGCGCATCCTGCGCGTCGCGGCTGATGCCATACTTCGCGGCGACGTTCTCGGCCGTCACGCCCATGTGGAACGATTCGAACGGATCGCTGAGCGCGCCGATCATCATATCGACGAGACGCGTATCGCCCATCCGCTGGCCGAAGCGCGCGGCCGGCACCGAAAACGGCGAGCGCGTCATGTTTTCCGCGCCGCCCGCGACCGCGATATCCGCATCGCCGAGCAGCACGCTTTGCGCAGCCGACAGGATCGCCTGAAGACCCGAGCCGCACAGACGATTGAGCGTCAGCGCGGGCGTGTGCTGCGCGATGCCGCCGTTGATCGCCGCGACCCGCGCGAGATACATATCCTTCGGCTCGGTATGCACGACATTGCCGAACACCACATGGCCCACCTCGTCGCCCGACACCTGCGCGCGCGACAGCGCCTCGCGCACGACCCGCGCGCCCAGCTCGGTCGGCGCGAAATCCTTCAGGCTGCCGCCAAAACCGCCGATCGCGGTGCGCACACCGCTTACCACCACCACTTCGCGTTGCATCGTTGCCTCCCTCTCTTCTCTCGATGAAATCCAATCGAGCACGCGGTCTTTGCCGCGCGCGTGATGCATTCGCCGATTGCCTCGGCAGGCCGCCCGGGTGACTTGCGGTCAGCCGTCGCTGCCCACCCTGGCAGCCTGCCTTCGCTGCGTGCCAAGGTTGTCCGCGGCCGCCGCCCGCATTTGCGAATCGTCCGCCCGCCCCGCGCCGCGCGGGTAGCCGGCGCCTCGCGCAGGCAGGTACGAGCGCCGGCTGCCCGCCCCGGCGCGCCGCATGACGTCAGACTTCGCCCCAGAGATCGTGCCCGTCGGCGCCGGTGATCTTCACCGACACGAAATCGCCGACCTTGTAGCGCTTCGACGCCTTCGTCGCCGGCTCGACATAAACAACACCGTCAATCTCCGGCGCGTCGGCCGCGGTGCGCCCGATCCCGCCTTCGTCGTTGACTTCGTCGACCAGCACCTTGAGCGTCTTGCCCACCTTGCGCGCGATGCGCGCGGCCGACACCTCTTCGGCAACCTCCATGAAGCGCGCACGGCGAGCCTCGCGCACCTCGTCGGGCAGCGCGCCGTCGAGATCGTTAGCGGTTGCGCCCTCAACCGGAGAATAGGCGAAGCAGCCGACCCGATCGAGTTGCGCGTCGCGAATGAAATCGAGCAGCGTCTCGAACTGCGCATCGGTTTCGCCCGGAAAACCCGCGATGAACGTGCTGCGGATCGTCAGATCCGGGCAAATCTCGCGCCACGCCCGCACACGCTCGAGCACCTTTTCGGCGTTCGCCGGACGCTTCATGCGCTTGAGCACATCCGGATGCGCGTGCTGGAACGGCACATCGAGATACGGCAGCAGATGCCCCTTGAACGGACCATCGGCCATCATCGGAATGATCTCGTCGACATGCGGATACGGATACACGTAATGCAGCCGCACCCACGCGCCGTACTGTGCGGCAAGCTCGCCGAGCGCGCCGACGAGTTCGGTCATCCGGGTCTTGACCGGCTTGCCGTTCCAGAAGCCCGTGCGGTATTTGACGTCGACGCCGTATGCGCTCGTGTCTTGCGAAATCACGAGCAGCTCCTTCACGCCGGTCTTGAACAGGTTCTCCGCTTCGAGCATCACGTCGGCGACGGGACGCGACACGAGATCGCCTCGCATCGACGGAATGATGCAGAACGTGCAGCGGTGATTACAGCCTTCGGAGATCTTCAGGTAAGCGTAATGACGCGGCGTGAGCTTGATCCCGGCGGCGGGCACGAGATCGACGAACGGATCGTGCGGCTTCGGCAGGTGGTCATGCACGGCCTGCATCACTTCGCCGAGCGCATGCGGACCGGTGACGGCGAGCACCTTCGGATGCACCTCCTCGATGAGTCCGGAGCCGCTCGCGCTCTTTTTCGCGCCGAGGCAGCCCGTGACGATCACCTTGCCGTTCTCGGCAAGCGCCTCGCCGATCGCATCGAGGCTTTCCTGAACGGCCTCGTCGATGAAGCCGCAGGTGTTGACGACGACGAGATCCGCGCCGTCGTAGGTGCCGGAGATCTCATAGCCTTCGGCGCGCAGCTGCGTGATGATCTGCTCGGAATCGACGAGGGCTTTGGGGCAGCCGAGCGAAACCATCCCGATTTTGGGCGCAGAACCTGCGTTGACTTTTGATTCCTGATGACTTTTCACCGATGCTTCCGTATATGTGAGGGACGTAGCGCCCTGCGCCACTAAATCGGTATTTTACCTTGCGCACCCCACCTTCCTATGAACGGTCCCGGTTTTCAGTGCCAAAGGCAGTGTTAGTCTTCGGCGTTCTGTTGGTCCGTCAGTTGGGCCTGCA
>NZ_LOWB01000041.1 GCF_001522865.1 Burkholderia sp. TSV86 | reverse complement strand
TCGGTCTCGGCACGCTCGGCGGCTTCAAGATGCAGATCGAGGATCGCGGCTCGGTCGGCTACGCGAAGCTCGCGGATGCGGCCAATGATTTCATCAAGCATGCGAAGCAAGCACCTGAATTGCGCCGCGTTTTCACCAATTATCAGATCAACGTTCCGCAACTGAACGTGGATTTGGACCGAGTCAAGGCGAAGCAGCTGGGAGTAAACGTGACGGACGTGTTCGACACGATGCAGGTGTATCTGGGCTCGCTGTACGTGAACGATTTCAACCGGTTCGGTCGGGTGTATCAAGTTCGGGTGCAGGCGGACGCACCGTTTCGCCAACGCCCGGACGACATCCTGCAACTGAAGACGCGCAACGCGGCGGGCGAGATGGTGCCGTTGTCGTCGCTGGTGACGGTGTCGCCGACGTTTGGCCCGGAGATGGTGGTGCGCTACAACGGCTACACGGCCGCGGACATCAACGGCGGGCCGGCGCCGGGCTTCTCGTCGGGGCAGGCGCAGGCGGCGGTGGAGCGGATCGCGGCCGAGACGCTGCCGCGCGGGGTGAAGTTCGAGTGGACGGATCTGACGTACCAGCAGATTCTGGCGGGCGACTCGGCGTTCTGGGTGTTTCCGATCAGCGTGCTGCTGGTGTTCCTGGTGCTGGCGGCGCTGTACGAGAGCCTGACGCTGCCGCTGGCGGTGATCCTGATCGTGCCGATGAGCATTTTGTCGGCGCTGACGGGGGTGTGGCTGACGCAGGGGGACAACAACATTTTCACGCAGATCGGGCTGATGGTGCTGGTGGGGCTGTCGGCGAAGAACGCGATTCTGATCGTGGAGTTCGCGCGCGAGCTGGAGCATGACGGCAAGACGCCGCTGGAGGCGGCGATCGAGGCGAGCCGGCTGCGCTTGCGGCCGATTCTGATGACGTCGATCGCGTTCATCATGGGGGTGGTGCCGCTGGTGCTGTCGACGGGGGCGGGCGCGGAGATGCGGCACGCGATGGGGGTGGCGGTGTTCTTCGGGATGCTGGGCGTGACGGGTTTTGGGCTGATGCTGACGCCGGTGTTCTACGTGGTGCTGCGCACGCTGGCGGGGGGCAAGATCCACGTGGCGGGCAAGGATGCGGCGGGCTACGGCGTGCCGGCTCCGGATGCTTGAGGACAAGAAGATGATGAACGGCAACAAGGACAAGACTGGGCGCGCCCGCGTGGCGGGCGTGGCGAAGCTGGCGGCGGCGAGCGGGCTGCTGGCGGGGCTGCTGGCGGGCTGCGCGGTAGGGCCGGATTACCAGCGGCCGGAGGTGCGGACGCCGGCGGCGTTCAAGGAAGCGCCGGCGCTCGATCCGGGCGAGCAGGCGGGCACGTGGAAGGAGGCGGAGCCGGCCGACGGGGCCCATCGAGGCGAATGGTGGACGGTGTTCGGAGACCCGGTGCTCAACGCGCTGGAGACGCAGGCGCTGGCGGCGAACCAGAACCTGAAGGCGGCGGCGGCGCGGGTGGAGCAGGCGCGTGCGGCCACGCGCGCGGCGCGCGCGCAATGGTTCCCGCAGGTGGGGGTGGGCTTCGGGCCGGTGCGCGAGGGGCTATCGTCGGCGTCGCAGTTTCAGCCGTCGGGGACGGGCCCGCTGACGACGACGCTGTGGCGGGCGCAGGGCACGGTGTCTTACGAGGCGGATCTGTTCGGGCGGGTGGGCCGTGACGTGGAGGCGTCGCGCGCGGATGCGGGGCAAAGCGAGGCGCTGTTCCGCTCGGTGCAGCTCGCGCTGCAGGCGGACGTGGCGCAGAACTACTTCGAGCTGCGGCGGCTGGATGCGGACCAGGATCTGTACCGGCGCACGGTGGAGTTGCGCGGGGAGGCGCTGAAGCTGGCGCAGCGGCGCTTCGCGGAGGGCGATATCAGCGAGCTGGACGTATCGCGGGCGAAGAACGAGCTGTCGACGGCGCAGGCCGACGCGGTGGGGGTGGCGCGGCGTCGGGCGGGGTCGGAGCACGCGCTGGCGATTCTGTTGGGCAAGGCGCCGGCGGATTTCGCGTTCCGGCAGACGCCGCTGGTGCCGGTGACGGTGCGTGTTCCGGCGGGGTTGCCGTCGGCGCTGCTGGAGCGGCGTCCGGACATCGCGGCGGCCGAGCGTGCGATGGCGGCGGCCAATGCGCGGGTGGGGCTGGCGAAGTCGGCGTACTTCCCGAAGCTGGATATCACGGGCTCGTTCGGCTATGAGGCGGCGACGCTGGGCAATTTGTTCATGTGGTCGAGCCGGACGTTCCTGCTGGGGCCGTTCGCGGGGACGGTGCTGACGCTGCCGATCTTCGATGGGGGCCGTCGCAGCGCGGGGGTGCAGCAGGCGCGTGCGCGGTACGACGAGCAGGTGGCGGCATACCGGCAGCAGGTGCTGGTGGCGTTCCGGGAGGTGGAGGACAACCTGGCGGATCTGCGGTTGCTGGATGAGCAAATTCGATCGCAAGGCGACGCGGTGAATGCGTCGCGGCGGGCGGCGAAGCTGTCGCGCACGCAGTACGAGGAAGGGCAGGTGAGCTATCTGGAGGTGATCGACAGTGAGCGTTCGGTGCTGGAGTCGCAGTTGCAGGCCAATCAGTTGACGG
Organism: Burkholderia sp. TSV86; assembly: GCF_001522865.1. Lineage (GTDB taxonomy): Bacteria > Pseudomonadota > Gammaproteobacteria > Burkholderiales > Burkholderiaceae > Burkholderia. Next base: position 53 of record NZ_LOWB01000041.1, on the reverse strand, counting down.
GCGCGCAGGCCGTCTCGACGGTCAATTTGATTCGCGCGTTGGGCGGCGGGTGG
>NZ_LOWB01000040.1 GCF_001522865.1 Burkholderia sp. TSV86 | reverse complement strand
GTAGAAGATCTACGACTCGATCGCCACCTTGCAGACGGACCTTGATGCGTGGCTCGACCAGTACAACAATGAACGAGAGCATCAGGGGCGCTGGTGTTACGGCAAGACGCCGATGCGCACTTTCCTCGATTCGCTCGATCTCGCCAAGGAGAAACTCATCCCCCATTGACGACTCGTACTTTGTCGGCCCGACTACCTGTCAGATCAAGTCCCGGCTAATACAGCTAATGCCCACGGCCGAGCCGGTTGCAACAGGTGTCCCGCTGAAGGCGGTGCCAAGCGAAAATGAGCCCCCTTCAACATAGGCGAAGTGGCCTGAGTAGGTTTCGTCACCAAGGGTGATGGTGACTGATTTGTCTATCTGTTTTGCCACGCCGTGGGCCATCGGCCCCTGCGTGCGTGGCATCAGGTCGAAGTTATAGGTGGCGCATCCCTGAAGCGAAAGCGCCATCAACCCGTAAAGCCATCCCCGCGCCATGAGTCAGCCCGTCTAGTAGTTGGTGAGCAACCATAGCACGCCGACGAGGCGTTACACCCGCTTCAGCCGGTCACGGCAGGACCGGAGCAAAGCCGCCACTTCACGTTGCTTCTCCAGCCATTCACGCGACCGCATCCGAATGCATCGTTCACGATCATGATGATCGGTGTCGATGTTCGGTGCGTTTTTACTTGGATGATGATTTTCGTGGCGCGGTGCCGGCATGTGGCGCTTGGCCTGCCGGCGCCCGCATTTCGGGTGCGCGGCCTTTGTGGCTGACGCTGCTCGGTGCGGCGTTGATGTTCGCGGTGATGGTGACAATCTGCTTCACGCCCGCATTCCACATGACGCTGCTCTTCGGCATTCCGTTCCTGATTGTGCTGCCGTTGTGTATGCGGTGCGGCATCGGCGCGCGCCGCCGACGCGGCAACCGGATACGAAATAGCGCCGTGCCGGCTCAGTGCCTGAATGCCGAGATGGAAAGCTGTATGAATGTACAGTATAGTGTACGTCGAAATTGACCCGCGCCGGTGTTTCACTTTGGCGTGCACGCTATTCCTTCAGGCGTCTCGCGGTTTTCCGGCGCGGCGAACGTCGATCAACTCATTCAGACGGGCAGGCAAATTGTCAGCTAATAATCTGATTCGCATTCGTGGAGCGCGTCAGCATAACCTCAAGAATATCGATCTCGACCTGCGCACCGGCGAGATGACGGTCGTCACCGGCCCGTCGGGTTCCGGCAAATCGAGTCTCGTGTTCGATACCCTGTACGCGGAAGGTCAGCGGCGCTATGTCGAGACTTTTAGCGCGTATGCGCGGCAGTTTCTCGACCGGATGGACCGGCCGCAGGTGGACCGCGTTGACGGCGTGCCGCCCGCGATTGCGATCGACCAGACCAATCCGGTGCGCAGCTCGCGTTCGACCGTCGGCACAATGACCGAGCTCAACGATCACTTGAAGCTCCTTTATGCCCGCGCCGCCGAATTGTTCGACCGCAAGACCGCGCAGCCGGTGCGGCACGACACGCCGCAGACCATTTATGCGGACCTCCTCGCGCGCACGGCGGATCGGAACCCGCGGCTGGTGGTCACGTTCCCGGTCGAATTGCCGGAAACGGCGTCTGCCGACGAAGTCGAGCAATGGCTGTCAGCAAGCGGCTATACGCGGGTGCAGGCGCAGCGTGAAGTCGCGTCGCCCACCGGGCCGCGCAAGGTGCTCGACGTGGTGGCCGATCGCTTCCGTCTGCATCAGGTGGACAAGGTGCGCGCCGTCGAGGCGATCGAAGCGTCCCTGAAGCGCGGCGGCGGGCGGGTGAACGTCTATGTGCTCGCGCAGCCGTCCGAAAATCCGGACGATGCGGCGCCGGCGCCCGAGGTGTGGCGGTTTTCCACCGGCCTCCATCATCCGGACAGCGATTTGCGTTATGCGGACCCGCAGCCGGCGCTGTTCTCGTTCAATTCGGCCTACGGCGCGTGCGAAGCGTGCCGTGGCTTTGGCCGCGTGATCGGCGTCGATCTCGGCCTGGTGATTCCCGACGAGCGCAAAACGCTGCGCGGCGGCGCGATCAAGCCGATGCAGACGCCTGCGTGGAAGGAATGCCAGGACGATCTGATGCGCTATGCGGCGAAGGCGAACATCCGGCGCGATACGCCGTGGGCCGAGCTGACGCCCGACGAGCGCGATTGGGTGATCAACGGATCGCCCGACTGGAGCGGCAAGTGGCAGAGCCAATGGTACGGCGTCAAGCGCTTCTTCGGTTATCTCGAATCGAAAGCGTACAAGATGCATATCCGCGTGCTGTTGTCGAAATACCGCAGTTACACGCCATGCGAAGTGTGCGGCGGCGCGCGCCTGAAGACGGAGTCGCTGCTCTGGCGGCTCGGCACGAAGGAGAACGCCGACGCGGTGCTCGCGGGCGCGCAGCGTTTCATGCCGCGCGGCGTCGACTGGACCCGCGCGCAGCTCGAAGCGCTGCCGGGCCTGACGGTGCACGATCTGATGATGTTGCCGATCGAGCGCATTCGCCGTTTCTTCGACGGCATCACCCTGCCGAGCACGCTGCTCGACGATGCGCTGAAGCTGCTGCTTGCCGAAGTGCGCACGCGGCTGAAGTATCTGTGCGATGTGGGGCTGGGTTATTTGACGCTCGATAGGCAGAGCCGCACGCTGTCGGGCGGCGAGGTGCAGCGGATCAATCTGACGACGGCGCTCGGCACCTCGCTCACGAAGACGCTGTTCGTGCTCGACGAGCCGAGCATCGGGCTGCATCCGCGCGATCTGAACCGGATCGTCGAGGCGATGCAGCGCTTGCGCGATGCGGGCAATACGCTCGTCGTTGTCGAACATGACCCGTCGGTGATGCTCGCGGCCGACCGGTTGATCGACATGGGGCCCGGTCCGGGCGAGCGCGGCGGCACGATCGTCTACGACGGCACGCCTGGCGCGATCCGCTCGGCCCGCACGCTGACGGGCGAGTATCTCGGCGGCCGCAAGCACGTGACCGATACGTCGAGCTGGTTGCGCCGCGCGGTGGATGTAAACACGCCGCGCATCGTGCTCGAAGGCGCGAGCGAGCATAATCTGCGCGACGTCACGCTCGAGATTCCATTGCAGCGCTTTGTCTGTGTGACGGGCGTATCGGGTTCCGGCAAATCGACGCTGTTGCAGGACGTGCTCTATCCGGCGATGGCGCGGCATCTGGGCCGCGCGACCGAGTCGCCGGGCGCGTACCGCCGCTTGACGGGCGCGGAGCAGGTGAGCGATGTCGTGTTTGTCGATCAATCGCCGATCGGCAAGACCACGCGCTCGAACCCGGCAAGCTATGTCGGCGCGTTCGACGAGATTCGCAAGCTGTTCGCGAAGGCGCCGCTCGCGTTGCAGCGCGGCTATGGCGCCGGCACGTTCAGCTTCAACTCGGGCGACGGCCGCTGCCCGACCTGCGGCGGCAGCGGTTTCGAACACATCGAAATGCAGTTCCTGAGTGACGTCTATTTGCGTTGCCCGGACTGCGACGGCCGGCGCTACCGGGCCGAGATTCTCGAGGTGCGCATCGAGCGCGGCGGCCGCGCGCTCAGTATTGCCGACGTGCTCGATCTGACCGTCAGCGAGGCGGCGGCGTGCTTTGCCGCCGACGCCGAGGTGTTGCGCGTGCTGCAGCCGATCGTCGACGTCGGGCTCGAATACGTGAAGCTTGGCCAGCCGGTGCCGACTTTGTCGGGCGGCGAAGCACAACGGTTGAAGCTCGCGGGCTTTCTCGCGGAATCCGCGAAGGCTGGCAGCGCCCGCGGTGCCGCTGCGAAGCAGGCGCGCGACGCACGTCTGTTCATGTTCGACGAGCCGACCACGGGGCTGCATTTCGACGATATCGCGAAGCTGATGCAGGCGTTCGGCAAGCTGCTTGCGCTGGGTCATTCGCTGATCGTGATCGAACACAATCTCGATGTGATCCGCGCGGCCGACTGGCTGATCGATCTCGGCCCGGAGGGCGGCGATGGCGGCGGCCTCGTGCTGTGCGCGGGCACGCCCGATGAGGTCAAGGCGTGTGCTACCTCGCATACCGGCGCGGCGCTGTTGCAGTACGAGCGCGCGATCGGCGCTCAAGCGCAGCCCGCCGACGCGGGCATGCCGCTGCAGACTGCGTTGCGTGCGGCGCGTGCGCGGCGCGAGGTCGAAGGCGAGGACGTCGTGCGGATCGTCAACGCGCGCGAGCACAATCTGAAGGCGCTTGACGTCGATATTCCGCACGGCAGGTTCAACGTGATCACCGGCGTATCCGGTTCGGGCAAATCGACGCTCGCATTCGACATTCTTTTTCACGAAGGCCAGCGCCGCTACCTCGAATCGCTGAACGCTTACGCGCGCTCGATCGTGCAGCCGGCGGGGCGTCCGGAAGTCGACGCGGTGTACGGCATTGCGCCTACCGTCGCGATCGAGCAGCGGCTGTCGCGCGGCGGCCGCAAGAGCACGGTCGCGACGACGTCCGAAGTGTGGCACTTCCTGCGGCTGTTGTATGTGAAGCTCGGCCTTCAGCACTGCGTCCATGACGGCACGCCGGTGACGTCGCAAAGCGTCGAATCGATCACCGCGCAATTGTTGCGTGATCATCGCGGCGAGCACGTCGGGTTGCTCGCGCCGCTCGTCGTCAACCGCAAGGGCGTTTATACGGACCTCGCGAAGTGGGCGAAGGCGCGCGGCAATACGCATCTGCGCGTCGACGGCGAGTTCGTGAGCGTCGATTCGTGGCCGAAGCTCGATCGTTTCCGCGAGCATACGATCGAGCTACCGGTGGCCGATCTCATCGTGTCGCCGGATCGCGAGGACGAGCTGCGGCAGCGTTTGAACGAGACGCTCGAACTGGGCAAGGGCGTGATGCATCTGCTCGCGCCGCTCGATGGCCTGCAACAGGCGATGGCTCATCGTCAGTCGAGTGCGCGGATCGGCACGCTGGAAGTGCTGTCGATCAAGCGTGCGTGCCCGGTGTGCGGCACGAGCTACCCGGAGCTGGACCCGCGGATGTTCTCGTACAACAGCAAGCACGGCTGGTGTACGACCTGCGTGGGCACGGGCCTCGCGCTCACGCGCGAGCAGCGCGCCGCCTATGACGACACGGTGTTCGCCGAGGACGGCCGAGGCCGCGAACAGACGCTGCCTTCGGACGAGCAGGAACCGGAGGGCGTCGGCGACGAGCCGTGTCCGGATTGCGGTGGCACGCGTCTGAATCCGTTCGCGCGCGCGGTGACTTTCGATGGTCATCCGATCGTCGATGTCGCGCAATGGACCGTGTCGGATACGCGCCACTGGATCGATGGCTTGCAACTCACCGGCCGCGATGCGCAGATCGCACGCGATATCGTCAGCGAGATCGGCAGCCGTCTCGCGTTTCTCGAGGAAGTTGGGCTTGGCTACCTCAGCCTCGATCGCGCGGCGCCGAGCCTGTCTGGCGGCGAAGCGCAGCGCATCCGGCTCGCGGCGCAACTCGGCAGCAATCTGCAGGGTGTGTGCTACGTGCTCGACGAGCCGACGATCGGCCTGCATCCGCGCGACAACCAGATTCTGCTGAATGCACTGCGCAAACTTGGCGACAAAGGCAATACGCTCGTCGTCGTCGAACATGACGAAGACACGATCCGCCGCGCGGATCACATCATCGATATTGGTCCGAGCGCTGGCAAGCGCGGCGGCAGACTGGTCGCACAGGGCGGGGTGGCGGACTTGTCCGCGCAGCCCGAATCCGTGACGGGGCGCTTTCTCGCGCAACCGATCGTGCATCCGCTGCAGCCGCGCCGCAACGTGAATCCGCCGGGCGCGAAGAACGGCGTGGCGGTGCCTGAGAATTGGCTGACGGTGCACGGGGGCAAACTGCATAACCTGCGCGGCGTCACGGTCGACATTCCGCTTGCGAGGCTCGTCGCGGTGACGGGCGTGAGCGGGTCGGGCAAGTCGACGCTCGCGCGCGACGTGTTGATGGCCAACCTGCTCGATGCGGTGGGTCGATCGGTGCTGTCGTCGCCGGCCACGCGCCGCGCGCGCAACGCCGCGCAGCGCGACACGCCGCGCGCGACGCAGACGGCGGGGCGCCGCGCGAGCGTGCTGGCGCGCAGCGCGCCCAAGCCGTCGTTCAATGTCACGCATGTGTGGCAGGGCTGCGAGTCGATCAGCGGCTGGCAGTCCATCGACCGAGTGCTCGAAGTCGATCAAACGCCGATTGGCAAAACGCCGCGCTCATGCCCGGCGACCTATATCGGCGTTTGGGACGCCATCCGCAGGCTGTTCGCGGATACGCTTGAGGCGCGCGCCCGCGGCTACACGGCGTCGCGCTTCTCGTTCAACACCGGAGAAGGACGTTGCCCGGCATGCGAAGGGCAAGGCGTGCGCACGATCGGCATGAGCTTCCTGCCCGATGTGAAGGTGCCGTGCGATGTGTGCCACGGGCAGCGCTTCGATCCGCAGACGCTGGCGGTTACGTGGCGTGGCAGGAACATCGGCGACGTGCTGACGATGGAGATTGACGAAGCGGTGGAGTTTTTCGCGGCGATTTCGAATATCGCGCACCCGTTGCAACTGATGAAGGACGTCGGCCTGGGTTATCTGACGCTCGGCCAGCCTTCGCCGACCTTGTCCGGCGGCGAGGCGCAACGTATCAAGCTCGTCACCGAACTCAGCAAGGTGCGCGACGACATCACACGGCGCGGCCAGACGGCGCCGCATACGCTTTACGTGCTCGATGAGCCGACCGTGGGGCTGCACATGGCGGACGTCGCGAAGCTGATTCGCGTGTTGCACCGGCTCGTGGATGCGGGGCATAGTGTCGTCGTGATCGAGCACGACCTCGACGTGATCGCGGAAGCGGACTGGGTGATCGACCTCGGCCCGGAGGGCGGCGTGGGGGGCGGCGCAGTCGTGGCGGCGGCGCATCCGGAAGGGCTCGTGAAGGTGAGCGCGAGCCATACGGGGCGCGCGCTTGAGCCTGTGCTGGCGCGTGGCGGCGTGGATCGAGGCGAATGGGCGCGGCAGGGGGCGGCGGACGTCGGCTGAACAAGGCGCTTTTGACGAGCACCCCAGTGCAGAGTTGGGCATTGGGGCGTTACGGGAAGCTCGCGGGCCGATGCCTGCCTGTTGTGCTTGCACATCGTCGGTTTGCCAGTGCGCGGGGCCGCACGACGAAACGTATCTCGATTCGCTGACGCGGGGCAGTGATCGGCATTGCTCAAACCGACAAGCCCGGACGTTTCGCACGGTATTGCTGATACAGCATGCCGGCGATGAGCAGCGCGATCGGATACAGCATTCTGTAGCTGAAGCCCGCGAGCAGGAAGGCGCACGATATCGAGCCGAGTACCATCAGCGGCCAGCGGCTGGGCCCCGTCTCTATTTTCCAGAAGCAATAGAGACATGCGACATAGAGCACGAGGAAATTCTGGTTGGCGATCAAAACGAGATCTTCGATCTTGAGGTGGAAGATTGCCGATGCGATCAACACGGCCGCGAAGCAGCCGGCGAGCAGCAGGAGTGCATTGCGCGGTATGCCCCGGTGATCCAGTTTGCCGAATGTGTCGGGCAGCAGGCCGTTGCGGCCCGCCGAATAGAACAGGCGGCTCGCGCCAAATACCCACGCGTTCGCATTTGCCAGAATGATGACGAGTGTCGCGATCGAGAAAAGCTGCCGCCATTGGGCCGGCACGAGGTGGGCGATGCCCTGCGTGACATTGACGTGCGGGTCATGAATCGACGCGCCGTTCATCGTTGCGGCAAGCGCGAAGTAGAGGACAACGACGGTCACGAAGCTCAGGAAATAAACCTGCTTGATCGTTTTATTCGGATTCTTGAATTCTTCCAGGCCGAACGACATGTTTTCCCAGCCCAGATAGGCCCAGAAAATCAATACCGTCACCTTCCAGAGCGATGCCGGATGCATCGCGGTGAAATCGGGGGCTGTCCATAGCCGGCCTCCGGTAATCAGATCGGGTAGGCGCAGCGCGGCAAGGATGAGGACGGTCGCGACGATCAGCAGTAGTGATACCTTGTTGATCAGCGTGGTGGTCCGCACGCCGCTCAGATTGAATAGCACGGCGGTCAGCAGGAACAGCGCCGACACGACGAGAAGCCTTCCCGGTTCGATGCCGAACGCGGTGAGCGCGTAACTTCCGCCGATCATCGCCAACGCCGGCACGGAAAGCGGAAACGTGCCGCAAAGCACGGCCGTGACCCCATATTCAGCGCGTTGACCGAGTGCGGCCTCTACATAGCGTGAAATGCCGGCGGCGGATGCGAAGCGCGCGCCCAGAACCGCGAAAATCCAGATCAGGGGCACGCATGCCAGCGTGCAGATCAGCCATCCCCACGCCGCGGTTTGGGGGGAACTGATTTGAAGCGCGAGGCCGGGCAGTCCGAACAAACCGGAGCCGATCACCATGCCCACCGCGAGCGCGATGCCGCTCGAGAGCGAAATTTGTCGGCGCAGCGTCGTCATCAAACAGCCCTCTCGAACGTTTGCGCCTTTACGGCGCTAATTAAGGTCTAACACGATTCGCCCTCGTATTTGCCGTTGAAGAATAGCATCAATTGCCTGGTTAACCATATTCAGCGGACGTACCTCGATTTGCGCCGATACCGATCCGGATGAAACGAATTCGAGCGCTTCTTTCAAATCCTGGCGACTGCCGATAATCGAACCGCGTGTTGTCAATCCTTTCACAACGGTATCGAAGATCGACAGCGCAAAGCTGCCCGGCGGAATACCCACCAATACGCACGTGCCGCCACGGCGCAACATGCCGAGGCCCTGCTCGAATGCTTTCGGCGAGACGGCGGTAATGAGCGCGCCATGCACGCCGCCCGTCACGCGAGTCACCCGGCTGACGGGAAATTCGGTTTGCGCATTGACGACGATGTCCGCGCCGAGCTGAGTCGCAAGCCGCAGGCGGTCGTCGTCGATATCCAGCGCCACGACTTGAAGTCCTAATGCTTTCGCGTATTGAACGGCAAGATGCCCGATACCGCCGACACCGGAAATGGCGATCCATTCTCCCGGCTTGACGCCGGTTTCCTTGATTCCTTTATAAGTCGTCACACCGGCGCACATGATCGGCGCCAGTTTGTACGGGTCGCCTTGCGGCAGAGGCACGGCGTAATCGCCCGAAACGACGCAGTATTCGGCGAATGTGCCGTTCAGAGAGTAGCCGGTATTTTTCTGTTTCAGGCAGAGCGTCTCGCGTTTGCTGGTGCAGAATTCGCAAATGCCGCAGGCGCTGTTCAGCCAGAAGACGCCGACCCGGTCGCCTTCGCGCAGATGTTTGACGTTTTCTCCGCACGCCGAGATAAAGCCGACGGCCTCGTGTCCTGGAATGAGCGGCAAGCGGGGTTTGAGCGGCCATTCCGCGCGAACGGCATGGATATCGGTGTGGCACACACCGCTTGCGGCCAGCCTGACGAGCACCTGATCCGGGGCGGGCGACGGAATCGGAACGTCGCAGATGGACAGAGGCTGATTGAATTGTTCGGCAACGGCGGCTCTCATCAGATGGCTCATGATGTCATGCTCGCGTTGTCCAATGCGCGAATGGGTCCGGCGGGCGTTGGCATCATGGGCGGCTGGCCGACGCGCAACGGCAGCGAATCCAGGATTTCCGCGATGCGCGCGACGAGCAATGCTTGCACCGGAAGCGAGAAAATATGGCCCCCCGGAAGCAGCGCGCGCTCGAAATGGCCGTCGGCCTGATCGATCCAGGATTCCCAGTCCTCACGATACATTTCGTGGTCCTCTTCGCCGAGGAATGCATAGAGCGGGCATGCAAGCCTGGGTTCGTCACGATAGTCGTAGATGTCCGATAGCTGGAGATCGGCGCGCATTGTCGGCAGAAATCGGTCTCGCCACTTGGGTTTATCCAGCAGGTCGGCCGATGTGCCCCCCATGTTTCGAAGGTGCGCAACCAGGTCGGCGTCGCAGAGCCGGTGAAGGAACGGATGACGAAGCGGCTTGTGCGGCGCGCGGCGTCCGGAGACGAATAGCGCCACCGGCTGCACGTTGCGATGGCGGCGCAGCGCGCGCGTGATCTCGAATGCGACAAGCGCGCCCATGCTGTGCCCATAGATCGCGAGGGGCCGATCAAGCAGGGGGTCGAGCTGCGGCAGCAGATGCGCGATCAACGGTTCGATCTCGGTGAAGGGAGGCGTCGCGTTATTGTCCTCTCGTCCCGGAAGCTGGGCTTTGACGAGATGTATGTCGGGACGCAGATATTGGGGCCAACCGTTAAATGACGATGCGCCGGCGCCCGCATGCGCAAAGCAAAGCAGGCGCACGCGCGCAATGCCCTCGGAGGGCGCGTGCCGTAGCGACGGCGATGATTCGCTCATGGCATCCGTCCCGAAAGAAATGAGCAACGCCATGCCCCGATGCCCGGTTCACGCATGGCGTTGCGGGCAAGCTCAAGCCAGCTTGAGACGGGCAGGCCCCCAGATTTCGCTGCCGGTCACCGTCCACGAATCGGTGATCGGGCGCAGCGTGAAGCGCAGCAGGTTGAGTTTTCCCATCCGAAAGCCGACGGAGCCCAGCTTGAAGAAACGCTCGAAGGTCCGCACCTGCTCTTCGCCGACCATGGCGACCGCCTTGTCGCGGTCCCGGCGCAGATTGGCGGCCCATGCGTCGTAACTTCTCGCGTAATCGAGCCGATCGTTGCGCACGGTGACGATTTCGAACAGACCGTCGACGGCTTTGACGATTTCGTTCAGATACGGAAGATCGGAGTCCGGATAAATTTCCGTATTCATGAAGTCGCTGGCTTCTTCGCGCTTCATATTGCCGTATGCGATGGTTTGCAGCGACATTCGCCCGTTCGGCGTCAGCCAGCGGCGGCAGCGCTCGAAGAAATCACGGTAGACGCTCAGTTTTTCGGATTCGGTTTCCTCGTGCTTGGCGAAGTGCTCGAATGCGCCGATCGAGATGATCGAATCATAGGGCTCGGGCGGTTCGTGAACCGCCCAGTTTTCGACGCGCACGCTTACTTTCGGCAATTCGAGCGAGCGAAGGTGATCGGCTTGCGCATCGCTTAGCGTCAGACCCACGACCCTTTCGATATGCGGCATGTTCGACAAGCGCCGAAGGATCGTGCCCCATCCGCATCCGACTTCGAGCACAGAGCGTGCCTCATGTGCGCCGGAGCTGACGAGGTGCCAATCGATCTTGCGATTCTGGGCCGTGTCGATATCCTCGTCGGGCCGGGAGAAAAGCGCGGCCGAATAGGTAAAAGTCGGGCCCAGCATCAGCCGCCAATAGTCGTTGCCGATGTCGTAATGGTGGCGGATGCCTTCGGGAGAGCCGCCGTATTTTTCGCCTTCGCGATCGCGTAAGCTGATTGCATTCATGTCAGGCCACCTGTTTGGAGGAAAGGCGCGATGCCAAATGTTGGGAAAGCGAACGAAGCGTCGGGTATTCGAACAGCAACTCGGGGGCGAGTTCGACGTTCAGCGTTTCTTCCAGCTCCATGATCAGCGACACGGCAGTGGCGGAATCGAGCCCGAATCGATCGACCGCGACAGTCGGATCGATTTTCGATTTCGATAAATTGAGCGTGTTCGAGATGAAGTCGACACACCATGTTTCGATCGACGATGCATCGTTGAGTATGGGCGTTGTCATGGTTGAAGCCTCCGTGTCGATAGGACGGGTGAGGATGCGACTTTCGGATGAAGCGGCGCAAATCAGGTTTGAATCGCTTCGGCGGTTCGCTTTGCCATGCTTTCCGGGGTCGGCAGTTTGACGTCCCATGCAAGGCCGAGCGCCTTGAGCATTGCGATGAACCAGTACGCAATATCGGCGCGATACCATGCAAGGCCGAACGATGCGGAGAACGGGAACGCATGGTGATTGTTGTGCCAGCCTTCTCCCCAGGCGAGCAGACCCAATACCCAATTGTTGCGGCTGTTGTCGTTCGGATTTTCGCGTAACCGGTAGGGGCGCGCGCCTATGGTGTGAAGCACCGAATTGAGCGCCCACATCGAGTGGCCGACGACGAACATGCGCACTACGCCACCCCACAGCAGGCCGGTGAGCGCGCCATACCAGCTTTGCGTGACGAGGCCGCCGATGGCGGCCGGAATCGCTAGACCCAGCAGGATCCACCAGCTGTAGAGCCGGCCGGTCTTGACGATCGCGCGGTCGCGCAGCAAATCGGGCGTGTAATGCGCGACATTCGGATATTCGTGCTTGATCATCCATGTATAGTGCGCATGAATGAATCCGCGAATGCGCTGCATGACCGATGTGCCGTGCAGATTCGGCGAATGCATGTCGCCGTCTCGATCGGCGCGCTCGTGATGCCGGCGGTGCATCGCTACCCACGAAATCACGGCGCCTTGCCCTGCCATGCAACCGAAGATCGCCAAGGCGACGCGCACTGCGGTCACGGTTTTGTACGAACGGTGCGTGAAGAGCCGGTGATAGCCCGCGGAAATGCCGAGTCCGGTCAAAAGCCACATGACCATGAACAGCGCGATATCGACCCAGGTAACCGGCCGATAAAAAGCGAGCACAATGGCCGCTATCGTGCCGAATAGCGGAAGAACGTCGAACAAGATGAAATGCCGGCGTTGCAAGCGGTGGAGAAAGGGCGCGTCGATGGCCAGCCGGCGTCCGGGAACAGCGTGTGATTCCTTGAAAGTCTCATCGATGACTAATGACATGACGTGCTCCAATCGACCATGAAATTCTCGACAAAAAATTTTGGATGCCGAAATTTATCGAATGAGGCGACACATCTCGGTTCGAGCAGATTAGCGCGCGCTTGGGCTCGCAACAATTGAGTTTTGTGAGAGATCGGTTAATTCGAATGCAATGGAGTCGCGATTGAGCGCACGCGCTTCATCGAGCAGCCAGTGGATAAAGGTCTGGACTTGTATTCGATCGCGATCCTTTGGGCGAACCAGTGCGTAGAATTTGCAATCGGGAATGAAAGGCCGTTCCGTCAAGCGGATCAGCTTTCCGTTTCTGATATATGGATCGATCAGGACATCGAAGCCGGGCGCGATGCCGAGCCCGTTCGTAGCGGCCTCGTAGACGAGCGAGAGATCGTGCAGGAATAGCGTCGACTCGCGGGCATCGTCATCGTGTTCGACAATGCCGAACGCTTCCGCCCAACTGGACCAAATGCCGTCCAAATGCCGGCAGCAGAGCAATTTCCCGGACAAAATGTCGACCGGGCTTCGCGCATGCAGATGCTTGTATGCATATTGCATGCTGGATACCGGGAACATCGCGACATTCATCAGCGGCGTGGCTTCGAGCGAACTCCATTGACCGTCGCCGAGCCGGATTGCAATGTCGAAATTGTCGCTGACAGCATCGAGTTCTTGCGTAGACGTTTCGAATTCCAAGCCAATGTTGCCGTGGCGCTCAGCAAACCGATGCAGCCTCGGAAATAGCCACGAAATCGCAAATGCCGGGCGCACGCTGATCCTGAGGCTGCTCTTGCGAGGGGCGACGCGCACGCCTTCGCAAGCAACGCGTATTGCCTCGATCGCAGGGGTCAGGCGCTGCGCATATTCGCGTCCGGCCTCGGTCAATTCGAGCGAGCGGTGTTCGCGCTGAAATAGTGAAATGCCGAGTTCAACTTCGAGTGCCTGGATTCGCCTGCTGACAGCGGGTACGGTGATGTGCAGGACGGAGGCCGTCGTCGTGAAACTGAGCGACTGGGCAGCCACGACAAACGCTTCGATCGATTTGAAAGGGGGAAGGCGGGCCATGGCCGGATTCTCGAAATCTATTTCTTGAATGCATGCCAGTTATGGCAATTTCCCGAAATTCGTCAGCAAACCTTAAGGATTGCTCCTCGCGACTGAGATCGGGGTTGGCTATTACAGCGTAGCAAGTTACGGCATCAAAAAAAAGAAAAATGAATTTTGGCAGCATTAATTGGCCATATTAAACCTTGGCTGAACCGGGCGAATTTTTCAGGAGCTTTCCCTGAGTGCGCAAGCAGCGGGGCGGTTTCGCATGCCGTCCAGGATCACGTCCTGAAAATAGCGGCGTGTCTCCAGCGGCGCGGCCGTCACGCGAATCAGCTGATTCAAATGGCCAACGGGCGGCCGTCTGACAAAGATGTCGTGATTTTCGAGCCAGTTCGCGAAGTAAAGCGCATTTTCCGGCGTACCGAAATCGAAGGCGACGAAATTAGCCGTTGAAGATAGCGTGGGAACGCCGATTTGAGCGGCTATCTCATAATAATGTCGATTGGCTTGAATCGTTTCGGATACGACATGGTCGACGAACACCGTATCTCGATATGCAGCGAGCGCGGCTTCTTGCGATGCTTTGGCGACGCCGAAGTGCAACCGAATCGAATCGAGCGCTTGTACCAGCTCGGGGCGGCCGATCAAATAGCCGACTCTTGCGCCCGCGAGCCCGTAAGCTTTGGAAAACGTGCGCAGGCGAACCAGATTGGGGCGCTCGAGTGCGCGCGGCAGCAACGTTTCAATAGGAGCGAATTCGGCATAGGCTTCATCGAGAACGACCAGACAATCGCCTGGCATGTGATCAATCCAGCTCAGCAGAGCGTTCGCGTCGAAAAAGGAGCCAGTCGGATTGTCCGGATTGGCGAGATAAATCAGCTTGGGACGGTGACGCCAGGCGAGTGCTTGGATGCCGTCGAGATCGTTGACGTAATTAGGAAGATACGGTTGCTGGATCAGTCGGGCACCGAAGCCGGCGGCGTGGTAATCGAAGGTGGGATATGCGCCGAGTGAGGTGACGACGCAGTCACCGGGTTCGATGTAGGCTCTGAATAGCAGTTCGAGCAGGCTGTCGATTCCTTCGGCTACCGAAATACGATCGATGCCGATTTGCCAGCTTTCGGCGATGGTGGTTCGCAGATCGTAGTGTGTGGGGTCGTTGTAGTAGCTGGATTCTGCGAGACTTTTCTCCCACGCCTGCTTGACGGCATCGCAGACGCCGAACAGCGATTCGTTCGCACCAAGCCGGGCGCGGTACGGGCGGCCTCGCAGACGCTCGAGCGCCTTTGCGCCCAAAAAGGGGGAGCGGTTGTCGAGGCTCGCGACGATTCGATTGAGCGGTGGCAGCATGATCTGTCTCGTGAAAGAACCTGCGTGAGGGCTGCTCGGCTTATTTCAATTCACAATGGTCCGGACTTCTTCGCCACGGAAAAAGCACTTCGCGGTCAGGGCGGACTTTCGCCGCATTTCCATCAACGATGCATCGGAATAAAACGCCGAATGCGCACTCAATAGCACCTGCGCGCTGTCGCGTATCGCGGCGGGAACGGCAGGCTCGCCGGATAGCACGTCGAGCGCGGCACGGAATTCGGCATGGGTCTGCAGATGCTCGATCAACTCTTCCTGGCGAATGACGTCTCCGCGCGACGTATTGATTAGAATGCCGTCGCGTGGCATTAGCGATAGTTGTTTCGCGCCGATCAGGCGGCGTGTCGCCGGGCTGCTTGGCGTATGCACGGAGATGATCCGGGAGCCGGAAAACAGCGTATCGAGATCGTCGACGCGTTCGACGCCGAGCGATTTTTCGACGCCGGGCGTGAGCCACGGATCATAGAAGGTGCAGATCATGCCGAATGCGCGTGCGCGCATCGACATCGCGGTTCCGATCCGGCCGAATCCGACCAGGCCCAGATGCAGCCCGCGCAGGCGCGGCACGGGGCCGATGTCACGCCAGTCCCACGCAGCGCGGGCGGTCGTATTCGTCGTGCCGAGATTGCGTACGATGTAGAGCAGCATTGCCATCGCGTGATCGGCGACTTCCTCGGTGCCGTAATCGGGAACGTTGGCAACCGGTATATCGACGCTGCGCGCGAACGATACGTCGATATTGTCGTAGCCGACTGCCGCGCGCACGACGCCGCGGCAACGCCTCATACGGCTGAAGCTGCTGGCGCCTAGCGGCACCGGATGCCATGAGATGACGACGTCTGCCTCCTCGAGGCGGCCGTCTATTTCAGCCTCATCGCGCACGCGGCAGAGTTCGACCGTATGTTCGCTGCCGAATACGTCGCGCTCGATATCCAGCCCTTCGAGATAGGTGGATTGCGGACCATCGATGACCAATACGTTGCCCATGTCGCCCTCCTAGCGTGGCGGAACCGCATGGCACTGCCGGAAAGCAGGGGCGCGGTTCAATGCGTGACGACGGTGTTGCGGATCAGTGCGGCCAGGATTCGGCGCTGACCCCGATAAGCGAGCCGGCCGTGCATCGCTAGAACGTTGTCGAGCATCAGCAGGTCGGATGCCTGCCATTTCAGCGGTACTTCCATTGCCATCAGCGTTTCCCAGATGTGCTCGGAATCGTCGCGGGCGACGGCCGAACCGTCGCGATGAAATACGTTGTCGAGCATCTCCGGATGGTCGGTCATCGCCGTTCGTATCAGTTCGCAATGTTCGGTGCGGCCGTCGCGCTGCGCCCACTTCAGCGTGCAGTCCGGCGTATGGTAGTGCGCCTGATTGAACCACACGCGTTCGCCCGTCGACGGGTGGGTTTTGAACGCGGGCAGCATTTCCTGCCAGAGTTGCAGGCAGCCGTTGGGCAACCAATGGATGTCCCAGCCCTTGTCGCCAGCGATTCGTTCGACTTCCGAAGGATCATGTGTTCCGAAGACAGCCGGCCACGCCTTTGGAATGCCGGGGCGCAGATGCAGCATGTCGGGCGTCGGCAGCGTGCGCCTTACCCGCAGGCCTTGCCGCTCGAACCGTTCCCTGATGCCGGGCGATAGCCGCCGCGTGATCTCGCGTGCGTCGGCTATCGTCGTTTCTCCGCCTTCGGTGGGCGGGATGTCGCAAAAGAACGCGACGCGATCGGGGGGATTGGCCGTATAGGCCATTTCCTGATGCAGTGCGAGCGTGTATTCGTGTGGCAGGTCCGTGGCGGTCAGGATATTGCCAAGCACGGTATGCCGGGGCGCTGTTCCGCCGATGTAGTCCATCAGGTGGGCAGCGAGCGCGCCGAGCGCGCGGCTGAACGGCTCAGCGCCGTCGAGCGCGCTGAATCCGCGCAGCAGCACAGCGCCGTGTGTCGACAGATGCGCGTCGAACAGCGGACGATGCTCGGCGAGCCACGCAACGACGCTGTCGATGTCCGCATCGCGTCCCGACATGATTTGTATCGTCATCGGGAGCATTCCTTCATTGAGGAACGTTTCTTCGAACCGAATCACGTTGCGCCTCCGTTTCGATAGCAGTGAGCGTGCCTTCGCCTGATGATTCGAGCGCAGGGCAACGGGACGCGTCAGCGCCTGCTGTTTTCGTAGTCCGATTGCAGAATAGACATGACGAGCGCATCCGGATGATGCCCGTCTCTAAACGCGTTCCTGCGTTTCATGCCTTCCCGCACGAATCCGGCGCTGTCATACAGATGGATGGCCGGTTCGTTGTCGGCATAGACGACCAGCTCGATCCTGTGCAAATCGAGATAGCGAAAGCCGAGCCACAGCGCGGCATCCAGCAGCTTGCGGCCGGCGCCTTTTCCCACATGCTGATCCGCGACGCCGATCGCCAGCGTCGCGATATTGCGCCATCTCCCCTTGCCCCATTCAAGATAGACGTAGCCGATCGCTTGATCGTTCAGCGCCGCGATGATCCAGTGGCGGGTGTCGCTTGGCTCGACGAGGCGTTGCACGTCGTACTCGCTGATATAAGGAAGCACGGTCAGGCCGCGGATAAAATTGTTTCCCGACATGAATTCAACGAGGCTGGCGGTGTCATTTCGCCGGAGTCCGCGAAGCTGTATTTCGTCGCGCATAGGAGACTCATCGAACGGGGAAAGATATCGGGAGCTTCAGGTTAAAGGCTGGTTTTGATATGAACAATTGCATTTTGAAATTGGACGATTGAATTTTTTTCAACGTTGATCGAGTCAGCAGGCGTGCGCGAAAGACGCTTGCATGTCGCACAACGATGGCGCCGAAAAGATCAATTGTCGAACGGCGCTCGGCTGGATAGCCTTGGTAGGGCCGAGCGGTCGAATGTCGGACCGCGCGATCGCGCTATTCGATTCGATTTCCATTTCAGAAGGAGCCGTTCATGTCGACGCCTGCCAGCGACCTTCATTCTTCGGCCGAGCTTGCCGGCTCGGCCGCCTCTTATCGAAAAAGCGAGCAGGCGCTGGACGAGCCGGCGCCGGTGCGTCGCAAACGGGACCGCACGGCGATCAGCAGTCCCTATCTGCATCGGCTGCAACGGCGGCATTTCCTGTTATTCGATGTATTGCCGTTCGTCGGGACCTTGTGCGCGCTCGGCCTGCTTTATTATCAGCCGCTCACGGCGGTCGATGTCGGCCTGTTTTTTCTGATGTGGGCATTGACGGGTTTTGCGCTGACGGTCGGATTTCACCGCTTGTTTACGCATCGGGCATTCAAGACCAGCGCGCCCGTCAGAGTGATCTTCACGATTCTCGGCTGCATGGCGGCGCGCGGGCCGATGATCTCGTGGACGGCGATGCACCGCCGCCACCACGAACTGGCCGATCACGAAGGCGACATGCATTCGCCAAACATGCATGGCACGACGTTTACCGGACGCTTGCGCGGCTGGTGGCATGCGCATGTCGGCTGGATGATTCGGCATGAATACCCGAATGTCGCTCATTACGTTCCCGATCTGCTCGCGGACAAGCCCGTCGTCAAAGCCGACCGTATGTATCACTTATGGATTGTGGTAGGTCTTGCCGTGCCCGCGTTGCTTGGCGGATGGCTGACGCACAGCTGGATTGGCGCGCTGACCGGATTTCTGTGGGGCGGCGTAGTCCGGATGTTCGTCGTCGAGCAGTCGGTGTCGGCGCTGAATTCGCTATTGCATTTGTTCGGTTCGCGGCCGTTCAAGATGCAGGACAACCGCAGCCACAACAATCCGCTACTCGCGATACTGACTTGGGGCGAAGGCTGGCACAACAATCATCACGCGTTCCCGGCATCGGCGAGCTTTGGGCTGAAGTGGTACGAGGTCGATTTCGGCTATTGGGTGGTGCTCGCGCTGGAGGCTTGCGGGCTGGCATGGGATGTACGGCGTATCGAGCCCGAACGGATCGCGGCACGCAAGGCGGTTTTGAATGCGCGCTTGGCTGACGCTCTCGACCGGTGACGCACGATGGCGGACGAACAACGATATGCGTCGCTGGTCGATGTGCTGACTCAAAAGGCGCGCTATCAGCCGGCCGACCGCGCGTATGTATTCGTCGACGATTCGGGGGGCGAACAACAGGCGCTGACGTTCGCGGAACTCGATGCATTGGCCGGCAAATTGGCGGTGCGGCTCGCGGGGGCGGCGGCGCTGGGCGAAAGGGCGCTGCTGGCATTTCCCCCTGGACTCGAATTCATCGTCGCTTTTTTTGCGTGCTTGAAGGCGGGATTGATTGCCGTGCCGATCATGCCGCCCAAGCAGACGCGCATGCGCGACGCGACCCGAAGCATCGTGCTCGATTGCGCGCCGGCTCTGTGTCTCAGTACGGAAAAGCTGGCCGCTTCGCTCACGCAAGTACTGACGGATACGGCGGCCAGTCCTCCGGCGGTCATGACAGTCGAGCTGGACGAGATTCGTGCGGCGCAGGCGCTCGAGACGTGCGTCGTTTCGTTTTTGCAGCCGATCACACGCGAATCGCTGGCCTTCCTGCAATACACGTCCGGCTCGACTTCGTCTCCAAAGGGCGTGCAGGTATCGCATGGCAATCTGCTGGCGAACCTGCAAATGATTCTCGAGACGTTTCGCAACGATCGACACTCGACCTACGTAAGCTGGGTGCCGCTGTATCACGACATGGGGCTGATCCTCAATGTGTTGCAGGCACTGTATGCGGGCGCGCTATGCGTGTTGCTTGCGCCTGTCGCATTCATGCAGCGGCCGCTGGCGTGGATTCGCGCGATCGATCGCTATCGGGCCCAGATTGCGGGCGCACCCAACTTCGCGTTCGATCTTTGCGTCGAGCGCATCAAGAAGGAAGCGCTCGACGGCATCGACTTGTCATGCTGGCGAGTCGCGTTCAACGGCGCGGAGCCCGTTCGGGCGGATACGCTCGATAACTTTGCCAAAGCGTTCGAGCCGTTCGGATTCCGGCGCGAATCGCTGTATCCGTGTTACGGAATGGCCGAAGCGACGTTGCTGATTAGCGGCGGGATGCCGGGGGGCGGCGCCGTCACCCGGCCCGTCAGTGCGGCCGCACTCAGCGATGGGCGCGTTCTGCCGCCGTCGTGCGCTGACGATACGAAGCGTCTGGTCGGATGCGGGCGCGCGCTGCGGGCAGAGGAGATTGCGATCGTCGATCCGGTTGCTCTCACGCGCGTTGAGCAGAGCCGCACGGGCGAGATATGGGTGAGAGGGCCGCACGTGAGCTGCGGCTACTGGAATCGGCCTGACGCGAACGTGCGCACATTCGATGCGCGTATTCATGGCGAAGCGCGCGGAAGGTGGCTGCGAACCGGGGACCTCGGTTGCATCGACAGCGCCGGTGAACTTTACATCACGGGGCGGCTGAAGGATCTCGTGATCATTCGTGGGGTGAATCACTATCCTCAGGATATCGAACTGACTGTCGAGCGCAGTCATCCCGCGCTTCGCGCGCATTGCAACGCGGCGTTTTCGGTCGTGCTCGATCAGCAGGAGGTATTGATTGTCGTTCAGGAAGTCGAACGGACTTGGCGGAACAATCTCGACTTCGACGAACTGATCGGCGATATCCGGCAGGCGCTGGTTCGTCAGCACGAGCTGTTCGCACACGATATCGCGTTGATTCGGCCTGGCACCATCCCGAAGACCACGAGCGGCAAGATACGACGCGCGTTGACGAAAGAGCTTTGGCTGAGCGGTACACTGGAGCGGGTGACCGGGGCGCTGACGAACCCTCAGATCGAAGATTAGAATGCACGCGACCGGCTGGTCGCGCCTGCCATGGCCGTTGCGGCTCGACAGCCCGGATTCGGGAGAAAACCTTGGCCGAGCCTACGATGCCGTGCATCGCGGCGCGCGAGCGCGCACACTGGCGGATCGCTGCATGGGCGCTGTTCGCCATCGCGTATGCGATCGCCTTTGGGCAGCGCGTATCGCCGCAAACGCTCGTGGACGTGTTGCGGCGCGATTTCGCGACGGATGGCACTGGCATCGGCCTGCTGGCGTCGGGCTATTTCTACGGATACATGGCGATGCAGGTGCCGACAGGCATTCTTGTCGATACCCTCGGCGTGCGGCGGGTGATGTTGATTAGCCTCGCCGTATCGGCTGCAAGCACGCTGCTGTTCTCGCAAGCGCCGACGCTGAGTGTCGCGTTCGCCGCGCGTCTGTGCGTCGCTTGTAGTGACGCGATCGTATTTGCCGCGCTGATCAAGTTTGTCGCGCAGCAGTTTCCCGAGCGGCGTTTCGGTTTCGTATCGGGCGTGTCGCAGGTATCGGGCTATCTCGGCGGCATCGTTGCCACCATGCCGCTCGCCGCCGCCGTCGCACACTGGGGATGGCGGCCGACCTACACGGCGCTTGCCGGCTTGATCATTGTCGACGCGCTGTTGATCGCACTCATCGTGCCCGACGCGGGCCGCGCGCGCGTGGGCGCATCCCGCGCCGTTGTGCTGAGCACGGAGATTCGCGATGGCATTCGGATCTCACTCGCCAAGATGGGCGCGTTTCTGCGCACACGCGATGCTTGGGGCAGCGCGACGAGTTTCGTCGCCTATTTCGTCGCGGCGATGAGCCTGTCCGGCGTCTGGGGTATGCCGATCCTGTCCGACGGGTTCGGCATGGCCAAGCGCGATGCGGCATCGGCGATGTCGCTCGTGCTGGTGGCGACGGCATTGGGCTCCGTGGCGGGCGGCTTTCTCGTCGACCGATATCCGCGCCGGCTGCGACGCGCTTTGTCGATCGGCAGCTTGGTGCGGGCGCTGTGTCTGTTACCGCTGGCTCCGTCGATCGGGCAAGCGGCCGGCACGGCGGCCGTGGTCGTGGGTCTTGTCGGTTTCGGCTTCGTCGGCGGCGCGACACTGCCGCAGATTTTCATGAGCTTGAAGCGCATCTACACGAGCGAGCACATTGGCATTGGCACAGCCATCAACAGCACGCTTGCCGGCGTGGTCGCGGCATCGATTCAGCCGCTCATCGGCGCGATTTTCGACTGGTCGTCGGCACACGCAGCGCGCACGGCCCAGAGCCCGGCGGCGGGATATGACTGGATCGTGCTGATGCTGGTGGCGACGTCGCTACCGGGAATCGTCGCGCCGTATTGGATGGACAAGCGGCGTGTGGATGTTTAGAGTGAATCTGCTTTCGGCGTGCGCCGAATGTGCCGGAGCGTTAGGCTGGCCGGTTGCCTGCATGGATTTTCCGCAGCGCAAATGTGGGGTTCGAACAGATTCGCCGAATGGCTCGAACGGCCCATGCCGGCGAGTCGATCATCGTGCATTCGACATCAGCAAATCGGAGTGATCAATGATGAAGCCGGTCGTATTCATCGATGGCGAGGCGGGTACCACGGGCATCCAGATTCGCGATCGCCTCGCTGACCGTGACGATATTGCGTTATTGTCGCTGCCGGATGCCGAGCGCAAGCGCGTCGAGCGGCGCGCAGATGCACTGAATGCATGCGACGTCGCGATTCTGTGTTTGCCGGACGATGCGGCGCGCGAAGCCGTTTCGTTGATTCGTAATCCTGCCGTTCGCGTGATCGACGCGAGCACCGCATACCGGACGCATCCGGACTGGGTGTACGGATTTGCCGAGCTGACGGCCGGACATGCGGGCAGGATCGCCATGAGCCGGCGCGTTTCCAATCCGGGATGCTACGCGACAGGAGCGATCGCGGTGTTGCGCCCGCTTGTCGAGCGCGGGCTGGTAAGTGCCGGTTTTCCGGCGTTGATCCATGCGGTTTCCGGTTATTCCGGCGCTGGCGTGAAAATGATCGATGCATATGAGAATCCCGCGAACCCCGGTTATATCGACACGCCGGTGAGAGGATACGGATTTGCATTGAAGCACAAGCACGTGCCCGAAATTCAATTGCATTCGGGATTATCGGCGCGGCCAATTTTCCTGCCAATGATCGGCCGCTATCGGCAGGGCATCCTGCTGTCGGTCGGACTGCATTTTTCCGCAATGGCGGCCGGTATGAGCGGCGAACGGGTGCATGCGGAGCTGACAAAGCACTACGAGCGTGCGCCGCATGTTTCGGTCGCGCCGCTGCATTGCGACGCGAGTTTCGATTCGCTCGAGCCGGAATCGCTGAACGGCACCGACGATCTGCATATTCATGTATTCGCGAACAACGAGGCCGGGCAATGCGTGATTGCCGCAGTGTTCGACAATCTCGGGAAAGGCGCATCCGGCGCCGCTGTGCAGAATCTCGATTTGATGCTTGGCGACGCCGCGCGTAGTGAGCGATAGATTCGCATTGGCGCGGGATTTTATTCGACGCATCGCTTGCTCGCGGAGACGGGAATCGAAATTGGCGCCGTTCTCGCCGCGAGGCTGACCGTGCAATGTCAAATCCAGCATTGTTACGCATGAGCCGTGTGCCGGTAACGAACTGCTATCAATTGACGCAGGCGGGGCCGTGCGCGCACGCCGATATGGGGCTGTAATGAGCGCTGCGTTGTTCATGCGGGTCGTTTCGGTTGCATAAACAGCGATACGGGCAGCGGGAAATAGAGACGTTGTCCCGCTGGCCGCGAATCAATGCGCATCGCCGAGCGTCACGGGCGTGACCGTGGACGCCGTCGTTTTATATACAGATACGGCCTTGAGGCAGCCCGGGATCGGCTGGAATTTGCAGGCCATATGAAAGTGGCTCGCGATTGCATAGAAAGTAAAACGGCGGGGCATCTTAGGGCGGCTTTGTTTGGTTGCCACTCCGTGCGTTCCAATCGCCCTGTTGCAGCGCCCTATGCAGCCGATGCACTTCATCGAGGTGGTGTGTCAGCCAATTGGCGGATTGCTAATAAAAATGACTGACCGTGACCGCGAATTATTTAAATCGAACCCCATAAAATTTCAAAAATTGTAAATTAACATAGAAATTAAAATTTCGAATCCGATCTTTAAATTTTGTAAATTTAACAAAAACTCGGATTATTCCGATAGTGAGTATTGCAAGAAACATTCATCATCTATCTCATTATTTGGGGTGAAACGGAGATTTGATTCGAAAGTGATCGATTTCAAATACTCAATTTAGTTTATTTATTCAATTAAAAATCAGGTCGGTTTAATTCGATTTCCAATGTTATGTGTCTTGGCGGCGCGTTTCGCGTCGTCTGGCCTCGGCTTATCCGTTTGACGTGATGCGTGAATTGCGAAAGGCGCCTGTGTGGCACGGAATTGCAGTGTTCGCAGTGCATGTATGAGCAAGGTAGGCGGGGCGGGGAATCAAAAATAAAAATGGAAATCGAGGGCCGATCACGCGGAGAAGGAAATGGGCAAGCGTGTATGGCAGTCGGCGGCGGGGGCCGCATCGATGCTGTGGTTCACGGCTGTTGCGGCCGGTCAATTGACCGGTGTGATGCAAGTTAATTTGCAGGTCAACCGCGGTTGTGAGATCGCTGGCATCGCTGGGCGCACCGATTTCGGTCGCCTCGATTTCGGCGCACATGGCCCGGTCTGGAACGATTATCTGACCGCCGACGGCAATGCGACATCGAATGGCGCAGTGCGCATCGTTTGCAGTCCTGATGTACGGGGCTTCCTGGTATCGCTCGACGCCGGCCGCAACGGCGATCAATCAAGTCGCTATCTCGTTCAGCGCGACGCGGGCGGACGCGTCGTTGGACGGATTCCGTACAACGTGTACCGCGATCCGGCACGTAGTGTTCCCTATGTACCGATGCTCCCGCAATCGTTTCTTGTCGACGGACGGCAAGACGACGTGACGCTGCCGATCTTCGGCGTCGTCAATGGCATGACCCGCGCGGTGCCATCCGGCAATTACGAGGATTTGCTCGGAATCACGCTCGATTGGTGATTCGGAGTAGGTAAAGCAGTAGCAGTAACTGTTCATTTTTACTACCTAGAAGGAAAAACCACATGAAAGCTCACTGGAAAGCTTGGGCGGCCGTCGCCTGTCTGTCTGCCTGCGCGGGTGTGCAAGCCCAAACCAGCCAGCTCACCGGTACGGTCAATGCAAAGCTCGTGCTGACGACGGGGTGTGCGGTTGATGCGGGCGGCGGCTCGGTCAGCGGGACGAATTTCGGCACGCTTGATTTCGGCACGCAGCCGAGCGGCTTTACCGGCTCGCTCAACGCGACCGCTACGGGCGGTGGCTCGACGACGGCGCAGGTGACGTGCTCGCCGGACGTCACGTCGATTCAAGTCACGGTCGACGGTGGCCAAAACGCATCGAAGGGCACGGGCATCGGCTCGGGTACGCGTGCACTCGCGAACGGTACGAGCTATGTGCCTTACGAGGTTTATGCGGACGCGGGTCATTCGAAGCAGTACATCGCGGGCACGGCGCAAGCGGTTGCAGTGCCGACGCCGGGCGCGGCGTTCCAACTGCCGGTGTATGGCGTCGCGAACAAGACGAGTACGTCTGCGCTCGCAGCAGGCACTTATACCGATGTGCTGAACGTCACGCTCGGCTGGTAAGCGGCGACTCGTCATCCAGCCAAGCCTTGCGGCTCGCGAATGAGCCGTAAGGCAATCCCAGTTTTCCCGATTTCGGTGCTCCGATCGTCATGTCGACTCTACAACGCGCGATTCTCTTGTTAGGCATTGCAACACTGCCCGTCTGTGGCAACGCCGATACGCTGCTGCCCAGAACCCAGACCTTCACGGTCAGCGCGCAAATCGTCGCGGGTTGTGGCGTCGCGGGCGGTGGCGCATCGAGCGGGCTGAATTTCGGCATGCTCGACTTCGGCACGTATCCGGCTGTCGCGACCGGTCAGGCGACCGCGTCGGTCGGCAGCGGCGCGGTGCAGATCGAATGCGCACCTGGTTCGACGCTCAAAATGACGATCGACGGCGGCGCGCATGCCAGCGCGGGCAATACACAACGCAATCTTGCGAGCGGCAATGCGCGGATCGCGTACCGGTTGTATTCGGATCCGGGCCGCACGCAGGCGATCGCGATTGGGCAGGCCGTATCGGTGCCCGTCTCTGGAACGATCACGCTGCCGATTTATGGTGCGTTGACGCTTCCGGGCAATGGTGTTCCGGCAGGCACCTATACGGACACCGCACAGGTCACGCTCAGCTATTAATACTTAGGAATCCGTGATGAATGTTTCGAGATCGCCGGGCGGACCGGCGCGCTTCGGCGGTTTTTTACGTCGCGCGGCGCTTTGCGCGGCGATGGCGGCGGCTTTCACCGCCAGTCACGCTCACGCGGCCGCGTCCGTGATGATCTGGCCGATCGATCCTGTGATCGACAGCGATCAGAGCGCGGCGGCACTCTGGCTCGAGAACCGCGATCGGCAGCCGGTGACGCTGCAGGTGCGTGTGCTCGGCTGGCGCGAGGAGAATGGCGAAGACATCTACGACGAAAATCAGGCACGTATCGCGGGTAGTCCGCCGATGGCAACCGTGCCGCCGGGCAAACGGCAGTTGATTCGTCTGACGCGCACTGCCGATGTTGCGCCCGGCACAGAAGAAGCTTATCGCGTACTGATCGACGAGATTCCGCAACCTGAGGATGCGCAAACCGCATCGAGCGGCTCGTCGCTCGGCGTCAAATTCCAGATGCATTACTCGGTGCCGCTCTTCGTTTACGGCAATGGCCTGTGGGCGAAGGAGAACCCGGAGAAGCACCGCGATCCGGCAACGGCCGGCCACCCGAGCTTGAGCTGGCATGTTGCGCAGGATGGCGGCAAGCGCTGGCTCGTCATGTCTAACCGTGGCCCAGTGCATGCGCGGCTCACGCGTGTGACGTTCGAATCGAACGGTGTGCGCTCTGATTTTGCGCGTGGCCTGCTTGGGTACGTACTACCTGGCGCTCAGATGCGCTGGGTGATTCCGGAAGGCATGAAACTCAATTCGGAATCCAAACTGGTTGCCACAGTCAATGGTGTGGCCGATCTTACGATCGATGCGGATAGTGCGGTGGCAGGCCGGTGACTTGCATTACGACACAAGCGACGACGTCGATACGGGGATATGCGTTGAAGCGCACTTACACACGAATGACCGGAAGACAAAGGCCGCCGCGTTTGCGCTCGGCGGCATGGGCGGTCGGCTTGGCGTTCGCGGCGGCAACCGGCGCGCGCGCGGATGAGCCGATGACGCTCGCGGATAACTTTAGCCGTGCATTGCCACCTGCATCGGGAGCGGCGAAGCAGGGCACGCTGTACCTGGAGCTCGTCGTCAATGAACTGCCGACGGGCCAGATTGTTCCGGTTCGCTATCGAGATGGCGCGTACTTCGTGCGCGCGGGCGATCTAACGCAGGCTTCGGTACGCACGAACGCCGATCCGGATACGCTCGTCAATCTCGCGAAACTCGACGGTGTGGAAGTCGAATACGAAAGTACCGAACAGCGGTTAAAACTTACCGTGCCGGCGGATTGGCTTCCGTCGCAAACGATCGGTTCGCGGCGGCTCTATGATCGTACGCCCGCGGCGGTAAATTTCGGCCTTCTATTCAATTACGATATCTACACGAGTTCGCCGACCCTTGGCACGAGCTATACGTCAGCCTGGACCGAAGCACGCATGTTCGACAAGTGGGGCACGGTGACGACCACGGGCGTTTATCGGCGCGATTACGGCGGCAACGGCGGCATCGCGAGCAACCGCTATCTGCGTTACGACACCACCTGGCGCTATTCGGACCAGGACCGGATGCTGACCTATACGGCAGGCGACTTGGTCACGGGGGCCCTATCGTGGAGCAATGCGGTGCGATTGGGCGGCGTATCGATCGAGCGCAACTTTAGGGTGCGGCCCGACATCGTTACTTACCCGCTGCCGCAGTTCTCCGGGCAGGCCGCAGTGCCCACTGCCGTCGATCTTTTCATCAACGGCAGCAAAACGACGTCAGGACAGATCAATCCAGGGCCATTTACGCTGAACAACGTGCCGTTCATCAACGGGGCGGGCGAGGCGACTGTCGTGACCACCGATGCGCTCGGCCGTCAGGTTGCGACGACGATACCGTTCTACGTGGCGAATACACTGCTGCAAAAAGGACTGTCGGATTATTCGCTATCGATCGGCGCAATGCGGCGCGACTATGGTATTCGTTCTTTCTCTTATGGAAAGTTCGCCGTATCCGGCACCGCGCGCTACGGCTTGACCGACTATCTGACGATCGAAGGGCACGCCGAAGGCGGCGAGCGCCTCGCGCTCGGTGGCGTGGGCTTCGATCTCGGCGTTGGCATGTTCGGCGTGTTCAACTTCGCGGCAACGCAAAGCAGTTTCGCGGGCGCGTCTGGCCAGCAGTACGCATTCGGCTACAGCTATTCGTCGCAGCGTGCGAGCCTGTCGTTGCAACGAATCCAGCGTACCGGAAATTACGGCGATCTGTCAGTTTACGATTTGCCCTCCGATGTTCGTTATCGGCTCGTGCGCAGCAGCACGCAGGCAACCGGCGCGTTGAATCTCGGTGCGATCGGCGGCACGCTCGGCGCCGGATATTTCGACGTGCGCGGTATGGACGGCTCGCGCACTCGGATCGCAAATCTGTCGTATACACGGCCGATTTTCAATCGCGCGACGATTTACGCATCGCTCAACAAGACGATCGGCGAGCGCAGCGTCGCGGCGCAAGTGCAGCTCATTTTGCCGTTCGGCGACAAGGGTGTCGTGACCGGTTCGGTAGCGCGCGACGAGCGCAACAACTGGAGCGAGCGCGTGCAATACAGCCGCAGCGTGCCAAGCGACGGCGGTTTTGGCTGGAATCTCGCCTATGGAGGCGGCAACTCGCATTATCAGCAGGCGGACGCGACCTGGCGCAACCGTTACTTCGAGGTGCAGGGCGGTGCGTATGGATACGGCGGCGGGCAATCGTATACGCGCTGGGGCGAGGTGCAGGGCTCGCTGGTTGTGATGGATGGGGCAGTCATGCCCGCGAACCGGGTCGACGACGCGTTCGTGCTGATTAGCACGCAAGGCCGCAAGGGCGTGCCGGTGCGCTATGAGAATCAGCTCGTCGGAGCGACGGACGGCAGCGGTCACCTGCTTGTGCCTTGGGCGCCTTCGTACTATGCCGGCAAGTATGAAATCGATCCGTTGGGATTGCCAAGTAATATGCGGGTGCCTATCGTCGAGCGTCGTGTTGCCGTGCGCGAACGTGCCGGCGCGCTGGTGTCTTTCCCGGTCGAGAAGATCGTATCGGCGCGCATCGCGCTCGTGGATGGCAGCGGCAAGCCGCTCAAGGTCGGCGCGCGCGTGCTGCACGAGGAGAGCGGCCAGACCTCGCTCGTCGGCTGGGGCGGCGAAACTTATTTCGAGGGCTTGTCGGCCGTCAATCATCTGCGCGTGACGCTGCCGGGCGGCGGTCAATGCCGGGCGACGTTCGACGCAGACGTGAACGCAGCTCAGATGAGCCGCGTCGGTCCGCTCGGTTGCGGTGAATAACGATCAGGCTTACCGATGAATATGTTTAATAAATTTCTCCGTCACCTCGCAATCTCGATCATTGCGCTCGTCATGCTGGCACCGTTTCGGGCGGTCGCGGCGGACTGTTCGCTCGTCGCCGCGACTCCTGCGTCGTTCGGCTCGGTTACGTCGTTCAACGTTGCGAATCAGCCGCAATCGACGTCGACTACGAACGTCGGCATGACTTGTCCCGGCGCGTTCCTGGGGCTGCTTTCGCTCGGCAACAGAATCAGCGGAACGGTGATGTCGGCGAACGGGCTGAAGCTGGTCAGTTCGACCGGCGATTCGATTCCCTATTCGCTGTATCAAGATTCCTCATACAGTAAGCAGATTACGTTGGGCATGACTTACGACTGGTATAGCACTCAATGGATCAGCATCGGTGGAAGCGCGTCGTCGTCTTCGGCGCTGCCGCTTTATTTCCGAACCGCGCCAGGCAGTAACGTCGCCGCGGGAACATATACGGACACGCTGACGATCAACTGGGATTGGCACGTGTGCACTGGCATTTCCATCTTGATTTGCCTCGGATGGAGTAATGGCAGCGGCTCGACCGTCGTACCCGTGACGCTGACCGTGACGAACGACTGCGTGATCGTCGCGCCGAACGTGAACTTCGGCTCCGCGCCATCGGTCGGGAGCTTCCAAGCAGTCACGGGCAATCTGTCGCTGACCTGCACGAAGGGCATGGTCTATACGGTCGGCTTGAGCCCGGGGGCGAATCCGGCCGCGAACGGACGCCGGCAGATGGCCAATGGCACGAACCGATTGCAATACGACATCTATAGTTCGGGCGGCAGTACTGTATGGGGACAAGCGACGAATCGTGTCGGCAGCGGTACGGCAGCTAACGGCCAGGCCGCGCAGCAGTTCCCCTACACCGCGAAAATCTATACAGATCAATCGACTCCCGCTGTCGGGACGTATACAGATAGCGTGATCATCGACGTGCGTTATTAGCTTCGGGTACACCGAAGCGGTGATGAATGAATTTTCAGTGACCGAAGACATGCTTATTCCGGCCAGGTTCCAGGTGAGATAACGACATGAGAAGCGACGGCTTTTGCAGGCGCAAATTCTGCCGACGCATCCTGATGGGCGTCGTGACCGCGTTGCTCGCGGTGTGGACGCCATCGCAGGCTTCGGACCCGATCATGATGTCTTCGGCGAGCGTGAAAACGCCCTGCGAGCAAGCGCTGTTTCACCCATGGCTATGGTGGAGCAGCAATGTATTGATCGTGCTGTTGTGTTTTGGCTGGACACAGCACAATTTGAGGCGCTTGCGGGCTTCGTTGAATGCGAGCCGCAGCGCGCTCGCGGTGGCGAGCCACGAACTGCGCGGCCCCGTCGACAGTATGCTCGCGCTCGTCGAAGTATTGACGGCTCGGCCGCTGGCAGCCGAGCAGCAGCGCTTGCTGGGGCTCGTGCAGGAGTCCGGGCAATCGCTTGTGCGGGTACTGGACGATTTGCTCGATCACGCGAATCTCGAGGCGGGGCAGTTTGCGATCGAACCGGCCCGTATCGATCTGCGCGAGCTGACTGACAGCGTGACCGCGCTACTGACGGCACGGGCGCGCCGCAAGGGTTTGCGCATCGGCTTGCATATCGACGAGGACGTGCCGGCCGTCGTGTGGACGGACGGCAACCGGTTGCGGCAGATTCTCGTCAACCTCATCGGCAACGCTATCCGGTATACGGAGCGTGGCAGCGTGTCGGTGCGCTTGAGTGTGACGGACGATTGCGGTGATGCGCTCACGATCGTCGCGGCAGTAGTCGATACGGGCATCGGGATCGCGGCCGAAGATTTGCCCAAGCTTTTCACGCCGTTCGTGCGTGGCACGCGGGCGCGCGATGCGCAGCCGGGCGGACCTGACGCCGAGCAGGGGGCCGGGCTCGGGCTCACGATCGCACGCAAGCTCGCGCGGCTGCTCGGCGGAGATGTCACGCTGACGAGCGAGGTGGGGCGCGGCACGGTCGCGACGATGAGCATTCGTTGCGGGATCGTTGCGCGCGGCTATCAGCCCGATGCGTTGACGGGGCGCATCGTGGCGATCGATGTCGCCGATGCCGGACTCGCGGCGGCCTTGTGCGCATATGCGCGCGCGGCCGGCATGCGGCTCGCGGCGTGCGGCACCCGCAGCGTCGATGCGGTGCTATGCGACGACGCGCGTATGGCCGCTTGGCCGCCGTCCATTGGCCGGATCGGCGTGACGATGTCGGCGGCCCCGGTGGAGGAGGCCGAAGGCAGCGCGCCGGTGCGTCTCGATTGCAATCCGCCCGGCTGGCGCGCGTTCGTCGCAAGCTTGCACGCAGTGCTCGACGCGCGCGACGTGGTACGCGTGCACGCCGCGTCTGCGCGGCCCGCGGCGCTTTCATACCGGGTGCTGGTCGTCGACGATCAAGCGATGAACCGTCTCGCGATGCGCTACCGGCTCGACGCATTGGGCCATTGTGCGCATTTGTGCGGCGGTGGCGGCGAAGCGCTGCGCACGCTTGAGAAGCAGGCGTTCGACATCGTGCTGACCGACTGCCGGATGCCGGGCCTCGACGGCCTGGCGCTCGCCGAATCGATTCGCGGGCATCCGGATCCGCGGGTGCGCGCGACACCGGTGGTTGGCATGACGGCACTGGCATCGCAAAGCGACGCCGTGCGTTGCGTGGACGCCGGCATGGCGAGCTGCATCAGCAAGCCGGTGACGCTTGAGCGGCTCGAGCGCGCGCTCTTCGACGCGATCGAGCCGGCTCCCGCATTGCGCTTCGATCCGGCGTTAATCGACCGCAGCACCTTGCTGAAGGTATTCGGTGCATCGCGTGCTGATCTTCCGGCGTTCGAAGCAATTGCGCGCGCGTGCCGCGATTCGCTCGAGCGCGATCGCGACACGCTGATGCGCCATCTTGGAGACGGCCTGTCCGAACAAACACTGCGCGCGTGGTGCCACGCGGCGCGCGGCACGTTCAGTCTGTTTGGTCAGGCGCATGTCGACGAACTGCTGGACGTATTTCACCGATTGCTCGCGGCCGACGATGCACGCGCAGCGCGCAGCGAGGCGCGCGAAGTGCTGGCGATGGTGGGTTATCTGCTGAGCAGTGTCGAGTATCCTGCACAGTGGCGCGATGACGATGATTCAAAAGGAGAAAATTGAATGAGCGTTCAAGTGTTGATCGCGGACGACCATCCGCTCGTGCTGCTCGGTATTCGCCATGCATTGACGGAGGGGCTTGGCGTGTCGATCGTGGGTGAGGCGCACGATCCGGCCGAATTATTTGCGTTGCTCGAGCGCACGCAGTGCGATGTCGTCGTCACTGATTTCGCGATGCCCGACAAGCCGACCGCCGACGGGCTCGATATGCTGAACGCGATTCGCGAGCGCCATCCGTCGGTTCGCGTCGTCGTGCTGACGATGCTCGACAATCCGCGCTTGATGCAGACGATGCGGCAGGCAGGCGCGCTCGCGGTGCTGAGCAAGCGCGGCGATCTGGACGAACTGCCGCGCGCGGTTGCCGCCGCAAGCGAGGGGCGGCCGTATATCGGCCCGCAGGCGGCCGCCACGGCGGGTATCCCGTTGCGCGAAGCGGATGTCATGCGGCCGTTGAGTCCGCGCGAGGTCGAGGTGGTGCGCCTGTGCGCCGCGGGCATGACGATGACCGCGATCGCGCACCGCTGCGGCCGCAGCATCAAGACTGTCAGTACACACAAGCACAATGCCATGGGCAAGCTCGGCCTGCGCTCCGACGCCGATCTGTTCATGTATGCGTCGGAGAACGGGCTGGTGTAGCGGCGTGCTGGTTCGCGCGCGGCGCGTGCGTTGCCGCGCGCATGAAAACAGGCGGCCGAAGCCGCCCGATTCAGCGATACAACCCCATCGAATAACTCAATTGCCCGTCGACAGCGTCAGCGCGTTCGTCAGATCGCCCATCGCCTTGCCGCCGTTTGCGACGAGCGCGGTGTCGCGCTGTTGCAAGCCCGGCAGTGTCGGCAGCGAGAAGCGCCGCGTGATGAAGCGCAGGATCGACGCGGTGTCGTACTGAGTATGATCGACGAAGCCCTGCTTCGCGAACGGTGAAACGATGATCGCCGGAATCCGCGTGCCGGGGCCCCAGCGGTCGCCCTTCGGCGGGCCGACGTGATCCCAGAAGCCGCCGTTCTCGTCATACGTGACGATGACGACCATGTTGTTCCACTGCGGGCTCTTTTGCAGATGCGAGATGACGTCGGCGATGTGCTGGTCGCCCGAGGCGACGTCCGTGTAGCCTGGGTGCTCGTTCAGGTTGCCCTGCGGCTTGTAGAACGTCACTTGCGGCAGCTTGCCCGAATCGATTGCCTGGAGGAGTGCCGCGCCGTTCTGGCCGCCGTCGAGCAGGTGCTGCGCGCGGCTCGCGGTGCCGGGAGCCTGGTTCGCGTAGTAGTTGAACGGCTGGTGGTGCGGCTGGAAGTTCGGCGCCGACAGGTTCGGACCGTAGATCACGTTCGCCTGGCCGCTTTGCGCCGCCTGTAGCGCCTGGTTCCATGCGCCGCCGTACCAAGCCCACGAAATGCCGGCGTTGGTCAGCAGATCGCCGATGTTCTGCTGTGTCTGCGGCGGCAGCGTCGACGGGTTCGACGGGTCGGCGAGATTCGGATCGCCGCCTTTCGCGGTCGCGTTGCCGCTCGGCTGGTACGGCGGCTGCATCGTGTTGACCGCGTAGAAGTCAGGCGTGAGGCCGCCCGATTTCACGAACTTTGGCGGGCCCGACAACGCGGAGGCGGGCGAGTTTGCGGCGGTGGTGAGCGTCACGCCGTCCGGGTTGACGACGGAGATCTGGCTCGCGGCCGGACTCTTGTCGGCGTTCGGATAATACGGCGCGCACGCGCAGATCAGATATTGGTGGTTCAGGAACGAGCCGCCGAACGCGCCCATGAAGAAGTTGTCGGCGAGCGTGTACTGCTGCGCGAGCTTCCAGAGCGGCAGCTTAGACGGGTCCGGCGTGTAATGGCCCATGACGAGGCCGCCCGCATCGGACCACGCGGCGAACTTGTCGTTCTTGCCGCCGTCGATCTGCATCTGGTTTTCGTAGAAGCGGTGGACGAGGTCACGCGTCGTCACGCTCATCGGCGTGTTGAAGCCGTTCGGATCGTCGATCGCGAACGGCTGGTTCGGCAGGTTGGCCGTCATCGCCTCCGTGATCGTGGGCGTCACGCCCGTCGCGGTCAAGCCGCCCCAGACCTTCGGCAGCGTGGCGAGCTTCGTGCCGTCGCGGTCGAGCTGCGTGGCGGCCGACGCGTTCTGCAGGCCGTTGGCGCCCGGAAAATTGCCGTACAGGTTGTCGAAGCTGCGGTTTTCCGCGTAAATCACGACGATATTCTTGACTGCCGACAGGCTGGGCGACGTGACGTCGTCTCCACCGCACGCGCTCAGCCCGAAGGCGGCCGCGAGCGCGATCGGGGTCACGCGAATCCAGTGCTTGTTCATCTGTTTTCTCTCTTGTCGCGAGGTATGAGGTATGGATGTGGGGCGGGCTGGCGCGACGGGTGCATCGCGGCGTCCGGCATGAACGCCGGTCGACAGCCGGCGGCCAGAATTGTGTAAGGCACGTTTGACAGCCGCATGTTGTACCGCTTTCTTTGTGCTTTCATTTGACGTCATCGAAGTGTCATTTTCATGACATACGCTCGCGCCTTTCTCACTCGACACTGCCGAACCGATGATGCGACATCAGCTGCGGTCTGTTTTAAGGAACCACGGGTTGTTCACCGCGCTTCGCACGGTGGCCGCAGCCGGGATGATCGCCGCGGGCGCCGCGGGGTGCGATGCGAACGGCCCCGCGACGGCAGGCCCGGCTGCGGCGGCGAGCGGGGCGTTAGCTGCTTCGGCCGGCTCAGGTGCGCCGGCGGTGCGCTCCGATGCGCCCGTCGTCGTGGATGGTCAGCCGCAGACTCGCGCGCAGGTGTACGAAGGGGTGAAGCAGATGACGGAGCTTGGCCGGCAGATCTTCTTCGATCCGTCGCTGTCGGGCTCCGGCAAGCTGGCTTGCGCGTCATGCCATAGCCCGCAGCACGGCTTCAGCGCGCCGAACGCGCTCGCCGCGCAATTCGGCGGCGACGATATGCGCCAGCAAGGTTTTCGTTCGGTGCCGACGCTGAAGTATCTGCAAGCGGTGCCCAAGTTCAGCGAGCATTACCACGAGTCGGATGACGAAGGCGACGAGAGCGTCGATGCCGGCCCGACCGGCGGCCTGACATGGGACGGCCGCGCCGACAGCGGCGCGCAACAGGCGCGTGTGCCGCTCACGTCGCCGTTCGAGATGAACAGCACGCCCGCGAAGGTCGCGCGCGCGGTGCGCGCGGCGCCCTACGCGGATGCGTTTCGCGCCGCATTCGGCGCGCAGGTATTCAACGACGACGACGCCACATTCGAGGCAGTGCTCAAGGCGCTCGAGACGTTTGAGCAGAAGCCCGACGTGTTTTATCCGTACACGAGCAAATACGATGCGTATCTTGCAGGCAACGCGAAACTGACCGATGCCGAGTTGCGCGGCCTCAAGGTGTTCAACGACGAGACGAAGGGCAACTGCGCGAGCTGCCATGTGAGCAAGCGCGGGCTTGACGGCACGCCGCCGCAGTTCAGCGATTTCGGCTTGATCGCGTTGGGCGTGCCGCGCAACCGCGAGCTTGCGGTGAATCGGAATCCGAAGTTCTACGATCTTGGCGCGTGTGGGCCGGAGCGTCAGGATTTGAAGGGCCGCGACGAGTTTTGCGGCCTGTTTCGCACGCCGACGCTGCGCAACGTCGTCCTGAAGAAATCGTTCTTCCACAACGGCATCTATCATTCGCTCGAAGATGTGCTGCGCTTCTATTCGGAGCGCGACACGAATCCGGAGAAGTTCTATCCGGTAAAGCACGGCGTCGTTCAGAAATTCGACGATCTGCCCAAGCGCTACTGGAAGAATCTGAACGACGAAGCGCCGTTCGACCGCAAGCGCGGCGATTCGCCGGTGCTGACCGATGCGGAAATTCAGGACGTGATCGCGTTCCTTGGCACGCTGACCGACGGCTACGATCCGCATGCGCCGACCGCGCACGGCGGCCGCTGATTCGATGCGGCGGCGCCGACGCGGCGACGCTTGGCGAGCCGCGCCGGGCTCCCGGTGCAGCGGGCGGGTGGCGCCGCGTGTGCGGCCGATCGCCGCGCGCGCTGCCGGCGGGCGCCGAGTGGCGCGGCGTGGATAAACGTCACTTCCTGTCAGATCGATTTTAAATGCGCGTGGTTGCAGTTATCCTTGAGCGCTTGTCCGGCGCGCGGCCGTGCTCGCACGCCGGCACTTGATCGCTTCCATAAGGAGAACACCATGACGATGCGAGCCTCTGTCTCGATTTTTGCGCGCGCACTGGCGAGCGCGGTATGCGCGACGGCCGCGCTTGGCGCGCACGCGCAGAACAATCTGAACTTCTTGAACGACACGCCGATCAGCTATTTCAGCAAGGCCGACACCGCATCGTTGGGCAAGGCCGTGCAGAAAGTCCGGGACGAAGGCAAGGACGGCGAAACCGTCGATTGGCAGAACGACGGCAGAGGCACGAAGCTCGAGGCGAAGCTCACGCCGAGCACGACCGAGCAGGGCGCACGCACGTGCCGCGAGATCACGACGGTCATCGAGGCGAAGGGACAATCGATGACGCTCAAGCCGCTGTTCTGCAAGAGCGCGGCAGGCAAGTGGCTGCTGCAAAAGCGTTGACGCGCCGATCGCGATGAAGCCGCTTGCCCGGCCACGCACCGTATCGTGCGGGGTCGTGCTGCTCGATTCGGCCGGCCGTGTGCTGCTCGCGCACGCGACCGACACGACGCACTGGGATATCCCGAAAGGGCAGAGCGAGCCCGGCGAGACCGAGCTGCAGGCGGCGCTGCGCGAGCTTGTCGAAGAGACGGGCATCGTGCTCGCGCCGAGGCGGCTGACGGATCTCGGCCGCTTCGTCTATCGGCCCGACAAGGATCTGCATCTGTTCGCCGCGCGCGCGGCCGCTCACGAAGTGGATCTATCGCGCTGCGTCTGCACGTCGATGTTCCCGAGCCGTCGCGACGGCTCGATGATTCCCGAGATGGATGCCTTCCGCTGGACTGAGCCCGGCGAGGTGAGCGCGTATGCCAGCCGCAGCCTTGCGCGGCTGTTTCGCACGGCGCTGTCGCTCGAGCAGTTGCATCGGCGGCTGCCGCGCTGAAGCGGGCGTGCGCAGCGGGCGCCGCGCTGTCGGCACGCCGTTGCCGCCACTGTTGCGACTGCCGTTCGCGGGCCGTTCTTCCGGTGGCGCCATGCGGGGCGGGCGAACTTGCCCCGCAAACGGCAACGCCCGGCTGTCAAGCCGGGCGTTGCTCGTCGCCTGCAATGCAAGCCGGTTGCCGTCAGGCCGGCTTGCCCCAGCTGTCGCGCAAGCCGACGATCCGGTTGAACACCGGCTGGCCCGGCTTCGAGTCGTGGCGATCGGCGACGAAGTAGCCGTGGCGTTCGAACTGATAGCGCGCCTCTGGCGCCGCCTCGCGCGCACCCGGCTCCAGATATGCGCGCACGATCTTCTTCGAATTCGGATTCAGCGCGTCGAGGAAGTTGCGCCCGCCCGCGTCCGGGTGCGCTTCGTTGAACAGACGGTCGTAGATCCGCACTTCAGCCGCGTAAGCATGCTCGGCGCTGACCCAATGGATGTTGCCCTTGACCTTGTAGTTGTTCGCGCCTTCGGTGCCTGACTTGCTGTCCGGGAAGTAGTTGCAGTGAACGGCGATCACGTTGCCGTGCTCGTCCTTGTCGAAGCCCGTGCATTCGACGACATAGCCGTAGCGCAGCCGCACCTTGTTGCCTGGGAACAGCCGGAAATAACCCTTCGGAGGATGCTCGGTGAAATCCTCGCGTTCGATCCACAGCTCGCGCGAGATGGGGAACGTGCGCTGCCCGCGCTCCGGATGATGTGGATGCACGGGCGCCGTGCATGCTTCGGTCTGGCCTTGCGGGTAATTGTCGATGATGAGCTTGAGCGGATCGAGCACGGCCACCGTGCGCGGCGC
Organism: Burkholderia sp. TSV86; assembly: GCF_001522865.1. Taxonomy (GTDB): domain Bacteria; phylum Pseudomonadota; class Gammaproteobacteria; order Burkholderiales; family Burkholderiaceae; genus Burkholderia. The sequence continues at coordinate 46,602 of NZ_LOWB01000040.1, read as the reverse complement.
CTTGTCGTCGAGATCGTCGCGCAGCGCGCCTTCGAACACGCTCATGTCGATCCACGAATCCACCTTCGTCACGCCGATACGTTCGCAAAACAACTGGATGCTCTCCGGCGTGAAGCCGCGGCGCCGCACGCCGACGATCGTCGGCATGCGCGGGTCGTCCCAGCCGTCGACGTGGCCTTCGGTCACGAGTTGCAGCAGCTTGCGCTTGCTCGTGACCGCGTAGGTGAGATTGAGCCGCGAGAATTCGATTTGCTGCGGCAGCGGGCGCGTGAACACGCCAGCTTGCGCAAGCTCGTTCAATACCCAGTCGTACAGCGGCCGATGATCTTCGAATTCGAGCGTGCACAGCGAGTGCGTGATGTGCTCGAGCGCGTCCGAGATGCAGTGCGTGTAGTCGTACATCGGGTACACGCACCACTTGTCGCCCGTGCGGTAATGATGCGCATAACGGATTCGGTAGAGCACCGGATCGCGCAGGTTCATGTTCGGCGAACTCATGTCGATCTTCGCGCGCAGCACGTGGGCGCCTTCTGCGAATTCGCCTGCCTTCATCCGTCGGAACAGGTCGAGGTTTTCTTCCGGCGTGCGCTCGCGAAATGGCGACGGCTTGCCCGGCTCGGTCAGCGAGCCGCGGTTCGCGCGCATTTCGTCAGCGCTTTGGCTATCGACGTAGGCGCGGCCGCGCTGGATCAGCAGCTCGGCGAATTCGTACAGCTTGTCGTAGTAGTCGCTTGCGAAATATTGGTGATCGGCTCCGTCCTTGCTCCAGTCGAAACCGAGCCAGCGCACCGCGTCGATGATCGAGTTCACGTACTCGAAATTTTCCTTTTCCGGGTTCGTGTCGTCAAAGCGCAGATGGCACACGCCGCCGTAGTCGCGCGCGACGCCGAAATTCAGACAGATGCTCTTCGCGTGACCGATATGAAGATAGCCGTTCGGCTCGGGCGGAAAGCGCGTCTCGACCCGGCCGCCCCATTTGTTCGTGCGGTTGTCGTCGTCGATGATGTTGCGGATGAAGTTGGCTGGCGCGGCGGCGTCGTTGTGTTCGGTGCTCATGCGAAACGGGACAGAAAAAGGAAGGGCGCGCGTGGCATGGCGCCCGAATTTGTCAATTCTACCTGACGGAGGTCGCAGCGGCGCAGCGCGGCGGTGCGCGTGCCGGGCCGCCTGCTGTACGGGCGGCCCGGCACGCGCCGCGCACGCGACGTATCGCGTGCCGTTCGCGGCTGTAACAGGAGGTAAATCGCTTTGCCGAGCGAATTCGGCTTTTTTAAGATGCGCTCACTCGGAATCATCCCGCCGCGCGGTGCCACGCGCGGCAGTGCCAGCAGAGATCCACGCATCATGAAAACCAACAAGACCCGTCTGTTCGTGCGCGCTACTGTGATCGCCGTTGCGATCGCCAGCCTGAGCGCCTGTGCGATGAATCGCACGCAACGCAATGCCGGCATCGGCGCGGCCGCGGGCGGCGCGCTCGGCTACCTGATCACGGGCGGCCCGCTTGGCACGGTCGCGGGTGCGGCCGCGGGCGGGCTCGTCGGCGCGGGCGTGCGCTGAACGGGCGTCGCGGCGCGCCTTAGCTCCGACTTCTGACTTCTGACTACTGCCGTGGCGGTGCGCCGGCTTTCCGGCGGGCCGACACGCGCGTTTCGGATGACACGCGGCGTGCCGGCGGCATCGATTGTCGGCGGCGTGCTGCAATGAGGGGCACTGCCGTTGGCATATCGGCAACGGCTCGTCATCGTCATATCGGCTGGCCGTCGATAGGGCGGGCGGCGCGCTTGAGCCCGAGCGCGCCGGAGCGCCGTTCCCGGCGCGTCTCGGGCGGCGCTGAGGCGCCCCTCGTCGAGCGAACGCATTCGCTTTCGGGTCGACACATCCGAATCGCGCCTTTCGAGCCCAGCCGCCGGATCGGCTTTTCAACCGGCTTTTCGGCCTGCCGTTCACGTTCGCTCAATCAGCCGTTCGGATAGGCCGCCGCGAGCAGGTCCGCGCGCAGCGCGCCGAACTGCGCGTACATGTCATGCACGAGATACAGATCGCGGCGGCGAGTCCAAGCCTGGCCGGACTGCGGATCGTACAACGTCGGCAGCGCGACTTCGGCCGCCGCGGCCGCGTTCATTCCGCGTGCGCGCGACGTCTGGATGCAGCGCTTCGCATGGTCGCGGTGGCCGACCACCGCGACATTGCCCATCGCGGCAGCCTTGCCTTCGAGCGCGACGATCGCGGCCGCCACGCCGTCGGTGCTCAGATACGAGACGGTGCCATCGGCCGCGATCACAGGCTCGATCGAATGCACGTTGGTCATTTGGTATTTCGCGGCGAGAAAGCGGGCGATTTCCCACTGCGCATAGACCTTGACCGGCTTCAATTGGTGAATCCTGTAGACGGCGTCCGCGAGCGCTTCGTTGACGGGGCCGGGGTCGGGCAGCGCGCTCTGGCTGCCGCCGTTGGCCGGCGTGTTGCCGCTCGCCGCGTTGGGGCGATTGCCGAAGCTGTACGCGACGATCCGGTTGATCTGCGCGGCGGGGATCGTCGGCAGATCCCACGTGAAGCCGATGTCCATCAAATACGGCTCGACGGTCGCGGCGTTCGCCGCGTCGTTGAGCTGCGCGGTCAGCTTGCCGAGCATTTGCCGCTTGAGTTCGGCGTCGCTGGGCGCGGCTTGCGCGATGCTGTCGTTGCACGCGCTAAGGATCGTGCTGGCGAGCGGCAGCGCGGCGGCGGATGACGAGGAAAGCAGGAATGTGCGGCGCGACGGCATCGGAATACCTCGAATCGGCAGTGGAAAGGGGCCCTTTTTACCGTCGGGTTATGACGGCGGAATGTTCGCGATGCCCAGGCGCGCGCCACAAGCGTCAGACGATTCCCTTGTCGCGCAGTGCGGCGATCGCCGCGTCGCCATAGCCGAGCAGCTCGCGCAACACCGCGTCGGTATGCTCGCCGAGCAGGGGGGGCGCGGTGCGCGCGTCTGGCGGCGTCGCGCTCATGCGGATCGGATTGCGCACGAGCTTGGCCGTCGCGCCGCTCGGGTGCGGCAACGCGATCTGCATGCCGCGCGCGCGGATCTGCTCGTCGTCGAACACTTCGGCCAAATCGTTGATCGGCCCGCACGGCACGCCGGCCGCTTCGAGCGCGTCGAGCCACGCGCGCTTGCTGCGCGTCTTCGTCATCTCGGCGAGGATCGGCACGAGCGTGTCGCGGTGCTGCACGCGCGCCGGATTCGTCGCGAAACGCGGATCGTCGGCAAGCTCGGCGCGGCCGCCTGCGTCGACGAACTTGCGGAATTGGCCGTCGTTGCCGACCGCGACGATGATCCAGCCGTCGCTCGTCTCGAACGTCTGGTACGGCACGATGTTCGGATGCGCGTTGCCCCAGCGCACGGGCGGCTTGCCGCTCGTGAGGAAGTTCGTGTTCATGTTCGCGAGCAGCGCGACCTGCACGTCGAGGAGCGCCATGTCGATATGCTGGCCGGCGCCGGTGCGCTCGCGATGCGCGAGCGCGGCAAGAATCGCGATCGCCGCGTAAAGGCCAGTTGCGAGATCGGCGATCGCCACGCCGGCTTTCTGCGGGCCGCCGCCCGGCAGCGCGTCGCGCTCGCCGGTGATGCTCATGAAGCCGCCGATGCCCTGGATGATGAAGTCGTAGCCCGCGCGGTGCGCATACGGGCCGGTTTGGCCGAAGCCCGTCACCGAGCAGTAGATCAGATCGGGCTTCACCGCTTGCAGCGATGCGTAGTCGAGCCCGTACTTGGCGAGTTGGCCGACCTTGTAGTTCTCGAGCACGACGTCGCATTGCGCGGCAAGCTCGCGGACGATCCGCTGGCCTTCCGGCGTTGCGATATCGACGGTCACCGAGCGCTTGTTGCGGTTCGCGGCGAGATAGTACGCGGCTTCGCCGGTATCGGCGCCATCGGGCGTTTTCAGGTACGGCGGGCCCCAATGCCGGGTGTCGTCGCCGAGCCCGGGGCGCTCGACCTTGATCACGTCGGCGCCGAAATCGGCGAGCGTCTGGGCGCACCACGGGCCCGCAAGCACGCGGCTCAAATCCAGCACGCGGATATGGCTCAAGGCTCCCATCGTCGGTTCGTCTCCTTTGCTTGGCTGGCGGGTGCGCGCTCGATAGCGGCGTCCGCTCGATTGGCGGGATCGTCGCATCTTAAAGCGATTCGCGGCCGGCTGCCGCAGCAATCCGCCAGCGGCGCTGGAAACCGCGCCTGCGTACCCGGCCTGCGGGCAGCCGCAGGCCGGTTCGACGTCAAGCCGGGCGCCGGTCTACGCGTTGCCGCCGCTAAAGCGGTCCACGATTTTTTGGAACAGCGCCAGCAGCGCCTGCGCATTTTTTTGAGTGGAGCTTTCGTGCTGGAAGTGGACGCGAATGGTCGCGATTTCGGTGTTTTGTACCGTCTCGTATGCGATGCTCGTTGCGCCGTTTACTGCCTGGGGCGTCACGTCGAACTTGATGCGCCCGCTATTGATGAGCGGCGTGACCTGGTTGATCAGATCGGGTTGCAGTTTGTTGATCTGAATGGAAAGCAGCGCCTTGTCGAGGCCGTGGCGCTCCATTTTTCCGCCAAGCGAATAGCTGCCGGCGATGGCGCTCTTGGGCAGCGGATAAATCGCTCCGGGCCGTTCGGGTGATCGATCATCGGTCGAGCGCCGCAGTTCCTGGTTCAATTCGCCGCTGTGGCTATCCGGCCGGGGATGCTTGGTGGGTGACCCTCCATCGCCATTGTTTTCCGGCTGCGGGCGTTGGTGAGCGCCGGTTGCCTTCAGCAGCGATGCCAGGACATTGTCGAGCCGACGATCATTGGTCGCCTGCAAATCTCTCGCGTAGATCATCAGATTTTCCCGAACCCGTTGCAGCAGCGGTGGATTGTTCTGTAGCTGCTGCAGCCGGTCTTCAGCCAACCGTAACCTGCCGTCGAGCTGTGTGAGCTGGAGCAGCAGGGCTTGCCGCTCCTGGGCCGGCGGCGGTTGACGGAGGTGCTGGTCCGGCGCCGGATCCTCCAGATCGTGCCGGGCGCGGCCCACGTCCTGCAGCGCCCGCTGGATCGCCCGCCAGGCCGCGGGAATATCGCGCTGAATCTGCGGAGGCGAGCGCAGTGCCAACAGCGCGCGGGCGATGTCCGTCTGCGCCTGCATCGCGGCGTCCCGGATTTGAGTCAACGTCCGCTGGGATTGCTCCACTTCGGCTCGATCGACCTGCTGGCCGCCGGTCTTTGCCCCCACCTGCATGCGTATGACTTGCTCGCCGAACTGATTGAAAATATTTTGCGCCTGCTGGGCTCGCGTGATGGCTTGGGCGGTCTGATCGATCAGACCCAGGATCGGCGCGGCCTGAGCGTCGATGGCCTGATTGCCCTGACGGATGGCGTTTTGCGCCTGCCGCACCAAGGGATGAAGCACAGTCTGGCGCAAGCCTTGCCAAATGTAGCTCGAGCCGTCGCGTCTGGGGCGCGGGCGTTCGTGGGGCGTGCGTGCGGGCTCATGCGCTGCCGAGGCCGGCGCTGGCGCGTTCAACGCTGCCGCGACGCAGGAGGCGGTATCGTCGGCGCTATCATCACTGGAGGCGCTCGCGGCATGGGCGGCGTTCTCCGCAGGCGGCGCTGCCGAAACCCTTTGCTTCAGGTGCCTCGTCACATCGTGCATCACGCCTGGCACTGCGCGATCGGATGCGCTGCGGCTTGCGTCATCGTCAGAGGCGGGCGGGCGAACCGGTTGATGCGTCACCTTCGTGACGTGATTGGCGCGACTGTTCGGGGCCGTTGCCGTAAACATCGGTTTGGAATCTCCAGTGATCGTTCGTTTCGTACTTCCCGTTTGGCCGCGGGTAGTCCTGGCGCAGGGAGCGAGAGCGGGCGATGTTAGTTCGGCATGGCGATGAGGCCGCGCTGTCTTCTGAAATGGACGCCAGACATACGAAAACGCGCATGCCGAATATAGATGCTGGATGCGCAGGCCAATATTCCCGGTATCGGCACGTGGCGGCCGCAGGGGTGGGCAACGCGTCTGCGGCGCCGGGTCAAAAAAGCGATCGCGGGCGTCCTGCGTGGTTCGCGGGCGCCACATATCGCAAGCGGGCGTTTGCGGCCCAACCGGCGTGAAACGGCCGCCGGCCGCGACGAGGGCGCGATCCCGTATAATCAAACGTTTCAGAAGCCCGCCGTCCGTCCGCTTGCCGGCGCGCCGGCGCTCAATACGTTTTGGCCTGACCGTTCCCCGCACGCTATGAAAGCCGCCGAAATCCGCGAGAAATTCCTCAAGTTCTTCGAATCGAAGGGCCACACGATCGTTCGCTCGTCGAGCCTCGTGCCCGGTAACGACCCCACGCTGCTCTTCACCAATTCGGGGATGGTGCAGTTCAAGGACGTGTTTCTCGGCGCCGAAACGCGCCCGTACACCCGCGCGACCACGTCGCAGCGCAGCGTGCGCGCGGGCGGCAAGCACAACGATCTCGAGAACGTCGGCTATACCGCGCGCCACCATACGTTCTTCGAGATGCTCGGCAACTTCTCGTTCGGCGACTACTTCAAGCGTGACGCGATCCAGTACGCATGGGAGCTGCTCACATCGGTGTTCAAGCTGCCGGCCGACAAGCTGTGGGTCACCGTCTATCACGAAGACGACGAGGCATACGACATCTGGGCGAAGGAAGTCGGCGTGCCGGCCGAGCGGATCATCCGCATCGGCGACAACAAGGGCGCGCGCTACGCATCGGACAACTTCTGGCAGATGGGCGACACGGGCCCGTGCGGCCCGTGCTCGGAAATCTTCTACGATCACGGCCCGGACGTCTGGGGCGGCCCGCCGGGTTCCGCCGAAGAAGACGGCGACCGCTACATCGAGATCTGGAATCTCGTGTTCATGCAGTTCAACCGCGACGCGCAGGGCAACATGACGCGTCTGCCGAAGCCGTGCGTTGATACCGGCATGGGCCTCGAGCGCTTCGCGGCCGTCCTGCAGCACGTGCACAGCAACTACGAGATCGACCTGTTCCAGAAGCTGATCGCCGCGGCCGCGCGCGAAACGGGCGTCGCCGATCTCGGCAACAATTCGCTGAAGGTCATCGCCGATCACATCCGCGCGTGCTCGTTCCTGATCGTCGATGGCGTGATTCCCGGCAACGAGGGCCGCGGCTACGTGCTGCGCCGGATCGTGCGCCGAGCGATCCGTCATGGCTACAAGCTCGGGCGCAAGGCGCCGTTTTTCCATAAGCTCGTCGCGGATCTCGTCGCCGAGATGGGCGGTGCGTATCCGGAGCTGAAGGAAGCCGGGTCGCGTGTGACCGGCGTGCTGCGTCAGGAGGAGGAGCGCTTTTTCGAGACGATCGAGCACGGGATGTCGATCCTCGAAGCCGCGCTGGGCGAACTCGAAGCGAAGGGCGGCAAGGTGCTCGACGGCGAACTGGCGTTCAAGCTGCACGACACCTACGGCTTTCCGCTCGATCTGACGGCCGACGTGTGCCGCGAGCGCGGCGTGACGGTCGACGAGCCGGCTTTCGACGACGCGATGGCGCGTCAGCGCGAGCAGGCGCGCGCGGCGGGCAAGTTCAAGGCGGCACAGGGCCTCGAGTACAGCGGTGCGAAGACGACGTTTCACGGTTACGACGAAATCGCGTTCGACGACGCCAAGGTCACCGCGCTTTTCGTCGACGGCACGGCCGTCAACGAAGCGACGGCGGGCCAGCAGGCAGTCGTCGTGCTCGACCATACGCCGTTTTACGCCGAATCGGGCGGCCAGGTCGGCGATCAGGGCACGCTCGCGAATGCGAGCGTGCGCTTCGCGGTGGCCGATACGCTGAAGATTCAGGCCGACGTGATCGGTCACCACGGTACGCTCGTGCAAGGCACGCTCAAGGTGGGCGACGCGGTTCGCGCGGAGATCGATGCGCAACGCCGCGCGCGCACGGCCCGCAATCACTCGGCGACCCACCTGATGCACAAGGCGCTGCGCGACGTGCTCGGCGCGCACGTGCAGCAAAAGGGTTCGCTCGTCGATGCGGACAAGACCCGCTTCGATTTCGCGCACAATGCGCCGCTGACCGACGACGAGATCCGCCGCGTCGAGGCGCTCGTCAACGAGCAGGTGCTGGCGAACGCGCCGGGCATCGTGCGCGTGATGCCTTACGACGAAGCGGTGAAGGGCGGCGCGATGGCGCTCTTCGGCGAGAAGTACGGCGACGAGGTGCGTGTGCTCGATCTCGGTTTTTCGCGCGAGCTGTGCGGCGGCACGCACGTGCAGCGCTCGGGTGATATCGGTCTTTTCAAGATCGTCGCGGAAGGCGGCGTCGCGGCGGGAATTCGCCGCGTCGAGGCGATCACGGGCGACAACGCGCTGCACTATGTGCAGGCGCTCGACGCGCGCGTGAATGCCGCGGCGGCCGCGCTGAAGGCGCAGCCTTCCGAGCTGGTGCAGCGCATCGGCCAGGTGCAGGACCAGGTGAAATTGCTCGAGCGCGAGCTGGCGGCGCTGAAATCGAAGCTCGCGTCGAATCAAGGCGACGAGCTTGCACAGCAGGCGGTCGAAGTGCGCGGCGTGCGCGTGCTCGCGGCGACGCTCGACGGCGCCGATGTGAAGACGCTGCGCGAGACGGTCGACAAGCTCAAGGACAAGCTGAAGAGCGCGGCGATCGTGCTCGCGGCGGTCGACGGCGGCAAGGTCAGCCTGATTGCCGGCGTTACCGACGGCGCGAACAGCAAAGTCAAGGCGGGCGAACTCGTCAACTTCGTCGCGCAGCAAGTCGGCGGCAAGGGCGGTGGCCGGCCCGACATGGCGCAAGCGGGCGGCACCGAGCCAGCGAACTTGCCGGCCGCGCTGGCGGGCGTGAAAGCCTGGGTTGAAGCGAAGCTGTAAGCGCTGCCGGATAGGGCGCCGTGCGCCCGTCGTGCAGAAAAAGCCGCGAATCGACGCGGCTTTTTCTTTGGGGGGGCGCAACAACGGTCGGCTGTTGCGATGCATATCGCGCGGCGGCGCGGGCCCGCGTTGGTTTGCACGGGCGGTGCGCATGCCGATGACGATTGGCGCGGGATACCGGACGGGGTGGTGGCGATCACAGGGCTTGAGTGCCGATTGAGTGACGATAAGCGCGTCAAATAGCCCACGTGAGCGGTTTGCCGTTGCCGCCGTCGCTTATCGGCAGGCCATTCGGCAAGCCATCCAACAGGCTATTGCGTTGTGCGCGGCATGCTCGCGGCGCGGGCTTGGCTTGCCCGCATTCCGCTGGCGAGCGCTCCGGATTCAGGCCGGCAACGCAACCGGCGCGGCCCGCCGGCCTTGGGCGCGGCGCGGCTTGACTTCGGCAAGCGCCGCCGCATCGGAAGCCGCTTCTCCCAGTGCATCGCGCAATGCGCCGAGCGCCGCCGACAGGTGACCCTGACGCCAGATCAGCCGCGTGACGATCGGTGCGAGATCCGTGAGCGGATGCACGCCGAGGCTGTCCGGCTCGCGCTGCACCGCGAGCACCGAGCGCGGCGCGACCGCGACGCCCGCGCCCGCCGCGACGCATGCGACGATCGCATAATAGGAGCCGAGTTCGAGCACTCGTGCGGGCTTTACGCCGCATGCCGCGTACCAGCGCTCGATATAGCCCCGGTACGCGCAGCCGCGCTCGAAGGCGACGAGTGTCGGCAGCAGGATGTCGTGCGGCGTGCGCACGCGCGGATGCCCGCGCGGCGTCAGCAACACCAGTTCCTCGGTGAACGCGGGCGCGGTGTCGAACGGCTCTGCCAGCGCCGCCGATTCGACGGGCGTTGCGACGAGCGCCGCATCCAGCTCGAATTCGCGGACCTGTTGGATGAGATGGCCGGTCGTGCCGGTGATGAGTTCGAGCGTGACGTCAGGCCATTGCTGGTGATAGCGCGCGAGCAGCGCGGGCAGGCGGGTGGCCGCCATGCTTTCCATCGCGCCGAAGCGCAGCCGGCCGCGCGGCTTGTCCTCCCGAATCGCGTGACGCGCTTCGTCGGCAAGCGCGAGCAGGCGCTCCGCGTAAGGCAGCAGCGTTTGGCCGGCCGGCGTCAGCACGAGCCGACGGCCGTCGCGCACGAACAACGCCGCGCCGAGCTGCTCTTCGAGCTGCTTGATCCGGGTGGTGACGTTCGACTGCACGCGATTGAGCTTCGCTGCGGCCCGCGTCACACCATTTTCGCGCACGACGGCACGGAAGATCGCGAGGGCGGCCAGATCCACGATTCTCTCCTGGAAATGAATTGAATCTCAATTATTCATTTTTAGAGAACGTTCCGTCAAGTTAGCATCGGATCGATTCGAATGTTGCCGCGATGCTGCCGGCTGCAGCTGCTGCCGTTGTCGTATCGCACGTGGACCCGAGGTCGATTCCGATGCGTATGTTCCCTTCTGCCCGCGATGACGGTTTCGTTCGCTCAGCGGGCATGTCGCCGCCGGCCGCGCCAGACGCCAGCGCCGCGTGCCGTGCGGCGCTGGCGAGCGCGGCCGCGCTCGCCAGCGCGCTTGGCATTGGGCGCTTTGCGTTCACGCCGCTACTGCCTTTGATGCTCGCGGGCGGCGGCTTGGATATTCGGCATGGCGGATGGCTCGCGTCCGCGAACTACGCGGGCTATTTCGTCGGCGCGATCACTTGCGCGCGTATCCGCGCCGCGCCCGAGAAGATGGTGCGCGGCGGGCTTGCCGCGACGGTCGCGCTGTTGCTGGTGATGAGCGTGGCCAGTCCGTTCTGGATCTGGGCGCTCGCGCGCTTTGTCGCGGGAGCGGTGAGTGCATGGACATTCGTGTTCGCCTCGCAGTGGGGATTAACGCGCGTCGCGCAGTGCGGCGCGCCGGCGTGGGGTGGAGTGATCTATACCGGACCGGGCGCCGGGATCGTGGCGACGGGATTGGCTGCGGCGGCGCTGGCGGGGCAACGCGCCGCGCTCGGATGGAGTGCGTTCGCGATGGTGGCGGCGTTGTTGTCGGCAGCGGTGTGGCGCACGTTCGCGCTGCCCGCGCGTGCGGACGAAAGCGGCGGCGCACGCGATGCACACGCCGGCATGAACGCGAACGCAAATAATATGCGTACACATATAGAAAGAGCCGATGCGGTGCATATCGTCCGCGCGTCTCAAGAGGCACGGGCGCGCGACGTTCGGCGCGATGCGCGTTGGCTGGTGCTGCTCTACGGTTTGCCGGGCTTCGGCTACATCGTCACCGCGACGTTCCTGCCGGTGATCGCGCATGCTGCATTGCCCGTGCATTCGCCGTGGCCGGATCTGTTCTGGCCGATGTTCGGCGCGGCGGCGATTGCCGGTGCGCTGCTCGGCGCGAAGCTGCCGCCGCGCTGGAACAACCGGCTGCTGCTTGCCGCCTGTTGCGGGGTGCAGGCCGTGGGCGTGATGCTTGGCATCGTGTGGCCGACGGCTGCGGGATTTGCGCTTGGCAGCATGCTCGTCGGGTTGCCTTTTACCGCGATCACGCTGTTTGCGATGCGCGAGGCGCGCCGGTTGTATGGCGAGCGCGCGGTTGGGCTGATGGGATATGCGACCGCTTCGTATGGCCTCGGCCAGATCGCCGGGCCGCTCGTGGCCGCGCCGCTCGCCGCGCACGCTGGGTCGTTCTCGCCTGTGTTATGGCTTGCGGTGGTTGTGTTGGCTGCCGCCGCCGCCGGGTTTGCGGCAACCGTCTATCTTGGGGCAAGCGGCAAGCGCTGATCGATGTTGGTGAGGCGCGCACCATCGCCGCGCCGCGAATGCACCTCGATCGTAATTGGACTTTGATTGTCTACCGCCTAATTTAGGTCGCCCAAAAATAATATGGTTGTTTTATGGAGGTGCTTATTGAATGGATTTTTGTTACCCAAAAGAGCAAATTATTTTTTGGTGAAAATCCATTGAATGGGTTATTCTGTCAACCGAAAGCGCGGGGCGACTTGTAGAAGAGTTCATCAGTCGACTTTATTTTGAATTTTTAACGCTCGCGTATATAAAAGCGTATGCACCGGGAAAACCAGAACCGGGATTTGACATACAACATCAAACGAGGGCTTCCATGGCGATCGATGTCATCCCCACGCCACGCGATGGTGACCGGCGTGCGTCGTTGCTCGATATTCTCCGTGAGCGCGCCGCGCAGGCGCCGGATCACACGGCTTTTATCTTTTTGCGCGATGGTGAAGGCGACGTAGTTACCTGGAATTATCAAACTTTTTATGATGCGTCAATTCGCGTGCGCGATGCCATTTTGCAGTATCCGCTTAATAATCGGCGCGTCTTGCTGGTGCTTGAACCTGGGTTGAATTATGTGGCTGCTTTATTTGGAATTTTGTTTGCCGGTGCAACCGCCGTGCCGTCGTTTCCGCCGGCCGGATCGCGGGCCATCGCCCGTTTCGCGTCGATTTGCCGCGATGCGCACCCGGATATCGTCATCGCCGGCACCGGCGTGCTCGAGCTGCTGAAGCAGCATCTCAATCAGTTCTATGCGCAAGCCGGCGTGCAGGCCGTGCCGGCGCTGCTCGGCATCGATCAAAAATTTTTTGATGGTGAAAATGTATATGCATATAAAAAGCAGGTAACGGACTTGCCGCCCGGCGACGCCGAACGCCCGGCGCTGCTGCAATATACGTCGGGATCGACGGGCGAGCCCAAGGGCGTGATCGTCACGCACGACAATCTCGTCAGCAATTGCGCGGTGATCGCTCAGCGCCTTGGCGATGATCCGGAGCGCGTCGGCTGCACATGGCTGCCGCCGTATCACGACATGGGGCTGATGGGGGCGCTGCTGCTTGCGGTCTATAGCGGTTTTCCGCTCGTCATTTTGTCGCCGCAGCATTTCGTGCAACGGCCGTACCGTTGGCTGAAGGCGATCAACGACTATCGCGTGACGACGAGCGTCGCGCCCAATTTCGCCTTCGATTTGTGTGTCGACAATATCAGCGAGGCTGAGGCGGCCACGCTCGATCTCAGCTCGCTGCAGCACGTGTTTTGCGGCGCGGAGCCGGTTCGCTACGCGACGCTCGAACGCTTCTTCGCGCGGTATGAGCCGCGCGGCTTCGACCGTCATGCGATCGTGCCGTGCTACGGGATGGCGGAGGCGACGCTCTATGTGTCCGGCAAGCGCGGCCGCGAGCCGATTACGCTGCTCGACGTCGACAAGGACGCGCTCGCCGCCGGCATCTGCTTGCCGTACACGGGCGGCACGGACACGCCGCTCGGCCACGCGAGGCTCGTCGGCTGCGGGCCCGTCGCGGCGGGCCATGAACTGCGCATCGTCGATCCGCAAACGCGGCAGCCGTTGCCGGAGCGCGCGATCGGCGAGATTTGGGTCGCGGGTCCGAACGTCGCGGCCGGGTATCTGAATCGCGACGACAGCGACGACATATTTGCCGCGACGCTCGCCGCCGATGCGCCGCAAGGCGGGCGCGAATCGGCCCGTTATCTGCGCACGGGCGACCTGGGGTTCGTTGAGCGCGGCGAGCTGTTCGTCACCGGGCGGCTGAAGGACGTCGTGATCGTTGCGGGGCGCAACCTTTATCCGAACGACATCGAGGGGTCGGTTCAGCAGGCGCACGACGCAATCCGCACGAACGGCGTGGCCGCATTCTCGGTCGAGGGCGAGACCAGCGAATCGCTGATCATCGTCGCGGAGATCAAGCGCACGAAACAGCTAAACGACGCGCAACTGAGCGAAGTGCGCGAGGCGATCACGCGGGCGGTGACGCGCGATCACGGCGTCGCGCCGGCGTTCGTGCATCTGGGACCGATGGGCGCGATTCCGCTGACGACGAGCGGCAAGGTGCGCCGGCAAGCGTGCAAGCAGGCGTTCCAAAAGGGCAGTTTGCGCGTGTTCACCGCAAGCGCGTAGCGCATGCGCGGCGTTCTTTCGCTTGCTTCGTTCCCGCTCTTTTTCTTCGGAGTCAGTCATGGCTGAAGCGGATCTTTTGTCTTCTCAAAGCGCCTCTGGTACGTCGGACACGCCTGTCGGCGCGCACGCGGACGCCGACAGGCGCGCGCGCCGGCTCGCCTATCTGACGGTATGCGTGCCGGCGGCGGGCTTCGTGTTCGCGATCGCCTATACATGGGCGTTCGGCGTGCGCGCGGCCGATTTCGTGCTGTTGGCCGTCATGTATTTCGCGACCGCATTGGGCGTCGAGACGGGTATGCACCGCTATTTTTCCCATCGCGCGTTCAAGGGGCACCCGATCGTCACCGTGCTGCTCGGCGTGCTCGGCAGCATGGCCGCGCAAGGGCCGATCCTGTTCTGGGCGGCAACGCACCGGATGCACCACGCGTTCACCGATCAGGACGGCGACCCGCATTCGCCGCGGCCCAAGGCGAACCGCGACGGCCGCTCGAGCCGCCTCTACGGGCTCTGGCACGGCCATGTCGGCTGGCTGTTTACGGTGCGCCGCGACAACTGGAACGCGTTCGCAACGGATCTGCTCAGGGACCGGTTGATCGTCAATCTGAACCTGCGTTACGGCTGGTGGGTGGCGCTTGGTCTCGCGCTGCCGGCCGCGGCAGGCGCGCTGCTCGCGCCGTCGGGCCATGCGTGGATTGGCGCGCTGGGCGGATTTCTGTGGGGCGGCCTCGCGCGGATTTTCCTGCTCGATCAATCGACATGGGCGGTCAATTCGCTGTGTCATACGATCGGCACGCGCCCTTATCAGACACGCGATCACAGCCGCAATCTTGGCGTGCTCGCGCTCTTTTCGGTGGGCGGCGCATGGCACAACAACCATCACGCCCATCCGGCGCTCGCCAACAACGACCACGAATTTTGGCAACTGGATCCGTCCGCATGGTTCATTCGTCTGCTCGATTCCGTCGGCCTGGTCACGGATGTGCGATACGCATCGAAACAGGCGGCCGCCGACGCGTCTTCATCCCGGTAGCTTCGATGATTTTCCTTCGATGACTTCCTTTTGACCGTATTTGGAGACCCTCATGACTTCGTCGATTCAGGTAGCACCCGGCGTCAATGCCGGCGGCGGATTGTCCGCCGCCGGCGGACAGATTCCCGGCGTCTCGCCGTTGATCGGCGCCGGCGCGCGCATCAAGCGGCTGACCGCGCTCGCGGTGATGCTCGTGCCATTCGCGGGCTTCGTTCTCGCGCTGCGGCAACTCGTGCTTGGCGATTTCGCTGCAACCGATCTGGTGTTGTTCGCCGCATTCTATTTTCTCCACATGGGCGGGATCACGATGGGTTTTCATCGTTATCTGTCGCACAAGACATTTCGAACCGGCCGCTGGTTCGAAGGGCTGATGCTGATTTGCGGATCGATGGCCGCGCAGGGGCCGATCATGTTCTGGGTGACGACGCATCGCCGCCATCACCTGTACAGCGATCAGCAGGGCGATCCGCATTCGCCGAACCTGCTCGGCAATGGGTTCCTCGCGAAGGCGCGCGGGCTCTGGTATGCGCACATGCCGTGGATGCTGGCGCCGGACGTGTCCGGATGGACCTTCTTCGCGCCGGACGTACTGCGCGACAGGCGGCTCTTTTTCTACCACCGCACGTATATGTGGTGGGTCGCGCTCGGCCTTGCGTTGCCGGCTGTCATCGGCGGGCTCGTCGGAGGCAGCCTGCACGCGGCATGGAACGGCTTGCTGTTCGGCGGCTTTGCCCGGATTTTTCTTGCGAATCAGGCGGCCTGGTGCGTAGGTTCGGTCTGCCACATGTTCGGCGGCCGTCCGTTCAAGACTGACGACCAGAGCGCGAACAACTGGCCGGTTGCGATCTTCACGTTCGGCGAGGGGCTGCAGAACAATCACCATGCGTTTCCCGCGTCGTATCGCCACTCGGTCAAGTGGTACGAGCCGGATCTGAGCGCGTGGGTGTTGTGGACGCTTGGCAAGCTCGGCGTGGTTCATGGATTGCGCAAGCCCGAGCCCGCCGCGATCGAGCGGCTCGCGAAGAAACCCGAGGCATTCGTGCGCCGATGACGGCATTCAAGTTCGTTTCATTCGTTCATTTCTCACTTACAGGAGTCGATTCATGGCACAGGCAGGCATTTTGAGCGGCCTCTTCGGCCGGAACAAGGCAGCGGCCGCCGATATCGGCACGCTGTCCGAGGCATCGATCCGCAACTGGCTGGTCGAGCGGCTTGCGAAGCAGTTGAAGGTCGATCGCGCGTCGATCGACACGTCCAAGCGCTTCGATGCGTATGGTCTCGACTCGATCGTCGCGGTGCAGGTGTCGGGCGATCTGGAGAAGGTCGTCGAACAGCGGCTGTCGCCGGCGTTGCTGTTCGAACACGGCAGCATCGACGACCTCGCGCATTATCTCGCGACTGAATTGGGCCTTGAGCAGGCGTGAACGGGAGATCCACATGGCCACTACCTATTCCATTCCAAGCGCGCCGCCACCGAGCTTCGACGAATTCTTGAAGAAATCGAAGGCGCTCGAAGGCGTGCGTCTTGCCGACGCGATTCCCAAATCGCTGTACGAGCCGCGCGTCGCCCGCGGGCTGCTCGGATTCCTCGTCAGCTACGCGGTTTATGCCGGCGCGATCGTTGGTGTGGCGTATGCGCCGCACTGGCTGTTCTACATTCCGCTTTGGCTCCTCGCGGGCCTGGGCGGGTGGGGGCTGCATTGCATCGCGCACGATTGCGGCCACGGCTCGTTCTCGCGATCGCGCACGCTCAACCTGATTGTCGGGCACGTCGCGTTGCTGCCGCTGCTGTATCCGTTTCATGCGTGGCGGCATACGCACAACCTGCATCACGCAAACACGAACCGGCTTGAACTCGACACCGATTGGCGGCCGATTCCCGCGCCGCTGTACGACCGGATGTCGCTGCTCAAACGGCTCGAATATGCGGGCACGCGCAAGTGGTTCTTCTGGATGGGCACGATCAGCTACTGGAAGGAGTCCGGCTTCCGGCCGGGCTTCTATCCGAAGCGCGAGATGCGGCGCGACGTGAAGCGCTCGCTTGCGTTCGTGCTGATCGCGTCGGCGATCTACTTTCCGGTGCTGATCGCGCTGACCGGCGTATCGGGGCTGCTGCTGTATTTCGTCGCGCCCTGGTTCGCGATCCATGCGTGGTTCAGCGCGACGACGCTGATGCACCACACGTCGGACGACGTGCCGTTCCTGCCCACCGAGCACTGGACGCCGAACGCCAGCCGGCTGCTCGTCACGACGGATTTCCGCTATCCGAAGTGGCTGCACTTTCTCACGCACAATATCTCGGTGCACACCGCGCACCACGTCGCGCCGATCGTGCCGTTCTACAACCTGCCGAAGGCTCAGGCAGCGCTGAAGGCGGCGTTTCCGGGGATGATTCGCGAAAAGGACTTTTCTTTCGGCGAGCTGTGGCATGTGATCCGCTATTGCCACTTCTATGACCCCGAGTCGGGCTATTACCGGAGCTTGTCGCGAGAACCGGTGTCGCCGGCGCCGGGAGCGACGGCCGCGGCGGCTGCGGGAGCGCAGCAATGACGGCGGCCGATACCGCCGACATTTCGCCGATCGCGCGCGTATCGGCCAAGGCGCCGTCGTTCGGTGAGCGCATCACGCAGTACGGCTACCGCGCGCTTTACCGGTTGGCGCCCAAGACCGCGGGCCGGCGCGCGGCCGACGCGTTCGGCTTCACGCGCGGTTACGGGCTGCCGGTCAGCGATCGCGTGCCCCTTGGCGCGCGCGCGATGCAGATCGCCGGCAATCCGGACATCGACCGCGCCTATCGCTGGCCCGGCGGCGCCGTGCGCGCGCTGCTCGTGCACGGCTGGGGCACCGATAGCAGCAGCATGCTGGGCTTTGTCAAGCCGATGCAGACGCTCGGGCTGTCGGTCGTCGCGTTCGATGCGCCCGCGCATGGCATTTCGCCGGGCAAGCATACGACGATGACGCGCTTCACGCGGGCGACGGGTGCGGTGCTCGATGCGGTCGGCGGCGCGGACGTCGTCATTGCGCATTCGCTCGGCTCGATCGCGGCGATTTCGGCACTCGCGGAGCGCGGCGTGCAGCCGCGCTGTGTCGTGCTGATCGCGCCCACCGCCGCGCTGACCGGTGTGCTCGAACGCTGGGCGCAGAACGACATGGCGCTGCCGCGGCCGATCGTCGATCGCATCTACGCCGAGCTGCTCGTGCGCAACGGCGTGCCCGTCAGCCATTGGGACATTCCGGCGCGCGGCGGGTCGCTCGATTCGCCCGTGCTCATCGTCCACGATCCTGACGATCCTGTCGTGCCGTATTGCGAGGCGCAGCGGGTATCGGACGGTCTTGCGCACGCGACGCTGGAGCCGATGCCAGGCTGCGGGCACGGGCGCATCCTGTCGGATGCGAAAGTGCGCGAGCGGATTTTTGCATTCGTGAAACAGCATATGTCGAATCTGGAGGAGCGAATCGCATGAGCACGCCCACTGTGGAAATGCGAACGTTGATGTGTCTCGTATGCGGCTGGATTTATTCGGAAGAGGCGGGTTCGCCGGAGGACGGCATCGCACCCGGCACACGCTGGGAGGCGATTCCGGACAATTGGCGTTGCCCCGAATGTGGCGTTGGAAAAGAGGATTTCGAAATGATATCGATCTGAACGGCACTTGCTGCGGCCAACGGGCGGGCGGTGTCGATTCATGTTGCCAGGAGATAGCGATGTTCATCAGGAATGCTTGGTATGTGGCGGCACTCTCGGCTGAAATCACGCACGCGCTTTTCGCGCGGACGTTGCTTGGCGATCCGGTCGTGCTGTTTCGGCGCAGCGACGGCGAAGTGACGGCGCTCGACGACCGTTGCGCGCATCGGCAGGTGCCGTTGTCGATGGGCCGGCTGAAGGGCGACGAAATCGAATGCGGTTATCACGGGCTGCGTTTCGACGGCACGGGGCAATGCGTGCATATCCCGAGTCAGGCGACGATCCCGACGCGCGCGTGCGTGAAGCATTATCCGGCGCGTGAGCGTCACGGGTTCGTCTGGCTGTGGATGGGCGATCCGGCGCTGCTCGACGAAGCGGCGATTCCCGATCATTCGATCTGCGCGTCGCCGGAGTTCGCCGGGCAGGTGCAATACATTCACATCGGCACGGACTATCGGCTCGGCGTCGACAATCTGCTCGATCTGTCGCATATCGCGTTCGTTCATCAGTCGACCATCGGCTCGGATGCGATCGCGACGACGCCGCCTGTGTTCACGAGCAACGATCACGAAGTGCGCGTCTCACGCACGACGCATGGCGAGCGCAATTCGCCGCTGCTGCACAAGCTGATGCAGCTCGAGTTCATCGACCGTACCCAGGAGATGGTGTTCTGGCCGGTCGGCAACGTGCGCATCGAGACCATCGCACGGCCGCCAGGCGGCGCGCAGGGCCCGGCGTTCCGGCTGTATACGACGACGATCTTCACGCCGGAAACCGAGAAGAGCTGCCACGCGTTTCTCGGCCTGCATCGGGATTTCCTGATCGATAACGCTGAATTGACCGAGATGGCGGGCAAGCAGATTTATTCGACGATCCAGGAAGACAAAGTTGTGACCGAGGCGCAGCAGAACAATTGGCGCGACGATGCGCCGATCGTGCATCTGGTCGTCGATCAGCCATCGTTCGTCGCGCGGGCGATGCTTGATCGGCTCGTCGCGGCCGAGCAGCGGGTCGACGTCGCGCAGGCGAAGTAGCCACCACTTGACGCGGCTCGGCGCGTCGCGCCGGCCGCAGGTGGAAGACGCCAAGTGATTGAGCAGAGCGGGCGGCGCGAAAGCGCCGCCCGCTGTCGTATCGTCAGGCTGCCGCGAGCGCGTCGCGGGCGATGAAATGCGCGGCCAGTTCGGCGAGCGAAAGGATCGGCGCGTTGATGTTGACGCACGGCAGGTAAGGAATCACGGAGCCATCGACGATGCGCAGGCCGTCGATGCCCCAGACCCGGAAATGCGGATCGACGACGCTGCGCGCCGGGTGGGTTCCCGCCACGCAAGTGCCGGTTTGATGGAAGCCCGCGCCGCCGTTGTTCGCGATGAATGCAAGCTTGTCCGCGCGGGTGCGCAACGGCCCGGGCGTGACGAAGCCGGTCGTATATGGCCGCAGTGCGCTTGAGTTACCGATGTCGATGGCACGATCGAGCGCTTCGATCATGCCGTCCATTTCAACCGGATGTTGCAGATAACGCGGATCGATCGCCAACGGCTGCCGAGGATCGGTGCTCGTCAACGTGACGCTGCCGCGCGAGCGCGGCTTTACGTAGATCGGCACGATGCTGAAGCCTTGCGTAGGCGGCACCGCGTTCGTGAAGAACGGATTGATCGACAGCAGGATCTGGATGTCCGGCGATTCGGTGACGGGGGTCCGCGCGGTGCGGAAATAAGCGATCGCGCTCGCGCCCGTCATTGTGTCGAACTGCGGTACCGGATTGCGCGCTTTCATCAAGATGTTATAGAGCAGTGAGTGATCCTGAAGATTTTGGCCGACCGCTTTCAGCTCGTGGCGCACCGGAATGCCGAACGGCGCGAGTTGCTCGGCACTGCCGATGCCGGACAGCATCAGCAGCTTCGGCGACTCAAATACGCCGGCGCTCAGCACGACCTCGCGCTTGGCCGCGATACTGCGCGTCTGCCCGCCGGCGGCCAGGGTGACGCCGGTGCAACGCGAGCCTTTAAGCGTGAGATGGGTGACGAGGGTCTCGGACAGCACGGTGAGATTCGGGCGCGCCAGGGCCGGCACGAGATAGCCTTCGGCTGGGCCCGAGCGTGAGCCGTCAGACGTCACGTGAAGCTCGCTGACGCCGATGCCGTCAAGCGAGCCGCCGCTGTTGAGTTCGATCTGCGCGAGTCCGAGTTCGCGGCCGGCCGCGAGGTAAGCGGGCGTGAGCGGATGGTCTTGCGAGAAGCGGCTTACGGTCAGCGGGCCATGGTGTCCGCGCAGCGGGTTATCGCTCGCGATGTAGTTTTCGGTGCGCAAATACGCGGCATAGAGCGCTGCGACGTTCCAGGCCGGCCCGACTCGCGCTTGCCATTGCAGGTAGTCTCGCAGATCGCCACGTAGGCACAGCAATGCGTTGATGCTGCCGCTGCCGCCCCAGATCGTGCCGCTGCCGGCGAGCGCAGGGCGCGAGCCGAATGCGGGCTGCGCGACGGTTAGACGGCTCCAGTACGCATAGCTCATCGGATTGCGCTGCCAGAGCGCTGCTCGCGCGATCTGCGGCTCGTTGATGCGGTCGGTGCCGGCTTCGATCAGCAGCACCGACGCGCCCGTGTCCGAAAGCCGGTTGGCCAATACGCAACCGGCTGAGCCCGCACCGACGATGATGTAGTCGTATTCGTCCCGAAGCGCGTTGCGCAGCGTGCTTTGGTTGGTCCACGCAGCCTGGGCGTGCACGGCCATCGATGTCGCCGACGCGGCGGACACGCCAAGGGCGAGCAACTGTTTGATCATTTGACGGCGTGAAATTCGTCCGTTGATGGCCGCCCATTGCAATTCATCGATTTGTTGTCCTATCAATAAGTCTCGTTTCTTCACCTTATGCCCCCTATGAATGTTTGCATCGATGATTCGGATGCCAATTCGATGGCGTCGGCCTCCGGCACTTAATGTGTATATGCATATAAAATACTGAATGCAAGTGTTACATCGATGATGTGGTCTCGCTGACGTGCGGCATGTGGCGGGGCCGATGTTCGATTACATGGTCACGATATGGCCACCAAGGACCACACAATGACGATACTCATTACCGGAGCGACCGGACGCACGGCGTCTCACCTGGCGAAGCGCCTGCTTGAAAGCGGAGCGAGGGTGCGCGCGCTGGTCCGTAATTCCGCGAAGGCGAAAACCGTTTTTGCCGACGTGCTGCCCGATGCGGCGGATCGTTTGGAAATCGTCGACGGCGATTTCGGCGACGTGCAGCTATTGCAACGCGCGTTCGACGGCGTTGGCTCGGTCTTTCTCGCGCTTGGCACCAGCACGCAGCAAATCGCGTTCGAGAAAGCGTTGATCGATGCGGCCGCGCATGCGCGGGTGGGGCAGGTGGTTCGCTTGTCGGTGCTTGGCGCGAGCCAGCAGGGCGGCTATGAAGTCGCACGCCGCCACTGCGAACTCGACGATTACCTGGCAGCCTCGGGTGTTGCGCACACGCTGCTGCGTCCCGCCTATTTCATGAGCAATCTGCTGTTTGCGGCGGCATCGATTGCAAGCGCCGGCCGCTGGTATGGGTTGGTGCCGAGCGCTCGCATCGCGATGATCGACACGCGCGACGTGGCCGATGCCGCACACGCGGTGCTCGGCGATTCGGCGCGGCAAAACGCTTCATATGATTTGACGGGGCCGGCCAGCCTGACGTTTGCCGAAGTGGCCGGGCGATTCTCCGCGCTGCTCGGCCGGCCGATTCAGTATGTGCCGATCGACGAGGCGGCGATGCGGCAGGGATACGCAAAACGCGGCGTGCCGGATTGGCTCGCCGATATCGCGCTCGGGATCGAACATGCGATGCAAGCCGGCCGCCACGCGGCGCTCACGCCCGCGCTCGAACGGCTCATCGGCCGGCCGGCGCGAAGCATCGACGATTTCATCCGCGATCATCAGTCCGCTTTCAGCGCGAGTGCCGCGCCGAGCGCGTAGCACGCCGGCGCGCGGCGCTCATTCGACGCGCGGCTTGCCGTCGTGCGGCCCGAGCGGGCGCGACGGCCAGTCGCTCCACCGGTCCGCACGTGTCGCCTCGTGAGCTTCGTTCATCGGGTAGCGAATGCGGTTTTCCGGCTTTGGGGTTTCGCCGATCGTGAGCAGATGCACTTCCTGCCGCGTGTTGTTCAGGAATGTGTGGCAGATTCCGGTGCCGGCGGGAAACGCCACCGAATCGCCGGGCGCGAGCCGATGCAGGTGGCCGTCGATCCATACGTCCGGCGTGCCTTGCAGCACATAGACGAATTCCTCCTCCGCGCTTTCCGCATGCGGATACGACGTGCGCCGCCCGGGAAGCAGACGTTCGTGATGAATCCCGATTCGCGTCAGCCCCAGCTTGCGCGCAAGCGGCGCTCCGATCGACATCAGCTCCGAGTCGCCAGGGTAATGGCTTTGGTCCGGATTTTCGAGTTCGCTCCAGTGCCGAATGAAATCGGGGCGTTCCATGCAGGTTCTCCCAAGCCGAGGTCCGGCAATCTCAGCACAGACGGTCGGGGTTGTCCACCGGCGCGAGCCGGCATCGACGATGCGGCGCGCGCATTACGCGCCGCGCCCGTGAAGCGGCGTGATCGTCCGGATGCGTTGCGCTGTTGCGCCATGCTGGAGCGACAACGCGGCGATGCCGGCCGGGCGCACGCGCTGTGGCGGCGTGCGAGCGTGTCCGCACGGGTTGACGAAAGGACGTGAAGAAGGCGCTTGCGCAGTTCGATTGAGTGAGCCGCGCCCGCCACGCCACGTCGATCGTTAGCCATAGCGCTATCGGTCGAAAAAATGAGTGTGGAAAGCGTATGCCATCGCACAGAGCGACACCTGGCTCAGCGGTGTCGCACGCCGTGCATCGGCGGCGCGATCTGCCGCTATGTCATGCCCCCGATGCGGACGCACGCCGCCCGCGGCGCGCCCCGAGGGTTGTTCCCGAGGCGAAGGTGTCGAGCTGCGCAGCGAAAGGGTTGGCTAGGCAACGGTCAAATCGGATCGGAACGTTCAATCTATCGGCAAAGCGCAGCCGGTTCGGCGCGAATGGAGCAAACCGGTCCCGCCGCCGCATCCGCGCGCGCCGGTGCCGTTTCGCCGGAACGATGCAATGACGCGGCGCAGCGGCGGACGAGATTCTCGTATGACGAATACGTATTCGACGGTTGGCACCTTTCGCCGCAGAAGCGGTGAAAAGCGTTGGGCGCGACGTGTGCGGCGGTCGCGCTCGATGCAGGTCGATGATCGTGCGGCACGGACGGCCTGCGGCGTTGCCGCAGGCATGAAGCGAAGTGGAAGGGATGAGGTGTGGCAATGAGCGACGCAACTGAACAGATTTCCAAGCAGGCCGAGCGGCCGATGGACGAGCAGACGGCTCGGACGATATTACGAGGTTCCGGCGGTTGGATCGTCTGGAACGGATTTCGCGATTGTCCGGATTGGTCCAATGGCCAGATTCAATTGGACGGACGTTTTTCAATGGACGAACTGCGGGCGATTCTTGCGTTTGCGCGCAAGAGCGGCTGAGCGCGCGCGGAATACAGCCCGATCGGCGGCGTGCGACGCGCCGCCGTTGGATGACGCGCGCGTCGGGCTGCGCGGCCGCGTCGGCGCCCGGGCGCGGGGCACGGCGGCCGCGTGCGTTTTACCCGCCGAGGTTTGACGCACGCCGCGAGTGTGGCGTGCGTGAGTGTCTGCGTGCGGTGGTGCGGTGCACCGGGCAATAGCTCGCTACAATGTGAAGTCTTGCGATTCCGGGCGGCCCGCCGCCGCGGGGCCAAGCGCAACGGCGGCGCGGCGCGTGCACCGCGCCAGGGCCGTGCGCGACGCTTTGTCCGCTCCTTTCCTGGCCGCGCCCTACCTGTTCGATGACAACTGCCGACTTTCGTTTCTGTCCGCAATGCGCGCGTCCGCTCGTCGAGCGTGCCGTTTCCGCAGGCGACGGCGACCGCATGCGCGTGTCCTGTCCCGACGCCGCGTGCGGCTATGTGCACTGGAACAACCCGGTGCCTGTCGTGGCTGCGATCGTCGAGTATGAAGGCAAGATCCTGCTCGCGCGCAACGCCGCATGGCCGGAAGGATGGTTCGCGTTGATCACCGGCTTTCTCGAGCGTGGCGAGACGCCCGAGGACGGCATTGCCCGCGAGGTGCGGGAGGAGACGTCGCTGCTCGCGGAATCGGTCGCGCTCGTCGGCGTCTACGAGTTCATCCGCAAGAACGAACTGATCATCGCGTACCACGTGCGCGCGTGCGGCGAAATCCGGCTGTCGCCGGAGCTGCTCGAATATCGTCTCGTCGATCCGCCGGATCTGCGTCCGTGGCGCGCGGGCACGGGCCACGCGCTGGCCGACTGGATGCGCGCCCGCGGCCTTGCCGTGGAGTTCGTCGATTCGCCCGGCGGTTGAGCCGCGGTGCCGGCGGTATGTCCGGGGGCGGTGCGCTGAATTTAAACCTGGCAGCCGTTCAACGGCTTGCGCTTGCCGGCTTGCCCGGGCTGCTTCGACCGTTTCCGGTCGGCGCTGATCCCCGCCTGCGTTCGGGCGTCTCGATCGGCCCCTGTCGAGCGAGCGCCGTTATCTTTCGACGGCCACCGTCAACCGGCGCGCACCGCCTGTACCGCCGTTCCGTAGCACAGCACTTCGGTCACGCCCGACGCGATGTCGGTCGTGTCGTAACGCATCCCGATGATGCCGTTGCCGCCCATCTGCCGCGCCTGCTCGATCATCCGCTCGTAAGCGTCCTGCCGCGCGCGTTCGCACAGCGACGTATAAAGCGAGATGTTGCCGCCGAACAGGGTTTGAATCGACGCGCCGAAGGTGCCGACGATCGACCGCGAACGCACGACGATCCCGCGCGCGATGCCGAGCGAGCGTTCGATCCGGTAGCCGGGCAGCTCGACGGCGGTGGTGATGAGTTGGGGGTCTGCCATGATAGAAGGTTCCTCGTCAGAATAGGGCGCCGCTCCGGCGTGCCGGCGACAGCCGTTGCCGGCACGCCGGAGCGGTGCAAGGCGGCCACGCAGGCGCGCGCCGGCCGGAATTGCCGTATGCTCGTTCGCAGCGCGCCAAGCGTCGCATGTTCGCCCGGACGGCATGCATCTGTCCAGCGGACCCGTTGGCATAGGCGCGCTCGACAGCCGGCACTGCGGCTGCGCGCCGTGCAAGCCGTTGCGCCGCCGAAGCGCAACACGAGGATCGAAGGAGACGACCGTTGGCCTATATCTACTACCTGACGCATATCCATCTCGGCGACGACGCGCTCGCGATGCTGAAGGCCGAATGTGCGAGGAGCGGCATCGCGCGTCCGCTCGTCGTGACTGACCGGGGTGTCGCGGCGGCGGGGCTCGTCGCGCGCGTGCTCGACGCGCTGGGGCTCGGTGCGCTGCCGGTGTTCGACGACACGCCGTCGAATCCGACCGAAGCGGCCGTGCTTGCCGCCGCGCAGCGTTATCGCGGCGAGCGCTGCGATGGGCTCGTCGCGATCGGCGGCGGTTCGTCGATCGATCTTGCGAAGGGCGTCGCGATCGCGGCGACACACCTGGCGCCGCTTGCGCAATACGCGACGATCGAAGGCGGCAGCGACCAAATCACCGGCGCCGCCGCGCCGCTGATCGCGGTGCCGACTACATCGGGCACGGGCAGCGAGGTCGCGCGCGGCGCGATCCTGATTCTCGCCGACGGCCGCAAGCTCGGCTTTCATTCGTGGCATCTGCTGCCGAAGGCCGCCATTTGCGATCCGTCGCTGACGCTCGGCCTGCCGCCGGGGCTGACGGCCGCCACCGGGATGGACGCGATCGCGCACTGCATCGAGACGTTTCTCGCGCCCGCGTACAACCCCCCGGCCGACGGCATCGCGCTCGACGGCCTCGAGCGCGCGTGGGCGCATATCGAGCGCGCGACGCGCGACGGCGGCGACCGCGCGGCGCGTCTTGCGATGATGAGTGCGTCGCTGCAAGGCGCGCTGGCGTTTCAAAAGGGGCTCGGCTGCGTGCACTCGCTGTCGCACCCGCTCGGTGGCGTGAAGGTGGACGGCAAGACGTCGCTGCATCACGGCACGCTGAACGCCGTCGTGTTGCCCGCGGTGCTGCGCTTCAACGAAAGCGCGCCGAGCGTTGTTGCCGAACGTCGCTATGCGCGGATGCGCCGCGCGATGAACCTGCCGGAGCGCGCGGACTTGCCGCAGGCGCTGCACGACATGAGCGCGCGCCTGGGTTTGCCGACGGGCCTCGCGCAGATGGGCGTCGACGCCAGCGTGTTCGATCGCGTGATCGACGGCGCGCTCGCCGATCATTGCCATAGGACGAATCCGCGCATCGCGACGGCGGACGATTACCGGCGCATGCTCGTCGAATCGCTATGATGGAGCCGATGCATGCCGGCTCGTGTGCGGCACGCCGTGCCGAGCCTGTCGCGCCGCCTCCCACCTTTTTGACCTCTTTCTACTTCGATCCGCCTGACTTATGTCCGCCGCCAAACCCGTTGCACTGCCGCGCAGCGCTTATTGCCACTTCCTGACGATTCCGACCCGCTGGATGGACAACGATGTCTATGGGCACGTGAACAACGTCGTCTACTACAGCTACTTCGACACGGTCGTCAACGAATATCTGATTCGCGCGGGCGTGCTCGACATCGAGCGCGGCGAGACGATCGGCCTCGTCGTCGAGACGCAGTGCAATTACTTCATGCCGCTCGCGTTTCCGCAGCACGTCGACGCGGGGCTGCGCGTCACGAAGTGCGGTGCGTCGAGCGTGCGTTACGAAATCGGCTTGTTTGCGCAAGGCGGCGAATCGGCGGCGGCGCAAGGGCATTTCGTCCATGTGTACGTCGACCGGCGCACGCGGCGGCCCGCGCCGCTGC
This sequence comes from Burkholderia sp. TSV86, assembly GCF_001522865.1. Lineage (GTDB taxonomy): Bacteria > Pseudomonadota > Gammaproteobacteria > Burkholderiales > Burkholderiaceae > Burkholderia. The sequence goes on along the minus strand of NZ_LOWB01000040.1, from coordinate 19,218 downwards.
CCGATGCGTTGCGCACGGCGCTTGCGCGGCTCGTCTTGCCGGCGAACTGAGCGGGAGCGTGCCGGCGCCAGAGCCGCCGGCGAATTTTCCGCACGGGCAGCGCAACGGCATCGGCGGCCTGATCGAGGTTGGCCGGCGCGGATGGCGTGCGCGGAGCTGCCGGCCGCCGGCCGCGGCGCAGCGAACATCGGCGCCGCCGCCCGGCCTTCATCGTCCGTTCAACATCCACTCATGCGCCGGATCGTTCTTGAAATGCCAGACGCGCGTTGGCCCGGCCATCACGTTCAGATAGTAGGACTCGTAGCCATACGGCACGACGACCGGATGGTAACCGCGCGGCACGAGCACGACGTCGTGATCGCTCACGGCCATCGATTCGTCGATATCGCGCGCATCGGTGTAGACGCGCTGAAATACGAAGCCTTGCGGCGGATGCACGCGATGATAGTAGGTCTCCTCGAGCGAGCTTTCGTGCGGCACGTTGTCGGTGTCGTGCTTGTGCGGCGGATAGCTCGACGAATGTCCGGACGGCGTGCGCACCTCGACCACGAGCAGCGATTCGGCCGGTTCGGTTTGCGGCAGGATGTCGCAGACGTAGCGTGTGTTCGCGCCGCTGCCGCGCACCGAGCGCTGCATCTGCGACGGCTTGATGAGCCGCGCCGGATAGCGCCCCGCAGCGGGCGCGCTCGCGACGCCGAGTTCGGCGTCGCGCGACGCGCGCACGCTCACGCCGAGCTTCGGCGGCACATAGAGCGCATACGGCGCGACGCCGTCGAACACGCTGTCGCGCGAGCCGAGGTCGTGCCAATGCGTGCCGTCTTGCGCGTCGATGTCGACGGTGCCCGTGAGCACGACGATGCACATTTCGCGCTCGGTCTGCGCGAGCGTGATGCTTTCGCCAGCCTTCAGACGATACGCGGCAAAGCCGACGTGTTTCCAGTTCGCGGACTGCGGCGTGACGCACGCGATCGACGTGCCTTCATTCGCGCCTTTGACGAGCAGGCTCATTACGCGGCCTCCTGACGGGCGGCGGGCGGCAACGGCGCGCCGACGAGCGCGCGTAGCGCGCGGTAGCCTTTTTGCGCATACGCATAGCTCGGCGCGACCGCCGGATCCTGCTCGGCCTCGACGACGAGCCAGCCGCGATAGCCGTGTTGCTTGAGCATCGCGATCAGCGCCGGGAAATCGATCGCGCCGTCGCCCGGCACCGTGAACGCGCCGGCGATGACTGCGTCGAGAAAGCTCCAGTTGCGGTTGCGCGCGAGCCGGATCACGGCGGGGCGCACGTCCTTGCAATGCACGTGGCATACGCGGCCGATGTGCTTGGCCAGCTCCGCCACCGGATCGCCGCCGCCGAACGCCATGTGGCCCGCATCGAACAGCAGCCCGACCGCGTCGCTCGTGCTTGCCATCAGCCGGTCGACGTCCGCGGGCGATTCGACGTATGCGCCCATGTGATGGTGATACGCGAGCTTCACGCCCTGGCTCTGCGTGTAGCGCGCGAATGCGTCGACACGCGCCGCATAAGCGTCCCACTGCGCATCGGTGACGAAGCGCGGGCGCTGGTACAGCGGCACGGGCGCTCCCTGAATCGAGCCGGCGACTTCGCCATACACCATCACGGCCGCGCCGTTTTTCGCGAGCAGTTCGAGATGCGGGCCGACCGCATCGATCTCCTCCTGCACGCCGCGCTCGGCAAGGCGCCCCGAATACCAGCCGGACACGAGTGACAGATCATATTGCGCGAGCAGGGTTTTCAGCGCCTGCGGCTCGCGCGGGAACTTGTTGCCCAGCTCGAAGCCTTCGTAGCCGATCTCGCGGCCTTCGGTCAGCGCGACGCCCAGCGGCGTCTCGCCGCCGAGCGACGGCAGATCGTCGTTCATCCACGATAGCGGGTTGATGCCGATGCGAATGTGGGTTGGGTTCATGTCGATGAATCCGCAGAAGAGGGAGCGTTGGATGGCGCAGCGCCACCGGTGTCGATGCCGTGGCCGGCGCCGTCGCGCATCGCGACCTGCCGGTCGTAACGGGCGCGCGCGGCGCGCACCGCTTCGCGCGGCGAGACTTCGGGCACCGCGACTTCCCACCACCAGCCGCCTTCCTCGGTCGTGCGGGCGGGGTCGGTGTCGATGCTGATCACGTAGGTTCTATCGGATGCGCGCGCGCGAGCGAGCGCCGCCTCGAGCCCGGCGAGGTCGGCGACATGCTCCGCCTGCGCGCCGAGCGCGCGCGCATGCGCGGCGAAATCGATCGGCGGCGCGCCGAGCGGGCCCTGCACGCAATCGGCGAGCAGATTGTTGAACGGCGCGCCGCCGCACGCCTGCTGAAGCCGGTTGATGCAGCCGTAGCCGCGGTTGTCGAGCACGACGATGATCAGCTTCGCTGCGAGCATCACCGATGTCGCGATCTCGCTGTTGAGCATCAGATAGCTGCCGTCACCCACCATCACGATTACTTCGCGCTCGGGTTTCGCGAGCTTCACGCCGAGGCCGCCCGCGATCTCGTAACCCATGCACGAGTAGCCGTACTCGACGTGATAGCCGCCCGGCACGGCCGCGCGCCACAGCTTGTGCAGCTCGGCGGGCAGGGTGCCGGCCGCGCACACGGCGATGTCGCGCGCCGGCGAATCGGCGGCCGAGCGTTGCACGGCGCCGATCACGTCGGCGTCGTAGGGCAGCACGTCCGCGCGTGGCGGCGTGTGCGTGAGCGTGGCGACGGTGTCGCGCCATTGGCCGGCGAGCGTTTGCGCGCGTGCGGTCCATGCGGGTTGCGCGCGCCAGCCTTCGAGCTGCTTGCCGAGCGCATCGAGCGCGAGCCGCGCGTCGGCCTGCACGGTCGATGCGCGGTATTTCAGCGCATCGAATGCGTTTGCGTTGATGCCGACCACGCTGGCTTGCTGGAACAACGTGTTCGAGCCGGTCGTGAAATCCTGCAGGCGCGTGCCGAGCGAGATCACGCAGTCGGCTTCGGCGGCGAGCGCGTTCGCCGCGGGCGAGCCCGTCACGCCGATCGCACCCGCGTTGAGTGGATGATCCCACGGCAGCGCGCTCTTGCCCGCCTGCGTTTCGCCTACCGGCACGCCGTGGCGCTCGGCGAACGCGCGCAGCGCCTGCACGCCGCCTTCGCTGTACAGCACGCCGCCGCCCGCGACGATCAGCGGGCGTTTGGCCGCGCGCAGCGTCGCGAGCGCCGCGTCGAGTTCGTCGTCGCTCGGCGCGCTTGCATGGAACGATACGACGCGCGGCTCGAAGAACGCGGCCGGATAATCGTATGCCATCGCCTGCACGTCCTGCGGCAGCGCGAGCGTGACGGGCCCGCAGAGCGCGGCGTCGGTCAGCACGCGAAGCGCGCGCGGCAGCGCGGTGAGCAACTGCGCCGGATGCACGATCCGGTCGAAATAGCGCGACACGGCCTTGAATGCATCGTTCGCCGAAATGCCGCCGTCGTGAAAATCCTCGATTTGCTGCAACACCGGGTCCGGCGCGCGCGAGACGAAAACGTCGCCGGGCAGCAGCAGAACCGGCAGCCGGTTCACGTGCGCGAGCGCGGCGGCGGTGACGAGATTCGTCGCGCCGGGGCCGATCGACGTCGTGACGGCCATCATCCGGCGGCGCATGTGCGCCTTCGCATAGGCGATCGCGCTGTGCGCCATGGCCTGCTCGTTGTGCGCGCGATAGGTGGGCAGCACGTCGCGGTACTGATACAGCGCCTCGCCGAGACCCGCGACGTTGCCGTGCCCGAAGATCGCGAACACGCCGCCGAACAGCGCTTCGGTGGCGCCGCCGGGGTGGCCGCCGTCGTTGCCGGCGCGGCCGGCGGCCACCCGCTGCGCGGCCAGGTAGCGCACGAGCGCTTGCGCGGTGCTCAGCCGCAGCGTGCCCGCGGCGCCCGCCGCGGTTTCATCCAAGGAGCGGCTCATGTGATTGCCTCATAAGATCTCATCGTTCGTGATCGTGGGATTCATCGCGTGATCCGTTGCGCTCATGCGACGCGCCGCACCGCGTCAAGCTGGCCGCCGTGCCGCGCGTGCGCGGCGCGCGCCGTGCGCCACGCGTCGATCAGCGTTTCGAACGTGCGCCGCACCTGCGCGATCAGCGCGCCGTCGTCGATCTCGCCTGCGAGCCATGCGCGGCTCGGCTCGTGAAAGATCGTGCGGCCGACCGTGAAGCCGCGGCAGGTTGCCGATGCGGCCGCCGCGTTGAAGCCGTCGACCAGTTCCTCGACGCTCGCGGACAGCCCGAGCAGCACGACGCCGCGGCACGACGGATCGCGCTCGGCGATCAGCGCGTCAACCGCCTGCCATTGCACGGCATCGAGCGGTGCGAGTTTCCACCATTCCGGGTAGAGGCCGATGTTGTACAGCCGCTTGATCGCGCGATAAACGGTTTCGGCCGTGTGCGGCAGATCGGCGCGGCGCGGCGGAATCACTTCGAGCAGCAGCTCGTGGCCGCTCGCCTGCACCGCGTCGTACAGCGCGCGCAATTGCGTTTCCTGCTCGATGCGCTGCTCGGCAGGCTCGTCCGGGTGAAGTTGAACGAGGCACTTCGCGACATGCTCGCGCGGCCAAGAGACGAGCGTCGTGCCGACCGAGCGGCCGTGATCGAATTCGAGCGGCAGCGAGCCGGGCAGTTCGACCGGCCGGCCGATCCACCAGCCGCGCCCGGTGGCATCGTTCAGCGCGTCCTGGCCGTAGCGGTCGTCGATCAGCACGCCGATCCTGCCTTGCAGGCCGAGCTGGGCTTCCGTCTGCGCGACCGCCTCGACGAACAGCCGCTTGAGCGTGGCGATCCGCGCAAGCGGCGCGCCCGTCTGGCGCGCAAGTTCGAAAAATTGCGGACGATGATCGAACGCGAAGCCGAGCACTTCGTCGCGCGGCACGCGCGCGGGCGTCACGCGGTGCAGCCGTGCGAGCGTCGCATCGAGATCGGGCCGGCGCATCCGCACGGGGTCGCGCTGCGCCTCGTCGGCGAAATACGCGAGTTCGGCGGGCGTGGGCATCGCGGGCGAGCAGCCGTGGCGCGACACCACGAGCGCGCCGCACAGGTTCGCGGTGCGCGCTGCTTCGTCGAGCGGCGCGCCGCGCAGCCAGCGCGACAGGAAACCGGACGCGAACGCGTCGCCTGCGCCGAGCACGTTCAGCACGTCGACTTCGACGCCGCCGATGATCGGCAGCGCATCGAGGCTCGCGGGCGCGTCGCCGTCGACGATCGAGCAGCCCAGCGGCCCGCGCTTGACGACGAGCGTGGCGCTCGTCACCGTGCGCACCATCGCCAGTGCGTCGACGAGCGTATCCTTGCCGCCTGCGATCCTGAATTCCTCCTCGGTGCCGATCACGAGATCGAACAGCGGCAAAATCCGCTGCAAATGCGCGCTCACCCCTTCGTTCGCGATGAAGCGCGTTTCGCCGTCGGCCTTGCCGGTCAGCCCCCACAGTACCGGGCGATAGTCGATGTCGAGCACCGTGCTCACTTGGTTGCGGCGCGCGTAGTCGAGCGCGCGGCGGCTCGCGCGGTTCACCTGCTCGGTGGAGAAATGCGTGCCGGTGACGAGCAGCGCCTTCGACGACGCGATGAACGCCTCGTCGAAATCGTTTTCGTCGAACGCCATATCCGCGCAGTTCTCGCGCATGAAAATCAGCGGAAACGTGTCGCGATCCTTCAGGCCGAGCAGCACGAGCGCGGTGAGCCGCTCGGGGTCGGCGTGCAGATGGCTTACGTCGCAGCCTTCTTGCGCGAGCGTCTCCACGAGAAAGCGGCCCATGTGGTCGTGGCCGACGCGCGAGAGCATCGCCGATTTGAGACCGAGCCGCGCGCAGCCGAACGCGATATTGCCCGACGAGCCGCCGAGATATTTGGCAAAGCTCGTCGCGTCCTCGAGCCGCGCGCCGATCTGCTGCGCATAGAGATCGACCGCGACGCGGCCGATGCAAATCACGTCGAGCGGCCGCTCGGGCGCAAAGGAAAGGGTAGGGGAAGTCATCTCGAGTCCTGAATGTCAAATGGTCGCGCCGTCGAGTTCGGCGATCATCTTCTGCATTTCGGCGCCGCCCGCCATCATGTCGAGCACCTCGTCCTTGCTGACCGTTTCCTTCGTGAACGTGCCGAGCGAGCGGCCGCGGTTGAGCAGCGTGAACGAATCGCCGATCGGGTACGCATGATGGACGTTGTGCGTGATGAAGATCACCGAGATGCCTTTCGCGCGCGCGGTGTGGATCAGCTTCAGCACGTTGAAGCTCTGCTTGACACCGAGCGCGGCGGTCGGCTCGTCGAGAATCAGCACGCGCGCGCCGAAATGGATCGCGCGCGCGATCGCGAGACATTGCCGCTCGCCGCCGGACATCGTGCCGATCGGCTGATGCGGATCGCGCACGTGGATGCCCATTTCGGCGAGCTTCGCGCGGGCGATCTCGGCGCTCGCGTCGAGATCCATCACGTTCAGCAAGCCGAACAGCTTCTTCTGCGGCTCGCGGCCCATGAAGAAGTTGCGCGCGACCGACAGCAGCGGCACGAGCGCGAGATCCTGATAGACGGTCGCGATCCCCAGATCGAGCGCGTCCTTCGGCGATTCGAACGCGACGGGCTTGCCGTCGACGAGATACTGGCCTTGCGACGGCTGGTGAACGCCCGCGAGGGTCTTGATCAGCGTCGATTTGCCGGCGCCGTTGTCGCCGAGCAGGCAGTGCACTTCGCCGCGTTTCAGACGCAGCGTGATGTCGGACAGCGCGATCACCTTGCCGAAGAACTTGCTGACGTTCTCGAGCGCGAGGATCGTATCGTTGGAGGCTGGCGTGGACATGCTGGAAGCTCCCGTGGCGAATGGCGTGGTGCGTTGCGTCATGCTTGCGATACGCGGCGGCGCACGTAATGGTTGAACAGCACGGCAACGAGCAGCATCACGCCGAGGAACACGCGGAACCAGTCCGAGCTGATATTCGTGTACGTGATGCCGATCTGCACGACGCCGAAGATCAGCGCGCCGAACGCCGCGCCGATCACCGAGCCGTAGCCGCCGGTGAGCAGCGTGCCGCCGATCACCGCGGCGATGATTGCCTCGAACTCCTTTTGCAGCCCGCGGTCGGCCGCGGCCGAGCCGATGTCGGCCACTTGCAGCACGGCGAACAGGCACGCGCAGAACGCGCTCAGCACGAACAGCGAGATCTTCACGCGGCGCACCGGCACGCCGACGTTCTTCGCCGCCAGCGCGTCGCCGCCGACGGCGAGCATCCAGTTGCCGTAGCGGGTCTTCGCGAGTGTGAACGCGCCGATCGCGGTGATCGCGAACCACCACAGCAGCACCTTTGGCACGCCAGGCACGAGCGGCTCGCCGCTGTCGAGCATCTGGCCGATGCCGTGCTGCGCGAGCCAGCGGAACAGCCCGTGGAACGCCACGCCCTGGAACAGCAGGTGCGCGATCGGATCGGCGTGCGCGTAGTCGCCGAGGCCCGAGACGATGGTGCGGTCCGCGAACATGATCGACAGCGCAAGCGTGAGGCCGCGCAGGATGAACAGGAATGCAAGCGTGACGATGAACGACGGCAGCTTCGTGCGCATCACCAGATAGCCGTTCAATGCGCCGAGCGCCATCGAGCCCGCGAACGCGAACAGGATCGCGAGCGAGATCGGCCAGTGGAAGTAGACCGTCGGGATCGCCACCATCATGCCGGCAAAGCCGATCATCGAGCCGATCGACAAATCGAACTCGCCCGCGACCATCAGCAGGCATGCGCCGACCGCCAGTATCCCGAGATACGCGGCGACTTGCGACCAGTTCATGATCCCGTCGAGATTGAACATGCCGGAGCCGCCCGCGCCGAACGCGAACACCGCGAACACCAGCACGGTGCCGGAAATCGCGGCGAATTCGGGGCGGTTGAGAAAGCGCTGGAACCATGCTTCGCCGCGCAGGCGCTCGTCGGGACGAGCGCCTGCCGGCGGTTGCTCGTGGGGATGCGCGGAAATGTGTTTGCCGATGACGCCCATGATGTCTCCTGTAACTGCTCGAGCTGGTGCTTCAGCGCTCGCGCGGGCCAGCGCGGTGCTGTCGCGCCGATTCTGGTCGCGCGCGTCGCACGGCGCGCTCAAACCTGCGATGCGGTGCGAAAGCCCTCAGCGATACTGCCCCGCGTACTTGATCACCTTGTCCAGATTGTCCTTCGTGATGAAGCCGGGGCCGGAGCGGATGTTCTTCGGCCCATACGACGGCTGCAGCCCGTAAGTGGCAAGACGCGCCTGGAATTTCGGATTCGCTTCGAGAAGCTGACGGATCTTCGCCGGGTCGCTCGTCTTGTTCTGCTTGGCGATCGCCAGCACGGCGACCGGAATGTAGCCTTGCAAGTACGGCTGCTGATCGATTGCGAACTTGATCGCGCCGCTTTGGATTGCCTTGGCGATGTCGTCGGAGAAATCGAACGTCGCGAAATACAGCTTGCCCGTGAGCCCCATTTGCTGAATCGCCTTGAGCGTCGCCGCGGCCGGCACCGGGCCGAGCGTGAGGACCGCTTGCGTGTTCGGATGGTTGCGCAGGTATGCGCTGACTTTCGATTGGATCTCGGTCGGGTCCTGTCCCGAGTCGATCGTCGACGATTTGTAATCGGCGCCGATCGCGTCGGCAAAGCCGCGGCAGCGGTCGAACGATACGCTGTTGGTCGCGATGTGGTTCACGCACAGAAACGACTTCACGCCGGCGGCCTTCGCCTTTTCGCCCGCCGCGTGCCCCGCGACGTACTCGGGCTGCCCGACGTGCATCATCGCGCCCAGTTGTGCGCTTTGCTCCTCAGTGCCCGAATTGATCGTGACGAGCGGGATCTTCTTCGCGATGACCTTCTTGAGCGAATTCTTCAGCACGTCGTAATCGGCGATCGTCGTGATCACGCCGTCGTAGTCGCGCGCGGCCGACTGCTCGATCAGGCGCGCCATATCGGCGATGTCGCCGTTCGGCGGGTTGCGGTAGTCGGTCGTGACGTTGAAATCCTCATCGGCCTGCTTGATCGCGTTCTTGATCGTGTTCCACCACGAATCCGAATCGGGCGCATGGCTGATCAGCACGAAACGGGCGTCCGCCGCATGCGCCGCCGGCATCGCAACGCCCGCGAGCGCGGCGAGCGCGACGGTCAATGCGCGCAGCAGCGCCTTGCCAGTGCAAAGTCTCATGTCTCCACCTGTGTCTGTCGTTATCGGGTGAACGCAGATCGGGCTGCGTTCACGAGCAAGGTTAGGTCAACTCGCAACGAATTGCAAAGAAAATTTTATTTAATTTGATTGTGGAAAATTTATTCCATTTCGATTCGCGCACGCCTATACTCGGGGCACGACAAATTCAGATTCAGCCGGAAGGCCGCGCGGCCCGCCGCAACCCTGCCCATGGATGACACGCCCCAATCCGAAACGCCCGCCGTCGACGATCTGCTGCAACGCATCGCCGACACATACGACGCGCTGCCACGCCAGTTGAAGAGCGTCGCGTCGTATATCGACGAACACCGCTCGAGCGTGATGATGGATCGCACGAGCGATATCGCCGAGCGTTGCGGCGTGCATCCGTCGGCCGTCGTGCGCTTTGCGCAGCGCTTTGGCTTTTCCGGGTTTTCCGATTTGCAGGCGGTGTTCAAGGATGCGTACACGGGCCAGAACCCCTCCGTGCAGAGCTATCAGCAGCGCATTCGCAGCCTGATCGACGGCGATGCGGGGCCGATGACGGGCGGCGCGGTCGCGCGGCAGTTCATCGACGCGTCGCGGGCGGGCCTCGACGAACTCGCAGCCGGCCTGGACGACGCGCAGTTCGACGCCGCGGTCACCATGCTCGAGCGCGCCGAGAACATTTACGTGGTCGGCGTGCGCCGGTCGTTTCCGGTGGCGAGCTACATCGTCTACGCGCTGCAGCATACGGCCAAGCGCGTGCATCTCGTGTCGGGGCTCGGCGGGATGTACCGCGAGCAGATCCGCAGCGTGACGAAGGGCGACGTCGTGATCGCGATCAGCTTCATGCCTTACGGCAAGGAGACGCAATATTGCCTGCGCGCCGCGCGGCACAATCACGCCGATACGCTCGTGATCACCGACAGCCGGCTGTCGCCGCTCGCGCGCGATGCCACCGCCCATCTGCTCGTGAAGGAGGGCAGCGCGTTCGCGTTCCGCTCGCTGACGAGCACGATTTGCCTGTGCCAGGCGCTGTTCATCGCGCTCGCGTACCGGCTGGAATTGAACGTCGAAGAAGTCAAAGACACTGGAGGATACGATGACTGATGCAGTAGCGAAGGCCGTGCCGGCGATCGACGTCGCTGTGTTCGGCGCCGGGCGGATCGGCCGCATTCATGCGGGCAATTGCGCGCGCCAGCCCGGCGTGCGGCTCAAATACGTGGTCGACGTCAACCGCGACGCGGCGGCGGCGCTCGCCGCGCAGCACGGCGCGCAGGTTGCCGACGTCGACGGCGCGCTCGGCGACGCGTCGATCGGCGCGGCCGTGATCTGCTCGAGCACCGACACGCACGCGGACCTGATCGTCGGCGCCGCGCGCGCCGGCAAGCATGTGTTCTGCGAGAAGCCCGTCGACCTGACGCTCGCGCGCGCGCGCGAGTGCGAGGCCGCCGTCGCGCAAGCGGGCGTGGTCTGCATGATCGGCTTTCAGCGGCGCTTCGATCCGACGTTCGCCGCGGTGAAGCGCCGCATCGACGCGGGCGAGATCGGCACGCCGGAGGCGCTCGTCGTGACGAGCCGCGATCCGGGTCCGCCCCCCGTCGATTACATCAAGCATTCGGGCGGGATTTTCAAGGACATGTTGATTCACGATTTCGATATCTTCCGATGGATTCTCGACGACGAGGCCGACACGCTGCATGCCACGGGCAGTTGTCTGACCGATCCGGCGATCGCGCACGCGGGCGATATCGATTCGACGGCGGTCACCATCCGCACGAAGCGCGGCCGGCTTTGTCAGATCAATACGTCGCGGCGCGCCGCGTATGGCTACGATCAGCGTTTCGAGGTGCTCGGCAGCCTCGGCATGCTGCAGGCGGGCAACGTGCGGCCGACCGAGGTGACGGGCTACACGGCGAGCGCGGTATCGACCGATCTGCCCGAGGCGTTCTTCCTGGAGCGCTATCGCGCCGCGTATGTGTGCGAGATGGAGCACTTTGTTGCGGCAGTCACGCGCGGCGAGCCGGTGCGCACGACGGTCGCCGACGGCGTGAAGGCGCTTGAGCTTGCCGAGGCGGCGACGCTGTCGTGGCGCGAGGCCCGCGCGGTGAAGCTCGGTGAAACGGCGGCCTGAAGGAGGCGAGCGATGGCGGTACTGAAAGGTTTCGTGAATCCGATGAGCGCATCGGGCGCATCAAATGCGCCGGCCTCGGCGGCCGCGCCGAGGCCGGCCAAGCCCGCCGAGTCGGCCAGCCCGTCGAAGTCGACGCGTCGCGAGCCGGTGCGCATCGGCATCGCCGGGCTCGGCCGGCTCGGCCGGCGTCATGCGGAAAATCTCGCGCGCCGCGTCGCGGGCGCCGAGTTGGCGGCGGCATGCAGCCCGGTTGCCGACGAATGCGCGTGGGCGCGTGATGCGCTGAAGGTGCCGCGCGTGTACGACAGCTTCGATTCGCTCGTCGCCGATCCCGAGCTGGATGCACTGTGGCTCGTCACGCCGTCGGCGCTGCATGCGGATCAGATAGCAGCCGCGCTTGCCGCCGGCAAGCACGTGTTTTGCGAGAAGCCGCTGTCGCTCGACCTTGCCGAATGCGAGCGGGTGCTCGCCGAGGCGAATGCGCGGCCGCATCTGCAGGCGATGATCGGTTTCATGCGCCGCTTCGATCCCAGTTATCGGGATGCTTACGCGCGCGTCGCGTCGGGCTCGATCGGCCGGCCGTTCCTGGTGCGCTCGCAGACCTGCGACCAGAACGATCCCGACGGCTTTTTCGTGCGCTTTGCGCCCAGCTCGGGTGGAATTTTTCTCGACTGCACGGTGCACGACATCGACGTCGCGCGATGGCTGCTCGGCTCACCGCGCGCGAAGCGCGTGTACGCGGCCGGCACGGTCGCGCTGCATGAAGGATTGCGCGCGTGCGGCGACGTCGACAACGGCGTGGCGATCTGCGAATTCGACGGCGGCGGGCTCGCGATGTTCTACGCGTCGCGCACGATGGCGCACGGCAACGACACGCATTCCGAGGTGATCGGCACGGCCGGCGCGCTGACGATCGGGCGCAACCCGCGCGCGAACCGCGTCGAGATCTACGATGCGACGGGCATTCGAAACACGTGCACGCCGACGTTTTTCGACCGTTTCGACGAAGCGTTCCTGATCGAGGCGCAGGCGTTCGTCGCGGCGGTGCGCGGCGACGAGGGCGTGGGCGGCGGCGCGACGCTCGCCGATGCGCTCGAGGCGACGCGTATCGGCCATGCGCTGCGCGCGTCGCTCGACACCGGGCGGGCGGTGGAGTTGTAGCGGGCGGCGGCCAGCGCGACGGGCCGGACGAAACCGGCCGAGCGGATAGCGGGCCCAGCGCGCGGCAACAGGCGCGGCAACGCGAGGTAGGCGAGGTAGGCGAGGCGGGCGAGGCGGGCGAGGCGGGTGAAGTAGGCGGCCCAGGCGAGGCAGCCCGCTTGCACTCATCGCGAATGCGGCGCGCGATGCTTGCGGTAAAATCGGCGCTCCCCACAGCGAAAGCGCCGCGACGGCGCGATTCGAAGGTCGAAAGCCGATGCACATACATAAAGAAGTGGACGCGCGCGGGCTCAACTGCCCGCTGCCGATCCTGCGCGCGAAGAAAGCGCTGGCCGACATGGAAAGCGGGCAGATCCTGAAGGTGCTCGCCACCGATCCCGGCTCGCAGCGCGATTTCGCCGCATTCGCGAAGCAAACGGGCAACGAGATCGTCGAGGCGACGACGCAAGACAAAACCTTCATCTTCCTGATGCGCCGCCGCTGACGGTTCGAGGCCCGGCCGCGCGGCATGTGCGTATGCGTTGCGCGCGAGCGTCTAACAATCCTTAAACCATCTGCCGTTACCCGCTGCTTATACTCGTGCCGGATCGCCTGCGCAAAGGCCGTGCAAGATGGGTGGCCGCGGGCCGGCATGCCCGGTGCGTGTCGTTGACGACCAACGGGGGGATGCGATGCTGTTCAGATCGGGAGCGATTCGAATACCGTTCGAGCCGAATGGCAAGATGCGGCATCGAACGAACGTGCAGCGCGTCGAACTGGACTCCGCACAGGATCGTCATGCGCGGGCCGCGCTCGAGGCTTATGCGGATTCCAGCGCGAGCGACATGCCATGGCTCGCCGAATGGATACGGGAGGCGCTTGGCAGCCCCGAGCCCGAACTCACACGTTGCGCGGCCACGGTCGAGCGCGTGTTTGATCTCGCGCATGCATGGGCGGCCGATCAACCCGATTATGCGCGTGCCGCGTGGGAGCACGTGCGCGGTCGGCTGCATGATGCGCTGCAACGGATGCATCCGTCGGCGCGGAAGGTGGCCGAGCCCGATTCCGTTCTGTAAGCTTGAATGCAACGGCTTGCTTGTGCGATGCCGGTTTGGGCTGCGGCAGCCGGCCGTTGGAGTTGTGGCCCCGGTAACAAAGCTGCGATTCAAGCCGGTTTCTTGGCGATCTCCATGGCGTTTTCATACTACTATCGTGAAAACGTAGGTCTTGCGTCCCCTGTTTTTGAGATATCGCGCTGTCTATCACATAAAATAGCGGTTTGCGGGCTAGTCGAACGGACAACACCATCACCATTTGGCCGATAGCGGCGGATGACGGGGCGGGGGCTGAATCAGCGCCCGGCCATTGCTGTGCGGCGCCGCGTGTGAGAGGCTGAATGGATTTCGTTTTGCGGGGTGCTATGAGAATTGCTGTATTGGATGACGATCAAGCCCAAACGGATTTCGTCAGTCAGACACTGACGGCCGCGGGTCACACCTGCTACGCGTTCAGGGAAGGCAAGGCGCTGAAGAAGCGTCTGCAGCGGGAGACGTTCGATCTGCTGGTGCTCGACTGGAACGTGCCCGACATGTCCGGCGAGGAAGTGTTGAAGTGGGTGCGGGAGAGCCAGGTCGAACATCGGCTGCCGATCATTTTCATGACGAGCCGCGACGACGAGGCGGGCATCACGCAGATTCTGAACGCCGGCGCCGACGACTACGTCGTCAAGCCCGTGTCGGGTCCGATTCTGCGCGCGCGCATCGGTTCGCTGCTGCGGCGCGCGTATCCCGTCAATTCCGAGTCGTCGGTTCGCGAATTCGACAATTACAAGTTCGACGTCAACCTGAAGCAGGCATACGTCGACGATAAACCGGTGAGCCTGACGCAAAAGGAATTCGAGCTCGCGCTGCTGCTGTTCCAGCATCTGGACCGGCCATTGTCGCGCGCGCACATTCTCGATCTCGTCTGGAAGCAGGCAACCGACATTCCGTCGCGGACCATGGACACGCACATCTCGATGCTGCGCACGAAGCTCGGCCTGCGTCCGGAAAACGGCTACCGTCTCGCGCCGATTTACGGCTATGGCTATCGGCTCGAGCGCATCGCACTAGGGGAGGCGGAGTGACGGCGGGCATTCGGGTGACTCGGGTAACGAAACTTGCGCTGACTGCGTGCGGCGCCGCCGTGCTGGCGTTCGCCGCGTATCCGCAGCTATCGGTCGCGCAGTCGCCCAAGCGCGCGGCCGCGGCGACGCCGGTCGTCGAATACACGACGCGCGAAGGCGATACGCTGTACGACGTCGCCACCCGCTATCTGCAAGGGCCTGGGGACTGGCCGCTCGTCGCGCAGTTGAACGACGTGCCGGTGCCCAAGCATTTGCTGCCGGGCATCGCGCTGAAGCTGCCCGCGTCGCGGCTGCGCAAGGAGCGGCTGTCCGCGCGCGTGGTCTTCGCGCACGGGCCGGTCGAGAGCGCGTCACGCGGTGACGACCAGTTCGTGCCCGCGTCGGTCGACACGACCCTGACCGAAGGCGATCGCCTGCGCACGGGCGCGAACGGCTTCGTCACGCTCGAACTCGCGGACGGCACGCACCTGAGCTTGCCGCCGGACAGCCAAATCGACTTGTCGACGCTGCGCCGCACGGTGCTCACGGGCACGCTCGAACGCGTGATCGACCTAAAGCGCGGTTCGGTCGACAGCGACGTCACCCACCTGAAGAAAAAGGACGACCGCTTCCAGATCCGCTCGCCGTCGGTCGTGGCCGGCGTGCGCGGCACGCACTTTCGCGTGAATTACAACAAGGACGGCAAGGCGACGACGACGGTCGAAGTGCTGGACGGCACGGTCGGCGTCGCGCCGGATGCGAAGCGCGCCGCTGACGACCTGATGCTCGTTCACGCGAACTACGGCAGCGTGGCGAGTTCGACGGGCGACGTGGGCGCGCCGATCGCGCTGCTTGCCGCGCCGACGCTCGTCGATCCGGCGAAAGTGCAGGACGAGCCGGATGTCGCGTTCGCGCTTGCGCCGCTCGACGGCGCGAGCGCCTATCACGTGCAAATCGGCCGCGACGCGAGCCTTTACGACCTCTTCAAGGAAGTTCGCGTGAGCTCGCCGCGCGCGACGTTCGACGACGTGCCGGACGGCACCTATTTCGTGCGTGTGTCGGCGCTCGATTCGCACGGCCTCGAGGGCGTGCCGCGCATCTACGCGTTCGAGCGGCGCCGCTTCGGCATCGACGCGTCGGCCGCGCCGAGCGACAACGGCGGCTATGCGTTCCGCTGGTCCACGACGGAAAGCGACAAGGGCGATGCGACGCGTTTCCGCTTTGTGCTGTCGTCGTCGAAGGATCTGAGCAATCCGATCGTCGATCAGGTCGATCTGAAGGGCGGGCGCATCGTCGTATCGAATCTGAAGCCGGGCGAATATTACTGGGCAGTGATCGCGGAGCGGTTCGAGGGCGGCCGTTTCTACGAAAAGGCCGGCGCGGTCAACTCGTTTACGGTCGCGCGCTGATGGGCGGCGGATGAGATTCGACCGCACGCAACGGCGGCGGCTGCTGGGCCGCCGCTTCCTCGTCGAATGGATCGCGATCGGCTGCCTCGGAGTCGCGGTGATACTCGTGGGCGTGATGGGGCGCACGACGTCGAGCGTCGACCGGATCATCTACGATCGCCTGCTGACGCTGCGCAAGCTGCCGATCGACCCCAATCTCGTGATCGTCGAGATCGACAACCGCAGCATCAACCTGCTTGGACGCTGGCCATGGCCGCGCAACATCCAGGCCGAATTCATCGCCGCGATCGCGAAGGCGAAGCCCGCTGCGGTCGTCTACGACGTGCTGTTCAGCGATCCGTCTCCCGACGATAGAGCGTTTGCGCAGTCTCTCGGCCTCGTGCCGACATTCGTGCCGGTGCTGCTGCACGAGGAGATGCCCGACGGCACGCGCGCGGTCGATCCGCCTGTGCCGTCGATCGCGCAGAGCATCGCGGGAACGGGGCACATCAACGTCGAAGTCGATCCGGACGGAATCGTGCGCAGCATCGCGCCGTTCGAGAGCGACGGCCGGCAGGGCTGGCCGCTGCTGTCGATGTCCGTGTTTCGCGCTGTCGCGGATGGCCGGCTCAAGCTTGCGCACCCGAGGCCGATCGCGCACCGGATGCGCGAGCTTGCCGAGCACGCGACAGGCGAAGACCGCTATCTGATTCCGTTCGGCCTTGCGACGGCGACCTATCCGAGCGTGTCGTTCGTCGACGTGCTCTCGGGCAACGTCAACGCGGAACAGCTGCGCGGTAAGGTCGTGATCATCGGCATGACGGCGTCGGGGCTCGGCGACCGGTTCGCGACGCCGATCTCGGGCGAATTCGGCCCGCTGCCCGGCGTCTACATCCATACCAGCGCGCTCGACATGCTGATGAACGATCGCGCGATCTCGCCCGCCTCGGGCTGGGTGATCTTCGCCGCGTCGCTGCTGCCGCTCGTCGTGCTGCTCGCGGGTTTCCTGATGTTGTCGCCGTGGCGCTCGCTGCTGCTCACGCTGAGTCTCGCGCTGTTCGCGGTCGTATCGAGCGCGGCGCTTCTTTACTACGCGCGGCTGTGGCTGTCGCCTGCGCCGGCGATCTTCGGTCTGATCGCGGCCTATCCGATTTGGAATTGGCGGCGGCTCGAAATGACGATGTCGTATCTGCGCTATGAGCTGCAGCGGCTTGCGGACGAGCCGCATCTGTTGCCCGAGGCGCCGCGCGATCGCAACGAATTCGGCGGCGACGTGCTCGAGCGGCAGATGGCGCTGATGGCGCAGGCGGCGCAGCGCGTGCAGGACATGAAGCGCTTTGTGTGGGACAGCCTCGACAGCATGCCGGAGCCTGTCGTCGTCACCGATCTGGAAGGCGTCGTGCTGATCGCCAACCATGCGGCCAAGCGCTATTGCGGGCGGCTGAACGTGCCGGCGCCGGAAGGGCGGCCGTTGCGTTCGGCTTTCGGTGAGCTTTCGTTCATGAAGACGGTCGACGGCCAGGCCGAGTCCGATGTCGCGATTCGCGAGCGCTGGCCCGCCGCGCTCGACCCGACGCGCGACAGCCGCAACGACGTGATGGAGCGCGGCGTCGAGGTTCGTGATCGCGAAGGGCTTGATCATCTGCTACGCTACGCGCCGTGCACCAACGCTCAGGGCAGAGTGACGGGCTGGATCGCGAGCCTCGTCGACGTGACCGCGCTGCATGCGGCCGAGCGGCAGCGCGAGGAGGCGCTGCACCTGCTGTCGCACGACATGCGCTCGCCGCAGTCGTCGATTCTCGCTCTCGTCGAGATCGAGCGGCCGCGCGCGGAGTCCGAGCATATGCGCGGGCTGCTCGCGCGGATCGAGCGATATGCGCAGCGCGCGCTGATGCTGGCCGACGAATTCGTGCAGCTCGCGCGCGCCGAGTCGCAAACCTATCAGCTCGAGGTCGTGAGCTTTGCGGACCTGCTGATCGACGCGAGCGACGAAGTCTGGCCGCAGGCGCAGGCGAAGCGCATACGCATCGACACGTCGATCGGCACCGCGCCGTGCTGGATCGGCGCCGACCGTTCGCTGATGACACGCGCGCTCGTCAACTTGCTGAACAATGCGGTCAAATATAGTCCGACGGATACCGTGATCACGTGTACGCTATCAGTCGAACCGATGGCCAAGCGGATGCACTGCGCGATCCGCGATCAGGGATACGGCATTCCGCTCGAGGATCAGCAGTATCTGTTCGAGCGCTTCAAGCGCTTTCATGCGAACGAGCGGCCGGAGGTCGCCGGCGCGGGGCTTGGCATGGCATTCGTCAAGACCGTGATCGTGCGGCACGGCGGTAGCGTCGGCGTGGACAGCACTCCTGGCGTGGGTACCGAGATCACCGTATCGTTGCCGACGCTCGACGAACCGTCGGCATGATGGGGGATGTTCGGCAAGCGGAGTTGTGCAAGCGGCGCGCATGGGGCCAGCGGTCGCGAGAAATGGCGGGGCAATCCGCGAGTATGGGAGAACTTATGAAGATCTTGTGGACGGGGGCGGGACTGGCGGTTGCATTGCTGTCCGGCTGCGCGTCGGTCACGACCGGTGTTAGTGCGTCGGGGGCGCTCGCGGGCGCGCAAACCTATGATTTCGTGCAGACGAGCGCCCAGGCCGACAATGCGGATTATCGGCGCGTGGAGGCGCTCGTGCGCAGCGAGCTGGCTCGGCGCGGGTTTGCCGAGGAAGGCGCCGCGCAGGCCCGTTATCGCCTAACGGTGGCGTATGCGACGCAGCCGGCATCGGTTGCGCTGGCGCAGGCGGGCTGCGGCGGCGAGCAGCAGCCGGCGTGTATCGCCGTCGACGGGCCGGCGCCGTTCGGCTTGTTCGGAACGGTCTACCGGCACATGCTGACGCTGCGTTTCGTCGAACGCGCGACGGGGAATGAAGCGTACCGTGTGTCGGCGATTGTTCAGGATCGTCAGGCCGACGCGTTGCAAGCCGCGCCCGCGCTCGTGCAAAGCGCGCTCGCGCAACTGCCGTTCGCCGGCGGCGGCTGGCTCGTCAAAACCAAGCAGGACGATCAGGGTAAGGTGCTGGGCGTGGTGTCGGTGAAACCCGTCGATGCACACTAAGCGCGGGAGCTAAGCGCTCAGCGCGATCCGGGCGGAAACCAGGCGCCGTGACTCGGCGTGCGGCTCGGCGGTGCAATGCCCGCCTTGCCGCACGCGATTCAGAATGAAAATTACAGCGGGCTTGCGTCGCGCTCGCGCAGATAAGCGGCGAACTCGTCCTTGACTTCGGGGTGCCGCAGCGCGAATTCGATGGTGGCCTTGAGA
>NZ_LOWB01000039.1 GCF_001522865.1 Burkholderia sp. TSV86 | reverse complement strand
ACTATCGGCAGTTTGAGGACGTCGCCAAGGCGGCCTGACTCAAACAAATCGGTCTCCGATGAACCCGGGGCGATTCAAACCGTTGTTTTGTAACGCATAGTCATTTCATACGAGCATTCGTAATGCGAAGGTCGTAGGTTCGACTCCTATCTCCGGCACCATACAGAATCAAGGGGTTACAGCGCTTTGCCTGTAACCCCTTTCTCTTTTCAGAGTCTGCCAGGCCATCGTGTGATCGGACAAGCCGGTTCGCGGCCGACCCGTCCATCGCGCTGCCCGGCTCCCGCCGTTTGCCCGCAGCTGCCACAGCAACGCTCGCTCATCGCCAGGCAGCGGACAATCTCACTGCCCGCCGGGCGCCATCCCGAGTGCCGCCATCAGAACCGGAACTTTGACGCGATTCCCGCCACCAACAAGGCCCTTACACACTCGATGAGCACATACAGACATGCGAATCAGAATGTTGCCGGCCGCCGCGGTCATCGCGTCGTTCATCGCTCCGGCCACATGGGCCGATACCTCCGCCAACGCCAAACAATGGTCATTGAGCGCGATCTTCCATGATCGCGCCGCGAAGTCCGCTATCGACGCGATGCGCAAAGGCCGCGCGCTGCCGGCATGGGTAACGAAAGGCGGCACCGAATCGCCCGCGCATACCGTGTCGTTCGAAGGGCACGACGTCTACGTCATGGGCGCGTGCAAACCGCACGATTGCGGCTCAGAGAGCATCGCCATCCTTTACGATCCGCAGAACAAAGTGATGTACGGCGTGCTTTCCGTGGTCGGCCCGAGAGCCGGCACCGAGCGCCTGACATGGCTCAATATCGGCGGCGGCAACGAATCGATCGACGGCAAAACGATTCTCTATGCGCAGCTGACGGGCAGCTTGGAAAATCATCCCGGCGCGTTCAACTATAAATAACGCGCCGCCCTCGTCGCCCTCCCACGCGGGCCGCCGCGCTACTGCGCCGCTCCGATCGTCCCGGTCGCGAGCGCCAGCGCCGCGGCCGCCGACAACGCGCCGCTATAGCTGTCGACATACGCATTCGTCGCGACGAGCAACTGGCTTTGCGCGAGCGTGGCGTCGGTGATCGAGCCGACCCCGTTGCGATACGCGGTGAGCGCCGCGTCGTAGCTGGTGCGCGCCGCGTCGACGAGCGCCTTCGCCGCCTCGTGCGAGGCCAAGCTCGTCTGCAACGCGTTTTGCGCGGCTACGATCTGACGCACCGCCTCTTCCTTCGTGCGCTCGAGCCGGGCCCGCGCACTCTGCGCGTCGTTGCGCGCCTGCATTAGCACGGCCGAGCGCAACCCGCCGTCGTACAGTGGAATCGACACACCGATGAACACGCTGCCGCCGTAGCGGCTGCCGTTCAGATTGACGGTCGGCGCCTGCTGACCGATTGCAGGCAGCGCGGTGATTGCCGAGCGGCTCGCGTTGTACGACGCCGACGCCGACATGAACACCTTCGGCATGAACTCGGCTTGCGCCGCCCGAATCTTCGCGTCCCTCGCCTTCTCGGCCGCGTAGGTGCTCAGCACGTCGGGGCGGCGCGCGATCGCGGACGACACGATCTCGTCGACCGACGTGTGCAACGCGGGCGACAGCGGCTGCACTGGCAGCTCCGCGAGCGTGGGCTTCGACAGCGGCGAGATGCCGAGCGCGGACACGACGCTCAGATAAGCATCGCTATCGGCGCCCTGCGCCTCAACGAACGCGAGGTTCGCCTGCGCGCGGTTCTGCGTCGCCTGCGCCACTTCGACCACCGTGCCGGTACCCTGCTTGAATCGCGCGCGCGCGGCCGCGACGATCGCATCGGCATTGTCGAGCGCCTGCCGCGCGGAGCGCACGCGCGCGTGCGCGGCCTGATACCGGTAGTACGCCACGGTGACATCGTGGATCACCTGCTGATGAAGCGCGGTGAACGCGATATTCGCGACGATCGAGCCTTGCTTGGCGGCCTCGACGCGCGCCGCGCGCCCGCCGAAGTCGAACAGCAGCCATTGCAACGACAGCGCGGACACCGCGCTGCGCGACGTCGCGTCGACGCCGGAATCGCCTAGCTCGGTCGACGACGAGCTATGGCCGCTCAGATAACGCCCCATCGCGGCCACCGACAACTGCGGCAAATACGCGCTCTTCGCGATTCCCACCGCGAGCGCCGCATTGCGTGCGTCGTTCCACGCGATGCGGGTTAGCGGATTCGCCGATTCGGCGAGATCTATCAGATCGGGCAACGTGTAGGCACGCGCCGGATCGAGTTCGCTCGCCGGTGCGACGCTCCCGAGCGCGTGGTTCGCAGGCAGCGTGTAATCGTGGCGCCCGGTATCCGGCACGGCTTTTTGCGGCGCCGGCACGATCTGGCCGGCGGGCGTCGTCTGCGGCAGCCATGGGCGATCGGCCGCCTGCGGCGCGAGATCGATTGACGACGTCGCGCAACCGGCCAATCCGGCAGCGGCCGCGACGACAGCCGCGACGAACGACAAGGTTGGCGCTTCAGGCAGGCGCATGGGCGATGGACTCCTTCGGTGCGGCTTGACCCGCGTCTGCGGCAATGGCCGCGAGCCGCGCGTCGATCAGATTCAGCAATGCATCGCGCGACGCATCGGCCATGACGGGTTCGCGCATAGGTTGCGCCGGATGCGCGGTGGATGGCGCCGGCACGGCGTCCGGCGGCTGGATCGGGCGTCCTGCCGCATCGGCGTCGCGCCGGCCGCCGACTGCACCCGCATCGTCTTTCGTGGGTTGCGCGATGACGCTCGGCGGCAGCATGTCGGCGGCGGCGCGCGTGCCGCCACCGGGTTGCGCAATGGTCTGCGGCGGCATGCGGCCGGCCATATGCGCGCCGCGCTCCGGCGATGAGCTGAACATCGCGTCAGGTAACGGTGCGCCGTCGAGCGTGCGCGCCTCGCTGCCCGCGCGCGCATCCGCCTGCTGCCGCGCCACCTCCTGCGACAGGCGCAGCAGCCGCGCATCGAGCGTGGCGTCGCCCCGCGAGCGCTCGGCCAGCAGGAATGCCGGCCCCTCGAGCGCAGCCAGCTCCATGAGCCTGCGCCGGCGCTCGGCTATCCATCCGGGCGCGGGCCGCACCCACGCCGGCTCGTAGTGCATCAAACCCAGGTTCTGCGCGAGCGCGCCGCCGCGCGCGAGCGCGTCGGCCGCCAATGTGCGCCGCTGCGCGGGTTCGGCGACGCGCGCGAGCCGCCGCCACTGCTCGACGAGTGCCGCAAGCGCCGCATCCACTTGCTTGGCGATGCTAACCGGCCATACACGCGTGAACACCAGATAAACCACCACGTTGCCGAGCAGAATCCCGATCGTGCGGTCACGCGCGAGCGTCAGATCGAAGCCCGGCCCCGCGCCCTGGATCACGCAAAGGAAAAACGCGAACGCAATCTGAAAACCCGCATATCCGATACGCGGCGAGCCGAACGCCACCCACGCGGACAGCCACGCGCCCGCGAACACGAGCGCCATCAGCTCACCGATCGAAGTGAGCGACGGCACGACGAACACGAGCGCGGCGGTGCCAAGCAACGCGCCAACCATACAGCCCGCGATCCGCAGCGTCAGCTTCTCGACCGTCTCGGCCGTCGTGCCGAGCGACACCATGTAGCACGTGATGAAGCATGTATGAATGCCCGGCCAGTCGAGCTGCGAGTACAGCAGATAGCAGAACATCGCCGCGGCGGTGGTCTTCAGCGCATAGCGGATGTGATCGGGGTTGGTACGCGCATCGGGCAGGAAGAAGCCGCCTTTGCGGCCGGCGGCGGGCGCCGGTTTCGACTGCGGTTCCGACTGCGGCTCTAACTTCGCCTGCGGTTTTGGCTCCGGCGCCGCTTCGGGCGCGGCGCCGCCCGCCGCCCCGCGCTGCGCGGCCGGCAGCGCATCAGCAACGGCAAAGCCGGTGATCGCCGCATGCAGATCCGTCGCAACGATGCGCGCAAGCGGCGGCAATCCATCAACATCAGGCAACGCCAGTTGAATATCGACAGGATAGCCGCCTTGCTCGAGCATCGCGGCCATCTCGTCGAGCGTCGCCGCAAGCGGCGCGGCGAACGACTCCGGCAGCCTCGCATGCGGCTCGCGATCCGCAAGATCGGCCGCGATCAGAATCGCCGTGCTCGCCGCAACCGCATGCTGCAACGCCGCGACATCGGCAAGCGTCGACGAGCCTTCGAGCTTCGACAGCTTGAGCCACGTCGCCAGTTGCTGATCGCCGCCGCGCAAGCACGCGTCGAATTCGGCGCGGCCCGCCCCGGCATCGTTGCCGCGCAACCGTCCGCCCGCAAGCCGCAGTCGCCGCGCGAGTTGCACAGATGCCAAGCGCCGAGGCGAAGGCGCGAGCAGCAGATTGACGACGAGCGACATGCCGGCCGCAATCGCGACCATCAGCCATGCATACAACAGCGCACGCGTCGCGACCTCGCCGAACGGAACCATGCCCAACTTGTCGAGCCCGTAGCCTACGATCATCGCGAGAATCGCGCCGACCGGACGTAGCTTGCTCGCCGAGGTCAAATAGAGGAATCCGATCGAAAGCGCGACCATGCACGCGACGCGCAGCACCGGCGAGTCGACGCAAAAAATCGCGACGGCAATCACGAGCCCGATCACGATCGTGATGAGCAGCACCATCGCCACCGTCGTCAGCACGCTCGACACGCGGTCCGGCTTGATCATGAAGAACACCACGTAGGCCGAGATCGCCGCCTCTGGCGTGCCGTACAGGCTCGTGACGAGCACCGTCAGCGCGCAGATCAGCGCAACGCGCGACGCCATGGCCGCGCGCCCCGCAAACGGCGCGAGCAGCCGCAAAATCTCGCGCGGGCGAGGCGCCGCGACGTCAGCGGCAAGCTGAACCATGCCGGATCTCGATGATCGCGCTCGCGCCCACGCGCACCAGCTTTTCGTCGGGCTCGTCGAGCTTCACGCGAACCGGAAAACGCTGCTCGACACGCACCCAATTCACCGAGCGCTCGACGATCGGCAATGCGCGCGGCAAATCCACGCGGCCGGGGTCCGAGACGCCCGCGCCGATCCCCACCACGTGGCCGCGAATGGCGCGGCTGCGGTCGATCATCGAATAAACCGTCGCACAATCGCCGAGCGCGATCCGCGACAACGCGGTCTCGCGGAAATTGCCGACGGCGAACCATTCGCTCGCATCGACCAGCGTGAAGATAGACTGGTTCGGCCCGACCGTCTCGCCCGCCAGGATCGACAACCCGGTCACGTAGCCGTCGTGCGGCGCGCGCACCACCGTATCGTCGAGCGCATGCTGCGCACGCGCGAGCGCGGCCTCGCGCGCGTGCAGCGTCGCCACCGCGTCGGCGTCGTCACCGATCGTGCGCGACGACGCACGCTGTTGCTCCTGCGCCTGCTTCAGCGACACCGCCGCATCGCGCTGCGACACCTGCGCCTGATCGAACTGCTGCGTTGGCACGTACCCTTGCGCGGCCAGCGGCGCGAGCCGCTCGACGGTGCGCGTGGAGAGTTCGTAATGATGCGCTGCGCGCTTGACCTGCTCGGCCGCAACCGCCGCATTCGAGGTTTCGCCGATGATCGCCTTGTGCCGCGAATCGAGCGACGCGCGCGCAAGCTCGACGTCGGCCTGCGCCTGCGCGACCGAAAGCCGGTACGGCACCGGATCGATCTCGAACAACAGATCGCCTTTCGAGACCCGCTGGTTCTCGTGCACGGCGAGCCGGACGATCCGCCCGCTCACGGGCGTCGCGACGTGCACGACATCTGCGTCGATCGTCGCGGCATCGGTCGACGGATAGCGCACGCTGCGCTCGTATGCGTACCAGATGGCGGCAATGCCGAGCGCGACGATCGCAAGCGCGATCAGGCGGCCTTTCGGCACGCTTTTGCGAACACCTGCAAGCTTCATGACAGTTGCCCCGAACCGATCAACCAGACAAGCACGGCGATCACAAATCCGATCGCGGTACACACGGAGAGTTGAAACGGCACCGTCTGGGCCCAGCCGGTCGAGACGAACACCCGGTGCGCGACGATCGCACCCGCGACCCCGATGAGTGCGCTGACCAGCCAAAGTGGAAAATACGCGCCGAACAGCGCAAATGACGGCGCGCCACGCGCAGCGCAGCCTTCGAGCGGAACAACCAGCACACAGGCGGGCCCGATACGGACAAACGGATTCAGCATTGTTTTTTTCATGTGGATCGTTGAATTCGACGGACCGGGCAAGCACCTCAAACCGGCTCGCCTCGGATCTGTGATGATCGCCTCGGCTGGCATGACTGCGACCATACCCCAGATTCGTAGCAGGCGTCCCATGATAATTTAGCCGCCTGCCGGCCGCTACTCCCGCCGCCTTTAATGCCGGCCGCCGGCAACAAGCTTCGCACTGCTTGCAAAGAATGGTAAATGGAAACTTTCAATTATTTACAAAAAGAAATACGTGCGCTTGGCCACAAAACCCCCTGGCAAATCGGACTCGGGCCGCATAACATTACTTAACGATCCTGACCCGCCTATTGAAGTACATTGCGGGACAGCGCGGCGCGCCCACGCCGAGTCATCCAGCGGGGTGCCCCGTGTCGTTTCACTTGGAGTACTCACCAAAGGAGAGGACCACTATGGCAGCACATGGCTTGATTGCGTGGCTCATCATCGGCGCGATTGCCGGCTGGCTCGCCGGATTGCTCGTCAAGGGCGGCGGCTTTGGCCTGATCGTCGATATCATCGTCGGTATCGTCGGCGCCGTCATCGGCGGCTGGCTGGCTGGTTTGCTTGGCATCAGCTTGGGCGGCGGCCTAATCGGTTCGATCATCGTCGCCGTCATTGGCGCCGTGATCCTGCTGTTCGTCATCCGGCTGTTCAAACGGGGCGCCTGATCCTCCCTTCGCTGTAATCCGGCCCGCGTCCGCGCGGGCCGGCCCTTCGTTATCGTTGCCCTCACCGCGGCGGCGGCACTCTCCGCATACGCTCGGCCCCGCGCCGTTTGCCGGCGTCAGCCGAGCGGCCTGCGCCGAGCGCAACGCAGCAAATAAATCAGTGCGTATCCCGCAACCAGCCGTCGAGCACCGCTGGCGCGAGCAGCCCGCTCTTCGCCCGTCGCGCGCCGTTCGCACCGATCCATAGCGTTCGCGGCAATTCGCCCCGCCAATCGGGATCGAGCGCCACGCGCAAACGCTCCGGCATCGGTTCCGCATTTCCGTATTGCAATACGTCGGCCGGCAATTGCATCTGCGCCAGTGCCCGTTCCAACTGCGACGCCACCTCTTCGAGCGGATCGAGTGCAACGAGCGCGATTCGCACGTGCGGATGTGCGCGCCGCCATTCGACGAGATGCGCGACGTTTTCCCGGCAATATCCGCAATCGAGCGACCAAACTTCGACGACGAGCGGCGCGCCGCGCCCGCTTGCATAAAGCGGCCCGACGTCCGGCACCCGCAGCGGCCACGGCCGAGACGGCGAGACCGGGCGCGGCGGCGGTTCGGCTGCCACGCTCGCATATGCAATGCACCATGCGATGAGCGCCATTGATACGATGGTCGCGCGCCTCATCGTTGCTCCTCCACAGCGATCACGCGATAGCCGTCGTTGCGCGTGCGCCATGACAAATAGACACGCCCGTGATCGAGCAGAAGCTGCGGGTTGTCGCTCGCGCCGGCGGTTTGAGCCAGCGTGCGCGGCGCGCTCCAATGTGCGCCGCCGTCGTCGGAGCGGCGTAGCTTGATACGCATCGTGTCGCCGTCGAGCGCTTTCCATGCGAGCCATAGCGTATCGCGCCGCGCGACGAGCGCTGCATGCGAAGCCTGTTCGCCCGGCGCTGCAGGATCGTCTGCGAATGCGAAAGGCGCGCCGACCGGCACGCCTTTCGCATCGAGCCGCGAATAAAACACGCCGGCGCGGCCGTCGACGACGCCGAACCACGCCAGATGCCGCACGTCGTCCGGCGTAACTGCAAGCGCGGGCCCATGCTCCGGACACGCCTCGACATGCCACTTCGAGAACGTCGCGCGTACCGGTTCGACGGCGTGATCCGCGAGCGCAGGCAACGCCGCAAGCGCGTGATCGCGGATCTGGCCTGGGAACACGCTGCGCCAAACGGCCTGCACGCGCCCGTGCGAATCGACCGTCATCGCGATTCGACAGCATTCGCACGTGTGATCCATCACCTTGCGTTCCGGCTCGAATGTCGCGCCGCCGTCACTCGACACCGCGTAGTAGACGGCCGCGCCGTCATACGGCAGCCCTGCCCGCTGCGCCGCCACCCGGTCGCGCTTGTCGATCCACGCAACGAAGATGCGCCCTTGCGAATCGACCGTCAGCATATCGAAACGATGCGTGATCGCCTGCCGGTCGCGGTGGACGGTAAGCGGCACCGACCAAGTCGCGCCACCGTCGAGCGAGCGCGAAAAACGCACCATGCCGGTATAGGGCGCATCGAGCGGCATCGACCATGTCACATAAATCGCGCGGCCGTCCGGGCTTGCGGCGAGTTTCGGCCGGTTCTCTGCACTCGTGTAGATCGGCTCCGGCAGCGCGTTGACGCTTGAGGGCGCGGACAGCGTGCGGCCGGCGTCGTCCGAATGCGCGACCTGGACATGCTCGCCATCGACCCATGCAACCCACAACCGATGACGCGCATCGAACGCGGCGCCGGTCGCGAGCGGCGTTTTTTGCATGGCGCTCGCGCTCGCGGCATGCATCGCCATATGCGCCGACTGCGCTGCACGAGGCGCGGACGCCTGCTCGGCCGCCGATGCCGCCCCTGCTGCCGGCATCGGCATATCGTGCGCGTGCGCGCCGAACGCGAGCGCAAACGCCGTGCCGAACATCCCCCATCGTTTCAGATCGCCCATTTCAGCTCTCCATAAAACGTCCGCTCCGGATAAGGATGAAACACGTAGTAGCGGCGGTCCGTCACGTTATCGATGCCGAACGATGCAAGCCAGTGCCGATCGAACCGGTATTGCGCTTTCAGATCGACGACCGCATATGAACTCGTGCCGCCGTACACGTTCGGATTCACGTCCCGGTTGTCGAGCGTGTTGAACTGACGCCCCGAATAGCGAACGCCGAGACTCGTCATCCAGTGCTCGTCGAAGCGATACGACGCGAGCAGATTCGCACGCATGCGCGGAATCCGCGGCCAGCGTGCACCCACGTACGCAGCATTGGCCGCATCTGCAAGGATCTGCGCATTCGTCGCCGACACGTTTGCATCAACGTCGAGCCCCCTGAGCCCGACGTTCTGTCCGGAAAACGCCAGCTCGACGCCGCGCACGCGCACGCGGTCCACGTTCGAGATGTTCGTGTACGTCGCCGCGCCGGCAAGCGTCGTCTGGCTATAGATGGCGTTGCGCTGATCGCTCTGGAACACGCTCGCGCGCACGATGCCCACGCCGACGTCACGCTCCGCGGTGAAATCCCAATCGATCGCTTTTTCCGGCCGCAGGCTCGGGTTGTTGTTGACGATCGCGTTATTCGAGATCGTTCCCTGGAACAGTTCGGCGACGGTCGGAAAACGCGTGCCCGTCGCGAATGACAGCCTGAATCGCCACGCACCGGCGGGCGCCCATTGCAACGCAAGCTTCGGCGACAGCGCGTTCGCGCTGCGGCCGGCATAGCCGAGCGTCGAGTTCGCATTGCCGAGCACGCCGCCATAGGCATCCCAGCGCTCGTAACGCAACCCGAGCGTGGCCAGCCAGCCGGGTGCGAAACGCCACGCGTCCTGCGCGTACAGCGCCTGCGTGCGCGTGTTGCCGCGATAGCGACTGGCGAGCGCCGTCGGCACCGCGCTTTGCCAATCCGGCGTGTTGTAGGTCTCGTTGCTCAGGAAGTACGTGTCGAAGTGATAGCCGAACGACAGCCGGTGCCCGCGCACGTCGGCCGATTCCGCGCGCAGATCGACCGTGCGCCAGCCCGTGCCGTCGCCGTGGAACACCGTGCCGGCGCCGGCCGGCGAGACGCCCGACGACGCCCGCAACACGTCGCGCGACACGTCGTACCCAGATGCGACCATCGACAGCCTCCATCCCGATGCGAGCCTTGCGTCGAGCCCAAGCCCATACAGCCAGTTCTCCTGATCGCCGCTTTGCGGAGCGAACGCCGCGGGCGACACCGTAGAGTTGCGCCCGCCGAACGACACGTTGCCGCCGTACACCGGATTGCCTGCCGCATCGCGCAAGAACGTGTCGCCGTGCTGCCGGAAGTGATTCTCCCAATGACCGAGCGTAAGCGTCGCGTCGACATGATCGGTGAACGCATAGCCCAGGCGCAGCAACTCGTTGATCTGCTCGGTGCGCTCGATCGTCTGCGCGCCGACGATGGTGCGCGGCCGGCCGTTCGGATCGATGTCGGCGCGAGCGCCCGTCACCGGCACGCTCGCGCCGAGCTTCGGGTTGTACGCGGCGTTCGGGCTCGCGTACTGCATCGGCTGGCTGTCATTCTCGAGCCGGTCGAGCGACAGCGCATACCAAAAACGTCCGGCTCGATCGGCAATGCGCGCCGTCTGATGGTTGCCGCCGAAGCTGCCGGCATATCCGTAATCGTCGCGATAGCGCTGCGTGAAGAACTGCGTCGACACCGACGCCTCCAGCCGTTCGGGCTTGCGCGTCGTAATCTGCACGGTCGAGCCAACCGAGTTGCCCGGATACAGCGCGGAAAACGGGCCATAGAGCACGTCGACGCGCGCGATATCGTCCGGTTGGATCAGCGACCAGCGCGGCGGATACGAATAGCTCGAACCGAGCAGATTCGACAGCAGCAGGCCGTCCGCGTAGACGAGCCCGCGCGCGCTCTGCAACTCGTTGAAATCGCGGCCGGCGAACACCGAATTGCGATCGCCGATATAGCGCCTGCGCACCATTAGATTCGGCGCATATTTCAGCGCATCCTCGGTCGTCACGTTGACGTGCGAATCGATCCGCTCGCGCGTGAGCGATTCAACGACGCCCGGCGTGTCAATGGCAAACGCCGGCCGCCGCGCCGTGACGGTGACGACGTCGAGGGTGCGCGCGGGCGCCGTGGCCACAACAGTGCTCGGCGGGCGCGGCGAAACGGGCGGAAGGCCGGATGCGGTGGCGGCCGGCGAAGCAGACGACGAAGCCACGGCGGCGGCGTCATTGGCCCCCGCGTGGACGGCGGGCCACGCGAGCGACGCAGTGCACGCGGCCGCGAGCTGCCTGCGCGCGCGGCGCGCGGCAAGGGCATTGAGCATGATGAAACGAATCCTGAAAGCGAGGTCGGCGACGCGCTGCATGCGCGAGCAAGCGCCACGCTCGGCCACGACGAACGAGGCCAAACGGCGGCACCAGGCGCCGCGCGCGCAATAAAGCGCTCACGCGGACGCAGCACACGAGCGGGAAAGGTCAGGTCAACGAGGATTCAGGCGGCGCACGCGGCTGCGCGATGCGCATGCCGCGGCGCAAAAAAACGGTGCGTTGCTCGCTGCGGCAATCGCAAACGAACCGGCGCACGAAGCTCGGCAATGCAGGCGCGCTCGCGCCAAGCGCGACGTTCGCGGCAAAGCCCGGGCAGTAGACGCAATGCGCGGCGCCTGCATGCGCTTGCGATGCATCCCGGCCGCCTTCGTCGGCGATCGTGATGCGCTTTGCTCCCGCCGCACTGCACAATTCGAGCGTAAACGGCGCATCCGCGGTAGCCATGGCTGCGTCGCGTGCATAGCCGATGACGGGCGACAGTACGTTGAGTACCAGCGCCAGCCAAACGAGGCTCATCCATCGCGTCGACCGTTTCATTCGCAGTCCAAGGCAAAGAGGCGCGCAGTATAACAAGCCGATCCACGCACGCATCCGGCAGCCATCCCCACGCATGCTCCGGCGTGTACCGTTTAAGCAACAAAGACAAAATCTAACGATTGATTACTGGCAAGAACCGGAGCTTGAGATCGATAATTGTTTTATCCCAAGGAGAAAATCATGGACGAGAGACCGACCCGCATTCCCCCGCCCGAGAAAGTGATGAGCCCGGACCCGGAACCTGTGGCCGTCGAATTTCTCGCCGAGTTGCCCGATCATGTGCGCGCGTTTTTTGACGAGCAGCACAAGATGTGCGCGCCGAAATAAGCGCGTTGTTCATCTCACATTCGCACTGGCAAGCGATCGCAGCCGTCACCCATCGATGAGCGCTCTCGTGTGCGCCTTTGCGTCGCCGCTTCGGCACTCCACTCCGAACCCGGGTTCCGCCAACGGTCCGGGTTTTTGCCGTTCCTCTTTTCGCTTCACCCACTGATCTCCCGCTTGCGCCGCATCACTGCGCAGCATCTTCGCTTATTCTTCTGAATTTCCCGTCACCGGCCCGACTGGCCGGCATCGTCATTTGTCGCCATGAAACAATCGCTTCGCTCAAGTCTTGCTGCCGCCGCGCTCAGCCTCGCCATGACGGCCACTCCCCGCATCGCCTTCGCGGACGGCGACGACACGCCGCTCACGAATCTCGTCGCGCTCGTATCGCAGCGCCTCGCACTCGCCGAGCCGGTCGCACAGTGGAAATGGATCAACAAGAAACCGATCTCGGACCCGCCGCGTGAAGCGGCACTCCTCGCCGACGTCGAAAAACGGGCACAGCGCAGCGGCGTCGATCCTGCCTACGCCCGCGCGTTCTTCGAAGATCAGATCTCGGCGAGCAAAGCCGCGCAGAATGCGCTGTTCGCGAACTGGCGCGCAACACACGGCCCAACCGGGCCCGCCCCCGATCTGGCCACCAGCACGCGGCCGCAGCTCGACCGGCTGACGCAATCTCTACTGAGCGCCCTTGCGCGCGTCGCACCGCTGCACGATGCGCCGGATTGCCCGTCACGCCTCGCGCGCAGCGTCACGAATTGGAAAACGCTAACGCGCTACGATTCCAACCAGAAGAATGCACTCGATATCGCGCTATCTCACGTCTGTGCAGCAGGCAGCGCTAGTGCTGTCGGCTGAGTGCCGCCGGTGAAGCCCGCCAGTGGAATCAGTTGCAACCCGCACGCGAGATGCGTCTGCAGAATGCGGCGAACGGCAGACGCCCCGCCCGCGTCGGATTCCAGACGGCTTGCCTGCGCCGCGAGCGCCGCGGCCTGATCGATCGTCGGCGCCGCGCCGACATAGCGCCAGCGATCGATCACATGGAAAAAATCCACCGCACCGCGCTCCTCGAATGCGACCGGACCGTCAAACGGCCACTGCGCGCCAGCGCTAGAGTGGCGCGCGCCGCGCTCGGCCCGCCGGTTGAAAGCCGGCTGGAGCGCCGCAATCCATTCGGCTTCGGCAAGTAGCGCGCCAAGCTCGCCGCCCGTTTCACGCCACTCGATCCGCCTGACCTGCCGCGCGATCCGCATTTCCTTCGACGAACGGCGCTCGCCCGTCAACAGCGCACGCAACCGCTGCCGTAGCCTGACGCTGCGCCCCACGTAGAGCGGCGCGTCCTCATCTCCGAATAGCGCATAGACACCGCAGCCCGCAGGCACATCGTCCAGGCGCTGATCCGTCAGCCCATGCGCGAGCCGGAAATGGCGCGTCGCCAGCGCAATCTGCTCCCGCAAACGCTCGAGCGGCACGACGCTGTGCAATTCCTGCCAGAACTGCCAGACGAGATCCGCATCCGCGAGCGCGCGATGCCGCCCCATCGGCGTGAGCGCATGGCGCTCGATCAGCGCATCGAGCCCGTGCCGGGGCTCGCGCGGGAAAAGCGCGCGCGACAGCCGCACCGTACAAAGCACGTCAGGATCGAACGCAAAACCCGCGCGCTCGAATTCGGCACGCAAAAAACTCCGGTCGAAGCTTGCGTTGTGCGCAATGAAAAGCCTGCCCTCAAGCCGCTCGAACAACGCAGGCGCGATATCGGCAAAGGCAGGCGCATCGCGCACCATATCGTCGCTGATCCCGGTGAGTTGCTGAATGAATGGAGGAATGGGCTGCTGAGGATTGACGAGCGTCGTCCACGTCGACACGCGTTGCGCACTTACCTCGACGACGCCGATTTCGGTGATTCGATGCTCGGCGGCCGAGCCGCCAGTTGTTTCGAGATCGACGAATGCAAGAGGCATGTCGATCGCGGGGGTGTGCAACGGCAAGGCAGTCATAGGGGCGGGCTGATCGCGCTTTCTGTTTTTAGGGTACGCGCCGGCGAAGACCCGGCGCTTACAGCGCTATTCTACTCGCCATAAAAATCAAAACCCCCGCCTTGGCGGGGGCTTGCACGGCCCTCGGTTTTTAGGCGTTCAAAGCGCCTGAATATTCGCAGCCTGCTTACCTTTCGGACCAGTCTTCACATCGAAAGATACACGCTGATTTTCTTTAAGCGTTTTGAAGCCCTCCATCTTGATTTCGGAAAAATGGGCAAACAAATCTTCGCCGCCATTGTCCGACGTAATAAAGCCGAAGCCCTTAGCATCGTTAAACCATTTCACGATACCGGTATCCATATTCCTAGTTCCCCACTAAATTTAAATAACACACGGGCTACGCCCTTATACGGTCACACAAGGCTCCGATGCTCCCTGAATCTCCTGATGGACATGGCAGAAGCAACGCGAGCCCGCGTGCTGCTTTTATAAATTGAAAAATCCAACGCAGTCAAGAAAATTTTTAGTGACGCCTTATGCAGCTTGATGGAAATACAACTGGAATCGGTACACTCGCACCGGAAAATTAATAAGCCGCAACAACACCTGTCACAATTACCGGGATTAGCGGGCATATTTAATTTCAAAAAAGAAAAATCTACCGTGAACGAGATAATCGACGCCGGATCGGTATTTTTCCGGGTTGCGACAACCCAAAACTTTTGCAACGCTGGACAGCGCATTGAAGCAGCAGGAGATCGTCATGCTGAACGGTATCAAACGCTTCGCACATCGACTTGGAATTGTGCATCGCAGCAATCTAGCGGGACGCACTTCGGCAGCATCCGCGACGCCCGCCAGTGAATTCGACGCAACGTGGCACGGCGATCATTGGCAAAATTTGCTGTCGTCACCGCTCGATGCGCGTCATTACATCATGGAAGACTGGGCGCAACCGCTGATGCCGCTGCCTCACGAAGCCGCCGGCCCTCAACCACTCAAGCGCCGCCACCGGCGCCGCTACGAGCAATAATCGCGCGCGCAAAAAAAAAGCGCGACCAGAAGTCGCGCCGACAAAGGTTTGGAGATCTTTTCCGTCAACGAAAAAGTCTGCTTAAGTAAGCAGAATCTTCAGTATAACGACTTGACTCTCTTTTATTAGTCATAGTCCTGACAAACCTCTATTGTCGAAGCGACAATAATGAGCGGTTGCCGGCGATGCCAGTGCGCATACCTCTGTGGATTGTCGCCATCACGCAACGTCACGAGACATTTCATTGTAGTCAGATTTTTCCCACCTCCCCGCAAAGCCTTATAGGGTAAGGGTTGCCGGTCCCTTACCAATTATTTCTAAAACATAAACATAATATTTCTTAAATTGATTCCATCGGATTTCAGCAACATTCTCTTACACTCCGCATTGATTGATAACGAGCATCGATGCACGCTCGAAACATGCCCTCCCCGGCTCTGTTTCTCGTCTCAATCGCCGGGAACTTCGAAAAGCAGGTTGGACTGCCATCGGCCCTGTTTTAGACGGAGATAAACCCAATGAAAAAGACTCTTATCGTTGCAGCTCTTTCCGGCGCCTTCGCCACTGCCGCCCACGCGCAAAGCAGTGTGACGCTGTATGGCCTGATCGATGCCGGCATCACGTACACGAACAATCAAGGCGGCCACAGCTCCTGGTCGGAAACCTCGGGCTCGGTTAACGGCAGCCGCTGGGGCCTGCGCGGAACCGAGGATCTCGGCGGCGGCTTGAAGGCGATTTTCGTATTGGAAAACGGCTTCGGCATCAATAATGGCGCGCTGAAGCAAAATGGCCGCGAGTTCGGCCGTCAAGCATTCGTCGGCCTGTCGCAGACGCAATACGGCGCGCTTACGCTCGGCCGCCAGTACGATAGCGTCGTTGATTACGTCGCTCCCCTGTCGCTGACGGGCACGCAATTCGGCGGCACCGAGTTTGCTCACCCGTTCGACAACGACAACCTGAACAATTCGTTCCGGGTCAATAATTCAATCAAATACACGAGCGCCGACTGGTACGGCCTGCACTTCGGCGGCCTGTACGGCTTCTCGAACAGCAATCAGTTCGCGAACAACCGCGCATTCAGTGCGGGCGTGTCGTACAGCTACGCCGGCTTCAACGTCGGCGCCGGCTATCTGCAACTCAATAACGACACGACGCCGACGATCAATAACCAAGCGGGCGCCGTAACCGGCGACTACACGTTCGTCGGCAAGCGTCAACGCGTGTGGGGCGGCGGCCTGAACTATACATATGGCCCGGCGACGGCCGGCTTCGTGTTCACGCAATCGCGGATCAACAAGGCGCTTTTCATCAGCCCTGGCCAGTCGGGCGTGGCGAACGGCATTGCGCTCAACGGCACGTTCCTGCGCTTCAACAACTATGAAGTGAATGCCCGTTACGCAATTACGCCGGCTTGGACGGTCGCGGGCGCATACACGTATACGGCCGGCTATATCGACGGCCGTCACCCGGGCTGGAACCAGTTCAACCTGCAAACGGCGTATGCGCTGTCGAAGCGTACCGATGTGTATCTGCAAGGCGTCTACCAGCGCATCACCCAGGATGGTCTGAACATCGGCTCCTATGTCCTCGGCGCGGGCGGCGCGTCGTCGACCAACAAGCAGGTCGTCGTTACCGCCGGGCTGCGTCATCGCTTCTAGGCCGCGCGTTTCGGCACAGACGAAAGCGCCCCGGCCGGGGCGTTTTTTTTCGCCTGCGAATTGCAATACCGCCGCGCGGCTACGCGACACCCGGCGCGGGATAATGAACGTCGAGCACTTCGATAGGCTGAGGACCGAGCGGCGTCATCAGCGTCACTGTATCGCCGACCCGCGCCTTGAGCAGCGCACGCGCGACAGGCGAAATCCAGCTCACGTGCCCACGGTCCAAATCGACTTCGTCGATGCCGACGATCGTCACGGTATGCTCGGCGCCGTCCTCGGTAGCGTAATCGACGGTTGCGCCAAAGAACACCTGATCCGTACTTTCCTGCCGGCTCGCATCGACGACTTCTGCCAGATCAAGGCGCTTGGTCAGGAAACGGATCCGCCGATCGATCTCGCGCAAGCGCCGCTTGCCGTATATGTAATCACCGTTTTCCGAACGATCCCCGTTCGACGCAGCCCACGACACGAGTTTCACCACTTCGGGCCGCTCATCGTCGATCAAATGCAGCAGTTCGTCACGCAAGCGCTGGTGACCGGCTGGCGTGATGTAGTTCTTCGCGCCGGGCGGGATCGCCGCCTGCGCGTGTTCGAGATCCTCGTCGTCCCCGTCGGACTCCTTCACAAACGCCTTATTCATGATGCTCTCAACGGCTATCCACCAGAATTCGACAAGGTTACACGATCGGCACAGCGGCGGCGCGAACCAGCACGCACATCACGCTATCCAATAATTTGTGTTCAGGCACTTCCCTTTTTAAAGAAGTTTGCTATAATTTCGCTTCTGCGTGCGGCTGTAGCTCAGTTGGATAGAGTACTTGGCTACGAACCAAGGGGTCGTGGGTTCGAATCCTGCCAGCCGCGCCACTTTTTCAGGGCCTTCTCCCGGGAAGGCCCTTTCAATTCGAAGTAGTTGTACTGCTTTGCGTGCGGCTGTAGCTCAGTTGGATAGAGTACTTGGCTACGAACCAAGGGGTCGTGGGTTCGAATCCTGCCAGCCGCGCCATCTTTGAAGGGCCTTCCTCCGGGAAGGCCCTTTGTTTTTATGCACCACGCAAAGGTCTGCCCACCGTTGATTTCAACAGCGGCGCTGCAGCCTGCCTCGGATATTTAGCGCCTCCCTGCCCCGCCATCGGGTGGGCACCGCGCCAGATCACGCTCAATAGTCCTGCCGCTCGCGATCGATTCGCATCCCGCCATCATGGCGTGCATGCACCGCGTCATCATTCGAGCGCTCGCGCATCATCCGCATCACGTCAGGATTGGTCCGCACGCGGCGCATCACGTTGGCGAGATGCACACGATCGCTCACCTGAATAACGAAGCGCAGCACAGTTGATTCATGGGTCTGATCGTCGTCCATCGCGATATGGACGATGTTCGCATCAGCCGAAGTAATGTCCGCTGCGACGCGCGCGAAAATCCCCTTCGCGTTTTTCACAAGCACCTTCACCGCGACATCGAACAGGCGTCCGGGCTGCGGCGCCCATGCAACGTCGATCCAACGCCCCGGATCGCGCCGGTGAATCCGGCGCGCGACCCGGCAGGCAGTCGTATGAATCGCCATCCCGAGCCCAATGCCGATATAGCCCATGATGTCGTCGCCCGGGATCGGCCGGCAGCACGCCGACAACTGCACCGACATTCCCTCGGTGCCGGTGATGACCACGGGAGGCGCATGATTCGTCGCCTGGCGCTCGGCTCGCGAGCCGTCGTCGTCGGCGTCGCGGCCGCTCATCAGCACCTCGATGCGCTTGGCCATCACCGCGGCAACGCGCCGGCCCAGGCCGATATCCGCGAAAATTTCCTGCCGGCTCTTGTTACCCGTCCACTGAACGAGTTTCTCCCACACCTCGGGCGTCACGTCGGCCAGCGTGAAGCCGTAGCCCTTGAGGCTCTGATCGACGAGGCGCTCGCCCAATTGCACCGATTCGTTCAGACGCATCGTCTTCAGATAGTGCCGGATCGCCGAGCGCGCCTTGCCGGTGCGCACGAAGCCGAGCCACGCGGGGTTCGGCTTCGAATAGGGGGCGGTGATGACTTCAACGATATCGCCGCTCTTCAGCTCGGTACGCAACGGCAACAATTCGTTGTTGATCTTCACGGCAACGCACTGGTTGCCGAGATCGCTATGGATCGAATACGCGAAATCGAGCGCGGTCGCGCCACGCGGCAACGCCATGATCTTCGACTTCGGCGTGAACACGTAAACCGCATCCGGGAACAGATCGATCTTCACGTGCTCGAGGAACTCGCTCGAATCGCCCGCTTCACTCTGAATGTCGAGCAGTGACTTCAGCCACTGATGCGCGCGCTTTTGCACGTCGTTCAGATCCGCGCCGCCGTTCTTGTACAGCCAGTGCGCGGCAACTCCCGCCTCGGCAATCTCGTGCATCTTGCGCGTGCGCACCTGGAATTCGATCGGCGCGCCGAACGGGCCGACCAGCGTCGTATGCAGCGATTGATAGCCGTTGACCTTCGGGATCGCGATGTAGTCCTTGAACTTGCCCGGCACGGGCTTATAGAGCGAATGCAGCACGCCGATGCACGTGTAGCAATCGAGCGGATGCTCGACGACGATCCGAAAGCCATACACATCGAGCACCTGCGAGAACGACAGTTGCTTGTCGCGCATCTTCCGGTAGATGCTGTAGATCGTCTTTTCCCGGCCGTTGATTTCGGCTTCGATCTTGCCTTCGGCCATCGCGCGTTGCGCGGATTCGAGAATCTTGCCGATCACCTCGCGGCGGTTGCCCCGCGCGGCCTTCACGGCTTTCTCGAGCGTCGCGTAGCGATGCGGATTGAAATTCGCGAAGCTCATGTCCTGCAGCTCGCGAT
Source organism: Burkholderia sp. TSV86 (assembly GCF_001522865.1). GTDB lineage: Bacteria > Pseudomonadota > Gammaproteobacteria > Burkholderiales > Burkholderiaceae > Burkholderia. Next base: position 65,616 of record NZ_LOWB01000039.1, on the reverse strand, counting down.
AGGTGTTGTTCAGGCCAAGGCGGTGTGCGATCGGTGCGTAGATATCGAGTGTCTCGCGCGCGACGCGGCGGCGCTTCTCCATCGGCACCGCGCCGAGCGTGCGCATGTTGTGCAGGCGATCGGCGAGCTTCACGAGAATCACGCGCACGTCGCGCGCCATCGCGAGCAGCATCTTGCGGAAATTTTCCGCCTGCGCCTCCTCGCGGCTTCTGAACTCCATTTTGTCGAGCTTCGACAACCCGTCGACCAGCTCAGCGACCTTGGGCCCGAAACGCTCGGCAAGTTCGCTTTTGGTGACACCCTGATCCTCCATCACGTCGTGCAGCAGCGCGGCCATGATCGCCTGCGCGTCGAGCTTCCAGCCGGCGCAAATTTCCGCGACGGCGACAGGATGGGTGATGTAGGGCTCGCCGCTCTGGCGATATTGACCGAGGTGGGCTTCGTCGCTGAAGTGGAACGCTGCCTTGACCTCTTTGATTTCGTCCGGGCTGAGGTAGTCGGCAAGCGCGGCGGTCAGTTTCGCGATCGAAACGACCCCGTGCTTGCGCGGCTGCTCCGGTGTCGCGGTCGGCCCGAACAGATGGCGAAACGACTGCTCGAGAACCGCGTCGATATATTGACGTGCAGGCGACGACGCAGTGGCTTTGGAAGTGGCCTCGGTGGAGGCGGACGATGGTGCGGTGCTCATTTTCGCCTCCTGGGTTCGCGCGTCGCGGGGGATTACATGGTTGACGAAATCCGGCCGTGCCTTAAACCGGCACTTTCTTCAGCATTTCGACGCCGACCTGGCCGGCCGCGATCTCGCGCAACGCGACCACCGTGGGTTTGTCGCGGCTTTCGATCTTCGGCGTATGGCCTTGCGCGAGCTGCCGCGCGCGATAAGTGGCGGCAAGCGCCAGTTCGAAGCGGTTCGGAATCTGCTTCAGGCAGTCTTCAACGGTAATGCGAGCCATGTTGGGTCGTTCCTTCAGAATATGGTGCTTATTCTACCTTATGCGCGCCGTTCGATCCGTCACTCGGCATGCGGCAAATGAATGCCGAGCTCGACGAATAGTTCGGTGTGCCGTGCATATTGCGACGCGAAGCGCAGGCGCGTCGCGGCGACGATGCATTCGAGCTCGGCAAGCGCATGCTCGAAGGTCTCGTTGATCACGACATACTCGGCCTCGGCCGCGTGCGCGATCTCGCTGCCCGCGGCAAGCAGGCGCCGCGTGATCACGTTCGGTTCGTCCTGCCCGCGCTTCTTGAGCCGCTCTTCGAGCGCGGCAAGCGACGGCGGCAAAATGAAAATGCCGACCGCGTTGCGGAACTGTTTCTTCACCTGCTGCGCGCCTTGCCAATCGATTTCGAGCAGCACGTCGTGACCGCTTTTCATTTGCTCTTCGATCCACACGCGCGACGTGCCGTAGTAGTTGCCGTGCACCTCCGCGCTTTCGAGAAATTCGTGCCGCGCGTGACGCTCGCGGAAATCCTCGACCGTCGTGAAATGATAATGCTGGCCATCCTGCTCGCCGGGGCGCGGCTTGCGCGTCGTGTACGAGATCGACAGGCAGATCGCCGGATCCTTCGACAGCAGCGCGTTGACGAGCGTCGATTTGCCCGCGCCCGACGGCGCGACCACCATGAATAGATTGCCGGGATAAACCCTGGCATGCAGCGTATGCGCGGGCGCGTGTGCGCCTGCGCCGTCGCGATGAGAATCGGTCATGTCACGTTACTCCAGGTTTTGCACTTGCTCGCGCATCTGCTCGATCAAAAGCTTAAGCGCCATCGACGCATCGGCAAGCTCCTTGGCCGCCGCCTTCGAGCCGAGCGTGTTCGCCTCGCGGTTGAGTTCCTGCATCATGAAGTCGAGCCGCTTGCCGACACGCCCGCCCTTGTCGATCACATGGCGCGTCTCGGACAGGTGCGCGGTGAGCCGCGACAGCTCCTCGGCGATATCGATCCGGATGCCGTACATCGTCACTTCCTGGCGAATGCGCTCGGCCGCCTCATCGCGCGACACGGCGGGCGCGCTGCCGTCCGGCGCCGCGACGCCCAGCGCCTCCTGCAGCCGCTCGACGATCTTCTGCTGATGCTTGGCGATCAACTCCGGCACGAGCGGCGCGATGCGCGCGACGATCGCCTCCATTTCCGCCACGTTCGCGAGCAGCATCGCCGCGAGCTGCGCGCCCTCGCGCGAGCGCACGACGACGAGTTCGGCGAGCGCCTCCTTGCCGCACGCGAGCACCGCGTCGCGCAGCGCGTCGGCGCTCACGCCGCTTTCGGCGAGCACGCCCGGCCAGCGCAGCACTTCGCCCGTGCGCAGACGCTCCGCGTCCGGAAACGCGTCGAGCACCGCGCGCTCGAGTTCGGCGAGCTGATCGAGCGCCGCGCGGTTCAGCGCGCCCGCGCTCACGCTCTGATCGCCGCGCTGCAGGTTGACCCGGATGTCGACCTTGCCGCGCGACAGCTTGTTCATCAGCATTTCGCGCAGCTGCGGCTCGCACACGCGCACGTCGTCCGGCATCCGGAAGTTGAGGTCGAGAAACCGCGAATTCACGGTCCGCAATTCGACCGATACGCTCGTGCCGCCATTGCCCGCGGCCGTCGCAAGCTCACGCGTCGCGCTCGCGTATCCCGTCATGCTGTAGATCATCGTTCGTCCCGTCGTTGAAAGGGCCATGCGGCCCTGAAGGATTCGAGGCGCCCGGCGCTTGGCAAGGCGCGGGACGCTAAACGCGCATTATCCCATTTTTGCCCGCGCCGGCCGCGGGTCGGCACGGCGCGCGCGCGGTAAAATCGGGGTTTCCCTCATGCGTATGGCTCCGATGACGAATTCCCCCTCACGCCCAAGCGCCCGCCGCGCCGACCAACTGCGCGACGTGCGCATCACGCGTCACTACACCAAACATGCGGAAGGCTCGGTGCTCGTCGAATTCGGCGACACCAAGGTGATCTGCACCGCGAGCATCGCCGAGCGCGTGCCCGAATTCCTGCGCGATCGCGGCCAGGGCTGGCTCACCGCCGAATACGGCATGCTGCCGCGCGCGACCCACACGCGCAGCGACCGCGAAGCCGCGCGCGGCAAGCAAACGGGCCGCACGCAGGAAATCCAGCGCCTGATCGGCCGCGCGCTGCGCGCGGTGTTCGATCTCGAAGCGCTCGGCGCACGGACGCTGCACCTCGATTGCGATGTGATTCAGGCCGATGGCGGCACGCGCACCGCGAGCATCACGGGCGCGTTCGTTGCCGCGCACGACGCGGTGACCAAGCTGGTTACGGCCGGCAAGCTCGCGCGCTCGCCGATCACCGATCACGTCGCGGCGATCTCGGTCGGCATGTACGAAGGCGCGCCGGTGCTCGATCTCGATTACGCGGAAGATTCCCAGTGCGATACCGACATGAACGTCGTGATGACCGGGGCGGGCGGCCTCGTCGAGGTGCAGGGCACGGCCGAAGGCGCACCGTTCTCGCGCGCCGAGATGAACGCGCTGCTCGATCTCGCGCAGGCCGGCATCGGCGAACTCGTGCGCCTGCAGCGCCAGGCGCTGGGAGTCTGACGTGAAGCAGCCTTCGCCTCCACCGAACGCCGGGGAAAACGGCCCGGTACATACCGGCGCCTCGGGTAAAGCAACACGCGCAACGCTGTCGCGTATCGTCCTCGCATCGAACAATCCAGGCAAACTGCGCGAGTTCGCGGCGCTGTTCGCGCCGCTCGACATCGAACTGGTGCCGCAAGGCGAACTCGGCGTGACCGAAGCCGACGAGCCGCACGTGACGTTCATCGAAAACGCGCTAGAAAAGGCGCGTCATGCGGCGCGCGCGACGGGCCTGCCGGCCGTCGCCGACGATTCCGGCCTGTGCGTGCCGGCGCTCGGCGGCGCGCCTGGCGTCTACTCGGCGCGCTACGCGCAGCGCGCGGGCCGCGACAGGAGCGACGCGGCAAACAACGCGTACCTCGTCGAGCAACTGCGCGACGTGGCCGACCGGCGCGCGTATTACTGCTGCGTGCTCGCGCTCGTGCGCCATGCCGACGATCCCGAGCCGATCGTCGCCGAAGGGCGCTGGGCAGGCGAAATCGTCGACACGCCGCGCGGCGCGCACGGTTTTGGCTACGATCCGCACTTCTTCGTGCCGGTGCTCAACGCGACGGCTGCCGAACTCGACCCTGCCGCGAAAAACGCGATCAGCCATCGCGCGCTCGCGCTGCAAGCGCTTGCCGGCAGGCTCGAACAAGCGATGCGCGAGGCGGCGCAATGAGCGAGGCTGCCGCCAACGGCACGCGCATCGTCGCAACGTTCACCGCACCCGGCAAGGTTCGGCTCGCGTCGCTGCCCCCGCTTGCGCTGTACGTGCATTTCCCGTGGTGCGTGCGCAAGTGCCCATACTGCGACTTCAATTCGCACGAATGGAAAGACGGCGGTGCATTGCCCGAGCAGGATTATCTCGACGCGCTACGCGCCGATCTCGAAGCAGCGCTGCCGCTCGTCTGGGGCCGCCACGTGCACACGGTCTTCATCGGCGGCGGAACGCCCAGCCTGCTTTCCGCGGCTGGACTGGACCGGCTGTTGTCCGACGTGCGCGCGTTGCTGCCGCTCGACGCCGACGCGGAAATCACGCTCGAGGCGAACCCCGGCACGTTCGAGGCCGCGAAGTTCGCGCAATTCCGCGCAAGTGGCGTGAACCGCCTGTCGATCGGTATTCAGAGCTTCAACGAAGCGCATCTGAAGGCGCTCGGCCGCATCCACGACGCCGCGCAGGCGCGCGCGGCAGTCGAGATCGCCGCGAAAACGTTCGACAACTTCAATCTGGACCTGATGTTCGCGTTGCCGAACCAGACGCTCGACGAGTGCCGCGCGGATCTCGAAACGGCGCTGTCGTTCGCGCCGCCGCATCTGTCGCTGTACCACCTGACGCTCGAGCCGAACACGTACTTCGCGAAATTTCCGCCCGCGGTGCCGGACGACGACGCCTCCGCCGACATGCAGGACTGGCTGCACGAGCGCACGGCGCAGGCGGGCTACGCCCGCTACGAGGTCTCCGCCTATGCGAAGCCGCACCGGCAATGCAAGCACAACCTCAACTACTGGCGTTTCGGCGACTATCTCGGGATCGGCGCGGGCGCGCACACGAAGCTGTCATTTCCGAACCGGATCCTGCGCCAGGCGCGCTACAAGCATCCAGCAACATTCATCGAGCGCGCGAAGGCCGGCGCCGGCGTGCAGGAAGAGCGCGAGGTCGGCCCGCGCGAGCTGCCGTTCGAATTCATGCTGAATGCGCTGCGGCTCGTCGAAGGCGTGCCGATCGCAAGCTTCGCCGAGCGCACCGGCATGTCGGTCACGGCCATCGAGCCCGCGCTCGCCGAGGCCGAACGGCGCGGCCTCCTCGCGCGCGACCATCTGCGCATCGCGCCCACGCCGCTTGGCCAGCGCTTTCTCAACGATTTGCAGGCGCTGTTTCTGCGCGACGAATAGGCGCGGCAATACGCATTGCGTGCGGCGCACGCGAAAACACCGTTGCTTCACGTTCGCCGCACGCGCCGTTTCGGTTACAATGCACGCCCGTGGAAGCGTGGCCGAGTGGTTTAAGGCACTGGTCTTGAAAACCAGCGACGGGCAACCGTCCGTGAGTTCGAATCTCACCGCTTCCGCCAGAACGATCCCGCCCGCGCTGCCTCGGCCTGGCGGGTTTTTTCGTTTCGGCACGAATATTTCGCGCGCCGCCCGTGCGAGCGATACGCTGAAGCCGCATGCGCGAACCGCGCGCCCGAGTCACGCGCCCGGCGCCCGGCCGAACGCCGGGCCGTCGGAACCATGCCGCCGCTCGCTTGTCCCGATGCATGCGCGCCGGCGGGCGCCTATCATGAAATCGACGGTCTTTCGCTCATCGAGGAGGCGATCATGACACCACGCACCCCCCGCCTCTTCGCCGCTTGGCGAAATGCCGCCGCGGCAGCCTGCGCGGCCGCGCTCACCGCCTGCACCATCACGCCGCCGAACGTCGGCGCGCCTGTGCCGGGCGTGCCCGCAACCGGAACAGCGGAGTACCGCATGAGCATCGCGCGGCGCATCGCCGAGCGCAATCCGGAACACGTGCTGCACGGTACGCCACAAGCGATGCTGCGCTCGCTCGTCGTCGTTTCATTCACCGTCGATCGCAACGGGCGGCTCGTCAACTCGTCGGTTTATCGCAGCAATGGCGACGACGAAGCCGAAGGCATCGCGCTCGCGTCGCTGCGCCATGCCGCGCCGCTGCCGCCGCCGCCCGCGAGAATCCTCGACGCCCATGGCGAAGTCGAGCTGATGGAAAGCTGGCTCTTCAACGACGACGGCGAATTCCAATTGCGCACGATCGCATCGCCGCAAGCGCAGACGCTCAACTGAGCGCGAAACGCGCAAGGCCGCGGCGGCCATATGACGTGCATGAGGTACGTGGGCGGCGTGCCTGAACACCCGCTGCGATTTTTTCGCGTAAGGCCGGACTTGCGGCGCGATACCTGAGCACGCGCTGCACAAAGCGGCACCCACAATACGAAGCGATATCCGCCAAACGGCCCCGACAAGCTCGCTATAATTGCCCGCACCGCGCTTTGGCCGCCAGGCCGCGCGCAAGCGGCAAGCCCGATCGGCCCGCCGCGCGATGCGCATCGACGCCCCGCGAGCGAATCGCTTGCGCGGCGCTTCGCTCGGGCCGCCGCGCCGTACCGCGTGCGATGCGGTCCCCTCGATTTGGAATCTGAGCCGCAACCCGGCTGCCGGCCGGCAGGCGATTCGCGGCCGCCCCCCGTCACGCACCATAAACGATGCGTAAAGACCATCCAAGGAGACATCGATGTCGCAAACCCGCTCGTCAATGGCCCAGACGCCGGCCCCCGGCCGATCCGAGCCCGCCGCTGCCGCCGCGCCGCGCACGGCCGATAGACGCGAGCAGCGGCGCATCGTGTTCGCGAGCTTCATCGGCACGGCAATCGAATTCTACGATTTCTATGTGTACGCAACCGCCGCCGCGCTCGTGATCGGCCCCGTGTTCTTTCCGCACGGCTCGTCGACCGCGCAAGCGCTGTCGGCCTTCGTCACGTTCGGCATCGCCTTCGTCGCGCGGCCGATCGGCTCGTTCCTGTTCGGCCATTTTGGCGACCGGATCGGCCGCAAATCGACGCTCGTCGCGTCGCTGCTGGTGATGGGCATCTCGACGACCGCGATCGGCCTCGTGCCCAGCTATGACACGATCGGCACGCTTGCGCCCGTTCTGCTGTGCGTGCTGCGCTTCGGCCAGGGCATCGGCCTCGGCGGCGAATGGGGCGGCGCCGCGCTGCTTGCAACCGAGTACGCGCCGCCCGGCAAACGCGGCTGGTTCGGCATGTTTCCGCAGCTTGGCCCGTCGATCGGTTTTCTCGCGTCGAACGGCCTGTTTTTCGCGCTCGCGCTGTCGCTATCGGATGCGCAATTCCGCGCGTGGGGCTGGCGCATTCCGTTTGTCGTCAGCGCGGTGCTCGTCGCGCTCGGCCTGTACGTGCGCCTGAAGATCGCGGAGACGCCCGCTTTCCAGGCAACGCTCGATCGCCACGAGCGCGTGCGCGTGCCGATCGCGGCCCTCGTCGCGCACCACTGGCGGCCGACGCTGCTCGGCGCGCTCGCGATGATCGTCTGCTACACGCTGTTCTATATCTCGACGGTGTTCTCGCTATCGTATGGCGTGACTACGCTGCACATGCCGCGCGAGCGCTTCCTCGGCCTGCTGTGCTTCGCGGTGCTGTTCATGGCACTCGCGACGCCGCTGGCCGCCGCCGCAGCCGATCGCTTCGGCCGCAGGCCGGTGCTGATCGCCGGGTCGGCCGCCGCGCTGTTGTCCGGTTTCGCGATGGCGCCGCTGCTCGGCAGCGGCTCGACGCCGCTCGTCGCGCTGTTCCTGACGATCGAGCTGTTCCTGATGGGCGTCACGTTCGCCCCGATGGGCGCGCTTTTGCCCGAACTCTTTCCGACGCCTGTCCGCTATACCGGCGCGGGCGTCGCCTACAACCTCGGCGGCATTCTCGGCGCATCGATCGCACCGTATATCGCGCAACTGCTCGCGGCGCGCGGCGGGCTGGCATGGGTTGGCGCCTATGTGTCCATCGCGGCGGCGCTCAGTTTGGTCGGCGTATTGCTGATGCGTGAAACCCGCGATACGCCGCTTGCCTGAGCGCAATGGGCGGGTGGTGGCCGCATGACGAAACGGATTCGCGTTGCGCGGAATCAGCCATATCGTTCGCCGGCCGACGCCCGCCGACGGCTTCACGTCAGCCGCGTTGTCACGCCCGTATCGCGGCCCGCGTTTGCGCCGCGCACCGGCGCGCCTATACTCGATCAGACGCTCGCCGGCGCTGCCGCAGCCGGTGAGCGGCCGTTGTGTTCCGGCCGTCAAGGGATTGTCGCCATGCATTTCATCCATCTGCAAAATTCCGACCTCGTGCTGATCGTCGCGCTGGCCCTCGGCTGCGCGCTGCTGCTGGCGGCGCGCTTCCGACCCCGAACCTGGCTCGGCGTCGCAGGCGAAGCGCTCGTGGCCAATCTCATGGCGATCGCGGCCATCGTCGTGCTCGAACTGCTGCTTGCCTAGCTCGGCAACGTTCGCGCTTTATATGGCACAGGCTGCCGGCCGTTTCGCCGGAGCGCGGGCGGCCGGCGACACGCGATTAGCCGTGGCGCCTGGGTTCAACTCATATTTCAACTTGATTACGCCCCCTCTCATGCAAAATCTCGCGTGCGACGCTCTCTATAATTGCAATTTTGTCAGCGCCGCCGCCCATGCCACGCCACCGCCTGCTCCCGTCCCTCGCGCGCCGCACGCAACGCATCTGGCGCCAGTACGGTGTGTTCTGGCTCGGCGCAATCGCCGTGGGCCTGATCGCCGTGCTGTATGCGCGGCTTATCGATCGCGGCTACGACGCGTTCCGTGCACTCCAGCATCGTTACGTATGGCTGCCTTTCGTGCTCACCCCGGCAATTGCGGCGCTATCGGTCTGGCTCACGCGCCGCTTCTTCCGCGGCGCGGAAGGTAGCGGCATTCCCCAGGTGATCGCCACGCTGCACGCGCAGCCGGGCGCGTTTGGTTCCCGTCTGCTGACGTTGCGCATTCTGTTCGGCAAGGTTGTTGTGTCGTTGCTCGGCATCCTCGGCGGCTTCACCATTGGCCGCGAAGGGCCGACCGTGCAAATCGGCGCGTCGCTGATGTTCAACCTGCGCCGCTTCTATCCGCGCTCGAACGCGCTAATCGAGCGGCAGCTCGTGCTCGCGGGCGCGGCGGCCGGACTGTCGGCCGCGTTCAATACGCCGCTCGCCGGCATCGTGTTCGCTATCGAGGAGCTGAGCCGCAGCTTCTCCGCACGCGCAAGCGGCGTGCTGATCACGGCCATCATCATCGCCGGCGTGATCGCGCTCGGCCTGAACGGCAATTACACGTATTTCGGCACGATCGAAATCGGCCCGCATTTCCCCAAAGCGCTTGCTGCCGCCGTGCTGCTGACGGCGCTCGTCACCGGCATCGCGGGCGGCCTGTTCGGCTGGCTGCTGCTGAACACCAGCCGATGGCTGCCGGCAAGGCTGCTGTCGCTATATCGCGAGCGGCCGATCGTATTCGCGGCCGGGTGCGGTTTGGCGATCGCGTTCGCCGGCCTCGTCTCGGGCGGCACGACGTTCGGCAGCGGCTACGCGGAGGCGCGCGGCCTGCTCGATGGCCATGAACAATTGCCCGCACTGTATCCGTTCCTGAAGATGATCTCGATGGTCGCGTCGTACCTGCCGGGCATCCCCGGCGGGATTTTCGCTCCGTCGCTGTCGATCGGCGCCGGATTCGGCAATCTGCTGCATTTCGTGTTCAGCGACATGCACCTGCCGATGCTGATCGCGCTTGCGATGGTTGGCTACCTCGCTGCCGTCACGCAATCGCCTATCACGTCGTTCGTGATCGTCATGGAGATGATCAACGGCCACGCGCTGGTGATCTCGTTGATGGCGACCGCGCTGATCGCCAGCCGCGTGTCGCGCTTTTTCGTGCCGCCGCTCTATGAAGCGCTCGCCGAGCGCTATCTGAAGCCGCCGCAGCCGGCGCACGCCGCCGCGTCCCGCGACGCCACGCCCGCCGGTATCACGGCGGTCAGGATGCCGGTGGATGCCGCATCGGCGCCCGCCGATCCGCTCGATACGTTGCGCGACGAAACCGACGCGGATGCGCGAGCCGAAGCCGAAGCCGAAGCCGAAGCCGAAGCCGAAGCCGAAGCCGGCAGTCATGCTAGCGCCGAGATCGACGCCCGCCGCTATGCCGACGGCGGAGCAAGCCCCGCCTTCCGAACTGACGCCCCCGCCTGCGCCGCCGATACGAATACGTCGCGCCACGCAACCGCGCCAGCGGCGAGCGCCTCGCCGCCTGCCCGCGACGGCATACTCCCTTCGGCCGACCCGCCGCCACGACCTCGTCAATAGATCACGACGGGCGCGGGCCGGTCATACACCGGCCACGCGGGCACCTCGATGCAACCGGCCAGCGTCAACGTGACAAGCGCGAGCACCCGAAACGTTCGTTTCATCGCGCGTTCCCGCTCATGCCCAATGACCGCCAACCCAGACCCAGTTCGGCCCGCGCGGCACCCAGCGCCCCGGCACCCAATGCATGCCGACGCGCTCGGCCTGTCAATGCCCTGCTATCCACACGTAGCGGCCATGATCCCAATGCCAGTGGCCGCGATCCCATACATAGCCGACGCGCGGCGCCGGCGCGACCTCATAACGCACGGGCGGTGGCGCGCTCGGCGCGACCACGATAACTTCAGGAGCCGCCGGCTCGACCACCACGCCGGGCACGACCTGCGCGACAACGATTTCCTCCGCGCTTGCGGCAAGCGGCGCAAGCACGCAAACAGCCGCACCGGCAACGGCAAGCGGCCACGCAACACGACGAATAGAGAACGACATCACCGCCTCCGAGAATGAATGAACGCGCGATGCGCGCGCATTCATTCAATGCTCGGAGGAGCGAAAAGGCGGACCGGCGCTCTATTACGGAGCGTCCGAGAGTGCAACCGGAAGTAAGACACGCGCGGCGCCACGGCGCCGCGCACATGGCGGACAACGAAGCGGCGGCGCGGCCTCAGGCCTGGGGAATCTCGATCTTCACCTCGAGCACTTCCAGATCGTCCTGGCGCTCGAGGCTCACGCGGATGTCATCGTTCGAAATCTTCACATATTTCGAAATGACGGCGACGAGTTCCTTTTGCAACGCCGGCAGATAATCGGCGGGCGGACGGCCGCCCACCCGCTCGTGCGCGATGATGAGCTGCAACCGTTCTTTCGCGACGGCCGCGGACTTCTTCTTCTCGCCGAGCAGAAACGACAGTATCGACATGGCGCGCCTCCGTTACTTGTTGCCAAAGAGGCGCTGCAGCAGGCCCGGCTTTTGGTAATCGATGAAGCGCAGCGGCTTGTCCTCGCCGAGAAAGCGCGCAACGATGTCCTTGTACGCTTCGGCGACGTCGGTGCCGTCCAGATGCACCGCGGGCAGCCCCTGGTTCGACGCGTGCAGCACCGCCTCGGACTCCGGCACGACGCCGATCAGCTTGATACGCAGGATCTCGCTGATGTCGTCGAGCGACAGCATCTCGCCTTCGCTCACGCGCTTCGGGTTGTAGCGGGTGATGAGCAGGTGCTCCTTGATCGGCTCCTTGCCTTCCGTCGCGCGTTTCGTCTTCGACGACAGAATGCCGAGAATGCGATCGGAGTCGCGCACCGACGACACTTCCGGATTGGTCACGATCAGCGCCTCGTCCGCGAAGTACATCGCGTGCAGCGCGCCCGCCTCGATGCCTGCCGGCGAATCGCAAACGATGTACTCGAAATCCATCGCAACCAGATCGTTGATGACCTTCTCGACGCCCTCACGCGTGAGCGCATCCTTGTCGCGCGTCTGCGACGCCGGCAGGATATACAAGTTCTCGCACTTCTTGTCCTTGATGAGCGCCTGATTCAGGTTCGCTTCGCCCTGGATCACGTTGACAAGGTCATACACGACCCGGCGCTCGCAGCCCATGATGAGATCGAGATTGCGCAGACCAACGTCGAAGTCGATCACGGCCGTCTTGTGGCCGCGCAGCGCGAGGCCGGAGGCAAAGCTTGCGCTCGTCGTCGTTTTGCCCACGCCGCCCTTGCCCGATGTCACCACGATGATTTTTGCCATTTACCTACCCTGTGTTCGTCAATGAGAACCGACCGATCCGTTTGCCGCGCCCGCCCATCACGTCAGGCGCAGCGGCTCGATCATCAGTTTTTCCTGTTCGAGCCGGATCTGCACCGATTTGCCCAGCACCTCGGCAGGCAGCGGATTCTCCGTCGTCCGATAGATACCCGCGATCGAAATCAGTTCCGGTTCGAGACACGTGCAGAAGATGCGCGCGTCGTGATTGCCGTGCACGCCCGCGAGAGCGCGGCCGCGCAGCGGCGCGTAGATGTGGATGTTGCCTTGCGCGATGACTTCGGCGCCATGACTGACCGGGCCGAGCACCACGAGGTCTCCCTTCGCGTATATCTGTTGTCCTGAACGCAGCGGCCGGTCGATCACGAGCGTCGCCGCGTATGGTGCGATGACGGATGCCGCGGATACCGCATCCGCCGCCGGCATGTCCGCTTCGGCGGCGCGCGCGGCATCCCCCGCCGCCGCTTGCCACTCGTTCGACTGGGCCGCCTCGCCCGTCGTGCCTGCCGCGGTCTCGCCGAGCGCGTCCTCGCCGGTCTTCGGCGCCGCGCCGCGCCGGTCGCGCGCCTCGAGCAACGGCAAGCCGGCGTCGGCAACCCATGCGTGCTGCGCATGCTGCGCGACCACGCCGACCGCGCGCATCCGCACGTCGCCCAGCATCTGGCGGATCGCATCGAGCGGCACGCGCTCGCCATCCGCAAGCCGGCGCACGTCGATCGCAACGACGTCATCCGCAAAAAATTCGGGAGTCGCTTCGAAACGTTTGACCAACTCGGCGCGCAGCGCATCGAGATCGGTGGTTTTCACGGTGAACAGCAACGTGTCGACCGAACCGCTGCGCAGTTCGAAGAATGGCGATTTTTTTAGCGACATGGACGTTCTGCAAAAAAATTTTGCGTATTTTACAGGGGTCCACGCAGACGGCCATATTTTCGGGCGCGCGCGGCCCAGCGCCGCCGATGGCGCTCCGCCGGGATACGGCGCTGCAAGGCTCGCGAATCGCGCGCACGAAAGATGCTTTCTTACACGCGCCGGCGGCAGACAAACAGCGATTTCAGCGCGCCGGGCACGCGCGCGATTGGCGCGCGCTCGCCGGTATCGGCAAAACCGACATGCTCATAGAAGCGGATCGCGACACGGTTCTGATCGGCAATCCATGCATAAACCTCGACGGCGCCGCGCTCGGCCAACCAATTGCGCGCCGTATCGACGAGCAGCACGCCGCCGCGCAGATGACGCACCGCATGCGCGACCCACAACTCGCTCACGAACGCGCGCCGCTCGGGCGTGGCGTTGAAATAAGCACCGATCATGCCGGCCGGATGGCCTTCGGTATACAGCACGAACGTCGTCGATTCGTCAGACGACGCGCGACGCTCCACGATCGCGGCTGCAGCGGCCGCATCGACTCTTAACTCGGCTTCGGGCGTCTCGCCGCTCGCAAAGGGCTCGCGCAGCGAAGCCGCACGCAGTTCGCGATACACACCGCCCTGATCCGCGGTAATACGACGAACAGTCAAAATCGAACTCATGCAGATACAGCCCCCTTCGGACAGCAAGCCGTTAGCTTCAACCGAAAGCAGGGCATGAGTCAAATCGTAATTTTCGAACACCTGTATAAATTTCGGGGGACATAAGACGTGCCGAGGACAAATGCTGCGACGCAACACACCCTGTATGAACGATAGCCGTCGAGCGCAGCGAATCCCGAGCTTCGCCGCCAGGCTGGCGGGCTCGCCGGCATCGGGGCGACTATACACTCCGGCAGACGCACGGGCAGCCAAGCCTGGCGCCAACCGTTGCGCGTAAAGTAGGTTCGCCGCGCAACGATGAGTTGACTTATGGCACGATGTCGATCAACTGATTAATTCATTTCACCCGGTTTCGGATTAAAAATTTCAAATCAACCCTGCATCGTCCGGCTTGATCAAATTTCACATCAAATACGTGACACACCCACCCAATCCCGCCAGAATCAATGCAACCAACAAAAATATTGCCACAATACACCGCAACCCACCTAAAACCTCCGCATATAAATACCACTATAATAACAATAATTATCATAAAAAATAAACGTCAACCATTGACAATCTGATTGACAATAGCGCCGGCAATTGCGTACAGTGACACAAGCAAAGAATTGCAACACGAGCTTTCGTAAAGACTCTGCTATTCAGAAAATTTGATGCAGCTTGCATGAGCTTGAATCGGGCGATACCGATATTTTTGTCATGCTCGATCCGTCCGCATCCGGCGGAACTCATGCTACGTCCGATCGAAACCGAGCCCTCGCAAACCAGACCATTTGCCACTGGCAGACGATTAGTTTCATATTAATTTTCTAGAACGGCATGCTCCAACTCACATCATGCGCCATCACATATGATAATTAAGTGAAAATAAGGATATCAATCAGATATGCATCACGGCACCATTGACACTCAAACATTTTCCTTCAAGGCGCAATACTCTTCAGTCAATCGGCCGGTACACCGAAAAATGCATCAAGCACTCACGGCATTCGTCCAAGCCGATCAAGGAGCACACAAAACACGTCAAAATTCATAACCACCCCCAATCGGTACCCACCACACATTGGCATCGCTCTTATTGATTCATCGTCGCACAGAAATCAAGCATCGACCGGAATCAAAATTTCCGTTAAAGTGTTATTGTTTTGGTTCATTATGGCAAAGATTGCATATTTAGAGTTCGGCTCACATGGTATAAAAAAAATTCAGCCGACATTGATCGCTCACGGATACAACTGCCTTCCCTTCGAAGACGGAGAAAGATTAATATCGAAGCTAAAGAGAAATAAATTCGATCTCCTGCTACTCAACTGGGATGCCCCATTTGTAACCGGCTACGATGTGTTGATGTGGGCAAGAAGCAATTTGAGCACACACGTTCCAGTAATTTTCTTATTGCATCAAAATCAGGAAAATTGCGTTGCCAAAATACTGGCGGCCGGAGCCGACGACTATATTATTCAGCCATTCGGCGAAACCGAACTCATTGCGAGAATCAATGTTCAGCTGAATCGTTCCAGACAAAGGAGAAAATCAGCGGATCAATCGATAATGATCGGTGATTATCTGATCGATTTGGCTAATAGACTTTGCTACTATCGCGGCGCTCCCATTTTGCTCACGCCGAAGGAATTCAAAGTCGCAGCACTATTCTTTCGGCATGCCGGCGAAATTCTTACTCGAGAGCATTTGATGGCAGTGATTTGGGGGTATGGTGGCAGCGTTGTTTCCCGATCTCTCGATACACACGTCGCCAAAATCCGCCTCAAGATGAAACTACGCCCGGAAAATGGAGTCCGGCTCGTTTCCGTGTACGGACACGGCTACCGAATGGATGTCATGGGAACGCAAAGCTGATGCTTTTTCAAGACATAGCCCTTGAAACATTTGCACAACTTCAATATCACCATGCCCTATCCATACGTTCGATATAAATCAGAGACAACAGACATCACCGACATGGAAATAAACTTAATGTTGGCCTCGATCGAACAATCCACGTCTTTGAATCTCTCCACCGCATCCGCGGCCATCAAAAATGCATTACAAACTCCCAGATGCCATCATCGCGAAAGTGTATTCAGCCTAGTGGCGAGAAAAATCCCGAATTTCAAGATGAAAATCTCGGCCACCGGCAATCAACCCCGACGCTTCACAAAGCGATTATCACCTTACTTAGAATGACAACACTTTCGGAGTAATCAAAAATATACGCTCCATTCGAGAATTTTCATTATCCCGGCTACGGAATAGCGCACCAAGAAACGGGATTTTAGACAGCACCGGCACACCATACTCAGCACTCGATTGCTTTTCCACCTTATATCCAGCAATCAGCAAACTTTCATTCTCTCCAACAAAAGCCTGCGTATTAATTTCACTTGTTTTGATAATTGGAATCTCCTTGACTTCCCCCTTCGTAATACTCCCTTCCTCAATATGCACATTGAGTTTGATTTTGGTTTCACCGCCGCTCTCCACAACCATAGGCAAAACGCGCAACGAAGTACCAACTGATACGTTATACAAGGCTCCGCCTGTATAACCCGACACGGGTATAAAGAATCGCGTCTTACTATCCATGATGGCTTCCACATTATCCAACGTGGCCACCTTCGGCGTCGCATCTATCTTTGCCTTTGAAGTTTGCTGGAACGCATTGATCCTTGCAAGCAGATAACGGCCCGCATTGCCCAATACCGCCGAGATCGATGCTCCTACCGGAGTAGCATCCAGAAAAGTAATATTATCGCCCGCCGTCCGTCCAAAACTCGGGTTGAGAGTTCCATCATAATTATTTTGCTGCCTAGTGCCTGTTCCTGTTTGCACGTCGACATGGCTACTATGCGCCCTCCAATCCACACCAATTTGCTTGAGCGCATCATCGTCTATTTCGATAATGTGTGCTTCTATTTCTACCAATTTAGGCTGCACATCCAGCTTTTCGATTATCGAAGAATACTGCTCGATACGCTGGGGTGTATCACGGATAAGCACCGAGTTGGTCATTGGATTCGCTTCGATTACCGGGAGCATCTTCTCGTTGGCGCTCTGGACTTCACGACTGCCGCTCACAATAATTTTTCCGTCAGCGGCATCGACATCCGGGCCACCAGCTGCAGGAGGCTTACCACTGAATAAGTTTGCCAATGAACCGTCTGGCGAATCTGGAAGTGTCGGTATCGGTGGCGGATACCCATTACCGCTGGGACTTCCATTTACGTCACTCAGTTGGCGTAGACGCCGTACATTCGATGTTACAACATTCGGCAGTGCCCCATCGCCAGAATTGCGCAACGTCGAACTGGATGCATACAGTTGGGACAATATGTTTGCCACTCCGGGTATGACAACGGCCTCGCCGTCAATTTGAACTTTATGATCAGCCGCCCATGCGTGGTTCAACTTGAACACGCGCACTACCGAGCCGGCCTGATTCGCTATGCTCTGATCGAGTTGTTGAGCGATATCGTTCACAAGCTGCACATATTGCGCCGGCCCTGTAACGATTGCGGTGCGAGCATCTTCAGCATAAGTCACCGGAAACCTCGAGTTGGACAGCTTCATCTTTTTCAAGGTCGCGGCCAACTGACGAGTGTTCGCGTAGTTCATCTTTATAACTTGGCGAGTCATTTCGTTCGCGTTGCTGATCGATAATACCGCACCGTCGTAAAACCATACGAAGCCAAAGCTCGCAGCAAGCGTGTCGAAAAACCGTTGAGGCGGCATATCGAATCGCCCAGTAACGGTCCCCTGCACGTTTGGAGCGATCTGCGCAGGAATGTTTTGACTGGCCGCGAAATCGCGCAGCACATCCTTCAGATCCTTGCCTTCAACAGAAATATGCACCACCTTACTAGGCCACTGGATCGGCCTCGCACTCGACTCACAAATCACACCGGCGAGCAAGAATATTGCCACTGCGATGGCTCGCAACAATGCCATGAGATTTCCCCGAAAATTTTGGTATATCTATTAAAATATTTAATGGATAGTCACGGCGCAAGCGTCTGCGAAGGGGCTTCATGAAACTGTTTTCGATATCCATTCAATAGCGTCGTGCAATTACGCACCCCCCAACGCCTCGCCACCTCTAATACATTGCGCGTCGGTTCATTCAGCAATTCCTCCCGAATACGCTCCATTCTCATATCGCGAATCAACTCTGTTGGAGACAAGCCGAGATATTTTCGGAACGCCCATTGAAGGGCTCGCTCCGTTAGATTGATTTCCGCGGCAATCTCACAGATCGACAGATCACTTCGATTCAAATTATCAATTATAAAATGATATGCTCGGCGATAGCGAACGGGCAGCCGGGCATCGATATCGTCTGCCGGGGTTCTTAATTTCGTCGCCCGATTTGGCAGCGGCGCCAACCGTGAATTTTCACGAAGGCACTGCATGGCAGTCAAAGTGTAGCGGCTGTACCACTGCCACGCCTTTTCTATATGGCCGCGGGCCTGTTCGGTCTTCGCGGTGCAGTACAAATAATCCAGCCTGGCATGGGCCGTCAGCTCTCTTTGCCCATCTCGATGCAACGGTTCAAGCACCGCTTCCGCAACCTGCGGAACACTACCAATCAAGCCTGCCATCGCGATTTCAAGACGCACGGTTCTTTGATAATTTTGCATTCCTAATTTACATGCCCAACATAAATGAACATTTGCCGAGCTCGCCGCGCTATACACGCCACTCATCATCTCTCTTAGTTTCTGCACGTATTCGATTCGGGCACGCAACACATTTGGCGATACGCTCGGCACCTTTCTCTGCATCCACTGGCCATCCACCGAATCGAGCCCAGAGCGCCAGTACGCATGATCGCTCAGCGCGTTTGAACAGTGCATTTCTATTTGAACGGTGATATCGAATCGTATCGCTTCTATCAAAGCCTTCCAGAGTTCATCCACCTCCGGACTTTCGTGAATTCGCTCCTCGAGCACACCGAGCGCCTCAGCAACTTCATCGACACGCCCCATAGCGTATAGCGCGCAGATCATGCCGAACCTAGCTTCCAACTCCTGCTCCAGTCCTATGTCCTCAGTCCAAGCGATGATGCGCGCGAAACACGATAGCGCCGTACTTGGCCGATAACGATACAGCGCCTGCCATGCGGCGTTGCGACAGGACGTGACTCGCAATTCCCGTTTTGAAGAACGAATCATGTGTTGGGATCGTTGATAATTCTCTTCAGCCTCCACTTCCATACCGAGGCAGACTTGCAAATCCGCAACCAGTTGCAGCACGCGCGACGCATGCGCGCCACTCCCCCCCTCCTCACTGCAACGGTGCAATACTCTGCTAGCCGTAAGAATTTGGCCGTCGAGCAACATGTCGACAATATGATCGGTTGGAATAGACCAGGACCGTATTGATTGAATATTAAGCAATGGAAAATATAAGATAGAAAACATCATTCATCACCTTTAACTACAACTCAAACATGTGGACTCCGAAGAGATCGACACTATACCTATTCAAAGTAGCCATGATTGCCAGCCAGTTTGTGAAAGATTGTGAATATTTCGCGAGCAAATAAAATTTCGTACTGCTAGATTTTTTTTCGCTCAACGATCAAATGTAATTTTCAATGATTGCTAGAGTTCAGGCGAAGTCGGCTTTTTCCATTTCGCGCCGGCGCTTATCGGCATGTTTCACCAAGAGGTCTTTCGCCATGACGGCTGTACAAGAACCCCAATATATGGATTGCCCCGCGGGCGTCGTGGGTGGATTGGTCGAAACGATATCCACTGCGCTGCTCGACAATTTCCCCAAGCTGTCTGCTGACGAAAGCGATATCGAGCTGGTACTCGATGCATTGCACGTGCTGCGTCCTCACGTCGCAGAAATCAATGCTCTGGATGGCGTTTTACAGATGACGCGCAGCAACTGGGATAGCGCAATTCACATACTTCGCGACGTTTGCGATGCAGCCCCCCAATTCGGTCAGGCCAGGGCCCTACTTGCATATTGTCTGTCGATGAAAAGCGATCCTGAATGGAAACGTTTTGCGGAAGAAGCATTGGAAATCTCTCCGAGCACCGATACCCGGTATCTCGTGCAGGCCCTCCAAGCAAGGGACGATTTGACGCGAGCAGTGGAAGCCGCACAGAACGGAGCGGAGTTTGTCGTACCGGACTCCGTTGCACGGCTCACTGCGCTCGCCAATACCGACGGCATGGCAGGAGAGCAGCCCGATACGGCGCAGGCGCAAACTCAACCCACGCCGGATGCGTCAATGTATTCATTCCGGCGAGCCTGAAGCCAGTGGAGTCATACAAATGAACGGATCTATAACAGATCAGTTGCTGCAAGCGGCAATCGAAAATATAGGGAAAGATGCCCAAGCGCCGCTCGACACGCCTTCATCACACCTTGTCGAGCGCTTTCGGACATTGATGCAGCAAGCTCCGATGGTTACGCCAGAACCGACTGAATACAACGGAACCTTTGTGCTGAAATTGGCACAGCTACACGATGGCCAACTTCAACAAGTTGTTAATCATATTAACCAACTATCTCACTCCATTCCTTATCTCACGACGAAAGAGGTCATAGCAAACTCGGCCTACATGATGAAAGAAATTGCCACTGTGCAAGCTAACATGTCGGTAAAGATCGCAGTAGTGCACTCCTCAAAATCGGCGCTCGACACGTTGATGCGCAACCAGTAATAAAACGAAATTTATAATTTCGCTTCCGCGAGCAGATTGTAATCATGCGAAATGCATTTTTTAAATATAGTAATCGCATTTTGCCAATTATTATATTTTCAACACTTATTTTTATATCCGGGTGTAAGAAAGAGCTATATACGGGCCTTTCGGAGCAAGACGCCAACGAGATTCTGGCTGTTCTGCTCGAATCGAAAATCGAGTCATCGAAATATCCGTCCTCGGACGGCAAGACCTGGTCGCTGGACGTCGATGACTCCAACTTGGTGCGTGCTGTGCAAGTACTGCGCGAGCATGGCTTGCCACGCAGCAAATTCAATAACCTCGGTGATCTGTTCCGTAAGGATGGCTTGATATCCACGCCAACCGAGGAACGGATCAGATTTATTTACGGCACATCGCAGGAGCTGTCGGATACCTTGTCGAAAATCGACGGCGTACTTGTTGCCCGCGTGCAGATCGTCTTGCCGAATAACGATCCGCTTGCTCAATCCATCAAGCCATCGTCGGCGGCGGTATTCATCAAATACCGTCCGGGAGCCGATGTCCGCGCGTGGATCCCACAGATCAAAACGCTCGTCATGCACAGCGTCGAAGGGCTGACATACGACCAGGTGAGCGTCATTGCGATGCCTGCGGATCTTGCCGACACCTCAACCAATGCTGTATCCGCTCCTGCCACCGATCACAATGTCTGGCTACATCGCACCTTGATCGCGACATTGGTCATCGGCTTAATCGTCGCGCTCGCCGTCATCCAACGAAGCTTGACAGCCAACTTAAGACAAATGGCCGGTGGTGATGCACAAATGCCGTTCAACATGTCCGGCCGTAGCCAAGAGCCCGCTTCAGGCACTGTTTCCAAGAAATGGTGGAACGACGGATTCTCATCGCTAGTCGAGCGCATCCGAAAAATACGATCACGCTAATTCGATGAGACCGGGCCGCGCAGTGTGCCCGCATCTTCCACTCATATGAAGACCCAACCGACCCGCCCGCCATCCGAACGCGCAGCCGCGCGGCGCGAAACGTATGAGGCCAACCTGTCGCACGCTGCACTATGGGCACACCCTTCCTGGTATATGGCCATACTGTGCGTCGATGAATCGATCGTCGAACAATGGCGTCACACGCTCGCCCATACAAGCAAACACGCACTTCATGCCTGTTCCCGCACGCTCGCCGAAGCGGCAAACGTCATCCATCCCGATCCCGATGCGTACCAACGGCCTGCGCTCGAAACGCCGGCAAACTCGCCGGCTCGATTGAATCTTGCACTTCTGAACATGTTGCCGATCTCCGTCGGGTTGCAGGTATTGTGCATGCGCGCGCTTGTTTTCCGTCGCATCGAACTACGCCGAATGATCGATAAACGCGTGTGGGCTAGACTGTCGGAATGGGCAGGCATCCATATCGAAACGCTCATCGCCGACGCGCCGCCGATGGACACACTCGAGACCGATCACGGCCTCCATTTGCCGATCGATGCATTGGATGCCCCAACGCTCGCCAACGAAGGGTTCGTATTGTTCACGCGTGACGGCTGCCACGACGGTCTGTCATATCGCCCTCTGCTGCAACTGGCGCTCAGGCACGGCGGCCATGACAGCGGTGCACCGGCGTTCATGCCCGGAAAGACCGATGCGAACGGCAGCGCATGGCTGTATTCACAGTTGCCGAACTGGCTTGGAACATGGTCATGGTTATTTGGCTAAGACGCAATGAGTCAGCAACGGCTCAGATCGGCGCAGATGCAATCAATACCGAGCTCGGCATAACCGGTGACGTCATTGCGCGTGACGCGTTTGGCAAACTGCTTGAGCTCGAGCAGGCGTATGCCATGCTCGCCGACGAGCGTGCAGCGGTTCTCGCAGACGCGCATGCGCAAGCGGCATCGATCGTCGCAGCGGCCGAGGACAAAGCCAAGCAGCTGCTCGACGTGGCCCGCGGGGATTGCGAAAGTGCGATAGCTCACGGCTATGCCGACGGATATGATCAAGCACGCACCGAATGGATGGAGCAAGTCGCGGCATCTGCCGACATGCAAACAAAAATGCAGAAGCGCATGTGCGCGCGGCTGGCCGAAATCGTCACGTCGGCAGTCGAGCAAATCGTACATGTCCAAAATCACGATGCGCTATTCGAACGTGCGTTATCCACTGTCGAACGGATGGTCGACGGTGCAACCTATCTGCATGTCGCCGTCAATCCTCAGGATTTCGAACAAGCGCGAACGACATTCAATCGACTCGCTGCGCGTTGGCGGGAGTTGGGCTATCCGATATCGCTATCGGTCAATATCGACAAACGGCTTGCGCCGGGTAGCTGCGTCTGCGACTCTGACTGCGGCACCGTCGACGCCAGTCTCGACACGCAGTTACGCGCCATGCGCAACGCGGTATCGCGCGCACTGAAACGGGCGGTCGATCGCACTGCCTCCACCACGATCTCAGGCGATACGTCCGATCCGGGTTCCCATGTCCGGCAACCTGCCGCCGCATCCGTCCCCGAAGCCGATATTTCCGACAGCCCGATGATCGAACATCCGCATGCGGATGACGGAGCGTTCGCATGAAGCCCGCATGGTCGATGGAGGTGCTCGATCTCGAGAAATTCGCGGCAGAAATCGAACAGGAACTCGGTGTTCAATCAACCGTCACCCGCACCGGCAAAGTCATCGAAGTAATCGGCACGTTACTCAAGGTCATCGGTGTGGATTTGTCATTAGGTGAGCTATGCGAATTACGCGACGCAAAAGGCTTGGTGCTGCAACGTGCCGAAGTCGTCGGTTTCACGCGCGAATATGCGTTGCTTTCGCCGTTCGCATCCCTGGAGCACATTTCACGATCGACACAGGTCATCGGGCTTGGACGCCCCATGTCCGTGAAAGTGGGCGATGCGCTGCTCGGGCGCGTGATCGACAGCCTTGGTGAGCCCATCGACGAAGGACCACCGATCGAGACAACGACGCTGCGTCCGATCCTGACCTCACCGCCTCCACCGATGAGCCGGCGCATGATCGAAATGCCGATGTCCACCGGCATACGCGCCGTGGATGCGCTTCTGACGCTGGCCGAAGGACAGCGGATGGGAATCTTCGCTCCCGCCGGAGTCGGGAAAAGCACGCTGCTCGGCATGTTTGCCAGAGGAACCGCCTGCGACGTCAATGTAATCGCGTTGATTGGCGAGCGCGGCCGGGAAGTGCGCGAGTTTGTCGAATTGATTCTCGGCCCGCAAGGAATGCAGCGTTCGGTTGTCGTCTGCGCAACGTCGGATCGCTCGCCGACCGAGCGAGCGAAAGCCGCCTACGTGGCAACGTCGATTGCCGAGTATTTTCGTGACCGCGGCCAACGCGTGCTGCTGATGATGGATTCATTGACGCGATTTGCCCGCGCCGTTCGGGAAATCGGCCTTGCCGCAGGCGAACCTCCCGCACGGCGCGGCTTTCCGCCTTCAGTCTTCGCCGAATTGCCAAGGTTGCTGGAACGCACCGGCATGGGCGAAGTCGGATCGATCACCGCCCTCTATACCGTTCTGGCCGAGGACGAAACCGGCAACGACCCCATTGCGGAAGAAGTGCGCGGCATCCTCGACGGGCACATGATTCTTTCTCGCGAAATCGCCGCGAAGAATCTTTATCCGGCCATCGACGTGCTCAAGAGCCTGTCCCGCGTCATGCCTCAAGTCATGCCGCCGCGCTATATGCAGGCATCGGGCCGCCTGCGCGAACTCATCGCCAAGTATCAGGATGTCGAAATGTTGCTGCAAATCGGTGAATACAAACCGGGCACCGATGCACTGGCAGATGAAGCCATCGAGAAACACGAAGCCATCCGTGCGTTCCTTTGTCAGGCCACGACACACTACGCACATGCATCCGATACGGAAAAACAGCTCTTCGCACTCGCGGGCAGCTGATGGCGTCTGTCTTCCTCATTCGGGCACTGAAACGTTCGATCGAGCGCGGGCAGCGATACGAAGAGCAACTGCGCCAGCAGCTTGCGACGCAGCGCGATGAGTATGCAATGCGCGCCGCGCATTGCGACGCCCAGCGCGAACGCGTGGAGAACGAACGGAACACGTTGGATAGATACATCCGCAAGATAGACGCGCTAGCCAGCGGCGGTCAGGCGTTTTCCCCCGAATTATTCAATGATTACCATACCTATGTGAATACCCTGACGGAGCGCGTCGATATGCAATGCCAGGAACTGCAGCGGCTGGAAGCGCTCCTGTCCGAAGCAGCCGAGACCGTTACTCAAACGTTCCGAGAAATTGCACGAAACACTGGCCGTATCGATCGCTGCCGCGATCGTCTACAAACGATGAAACGGACGCTCGAAATGGCGTCGGATGATGCGATCGATGAGGAAGCCGAAGAACTTTCCGTTGCCCGATCGCTCCGCAGAAAGGCCCTCCGATGAACGATACGCTGACCATTTTCCCCTATGGCCCGCTACTGGTTCAGTACGCGACGGTCATCGGCCTCTGTTCGCTCCGGTTTGCGGTGCCGGCACTCATGTTTCCGCCCATTGCCAACGGTTTGAGTGGCTCCGTCCGCACCGGAGTCGTTTTGTTGTTCGGGTCATTCGTCGCTTATGGGCAACCATTGTCACTGGGTCAAAAAATCCAAGGCATGGCGGCGCTTCTGATGACCGGCCGCGAGATATTGATCGGACTTCTGATTGGATTCGCCGCGTCGAGCGTATTCTGGGCCGTGGAAAACGCCGGCATCTATATCGACAATCTAACAGGCTACAACAACGCACAAGTTAGCAATCCGTTGCGTCAGGAGCAGTCGACGCCGACCTCCACATTACTATCGCAAATCGCAACCGTCGCGTTCTGGTCACTCGGCGGAATGACGTTTTTGCTCGGTGCGATATACGAGTCGTATCGATGGTGGCCAATCGCGGCGATCAAACCGATTCCACTCAATATTCTCGAATCGTTCGTCTTGACACAAAGCGATTCGCTGATGCAACTGACGACCAAGCTGGCGTTACCAATTGTGTTCATCCTGCTGCTGGTGGACTTTGCGTTCGGTTTCATCGCAAAGTCGGCGGAAAAACTGGATCTGGGGACATTCAGTCAGCCGATCAAGGGCGCGCTTACCGTGCTGATTCTCGCACTGTTCGCCGGGCTGGTGATCGACCAAACGCGCAGCCAACTGACGCTGCACGCGCTCGGCACGCAGCTCAAGTATTGGATCGGGCATTAGCCGCCAAACCGACCGGCGGACGGCTCTTGTATTCATTTATCGGGTATCGGCCGCAAGCTCCGCGAGCCGCCTGCGTCATACGGTTTCGCCTCGCCTATGAAGAATTCGCATCAAGCCGACGATATGATGTATCTATCACGTAACCTTGAGACAAGTTCGAATTGAGCATTATTGATTTCATGCGACTTGTCAAAACCTGGTACGGGCGATGAAGCTGTTACGCGTATTGACCGGCTTTCATGCCGGCGCACAACTCTGTATCGAACCTGGCGTCTATCGCATCGGCGCGCACGCCGATGCCGATATCCAGTTAATTGACTGGCAAGGAAGCGACGTGATCTTGCACGTCGACACCAACGGCGTCGTGACCGTGTCGCCGGAGCGCGACGAAACGGACGCTGGCGTCGCGGCTGCCGAGTCAGTGCCGCCGAGCCTGCCCATCCGGGCCCTGACCGATCTTGAGCCGGTTCAGTTTGGAGAAACGGTGTTATGCGTGGGAAACGAAACCCCGAAATGGCCGTCCGACGTCGAACTGCTTTCCACGTTGCTTGCGCGGCCGCATGAAACGCGTGCTCACGGCACGCGCTTCTATCGTCATGCGATTGCCGCAGCCGTCACATGTGCGTTGTTCGTATCCGCGACGATCGGTCTGTCGCTCGATACGGCGGAGGCCAGCCATGCGTCGACGCTCAATTTCACCAGCGAAAATGCGCAACAAATCCGCCGTGCGCTTGCGGCAGCACACCTCGACGGCCTGTATGTGCGAGCAATCGGCAACACCATTGCCGTATCCGGCATCGTATTGAACGACACGGACGATCGCGCGGCACGCAGGATTCTCGATCGATTCGGCTCGGCCAATACGATCGAGCGCAACTACGATATCGCACAAGACGTAACCCGCAGCATTGGCGACATGCTCGGTGTTAATGGCGCGTATGTCACGTATCTCGGCGAC
Organism: Burkholderia sp. TSV86; assembly: GCF_001522865.1. GTDB lineage: Bacteria > Pseudomonadota > Gammaproteobacteria > Burkholderiales > Burkholderiaceae > Burkholderia. Next base: position 39,021 of record NZ_LOWB01000039.1, on the reverse strand, counting down.
GCCCGTTTCGCGGTCAATGGGCCGGCCCTCGAGAAAGCCGCGCTCGAAACCGCTATCGCTCGCGTTCGTGACGATCTCGGCCCCAACATCACGGACGTTGTGTTGCGAACCAGCGGCCCGGATGCCGCAACTCGCCCAATCCCGCCTTATTCGGAAATGCTGGCCTCCAACGACGTGCGCTTTGCCCAAACCCCCGATGGCGTCAAACATCTCTTCAGCAGCACTGATCCGATGGAGAGTGAAAATGCGATGCCTAGATAGCAATACCGGATTGGCGCGTCTACCCGCGGCTCGAACGGCGCAGTCTGCGTTGCGATTCGGCATCGGCTGTCGAACGAGATTGGTTCGCCGCGCCAATCGCGCCGAACCGCATCAACGGCATTCAACCTGATTTGATTGAAAATGTACAAATTACTTGAATCACACTCATCGGAAATTGAAAACATTTCCAAAATCCTGAATCAAGACGACAACTCGCAGCGCATCGGCGAAATATGCCGGGCACTCGAAGAAACAGCTCAACGTATAGGCGAAACAAAAAGCACGACAGAGCTTGATCGCAGCAATCTCATCAAGCTGTATCGTGGATTCTTTGCTGCGTCACGCGTACTCCAGCAATTGCAGCATCGAGAAAGATAGGATGAGCCGGCCAAAAGCCGGGCATACCGACAGGCGGACATGAATGATCCGCCCAGCAAAATACCAGCCGCCGGAATCCATCGGTGGCCAGGTTGTAGTGGAGCGTCATGCTCATTTACTTTTAAGGAGATTAAAATGGCAGGCAACAACGGTGTCGGTCTTGGTACGAATCAAAACCTCAACCCCCTAAATAACACGTCCGATGTGAACGATATTCGAACGCTGCAAGATACCATGCAAAAATCTACGGAATTCCAAATGCAGACGATGGCCATGCAAACTGCATTCCAGAAGCAACTGGCAGCCGCGCAAGCGCAAGCCGACATGTACAAAATGGAAGCGGAAGTGACGAAGAAATCCTTCTCCGATACGGAACGGGTCGGCGGCCAATAACGGCCTAATCGTATTTCGTGGATATTCGAATGGATATCCACGAAATACCCCTTCATATGCGCTCGGCACTACCAAATTTATTTTTCGTACGAGCGCTATATCGGATAGATAGTGAGCAGCGAGCGTTATGTCGCATTGATCTCGGAATTATGCGAGACGGTTGGATTGACCGATATCGATCATGTCCTCAGGACACGCACCATCGAGGTCGACGGATTTGATGTGCGGCTCGAATATTTCGAGCATGATCTCGATGCGATGTACATCAACTTCAGCTTCGGCACGATGACTTCGGGCCGCACGCTGGTGGTATTCAGGCTGATGCTGGAAGCCAATCTTCTGATCTACGCGCAAGACCAAGCGCACTTGGGGCTCGACGCGGACACCGGCGGAATCATTCTGGCGCTGCGCTTCCCATTCGACATGGGCATTACCGGGCAAGCCATCGCCGAGCTGCTTGCACACTATGCAGGCCACGGCCGCTACTGGCGGCAGAATATTTTGGAATCGAGCGACGAGATGTTCGAAGGCATCGCATCCGGGGTGTTTTCCTGGCTGCGTGCATGACACGTTGCCCTCGAGCGCCACAGTGCGGCCAATCGATTCAGGAGCGCTTCCATGAGATCGTCATGGAAGCGCTCGCTCACCGCATGGGTTGCCGCAAGCCTAGCGTCGAGCTTCGAGATCGGCCGCACCCTCTATTACAGAGATCACCAAATCCGGTTTGTACAACACGCGAGTGTCGGCACGCATTCAGTCAATACGGCTTGCCGCAGCCGATTAGACTGCCTTTTTGGCCATACATGACACGTCGAACCATGTCAGCCATGACGTAACGGGTATCTCGTTACTTCCGGCAAGCGCTTCATTCGGCCTAACCATCGAACGCTGCCGGTGCTGGCTTCGGATTACCGCAATTCATTTCGCGAGCATCTCTTTCATCACGATTCTTCGCTCTATGATCAATTACGTGGAATCCAGTTCGGTAACCACATCATTCAATTCAACCGGAGAAATAGATATGTGTAACTGCTCCAAGGCTTCTCAAGCAAGCGGCGCTCAATCTCCCTCGCAAGATGCTGCGTCCTCGCCGGCCGTACAGCAACTCGTGCAAGCAGTCATGCAAGCCGTGCAATCGGCGCTTCAAAACCTCGGGACCAACAACGGCACCACTGGTGCCCAAGCTCCAGTGGCAGGCTGAGTTTCCCACCTAGCGAGACTCGATCCGGTGGAACTGGCTTTTTGGCAACCCAGTTGTTTCAATTTTGGAGATTCGATAATGGGTAAAGGTAGATGCAATGGCGTTCGCTCATCCTGCCAGGCCAGTTCTACTCGCTGCTCAGGCGCGGCTGGTCCGCAGATGAAACAGTGCAATCGTCAGTGTCAGACGGCTTGCCGCAACGTGTGCAAAGGGGCAAAACCCCAGATTTGCGCGGCGCCAAACAATCCGGCTCGAACCGCGCCGGCTATCGCCGCGCCTCGGCCGGGAATCGCCGCGCCGACGGCTGCTCCGCCATCGTACAAGCCCAGTGTCACGCCCGGCGCCGGTCCGTCCGCGTCGCTCGTTCCCAGCACTGGTATCGGTGCTGGCGCTTCCGCTTCGCAGGTTCCGGCGGTGGGTATCGGCAGTTCGGCATCGCGAGCCTATGCGGCCAGTATCGGGGCAGGCGGCTCCGCGTCGCAAGCGTCCGGAACAGGTATCAGCCAATCCGCTTCACAAGCTGGCCAAACCAGCATCGGCGCCGGCAGTTCCGCTTCGCAAATTTCCGGAACCGGCATCGGAGCCAGTCTATCCACGTCTCAAGCATATGGTTCCGATATTGGAGCCAACAATCCCGCCGCAGCCGTGGACGACCTCATCAGTCTTCTGGTGAACCTGTCCGATTCGATGACTTCCTGAACCACGCGTATCGCAACCGCCGGCATGCAGCCAAGCGGACGTTATCGGCAAATTTGAAAGGACCAGTGAGCGGTATCTATCCTGATTCAAATCCATGCCTGACATTAACAGCTTTCAATTTCAGCACTGCGAATTTATCTTAAGGACCTTATCATGGATAATCTATTAACGGCACCGGCAAATTATTTTCCGAATATCAATTCGGCTAATTTCGGCAATGCATCGCAGGTCTCGCCGAACCAGATGATGATGCTGGGTGTACTGGCTTATTTCATAGGCCGCTACATGTCGCAAATGCAGCAGAACGGATTCAAGCCCAACACGGCCGGTAACGCTCAGGGTTCGCCGACGAACGGCGCTGGCTACGGGCAAGCCCCGTCGACGAATCCGGTTGGCAGTCAAGCAAATTCTCCGGCAAATAATCCCGCCGGCGGCGCGGCTTCGCTGCCGTCTCTGTTTGGCGGCCAACAAGGTTCGCCGGCAAACCGCACAACCAACGGGCAAAACCCGCCAGCTTCGCCGTTTGGCCCTCAACAAGGCTCATTGTCGACCAGCGCTTATAACGGGAACGGTCAGGGCAATTGTGATTGTGGCGCGAACCGCCCGGCGAGCCCGGCATGCCCTGGTCAATCGCCTGCTCCGATTGGCTGCGCTCCGGATCGTCGCACGCCGGAAATTCAATCGTCGTTCTCGCTGAAACCGTCAAAGGACGGCTACAGCGGCTCAACCTCGATGACGACGCATGGCGGTTATCGCATCGAAGCCAATCAGCCGACGCAAAAAGGCGGTGACTCGGCGATCAATATTTACGGCCCCGACGGCAAAAAATTGCGAAGCATCTGGGGCGACCCTCATATCACTGATGCAAGCGGCAAAGGCAATATCTTCAAGGGTGCGGCAGACCTTCGATTGCCGGACGGCTCGCGGGTGCTCATGAACACCGAACAGGATCCGTCCCATCCAGGTGCGTATCGCGTCAAAAACTTCGGCGTGGTCGATCAAAACGCTTACGCGAGCGTCAACAACATTCAAGGCGGCGGTGCACTCAGCGTGAACTTCACGCGCGCTGGCGGCAATCAAATTGCACGTAACTTCGATGCCAATACCTCGCGCAATAATTTGCAATTGACCGCCGATGGCCGCGTGCTCGATCTCGTCACCAATCAGGACATCAACAATGGCGCGCCGATGGACAATGCCAAGCCGTTCGCGGCAGCGGCATGACCCATCATGCCCGGCGATGCAGCCGGATTAGCAAAACGGAGAGCGAAGCTCGATATCGGCACATATGTCGCGCCTACGTGCAGGCACGACATACGAGCCGAATCGATGCTCGATGGCTTGCGAGCGGCATGGATTGCATCCATGCCGCCCGTTTATCTTCAACTCATGAAACGTTGTCCGGAATCATCGGGGGGCCGCATGATTTCCAGCACGCAAGATGAATGCGCCGTCGCGAATGCGCGAAACGGACATAGCGCAACAAATAGGCAAGCTTTGGACAGGTAGTCGATGAGTGATGAAAAAACCGAGGAACCAACAGACAAAAAACTCCGCGACAGCCGCAAAGAAGGAAAAGTCTCGAATAGCCGCGACTTTACCGAGGCGATGACGCTGTTGGCCACGATCGTACTCCTGATCGTGATGGGCGATCATCTGGGCGATGCGTTTCGGAGCATCGTGAAAATTCCGCTTGGCCTCATTGACGGCGACCACTCGGTGGCGAATATTGTCGCGCAGGTCTACAAAATGGCCGTACTCATGCTCACCGCTACCGTGCCTTGTCTGGCCGCCGCCGTCCTTGCTTCGATCAGCGTCTCGGCCGCCCAGGTCGGCCTCCAGATATCCATGAAACCGGTCACGCCCAACCCCGCGGCCGTCAATCCGGCCAGCGGTCTCAAGCGGATATTCTCGATACGCACGCTGATCGATTTCGTGAAGATGGTTATTAAAGCGGCCATCATCAGCATCGTGATGTGGAAAAGCATCGAAGCGCTAGTTCCGTTGATTGCCGGCTTTCTGTACCAACCGCTGGCCGAGCTTCCCGGGTTGCTTTGGCAGATATTACTCAGACTGTTGATGATCGCCGCCGCCGTCTTTGTTCTGGTGGGCGTAGTCGATATCAAGCTGCAACGCGCTATGTTCATCAAAGAAATGAAAATGAGCAAGGACGAAGTCAAGCGCGAGTTCAAGAATGAGGAAGGCGACCCGCTGATCAAAGGGGAGCGCCGCCGCCTCGCGCGTGCGCTGGTCTCGTCTGCGCCTGCATCCAAGCGGGTTGAAACGGCGAATATGCTGGTGGTCAATCCCACCCATTATGCGGTGGCCGTGCGCTACCGGCCACCGGAGGATCTATTGCCGCGAGTGGTGGCCAAGGGCGTCGACGAAAGCGCCGCGCAACTGCGGCGCGTGGCAATGGAAGCCGGTGTGCCCATCATCGGCAATCCGCCGGTGGCACGGGAGCTATATAAAGTCGGCATAGACGAACCCATTCCGGAATCGTTGTTCGAGGCTGTGGCCACCATCCTGCACTGGCTCGGAACAGTCGGCCCGGATGCCGGCATCGCTCATAACGACGGTTGATTCCGCAAGAAAATCGAACATATATGTTCAAATCGCTCAAGCTCCCGGCCGGTGGTGAAATCGGCGTCGCGCTGCTGATCGTCGCGATCATCTCGCTCATGATTCTGCCGCTGCCGCCCGCCGTCATAGACATTTTGCTCGGCATCAATATCACGCTCAGCGTCACGCTTCTCATGGTCACGTTGTATGTGACCAATATCGTGTCGCTATCGGCCTTTCCTGCGCTGCTACTGTTCACTACGCTGTACCGCCTGTCGCTCAACATCGCGTCGACCAAATCCATTCTGCTCAAGGCAGATGCCGGACATATCATCGAAAGTTTCGGCAGGCTGGTGGTCGGCGGCAATTTGGTCGTCGGGCTGGTGGTGTTCGTGATTATCGCGACGGTCCAATTCATCGTGATTGCGAAAGGTTCAGAGCGCGTGGCGGAAGTCGGCGCGCGCTTCACGCTCGACGCATTGCCCGGCAAGCAGATGAGTATCGACGCGGATCTGCGCGCCAATCTACTGACCGCCGACGAAGCGCGCCGCAAACGCGCACTGCTCGCCATCGAAAGCCAACTGCATGGCGGAATGGATGGCGCGATGAAATTCGTCAAAGGCGACGCGATCGCCGGGCTCGTCATCACGCTGATCAATATCGTCGCCGGCATTGCCGTCGGCGTCGTTTATCACGGCATGACGACGGGCGAAGCGGCGAATCGCTTCTCGGTCCTATCGATCGGCGATGCGATGGTTTCGCAAATTCCGTCGCTGCTTCTGTCGGTGGCCGCGGGCGTCATGACCACGCGCGTCGTGGATGAAAGCCAGCCGCGTGCCGGCTCGCTCGGCGACGAAATCGGCCGGCAGCTCACGTCGAATTCGCGCGCGCTGTACTTCACCGCGGTACTGTTGCTCGGCTTCGCCGCGGTGCCCGGATTTCCTTCCCTGCTCTTCGTGATGCTCGCCGCCATTCTCGCAATCGCCGCCTATCATCTCAATGCGAAGCATCCGCACAACGCGCCGGGAGCCGAATCCGATGCGTTGCAATCGATGCAGCGCCCTGGCGCGAAGAGCGAAATGCCGGCCATTCTGACCAGCGCTCCGCCATTCGCATGCCCGATCGGCATTCGCATTTCGCCGGACGTGGTCCCCCGGCTGGCGATGCCCGCACTTGAGCGCGCGTTCGCACTCGAACGCGCGCGTCTGCAACAGGAACTGGGGCTGCCGTTTCCCGGCATTGCGATGTGGCCTCAACCCGCGCTGCCCGAAGCCACTGGCGAAATTCTCGTACACGATGTGCCCAAGCTGAAGATCGACCTTCCGCCCGGCAAGGTCATGCTGCCCGAACCCGAACGATGCGCGCCGTATCACCCGTTGAATGCGGCGAATGACGCAACGCCGCCGGCGCCGAATGCGGAAACGTTCGGTTCAATCGACGCAACGGGCACGCCAACGCGCTGGACGGACGAGCGCGCTGCGCCGCCCAAGTCGGAAGTCTGGCGCATCGAACGCGTGATCGCTCATGCGGCGATTGCGATGATTCGACATCATGCGCCGCAGTTTCTAGGCGTTCAGGAGACGCAATGGATACTGGATCAAGCCGCAGTCGACTATCCCGGCTTGGTAGCCGAAGTTCAAAAGGTGCTTCCGCCGCAACGTATCGCGGAAGTTTTCCGTCGGCTGCTCGAAGAGCAGGTTCCGATCCGTAATGTCCGATCGATCATGGAGAGCCTCATTCAATGGGGACCCAAGGAGAAGGATCTCCTGATGCTCACCGAGTACGTGCGCGGCGACATGTCTCACTTGCTGGCGCATCAAGCAGCTAATGGAGAGCCTGCGCTTTGCGCGGTGCTTTTCGATTTGCCCGTTGAGCAACATATTCGGCAATCAATCAAGCAAACTCCGACCGGCAATTATCTTGCGCTGCCGCCCGACGAAATCAACATCCTGGTCAACCAGGTCGAATCGCTGATTCATGATTCGCCTCGCAACCGGATCGCCGTGGTCACCTCGATGGATATCCGACGCTATGTGCGAAGAATGATCGAAACTAGGCTGCCGTGGCTGTCGGTTTATTCGTACCAGGAGCTTGGAGAGCAAATCGAACTCAAGCCACTCGGCCGGGTCACCATCTAAAGGCGAAACGTAGGATGGCAAACCATAACGCGGACCGCGTCGGCACACCGCACGCTCGACGTAAATCCGATGCGCCCCAGGAAACCGGCAGCTTCCCCGCCGGCTCCGTGTCGCGAAAACTCGCACCTGCGGAGAATCGTCTTACTCTGCTCGCCTGGGAACGCTCACGGCGCCGTTGCGCTTCGAGCGCAGGTCAGGCCCCCGGCTCGGCTCAGCCGCGAGAGCAACAGACCGCAACCGATGACGCAACGCTGGCCGCCGCCTCGTTGCCGCCCGCGGACGGCAACGACGATACCAATGACTATCGAACCGATGCCGGTTCCAATGCCAGCGCCGGCGCCGGCCTTTCGGATAAGCGAGCGAAAAAAATCGACATCGCCCAACGGCGCGTCATTCCTGCGGCATCCGTCGAGAAACTCGGCCAGCATATCGCATCGCTCTACAACGGCCTCGCCACGTTGGATTTCGGCGAATGGCACATTCATTTTCCGCTGGATGAAGATCATTTCGGACCGACCAGGCTGACTGTCTCGTTTTCGCCAATCCTCGTGCAACTTCGCTTCGATACTTCGGTGTCGCAAATAAAGCAGTTACTGTTGGACCATAGCGGCGCACTTCAACGTGAGCTTGATCAGACGCTACGCGCTTGCGGTGAAACGCGCCAAATCGAGATTTTCGTATGGTAACCAACTTGCATTGGCCTGGTTCGACGCTTCGAAAGCGAAAACCGAAAGCCTTGACGCCGCGGTGGACGAGATGAGGTCATCGCCAATGCCCATCGAATCGACCATTGACACGGCACAGTCTGCTGAAATCGAATCGCTGTCGCGCTTCGCGAGGATCGCTGACGTCGAACACCGTCCGTTGAACCTGCCCGCCATCGATTCGTCGATGGCGAACATCACGCGCATACTCTGCAACGAGCGACTGATTGCGTATATAGAGGCGTGCTGCGAGATCGCGCATCTGAGCATCGAACCGCTCGATCGGTTGCCTGAATGGCAGCATCCGGCGCTCGCGCGGCTTTCGTTCAACGTGCAATCAAGCGAGTTGACGGTGTCCGTCGGCTTCGATCTGGACGCATACCCGATGCTGGCTGCGGCCGTGGGAGACGATGAGTCGGCCGCGGCGCCACGCACCGGCACCGTAGGCGCCCCGCAACAGGCAATGCCGAACGCGGAATCGGCTCGATCGGATTTGAGGCAAGCGCTCGCACGCGCGTTGCTTGAGCCCATGCTGACGCTGCTGGCGCCATGCGGCTTGAGCCAACCGCGCGTGCATGCGATACACCGGCAAGCGCCGGCCGGCGAGCATGACCGTCATTCTTTGCTGATGCTGTCATGTCAGGCGCTCGGGCGCGGCCACGAATTCGTGCTGCATACCGACAAAACAATACAGGCGCTCGAGCGGTTGACCCCGCCCCTACCCGCCGCCCGGCTTGGTCCGTTGCGTCTGCCAGGGCGGCTCATCATCGGCGTCAAGCCGCTTGCATACGATACGTTGCGCGCGCTCGCACCGGGCGATGTGATCCTGCGCGCGCTGCATCCGTCATTGAATGCCAAATTACTCGATGCGTCCGACGGCCCCCGTGCGCCCGTTTTCGCAACGGCCGCTTGGGGAGCGCCGGGGTTCGTCCGCTTATGCGCCGCCGTCGAGTTCGATCGACAATCTTTCGTGCTTATCAAGGAGCCCGTCATGTCCAACGCATCCGAATCTGATCTCACCGGCTCGGCCGACGAGTTGATTCACATTGGAGAGCTGGAGGTGCCGGTTCAATTCGAAGTCGATATCGTCAAACTCTCGCTCGCTCAACTTGCTTCATTGAGGAGCGGTTATGTGATCGAGCTGGAAACCTCGGTCGACAAGGCCCAATTGCGTCTTGTCGCGCACGGGCAAACGATCGGTTATGGAGAAATGGTGACCGTTGGAGAACATCTCGGTGTTCGAATCCTACGGATGGCATCCGAATATGTTTCAACTGACTGATGTTACAGGGCTGCTGCTGATCGTCATCGCGCTCAGCCTGCTGCCGTTCATTGCGATGGTCGTCACCTCGTATGCGAAGATCGTGGTCGTGCTCGGACTGCTGCGCAACGCGCTCGGCGTGCAGCAGGTGCCGCCCAATATGGTGATCAACAGCATCGCCATCCTCGTGTCGATCTACGTGATGGCGCCGATCGGCATGACTGCGGCAAAAACGCTGGAAAACCGGCAAACCGGCATGCAAACGACACAGGTGGTAATACAAGCGTTCGACGCCGCGCGTGAGCCGTTTCGCAACTTTCTGAAAAAGCACGCGCATGAGCGCGAGAAGCGTTTTCTGTTGCGATCGGCGTCGGCGATATGGCCCAAGGAACAAGCCGACAAGCTGCGGGAAGACGATCTGATCGTTCTCGCTCCGGCATTCGCGCTGACGGAACTGGCAGACGCCTTCAAGATCGGCTTCCTGTTGTATATCGCCTTTATCGTGGTGGACCTGACCATCGCCAACATCCTGCTCGCGATGGGGCTCAACCAAGTCACGCCCACCAATGTCGCGATTCCGTTCAAGCTGTTGTTGTTCGTCGTGATGGACGGCTGGTCGACGCTCGTTCATGGCTTGATATTGACCTATCGATAGCATGCGTCGGCTAGTCCTCACGCTGAAGAGTCCGATATGGATATTCATACGCTCACGCGCTTCACCACCGAAGGCATGCTTCTGTGCCTGGCCATTTCGCTGCCGCCCGTCATCGTCGCGGCGCTGGTCGGGCTGGCCGTTTCTTTCCTGCAGGCCATCACGTCCATGCAAGATCAGACCTTGTCGCATGCGGCAAAACTGATTGCGGTCATGCTCGCGATCGTCGTCACTGCACCATTGGCATGCGCGGCCATCCTGCGCTTGGCTAATGAAATCATGCGCACCGCGATTCCGTCATGACTCGCATCCAGACAAGCCGCCCGGCCTTCTGCGAGCATGCCGGACGAACCGACTGCAAACGCGACGCCGGCAGCGTGCCCAGTCACGCCCAATTTTTCACGTTGTATCGAGGCAGCATCCGATTCTCATACGGGCGCGAGCCTTTGCGCAGATCATCGACGAACACCGCGCGCACAGGAAAAACGGTCAACAAATTGACTCGCCGGCGCACCAGACATGCGGCTGACGATTTCGACGAGCAATGTTGGAATGAATTGGAACTCGAGTGGCGCGACAGCCTCGATGCGCCGACGCCAAGCGACGGTGCCGGCGGCAATCCGAATCAGCAGGAGCAAGGTCAGGAGCAACGCAGACCGCTCAAAATGCTTTCGATATTTCGGAATGCGGACGACACCCCGGAAAAATCATCGTCGTCGATGGCGCTGCTCCACGATATCGGCGCGCTGGATGATCGCTTGTTCGCCGATGCGTGCCGTGACGTATTGCTGAACCACGGAGCGCACGCCTGCATGAATCTGGTCCGACTCCGGGGCCTTTTGAAAGGAACGGAGCATGCGCCGACGTTGGAATGTCTATGGGACCTATGCAAAGAACTGACGCCGCACGCACCTAGCGCGTACTTCCTAATGCCCCTGTTGTTCAAGGCGATGGACGCGCCTCTCACGTCAAAACAGCACGAGCGCGCAGTCTGCCTCACGTTGCTGAATTTGCCGCACGGCATCATTCGGCCACCCGAATGATTCAGATTCAATAAAAACGAATCGGATAAACCGGTTTCGCATGCTCAAGAACCTGACGGGTTGGCATCGTCGTTCCGGCATACTTCAGCCTGTCATCCATATGGCAGCGGTCCAACTCGGCGCAGCGGTCCCGCCGGTGCCGCAGCCGCGGCATCCGCTTGCGCGGTTTGCCGGGCCGCAGGCGATCCGAATACGGCAAAGACGTGCTGCCGATATCGGAGCGCCATTGCGCTGGGCTGTCAGCCCGCACACTCCCTCTTGCCGATGCTCGCCAGCGTTTGTTCGGTGGTATTCGCGACGAACGCGCTCGCCAAGCGGGCAGGCGTCGCGAACGAAACCAGCATCGCGGCGTTTCCGAGGACAGTTATCCCGCTTTCCAGCCAATCGACAGTGCGCCCGCAGGCAATATTGGTCACGCCCCGGAACATGCCCTGCGCCACGCCGCCACCGGCCTCGTAAATATCGCTGACGGTTTTCTCGATGCCGCTCTCGATACCCCGCTGGCATTTCCTCACGAGGCGCGCAGCATCCGGGCTCACCGCGTCGAGTACCGCATTGGGGATGGTCGTAACCAACGCGCTGGCGGTACGCACCATTGCGCCGGCCGTGCGTTCCGCATTGCGGACCCCGTTTTGCACGGTAGCGCCGAGATCGTCGAATGCGCGTCTGAAATCGCCGTGCAGCAGGCTATTGAGCACGTCGAACATTCCTTTGACGTTATGTTCGATGCCGCTGATCGTCGAAATTGCGATTTCCTCGATACCGCAACAAACGTCTTTCCCGCCTTGCGCGATCCCATCAGAAAGTTTTTTAAATGAATTCATGTCTTATTTCTTTTGTAAATTAAAAGCCATGCCGGCATGGCCGCATCTGGCCGGAAAACTGGCATCGTCTAGGGTTCCCGTCACCGGAATAGGCGGTCACGCATCAAAAATGTACGCGGCCTGGTGAAGCGCATGACGACAGTGATTTCGCCGTGAGTGAGCCGGCCGATCGAAGCCGCTTGCTGCCGTGATGAATAGCAGCGACAGAGGCAGCAGGCACGGCGCGGTCACGCGAGCCGGTATCGTCACGCCGCCGGCGAGTGCCGGCTCCATCGCTGCCGGTCTTACGGACTGCACGGCGGCTTGGCGCGACTGCACGCGCGCACGCGATCGTCGTTGAATTGCTGCGCACTCGTTTTCGGCGGAACCGATCGCGGCAACTCGCCCGGCTCGAAATCGCGATTGATTCTTTTATTTATTTCATCGAATGAGCGGTTGACACCGCCGCGCGCCTCTTTCTCAGAAGGGTTGTCGGCGTGCACGCAATCGAAAATCAAAAAACTAAAAACCGTCAGATATTTTAAATAATTTTTTTTCATGAAATCTCCATCGCACTGCCTTTCTGTGAGTACGTCCCGTTACACCGGATTGCGCAATGAAAACACCCTGGCGTCCGCTCGAACATACCGTTGAATCAAAGAAATTCCCGCGTTGAATCGCACCTCTCCTTTTGTGTTGATGCAGCAATGTAAGTGCTCCATTCATCACAGGAAAGCCGCCATACGAAAGCCTCTCCACTGCGGCGAAAGTCATGTGCGCCGCCGCGGGCCGCCGGGCGCGGCCATCAGCGCATCGAGCAGCGTATCGTACTCGGCGACGAGCGCGGGGTTCTCCGCCGTATACCGGCGCAGCAGCGTGCGCTGCCGCTTTGCATACGCGTCCCACTGCGCATCGTGCCGCCCCAGCGCGCGCTCGAGCGCCGCCGCGCCTTCGCGCACGTCATTGCCCGGATAGTAGTACCCCAAATCCGGCGCCAGCGCCGCGTTGTGCACCAGCGGATACCCCTGCCAGCATACGTCGAAGTAAAAGTAATTCAGCGGGTTCTCCCATTGATGCGATACCACCACGTCGGTATGCCATGCCAGAAACGTCGGCGTGTCATAACGCCCCACGAAGCTCGCGCGCCGCGCGCGCACCAGTTCCAGATATCCCATCAGCATCACGAACTCCGGGCTGCCCGTGGCGAGATGCTCGGCGTTCGTCACGTGCGTGAAGGCAATTGCATCGGGGTCGCGCCGGAATACCTCGTCGACAATCAACAACGGATACACACAGCATTTGACGACGTCGTGGTTCGGCTCCATGATCGTCAGCCGCTTCGCGCGCGCGCCGCTCGGCCGGTACTCGCCTGCGTGCGGCAGCGCGCGGGCGCGCTCGGTCACGCACAGCGGGTCCCACACGAACGGCACGACGCGCGCCGGGCAGCGCCGCAGCGATTGCAGGAACGGCAGCGACGACGGCGCGATCTGCGGGATCGCCCAGACCTCGTCGTAATCGCGGTTGATCCAGAGCGAATCCCACAAGCGCCGGCCGAACAGAATCGATTCGATCACGTTGATATATTCGACTCCGCAGCAATAGCTGACGAGCTTCACGCCGCGCGCCTTCAGATACGCGGTCTGCTCGCCGCTGATCTGCCCGCCGAGTTCGATCAACACGTCGAGCGCGTCTTGCGCGTCGGACCACGGCCGCGTGTCGAACACCCGGCTGTCCCACGGCAGCGCGTCGGTGATGGGCACCTCAGTGGTATTGACGAGCGTGACCCGATGGCCGCGCGGCGACGCCATCAGCAGCTTGGCCAAATAGAGCGCGTTCTGCTTGATGCCGTTGATCCACAGGCTCTCGTCCGGCGCACGTAAGCCGATCGTGATGCCGATGCGCCAACCGGGGGGCCGCGCCGCGCTCATCGGGACGTCTGCCGCGACGGCGCGGCCACGGCCCGCAGGCACGCGAAGCGCCGGGCGAGCGCGGCGCGCCAGCGCCGGATCACATGCCGCGCCGACGCGGCCTCGGCCGCGCGCAGTCGCGCGCGCAGCACGGCCAGCGCGGCGCCCTGCTCGGCCATGCGGACCTGCATGCGCCGCTGCCGGTCCTCGGCGGCGTCCAGCGCGCGATGGGCGTCGTCCAACGCCGTCTCGTAAGTCTGCTGGATTTGCTGCGACTGCACTTCCAACTGCCGCAGCCGTGCGCGCGTCGCGCCCAGCTCGGCGAGCGCCTCGCACTGGCTGGCGAGTTGCGCATGCAGTCGCGCGCGCTCATGCGCGGCCTGCTCGCGCTCCGCGCCCCACGCGCGCAGCCGCGCGTCCCGCTCGGCTAGCCGCGCCCGCAAATCCGCCCCCTGCTGCGCCTGCTCGGCCAAATGCCGCACGAGTTGCTCGCGCAGCGCGGCCACGTCCAAATTGCTGCGATGCAGTTCGCGCTCGGCCTGGCTCACCAGCCGATGCGCGGTGCCGGCATCGTGGCGCAGCCGCTCGAGTTCATCCTGGCGTGACGCAAGTTCGAGGTCCAGCGCATCGATGACGATCCGTTGAGTGACGGTGCTGCCCAGGCGCGCATAGATCGTATGCAGCGCCGTGCGGGTGCCGGCGTCGGCGGCAAACAGCCCGGCGAGCGCCGGCGGCGGCTGCGGGCCGACGCCGAGCACGCCCAGGCCGTCGTTGTGCGCCAGCGCGAACGACGGATAGCGCGCGCCGAGTTCCTGCCAGAGCCGCCACGTGCCGAAACCGGGCTGGCGCCGGTGGATGTCGTGGAGCACCACCACGGCACGGGCCGATAGCTTGGGCAGCCACGCGCGGAAGTCGTGCAGCGCGGCGTCGTAGTCGGGCCGGCCGTCCAGATGCAGCAGGTCGACTTCGCCGTCGGCGAAGTACGGCAACGCGTCGTCCGCGCACACCGGCAGCCGGCGCGAGATCGCCGCATAGTGCGTGTCGTGGAGCGCGGCGAGCAGCGTGCGGGCCTGCTCGGCGTGAAGGGGCTGGACGCGCGCGTCGTCGTCGCGGTCGCGTTGCCAGCTTCCCACGGCATAGCAGCGCGTCGCGAGATTCAGGCGGCCGACGGCCTGGCAGAAGGCCAGATAGGTCAGACCCTGACGCGCGCCGAGCGCGACGAGAATGCGCGGCGCCATCGCCTCGGTCAGCCAGAAGACGAACGGCGCGTGCTCGTGCGCGGTGCCGACGCCGCCATGCTCAGGCAGCCAGAACGATGCGGCGCTCAGGCCCGGCCACCGCCACGCGGCCGGCGCGCCTTCGCCGCCTTCGCCGCCGCGCGCCTCTGCGCCCGGTACGATCGGAAACGCGGCCATCAAGCACGCTCCCCGGAGGCGGTGCGCGCCCGGCGGCGGGACACGAGACGGCTCAGCACGTTGGTCATATGGCTCAGATGGTGAGCGTTCAGCGGCGCGGTGAACACCGAGCGCTTGAGCAACGGAAAGCCGCATTCGAGCATCACATCCCACAGGGCGTGAAACGGGTCGGTATCGCCGTGGCGCTCGAACCGCGCGCGGCGCCACGCATGAGCCCGGGCCGGATCGGCCGATTCGAGGATCTGCTCGTAGGTCCAGGCAGCCTGCATCGGTACGCCGCGCGCGCGCATGAAGCGCGAAAAACCGTGCTCGCAGCCGTTGAGCGCGCTGGCGCGCTCCAGCAGCGGCCGCCAGGCGGCCCAGAAATCGCGCCACGCGGCGCACTGCACGAGCTGCGGCGAGCAGTATAGAAAGAACGACGGCAAATGCCCGTCGTACAACCAGCCGTCGATCGCGCCGGTGAGCACGGCTTGGCTTTCGCGGGCCCGCGCGAAGAGCGGCGTGAGGCTGTTCATGGTGCCGACCACGCTGTCGTTGGTGAGCACGAGCGGGTGATGCGGCGTGAAGCCGTCGCGCTCGAGCAGCCGCAGACCGACGTGATACAGGCCCCAGTCGTGTGCGCGGTTGCGGGTCTGCACGATGCGCCACACGCGGCGTGCAAGCTGCGCGTGAGCAGCGGGCGCGAGCGGTGCGTCTTGCGTGACGAACAGCAGGCAGGTGCCCTGCTCGGCCAGCGCGTCGAGGTAATCGTAGACATAAGGGGTGATGCCGTCGTGGGTATCGTGATGGGCGAACAGCACGATCGCCTGCCCGGCCTCGGGCGGCGAGCCGACGCGCTGGTCGTGCAGCACGATCTGCCCGGCCTTGAAGCGCGCCAGCTCGTCGCGCGCGAAACGGGCCTCGCGGCTCAGCAGCCCGAACAGCTCTGCACGCCAGCGGGCGGGCGCCAGCGCGCGGCCATGCGTATCGTGCCATTGCCTCACCGAGAACAGCGCGTTGGGATCGCGGGGCGCGTCGCGCGTCTGCCCGCAGAAATGCTCGACACAGCGCATGCCGTCGGGCATCGACGCGCCATACGCGCGCCGATAGAAGTCCGGATCGAACAACGCATTGGGGCCGACGGCGTCCTGCTCGAGCAGGCACTCGCGCGCGGACAGCTCGGGGCGGCCGCTCGCGTCGCGAATCCAGTCGAGGTCGATCAGCGGATGGGGAGGATAAGTATCACGGCTCATGGTTGGCGCCTGGGTAGCAGTCACGCGCGCGCGCAAAACGCCAGCGCGGCACGGATGACCTGATGCATCCGGTCGTCGCGGTACTCGGCCAGGCGCCCGCCAAAGTGCACGTGGCCGGCGAGCGATTCGGCCGCATGCCGGTAACGCTGCAACAGCAGCGCGTTCCATGCGTCGTTGACCGGATAGTCCGGCGCTTGGCCCGGCTCGCGGGCATGCAGATAGACGCGGGTGATCAGCGTGCGCTCGGAGGCGGGCGCCCCGGCCGAGGCGCCCGGCGAACCCGCGGGCACCGCCTCGGGCAACGCGGTTGACGCCGCGCCGGCCGCCGCCCCCGCGCCTGCGGCGTCGAAGTGCTTGTGCTCGATGATGCGGGTGTACGGCACGGTGGATTCGGTGTAGTGGACGACGGGCGCGCCCTGGAAATCGGCCATCGGCAGCACCTCGCGCTCGAGGCGCAGCGTGCGGTACGCGAGCGGGCCGAAGCGCTCGTCGAAGAACGCATCGATGGGGCCCGTGTAGATCACGCGCGGGTAGCGCTTGAGCCAGTCGTCACGCCGGTAGAGGAAATCGATGCCTAGGTGCACGTCGCTGCCGGCGAGCATCTGCGCGATCATCGGCGTGTAGCCGTCGAGCGGCAGGCCCTGGTAGCGGTCGCTGACATAGCGGTCGTCGAAGCTCAGCCGCACCGGCAAACGCGCGACGAACGCGGCGGGCAACTGGGCCGGATGGCGGCCCCACTGCTTGACGGTATAGCCTTCGATAAAAAGCCCGTACAGCGTCGGGCCGAGCGTGGCCAGGCAGGCCTGCTCGAGCGTCTCGGGCGCCGCGCACGGAATGCGTTCGGCCGCGAGGCGCGCGTGCGCGTCGCGCGGCGTGCAGGTGCCGAACACTTGGTGCAAGGTCATCAGGTTGATCGGAAAGCTGTAGCGATGCCCGCCGTGCGCAACCTTGACGCGATACTCGTAAGGCCGAAACTCGGCGAAGCGGTTCACGTAGTCCCAAATCGGCTTGGCATCGGTATGAAACGCAGGAGCGCCGTACACGTACTCGTGACATCGCACCTCGGCGTGATAGCGGGTGTACGCATGGCCGCCGATGTGCTCGCGCTTGTCGAGCACCGTGCAGCGATGGCCGCGCCGAGTCAGCTCGTGCGCGCAGACCGCACCGTACAGCCCCGCGCCGACAATCAGCACCTTCATCGGCCGCCTCCGGCAGGATCGGGCGCGCCGGGCGCACCGGCCCGGCGCCCGCCATCGCGCGGGCTGCCGGGCGGGGCATACGTCGACGGCATCGCGTCCGCATTCGGCAAGGACATGGCGGCCGCGGCTCAAGAACGCGGCTGACTGGCGGGCTGCGCCGCGGGCGCTGGCCGGCGCGGCACGTAGCCCGTCAGGCGCCACTGGCCGTCGGGTTCGAGCCGGAAGCTCAATTGCTCGAAGACGACCTGCCCGCTCGCGAGCGTCGTCACGTAATCAACGTTCGCGTACATCCCTTCGGGCGCGCCCTGCGAGCCGGACAACGCGATGCGCGCGACGTTCGACCAGCCGCGCTGCGCCACGGGCCCCATCGCCTGACGTGCCTGCTTGATCGGCTTGACGAATTGCGCCTGCTTCATCTGCGTATGCACGAACGGCGCCATGTCGCGCCAGACCGCGTCGTATTGCGCGGCGTCGAGCTGCTTGACGATCGCGTCGGCGTCGCGGATCAGCGCATCGGCCGACGTGCCGGGCGAAGTCTGCGCGTGCGCGGGCGGCATGCTCCAGGCCGAGGCCAGCGCGACGCACGCGGCGACCCAAGGGGCGAAGCGAAAAAAACGAGGCGAAGCCAAAGCGAGTGAACGGGTGTGTTTCACAGTCATCTCCTGAGCTTGAGGTCATGCCATCCAGCGACGAACGCCATGCGGCCTCGCCCGAGGCCGCATGCGTGGTTTCATCCGCGTTCGCCCATTGCGCACGCGCCATCCGGGTCGATGACGGCCACGATCTCGATGCGCGCGTCGCGCACGCAGTAATCGAGCACGCAGCCGGGCACTGGCTCGGCGCGGCGCACGCCGGCGGCAGGGGCCGGCGGATAGAACGCGGGCCAGCGGGCGATCAGGGCCAGCACGGCATCCAGTTGGCGCAAGCACCAAACGGAATCGCGCTCGGCCGGACAGGCGGTCAGCCAGCGCTCGAGCTCGCGCAGCGCGCCGCGGCGCCAGACCACCGGCGCGGCGCCCGGCGCGGGCAGACGTGGCGCCGGGCGCGCCAGACCGATGCGGCGCGCCAGCGCCTCGAGCGCGCTCGGCGCATCGATCAGCTCGGCATCGGCCGGCTCGGCATCGAGGGCCGGCCGCGCGTCGCCGCCGCCAGCCGCTGCGTTCAGTTGCACGCTCAATTGCGCGCCGCGCGCGACTTGCCGCGCGAGGCTGTCCTTGTGCCGAATTTCGACCGCCCATCCCGTTGCCATCGCGACTCCCCCGTCGAGCGTGCGGCGTCGCATGACGCCGCGGGTTGTGTGCCGTCTGCCTGCGTGCTGCTTATTTCATTCGTGCTGCCTGCCGCCGCGCGTTCATCGCGGGTAATACAACGCGGCGATCGCCGCACGATACGCGGCGATATTCGCGTCGTGCTCCGGTGCCAGCGTGCGTAAAAACGCCTGTGCGGCGCTGCGATAGGCGTCCAAATTCAAGTCGTGTTCCGCGTGCGCGCGCAGCAGCGCACTGCCGAGCGCCTCGACATCGAACTCCGGATACCGATAGCCGCACGCGCCGATCATCGGCGAGTTGTGAATCAACGGATAAGCGCCGTGCAGCGCTTCGTAATACAGATAGTTCTGCGCGTTCTCCCACTGGTGGCTGACTACCGCGTCGATACGCGAAGCCGCGAGCTGATAGAACGGGTAGCGAGGCTCGAACGACGCCAGGCCGTGCCGCACCAGCTCGAGGCTCGCGGCGAACTCGGCGAAGCCCGGGCGCGAGCTCAGATGCGCGGCGTTGAAGACGTGCACGCTCTCGAGCCGCTCGGGCGCGAGCCGGTGCGCGACGTCGCAGCCGAGCACCGGCACGAAGCTCGTCTTGACCATGCAGAGGTTCGGCTCGAAGATTCCCGCCCGCCAGCGCGCGCGCCCAGGCCGATAGCCGAACGGCGTATCGGCGGGCAGCGCGGCGGCGGCACGCTCGAGCACCACGGGGCTCCACAAATGCGGGACGATCGTCACGGGCACGCGGAACGTATGCGCGAAATACGGCGCGCAGCTCACCTCGTATTCCGGCAGGGTCCAGACGCCGTGATACGGCGCGCCGGTGATCAGCAAACCCGGCTCGAGCTGAAACATCATGCGCTCGATGTCGATCACGTAATCATTGCCAACCCGCATCGAGACGATCTTGCCGCCCGCGTCGCGAAACGCGGCCACCCAATGGCGATCGAGTTGCGCGCTCATCTCGATCATCAAGTCGAGATGGTGCGCGGCATCGGCCATGCCGATGATCGGCACGGGAGCGTCGGCGAGAAAGCGCCGCGCGTCGTCGAGCGTGCCATCGCCGCCTCCCGCGACGAGGCACACCTGTTCGATGCCGGGAATGCGCTTGAGCAGCATCGCGAGGAACAGGCAGTTCTGGAAGATGCCGTTTTCCCACAGCGATTGCGGGCCCTGGCGCACGAAGATCGACACGCCGACGCGGCGTGGCAGCACGGCAACGCTCATGCCGAGTCTCCCGGCGCCGGGGCGGCCCGCGTGCTGCTCGCGGCGGACGACGCGGGCGCGGTGCCGGCCGTGTTCGCCGCGCCGGCGTGCGGCGGCTCGCCCGCCGTGCCCGCCGCACGCGCTCCCCCCGCCCGCTGCGGCGCGAGCCGCCACAACGCCCGCGCATAGGCATCCTGATTGGCGCGCGCGAGCGGGTCCACCTGCCGGAACACGTCGCGCGCGCGCGCCCGATACGTCTCGAGCCCGCGCGCGTGCGTGCGCACCGCGCTCAACAGCGCCTGCGCGCCCGCGTCGATCTCGAAGTCCGGGTAGTAATACCCCGCATCGCGCAGCCACGCGGCGTTGTGGATCAGCGGATAGTCGCCGTACAGCAAATCCAGGTGGTTGTAATTCTGCGCGTTGGTCCACTGATGCGAGACCACTGCGTCGGCGTGCTGCGCCATGAAGCCGACCACGTCGTGACGCCCGTGGAAAACCGCGCATTGCTGCTTGACGAGATCCAGCGAGTGCGCCAGGTGCAGCAGCGTCGGATGCTCCGTCATGTGCAGCGTGTTCAGCACGTGCATCGCTGCGACGGCGTCGGGCTCGGCGCGATACGCGGCGTCGCAGATCAGCATCGGCACGCACGCGGCCTTGACCACCGACACGTTCGGCTCGAAGATCGCCACCCGCAGCCCCCGCCGCGCGGGCTCGTAGCCATAACGCAAACCAAGCGCGCCGATCTCGGCCGCGCGGGCCGAGACGAAGCGCGCATCCCACAGATACGGCACCTGCTCGGCATCGCAGCGATACAGTGTGCGCAGCAGCGGCGCATGCCGCGCATCCTTCGGCAGATACCACACCACATCGCAGCGGTCGTAGCGCGCCGCGTAGTTCGGCCGCTCGAATACGATCGGCTCGACCAGGTTCACATAAGGCTGGCCGCAGCAGTGGAACACGACCCGCTTGCCGCGCGCGCGCATCAGATCGAGCCATGCGACATCCAGGCCGCCGCCCATCTCGATGATCACGTCGAGCGCGTCGCCCGCCTCGCGCGGCGCGACGAGCGGCAGCGCGCGCGCGCGCGCGTCGGCTTGCTCGGCAAGCGTGGGCTGGTCGCCGCAATTGAGCAGTAGCACGGCCTCGACGAACGGGATCTGCTGGAGCAGGTCGGCCAGAAACAGGATGTTCTGGCCGATGCCGTTCTCCCAGAGGTTCTGGCCGGCGTGCGTGAGCACGGAAAGTCCGATACGCATGGTCTCAAGCCTCGATCCGCACGCGCCGGCCCGCTGCCGTGCGCCGTCCGCCGGCCACGAGCACATCGAGCGCGGCCGCGAGCACCGCGCCCGCGCCCGGCGCGCACCAGAACAGCCATAACTGTTTGAGCGCGTCGCCGCCGACGATCAGCGCGGGCCCACTCGAGCGCGCCGGATTGATCGACGCGTTCGTGACAGGCATCGCGATCAGATACGCGAGCGCCAACGCCAAGCCCGCCGCCACCGCCGCCACCGGCGCGCTCCGTGTGCTCGCGCGTGCGGCGGGCGCGCTCACGCGCAGCACGACCAGCACGAAGCCGGCCGTGCATACCGTCTCGGTAAAAAACGCGGCGGCCATCGAATACTGCCCCGGCGAACGCGCGCCGTAGCCGTTGGCCGCCAGCCCGCTGGCGAGCACGTCGACGCCAGGCTTGCCCGCGGCGATCAAATAGACCGCGCCCGCGCCGAGCAATGCGCCGGCAAGCTGCGCGATCAAATACGGCACGAGATCGCGCGGTGCGAGGCGCCCGGCGAGCGCGAACGCCAAACTCACGGCCGGATTCAGGTGCGCCCCCGACACCGGGCCGAGCGCGCAGGCCATCGTCAGCATCGCGAAGCCGAACGCGAGCGACACGCCGGTAAAGCCGATGCCGGTCTCGGGATAGACGCTCGCCAGCACGGCACTGCCGCAGCCGCCGAACACCAGCCAGAAAGTGCCGATCAACTCGGCGCTGCAGCGTTGAATCATCGCGCTCGGCATCGTTCAATGCTCCTGTTCAGGGGGGGAGTCGTGCGGGCCGCCGGCCGCTTCGGCTTCGGCCTCACCGAGTTCCCCGGCGCCGCCGGCCTGCTGCGCAAGCGTCTTCAGGCGGAATTCCTCGGGATCGTGGCCGGCCATCCACCGCGGCCGCTTGCCGCGCCCGGACCAGGTGGCCCCCGTCTTCGGGTCCCAGTAGCGCGGCTCGACGCGGCGCCGGCGGCGGTCGCCGCTCTCCTCGGCAGCCAGCCAGTCATCCAGGTCCTGCACGCTGATCTCGTACTCGCGCATCAGCTTGAGAATCTGTTCGGTGATATCGCGCCGCCGGGTGGCGCGCACCGCGGCGATCTCTGCATCGAGCTGCGCGCGCTTGGCGAGCAGCTCCTCATACGGGTCTATCATCATCGTTGGCTCCTTCTTGCGTGCGCATCCGTCCGCGCATGGGCGGCCGGACACTCCCCATCTAAAAACGCGTGCCGAGCTGACAGCCGCCCGCCGCGGCGCCGTTCGTCGCGCTCGCCCCGCAACCCAGCACGCCACAGCCGGCGAGCGTGGCGAGCCAGAGTGCGGCGATGAGCGCGCGAACGGACCGGGCGCGCCGCCGCGCGGGCCTACGACACCAGCCAATGCAGCAGCGCATACAAACCCAAGGCGATCAGCAGTGCGACCGCAAACGGCGCAAGCGTGCGGCAGACCGTGGTCCAGAGGTCGGGAGAACTGCCGGAGGCCGCGCTGACGCGCGCGTCGTCCGCTACGCGCGCGCGTGGCCGGCACGGCGCCCGCCCGCGCGCCTCGCCGCCCCCGCATGCGCCGTGATGAAGCTCTCCCTGCTGCTGGACAGCCTTGCCGCCCGCTGTGCGATCCGCCTTCATGCACACCACTCCCCGGCGCGGCGCGCGCCGTCTCCCCATGCGCTGTCTGTCATCGATCCCGTGCCGCGCGCCCTATCGGCGGCTGCTCGCCACGCCCTTTGCGTCACCGTCACCCCTTCCATTACCGCTACCTTTTACGTCATGACCGCTATCAGCCTCGGCACTGCTTGCGCCGCACCGCCGCCTGCCTCAGTGCGGCTTTGACGTCACGGCTGCCCGTTGGCTTTCTGCCGTCTGTTGCTCGACTACCGGCTCCTGCGCCTGTGCCGCCGCTCGCATCACGGCGGCTCGCGCGCCACTGCCGGCTGCTGCCTCACTGCAACCGCTATGCCTCTACCCGTTGCCTTCCACCTTCCTGCCACCGCTTGCTCAACCACCACTCTTTGCCTGCCTGCCACCGCTCACGCCACGGCAACTCCCGTGCCTCCGAGCGCGCTCGCCCGCGCCGTCCTTGCCGACGTGCTGCACGGCGCATCACTGCAACGCATGCAACCCCACGTACAACGCCAGCACGACCAGCGACGCGATCACCCACGGCGCCGCCCAACGGCAGGCCGTCGCCAGTTCAGCGCGCCAGTCGAACCCGGCAGGCGGACGCGGCACGCCCACGTCCTTCATGTCCGTCAGGCCCCGCTGCTGCGCATCGTCGTGGCCCGGCTTGCGCGGCGCGTGCGTCATGTCGTGCCTGCCGCGTCCGGCGCCGTCTCGCATGCCGCCGCCCGCGCGCGCAGATCCCGCCCGAGCCGCTGCAGCACCGGCTGCCACGCGCCGAACGCCGGCTGCCGGTACAGCCGCATCGACGGATACCACGGGCTGTCGTCGCGATCCGTCAGCCACACCCAATGCGGATTCACATCCAGCAGCACCCAGGTCGGCACGTTCAGCGCGCCCGCCAGATGCGCGATCGACGTGCACACGGTGATCACCAGATCGAGCTGACTGACGAACGCCGCCGTCTCGTCGAAGGTCTTGAACGCCTTGGTGTGATCGATCAGCGCGAGCCCGCCGCGTCCGATCGCCTCCAGCTCCGCGCGCGTGGCCTCCACCTGCAGGTTGTAGGCCTGCACCTGCTCGATGCCCGCCAGCGCACGCGCCAACGCCGACGGCGGCACTGACCGGTGCGTATTGCGCTGATGCGTGCGGCTGCCGCTCCAAACCAGCCCGACCTTGAGCCGTGTGCCCGCCGACGCGCAGCGGTTGCGCCAGCGCGCCGTCTGTGCCGCGTCCGCCTTCAGATAGGGCGGTGCATAGCCGGACAGCGCGTCGAGCGACACGTCCAGCGCAAGCGGCAGACTGCCCAGCGGAAGCTGGTAATCGTGCGGCGGAATCGCCTGCGGCAACGACGGCGCGATCCGCTCCACCCGACCCGCGAGGCTGCGCGAGACGAGCGGCAGCAGATTCGGAAACGTGCAGTACGCCACCTCGCCGCCCGCGTCGCGCACGCGTTTCGCGAACGCCGGCACGAAGCGGGCGAATTGCAGCACGTCGCCATAGCCCTGCTCGCTCCATACCAGCACCGTTTTGCCCGCCACATCCTGATCGGCCAAGCGCGGCGCGCTCCAGTTCAACTGCACCGTGCGCAACTCCGGCGAGCCCTGCCAACGCGCCTCGTGGTGCGTCCAGCCGTTCGCATAGTCGCCGCGCACGAGCTGCAGCATCGCGAGCGACCACCGGTATGACGGGTGCTGCGGCTCCAGCGCGCACGCACGCTCGATCGCTTCGGTCGCCGCCGTCCAGTCCTGCAATTCCTTGAGCGCGTTCGAATAGCCCTGCCATGCGATCGCGTGACGCGGATTCAGCGCGAGCGCGCGCTCGGCCGCGATGCGCGCGGCCGCCGGATCGCCGCGCTTGAGCCACAGCACCGACAGGTTCGCCCACGCGAGCGCGTTGCCGGGATCGGCCTTCAGCGCCAGGTCGAGCTGGGTCTTGGCCGCCGGGTAATCGCGCTGGTCCAGATACAGCGCGGCCAGGTTGCTGCGCAGCATCGGCCGGTTCGGCGCGAGGCCCGCGCAGCGGTGATAAGCGTTGAGCGCCGCCGCGTGCTGCTGATTCAGTTGCTGCACGTAGCCGAGCCAGAACCACGCGTCGGCGTCGTCCTGCGCACGCCCGGCGTGCGTCTGCGCGACGGCGAGCGCCGTCTCGTGGCGGCCCGCCTGAATCAGCAGGTCGAGCCACTCGGGCACCCACGCCGCGAACTCGCCGGTATGCGCCCAGGCCCGCTCGAACCAGTCGAGCGCGTCCTGCGCATCGCGCTGCGCACAGGCGAGCCGTGCCCGCTCCACCAGCAGGCCGGCGTGGTCCGGATGCCGCTCGAGCGCGCGCTCAAGCGCCGCGCGCGCGTCCGGATAATGGCCGCGCAGCCGCAGCACGCGGCTTGCCAGCAGCACCACGTCCGGCTGCGCCGCGTGGGCCGCGTCGTGCGCATCGAGCAACAGCGCGGCCGTCACCAGGTCGCCTTGCGCGAGCGCTGCTTCGGCGAACGCGGGCCACGCCTCGGGCGCGGCAGAGGAAATCGATTCAATCACGGTTGCCATGGTTCAGTTGGAAACACGAAACAGCAGACTCAACACCACGCCAAGCGCGACGCCCAGCAGCCGGCCGCGCGCGAGCGATGCCGTACTCACCCCGCCTTCGAACGGCCAGCGCGGCCGCACGCACGCAGCGAGCATCGGCAACGCGAGCGTCGCCAGCGCGCCGAGCCCGCCGACGAGCGCGGCGTGCGCCGCCGGCGTCAGCTGCGCGAGCCACGGCTGCCGGCAAGCCGCGTGCGTGAGCGCCAGGTCGATCCAGCAAGTCGCGAGACTGCTGCCGAGCAAGTGGATCTTCCAGCGGTCGGGGTACGCCATCGCGCTCACACGTCCGCGGCTCATGGCCGCAGCTCGACGTCCGCGCGCCGGTTCTGCGCGCGGCCCGACCGGGTGCGGTTGTCCGCCACCGGATCGCGCGGACCATGGCCGCGCACCTGCAGCGCTCGCACACCACGCTCGCGCAGATACCGCGCCGCGGCCTGCGCGCGCGCGGCCGACAGCGGCTGGTTGATGCGCAGCGGCCCGGTCGAATCCGTATAGCCGTCGATGCGCGCGCCGCTCACCGGTGCGCTGCGCACCTGCTCCAGCAGCGCATCCAGCCGCGAGCGGGCCTCGTCGGACAACGTCGCCTGGTTGGTCGCGAAGTGCACGGTCGTCGTGAGCGGCGCAACCTTCGGCGCGGGCGCCTGCGGCGCGGCCTCGACAGCGGCCGCCGCTATCGGCGCGGGCGCGGGCGCCGCGCCGCACTGGAACGTGAGAATCCGTGCATCGGCCTCGCCGCCGCGCGTCTGGCCGAGCCCTGCGATCGTCTCGACCACGCGCACCGCTTGATCGCCGCAGATCTGCTGCGCCTGCTGCTCGCAGACCGAAAGGCCTTCGAGCAGGCCGTGACAGGTCACCTGGTACGTCGGCACGCCGTCGGCGCCCGTGAGCGTATAAGCGTTGAACGTCGGCCCCGACGCACTGGTGCAGGCTGTGAGCGCGGCAAGCAACGCGACGATCAGCCACATCGGATGGATAAGTCGTTTCATAAAAAAAGCGTCCTCAATGAAGGGTCAACAACCGGCTGCCCCGGCGGCCGGCCGGATCGGGCCAGGCCGGCCGCCGGGGCGAGAACGGCACGGGTGCCGTCCTCGCGGATCACGCGCGGGCCTCACCACTGGTACGACACCCCGCCGCCGTAAGCCTGCCCCGCCGCGCTGATTCCTACTCCGGCCTTCATCTTGATGTTCTCGGTCAGCCGCACGTTGACACCCAGCGCGCTCGCGCCGTAGCCCTGATAGCCGCCGCCGGCGATGCCCACCGCGATCTTCTTGCCCGGATCGACTTCGGGAATCATCGTCAGCGCGGTGGCCGCCGCAATGCCCGAGTACGCGCGGCGTGCCACGTCGGTGATGCTCGACTGCACCGCATTGAGCTGGTTCACGTTGACCGCGTCGGTGCCGTTGATGCCAGGCGCGACGTTGGTCAACCGCCGCTCGTGGCCCGGCGAGCCGAGCGACACCGTGTTGTCCTGATCCGCGATCGAGCCCGCGCCCAGCGCCACGGCGTTCGCTCCGCTCGCCGTCGCGTTCGCGCCCAGCGCCGTGCTGTTGTTGCCCGAGGCCGTCGCGAGATAGCCGTCGGCCTTGCCGTGGACGCCCGAGGCCACCGCCCCGGCGCCGACTGCCGTGCTGCCGTCGCCCGACGCCGTCGAGTTGCTGCCATACGACGAACCGCCATTGCCCGACGCGCTCGAACCGTTGCCTTGCGACGTGCCCGTGTTACCGTTGCCGCCGACACCGGCGCCGCCATTGCCGCCACCGCCGCCATTGCCGCCGCCACCACCGCCCACGCCGGTCGAGATCGACGCAAGGGTCACGTTGGTGTTGGCCAGCGTCGTCGACAGCGTCGCCACTTCGTTCGCGACCGCATACAACTGGCTGCCGTTGATCGCATCCGTGCTCGTCTGCGCAATCTGCCCGGCCGCCACGTTGACGATCTGCCGCGTCACCAGCTGCCCGCCCACCGTGCCGCCGCCCACGCTCACCACGCCAGCCGGCGACGCGCCCGCGAAAGCGCTGTACGTAATGCCGCCCACCTGCGCGTTTGCCGTCGGCACCGCCGCGCGCGTCACCGCGTTCGCGCCGAGCGCCACCGAATTCGCATCGCCCGCCGACGCACCGTAACCAAGCGCCACCGCACCCGACGCGCTCGCGCTCACCACGGCGTTCGGCCCGATCGCGACCGAGTTCGCCGCTTGCGCGCCGAGGTTGTCGTAGTTGCCTACATGCGTGCCGCCGTCGTTGACGCTCACGTAATGCCGTGAGCCCGACAGCGACGAGGCGATCGTCGCGACGTTGCTGTTGGTCGTCGTCAGCCCCGTCGACAACGAGCCGATCCGGCTGTCGACCGTCGTGAGCTGCGACGACAGCGTGCCGATACTCGTCGACGTCGACGTCGACAACGAACCGATACTGCTGTTGAGCCCGACGATTCCCGTCGACAGCGAGCCGACGCCGCTCAACGCCGTCGCAATGCCCGTGGAGGCCGACGTCGACAGCGTGCCCACCGCGTTCGCGACCTGGTAGAGCTGGCTGCCGTTGACCGCATCGGTGCTCGCCGCGTTGAGCTGGCCCGCCGCCACGTTGGTGATCTGCCGCGTCACCACCTGGCCGCCCACCACGCCGCCGCCCACGCTCACCACCTGCGTCGCGTTGTTGCCCGCGAAGCTGCCGTAACTGATGCCGGCGATCGTGATCGGCGCGTTGCCGGTCGGCTTGGCCGCCGCCGTCACCGCGTTCGCGCCGAGCGCCACCGAACCTGCATGGCCCGCCGACGCGTTGTAGCCCAGCGCCACGCCGCCCGCCGCGCTCGCGTTCACCACCGCGTTCGCGCCGATCGCCACCGAGTTCGGCGCGCGCGCGCCGTCGTTCGCATAGTTGCCCTGGCTCGTCGTGCCATCGCCGGTCACGCTCACGTAGTGCGGCACCGAACTCGAAATCGCCGCGAGGCCGTTGTTGAGATTCGCCAAGCCCGTGGACAGCGAATTGACGCCCGATTGCGCGCCCGTCACGCTCGTGGTCAACGCGCCCACGCTGGTCGAGGTCGAGGTCGACAGCGAACCGAGCGTGCTATTGGCGCCCACCAGCGTGGTCGACAGCGTGCTGATGCCGGTGCTGACGCTGGCAAAGCCCGTGGACAGCGAGTTGACGCGCGATTGCGCGGTGAAGATGCCCGTCGACGCAGAGGTCGACAGCGAGCCGAGCTGGCCGAAGTTGACCGCGTCCGTCGCATTGACGCCCGGCGCGACGTTGGTGAGCCTGACCGGCGCCGTCGCGCTCACGCCGCCGAGCGTCACGCGCGTGCGGTTCGAATTCGGATCGTATTGCACCGCGTTCGACAATCCCGTCGACAGCGAGCCGATGCTCGTTTGCGCACCGGCGAGCCCCGTCGACAGCGAGTTGATGCCGTTACCCACCGAAGTCGATAGCGACGCCAGGTTGCTGTTCGTCGCCACCAGCCCCGTCGACAGCGAGTTCACCCCGCTTTGCGCGGTCGACAGGCTCGTCGACAGGGAGCTCAGCATGCCTGTCGAGATCGAGGCCAGACCGCCGGCGATCCCGTAGAGCTGCGCGCCGTTGATGGCCTCCTGTGAATTCGGATTGATAGCGCCCGGCGCCAGCCCCGTGATCTTGTGGCGGCTCAGGTCGGTTTGAGAATTCAAGCGGATGCCATTCGCGCCATAGATCGAAACCGTGCCGGCCGCATTCCCGCCCACTTGGCCGACCTGTACATAGGCCGTGCTTCCCGCCCCGGTTCCGCTGTCCGACAATGCAACACCGGCGCCGCCGGTGCAGCCGGCATTTCCACTGCCCACGCCGTAGGTCCACTGACCTGCGCCCGGCCCTGCGAAGGCACTGCCGTATCCTGCCGTGCCATTGCAGTTGACGATCGTGCCCGCCCACGCGGCCGACCCGGCCATGCCCAAGCCCATTGCCGCCGCGACGCTCACCGCCAGATGCTTGAGCCGCGGCGCGCGCCGCGCGTCGATAACGTCGGACGTCTCCATCGCGTGCCCGCCGCGCGTTGCCTTGCCCTTCGTGCGCGTCAGCTCCGACACCACCACCCAGCCGCCCAGCGCTTCATTCCATACCGTCTTGTATGCCTTGTTCATTGCGTTTTCCTCTTCGTCCCAGCGGGACCATTCCTCATGCTTTCGATTCGCTTCGTTCCGCTTCCGGTCCCGTCACCACTGGTACGTCACACTGCCGCCATAGGTCTGGCTCGACGAGCTGATCCCCACCCCGGCCTTCATGCCCAGCCGCTTCGAGAAGCGCACGTTCACGCCCATCGCGCCTGCCAGGTAGCCCTGGTATGAACCCACTCCCGCGCCGATCGACACCCGCTTGCCTGCGTCCACCCCCGGGATCATCGCCAGCGCCGTCGCCGCCGCCACGCCCGAGTACGCACGGCGCGCCACGTCGTTGACGCTGCCCTGCACCGCCCATAGCTGATTCATGTTGACCGCGTCCGTGCCGTCGAGTCCCGGCGCCACGTTCGTCACCCGGCGCTCGTGACCGGGCGAACCCACCGACACCGTGTTCGCCTCCGACGCCACCGACCCCGCGCCCAGCGCCACCGAATTGCCCCCCGACGCGCGCGCGTTCGCACCCAGTGCCGTGCTGTCGTCGCCCGATGCGTTCGCCAGATAACCGTCCGCATTGCCGTTCACGCCCGATGCCACCGCGCCCGCTCCGGTCGCCACGCCGTTCACACCCGACGCCGTAGCGTTCGTGCCGATCGCCGCGCTGTTCGTGCCCGAGGCCGTCGCGCTCGAGCCATACGCCGCGCTGCCAGCGCCCGACGCGCTCGCGTTGCTGCCATACCCCGTGCTGCCGCCGCCCGTCGCGAGCGAGCCGCTCCCCCTGGCAGTGTTCGTCGGATCGCCGGCGGTGTAGCCTTGCTGCCGCCCAATTGCAGTCGACAGCGACGCCACCCGGCTCGCCGCCGCCGACACGCCCGTCGACAGCGACGCCACCGCATTCGCCACCGCGTACAACTGGCTGCCGTTGATCGCATCCGTGCTCGTCTGCGCAATCTGCCCGGCCGCCACGTTGACGATCTGCCGCGTCACCAGCTGCCCGCCCACCGTGCCGCCGCCCACGCTCACCACGCCAGCCGGCGACGCGCCCGCGAAAGCGCTGTACGTAATGCCGCCCACCTGCGCGTTTGCCGTCGGCACCGCCGCGCGCGTCACCGCGTTCGCGCCGAGCGCCACCGAATCCGGATCCGGCGCGAGCGCGTTCTGGCCCAGCGCGATCGCGCGCTCGCCGCTCGCCGCCGCACCCGGCCCGATCGCGACCGTGTTGGCCGCCGACGCGCCGTCGTTCCAGTAGTTGCGCTGCTGCACGCCGCCGTCGTTGGTGCCGGTGTAGTGATTCGGGAACGGTTGCAGCGCCGCCGTCGACAATGACGCGATCGTGCTGTTGGTCTGAATCAGGCCCGTCGACAACGTGTTGGCTGTGTTGTCCGCGTTGACCAGCCCCGTCGACAACGAGCCCAGGTTGGTCGAGATCGATGTCGACAGCGACGCGAAACCGGCCTGCGCGTTCGTCAGCCCGGTCGACACCGAGCCGAGCCGGCTGGACACGGTGGACAAGCCCGTCGACAGCGTGGTGGACACATTGCCGGTGGCCACGGCCACGCCGAAGAGCTGGCTGCCGTTGATCGCATCCGTGCTCGTCTGCGTCAGTTGGCCGGCCGCCACGTTGGTCAGTTGCCGCTGCTCGCTGGCATTGCCGAAGTTGACCAGCCCCGCCGGGTTGCTGCCGGCAAAGCCGCCGTAGGCGATACCGCCCACCGGCGCGCCCGGCACCGGCACGGCGGCGCCGACCGTGAGCGCATTGTTGCCGAGCGCGACCGAATTCGCGCTTCTCGCCCGCGCGTTGTGGCCAAACGCCACCTGGCCGGTCTGGCCCGCCACCGCGCCCGGCCCGATCGCAATCGCATTGCTCGCCGAGGCCGCGCCCGTGTTTCCGTTGTTGCCCTGCACCGTGCCGCCGTCGTTGACGCCGGTGAAGTGCTGCTTGCCGACCGACGACGACACCGAGCTCGACAGCGACGAAAGATGACTGCCGGCCACGATCAGGCCCGTCGACAATGAACCGATGCTGCTATGGATGGTGACGAGCCCGGTCGACAACGAACCGAGGCTTGTCGAGGTGCTGGTCGACAGCGAATTGACGCCGACCACCAGCGTCGAGACGCCCGTCGACACCGTCGCGAAGCCGGCGGCGAGGCCACCGAACGTGTTCGCCGCCGAGTCGACGCTGCCCTGCAACGGCTGGATGCCGGCTGACAGCGTGGTCGACAACGCCGTGAGCTGCCTGACGTTGATCGCATCCGTCGCGCTGCCGCCGTCCGCGACGTTGGCAAGCGTCACGCTCGCGCCCGCCTGGCCGAGCGTGGCGGAGCGATGAGTGCTGTCGTCGTACTGGGCCGTGTTCAACAGCGTGGTCGACAGCGAGCCGATGCCGACGTTGACCGCGCCCAACTGCGTCGACAGCGAACCGAACGTGGCCGGCAGCGTGCTGAACGCGCTCGACAGCGACGCGACGTTGCTGTCCGTGGTGGACAGGCCCGTGGACAGCGTGCCTACGTTCGACGACACCGTGCTGATGCCGGTCGATAGCGATGCGATATCCGTGAGCGCGGTGCCGACGGCCGAGCTGATCGACGTCGACAGAGAAAGCAATTGACGGCCGTTGATCGCATCCGTTGAATTCGGCGCAATCAAACCGTCGGCCAAACCGGTAATTCGGTTGCCTGTGAGATTGGTATCGCTTTTTAAATTAATTACCCTAGGCGCATTTATTTCTACGCGTCCTTGATATGGATACGCCCCAACCCCAATTGACGCCACGGTGCCCATTTTGTCATACGCGGCGCCCGTATTATCACTCACCTCGCTTAATGAAATACCAAAATTACGATACGTTGCAGCCTGATCTGGAGTGACATCATACGTAGTGCAACCACCATCATTGCCGTAACCCGTTCCATAGCTATTCAGACACATCGTGGTCGCACTATATTGCCAAGCCGCACCCAGGGAAAACCAGCCGTTGAATCGATAAGTACCAGTACCTCCCGCGGTGGGATTCTGTAATGGCGCCGTGCTGGTATGACCGTTGCCATTAAAAACCGTACCCGCGATCGCGTTCGGCGCCATTACACCCAAGCCCATCGTGGCCATCACCCCCAGCACGATTCGCGTGAATGCAAACTGCGTTACGCCTTCGCTTTGACTTACCACTGGCCGTTGTCCGCTTTTTCTTTTTGCATTGGCCAACTCGGACACTGCCACCCAGCATCCCAGCGCCTCATTCCAAACCGTTCGATATGCTCTATTCATGCATTCCTCACCTATCCAATCAGGACGACGTCCTGCTCGTTTCCCATCGAGCCGCCTGATTGGGCAGGCGCGTTGCCCAACGCCCCGCCATCAAGACTGCTTCCACCCCGTCCGCTCGACTTGCTTCGTTGTTTGACTACCTTGCGTATTCATTCACTGGCTTCTGGCTACCCTCCTTCCCTGATTGCTTCGCCCTGCTCATTCCTTATGGATACCTAATTAATTTCATGAGCGACTCGCCGTTGCGCACCCGGGACCTACCCCCTCACCACTCGTACCCGAGCTGCGCCCGCACGCCGCGGTCTCCCGCGTTCGTCGTCGCAAACCCCGCGTTCACCAGCCACCGGCTGTTCTCCGAGCGGTACGTCGCGCTCACCGCCGCCGCATTGCCGCTCTTGTAATTCGCCATCCCCACCGCCACCACCGTGCGGCCCGGCCCCGACGGCGTCAGGTTCGGCATCGCCAGCGCCGCCGCGATCCCTCCGTATGCGCCCCTCGACAAGTCATGCAGCGACTGGCTCACCGCGTCGACACGCTGATCCGTGTAGCGGTTCGCCTGGCTCACGCCTTGCCTCATGCCCTGGTTCAACTGATCCACGTTCACCGCATCGGTCGGCTCCGTGCCCGCCGCCACGTTCGTGATCTGCCGCTGCTGCGTCGCATTACCCACCGACACCACGTTGCTGCGTCCGTCATCGTTGGACCTTGCGCCGATCGCCGCCGAGTTCGTGCCCGGTGTCACCGCCGGTTTGTCCGAACCGTCGCCGCGCATGTCCGCCACCGCCGCCGTCGTGTTGCCCAGCTTCTGCACCGTCGTCGACAGCGTCGCCACGTTGTTGTTGGTCGTCGACAGGCTCGACGACAGCGTGCTGACATTGCCATTGGTCACGCTCAGCCCCGTCGACAACGAGCCCACTTGATTCGTCAGATTGACGATCGACGTTTGAGTCGACGTCGACAGCGTGTTGATGGCCCGCATCGCCGCGTACAACTGGCTGCCGTTGACCGCATCCGTGCTGTTGCCGCTCAATTGACCCGCCGCCACGTTCGCGATCTGTCGCTCGGCCCCCGGCGCACCGACGCTCACCACGCTCGCCGGGCTCCCACCCGCGAAGCCATACACGGCCCCGCCCAGCACGATGCTCGCGAACGGATTCGGCGCACCGGTAACGGAGCCCGCACCCAACGCCACGTCGCTCGCACGCGCCGCACGCGCGTTCACGCCCAGCGCGATGCCGCCCGCCTGCATCGCCATCGCCGTGTCGCCCACCGCGATCGCGCCGGCGGCCGTCGCCATGTTGGCGTGGCCGATCGCCACCGCCCCCTGGCCTTGCGCAGTGTTGCCCTGACCCAGCGCCACGATCCCGCCGCCGGAGAACGGATCGCTATTGAGCGTGCGCGCCGTGTTCTGCTGCCCGATCGCCACCAGGCCGCCGCCTTGCTTTGGATCGCCGGGCTTCACGCCGCCATCCGTCGTGTTGCTCGCGCCGATCGCCACCCCCTGGTTGAAGCCGCTCGCCGACGCCGCGCGGCCGATCGCCACCGACGCATCGTTGCCCGCGTTCGCCCCATCGCCCAGCGCCACTGCCTGCTTGCCGCCCGCCAGCGCGTTCGGCCCGATTGCGATCGCGTGATACCCGCTCGCGCCGTTGCTCCCGTAATTGCCCTGCTGGGCATCGCCGTCGATACTCACGAAGTGCGTCTGGCTCGATGACAGCGACGCCGCCAGCGCGGCCACGTTCTGATTGGTCTGGTAGAGCTGCGCGCCGTTGACCGCATCCGTGCTCGACGCGTTCAGCAGACCCTCCTTCAATTTCGTGATCTTGTTGCCGTTCAGGGACGTCGTGCCTTGCAGATTGATGCCGGCGGGGCCATAAAGCGTCACCGAGCCGGCTGCGTTGTAGCCGGTCTGTCCGACCCAGACATACGCCTGGCCCGCGCCGACGCCGCCGGTGCTGTTGTTTTCCTGAATCGTGATGCCCGTGCCGCCATTACAACTATCCGCGCCACCGCCCGAGATGCCCTTCGTCCAAGCGCCATTGCCCGAACCGGCAATCGCGCTGAACCAGCCTGACTGCCCCGCGCCCTCGCAATTAAAGATATTGCCCGCCCGCGCCGCCGGCATCGCCATGCCCATGCCCAGCGCCGCCGCGATGCTCAGCGCCATGCGCGACAGCCGCAGCGGATCGCGCCGCCCGGACATGCCGGGCAGCCCGCATCGCAAAGCGTGCGCCGCCACCAGGCCGCGCGCGGCCGAAGCCGGGCGCTTGCCCCATGGCTGCTGCCCCCAGCGTTGATCGATTGCATGCTTCATCGTCGTCACCTCGTTATCGCGCATCCCGTACCGCGCTTGGCACCACGCGGCAAACGTGGCTCGCATCACCATTGATAGCCGCCGCCAATCACCGCGCCATACGTTCCGCGCGTGTTCGCAGACATCGCCGCCTTCACCACCCACCGGTTGTTCGCCGTCACATGCGACACGCCGATCGCCTGCCCCGACTGCCCCCGGTACACGCTTCCCGCCACCGACACCATGCTCATCCCCGGCTGCGTCGGCTGCGGCAAACCCGCAATTGCCATCGCCGCCGCCACACCGCCGTCCGCATCCCGGCCCAACGAGTCGAGCCGGTTGTTCACATCGCGAATCCGCCCTTCCGTGTACGCATTCGCCTGGCTTACGCCCTGACTGATGCCCTGGTTCAGTTGCTCCACGTTCACCGCATCCGTCGGCGCCTCACCCGGGGCCACATGCGTGATCTGGCGCGCGTGAGCCGCGCTGCCCACCGATACCACGTCACCGCGCCCGTCATCCGTCGAACCCGAACCCAGCGCCACCGAGTGGCGTCCGCTCGCCGTCGCATGCGCGCCCAGCGCCGTCGCGCCGTCCCCCGACGCCGTCGCGCCATACCCATCCGCCTTGCCATTCGCCCCGGACGCCACCGCGTGCGCACCATATGCCGCGCTGTTCTCGCCCGACGCTATCGCCTGATAACCGCTCGCGACTCCGTTCACAGCCGAGGCCGTCGCGCCCGCGCCATACGCCGCGCTGTTATTCCCGGACGCGCCCGCCTGATAACCGCTCGCGACTCCGTTCGTACCCGAGGCCGTCGCGCCCGTACCGATCGCCGTACTGTTCGTGCCCGAGGCCGACGACTGAGCGCCCACCGCCACCGCCGAATCGCCCGACGCGCTCGCGCCCGTGCCGAACACCGTGCTGTTCGCACCGGTCGCGCCCGACGTCGTCGAGCCGAGCGCCACCGACAGCGCGTTCACCGTGCTGTCGAGCCTCGACAGCCCCGTCGACAACGACGCCACCTTCCCGTCGGTCACGCTCAGGCCGCTCGACAGCGTGCTCAGTCCCGTCGACAGCGCGCTCACATTCCCGTCCATCGCGCTCAGCCCGCTCGACAATGCCGTCGACAGCGACGCCACACGGGAATCGGTCACGTTCAGCCGGCCCGACAACGTGCTCAAGCCCGCCGCCGTCGACGTCGACAACGTGTCGACCGCCTGGTTCGTCGCATACAACTGGCTGCCATTCACCGCATCCGTGCTCACCGCGCTGATCCGGCCCGCCGCCACATTGACGATTTGCCGCTCGCTGTTCACGCCACCCACGCTCACCACGCCCACCGGCTGTCCGCCCACGAACGCGTAGGTCCGGTTGCCCACCGTTGCGCTCGCCACCGGCGCAGCCGCAGCAGCAGCAGCAGCCAACGAATTCAATCCCAGCGCAACCGAGTTGCCGGTCGAAACCTTCGCGCCCGCGCCCAGCGCCGTCGCGTTGGCCGCGCTCGCGCTCGCGCCCCAGCCCAACGCCGTACCCAGCCCGCTCGCCGAGGCCTGCGTGCCGATCGCCAGCGCGTTCTGTTGCGCCGACGCCTGCAAGCCCAGCGCAATCGCGCCCGTATAGCCAGGCGTCCCCGCGTTCGCCGACGGCCCCACCGCAATCGCGCCGAATCCGCCGCCGCTCGTATCCGCCTTGCTGTTCTGGCCGATCGCCACGTTGCCCGCGCCGTCCGTGCCCGTCGCGCTCACCGCGCCGGCGCCGATCGACACGGAACCCGAGCCGCCCGCCGTACTCGCCGCCCCCAGCGCCATCGACGATATTCCCGATGCCGTCGACCACATTCCCAGCGCCGTCGCCATATGCGCGACAGCGTTCGAATGCAGCCCGAGCGCCGTCGACGATTCGCCGCTCGCCACGCTCTGATTGCCGATCGCCAGCGCGTTGGTCGCACTGGCGATCGACGACGGCCCCAGCGCGGTCGCGTGCTCGCCGTTCGCCGCTGCCGCGTTGCCCAGCGCCACCGCCTGCCCTGCGCCCGCCGTCGCCGTCGATCCCACCGCGACCGCTCCGTCGGCGCCTGCGGTGCTCTGCGCGCCCAACGCCGCCGCGTTGGTCCCATTCGCATACGCCGCGCCGCCGTATGCCACCGCGTTCTGGCCTCTGGCTACCGATGCCCCACCCACCGCCGTCGCTTTCGCACCGTTCGCATTCGCGCCATCGCCTATCGACAGCGCAAAGCCGCCGCTCGCCGTCGTGTTCAAGCCGAACGCCTCGTTGTAGTTCGTCCCGTCCACGCCGGAAGTCGCCGGGAATGCTCCTCCCGACGATGCGCTGGAGTTGTACGACGAGTTGTCCGTGCCGCCCACCCCGCCCGACGCATAGTTGTACGCATGCGCCCGCGCCGCCGGCAGCAGTAATAACGCCGCCATCATCGTCAAAGCCGTTTTCGCGCCCGCGGGTTCCCCCGTGCACAGCACTTGCCCTGCCTCGCGCTGCACCGCTGCCTGCTTCCGCGCGACATGAATCAGCGAGTTCAGCCGACGGCTCCAAACCAATCGATAGCGTTTTTTGTTCATCTCTTTTGTATCCTCTTGCGTTTTTCTCAATGGCACTCGATCAAACTTCGTTCCATCTACGGCAACTCCCATTTATTTTGGATTCCTTAATTTATTGCATCGCCCCCGGCGCATCGTTCCTTGCGTCAGTCACTCAGCCGATAACCCGGTGGTCAGCCGTACACCAATGACAGCAACCGCCCATACCAACCGCTCGATAGCGACAGCCACGCCAGCCACACCGACCACGCCCGCGCGTCCTCTGTCGCGCCATGCGCGGGCTCACACGCCGCCTGCCCGCCCATGCCTCGCGCGACACCCCGCGCGTATACCCGGCACAGCTCAGCCTTCACGCTTCGACGCAGCCGGCACCAATCCCGGCCACGCTGCCACCCGCTTGCCGTCCGGCAAGCATGACGCGCCCACCACACCGCGGTCGTGCGCCACCAATACGCCTGCGCGAATGCTACACACAGCCACATCACCGCTCTCAAGCTCCACGGTCCCATCGCCCCACCCCCGTTTCTTGGAAGAAGACAACTTCTGCTCAGCTTTCATGCGCAACACCGCCCATCCCGCCCAACCGGGCAGAACGCGTCATGTGTCAAACAAGGAGAAACCCAGTGATCGAAGACCGGTTCGGATTCGCCGCGATATCAATGCGCGCCGCCAAAGTGCGCCGCCCATTGCATCTGGCTGATTCGACGCGCAGCATGACGCGCCAGCCCCCACTTCATTCCATATTCGTTGCCGCCCTCTCAGTGAATCGGCCCGGGTTTTTCGGAGACCTCAACCTTTGAGAGAATGGGGTCATGGAAACCTTAAAACCTGAAAGCAATGTAAAAAAGAAGGCCCAACCGAAATACTCGGCGGAGATGCGCGCACGCGCCGTGCGGATGGTGTTGGACCACCTGCGGGAGTACGAATCGGAATGGGCGGCCATCAGCTCGATCGCGGCGAAAGTCGGCTGCACGCCGGAGACGCTACGCAAATGGGTTCGGCAGGAGCAGAAGGATCGGGGCCAGCGCGCCGGCGCCACGACAGCCGAA
>NZ_LOWB01000038.1 GCF_001522865.1 Burkholderia sp. TSV86 | reverse complement strand
TCAGCGCTTGATTCATCGTTCACATCGCAGCTTCATTGACGCACTCAGCATACCACCCGCCTTATTGCGACAGAACCAGGTTTCATCCATGCGCCAGCTTTTGCCGACCGGGCGCTTGTGGCGGCAAAATGCCTTCTCGAACAGCGACAGCAGCTTGATGACCCAGCGGTGCACGGTGGAGTGATCGACCTCCAGGCCGCGCTCTGCCATCATTTCTTCGAGGTTGCGCAGACTCAGCGAATAGGCCACGTACCAGCGCACGCACAGCAGGATCACGTCCAGCGGATAGTGCAGGCGCTTGAGCACCCTGGCGATTCCTACGGGCAGGTTCTTTCGCGGTATCTTCGTTGCAAGGCGCATCGGTGAGGGCTCAGTTCTTCGAAGTCGACCATTCTACTGGCCCTCCACTAATGCGACAGAACCTGGCGGCCGCGATGTAGTCGCGCACGTCGTCTCGATCTTGTTCCGCTTCGGGCGTCCAAATGATCCTCACGTGCCGGCCTCGTCGGCCTTTCGTAGCAATGTCGCTCGACGCGTGGCGGCATCGGCTTCGACTTCCTCATTGGAGCGGCCACGGCCGGCTCGCATCGAAATGCGCGCAGCTTCGACCTTGCGGCGCAGGAATTCATCGTATTCCCGCGTTTCGCGTTGACGCTGGACGAAATCGCGCATCAGCTCACGGACCACTTGGGACGCTGGCCGGTGCGTTGCTTCGGCTTCGGCCATGAAGGCGTCGCGCAACTCGGGTTCGAGCTTCATCGTGAAAACAGCTTTCGACATGGGCCACCTCGTTCATGCAGTAGATACTAACCGAGTATATACGGTGTAAGTATCTTGCGCGAGGGTTCTGTCGCCCTGGTTCACTCTCAGGGAACACCCTGACCAACACCCGCGGATTCAACGGCGAGCAAGGAAGTGTCCCACCTAGGGGAAATCCCTCTTCAAAAATCTGTTACTAGATCAACAGAACCTTATTAAAATTGGCCGGACCAATAGGCCAATGAGCCTATTGCATTTCTTCAATCGAATAGTAATTAATTGATTGGACCCTATTTATATCTCTGGAGATTAGCTGATGAGATTACAGGGCAAGCGGGCACTGGTCACAGCGGCCGGCCAAGGCATCGGCCGAGCCACTGCACTTGCCTTCGCACGCGAAGGAGCTAAGGTGCTGGCGACTGATGTCAACGCTGATGCGCTTGACGCTTTGATGGCTGACGCTGATCGAGCGAACGGTCTCCGCGTACGTCACCTGGATGTTACTGATGCCAACGAGATTGCTGTGCTCACACGAGAGGAGATTGGTTTCGATGTCCTATTTAACTGTGCGGGCTTCGTGCACCACGGTTCGCTGCTCGACTGCGACGAGCGCGTGTGGGCACTTTCATGGGAGTTAAACGTCACGTCGATGTATCGGCTGATCCGTGCGCTGCTACCGGCGATGAGCGAAGCGGGTGGTGGCTCAATCATCAACATGTCGTCGGCGGCATCGAGTGTCAAGGGTGTGCCAAACCGCTTCGTTTATGGCACTACCAAGGCAGCCGTGATCGGCATGACCAAGGCGATCGCAGCAGATTTCGTCGGCCAGCATATCCGCTGCAACGCGATCTGTCCCGGCACAGTTGAGTCGCCGTCGCTCGAGGCACGCATATCCGAGCAAGCGCGCAATCAGCAGACGACGGTAGATGCGGTACGGGCGGCCTTCACTGCGCGTCAGCCAATGGGACGCATCGGCACGGCCGACGAGATCGCTGCGCTGGCGGTCTATCTAGCGTCCGACGAATCGGCCTTTACTACTGGGGCGATCCACGTAATCGACGGCGGATGGTCGAACTGACGGCCGCGTCGCCAGCGCACTCTTTTTCTTACCGAACGCATTCATGAAACTACTCAGATACGGCGTCAAGCATCGCGAAAAACCCGGTCTGCTCGACGCGCAAGGCCGCATTCGCGACTTGTCGGGATACCTCGACGATCTCGCGGGTGCCGCGCTCGAACCCGCTTCTCTCGCGCGCCTGCGCAGCCTCGACCCGGCCAGCCTGCCGCTCGTCGACGAACAACCTCGCCTGGGCGCCTGCGTCGGACAGGTTGGCAAATTCATCTGCATCGGACTCAACTACTCGGACCACGCGGCCGAATCCGGCATGGAGATCCCTCCGGAGCCCGTGGTGTTCGGCAAATGGACCAGTTCGATCAGTGGCCCGAACGACGACGTCGAGATTCCGCGCGGATCGTCGAAGACTGACTGGGAAGTCGAACTTGGCGTCGTGATTGGCCGAGGCGGCCGCTACATTGATGAAGCGGAGGCGCTGTCGCACGTCGCGGGCTATTGTGTGGTGAATGACCTCTCCGAGCGGGAATACCAGCTCGAACGCGCGGGCACTTGGGACAAGGGCAAAGGCTGCGATACATTCGGCCCGATCGGGCCGTGGCTCGTGACCGCCGACGAGGTGCCTGATCCGCACCAGCTGGCGATGTGGCTCGATGTCGACGGCCATCGCTACCAACACGGTTCGACCGCGACAATGATCTTCCGCGTGCCGTTCCTGATCAGCTACCTGAGCCGCTTCATGAGCCTGCAGCCCGGCGACGTGATTTCGACCGGTACGCCGCCGGGGGTCGGCCTCGGCCAGAAGCCGCCCGTCTATCTCGCCGGCGGGCAGACGATCACGCTCGGCATTGACGGACTTGGCGAGCAGCGCCAGCGCACCGTCGCGGCATAAATCCCTCTCTTTCCCCATAATGACCATGACTCTGATTCGTTCGATGCGCGTATTGGACATCCGCTTCCCAACCTCCCGGCAACTGGACGGCTCCGACGCGATGAATCCCGATCCCGACTATTCGGCCGCCTACGTGATCCTGGGTACCGACCAGCCCGGCCTGGAAGGTCACGGGCTGACCTTCACGATCGGCCGTGGCAACGAAATCTGCTGCGCGGCGATCGAGGCGCTGCGACACCTGGTGGTAGGCCTCGACCTCGATACGATCCGCCAGGATCTTGGCGGCTTCTGGCGGCACGTCACGTCGGACAGTCAACTGCGATGGATCGGGCCGGACAAGGGCGCGATCCATCTCGCCACCGGCGCGGTGGTTAACGCGGTGTGGGACCTGCTGGCGAAGGAGGCGGGCAAGCCGCTGTGGCGCTTCGTGGCCGACCTGAGCCCGGAGGAACTGGTGCGGGCAATCGACTTTCGCTACCTGA
The DNA here is from genome assembly GCF_001522865.1 of Burkholderia sp. TSV86. GTDB lineage: Bacteria > Pseudomonadota > Gammaproteobacteria > Burkholderiales > Burkholderiaceae > Burkholderia. The sequence continues at coordinate 12,033 of NZ_LOWB01000038.1, read as the reverse complement.
GCGACTGCATCACCGAGCAGGACGCGCTCGCGCTGCTGCGCCGCCAGGCGCCGGGCAAGGCCGAACGGATCGTTGCGCTAGAGCGCGAAGGCTACCCCTGTTACACGACCTCGGCCGGCTGGCTTGGCTACAGCGACGACAAGCTGCGCCGGCTCTGCCGGGAAGCCGTGGACGCGGGCTTCGCGCACATCAAGCTGAAGGTCGGAGCCAATCTCGAAGACGATATCCGGCGCGTGAAGATCGCCCGCGAGGTAATCGGCCCGCACCGCAAGCTGATGATCGATGCGAACCAGGTTTGGGAGATCGGCGAGGCGATCGACTGGGTGCGCGAGCTGGCGTTCGCCCGACCGTGGTTCATCGAGGAGCCGACCAACCCCGACGACGTCGAGGGGCACCGCAAGATCCGCGCGGCCGTGGCGCCCGTGCAGGTCGCGACGGGCGAGATGTGCCAGAACCGCGTGCTGTTCAAGCAATTCATCATGCGCGGCGCGATCGACGTGGTGCAGATCGACGCGTGCCGGATCGGCGGCGTCAACGAAATCCTCGCGGTGCTGCTGATGGCGGCCAAGTACGGGCTGCCGGTGTGCCCGCACGCGGGCGGCGTCGGCCTGTGCGAATACGTACAACACCTGTCGATGATCGATTACGTCTGCATTTCGGGCACCCGCGAGGGACGCGTGATCGAATATGTCGACCATCTGCACGAACACTTCGTCGATCCGTGCGTGATCCGCCACGCGGCCTACGTGCCGCCGAGCGCGCCGGGCTTCTCGATCACGATGAAACCCGAGTCGCTGCGGCGCTACCAGTTCCGCGGCATGGCCACCCCCGAGGCCGCGCTCGCCTGAGCACCGCCCGGCACGACCCAACAACCGCGCCGACGAGCGCGGCACCCGCAGGCGAATGGAGAAGACAACGTGGATCTGAATCTGAAGGACAAGGTCGTGCTCGTCACAGGCGGCGGTGCCGGCATCGGCGGCGCGATCACGCTGCGGCTCGCCCATGAAGGCGCGATTCCGGTTGTGCTCGGCAAGAGCCCGCTGCACGACGCGTTCGCATCGCAACTGCGCGAGCTGCAGCCGCGCGCGCGGTTCGTCCAGCTGAACCTGGTCGACGACGCGCGATGCCGGGACGCGGTCGCGCAGACAATCGAGGCGTTCGGCCGGCTCGACGGCCTCGTCAACAACGCTGGCATCAACGACAGCGTCGGTCTCGACGCGGGGAGGTCGGCGTTCGTCCAGTCGCTCGAGCAGAACCTGATCCACTATTACGTGATGGCGCACTACTGCGCGCCGCACCTCAAGGCGAGCCGGGGCGCGATCGTCAACATCTCGTCGAAGACCGCGATCACGGGCCAAGGCGGCACGAGCGGCTATTGCGCGTCGAAGGGCGCGCAGCTGTCGCTCACGCGCGAATGGGCGGCCTCGTTCGCGGACGACGGCGTGCGCGTCAACGCCGTGATCCCCGCCGAGGTGATGACGCCGCTCTACGCGCACTGGATCGAGAGCTTCGACGATCCGCAGGCGAAGCTCGCGGCGATCACGCGTAAGATTCCGCTCGGCAAGCGCATGACGACGGCCGACGAGATCGCCGCCACCGCCGTGTTCCTGCTGTCCGACCAGGCGTCGCACACCACCGGCCAGTGGCTATTCGTGGACGGCGGCTACACCCATCTCGATCGCGCGCTGACCTGAGCGATCCCCCACGCGTCACGAGGAAGCACACCATGCGGCATTGCCTCGCGCTGGACCTGAAGGACGATCCCGAGTCGATCGCCCGTTACGAAGCCCATCACGTCCGGATCTGGCCGGAGATCGCCGCGCACCTGCGCGTTCACGGCGTGCGCGTCATGGAGATCTACCGGCTCGGGACGCGCCTCGCGATGTGGATGGAAACCGACGACGCGTCGTTCGACGCGGACCGCTTCGCCGCCGCGACGCGCGACACCCCGGCGGTGCGCGAATGGGAAGCGCTGATGGACACATTCCAGACGCCCACGCCCTGGACTCCCGCCGGCGAGAAGTGGACGCCGATGCACAGGATTTTCGATCTCGCGCGGCAGCCGTGACGGCGCCGCCCGATTCCCCATCCGAAGGAAGCCGCACCATGCAGCCGTATTCCGACACCCCCCCGGCGCCGCTCGGTGCCACGCAGCGCAGCGCCAACCTGCGTACCGCGCTGATCCTCGTCACCACCCTGTTCTTCATGTGGGGGCTGTCCTATGGGCTGCTCGACGTGCTGAACAAGCATTTTCAGGAAACTCTGCACGTGAGCAAGGCGCAGTCGGGGCTGCTGCAGGCCGCCTACTTCGGCGCGTACTTCCTGATGGCGATGCCGGCCGCGCTGCTGATGGAGCGCTTTGGCTACAAGAAGGGCATCCTGTTTGGGCTCGCGCTGTACGCGATCGGCGCGCTGCTGTTCATCCCCGCATCGGGCGCGGCGAGCTTCCCGGTCTTCCTGTTCGCGCTGTTCGTGATCGCAAGCGGCCTCGGCTGCCTCGAAACTGCCGCCAATCCCTACGTCACGTTGCTGGGCAAACCCGAGAGCGCCGAACGCCGCCTCAATCTGTCCCAGTCGTTCAACGGGCTCGGCGGCTTTCTGGGGCCGATCATTGGCGGGATGTTCTTCTTTTCCTCCGGCGTCTCCGACAGCGACGAGCTGGGCTCGGTGAAGATGATCTACGTGATCATCGCGGGCGTGGTGCTGCTGATCATGGCGCTATTCGTCCGCACGCCGATGCCGGAGATCCGCGACGCCGCGCCCGCGGCCGCGAGCGATGCCGCCCGGCCGCTGCTGCGGCAGCGTCACTTCCTCTACGGCGTCGCCACGCAGTTCTTCTACGTCGCCGCGCAGGTGGGCGTGGGCGCGTTCTTCATCAACTACGCGGTCGATCACTGGCCGGGCGTCACGTCGCAGCGCGCGTCGTTCCTGCTGTCGATCGGTATGCTGTGCTTCATGCTGGGGCGTTTCGCCAGCACCGCGCTGATGGGCCGCATCGCGCCGAGCAGGATGCTGACGATCTACGCGCTCGCCAACATCGCGCTGGCGCTGGTCGTCGTCGCGGCCGTGCCCATTCTCTCGGTCGTCGCGCTGATCGCGATGTTCTTCTTCATGTCGATCATGTTTCCAACGATCTTCGCGCTCGGCGTGAAGGATCTCGGCGCCAACACAAAGCGCGGCGCGTCGTTCCAAGTGATGGCGATTGTCGGCGGTGCGCTGATGCCGTATGTGATGGGCCGCGTAGCGGATGGGAGCGGCACGGCGACGTCGTATCTGTTGCCCGCGGCGTGCTTCGTGGTCGTGGCGTGGTTTGGCTGGAAGGGGCACAGGGTTAGCGGCTCACCGGCACGGGTTGAGCTGAATAGTAGATAGCTGATCGAATAGTTTTGGTTTGTTTAACTCGTATTATTTCGCATACCTTATTTATATGAAATTGAATATTCGCAGATGTTGGATCATTTGAAATCCATTAAAGATAGATAAACGTAAAACTGATTGTCTATAGGGGGTATACGATGAATTCGCTTACCAGTTGTAAGAATCGTCATACGCCGGTATCGTCGATCGCGATGTCCAGATTGCTTGGCGGGATTGTCGTATGCGTCAGCATCACATTGGCGGGTTGTGGTGCGGATGGAGGTAGCGGCGATCCAGTTGTTGCCTTCAGGTCGATCAGTGCCGCCGTGCCGGTCGCGGGCGCTAGTGTGCTGTACGCGAGCCCGTCCGGGTCCGGTTCGGATTGTTCGCAGGGCGCGCCCTGCGATCTGAACGGCGCGCAGCAAAAGGTTAGGCAGTTGCGGGCGGCCGGCACCGTCGATGTGCAGGTTCAGCTCGCCGACGGTACCTACCGGCTGCCGGGTACGTGGACATTCGGTGCAGCCGATTCGGGAATGGCAGGTCACCCGGTCGTATGGACAGCCATGACCGGCGCGCATCCGGTGATCTCCGGCGCTATTCAGGTCACGGGATGGTCGCAATCCGGGACGAGCGGAACCTGGTCTGCCTCGGTGCCCGCCGGCAGCAACGCCCGACAGTTGTACATCGACGGCGCGCAAGCACTGGTGGCACAGCAAACCCCCGACCAACTGGGCTTCACCGGGGGCTGGACTAGTACCTCGACCGGCTACGACATCAAGGTCGACCCTGTCGCCACAGCCTGGTTCGCCAAACTGAGCGCGGCCCAGGTTGCCAACGTCGAGTTCACCTATGCGCAAGGCAACGGCGCATGGACCGAATCGCGATGCCGAGTCGCCAGCTATTCGAACGGCACGCTCACGATGGCGCAACCGTGCTGGACCAATGTCGCGTATCGCTCGTACACCACGAATCTCGTTCCTCAACTCACCGGCGGCTTGCCGCCACTGGCGGCCAACACGATGCCGTCGTCGATCGAGAATGCGCTGTCGCTGATCCAGCCTGGCCAGTGGTTTCTGGATACCGCTGCCCATAGGCTCTACTACCAGCCCATCCCGGGACAGAAGGTGGCGAGCCTGGACGTCGAGCTTCCGCAGCTGGAAGCGCTTGTCCAGGGCGCGGGGTCGCTCGCGAACCCGTTGCATGACGTGACCTTCTCCGGCCTGCAGTTTTCCTATGCGACTTGGAGCGACCCATCGACATCGGTCGGGTTCGCCGATGTGCAAAGCAACTTGCGGATGACGACTGCCGACGGCAGACAGGGCCTGTGCAGTTTCTCCTCGCCCGCCGGCTCCTGCCCGTGGGGCGCGCTGACTCAGCCGCTGGCCAACGTCAGCTTTACCGGAGCGAACAACATCACGATCAGCGGGAATCGCTTCATCAACCTGGGGGGAGCGGGGCTCGCGTTCAAGTACGGCTCCTCGAACAACGTGATCCAGAACAATGAGTTCGCCTCCATCGCGTCGACCGGGATCATGATGGGCTGTACCTACGATCCGACGCCGATCCCCGTCAACGGCCAAGCCGCAACCAGCCCCGCGCTCATCAAGCAGAACTGTAATCCGAACCCGGCACTGGTGGCGAACGACGTGATCGGCTCGAACGAGATCATGACCAACAATAGAATCGTCGGCAATCTGATTCATAACATTGGAACCGACTACCACTCCGCCTGCGGGATCACCTTGCTGTTCGGCCAGAAAACCACCGTGACGCAAAACGAGATTCATGACGTTCCTTACACGGCGATCACGGCGGGCGTCATCCAGGGACATGTCGACAACGCCAGTCATCCGCAGAATTCCGTCAACATCAACGGCAGCAATACCATCAGCAACAATCTGCTGCATGACTACATGGCAGGGCTCGCGGATGGTGGTGCAATTTATATCGAGGGGCATCAGGCACAATACCAGTATCAAGCCAACGGCACCACGATCGATCCGGTGGCAACTTTGGCCCATGGCATGCAGGCGACTGGAAACGTGGCTTACAACGGCAACAGCACGGATTTCACCTTCTACGACGACGCGGGATCCGAGTGGATCAACTGGGCAGGCAATGCCGCTTACAACGCCGGCGCCAACAGCCAAGGCGGATGCCAGGCCACCGGCCATTTCTGGATCACCGGCAATTACTTCTCGGCGCCTGCGGGGGTCTACGATTGCGCGTCGGCAATCGATACTCACAGTAGCGCGAACGTGACGATCGCGTCGAGAGCGGATGTGCCGTCGTCCGTGCTCAACAGCGCCGGCCGGCAAGGGATCCAGGGGGCGATTTCCGAAAGCAGTCCGAACGGCCGGCTTGGCGATAACGCGTCGCAAATCGCTTACTCCGGATCGTGGCAACGCATTGACTCCCGGCCCGGGTACGACTATCTCAGGGATCTCCATTTCACCACCGTCAACAATGACACGATGACCATCCCATTCAATGGAACGGCCATCCAGATCTTCGGCGAACAATATACCGACCAGGGCAATCTGGGCATCAGCATCGACGGCGGTGCGCAGCAAATAGTCAGCACCGTTCCCGCGGACGGAAAGCGGCATTCGAATGTCGCCGTGTATACGTCCCCCTTGCTGACCCGCGGGCAACACACCCTTACGGTGACCAAGTTGTCCGGTACCTATGCCACTATGAATGGAGCCTATATCTTCCCCTAAGAGACGGTTTTATAAAGGCTGCTTGATCTGCTGCAAGGTGTTCCAGCAGATCAAGCAGCAGCCTAGGGTCTGTTTACATTCAATGAAATGTGTATACATCTTGTCTTTTGCTTGAGCAGGCCAAGATGATTCGAACGTTACTGAGCGACGAGGTATGGGCACGAATCGAATCGGTGTTGCCGAGCAAGGAAGGCGATCCAAGGCGAACGGCGACCGACAATCGCTGGTTTATCGAAGCGGTTCTGCGGATTGGCCGAACGGGCTGCCCGTGGCGCGATCTGCCGAAGGAATTCGGACGATGGCATACGGTGTACATGCGCTTCTCTCGGTGGCGTCGCAAATGATAAGCAATCCATCCATCTGGAACCTAGACGCAGTGGACAGGACCGTGATCCAGTTCAATCGCTTCCGTTGTGATCGCGGCTGGTCAATTGATTTCGACGACGGCACTACGAATTATCTAGTTCAAAACAATGTTTTGTTGGCAACCACTCAGGTGCAATCGAACAACGATCTTTCCGGTGGTTTGAAATTTCGCGAGAGATTTACTCGAATGGGAAAGAACAACATCATCTTGAATCGATGGTTCTATCCACAGGTCTGGTTTGCAAACAGCGGCGATGTGTTCACAAACAACATTACGATGAGCACGCATGATCCCAACTACATCTATGCGGCAGGTAAACTTATCGACCGGAATTTGTTCATGACCGACGCCGATCTCAGAGCGCCACGAGCACTGGAATCTGGTGCGTGGGATATTCATTCTTTTACCGGGAGTCCGATGTTCGCGAATCCAGCGGTTGGTGATTACAGTGTGCCGCCCAATTCCCCAGCCGTGACAAAGATTGGCTTTGTTAGCTTTGAGACCACTAAAGTCGGTGTACAAAATGCGGCACTCAAGACTAAAGCAAAGACTTCTGATTTTCCCACGCTCGATTTTCCGGGTCGTCTCAACAAACTTCGGATAAAACGACTTTGCTTGGTGCGACGGTCGAATCGATCATCGGACAAGCACAGCAGTCTGCATTCGGAATAGGGCAGAACGCCGTCAAGGTCGGCCCGGTACAGTCAACTAGTCTTGCGGCTTGGCCGGATTGCAAGCATATGATGCCATCACTGGCGTGATTGTCGGGAGTTCGGTGACGCCAATCACATCTGTTAGTGATTTTTCCAACGTGATCAAACAGGCGAATGGTGGCAATTTGATACTACAAATCTATCGGAACTAGGCGCCGAGGACGCTGGTACTTCAGACTGGTTGATCAAACTTATCGCCTGAGTTTCTCGCGCGCCACTGTTTACACTGGAAGATGCAGTATGAATCGCGGCAGGCCGAGAGATACAACACGATCCCATTGCTTTATCCACAATAATGACGCCAAAACCAAGCAATTTAAGAAGGAGTTACAGATGAATCATTGCACCCGAAATTTACTTGTTGCTATTGCTTGTGCAACTGCATTTGGTGCGCATGCCCAGGTATCCCAAAGTGGCCCCAATCCTATCGCGCTCACGAGCGGTGCCTCGACCGATGTTACTCAGGTACTGATGGGAACGGCGGCCGCGCGGGCGTCGGATATGTCCGTGAATACGCAGGATCCCAGAAAAAACTTCTGGGTTCAAAATTTCCTGACAAGCGCTGATTATCTTTCATGGACAGTCAATTCGCCGACTGCTGCAACCTATCATGTGTTCGCGCTACTCAATGCGAGCGCGGGGCAAAGATTCACTGTCACCGACGATAAAAGTCCCGTACAGATCGGCTTCAGCGCATCTGGCGACTGGGACAGGATATCCGTTGGTACGCTGACACTACCGGCGGGGGCCAGCACGATCAAATTGCAACGCAGCGGCACGCTGACGGGCGATGCCCAAGTGAAATCGCTAGAGCTCATCAGCGATGCCGACTATGCCGCCTATCTCCGCCGAGTCGCGAATGCGCGCGGCAATACCTCATGGCTCGCCAGCGCGAAATACGGGCTGTTCTTCCAATACGGATCCTGGGGTTTTCCCAATAACGTCGGAGTGGCGAAATCACTGAATCAGCAGGCTGCCGACTTCGACGTGCCTTCCTTCGTCCAAATGGTGAAGGACACGGGTGCCCAGTATGTGATCTGGTCGTTTAGTTGGTGGAATTTCAAGCCGGACATGACTAACACTTCGCTCGGCAACTTAATGGGCAGCGGCTACACATCACAGCGGAATCTCATTGCAGAGATCGCCGCAGCGCTGAAGCAGAATGGCATACGGTTCGCGCTCTATTACCATGCCGGCTACGAGGATTCGGGTTGGTGGTCCAAGCAGAACTTTCCATCTACTTACTCTTCGACCGGCACCGGTGATCGTTCCACGTTCTTCGGCAACTGGAAGGCCGTGGTAACCGACATCGGTAACACGCTGGGTGCTAACCTCGACGCTTTCTTCTTTGACGACGGCGCAGTGTTCTACTACCCGGCGCCATTCGAAGCGCTTGAGAATGCCGCTCGGTCTGGCAATTCCGCCCGGTTGATTTCGTGGAACTCTTGGGTCATGCCGCGGGTGACCGATTTCCAGGACGTGTATTTCGGCGAGGGGTCCGACGGAAGAGCAACGACTGGCAGCGCACCCGTGGGTGGCAACGGAATTTTCGTGTCAGGCCCTCAAGCTGGTCTGCTCCAGCATGGCATGATGACTATGGAATCCGACGGTCAGTGGGGAATTCACCAGCAAAATCAGAAGATCGGCACTACCGCGATCTCGTCTACACAGGCCGCTTCACTGGTGAAGTCCGCGTCGGCCAGAAACGTACCGCTGTCGTTCAATCTGGAAATGTACGAGGATGGCAGCACCAGCGACAGTACGCTGGCCGCGTTGTACGGCCTTCGCAACACAGTCTACGGCACGGCTATGCAGGCACCGACCTGGACGACATACAACGACAGTTGGACGTCGATCGCTTACTCGGGGAACTGGCGGGTCGCATCGAATCGCGGTGCAGGCGATTACAACAACGATGTGCACTACACCACGGCCAATGGCGATTCGTTGACGGTAACCTTCACCGGAACAGGTGTCATCCTGTATGGTCCGATGTCGCCGAGTGATGGACAGGCATCCGTGATGCTGGATGGCACAAGCCCTTCGACGATCAACGCTGTCTACAGTGGAACTTACACGCCACAGCAACACCTGATCGAGTATTCACATCTAAGTTCGGGAACCCACACGCTGAAGATCACGAAGACAGGTGGCGCATACTTGCAGATTGACGCGGTTTCTATTGCGAACTAGGAAATCCATTCGGAAAGACATTGGATGTTTTTTGAACGAATCAGGATTGAGCTTGGGAGGCAGATTTCGACGAGATCTGCCGCCTTAAAATCGGGAAGCGGACCATCTGCTGAATGGAGCGTGACGGATGCGACTGAAAAATTGTCACAATTTTCACGATTTTCGTGAACTGGCAAAAAGGAGGCTGCCAAGGCCGATTTTTAATTACATCGATGGAGCAGCCGATGACGAAGTCACTTATCGGCGTAACACGAGTTCTTTTGATACCTGTGATTTGGTACCAAAAGTTTTGCGTGGCGTGAGTGATGTGGACATGTCCGTGACGATTATGGGACAAAAGCTCGGGATGCCAGTTTATTGTTCACCCACGGCACTGCAACGACTATTTCATCACCAGGGCGAGAAAGCTGTCGCGGCTGCAGCTGCAAAATTCGATACGATGTTTGGAGTTTCATCACTGGGAACAGTGAGCCTTGAAGAAGCACGCCAGATTTGTGATGGACCACAGGTCTATCAATTCTATTTCCATAAGGATCGGAATCTTAATCGCGAGATGATGGTTCGCTCCAAGCAGGCTGGCGTGAACGTTATGATGTTGACAGTCGATAGTATTACTGGCGGCAATCGCGAACGGGATAAACGTACCGGCTTCTCGATTCCATTCAAATTGAATCTCGCAGGTTTAATTCAGTTTGCGATGAAGCCTGAGTGGGCGATTAATTATCTCATTCACGAACCATTCCGGCTGCCTCAGCTCGAAGGTCATGTTGACATCAGCGGTGGCGCGATGTCGATAAGCCGTTACTTCACTGAAATGCTGGATTCGTCGATGTCGTGGGATGATGTAGCCCGGATGGTCCAAGAGTGGAATGGACAGTTTTGTTTGAAAGGTGTTATTTCGATCGAAGACGCCCGAAGAGCGGTCGAAGTCGGTTGCACTGGTATTGTGCTTTCAAACCATGGTGGGAGGCAGCTTGATGGTTCGCGTTCAGCTTTCGATCAGCTTTCTGAGGTTGTCGATGCAGTTGGCGACAAGATTGATGTGATGATGGACGGAGGCGTTCAACGTGGTTCTCATGTGCTTAAAGCGCTATCGTTGGGCGCAAAAGCGGTTGGGCTCGGCCGTTATTATCTTTTTCCACTCGCTGTGGCCGGCCAGGCCGGCGTCGAGCGTGCGCTGCAATTGATGCGGGAGGAGATCGAACGGGATATGAAACTGATGGGATGCACTACAATTTCGCAGCTTGCGCGGAATAATCTTCGTTTTCGCTAGCGCCGGTGATGAAGTAGGGGAGGCTTCAGAAAACGGAAAATATTGCACGCTAAGAGTCGCTAACACAACCTAGACGTGAAGCTGCGAACGCCGTATCGTCTGCGGCATGCTCTGATTCCGGAGTTCACTCCCTCGCCCAAGGGCGGACGGCGACGCACGGTCGATGACCGAGCTGCGCTCAACGGCATCCTGTATGTGCTGCAAACCGGTATCCCGTGGGAAGACCTCCCGCAAGAACTGGGCTTCGGCAGTGGCATGACGTGTTGGCGATGCTGCGTCGGCTGCGCGAGCACGACCAGATCGATTGGGAGCAATCAGGCGTTCGGACGACGGTAGCATCGCGTCCCGGCCGGCCTTAGCGTGCAATATTTTCCGTTTTCTGAAGCCTCCCCATTCTGGATGAACTTGGATATTTACCCTTCAGCCAGGCCGGCGGCGCACTGCTGTTCCAACTTCCACATTCGACACACGCGGTCCGTGCGATGCGACGTGCGTGTCGATCCGGTGTCATTCGCACCGGCAGTACAATAATCAGGAGAACATGTATGGCCAGATCGATGCATTCCAGGGTAATGGCAGGGGCAGTAGCATGCGCGATGAGCGTCGCGCCGTTCGCGGGGACCACCGCGCTGATGACGCTCGCGACAACGCACACGGCGATGGCGGCAACCGCGCCAGCCGACGACTATGCGACGACACGCTATCCGATCATTCTCGTGCACGGGCTGACCGGCACCGACAAGTATGCTGGCGTACTCGAGTACTGGTACGGCATCCAGGAGGATCTGCAGCAGCATGGTGCGACCGTCTACGTCGCGAACCTGTCGGGGTTCCAGAGCGACGACGGCCCGAACGGGCGCGGCGAACAGTTGCTCGCTTACGTGAAGACGGTGCTTGCGGCGACGGGGGCGACCAAGGTCAATCTCGTCGGCCACAGCCAGGGCGGCCTCACGTCGCGCTATGTCGCAACCGTCGCGCCCGATCTCGTCGCATCGGTGACGACGATCGGCACGCCGCATCGCGGCTCCGAGTTAGCCGACCTCGTGCAGAACGTGCTCGCGTACGATCCGACCGGGCTTTCGTCATCGGTGATTGCCGCGTTCGCCAATGCGTTCGGAATCCTGACGAGCAGCAACCACAACACGAACCAGGATGCGTTTGCCGCGCTGCAGACGGTGACGACCGCACGCGCTGCCACGTACAACCAGAACTATCCGAGCGCGGGCCTCGGTGTGCCGGGCAGTTGCCAGACTGCGGATTTCGGTGATGGTGATCAGCCGTTTCGGCGAACGTGATCAGTCTGGAAGGTGGTGTTGCGCGGTCAATGGATGGTTCTGTCGCAATAAGGCGGGTGGTATGCTGAGTGCGTCAATGAAGCTGCGATGTGAACGATGAATCAAGCGCTGA
>NZ_LOWB01000037.1 GCF_001522865.1 Burkholderia sp. TSV86 | reverse complement strand
GGTGGACTCCTTGCTGTTCGCGGCGCGCATTGCCGCTACGGGCTACGCCCTTCGCGCCAATGCGCGCCAGCATGAAAAACCAACCACTGTCAGATTTAGTCTAGTCCACCGCAGATCATGAAACCGGAGGTCGGTCAGGAACTTGTGATCTGGCCGCTGGCCGGCTTCTCTGCATTCTTCAAGGTAGAGCTTACGTGCGCGCGCTACGGCACGCTCGAAGGCCCTAGTAACGGCGTCACTACGAATTCCGAACACACGCCTACTATCGTTGCCTAGCTCATCATATGTGGGGGCAACTTTGGGGGCATCTTTAGCGTCATTGCGGCCGTCTTCTTTCAGGGCTTGGAGCACTTCGACGGCACGAGACGACAAAGGTACGTCACGGGCATCTCCGTTTTTTGTGGCTGGTAGGTGCGCGACTCGCCGCTTGAGATCTACGTGCTCCCATCGCAGCGACACGATTTCTCCCCGGCGCATGGCCGTTTCGACAGCCAGCCCGATAATGGCGGGCAGCAGCGCCGAGCTGCTTGCCGATACAACCCGCTCGAGCTCGCCATCCTGCGCGCCGCGCTCTGATTCGGGTGCATCGGCATCCGAGAATTCCGCGGTGGCCTCGCTCGCGGCGATGCGCCGCGTCCGCGCGTTGTTCGGCTGCGGCTTCCGAACCAGTTCGACCGGATTCGAGAGGCTTTCCATCCCCCACTCCTTGCGGGCGACGTTGAATACATGCGAGAGAACGGCTAGGCGACGCAGCACCGTGGCGGGCTTGTAGTCCTTTAGCCATTCGTCGCGGAGCTTCGCTATGTCCGCGCTGCGGATTGAGGCTAAAGGCCGCTTAGCTAGTTCAGGTGCCTTGCAGGTTTTTATAACGGAAGCCTCCTGCGCCGCGCCCTTCTTCGACAGCGAGATTTCTTCCTCGTAGCGTTTCAAAGCCTCATAGAGCGTTGTCGCCTCGGCTTCGCTGCGACTCACCCAGACGCCGCGCGACATTTCCGATTCGATCATCTTGGCCCAGGCTTCTGCCTCAGCCTTCGTGTTGAAGGTCTTACTCTGTGCAGGGTAGCCGTGTCGTCGCACCTGTGCGCGCCACTGGTAGGTGCCTCGTTTGGTGATGGTGGCCATCGTGAGGAAGGAGCATCTTGAACTCAGTGTGCCAAAATTGTGCCATAAAAGCCGGGAACACCGCAAAACTATTGGTTTAATAAGGTCTGTTTTTACATTCGCAATGCGAAGGTCGGGAGTTCGATCCTCCTCCGCTCCACCATAAATTCCAGTAAAAACAACGCACTTGAGACAGGAAGGATATTTTTGCCCCAAGTGCAAAGATATGCTTCCCTGACAAAGGGCAACGTTATGCTTCCCAAACAACAAAGCCGGCCTTGTGCCGGCTTTGTTGTTTGGGTGCAACTAGATGGGGCGCCGTGGCGCTTCAGCGAATGGCGCAGGCGAGCGTGTGAACCTCAGTTTGAGTTTTGGGTATCAACTCAAGCTGGAGCGTCGCTAAAAATAGGGTCTGGTCATTGTGTCTCGGCGACACTTTCGTCGGGTCATTGGCCGGCGGGGCAGGGCGAGCAGCGCCAGCGGTGCGTCACCGGTCTTGCGCACGCCTGGGCCGATAAGATGGTCGGCGCCACGGTTTCCGTGGCAACCACTACGGTGCGCGACCGCGCGCACCTCGATCACTCGCTCCGGGGAGCATCAGCATGACCAGCGCCACGAACGAAGAAACGCCGTGCCGCTGCATCGGCGCGGCGGCCTGCTGGACCGCCACCCTTTCCAGCAAGATACTCACGTGCTTCGGGCGCGTCCGTGCGACCGTAGGACGGTTGTAACTGATGGCGAGCGCGATCAACGTCAGAACCACCAGAACCGCGGACGTTTCGACTCATCCTCATCGTCTGCGCCTTCGAAAAGCACGTGCAGATCGTGCTCCGATAGGCCGAGCGCGTTTTCGACATTGGTGTCAGCGAATCTCCTCCGCAGATACGATAGACAGATTAAGACACGCCGATTGATATCCCAATTGCCTGCTGTGTTGAACGTCGGCAGATCGGCCGACAGCATTCGATAAATATCGCCCGGCAGGGCACCTTTCAACACTACCGTGCGCAATTCGGGAAGCACTACTGAGCATAGCTTCCACGTTCCAGCGGAGCCTTCATCCAACGCATTCCGCAACAAGTACGCTTGGAGTCGCACACGGTCATCGCCGCGCAGATCATCGGGGAGTGAGGTGAGAACGGTTGCCCACTCCTCTGCGCGCGGACTGCCATGACGGGGATATCCCAGGAAGGCAACGCCGAGTTGGACCCGGGACCATGAACGTTCAGTCCTTGGCCAGCCTGTCGCGAAGACTGCGCCCGCATTCGAGGCCCAAAGGCTCGTCCAAACGAAATTGATTTCGCCGCTTGCAATTGCATCGAGCGCAGCTTCGAACAACAGCTGCGGGTTTCTCCGGACCAATTCGTTGTTCTTGACAGCTCCCAAGTCCCGCCGCACTACCGACGCAGCAAGCGTGTACTGCGAGAGCAGCGCAGGATGAGCGTCAAGCAACTCGACGATCTCGTCGTTCGAAAGCATGGACACCGTGTCCCATCTGACCAGATCGGGCCGTGCTCGAAGAACCTGCATCATGAAGCGTCGAGGAAAATTCTGCGTCAACGTGCTTGCATCGACCCGAGTCGCGATGACGTTTTCAAGCTCTCCGGCCCACGGGGACAGCGCGTCATAGTGCAGATCCAAATATTGTGCAACTTCCCCGATTTCCACCGGATGCAAAGTCTCAAAGCGTCGGGCGACAGTGTCTGGAGGAACGAATCGGTGCACGTTCTGGTTCGCAACCACCTCCAGCAGACCCACCGGAGAGATCGGTGGTAAGAGGGACGGCGAAGCCGCCGGGATTCCAAGAATGTCCTTCTTCAGAATTTCCCCGTCGGTCAGATCGGGAAGTGCCTGAAAGACTTCCAGCACACGTTCGGTGGGAATGTTCTGCTGTCCGTGTCCGAGCAGAAACAACTCGACCAACATCCGATAATTGCTTCGCGCGGCAGCGATGTCTCGACCGTATCGCCACAGAAAGCGACGGAGATCGGTTACCTGGCACGTCGCAGCGTCACTGGCGCCCACACGCGCCCAGTTCGATATCTCGTCCTCTCGCATTTCCGCATCGATGGGCGAGTTCATCTGGACGTCATACTGGATCAAATCGCTTTTCCTTCGCTCGGTGCGGGCCGTGCGGAAAGTGAACGCCAGACGTAACCTCGGCCATTGCTGCGACCACATTGACATGACGACACTTTCCACGGTTTTCCGATCCAACTTCGCGGATAACAGCGTGGGCCGTCCAGAATAGTAGCTTTCGACTGCACATTGCAGCTCCGATTCGTCGATAGAAGGAGACGCAGTCGACCTCATATTCATCGATGCCGCTATCCCATAAGCATCGAAGTCACCGTGCGGACGTCTGAAATATTGGAGAAGATCGTGGAGGTTCGTGCGTGAAGCAAGGACACGTGCGTCTAGCAGCAGCACATGACTCCAGACGCAACCAGGCCGAGACAGTTCCGGAGCAGGCCACGTTCTGATGAGGGCGTATCGCTTGGACTCCTCGAGAGGAAGGCCAGTTATGTAACTCTCATCCTGTGCCAACCGAGCTCCTGTAGCAAGGTCAGTTGCCGCAGACAGCCGGTAAAGGTCGGCGGGCGGGAGCCGGACCGACGCCGCGATTTGACGGTGGCCCCGTGAATAACCAAACAGAGCCTGATCTAGCTTCTCGCCTTCGGACATATTCACAGCTTTGTGGTCCAACCGCCCAACCATAGCAATGGGCATGTGAGGTCATGTGGTGCAACTTCGCGACCAGTAATTTTGATGCGGTGGCTCGGCGGTTGCACCTGCAAGAGCCGCGCGCGGTCTGGGCCCGGGCCGCTTTCTTTCTTCGATAGGCGTCCGCCTTGCGCGGAGACCCCGTAGACGCGGACGTCACTAGGCCCCCGCGTGTTCGCAAGGTATTGTTGGAGCAGCGGCATCCGCTTCGCCAACCAGTCGTCGGCCGACTCCTCGTCAGTCAGATCCCACGCGGAAACGATGATCGCCACCCGCGAAGCGCTGGTCTCGAAGGGCGGTCGCTGCATTGCCTCGAGCAGATCGACTATCTGGACCTGGAGGGGCGTCCGTTCTGGAATCCACGGCGAATCCTCGCCGGATGCAACATCCGTCGCTGGATTGTCCGCGGTTGACGGCAGTTCTTCCTCCGCCTCGTCGTCGGAGTCGTCCGATCCAAGAGCATCCAGAATTGTCACTCCGTCGATGTTCCGATCGGCGCTCACGAACAGGAGCATGCCGGACGAATCGTTCACTAGTTCGATAAGCTCGGCGGAGCAGAGGCGGTTGGCGAATGCGGCTTCGAATCTCTCGCCCGGGAGGTCGGTGAACTCCAGTGTCAAATCCGTTGCCGATTGCGGATGTCGGAGGTTGATTGCGATATCTTCCACCTGATCGCTCTTCGTCCGTTCGACCTCCCAACCTTCGGACCAGGACTGCGCGATTTCCTCGAGATATCGGAAGTCTCCCGAATGCTTACCCTTCTCCAGGGCTGTCTGTAACTCCCTGCTATCGAGCAGATGCCACAGTGCAGCCGCGAAAGTGGATTTACCTGATCCGTGGAAACCGAAAACCATGTATCGATGCGGATTCATTCCTGCTCCAAGGGTTCGGCTTTGGCCAGGATTCGATCAATTTGACGCGGCAGGGTGGGGAGAGCAACGGGCAGGATGCTTGGTAACGACAACGGTGCGGTCCACCGCCTGACGGTTTCGTCGAGCCCGACGAAGCCAACCGCTTGATCCTTCTTCGGCAACGCGCATACGCGAAAACATTCGACCGCCAAGTCCTTGCGCGCAAACTCCTCCACAATCTGACGTTCGTACTCTGTCAGATAGTTGAGCTGATGCTCCGCGTCAGTCCGCGTCGTGGTGATGTCGAATTTCGTCGAAAGAATCTCCACGACCGGCCGGTGCGCCAACGCGCCGTTGTTGTTTAAGGCGTGAATCATCTGCTTGAACTTTCGCGTATAAGCCGTTCGTTGTTCGATTGAAGCAAGCCTTGCACCGTCCAGAACAAAGCAGATGCGTTGAGCGAGCGCAAGCTCGGAAAGAGTCGGGATAAGTTCTGTCGCGGTACGTGCGAAACTGTAGGCCTCTCCTGAGCGGTCGGACATCACGAGATCGACGATGTTGCCTGGACTTACTGCCAACGCTAGATGAAAAAATGACGGGGGATCATTTCGGCTCGTACGAGGAACGGTGGGAGTCATCCTCTGCGAACTCAGAAGAGCCAGATGATGCCGCTTTGCGAAGCCGACCAAAGTGCGGCTACCGGCGAAAGTTGCGCCGGCGAACGGCCCCTTGCAATACATCTCGTAGATAGCAGACAACAGGGTCGTCTTGCCCGCTTTGTGCTCTCCTACAAGTGCGACCGTGCGGATCGGGCGTTGCCGGGAGAATGCAACCACCTCATCAAGGTGCATTACATCCCCTGAAACAATGGATACCGGGGCGCTTATCACGAGAGGTGCGGGGTCGTCGGCACGGATTTCGGCCTCAGGCTCAGGCTCATTCCTTCCATAGTGGGGACAACTCTCGACCGGGTCGTTACCTAGCTTGCATTTGCCGATTGACTGAACTGGACAATCCTGGATCGAGCACGGGCTTGTGACGGCGTTCATTTCCCGAGCCCACCGTATCCGATCAGCAAGCGTTCGCGGAACGTATGCACCGCCAGTTCGTAGAGGGTTACCTCGTCGGCGGGAATGGTTCCCAACAATCCTTCGAGGACTTCACTCCAATGCGCGGTTCCGCGTTCGACCGCAAGATTGATTGCAGCATGCACCGGAAAGAGCGTTCGGGCTCCTTCCGGCAGAGGCTTGCGTAGGCGCGAAAGAACCTCAACTTCGATTCCTTCGATCGCCGATTTCAAGGACGTCTTCTTGCCCGCAAGCTTGCCCAACGCCCGCCGCAACAGGCCATACGCGCCGTACGGCCCCGGTATCGACCGTACGAGATCGCCGAGTTCGACCGCCGAGGCCAAGGCGATCGATGGTCCGACGAGCGCTGTCCGGGGCCTCTCGATGAGCTCGCTCCAATCGCCGATATACCACCAGAGCATGTCGACCTCTTCGGTGAGACGTGCCACATCACTTCTCAGCGCTATAGCGGCATCGTTTGCCGCATTTGCCACTTTTGTCGTGCCGTCTCGTAGGTCAGCTGATACCGCGTCCAAGGCGGCTCGAACCGTCGGCCCCTGGAAATTGTTTTGCGCCGCATCGAGCTCCGCTTTGAGGTCTTTAGCGGCCGGCATCGTTATCTTCTTGTCTGCCAGGACAATCCTGCGCTCGCTAGCCGAAGCGCTTATCGCGTCGCGAGCCTCGCTCAAGAGATCGCCACCGCCTGCCGGTTCGCGCTTACCGCAATAAGATGCCACTAAACTCGCGAGCGAACATGACACGCCGGCTCGCCAAGCTAAGTCCCGGAGCACAAGTGTGGCGATACGCGCGCCTTCTGCCTTGTCGATGGCGAGAGAGAAGTGCATATCCGCGGCTTTGACAGTCTTCTCGAACCATTCCGACACAGTCTCCTTGTCAAATGGCAGAGCGAATGCAATGCGACAGAGGTCATAGACCTTGTCCATTTGTTTGACGAGCGCGAATAGGCTCTCGTGAGCGCTGCGACGAGCCTCCACAACCTCGCGTGTCTCGCTCGGCGCCGCGGATCTGTACTCTTCCAGAAACTTGAATTCCTTTTTGCCCATCACGATCCCCCCTGCCCGGCCAACATCTCCTCGACCAAGTCGTTCAATAGTTGCAGCTTCCCATTTTCTTGACTGCGACGGACGGCGTTGATCGCCACCTCATAGTCCTTAAGGTTCCTGTCATCCTCTCGGTCGAGTTCGAGATTTGCAATAACGCGCCGTTGTTCGTGTTCCTTAAGCTTAAAGAACTTGATCGTCACGCTCCGGACCGTGACGGGCGACGCGCCATCCGTAGTCATCGGTCCCCCCGGCATTGATACGGTATCGGGTTGCGTTGGGTTGGATGTTGTCGCCACCGGCGCCCACGCCGGCAGGTCAAATCGACTCTCCCAAATTTCGCGATCGTCCGGATCGTGAATGGCCTGAAACTGCGATACTTCGTGCATTCTTACCCAAAGCCTTACCTTGAGGAAGCGCTTTGGTCCGTCCGTGTCGACCGAGACGTCGATCCAGTTATAACCAGGTTTCCAGTCAGCGTCGTCGCGGTCTGGCTGCAGCGCGCCAGCGCGTACCCGCACATAGCGCTTATGCTCCTCCACACGACGCGTATGCTCGTGCCCGAAGAGATGGATTTTTGCCACGCTGTTCACACGGTCTTCGAAGGCCTGTCTGTTCTTCAGCCATCCCAACGGATGATGGCACATCACAAGGTGCGTCACGCCATCTTCGACCGGGATTTGAGCCGCAGCCGGGTCGATCAGCATCCGCCCTTCGCGATCGTCCTCGTTCGATATCAGTACGGTATTGAAACCCCATAATCTAAGTTTCGAGCCATCATCGAGCAGCAGATCTCTACTAGCGAATGGACGGCTCATCACTCCCGCTTGCTGCCGCTCGGCCTCGCTCTCGATGTACGGGCGCAGCGCGCACAAAAATTTTGCCGCGAACCGATTATAGTTTTCGATGGGGCCGAAGATGACGTCGGCCGAGATACGGTCTCGCAACCACTTTCTTATCTCACTGTCGGCGTCCTTTGCTCCAATCTCGCGGAGTTGCTTGCGCGCGGCCATGAAAGCCGGTCCAGTCTCCACGCTCCGATCGACGTCGTGATTGCCGGGCACGACGAAGACGCTGTCGATCGCGCAGCCGCCTGCGGGACAGAGTTCGTCCTCCAACCATTGGTAAGCGAAGTCGTATTCGGTGGCCTTTCCTGCAAACGCGATGTCCCCCGTTATCAACACCCCATCGGCAGGACGTCCAATGCGTTCCCGCATCGCTTTGACATCGCGAATCATGTCGTTTCGTAAGGCCAGATTGGGATCGTCTGGCTGGCCTACCTCGACTTGCTTGAAGTGAATGTCGGAGATATGGAGAAAGAGCATCTAGCGGGCTCCGTTGCCGTCGATAAAGCTATAGGTAAAGGCCGTTCCGGGTCGACAGCCGTCCGTCACATTCGACGGGTAGCGGCCATGAAGGGACTCTCGTCTGGCCCCTCGTTTGGACACTCAACCGACCGCACAATTCAGAAAGCGGTCATTCGATTCCGAAGGCTAACGTGAAACCGCGACGCCAATCAATCCCGGGCCCATGCAAGCAGGATTTCGCGCTGGGATTGCGCCGGTCGTCGACACACCACCGCCCACCAGCCCGTCAAAGCGAATGGCAGGCTCGTGAGCTCATTTCAGGACTGCGTCACAGGCGTCGAGCAATTGAGGCCGCCACAAGGCGCGGAAAGCGGCGCGGCAGGAGCCGAAGTCCAACCCACCACCACGCCGCCCAATTGCCCGGTTACGCCACCGAAGCCCGCCTTGGTATGTTGCTCCGTGTGCAATACATCTGCGCCCGCCAAGCAATCACCGGGCTCATTCATTTTCCAGGCGCCATGGTCCCAACCGGCAATCCGATGCAAATCGGCACCGCCCTTCGTTGGATGTTGGGTGTTTTTCCCATGCTTGTTGTCGGAGCCAAAGCTGTAAGCCAGCCGACAGTATCCTCCATTATCGGGCGCTGGCGCAGAGCTCCATCTCCCTAGCGTTGCGCCATGATGAGGTGCTACTAATCCAACAAGCGGCTCGTCCGTCTGGCTGGCATCGATATACGAGTAATCGCAATCGCCCGTGAGAAGCCACCTCTTGCTAGGCAGCGTGGACGTGTCTTCTGCCATCAGAATGATGCCCGTGTTGTTTCTGTCTCCGCCGTTACCAACGGCGATGGTCAACTGTCGGGATGCCGCAATATTCACGTGTACAGGAGATCTGGTCGACGGCTTATAGATGAGAACATCGCCGCCGTTAGCCACGATGTCATATGCGAACGCGAGATGCACCGGACCCGCTTTCTGTTCCGGAGCTAACCAGGTCTTGGACAGGGCGGGATAAGTGCCAGCTCCAGGGGCGCCCGCCGGCGCAGGTGCCATCATCGCATAGGCGCCGGCCCAGTGGTCTGCATCCCAATGCGACAGGATGACGGTGTCCACCCGGCTGAAGCAGAAAACGAGATTGGCGGGCGTGGTCGAACTGTTTCGGTATACCCCTGCGCCCAAGTCATAGTACAACGTCGGGAAAGCCGACGATACCTGGTTTTTCAGGAACGAGTTGCAGTTCCCCTGGCCGACGTCGTAAATGGCAAGCAGGTCTGCGCAAACGCGTTGCAGACGAGGGGCAAGGAAACGCTCATCCGCTGTCGGAAGGTGTGCGAAGGAAAAGGCCTGAGTCAGTAACTTGTCCGCTTTTCCAGACGGCATAGTGCCTTGCACATAGACTGTCGTAGGTGGCGCAAACAGATTGGAGTAAACATTCGCAGGCACTGCGCCGGGCACCGGTACCGTCGAGAAACTCAGGTGAAACCATGCTCTTTCGAAACTTTGATACCAACCATTTGGTTCACCCTTAGATTCATAATCAGCTGCATGAGGATATCCGAAAGGATGACGGTAGGCCGTGCCGTCCGTCGGGGACAGCGTAACTTCGACTCGATATAAGGAGGCGTCTTCAAACGGGTTCACCCCGGGCGAAGGAGTCAGCTTCTGCTTTAACAGCTTCTGGTGCTGGTAGTCGCTGATACCAGCCTGTTGCCAGAAAGAGCTGCTCTCGAACCAATCGCCATCAACCACATCTAGAGCAATAATGACATCGCCCCTCGGAGACATTTCGACATGGTCTACCGTGGCATAGCCCGCCAGAGGAAAGTCTGATCTCATCTCCTCAAATCTTCTGAAGTGCCTATTCATCGCTTCCTTCAATCTCTGTATTGTCGGGAGTCAAACACGAAGACTTTACATCGAACAACGCTATTCGGCTGAAATGATAATTCCTTGATGAAGAGCTTGTCTCCATCGCGCACTCTTTCTTCGAGTTCCGGAAGAAACGACAGCAGGCGCACCAGCCGGCGTTCTCGTGGCCAGCCTTCAAGGGGTCTTCAATGATGCCGAGCTTGTGCTCCTTGTGAGCGTCGTCGCAGACAAAAAAACAGAAGCTTTTCGTCCTAGTCACCGCTAACCTTCGCGCAAGTAAGGAATCTAGTCTCACACATCCGCAGGTATCACGCGGCTTCAGTCGGTTGCGCGTGGCGTCGAGAAGGCGATTCAGGTTGTGCGGGCGGAAATGCGCCTGTCGATTGTGTCAGGATGAAGGGATGGTGTTCCATAAAAATAGAAAGACATTTGTATGAATGGTCACCGAAACGTCGGAATTTGGCATCTGATCACTATCAACTATTGTCAAATTTCATCAACGTGGTGTCGCAACGAAGTTGCGTCATGCTAACGTCGTCGCAAGCGTTTTTCTGGCCGAGATCTTTCGAGAATCGTTTCTGCCGTCCGCGCTAGAAAACCCCGAAAAGAATACCAAGCGAATAAGAATGCGAGTGAAGACCACACGACGGACGTCGGGGGTACACCACGTCCTGCGCAAAATCGTGCGCGCCGAAAACTGGATGAATCCCCGTTCCGCAGGATCTACACTTGCGGAGCATCGTCGGCCGCTGTGGATGCGGGTTACGGCTTTCGTCACGGCAGTGGTCTTCGCCGCCATGTCGATACCTGCGGTGGCACAGATCAGTCCCGCCGCAGATGGCAAGGGCCCCGGGGTCTCGACCACCCCATCAGGCGTTCCCCTCGTACAGATCAATCGACCGTCCGCCGCGGGCGTGTCCGACAACCACTACTCGCAATTCTCGACGGGTTCGGCCGGCGCCGTACTCAACAACTCGCCGACCTCGACGCAGACCCAGCTCGCCGGCTGGGTTCCCGGCAATGCGAATCTGACATCGGGCGCGAAGGTCATTCTCAATCAGGTGACGGGTGCGTCGCCGAGCATGCTCGGCGGGCCCCTGGAGGTGGCGGGTGCCAGGGCACAGGTGGTGATCGCAAACGGAAATGGCATCACCTGTTCGGGTTGCGGATTCATCAACACGAACAAGGCGGTCTTGACGACCGGTACACCGGTCATCGATTCGGCCGGCAATCTCTCATCTTTCCGCGTGACGGGTGGCACGGTCTCATTCACGGGTTCGGGCATGAATGCCTCGAACGTCGAGAGGGTTGATGTGCTCGCACGTGCCGTGCAACTGAACGCGGCGCTCTACGCGAATCAGCTCAACGTCGTGACCGGTGCGAACCAGATCGACGCCAATACGCTCGCTGCGACGCCGATCGCCGGCACGAGTGTCGCGCCTTCGTTCGGACTCGACGTGAGTCAGTTGGGCGGAATGTATGCCCAACGCATCCTGTTGGTGGGCACCGAGGCAGGCGTCGGCGTGAATGACGGCGGCACAATCGCTGCGCAGACCGGTGATCTGAGCCTGTCGACGCAGGGGCAATTGACGGTATCGGGGAACATCAATGCTGCCGGCAACCTGAATATCGCTGCTCGCCAGGGTGTCTCGAATAGCGGTGCAATCTACGGCCTGCAATCGACGACGGTGAATTCCGTCGGTGACATCGGCAACAGCGGCACGATTGCTGGACAGAATCAGGTCTTCGTCAACGGCCAGAACGTCTCGTCGACGGGCACGCTGGCGGCCGGTGTGGACGCTAATGGGCAAATCGGGGCGAGCGGCGATCTCACGGTCGTGGCTGGTAACCGGCTGAGCGCCAATGGTCAGAACCTCGCCGGCGGCAATGCAACGTTGCAAGCGGCAACGGTAGATCTGTCCGGCTCGAAGACTGCGGCGAACGGCAGTCTGGCGATTTCAGCAACGACCGGCGATGTGAACCTCACGGGTGCCACGACGCAGGCTGGTCAGCAGGCAAACATTGCAGCGCCGGGCGGAACGGTGCGTAACGATGCGTTGTCGGCCACGCAGATCGCGCAGATTACCGCGCAGCAGATCAGCATCAACGCGGCTGCCTTGTCGAACCGCGGCGGGTCCATCCAGCAGACGGGCACGAACAACACGGCCATTCAGATTGCCGGCGTGCTCGACAATACCGGCGGCACGATTACGACCAACGCGGCCGATCTCGCGATTCACGCCGGATCGATTGCGAACGCCAGCGGCCAGATCCACCTGGCCGGCAACGGCACGCTGAGCGTCGCCACCGGCGCGCTCGGCAACCAGGCAGGGTCGATCGGCAGCAACGGTGCACTCGGTATTAATGCCGCAAGCATCGACAACACGGGCGGTGTCCTCACGTCGATGGGCACCGCTACCGTGGCGTCGACCGGTGCGCTGACGAACGTGAATGGCGCGATCGAATCGGCAAAGGGACTGGCCGTCACGGCGGGCTCGGCGGACAACACCGGCGGACGCATCCAGTCGGATGACGCGTCGGGTATGACGCTCCAGGTCGCGGGCCAGTTGACGAATGCCCATGCACCAGGCACGACTTCGGGCGGGCTGATTGGCGCGAACGGCAACACGCAGGTCAGCGCGGGGGCGATCACCAACAGCGGAACCATCAGCAGCGCGCAGCAGCTCGATGTGACGGCGACCCAGGCCGTCGACAATTCCGCAGGCGTGCTCGCCGCGGACGGCATCGCGATCCGCGCGGGCTCGATCAAGAATAATGGCGGCACGATCTCGCAGACCGGCACCGCCGCCGGCGCGACGATCGCCGCAACGGGCGCCGTGGACAATTCCGGTGGCGTCATCGCGGCCAACGGCCCGAACGCGACGATTAGTTCCGGGGCGCTCACGAACGATCAGGGCGCGATTTCGCATGCGGGTTCAGGGAAACTGGACATCCAGACCGGTGCGTTCTCGAACCAGCAGGGGACGATCGCGACGAATGGCGATGCGACGCTCGCCACCGGCTCAGCGACCAACAGCGGCACGATCGAGGCTCAGAAAACGCTGCAGCTGACTTCGTCGTCGCTGACCAATAGTGGCGCTGTCGAATCCGTCGGAGCGCTGTCGGTGAACGCAGGCGCGCAGCTCGCGAATGCCGGCGGGAAAATCCTGGCGGGCACGTCAACTGCACCGAGCGCCCTGTCGGTTACAGCTACCGATATCGACAACAGCCAAGGGGCGCTCGGTGCCGGATCGGTGTCGCTGAATGCGACGAACCTGACGAACCACGGCGGTTCCATCGTTCAGTCGAACTCGAACGGCAGCGCGGCGCTCAACGTTGCGAACACGCTCGACAACAGCAACGGTGGCTCAATTCAGGTCGCGGCCACCAACCTCAGCCTGACGCCGCAAATTCTGAACAATTCGGGCGGCACCATTGCCCACGCGGGGAATGGTGTGCTGACGGTGCAATCTGGCACGGTCACGAACGACGGCGGGTTCCTCGGCTCCAACGGTGCGACGACGATCAACGCCAGCACGGTGTCGAATCGTGGTGGCACGCTTTCGGCGGTCGGGAGCACATCCGTCACGGGGACGAACGGGGTCGACAACAGCGCGCTGTCGGGCAAGAGCGGCTATATCGGCGGAGCTTCAGTCGCGGTCGGCTCTCAAGGAGCGGTGAACAATACCGGCAGCCTGGTAGAAGCTGCGACCGGATCGGCGAGCGTCAACGGACAGACTGTCACAAACGATGCTGGCGTGATTCGCGCGCTCGGCGCAGCACCCGTGACCATAACGGCGGTCGGCGCACTGTCGAACCGAGGCGGTTCGATCGGTGGCAATCGCAACGTCTCGGTGTCTGGCGCATCGATCGACAATACGTCGGGCACCTTGGCCGCACTCGGCGACCTGAACGCGGCGTCGGCAAGCACGCTGACAAATACTAGTGGCCTCGTCGAGGCACAGGGCAACATAAGTGCGAGCGCAGTCGGCGCAATCTCGAACCAGAGCGGCAAGATCAAGGCGGTTGGCGCAAATAGCGCGCTGACGCTGTCCGGCAGCAGCATCGACAACACGAGCGGCGCGATCACGAATGCCGGGACCGGCGCGACGACGCTCACGGCGGCCAGCACGATCACGAACGCCAATCCGACGGGCGCGGCATCGTCGGGACTGATCGCTGGCAATGGTGCGGTCACGCTCAACGCAGTGAGCCTGTCGAATACGCAGGGCGGTAATGTGTCGGCCGCAGGCGACCTGACGCTCAACACACCGTCGAGTGTGGTCAACGACGGTGGCACGCTCGCCGCAGGCGGAAACCTGACGGTCAATCAGCCCGGCGCGACGTTTTCGAACGTCGGTGGATCGGTGTCCGGCGGCAACGTCGCGTTGACTACTGCGACGCTCGACAACACCCGCGGCGCCATCGCCAATCCGGCCGGCGGTGCAGGCAATGTGGCGATCCATACGGGCACGCTGACGAACACGAACGGTTCGATCGGCAGTACACAGGATCTATCGGTGACGGCCAATTCGCTGGTCGGCGACGGGAAAATCGTCGGCGGTCGCGATGCGACGATCAACCTGCAAGGCAACTATACCTACGATGCCGCAAACCAGATCACGGCGATCCGGAACCTGACGTTCTCGACGACGGGTACGTTTACGAACGCCGGTACGTTCTCGTCGGCCGGCAATCTGACGCTGAATGCCGCGAACGTCGTCAACCAGGCCGGCGCCGACATCGCGTCGGGCAACGCCGCGGATCCGAGCACCGGTGCGACGACGATCAACGCGGCTGGCGGCGATATCAATAACGCAGGCCGGATCGAAGGCAATACGGTCACGACGACCAGCAATACGCTGGAGAACAGCGGCTCGATGATCGGCGGAACGGTCACCGCGAACGCGAATACCCTGACGAACGACGGGGCCGCGGCGATCATTGCCGGCACGAACGGCGTCAACCTGTGGGTGCCGGGCACGGTCAACAACCAGAACGGCGCGACGATCTACAGCCTCGGTGACGTCAACATCGCAGCGAACGGTGCGACGGATGCGAACGGCAATCTGGTTAACCAGACGGGCATCGTGAACAACCTGTCGTCGACGATCGAGGCGAACGGCAACCTGAATATCGCCGCGAACCAGATCAACAACGTTCGGCAGAACATCCAGACGACCACCACCACGTCGACGCAGACGGCCAAGCTGCTGCCGCTGCCCTGGCTGCACACCGGCTGGGCTGGCGCATCAGCGCCGTTCCAGGACGTGAACACGCTGGTTCAGAGCGCGTACTACCTGAATCCGGCGGACATCGTATCGATCACGCCGATGGTGTCGCCCGACGGCGTCCTGATCCAGAAGGTCGTCGTGAACATGCCGGCGAACGCGTCTGCGTTCCAGTCCGCCTGGGGCAGCTATGCGCGACCGCAATCGAACGGCGGCACGGCCTGGACCGATGGGCAGCAACAGCGCCTCCCGACCACAGCCGGTCAGCAGGTCCTGTACGTCCAGACGGTCCAGAACGGTCAGTCGAACCCCGATCAGGCCGGCGGGACGGCGTGGCCCGACCATAGCCTCGATACGGTGGCCAACGTCTACGGCTCCATCAGTTACTCGGGCCAGTAC
Source organism: Burkholderia sp. TSV86 (assembly GCF_001522865.1). GTDB lineage: Bacteria > Pseudomonadota > Gammaproteobacteria > Burkholderiales > Burkholderiaceae > Burkholderia. The sequence continues at coordinate 3,057 of NZ_LOWB01000037.1, read as the reverse complement.
GGCGATTGCACGACGAACTGCGTGCGACTGGAAGTGCAGTCGCAATACACCGATCCGAACAGTCAGTTCCTGAAAGGCGGCAGCCCGAACCTGTCCAGCTCGAATCTGGTTGAGGCCGAGCGTGATGCGACGACCACGACGACGGCGACCACACTCGCTCCGGGCAGTGGTGCGCCCGCGTTGATGACGTCGGGTGGTGCGATGAACCTGACGATCGGCACGCAGTTGAACAACAACAACGGCACGATCGCGGCCGGTGGCAACCTGAACATTGACGGGCAAGCGAGCAACGGCAGCAACGCGAAAATCGCGAACACGTCGACGCAGCTTGCGACGACCTATTCATTCTCGAACAAGTCGGGTTATGGGTCGGTCGGCGGGCCGCAGGTGCCGTCGACGTGGGTAACGTGGACGAATCCGTCGATCACGCTCAATACCGGCGTGGCGGGCGGCACGATTACCAGCAATCAGGCAGTCACGATCAACGGCGGCCAGATCTCAAACACCAGCGTCTCGGCAACCGGCGGCGTTACCGGCGCGAGCGCCCAATCGCTCGGTCTGGGAAGTGTCGCGTTGACGGGATCCGCTGGCAACGGCGCAGTCAGTGGCGGCACGTCGGTCACTACGACGAGTAGCGTGGCGGGCAAGACGACCGCGACCACCGTGTCCGGTGCGGTGCGTAGTGTGGACGGTGCGCGCTCGTCCGTGTTGAACCCGGTGCTGCCGTCGAGTGGGCTGTACAAGGTGGCGAATTCGCCGGGCGTCAATTACTTCGTGCAGACCGATCCGCGCTTCACGAGCTACTCGAATTTCATTTCCAGCGACTACATGCTGAACCTGCTCGGAATCAATCCGATGCAGACGCAAAAGCGCCTCGGAGATGGTTTCTACGAAACGCAGCTAGTGCAGCAGCAGATCACGAGCCTGACCGGCCGTCGCTACCTGCCGGGCTACGCAAGCGACGAAGACGAATACCAAAAACTGATGGCAAGTGGCGTGGCCACCGCCAAGCAGTTCAATCTTGAGCCTGGCGTCGCGCTCACAGACGCGCAGATGGCGGCACTCACGCACGACATCGTCTGGCTCGTCAGCGAAACCGTGACGTTGCCTGACGGCTCGACGCAAACTGCGCTGGTGCCGCAGGTCTATCTGGCGAAGACGGACGATGCATCGCTGTCGCCGACGGGCGCGCTTATCGCCGGGGATTCGGTATCCATTCATGGGACCGATGTGACGAACGCCGCGGGCACGATCGCGGCGACCAAGAACGCACTTGTCGTCGCGGACAACGACATCCAGAACCTGGGCGGCCTGATCTCGGGCGGTAACGTTGGATTGCAGGCCGGGCACGACATCGTCAATCAGTCGCTCACGAACACCGAGACGGCGAGCTTTGCGAATGGCACGTCGAGCCACACTTCGATCGGCGCGGTCGCGCAAATCCAGGCGACGAACAACGCGGTGCTGATGGCGGGCAACTCGATCCGGGTCGAAGGCGCGCAGGTCGCTGCGGGCGGAAACCTTGGGTTGTCGGCCGGCAACGGCATTGACGTCGGCACGGTGCAGACCGGCTCGAGCGTCGGTGCGCGACTCGACTCGCAAAATACCAGCACGTTCAAGACGACGAATCAGGTAGGTAGCACCCTCTCGGCGAGCGGCAATCTGGGCCTGGTCGGTGGCGGAGACATCGGCATCACCGGTAGCAATCTCACGTCGACCGGCGATCTGACGGTTGCGAGCTCCGGGAATGTCAATATCACCGGCGCAACCAACAGCACGTCGGATTCGCGACATGGCGCGAACTCGAAGGGCTGGAACAGTTTCGATCTGTCCACGCAATCGAACGTTGGGAGCGCGCTGTCGGCGGGCGGCAACGCCACCGTGCTGGCAGGCGCGCGACAGGATACGAACGGCAATCTGGTGCTTGCGACCGACGGTGGTGCCCCGGCGAAGAATCTCACATTGCAGGGATCGAGTGTCGTCGCGGGCAACGACGGCCACGGGACGAGCGTCGCGACGCTTGGCGCGACGGGCGACGTGAATATTGGCGCGGCGCAGGATACCTCGACATTTAATAGCGTGAGTCATTCGTCCGCGAGTCACTTTCTCTCGCACTCGACAACCGACACGAGCCAGCAGTTCACTGCAACGCATTCGACCGGCTCGCTCGTATCGGGGGATACGGTGGCGGTAACGGCGGGCCACGATCTGAACGTACAAGGCAGCGCCGTGGTCGGCACGAACGCCGTGACGCTCAGCGCGAAGAATGACGTCAACATCACGACGTCGCAGGACACCGTCGATTCGAGCAGCTACTACCACACCAGCAAGTCGGGCTTGATGAGCAGTGGTGGAGTCGGCGTGACGATCGGCAGCCAGTCGCTCGCGCAGACGGACAAATCGTTCTCCGTGACCAACAACGCCAGTACGATCGGCGCATCCAGCGGGAACGTCACGATCAATGCCGGTCACAACTTGGGTGTTACCGGCAGCCAAGTCGTTGCGGGTGGCAATGTGGCGATGACCGGGCAAAACGTGACGGTCAATTCCGCGTACGATACCTATACCGACGCGCAGACTCAGCAAGCTCGTCAGGCCGGCCTCACGGTCGGACTGGGCGGTGGTGTGATGCAAACTGGCCAGACGATGGTGGGCGACGTGCGGTCCGGCGTGGCTTCCGGCGATTCGCGTTTGATGGCTGTACAGGGGCTGGCTGCAGCGGAATCGGCTTATCAGAACCGAGGCGCAATCGGAAGCACGGCAAGCGCATTGGCGAACGGCAATGGCAGTCAGGCGGCGAACGCGTCTGGTATCCAGTTGCAGATCAGCGTCGGCTCCAGCCAAAGCAACAGTTCATCCAGCACATCGATCTCCACCGCCAAGGGTTCGTCGATCATTGGCAATGGAAACGTGTCGATTACCGCAACCGGTGCGCCGGGCACGGATGGCAAGGCCCAAGCCGGCACCGGCGACATTGTGATGAATCGGCCCGGGTTTTTCGGAGACCTCAACCTTTGAGAGAATGGGGTCATGGAAACCTTAAAACCTGAAAGCAAT
>NZ_LOWB01000036.1 GCF_001522865.1 Burkholderia sp. TSV86 | reverse complement strand
ACCTGTCGGTGCTGTTCGAGCGCACGTTCGCGACCGCGCAGGAGCTTAACCGCTACCGGAAGGAAGTGACCTCCCGCCTGCAAGGCGAAAGCGGCCAGGCCGCCACGCAGCCCGCATGACGCCGCGCGCCGCCTGATCGCGCAGAAGCCCGCTTGCAAGTCCGGCGGGCTTTTGTTTTTCTGTCATCCGTCTACGAATGTCCGCACCATGCCCGCTTCGTTCGAACGCAAGCTGATCACCCGTGACGCGCTCGTTGCGCTGCGCCCGTCGCTCGCTGCGCCCGTCGTATTTACGAACGGCGTGTTCGATATTCTGCACCGCGGTCACGTAACCTATCTGGCCGATGCAAAAGCGCTCGGCGCGTGCCTGATCGTCGGCGTGAACAGCGATGCGTCGGTGCGTATGCTCGGCAAGGGCGACGATAGGCCGCTCAATGCCCATGCGGACCGGATGGCGCTGCTCGCGGCGCTCGAGAGCGTTGACTGGGTCGTCGGCTTCGACGAGAAGACGCCTGTTTCGTTGATTGACGCCGTGCATCCCGACATTCTCGTGAAGGGCGGCGATTACGATATGGACGCGTTGCCGGAATCGGCGCTCGTGCGTGGCTGGGGCGGCCAGGCGCTCGCGATCGCGTTCGAGCACGACCGCTCGACCACGGCGCTGCTGAAAAAAATACGGGGCTAGCACTGCGCGAGGCCGCGGTTTTTCAAAGCGAATTGCCGAGGCTGCCGCGTTAAAGCACAGGTTCTGTCCGGCGTCCGGCCGCGCTTGCGGCACGTCGATCCAGCGCATGGAGAACGCGCGACGGTGGTGCAGCCGTTGCGTTCCGCATTCGCGAGGTCGTGTGCGGGTATCGTGCGGGACCGTTTTGCCGTTCCAATTCCATCGGTTCCGACGTGCGCACGCACGTCGCGCCATCCCTCCTTTCTTCTTCATAGGCGGCAACGACGCAGCCGCAAGCCGAGCAGACGTCCCAAACCCGCAAGTCAAACGCCATCGGCTCGATCGGCCGAGCTGCAAACGATCGGATTCGCGGACGCATCATCGCGCGGCCGCGTGATCCGCTTGGCTGGCCCCGGCGTTGGTTGCCGCGGACGCTGGTGCTGGCGCGGCGCGCGCATGGGTATCGATCGATGTGGATGCCGGTGCTGCATGGGCGGGCGCGGCGAGCGGCGCGATTTCGAGCGGTGGCGTCGCGATCGGCCCGCCGACGATCGGCTGATCGGTCGGCTGCGACAGCGGCGTGACGCGCAGCGCATCCGGGCGCACCTGCTGCCGCGCATGCCCTGGTTCGAGCGGGCCAGCGGCCGGCAGCGGGCCGAATACGCCGCGAACCACGATGAATGCCAGCATGTTGGCGAGAAAGAGCACGCAGAGCAGCCATCGCAACATCGTCAATTCTCCGAAGGGTGAGTGCGCTATCGGCGATGCATCGCGTGCATCACGCCGAATGCGCGATGAGCGCGAGCCCCGACAGGACGAGCGTGTCGTGGCGCGTGTGCGCGACGTTCAGCGCGCGCACGATCGCATCGGCGGCGCCTCCCGACAGCACGAGCCGCACGTTTGCCTGCCATCGATGTTCGAGATCGCGCCATGCGCGCTCGATGAGGCCCGCCTGCGCGCTCAGGCAGCCGACGGCCAGCGCGTGCGGCGTATCGATCGCGAACGGCGCGGGCGTGCCGTGCGTTGCATGCTCGTCGACGAGGCGCGTTGCCGTGTCGACCGAAAGCGTCGGCAGTTGGGCGGTGTGCATGCCGAGCGAGCGCATCATCAGCGCCCAGCCCGGCGCAATCAGGCCGCCCGCGAAATGGCCGTCGGCGCGCAGTGCTTCGAGCGTCGTCGCGGTGCCGAACGTGGCGATCAGCAGATGCTCGCCCGGAAACGCCGCGTGCGCGCCGATGAGGCCCGCCCATCGATCGCTGCCGAGCTGCGCGGGCTGCGCGTAGCCGTTCGTCACGCCGCATTGGGCGGCACTTGCACGGATCACGGTGCGCGGCAGCGCGGGCCAGTGCGTATCGATCAGGGTGTCGATGCGCGCCGCTACGGCGCTGCCCGCGACGTTCGAAATCCACGCGCCGCGCGGCGCGGGTAAGGCCGACCAGTCAGGCGCGTCGCCCGCGTGGTCGAACGCGCCTTGGGCGACGAAGTGGCGCCCGGTGTCGGCGAGCGCCCATTTGATCCGGCTGTTGCCGGCATCGATCAGCAAGCATACGCCGCTCATTGCGCTGCTCCCGGCCTCGCTTCGCGCAGCGATACGTCGCCCGCCGCGATCGCTTGTTGGCCAGCCGGGGTATCGAGCAGCAACTGGCCGCTTGCATCGATGCCGCGCGCGACGCCGCGCGCGATTTCGACGCCGTGCTCGAGCAGCGCGACGTCGCGGCCAGCGTAAGCGTGCAGCGCGTTCCAGCGCTCGCGGAACGGCGCGAGGCCACTGGCGGCGAATGCCGGCAGCGCGATGGCGAGCGCGTCGAGGGCGGCGGCGAGTGTATCGGCGAGGTTGGCCTGCGGCCAGATGCTGGCGAGCGGCACGGGCGGCAGGCTGCTGGCGGGGACGGCACTGCGCTCGCGTAGCGCCGCGATTTCGGCTGCGGCGGTTTCGGCTGCATGAACGTTGATGCCGAAACCGATGACGACCGCGGTCGCATCGCTCGTGTTCCAGACGGTTTCGATCAGAATGCCGCCGAGCTTGCCGGCGATGGCTGTCGCGCTGCCGTGCGTCGTCGCGATGAGCAGATCGTTCGGCCATTTGACTGCGATTCGGCAGGTGGCCGCGCTTGTTTCAGCCGGTGCTTCGGCCGTTTCGGCGGATCTCGCCGCGGCTGCTGTTGCCGATGTCGCGAACGGGGGGGCGGCAAGATCGCCGGCAGTTGCATCGGCGAGCCCTTGCGCGAGCGCCACGCCGAGCGCGATGCTCAATCCCGCCAGTTCCCCAACCGGCCGCGGCAGCACGCACGCGACCGAGCACAGCAGCGCGTCGCCCGGCCGTGCGAACCAGGGCCGGCCTTGACGCCCGCGCCCCGCGGTCTGCTCGTAGGCGACGCGCACGAGCGGCGTGGCGAGCGCGTCGCGGTCGCGGCGCAACGTTTTCAGATGAGCGGCGAGATCGGCATTGGTCGAGCCGGTGCTATCGACGATGTCGATGGGCCAGCCGCTGGCCGCCGTGCAAAGGCGCGCGCGCACGCGTGCGTAATCGATGATAGGGCGGTCGTTTGCGGGCATGGGCGGATACGAGTGGGCATTCATGAGGCAGATGCGAGCGAATGTCGGGTGGCGCGATGCGCATTATAGGAGCGCAACCCGGCAAGGGCCTCGTTCGCGCCGATCGCGGGCGTTCGCGGCGACGAACGGCTTGATCGGCCGACGCCGCCGCCCTGGGTTTACCCGGTATATCCGGGTGGCTCAAAGGATATTAGATTGGATCTTAATTGGTATTAAATTGGATCTATTCAGGAAGCAATGCGTGTGAGCCGGCCGTGTTGCAAACCGGCAGGCGACGATCGCCGGCGGCGGCAGGTGCCGGCGACGCAACGAAGCCCGCAGCCCTGGGCCAATAGTTTGATTTCCTAATGAATGGAATTGTCTGAGTTCCGTTTGGCGCCGCGCTGTGCCCGATGGAATGGAGGCAGAGCCCGTCGAGGCGGCTCGATGGGAAACGCAGTGTCTAAACGGAGAGAATGACGATGAACAATAAGCGGCTGAAGTTCGCGATTCTGGGATGCATAGGGTATACGGCGATGTTGTGCGCAGATGGCATTTCGGCGTTCGCGGCGACGGCTTCGGCAAATGCCGGCGCGGGGCCGAAGACGCTCGCATGCGCGCGGGGCGAGTGGTCGGGCGCGATCACCGGCACGAATCCCGCGCCGGCGATCGTGCCGACGCTGCAAACCTGGAAGGGCGGGGTCGGCACGTTTTCGCTGACGTCGCGCAGCAGGATCGTTATCGACAACGCCGCGTTGTCGCCGCTCGCAAGCAAGTTTGCCGAGGATTTGCAGCAGGTCACGGGCATGCGTCTGCCCGTCGTGCGCGCAGGTGTGGTGAAGCCGGGCGATGTCGCGCTGAGCTTGTCGCCGTGCGGCGCCGCCGCGGGCACGATCGGCAACGAGGGCAATACGTTCTATGCGGAGCAAAGCGCCGTGTTGCGCGCGAACACGCTGAACGGCGCGTTCTACGCGACGCGCACGCTGTTGCAAATGCTGACGCTGGACGGCAAGCCCGCAGGCACGCATTCACTTATCGCGAAAGGCTACGCGCTCGACTATCCCCGCTATCGGGAGCGTTCGATCATGTTTGACGTTGCGCGCAAGTTCGCGACGAAGACGTTTCTGATGCAGTACATGAAATTCATGAGCTGGTACAAGCTGAATACATTGCATCTGCATCTGAATGATTTCGCGACGGATGCGAACGGCAACATCGTCGCGTCGTTTCGGCTCAAGAGCAGCGATCCGGCCTTCAACGGGCCGGTATCCGACGACGGCCTGTATTACACCGAGCAAGACTGGGCTGAGTTGGAGGCCGTGGCGAGCGCGCACGGCATCACGATCGTGCCGGAGTTCGATACGCCCGGCCATTCGCAGGCGTTCGGCAAGGCGCGGCCCGATCTGGCCGACGCGGCCGGCTTTCTGGATCCGACCAAGCCGGGAACGCTGCCGTATGTCGAATCCGTTTTCAGCCAGTTCCTGCCGTGGTTCAAGTCGAGCCGGATTCACATCGGCGGCGATGAGGTCAGCGGCTTCACGCCCGCTCAAATCGTGCCTTATTTGAACGGTCTCAGCGCTTTCCTGAAGAAGCGGGGCAAGACGGTGCAAGCGTGGGGAGACCAGAACTATATTGCCGGAGCCAACCCGCAATTGAGCGCCGGGCTCGACAAGACGGTGTGGATACAGCGCTGGATCAATTGGGGCGCCGAAGCATCGCTCAATTACAAGCAATACGGCTACGACTGGACGGATTCATACGGAGACTGGTACATCGTTGCGTATGGCCCGAGCTACTTCAATCCGAACGGCTTGTCCGGCAACACGGTCTATACGCAATGGAATGCGAAGCCGCAGACGGGCTCCACGCAATATCCGCCGATCGGAGGACAGATTTGCGTGTGGAACGACAATGGCGCGTCGAAGACGTACACCTATGAAACCGACATTCACGCGCTGTTGAAGAACGCGATTCCCGCCGCCGGACAAATCTACTGGACGGGCCAGCAGCGCGACGCGTCCGGCGCAGTCGTGCCTTATTCGGCGGTCGGCGCGAACGTGCCGGTATTGGGTTACGGCCCCGGCGTGACGCAGTTGACCGGTGCGTTGAATCCGCCGGCTTGAGCTGCCGGCAAAGCACGGGTCACGCGCGGGTAGGGTATTGGCACAGGCATTGATAACGGCATCGGCACAGGCGTGCGATGAAGCGATCGATCCCCCGCCGGGATCGATCGCCAATCAAGGTGCGATGCTCGGATGCTTGAGCGCGTGTGCGGCTTCGATCCATTGCGCATGGAACGCGTCGGCGTCGCGCGGCAGGCCGAGTTCGCCGTTGCGGTACGCGATCGCAAGCGTTTGCACCGCTTCCGGCAGTTCGCGGTCGGCGGCTTGCCGATACAGCGCGAGCGCGCGCGCTTCGTCGCGACGCACGCCGCTGCCGTCTCGATACGCGTTGGCCAGCATGAATTGCGCGGCCGGCACGTCATGGCGCGCGGCCAGCTCGAACCAGCGGGCCGCTTCGGCCGGATCGGCCGGCGTGCCGTAGCCGCTGCGATACATCAGCCCGACGTAGTACGCGGCGCCCGGATCGCCCGCGTCGGCGAGCGGGCGCAGCGTCGCGAGCGCGCGCGGATAGTCGCGCTCGCCGCCGCCCGTGCCGAGCAGCCACGCCTTGCCCAGTGCGAGACGCGCGGCGCGCGCGCCATTCATGCGGCTGGAGCTGCGGTGGCCGTCGTCACCTGCGCCGGCTGTGCCGGCGGCGGGCGCTGCTTGCGCAGCCGTTTCGAGCCAGCGCAGGCCTTCGTTGCGCAGCCCGGCTTCGCGCGAGCCGATCAGCGCGATGCCGAGCGCGGTCTGCGCATCGACATCGCCATCGCGCGCGAGCGCGCGCAGCTTGCTCAGCGCGTGCGGCTCGGCGGCCTGCTCGACCATCGCGCGCCATTCGTCGAGCTGTGCGCGGGTGGCCGCCGGTGTGTGATGCACGAGGCTTTCGAGCCGGCCGGTGGCGGCAACGGCCGCCGCGAGCGCCGCTGCGACGGCGAGCATGCCGACGGGCGACAGCGTCGCGCGCAACGCGCGCAGCAGCGGGCCGGGCGAGCGGGCGCCGTGCGAAGCGGCGCGGGCGTCGCGCCCATTGCCGGCAGCCGCGGCGGTGCGCGGCGGCACATCGGCGCATGGTGCGCCGCAGTCGAGCAACCCGCAGGCGCGATGCGCATCGCCTCGACGTTCGCTCGCACGGCGCTCGGACGCACGAGGCGAGCGGGCCTGCTCGATACCGCCGTCGCGACGCCCGTGCGCATGAGGTTGGCCTTCATCGCACGCGGCAAGCGGTTTCCGGAAGGTATTCATCGTCGGCACTCCGCTTTCGTCATTGCGTGAGATCGATCTCGTAGGTCGCGAGGCCCTTGCCGGAACCGTCGTCGGCCGAGACTTGCGTGATCCCCGTCAAGCCCGCCGCGCCTGCGTCGGCGAGGCGGTTCGGCGCGGAGGCGAACTGCACGTGCGCAACCGAGCTGGCGAGTTTCGTGAAGCGCCAGCTTCGCTGCGCGCCGTCGTTCGCGCGCGTGAGCTTGCCGCGCTTTTTCACGTAGGCGATCAGCACGTCGCGGTTCGCATCCGGCGACGCGAAGATCGTCTTGCTGCCGTCGAGCCCAGGGAAGTTGCCGCTGCCGCTTGCGCGGTAGTTATTGGTCGCGACGATGAACTGCGCGTTCGCGTCGAGCGGCGCGCCCTTGTACGTGAGGTTCTTGATCCGGCTGCCGGTCGGCTGCGTGACGTCGATCTCGTAGCGCAGATCGGCGGACGTGAACATGTCGAAGTTATAGCCGGGAAACGTGCTGACGAGCTTCTGCACGGTCGGCTTCGTCGGATCGATCGTATTGAAGCGCTTCGCGGCGGTTTCGAGCCAGTTGCGGATGTCCGCGCCGCTGACCTTCACCGCGTAGATAGTGTTCGGATAGAGATAGAGATCGGCCGCGTTGTTGATCGCGAGCGGGCCTGCCGAGACGTCGGTGAAATCGGTGCCGCCGCCGAAGCCGCTCTTGAACGGCGCGCTCACCGACAGCACCGGCAGCGACGCGTATTGCGGCAGATTCGCCTGCACGTAGCTCGCGACATAGTCGGCCTGCGCGTCGTTGACGATCTGAATCGCGCCGGGATCGCCGACATCGGCGAAGTACGTGGTCATCCGGTAATCGGTGCTGCCGATCGGCGTCTTCACGTAGTCGATCGTCGCTTGATGCTCGGCCGCGATCGCCGCGGCCACCGAAGGATCGGCCGCGACATAGCTCTTGTCGGCGTTCTGAATCGGGCGCGCTTCGACGATCGTTTGCGATTTGTCGACGCTCCATTGCTTGCCGTCATACGCGAGGCTGAGCTTGATCACGCCCAGATGCTTGCCCCAGTAGTTGGCCATCACGGTCGGCACGCCATTGACGGTGCCCTTGACCTTATCGACGCCCGGCAAGTTGAACTGCGCGATGGTACTGTTCGCGTCCGGAAACACCTGGTGCGAGTGGCCGATCAGCATCGCATCGATGCCGGGCACCGTCGACAGCCACCAGCTTCCGTTTTCCATCATCGGCGAGTAGGCCGAATTGTCGAGGCCGCCATGCGAGACCGCGACGATCAGATCCGCGCCTTTCGCGCGCATTTCGGGGATGTATTTCTCGGCCGCCTCCTTCAGGCCCGTCGTGTAGACCTTGCCTTCGAGCCAGCGCTTGTCCCAGCTCATGATCGTCGGCGGCGTGAAACCGATGATGCCGATTTTCACGGCGGCGGTGACCTTGCTGCCGTCGGGCGCGGTTGCGGCGACGGTTTTTGTCAGAATTTCGTAAGGCTTGAAGAGCGGCGCGCCGGTTTTCGCGCTGATCACGTTCGCGAGCACCTGGGGAAAGGCCGGCCCGGCGCATTTTTGCTGTTGCGCGGGCGCGGGCATGCCCGCGATGTCGAACGTATTGCCTGTTACCTGGGATAGATACGGCAGCCCGTAGTTGAACTCGTGATTGCCGATCCCGCCGCCGTCGAATTTCGCGGCGTTCATCACCTTGTAGATCGCGAGCGTTTCGCTGCACGACACGGGTTTGACGAGCGCCTGGTAGTCGGCGAGCGCGGTGCCTTGGATCGTGTCGCCGTTATCGAGGAGCAGCGTGTTCGGGTACTGCGCGCGCGCCTGCGCGATCAGCGTCGCGACGCGCTCGAAGCCGAGCGAATTATCCGCCGCGAGTTTGAAATAGTCATACGACAGCACGTTCGTATGCAGATCCGTGGTCTCTAGCACGGCGAGCGTCGCTTTGGTGCCGGCGGGCGTTGGCGGGGGTGTCGAATCGTCGTCGTTGCAGCCGGCGACGAGCGCGGCGCATGCGGCAAGAGTGGCGGCGTTCAGCCGCCGGCGAAGGCGCGAGGGCAAGCGCATGGAAGGGTCCTGTTCGGGTTTCGTTTTGTCGAGGGTGCGGCGTGAGTGCAGCGGGAGTGCTCCGGCGGATGAGAGTATCGAAAGGATATGTGAATAAAAAATGAAAGCGCGGGGAAGGTCTTCCGGAAGGTGGGGAGGTGGCACGGGGCATGGCCTGGCGGCCGGCGGCGGTGTGGCGCGGCAGGCGCGCCGCGCGGCTGCCGTTCGCCGCGCAGACCAAGCTTCATTCCTGTCGCGATTCAATTGCGCCGGCTGATACTAGGTGATTAATCGGCATGAGTGAATGTCGAATATCTCAATATTCAAATCCGGTTAAATGACTTGTGCGGATATGTCGTCCGGATATGATTGAGTATCCGGAATTTCGATAAATAGGGTGGATTTCGGATGGGGGAATGTTTGAAATTCCGTTCTTTTCGGCATGCGGCAAAAACATGGCGCGTGCATCATTATTTTATTCCATATAAAGAGACAAACATGCGACGCACTCGATGGCCAATTGTCGGAATTTTCCAGGGAGCGCTGCTGTGCGCCGCGCTGGCGGGTTTGCCCGCCCGTGCCTATACGTTCAGTGCCAGCGCGCCGGCGGCGGCCAGCCCGGTGTCGGACAGTCCGAATTCGCTGTTTATCGATCGCGACGGAACATTCTTTATCGGAAATTCGCTTTCTCAATACGACGATAATCCGGCGAATCATTACTGGAAGTTTTTTATTGGTCAGGATGCCGATTCGGTAACGGAGTCGGCCGCGCATTCCCAATACGATACGCGCGTGCTGTGCAATGACAAAAATCCGGTTGCCATTGATTTGTTCGGCACGCCCGTCAAATCGCAGACCGGATACAGCCAGGCGGATTATTGCGATCTGATCGGCGTATGGGTGGACCCGGATACCAGCTACTGGTACGGCGTGGTCCACAACGAGCTGTTCGGCAACAATCCGCGCGTCGATGCGATCTCATATGCGATCTCGACCGACCGCGGCGCAAGCTGGACGCTGCAAGAGCCGATCATCACGTCGCCTTACGGCAAGGGCAACCCGAATACGCCGTACTACTACTACGGCGCGGGCGACCCGCGGCTGTTCGTCGACAACGCGTCGGGCTACTTCTACCTGTTCTACACGAGCCGCATTCTCGGGCAGAACGGCAACCCGGTGGGCTTCGACGATCATATGTGGGAGCACGTCGCGCGCGCGCCGATCAGCAAGAAGATGGCGCCGTCGTCGTGGCAGAAGTTCTACAACGGCCGCTGGCAGCAGGTGAGCGGCACGAACTGGACTTGCGATCCGCTGTCGGCGGCCGCGCCGTGCACGGCCGCGCCGGTGTCCAGCGCGCTCGAATCGAACGTGAGCGGCCCGACGCTCGACCTGCGCTGGCTGGGCGGGCCGAGCGCCGACCGCACCGGCGGCCAGACGTTCGTGCCGCCGCCGCCGGGGCCGGGCAATCTGCTGGGCGCGGGCTATACGAACGGCACGATGCGGGTGATGAGCGTCGCGTGGAACGTCTACATGCAGAAGTACATCGCGATCGCCGAGGACAAGCAGGCGGGGACGCTGAAATTCTATATGTCGGACGACCTGAGCACGCAGCAATGGCGCTTTGCGGGCTACGTGCCGTACAACAGCTCGTCGTGGTACCGCTGGTTCACCGACAGCGCGACGAAAACCTCGGCGGACACGCTCGGCAGCACCTTCCGCGTGTATTGCGTGGTGTCGTGCTCGAAGTCCAATGCCGAGTACATCGACGTGACGGTGCAGCGCTGGCAGTTCTTTGATCCGGTGCCGGTCTACTACTCGAATGCGAACGGGGTGAGGGTGACGGCCACGTCGCAGCCGAAGCGGTATTACATCGTGCATCCGGGCAACCCAGCCGGCAATCTGCCGACGGCCGCTGCCGGCGCATGGACGCTCACGCCCACGGCGGACGGCTTTTTCACGCTGCAGATCGGCGGCCGGTATCTCGGCGTCGGCGCGGGCAATGCCGGGCGCATGTGGGGCGCGCCGACGGTATTGTCGTCAAGCGCGGGCACGCCGCAGCAGCAATGGTATTTCCAGAAGATCGGCGGCGACGCCGCGGGCGGTTATCGAATCATCAACCGCTACAGCGGCCTGGCGCTGAGTTTCACCAACGGCGCGCTGACGTCCGATCTGCTGAATGTCGTCACCGTGCCGATTCGCAGTTGGATCGCACCGTGGCCGACGCCGATCCACGTGTGGGGCCAGGACGCACAATCGCTGCAACTCGTTGCTCAAAAATAAGCCGGCGCCGGGCGGGCTGCGGCGGCGCGCGGTGCGGTGAAGAAGCCGCGCGCCGCGTCATTCATGAATGACGAGGTGACGGCGGCCTCGCATTGGCGGACGCATGGGCGGCATTGCCGGAATGTCCCTCCGGCGTGCGTGGCAAAGCGGGCCGCGGGCGGCGAAAAGGCGTGCGTCGCCGCAGGCGATCCCAGGGCGGCGGGCATCGGCGCGCGGCGGTTTACAGGCGCGCCGCTGAAACGAGACGTCGTCGGCGACAGCGGTTCGCTACAATGATCTCTGTCACCTTTTTGCACAATCGCCCCTTTGGACTTCCAGACTCCTCCTGGCCTGTCGATCGATGCCGGCGGCCACGGCCGTAAAACCGTGCGTCTTCACGGACAGTGGACGGCACTCGCGCTCGCGCGCGATCGCGGCAACGCCGCCCGACGTATGGCGCGGCTCGTGAAGGAGCCCGTCGGCGAGTGGGATTTGTCGGGCATCGAGCGGCTCGATCACGTCGGCGGCCAAGCGCTCTGGCGCGTCTGGGGCCGCCGGCTGCCCGAGGGAATCGCGCTCACCGACAAGCAGCGCACCGTATTCGAGCGCATCGAGCGGCTCGACGGCAGCCGCGACGCGCCCGAGCCCGTCGTGCGGATCGATCCGGTTACCCGCTTGGGCCAGGGCATCTTCACGTTCGGCGAGCATCTGTCCGGAGGCATCGCGATGCTGGGCGGGGTGCTGCTCGACCTGCTTTCGGTGCTGCGCCGCCCGCGCACGATGCCGTGGACCGAGATCTCCGCGAACATCTACAGCGCGGGCACGCAGGCGCTGCCGATCACGGCGCTCGTCGCGTTCCTGATCGGCATCGTGCTGTCGTATCTGTCCGCGCAGCAGCTCCAGCTCTTCGGCGCGAACCGCTACATCGTCAATATTCTCGGCCTGTCGGTGATCCGCGAGCTGGGGCCGGTGCTGTCGGCAATTCTCGTCGCGGGCCGCTCGGGCTCGGCGATCACCGCGCAGATCGGCGTGATGCGCGTGACCGAGGAACTCGACGCGATGCGCGTGATGGGCATCCCGCACGGGCTGAGGATCACGCTGCCGCGCGTGCTCGCGCTCGGCGTCGCGATGCCGCTGCTGGTGATGTGGACCAACATCATCGCACTCGCGGGCGGCGCGCTCGCCGCGAAGCTCGTGCTCGGCATCGACATCAACTTCTTCGTGCGCTCGCTGCCGTCCGTCGTGCCGATCGCGAACCTGTGGATCGGGCTCGGCAAGGGCATCGTGTTCGGCATGCTGATCGCGCTCGTTGCATGCCACTTCGGCTTCAGGATCAAGGCGAATTCGCAAAGCCTGGGCGAAGGGACGACCACGTCCGTCGTCACGTCGATCACGGTCGTGATTCTGGCCGATGCCGTGTTCGCGATCCTCTTTCAGAACGTGGGGCTCGGATGAGCGCGGCCGGCGATTTCGTGATCGAGGTGCGCGATCTGACCAAGCGCTATGGGCGCAACGTGGTCCACGAGCATCTGAATTTCGACGTGCGCTCCGGCGAGATCGTATCGATTGTCGGCGGTTCGGGCTCCGGCAAGACTACGCTGGTGAGGCAGATCCTCGGCCTCGAGCGGCCGACCTCCGGCACGATCAAGGTGTTCGGCGAGGACACCGCGCAGATCGGCGACGAGGCCGCGCACCTGATGCGCAGCCGCTCGGGGATGCTGTTTCAGCACGGCGCGCTGTTCTCGTCGCTGACGGTGTTCGACAACGTCGCGCAGCCGCTGCGCGAGCTTGGCCGCGTGCCCGAGGATCTGCTGCACGACATCGTGATGCTGAAGCTGCAGATGGTCGGGCTGCCGTGCAAGCACGCATCGAAGATGCCCGCCGCGTTGTCGGGCGGGATGGTCAAGCGCGTCGGCCTCGCGCGCGCGATCGCGCTCGAGCCGGAGCTGTTGTTTCTCGACGAGCCCACGGCGGGGCTCGATCCCGCCGCATCGGACGAATTCGTCGAGTTGATCGCGACGCTGCATCGCACGCTCGGGCTGACCGTGGTGATGGTCACGCACGATCTCGACACGATGGTCGCGCTGTCGACGCGTGTCGCGGTGATCGCCGATCGCAAGGTGCTCGTCGCGGCGAGCGTCGAGGAGGCGGCGGGCGTCGATCATCCGTTCATCCACGAATATTTTCTCGGGCGCCGCGGCCGCCGCGCGCTGCAGGCGCTGCCGCCCGAGCGTCGCGCGCGGCTGCCGAAAGCGGCGCTTGAACCGGCGCCTTCGGACGTCGATCTGTAGTACGAGGATGTCGCACAAGGAATTCAGTATGGAAAACAAATCGCATGCGTTCTGGGCGGGTCTCTTCACGATCGGGCTGTTGCTCGCGATCGTCGGCGTGGTTTATTGGTTCAACATCGATCGCACCGTGCGCATCCCATACGATCTCGTGTCGCGCTCGAACGTGACGGGCCTGTTTCCCGACGCGGCCGTGCGCTATCGCGGGCTCGACGTCGGCAAGGTGGCGTCGATCGATTTCGACCGCAAGCGCCCGGGCGAGATCGCGATCCGTATTCTCGTCGACCAGCACGCGCCGATCACGCGCTCCACGTTCGGCAGCCTGGGCTTTCAGGGCGTGACGGGGATCGCGTTCGTGCAGCTCGACGACACGGGCGCCGATCCGTCGCCGCTGCCGACGTCGGACAAGGCGGTTGCGCAGATCCCGATGCATCCGAGCCTCTTTGATCAAATTCAGCAGCGCGGCGACGTGTTGCTCAAGCAGATGGAGATTGCCGCGAAGAGCGTCAACGCGATGCTCTCGCCCGAGATGCGCGACCAATTGAAGGCGACCGCGGCCAGCATGCAGCATGCGGCCGACGGCTTCGCCACGCTGTCCAAGCAGATCGAACCGGCGCTCGCACAGGCGCCGCAGACGATGGCGCATCTGAATCGTGCGCTCGAATCGGCGAACGCGTTTGTCGCACCGGGCGGCCCGCTCGTGACGAACCTGAACCGGGCGGGGCAGTCGCTCGCATCGATGAACGGCACGCTCGCCGATCTGAGCGCGAGCGTGCGCGACAGCACGCTGCCGCGCTTCAACGCGCTTGCGACGAGTGTCGGCGACGCTTCGCGCACGCTCAAGGACGTCGCGGGCGACGTCGGCCGCAATCCGCGCAGCCTATTGTTCGGCGCGCCGCCGGCCGAGCCGGGGCCGGGCGAGGCCGGATTCGTGTGGCCGGGCGCTGGCGCGCCCGCCAAATAACGCTATGTGGGAAATCGCGATGCAGGGATATGGCATGTCAGGATTCTTTGGGTTGGTTCGCCGGCGTCCGGCGTTCGCGCTCGCGGCGGTGCTCGCGTTGTCCAGCGTCGCCGGTTGCGCGAACACGGGCGCCGCGCTGACGAACGTGCGCTACGATCTTGGGCCCGCGCGGCCGGCCGTATCGGCCGGCTCGGGGCCGGCGCTCAAGGTGCTCGACGTCGGCGCGGCCGATCCGCTCGACTCCGACCGGTTCGTCTATCGGCTCGCCTACGCGGACGCGCAGCGTATCGCCGTGTACCGCGACAGCAAATGGACCGCGCCGCCCGCGCAATTGCTGACGCAGCGGCTGCGTGCCGCGCTGTCGCAACGCGGCGCGGTGCTCGGCGGCGAGGATAGCGTGCGCGCGCCGGTGTTGAAGGTCGAACTGGCGCAGTTCGAGCAGGTGTTCGACGGCCGCTCGCAAAGCCATGCGGCCGTTACCGCGCGCGCGACGCTCACGCAGGACGGCAAGGTGCTCGGCCAGCGCACGTTCGTCGCGCGCGCGCCGGCAAGCACGCCCGATGCGGCGGGCGGCGCGGCCGCGCTCGCGACGGCGTCCGACGATCTCGTCGATCAGCTCGTCGTGTGGCTCGGCACGCAGGCCGGCGGCGCCGCGCAGTGAACGCCGCCGCGTGCGGCGCGCGCGTGACGCGGCGGCGCAGCGCAACGAACGCCGCCGCGCACCGGCTGCCGCGCCATTCGGCGCTCGCCGCGCGGTCTGGCCGCGCCGCGGCCGCGGCTATACGCACGGCGCATGCCGTGCGTATAGCCGATGGCGCAGACGCGCTGCGCGCTTGTTGTATTGCTCGCGCTCGTCGACGCGCGGCCCGCCGAGGCGTTTTCCACCTGTAAGTTACCTTCCAATCAGTTCCGCGCGTTCCGGCCTTGGGGACGCGATGCGTATTTCAACGCCATCGGTCAATGGCATCGGAGGTGGCGTTGCGCGGGCGGGGGCTAAATACCGGGCCTGTCTGGCTCGCGGGCCGTGTGGTCTGCCGCGCGCGCATCGAGCGTCAAGCGGCGCCGCTCGCTATAATCGGTCGCTCGTCTCCGCGACATCCCGACAATGCGGACGCCCACGCGGCGTCCCTCAGACAATGGGTCACGCCATGGATCCCTACTATCAGCATCACGTCTTTTTTTGCCTGAACCAGCGCGACAAGGATGCGGATCGCCCGAGCTGCGCGAATTGCGGCGCGCAGGAGCTGCAGGAGTACGCAAAAAAGCGCGTCAAGGAGCTTGGGCTCGCGGGCGCGGGCAAGGTGCGCGTCAACAAGGCCGGCTGCCTCGACCGCTGCGAGCAAGGGCCGGCCGTCGTCGTCTACCCGGAAGGGGTCTGGTATACGTATGTCGACAAGAACGATATCGACGAGATCGTCGAATCGCATCTGCGCGACGGCAAGCTCGTCGAGCGCTTGAGGATCTGAGCCCAGCTCCGCGAGCCTTCGAACTCTCAGCCCGTCCGGCCTTCAAGCCCTCAAGCGTGACTTTTTGCATGACCCGGTACGCCGCCGTATGAACGTCCATACCCAGAAATCCCTGATCGCCGGCCCGGCCGGCGACATCGAGATCGCGATCGATCTGCCCGACGCCGTGCGCGAAGGCACGGCCGCACCGCGCGGAATCGCGCTCGTCGCGCATCCGCATCCGCTGTTCGGCGGCACGATGGACAACAAGGTAGCGCAGACGCTCGCGCGGATCTTCGTCCAATTGAACTACGCGGTGATCCGCTCGAACTTTCGCGGCGTCGGCGCGACGCAAGGCGTGCACGACGAAGGTGTAGGCGAGGTCGACGATCTGCTCGCGGTGCTCGCGCACATGCGCGCGCTGCCCGGCCATGCGGCGCTGCCCATCGTGCTCGCGGGTTTTTCGTTTGGCACGTTCGTGCTGTCGCACGTCGCGAAGCGGCTGCGCGGCGCCGGGCAGGCAATCGAGCGGATGGTGTTCGTCGGCACGGCCGCAAGCCGCTGGCAAGTCGCCGACGTGCCCGAGGATACGATCGTGATTCACGGCGAAAACGACGACACCGTCCCGATCTCGGCCGTCTACGACTGGGCGCGGCCGCAGGAGCTGCCCGTCATCGTGATTCCGGGCGCCGAGCATTTCTTTCACCGCAAGCTGCATCTGATCAAGCGGATCGTGATCGGCGCGTGGCGCTGACCTCCGGCATGCGCGGCAGGCATTCGGGCCAGCCGGATGCGCGCATGCGACTTTCGTATAATGGCCGGGTTTGCGTCGGCCGTGCCCGGTTCGCCGCACGTGCGGCGCGCAGCGTCGTGCGGGTTGCCGGGCGTCGCTGCGCGCGCATCGGTCGCGCGGTTTTCGCACGGCGAACCGATCGCGCCGCCGCCTGTCCAACCGGCGCCCCGGTGCCGGGGTGGCGCGCATTGGCCGCAGCATGCGCGCCGCCATGCCGCGCCGCAGCCCTTCAACCGCGCGCCTCGTGCGCGCTGCACTTTCTGCCATCAGCCCTGTACCGATATGCGTTTGTCCTCCTACGGCCTCAAGTCTCTCGCTTCCTCCACCGCTTTTGCCGTTGCCGCTCGTAACGTCGCGCTCGGCATCGTGCTGCCCGCCGCGCTCGTGACGAGCGGCGCCGTCGCTTACGCGAAGCCTGCCGCGAAGGCAAAAGCCAAGGCGGCCGCGTCCGCCGCTGCCGCCGCGCCGACGGGCGCGCCCGCGACCTACATGCCGGGCGCGGTGCCGCCGCCGGGCGTCAACGCGCGCTCGTGGGCGCTCGTCGACGCGAGCAGCAACCAGGTGCTCGCGTCCGGTAACGCGGACGAGCGCGTCGAGCCCGCATCGCTGACGAAGCTGATGACCGCGTATCTCGTGTTCGAGGCGCTCGGCACCAAGAAGATCTCGATGGAGCAGATCGTCACGCCGAGCGAGGCGGTGCGCCGTGTCGGCCGCGACGAATCGCGGATGTTCATCGAGGCGGGCAAGCCTGTTTCCGTGCATGACCTCGTGTACGGGATGATCATCCAGTCCGGCAACGACGCGGCGATCGCGCTCGCCGAGCTGGTGGGCGGCAGCGAGGCGCAGTTCGTCAACATGATGAATGAGGAGGCGCGGCGTCTGGGCATGAAGGGCACGCACTTCGCCGACGTGAACGGAATGCCCGATCCGCAGCACTACACGACGGCCGCCGATCTCGCGACGCTGTCGACCCACCTGATTCGCGATTTCCCCGACTACTACAGCATCTTCTCGGTCAAGGAATTCACGTACAACAAGATCCGCCAGCCGAACCGCAACCGGCTGCTGTGGCTCGATCCGACCGTCGACGGCCTGAAGACCGGCCACACGCAGGCCGCGGGCTATTGCTTGATCGCGACGGCCAAGCGCGCGCTGCCGGGCTCGAGCGACGCGCCGCGCCGCCTCGTCACCGTGATGATGGGCGAGACGAAGGAAAGCGATCGCGTGCAGGACAGCATGAAGATGCTGAACTACGGCTACACCGCGTTCGACTCCGTGCGCCTCTACAAGGCCGGCCAGCCGATCGACACGCCGCGCGTGTACAAGGGCAAGAGCAACACCGTGCAGGTGGGCGTGAAGCAGGATCTGTTCGTCACGGTGCCGCACGGCGTCGCGGACAAGGTGAAGCCGGAAGTCTCGCTGAACGCGCCGCTGATCGCGCCGCTCGCGGACGGCCAGACGGTCGGCTCGGTGAAGCTCGCGGCCGACGGCAAGACGCTCGCCGAATTCCCGGTCGTCGCGCTGCAGCCGGTGCCGGAGGCGGGCATTTTCGGCCGCATCTGGGATTCGATCCTGCTGATGTTCAGCAAAAAGAAGTAAGCTCGTTGCGACCATGACGACTTCGTTGCCCGCCATCACCATGAGCCAAGCCGATATCGAACCGACCGTCTATCTGAGCGTTGCGTCGCAGGAGGCGCTCACGCCGCTGTCCGAAGCGCGCGTGCCGGTGCTCGACCGCGGCTTCATCTTTGGCGACGGCGTGTATGAAGTCGTGCCGGTTTACGCGAACGGCGCGCGCCGCGTGCCGTTCCGGATCGCGCAGCATCTCGCGCGCCTCGCGCGCAGCCTGAGGGCAGTCGGCATCGACGATCCGCACGACGAAGCGGGCTGGCGCGCGCTGGTCTCGCGCGTGATCGACGCGAATGCGGCCGCGCTCGGCGACGGCCAGCATGCGATCGTCTATATCCAGGTGACGCGCGGCGTTGCCAAGCGCGGCCACGCGTTTCCGGCGGGCGCGGTGCCGACCGTGTTCGCGATGGCCAATCCGCTCGTGCTGCCGACCGACGCGCAGCGCGCGCAAGGTGTGCGCTGCGTGACGGCCGAGGACCGGCGCTGGCTGCGTTGCGATATCAAGGCGGTATCGCTGCTCGGCAACGTGCTGATGGCGCAGCATGCGGCGGAGCGCGACGCGGTCGAGACGATCCAACTGCGCGGCGGCAATGTGACGGAGGGCTCGTCGGCGAACGTGTGGATCGTGAAGAACGGCGAGCTGTTCGCGCCGCCGCGCAGCGAAAAGATTCTCGAGGGCATCCGCTATTCGCTCGTCGAGGAGCTAGCCGACGAATGCGGGACTTGCTTCGTCGCGCGCGAGATCAGTGAAGCGGAACTGCGCGCCGCCGACGAGATCCTGCTCACGTCGGCGACGAAGGAAATTCTGCCGGTGACCCTGCTCGACGATCTGCCGGTGCAGGGCGGCCGGCCGGGGCCGGTGTACGACGCGCTGTACGCCGCGTATCAGCGGGCGAAGGCGCGAGAAATCGATGGCGCGTGACGCGCTTTCACGGAGAAACGACATGACCGAACCCAAAACCGTCGAGCTGACGGGCGCGATCGAGACGCCCAAGGAAACGCTGCTCGAATTCCCGTGCGATTTCCCGATCAAGATCATGGGCCGCGCGCATCCCGAGTTCAAGGACACGATCTTCAAGGTGGTCAGCGTTCACGATCACGAGATCGATCTGGAGAAGATCGAGGAGCGCGCGTCGAGCGGCGGCAACTATACGGGCCTCACCGTCACGGTTCGCGCGACGAGCCAGGAACAGCTCGACAACATTTATCGCGCGCTGACGGGCCATCCGATGGTCAAGGTTGTGCTCTAACCGTGGCCGCGGCCTGGCGCATGACGGGCCTGTTTGGGGCCCGTTTTTGGGCCCGCTCGCGCGGCCGCATCACTTGCCGCGCGCGCCAGCGCCGGCGCTGACGGCCGCATAGGAGGCCAGATGCCGAGCCTGCAGCGTTTGCCATAGCGCGTCAAAGCGCGCGGCCTCGTCGAACAGCCACGCGCGGAACGCCTGCACACGCGGCGTCTGGGCCAGTAGCGGCGGGCATACGAAGAAGTAATGCCACGGGCTCGGCTCGGCAATATCGAACAACCGCACGATCTGCCCTTGCGCGAGCGCCGGTGCCGCGAGCGTGCGCCTCACGAGCGCGATGCCTTGGCCGTCGATTGCCGCTTGCAGCAAATTCAACGAATCCTGATAAAGCACGCCGCGTTTGGGCTCCGTCAACGTGTCGAGGCCGGCCGCATCGAACCAGGGCCGCCATAGCTCGTCGTCCGAGCGCAGCAGCGGGAAGCGCGCAAGGTCGGCAGGCGTTGCGGGCAGCACGCCGCTATTGAGCGTCGGCGCGCAGACCGGAAAAAACGTCTCGTCGAGCAGCGGCTCGACATGCAGCCCCGGATACTTGCCGTAACCGAAGCGGATCGCGACGTCGACATCGTCGCGGGCGAAATCGACGAGCGCGTTGCTCGTGCGCAATTCCAGATCGATCTGCGGATGCTGCTCGATGAACGGACCGATGCGCGGCGTGATCCAGCGTGCGGCGAATGACGGCAGCGTCGACACGACGAGCCGCCCGTTGCGGCTGGGCGCGCGGATTGCGTGGGTGGCATCGGCGAGCATCGTCAGCGCGGCGCGCACTTGTTGCGCGTAGCGGCTGCCGGCGTCCGTCAGGGTGAGCCGCTTGCCGTGGCGCACGAACAGCGCGATGCCGAGTTCGGCTTCGAGCGCGCGCATCTGGTGGCTCACCGCGCCGTGCGTGACCGACAGCTCGTCGGCCGCGCGTGAGAAGCTTTCGTATCGCGCGGCGGCCTCGAACACGCGCAGCGCATTGAGCATCGGCAGTTGCCGGAGGTTCATTGGCGAATTTTTCTCACAAGTACGTGAAAATCGATCGTTTTGCCTAACTCATTGATCACTCTACGATTGTAGCCAACCAGGCAGCTTTGGCGGAGCGCGTCATGAGAGAAATTTCCTCAAGTATCACGTTCGAAATCCAGGCGGGCGAGACCGTGCCGATGAAGGTCGTGCGCAGCACCCGGCTGAGCGTGTGCGGCGCGCCCGTGTGGGTGGCGCGCAGCAACGACGTCCGCGATTACTTTCTGTTTCCGGGCGATTGCTGAAACTCAAACGCGGCGAGCGGCTGTGGCTGTCGCTGGACGGCGGCGGTGTGAGCGCGCAGGCGTGCTTTTCGATTGCGCTGCCGCGGCAGCAGGCGGTCGTGGCCGGCCTGGCGCGCTTGGCCGCGCGCGTGGTGTCGCTCGTTCGGGACGGCTGGCGCACGGTTTGACGGGGGGCAAGGGCAAGGGCAAGGGCAAGGGCGCGATTCGGCCCTCATTCGTCTTCCCGCCCGTGCGCGATTCGTTTGCTGCGTGCGTGGCCGCGCCGCGTTCCATTCGGCGGCCGGCGGGATGCGCGGGATTTCGGTAAACTACCGCCCATGTCAGCCCCGCCGCCGGTCCCCGCCACTTCTCTTGTGTCAACCGCGTTCTTCGCGCCCGATGCCGCCGTCGATGTCTTGCGTTCCCCGTCGGGATTGCCCGTCACCGTCCGCTGGCTCGGCCGCCGGCACTACGACGCGTGCTTCGACGCGATGCGCGCGTTCACCGAATCCCGCGGCCCGGATACCGGCGACGAAATCTGGGTGGTCGAGCATCCGCCCGTCTACACGCTCGGCCAGGCGGGCGATCCCGCCCACTTGCTGGTTGCCGATACCGGCGTGCCGCTCGTGAAGGTCGATCGCGGCGGGCAGATCACCTATCACGGGCCGGGGCAGATCGTCGCTTATCTGCTGGTTGACTTGCGGCGGCGCAAGCTGATGGTGCGCACGCTGGTGTCGCGGATCGAGGACGCCGTGATCGAGACCCTCGCGGCGTATAATCTCGCGTCGGTCCGCAAGGCCGGCGCGCCCGGCATCTACGTCGAATCGGGGCCGCATCGTGGCGCGAAGATCGCCGCGCTGGGCTTGAAGATTCGCAGCGGCTGCAGCTATCACGGCCTGAGCGTCAACGTGAAGATGGAGCTGAGCCCGTTTCTCTCGATCAATCCGTGCGGTTATGCGGGGCTCGAAACCGTCGACATGGCCAGCGTCGGCGTTGATGCCAACTGGCGCGAAGTCGCCGAGACGCTGGTCGGCCGCCTGATCGCCAACCTCGACGGCGCCGCAACGCCGGGCGCCTCACCGCCGCAGCAGGCAATGGAACAATCGAATGACTGACTCGACCGCTACTCCCGCCCCCGCCTACGATCCGAGCGCCAAGCAGAAGGCGCAGGCGAAGACGGCGCGCATTCCGATCAAGATCGTGCCGATCGAGAAGCTGAAGAAACCCGAGTGGATCCGCGTGAAGGCGGCCACTGGCAGCTCGCGCTTCAACGAGATCAAGACGATCCTGCGCGAGCACAATCTGCACACGGTGTGCGAGGAAGCGAGCTGCCCGAACATCGGCGAATGCTTTGGCAAGGGCACCGCGACGTTCATGATCATGGGCGACAAGTGCACGCGCCGCTGTCCGTTCTGCGACGTGGGCCACGGCCGCCCCGATCCGCTCGACGCCGATGAGCCGAAGAACCTCGCGCGAACGATCGCCGCGCTGAAGCTCAAGTATGTGGTGATCACGAGCGTCGACCGCGACGATTTGCGCGACGGCGGCGCGGGCCATTTCGTCGAATGCATCCGCGAAGTGCGCGAACAGTCGCCTGAAACGCGCATCGAGATCCTGACGCCCGATTTCCGCGGCCGCCTGGACCGCGCGCTGTCGATTCTGAACGCGGCGCCGCCCGACGTGATGAACCACAACCTCGAAACGGTGCCGCGCCTGTACAAGGAAGCGCGTCCCGGCTCCGATTACGCGCACTCGCTGAAGCTCCTGAAGGACTTCAAGGCGCTGCATCCGGATGTCGCGACGAAGTCCGGCTTGATGGTTGGTCTCGGCGAAACGGCCGACGAGATCCTGCAGGTGATGCGCGATTTGCGCGAGCACGATGTCGACATGCTGACGATCGGCCAATATTTGCAGCCGTCGGATCACCATCTGCCGGTACGCGAGTACGTGCATCCCGATACGTTCAAGATGTATGAGGAACAGGCATACGAGATGGGCTTCACGCACGCGGCGGTGGGCGCGATGGTGCGCTCCAGCTATCACGCGGATCTGCAGGCGCACGGCGCGGGGGTGGTTTGAGCTGAAGCGCGTGCCGTATCGGCTCGTTTCATCGCGGAAAAAGCCGCGGCAAGGTCGTTTTCAAGTTTGCTGACGAACCCCACGTTTTTCGGAACGTGGGGTTTTTGTTTGGCCGTGCGAGCGGTGCCCGGCACGCCGCGCAACGCGCGTTTGGCCAGCCGCCGGGGCCGCGTCGCGCGGGAGTGCGACGCGCGGATGCGCCAGATCGCGCCGCCTGCGCAACCGGCCGGCGCGCCCGCACCCGCAGGCAACCGCCAAGCTCCCTAGCCAGCGGCTGCGTGGATGCCAAAGCGCGGCTTACGCGGCCCGATCGTGCACGCCATCCGGTTCCGCATGAAAAGCAAAGCTGCAACGCCGTCAATAGCATCGAAGGAATAATTAGAACCTCGCCACGCCAGACGCTCTATAGTCGAAAGCCTTTTTGCCGAATCGGCTCAAACAGGAGCAGGGAAGTCATGCAGCGTTTCAGTCTTGCACGTGTCGCCGCGCTCGCGCTCGCGGCCTGCGCGTCGATATCGGCCGCGCATGCGCAATCGCGCGACGTGGTGATTGCCTATCAGGACATGGTGGTGCCGTGGCGCTATGCGCAGGCGAGCGGCGAAGTCGAGAAGGCAACCGGCTACAAGGTCACGTTCCGCAAGCTCGGCAGCGGCGCCGACGTGATCCGCGCGCTCGCGTCAGGCTCGGTGCAACTGGGCGAGGCGGGGTCGAGCCCGATCGCGGCGGGGCTCTCGCAAGGTGTCGATATTTCGCTGTTCTGGATTCTGGACAACATCAACGATGCCGAGGCGCTGGTGGCGCGCAACGGCTCCGGCGTGACGAGCGTCGCGGCGCTCAAGGGCAGGAAGATCGGCGTGCCGTATGTGTCGACGTCGCACTTCCATACGCTCGTCGCGCTGCAAAGCGCGGGCGTCAATCCGGACGACGTGAGGATCCTCAATCTGCGTCCGCCTGAGGTCGCGGCCGCTTGGGCGCGCGGTGACATCGACGCGACCTACATCTGGGACCCGGTGCTCGCGAAGGTCAAGCAGAACGGCCGCGTGCTGGTCACGTCCGGACAGGTCGCGAAGCAGACGGGCAATGCAACGTTCGACGGCTTCGTCGTGAATCGCAAATTCGCGCGCGAGCATCCGGAGTTCGTCACGCGCTTCGTCAAGGTGCTCGCGGCCGCCGATGCCGACTATCGCGCGCGTCCGGCCGCGTGGAGCGTGGGCTCGCCGCAGGTCGCGGCGATCGCGAAGGAATCGGGCGCGAACCCGCAAGACGTGCCGGCAAGCCTCGCGCTGTACGCATTTCCGACGCTTGCCGAGCAGGCATCGAACGCGTGGCTCGGCGGCGGCGCGCAATCGGGCGCGGCGAAATCCCTGGCGGCGACGGCGGCGTTCCTGAAGGCGCAGCACACGATCCAGAGCGTGCTGTCCGATTATTCGGCGGGCGTCGATCCGACGTTCGTGCGCCAGGCGGCCGCGCGCTGACATGCGGCGCGCGAACTCACCGCGTCGGCGCGACGCGATCGCACGGGAGCCGGCACGATGAGCGCGCTCGAGATTCGGCGGCTGTCGGTGGCCTATCCGGGCGAGCGTGGGCGCGGCGGCACGCAGGCGCTTGCCGATGTCGATCTGCGCATCGACGCGGGCGAGTTCGTCGTCGCGCTTGGCGCGTCCGGCTGCGGGAAGACGACGCTGCTCAACTGCATCGCGGGTTTTGTCGCGCCGAGCGCGGGCGACGTGCTGATCGACGGCGAGCGCGTGGCGGGGCCGGGCGCCGATCGCGGCGTCGTGTTCCAGAACTATGCGCTGCTGCCGTGGCTCGACGTGCTGGGCAACGTCGCGCTCGGCCTGCGCTTTCGGGGTGTCGCGAAGACCGAGCGCGAGCGGCGCGCGCGCGAAATGCTCGCGCTCGTTGGCCTCGAAGGCCATGCGCACGCGCGCGTCTACGAGCTGTCGGGCGGGATGCGGCAGCGTGTCGGGATCGCGCGCGCGCTTGCGGGCGAGCCGCGCGTGCTGCTGATGGACGAGCCGATGGGCGCGCTCGATGCCATGACGCGTGAATCGATGCAGGAACTCGTGCTCGATTTATGGGCGCGCACGCGTCAGACGGTGTTCTTCATCACGCATGACATTGAGGAGGCGCTGTTTCTTGCGACGCGGCTCGTCGTGATGACGCCCGGACCGGGGCGCATTGCCGAGACTGACACGCTGCCGTTCGCACGGCGCTACGTCGAATCGCGCGACGCGCGCGCGGTGAAGTCGTCGCCGGAGTTCATCGCGTGGCGCGAGCGGCTCGTCGAGCGGTTGCATCGGCGCGGGGCAGCGGGGCGGGCTGACGCGTGGGCCGCATTGGCGCGGCCGGAAGCCGGGGACGAAGCCGAAGCAATGGAGCGGACGCGATGAGCGCGCGGCAGGCGGTGTCGGATTCGGATTCGAAAAGCCCGGGCGCGGGGGCGCAAGCCGCGCTTGCGCAAATGGCCGCGGTGGAAGGGATGGCAGCGCGGGCCGCCGCAACCGCAACCGTGTTATCTGCGCCGCATGCCGATGCGCCGGCCTCGCAGGCGGCGGCCGCATCGGCCGTTCGATCGAGCATATCGGCTGGCTCGGCCGCACCGGCTTCGCGCACGGCATTTGGCGCACCGCGCGCGCGGCGCCGCTACCGGTTGCCGGGCGAAGGCACGAGCGTCGCGCTGAGCGCGGGCTCGGTCATCGGGCTGGCGATTCTATGGTGGGCCGCGACGCATTTTCAATGGCTGCCGCCGCTCTTTCTACCGGCGCCCGAGGCTGTCTGGCGCGCGTTCGTCGACGCGTCGCTCGGCCGCCTTCAGGGCGGCCTGCCGCTCGCCGAGCATCTCGGCTGGAGCGCGCTGCGCGTGTTCGGCGCGTTCGCGCTCGCGGCGCTCGCGGGGGTTCCGGCGGGCATCCTGATGGGCGTGAGCCGGATCGCGCGCGGGCTGCTCGATCCGGTGCTCGAATTTTATCGGCCGCTGCCGCCGCTCGCGTATCTGCCGCTCGTCGTGATCTGGTTTGGTATCGACGAGACCGCGAAAATCGTCGTGATTTTTCTCGCCTGTTTCGCGCCGATCGCGATGGCGGCGCGCGCGGGCGTGAAGAGCGCGACCGTCGAGCAGATCAACGCGGCTTATTCGCTCGGCGGCAGTTTTGCGCAGGTCGTCCGGCACGTCGTGCTGCCCGCGGCGCTGCCCGAGATCCTGACCGGGCTGCGGATCGCGATCGGCTTTGGCTGGACGACGCTCGTTGCCGCCGAGATGGTGGCCGCGACGGCGGGGCTGGGCCAACTGGTGCTCAACGCGTCGAGCTTTTTGCGCACCGATGTCGTCGTGATGGGAATCGTGCTGATCGGATTGATTGCGTGGGGGTTCGATCTCGGCATGCGTGCGCTCGAGCGCCGGCTCGTGCCGTGGAAGGGGCGGGGGTGACGTGGGCGGCGCGGCGGCGTGTTGCGTGGCGGACGCGCTCGGGCCGCCGGTTTGCCGATGCCGGTTTGCGCACCTACCGCAAGCCGGGCTGGCCGTCGGCGAAACGCATGCGCAGCCACGCCCGCGATGTCCGCCCGGCGCCGCTTAGTCTCCCATGACGATGCCGTCCTGGCGCGGGTCCGCGCCGCCGAACCACACCGATTGCCCGCCGACGTTGATCCGCTGAATGCCCAGCAGGCCGGATCGGGCGTCGACGAACCGCACGTCGTGCCCGCGTCCTCTCAAGGCTTGCGCGAGTTCATCCGGCACGCGCGCCTGCTCAAGCTCGGTCGGGCCGTTGCGCGAGCCGAAGTTCGGCAGTGCGATTGCCTGCTGGACCGTCATTCCCCAGTCCGTCATGCCGATGAGGGTCTTCGCGACGTAGTTCGCGGCCGATGCGCCGCCCGCCGAGCCCAGC
Organism: Burkholderia sp. TSV86; assembly: GCF_001522865.1. Classification (GTDB taxonomy): domain Bacteria; phylum Pseudomonadota; class Gammaproteobacteria; order Burkholderiales; family Burkholderiaceae; genus Burkholderia. The sequence continues at coordinate 30,629 of NZ_LOWB01000036.1, read as the reverse complement.
GCCATCATCAGCCGCTGCGTGCTCTTCTCGAACACGAGCACGGGCGCAAGCGTCGAGCGTGCACGCTTGCCCGGCTGCATGCGGTTCGCGACGGGCTTGCCGGCCTCGCCGGAGGCGGGCGAGAAGTTCACCAGCTCGTTGTTGAGCAGCATGCCGCGCACCATCAGTCGTGAGCCGAAGCGCCCGCCGAGGCTGGACGTCATCGCGAGCGCGTTGCCGTAGCGGTCGATGGCCACGATCGGCGAGGCCGGCGGCGGCTCCTCCGTGCCGCGGCCGTCGGCGAACGCGAGCGGCGCGCCCGGCGGCGAGCCGGCGTCGGCGTGCCCGATGCTCGCGTCGCCGATCATGTGCGCGCGCGCCGCGACGTAGCGCTTGTCGACGAGGCTCGCCCAGCCGGGCGCGGGCGGGGCGACGAAATCGGGATCGGCGACGTATTGCGCGCGATCGGCATAGGCGAGCCGGCCCGCTTCGCTGAACAGGTGGACGGCAAACGGCGTCGGCTCGTAGCCGCTCGCGCCGCGCACCGGCTTTTGCGCGCCGATCTGCAGCCAGTCCGGCAGCGCCTCGAACACGCCGAGCATTTGCGCGACGACGAGGCCGCCCGCCGACGGCGGCGGCATGCCGCAGACGGTCCATTTCCGGTAGTCGGTGCAAAGCGGCGCGCGCACCTTCGCACGGTAGCGCGCGAGATCCTGCATCGTGAGCCCGCCCGAATTCGGCGCCTGGCGGACTTTCGCGACGATATCGCGGGCAATGGCGCCGGTATAGAACGCATTCGCGCCGTGTGCGGCGATGAGTCGCAGCGTTGCCGCGAGCGCCGGGTTCTTCAGCATGGTGCCGGCAGCCAGCGGCTTGCCGTTTTTGTCGAGGAAGTACGCGCGCGCGGCCGGATCGTTCGCGAGCGACGGATCGCCGGCGATCGCCGCCGCGAGCCTCGGGCCGAGCGGGAAACCGTGCTCGGCGAGCCGGATCGCGGGCTGCAGCAGCCGGCTCCACGGCAGTTTGCCGTGCGCGCGGTGCGCGAGTTCGAGCATGCGCAGCACGCCCGGCACGCCAACCGCGCGGCCGCCGAGGTCGGCCGGGCCGGCGTGCTCGCCGGCTCCGCCTGGGCTGGGCGCGGGCGGGATACCGCCGGGCGCGTGGCGGCGCGCGCTGCTCGCTGTCGCGGGCGCCGCCGCTGTTGCACCCGCCGTCGCGGGCGCGGTTTCGCGGCCGTCGTAAGCTTCGAGCGTCTTGCCGTCCGAATGCAGCAGGAACGCGCCGCCGCCGATGCCCGATGCTTGCGGCTCGATCAGCGTCAGCACCATCTGCGCGGCGATGGCCGCGTCGACGGCAGTGCCGCCTGCCTTCAGCATCTCTTCGCCCGCCTGAGCGGCGAGCGGCAAAGGCGCGGCGATCATGTCGCGCTGGGCGGTCCAGCCCGGCTTGTCAACCCAGCTCGACAACTCGCCCGGCGGTGCGGACGCGGGCGTATCGGCGGCAGCCTGCGGCGTGCGCGGCGCGTCTGCGCCGGGCGGCCTCGCGCATCCGGCGGTAACGGCGAGCAGCGCGGCGGCGATGGCCGCCGTCCACGGGTGGGATAGAGGCGGACGAATCCGGTCGGTCATCGGCGCGTGTTTCTGCATGAATGGGCGGCAGGCAAAAAGCGAAGGCAATGGCGGTGGTTCACGCAACGGTAATCCGGTCGATCACGGTCATGTTGGTGCGAATGGCTTATCCGGTGGCGGTGACGAAGGATTATGCGATGCGGGTCAGGTAGCCCGGCAGCGTCGGTTCGGGTAGCACCGATAGCGATTTGAGCCGCTGCAGCGTGCGCACCTGCCCGGCGCGCAGATGCGCGGCGAGCGCGTTGGACGCGGCCTCTGGATGGTCGGCAAGCAGCAGGTCGAGCACGCGCAGATGCTCGACGAGCGTGGCCTGCTCCGGGCGCAGATTAAAGGCCGCATAGAACGCGTGATTGACTGTCAGCGGCAGATGCGCGCGGTTGACGAGCGACAGCAGCTTGCGATTCGGCGCATCGCTCAGGAGCCGCTCGTGCAGCGTGATTTCGAGCCGGTGCGCGGCGTCGGCGTCGAACGATTCCGGCGCGGCGATCGCCCGGGCGATGTCGTCGCGCGCGGCCGCGAGCGTGCCGCGCGCGAGCGCCGGCGCGCTCGCCAGCAGCGCGGCCGGCTCGAGCAGGATGCGCAGCTCGTAATCGTGCCGCACCGCGCGCGCGGTCAGCGGGCCGCAGAGCCAATGCGCCGACTGCGATCGTTCGACGAGGCCGAGATCGCGCAGCCGGTTGAGCGCTTCGCGCACCGCGCCGCGGCTGACGCCGAACGCGCGGGCCGCATCGCTTTCGTTGATCCGGAAATGGCCGAACACGATGGCGAGCGAGATCGATGCTTCGAGCGCGTCGTAGATCCGCTCGCTGTCCGTCAGCGCGCCATGCGCGCCGTTGTGCGCATCCAGGCCGAGCGCGTCGGCGGACAGCGCCGCATGCACCGGCTCGACGGCGGCGCCGTCATGGCGCGCGACCAGATAGCCGGGGCCGTCGAACCGGTGCAGCAGGCCTTGCGCGTGCAGCATGTCCAGGGCCTTTTTCGCCGGTGCGCGGCTCGTGCCGAACAGCCGTGCGACGGCGCTCTCGCGTAGCACCAGGCCAGCTTCGATCCGGCCGTGTGCGATCGCGTGCTTCAGGCGCTCGTGGATCGACCGGTAGCGCTCGCGGCCGTCTTCTGCGCCGTTGGCGGCTGGATGGGCGGCGGCCGCCTTGCGTGGCCGGGCGGTAGGGTTTCGCGCTTTGGCTGATTTTGTCATTGTCTTCGCAACAGCGAATCCATCAGGATTGCATGAATTCGGTCCAGCGGCGGACCAGGTAGTTATGCTCGTCCATTACCGAATTCCACACCGCGATCCGGCTCATTCGCGACACGTAGCTCCCGCCGGCACGTGCGGACCCCGACGAAATCGCGCGCTCGCCCGTCGGGCATGACAATTTTTCGGTCGCGGGCGCGCCGTCGTACCAATACGACCATTCGCCGTCGCTCAGATAGGCGCGCGCGCGTTCCGGATTCGAGATGTAGTAGCCCTGGCGCGCCATCGTCGCGCCAGCCCAGCCTTCGAGCCACCAGTTCAGATACGCGTATGCGGCGTCGAGCGCGCGGCCGCTCGCAGCGCGCGAGATCGACAGCCCGCCGAACCACGCGCGATAGCCTTCCTGCGGACGCGCGAGCTGAAAGCGCACGCCCGCGCGCTCGAGCTGGACCGTTGCCGGCGCCCAGATGCTCTGAATCGCGACCTTGCCCGAGATCATCAGTTGCGCGGCTTCAGCCGAGGTCGACCAGAAGCCCGCGAAATGGCCGCGCCGCTTGAATTCGATCAGCGTGCTGATTAGCGCGTCGATTTCCTCGATGGTCAGATTGCCGATATCGCCGAATTGCATCAGGCCGCTTGCCTCGACCGCGAGCGCCGCATCGATCGCGCCGATCGACGCGTCCGTTTGCAGCGCGACGCGCCCGGCCAGCTCGGGCGCGAGCAGCCACGCCCAGCTTTCGGGGGTCCGGGCGAGCCGGGCGGGCAGTGCATCGTCGAGATACGCGAAGCTGTCGACGTTGTGCGTGAGCGGCAGCATGCTGATGCGCTCGGTGGCGGTGCCGCCGAGCGTGCCGTCCGGCTGCACGAACAGGCGCTGCGCGGGCACGCTGCCGCCGCTCAGCTCCGCGCGCGGGCCGATGCGGCCGGTGCGCGGCAGCGCGTTCACTTCCTTCCAGCGCGCGATGCGTGTGACGTCGATCGGCTGCAGCGCCTGCGCGGGCCACAGACAATCGATGCTGTGAAACCACTGATCGTACAGTTCGTAGCGCTCCGGGTGCATCGCGCCGTCGCGTTGCGCATCCACGCCGCTTTCGACGACAAAGCGCAGCTTGATGCCGAGATCCTGCTCGGCCTGCCGGCGGATATGCTCCTGCAGTGTGACCGGTGTGCCGAGCACGCGCAGCTCGATCTTCGGCGGGTGTATCGCGGGCGCGCCGCGCGTGCGGGCCGCACGCTTGGGGCTGGGGGGGCGGGCAGCGTTCACAGGATCGTTCTGGTTCCGTAAGAATGAAAGCGGATCGCCATTTGTCGGCAAGCGGCTTCTTGTGTCGCCCAAAATACTATCAACCCACTACTTCGGCAATATCGCGAGCCCCGAGTGCACGGTCGCTCGAAACCGCTGGACATCGCCCGCGTTGTCGGCTATTCGCCGCGTCCCGCGCCGCGCGCGTGATCGAGCACGAAATCGATGAACGTCGACATGGCGCGCGTGTGATGCCGGTTCGGCATGTACAGCATATACATGTGCGTGCCGAAGATGCTGAGCCGGTACGCATCGAGCGCCGTGACGAGCGCGCCGCGCCGCACGTCGTCGTGGACGACGTAATCCGGCACGATGCCCACGCCAAGCCCGGCGAGAATCGCGTCACGCAGGAACAGGAAGTTCTCGGAGATCAGCGTCGGCTCGAGCAGGACTTCGTGCCGCTCGTCGCCCAGGTAGGCGGCGACGCGCAATTGCCGGCCGATCACTGCCGCCGTGATGACGGGGGCGCCGAAAAGCTGGCCGAGTTCGCTCGGCATCGGGTGCGCCGCGGCAAAGCCGGGCGACGCACATGCGACGTAACGCACCGCGCCCATGTCGCGCGCGACCAGGTTTTGCGGCGGCTCGGACATCACGCGCACCGCGATGTCGACTTCGTCGCGCATCAGATCCTCGACCCGGTTCTCGAACACCACGTCGAGCACGATGCCGGGGTAGCGCCGCTTGAATGCGATCAGCCACGCGGACATCACGAGCTGCCCGTAGCCGCTTGGCACCGACAGCCTGACGCGGCCTTGCAGATCCTGCCCGAGCGTGGTCACCGCCTCGCGCGCGGCGAACAGTTCGTGCTGAATCCGGCGGCCGTGCTCGTAGAGCTTGAGCCCGATCTCGGTCGGCTCGATGCGCCGCGTGGTGCGCCGCACAAGCTGCAGCCCGATCGATTTCTCGAGCTGGTTGAGCCGATAGCTGACGTTCGCGCGGCTCATCTTGAGCCGCCGCGCCGCGTTGCTGAGATTGCCTGCATCGAGGATGTCCACGAGCAGGGTGAGTGCGTTCAGATCCATTTTCGGACGGAGAACATAGCCGCCTTTGTCAAATTTTCTTTGACAGGTTGTAAAGGAACGCGGGAATTGTCAATCCATCTGGATCAATCGAGAATCGGGGCATACCCCGCGCGCGGTTGTGCCCGATCGTTGCCGCCGCGCGCGCCCCATTCAGCACGGAGACAAACATGACCCACCCATCAGCCGATGAAACCGATACGGTCACGCACGAGCGGCGCGACAAGGTGCTCGTCGTCACGATCGATCATCCGCCCGTCAACGCGCTGTCCGCCTCCGTGCGGCGTGGTCTCGCGCACGCGCTCGACGCCGCGGCGGCCGACGCCGCGGTCGCGGCCGTGCTGATCGTGGGCGCGGGGCCCAACTTCATCGCGGGCGCCGACATTCGCGAGTTCGGCAAGCCGCCCGTGCCGCCGTTGCTGCCGGACGTGTGCAATCGGATCGACGCAAGCGGCAAGCCGGTTGTCGTCGCGCTGCATGGCGCGGTGCTCGGCGGCGGGCTCGAAATCGCGCTCGCCGCGCATTACCGGATCGCCACGCCGGGCGCGAAGCTCGGCCTGCCGGAAGTGCAGCTTGGCCTCTTGCCCGGCGCGGGCGGCACGCAGCGCACGCCGCGCCTGATCGGCGCGCGGGCCGCGCTCGATCTGATGCTCAGCGGCCGGCATGTTGCGGCGGGCGAGGCGCTCGCGCTCGGGCTCGTCGATCGCGTCGCGCAGAGCGACGACACGCTCGCCGAAGGTCTCGCATATGTTCACGAACTGCTCGCGGCCGGCGCGCCGGTGCGCCGCACGCGCGACGCGCAGGGGCTCGCGGACCGCGTGGCGGCACAGGCGGCGCTCGACGCGGCGCGTGCCGATGTCGCGAAAAAAACGCGCGGGCTGCTGTCGCCGGGCAAGATCGTCGACGCGGTCGCCGCCGCGCTGACGCAGCCGTTCGACGAGGGGCTGCGCACCGAGCGCGCGTACTTTGCCGAGTGCGTCGCGAGTCCGCAGTGCGCCGGGCTCGTGCATGCGTTCTTCGCCGAGCGCGAGGCGGCGAAGTCGCCCGAGGCGCGCCGCAGCGCGCCGCGCCCGCTCGAGCGGATCGGCGTGGTCGGCGGCGGCACGATGGGCGCCGGGATCGCGTTGGCCGCGCTCGACGCGGGTTTGCCGGTGACGATGGTCGAGCGCGACGACGCCTCGCTCGCGCGCGGCCGCGCGCATGTCGAAAAGGTGTATGCGGGCCTCGTCGCGAAGGGGCGGATGACGGCCGGCGATCAAGCCGCGCGGCTCGCGCGTTTGGAAGGCAGCACGTCATACGACGCGCTCGCGCAAGCCGACGTCGTGATCGAGGCGGTATTCGAGGACATGGCGGTGAAGCAGGCCGTGTTCGCCGCGCTCGCGCGCGCGTGCAAGCCCGGCGCGGTGCTCGCGACCAACACGTCGTATCTGGACATCGACGCGCTCGCCGCGAGCATCGAGCGCGCATCCGACGTGATCGGGCTGCACTTCTTCTCGCTCGCGCACATCATGAAGCTGCTCGAAGTGGTGGTGCCGGCGAAGGCGGGCGCGGACGTCGTCGCGACCGCGTTCGAGCTTGCGAGGAAACTGCGCAAGACGCCGGTGCGCGCGGGCGTGTGCGACGGCTTCATCGGCAACCGCGTGCTCGCCGTCTACCGGATGGCCGCCGATCACATGATGGAGGATGGCGCATCGCCGTATCAGATCGACCAGGCGATCCGCGCGTTCGGCTTTCCGATGGGGCCGTACCAGGTCGTCGATCTCGCGGGCGGCGACATCGGCTGGGCGGCGCGCAAGCGCCGCGCGCCGACGCGCGATCCGCGGCTGCGCTATGTCGAGATTGCCGACCGCCTGTGCGAGCGCGGCTGGTTCGGCCAGAAGACCGGGCGCGGCTTCTATCTGTATCCGGACGGCGCGCGCACCGGCGTGCCCGATCCGCAGGTGGAGGAGATCATCGACGCCGAGCGCGCGCGCAAGGGCGTCGTGCCGCGCGTGTTCACCGACGACGAGATCGTGCGCCGCTATCTGGCCGCGATGATCAACGAAGGCGCGAACGTTGTGCGCGAGCGTATCGCGCTGCGCCCGCTCGACGTCGACACGGTGTTCGTGCACGGCTACGGCTTTCCGCGCTACCGAGGCGGCCCGATGCATTACGCGGACACCGTGGGCTTGGCCAACGTGCTTGCCGACATCCGCGCGTTCGCGCGGGACGATCCGTTCTTCTGGCAGCCGTCGCCGTTGCTCGTCGAGCTGGTCGAGCGCGGCGAGAATTTCGCGAGCCTGAACCGTATCGACTGACGCCCCGGCTTCGTCGCCGAGCGGTGGCGCGCTCCCCGGCGGAACCGGGCGTTTCCTTGTGCAATTCACCACGCATTCGAGGCACGCCAGATGGATCTGAACTTCACCGCAGAAGAGGAAGCGTTTCGCGCCGGCGTACAGCGTTTTCTCGCCGACAAATTGCCGCAGCGCCTATCGAGCAAGGTCAAGGGCGGCCTGCGCTTGACGCGCGACGACATGCGCGAATGGCATGCGATCCTCAACGAGCAGGGCTGGCTCGCGAGCCATTGGCCGCGCGAGTGGGGCGGCCCCGGCTGGAGCGTCGCGCAGAAGTTTCTGTTCGACAACGAATGCGCGCTCGCCGGCGCGCCGCGGATCGTGCCGTTCGGCGTGAACATGCTCGGCCCGGTGCTGATCAAGTACGGCAGCGATGCGCAGAAGCGCTACTGGCTGCCGCGCATCCTCGACGGCACTGACTGGTGGTGCCAGGGCTACTCGGAGCCGGGCGCGGGCTCCGATCTCGCGTCGGTGCAAACGCGCGCGGTGCGCGACGGCGGCCATTACGTCGTCAACGGCCAGAAGACCTGGACCACACTCGGCCACTACGCGAACATGATCTTCTGCCTCGTGCGCACCGCAAGCGGCGCGCGCAAGCAGGAAGGCATCAGTTTCCTGCTCGTCGACATGAATTCGCCCGGCGTCGAGGTGCGCCCGATCGTCACGCTCGACGGCGAGCACGAAGTCAACGAAGTGTTCTTCACCGACGTGCGCGTGCCGCTCGACAACCTCGTCGGCGAGGAGAACCAGGGCTGGACCTATGCGAAGTATCTGCTGACCTACGAGCGCACCAATATCGCGGGCGTCGGCTTTTCGGTCGCGGCGCTCGAGAGGCTGCGCGCGGTCGCGGCGAAAGTCGTGAAGAACGGCAGGCCGCTCGCCGACGACCCGCTCTTCGCCGCGCGGCTCGCGCGTGTCGAAATCGACCTCGAGAACATGAAGACGACCAACCTGCGCGTGCTCGCGTCGGTGGCGGGCGGCGGCGTGCCGGGGGCCGAGAGTTCGATGCTGAAGATACTCGGCACGCAGATCCGCCAGGAAATCACGTCGCTGATGCGGCGTGCGATGGGGCCTCACGCGCAGCCGTTCGTCGACGAGGCGCTCGAGGGCGGCCACGGCGGCCACGCGCCGGGCGGCCTGCCCGAAGCCGCGAGCGCGGCGATGCAGTACTTCAACAATCGCAAGCTGTCGATTTTCGGCGGCTCGAACGAAATTCAGAAGAACATTGTCGCGAAGACGATGCTCGGATTGTGACGAAGGAGCGCACACACATGGACTTTCGACATACCGACGAGCGCCGGATGCTGGCGGACAGCCTGCAGCGCTTCGTCGCCGAGCAGTATCCGTTTGCCGTGCGCGACAGGATCGCGCTGTCGGATATGGGCTACAGCGACGAGATGTGGCGGCGCTTCGCCGAGCTGGGCGCGATCGGCGCGCTTTTTACGCAAGACTGCGGCGGCTTTGGCGGCGCGGGCTTCGATATCGCGCTCGTGTTCGAGTGTCTTGGGCGCGGGCTCGTCGTCGAGCCGTTCGCGGGCGCGCTGATGGCCGGGCGCGCGCTTGCCGAGGCTGGCGGCACCGTGCACCGCCCGCTGCTCGACGCGCTGATCGACGGGCGCGCGATCGGCGCGTTCGCGCATGCGGAGCCGGGTACGCACTATGAACTGCACACGGTGCGCACCCGCGCCGTGCACGATGGCCGCGCGTGGGTGCTCGACGGCGAGAAGGCCGTCGTCGATTGCGGCGAACACGCGACGTTCTATGTCGTCAGCGCGCGCGTGGCGGGCGCCGACGACGATCCGGCGGGCCTCGCGCTGTTCGTCGTGCCGAAGACGGCGCCGGGCCTGTCGGTGCGCGGCTATCGGAAGATCGACGGCGGCCGGGCGGCCGATTTGCGCTTCGAGCGCGTGGCGCTCGGCAGCGACGCGTTGCTCGGCGCGCCAGCCGGCGTGCCCGATGCGGGCGAACTGCTCGAGCGCACGATCGGCTACGGTCTACTCGCGCTCGCGGCGGAGGCGCTCGGCGCGATGGACGCTGCCAAGGAGCATACGCTCGATTATCTGCGCACGCGCAAGCAATTCGGCGTGCCGATCGGCAGCTTCCAGGCGTTGCAGCACCGGATGGCCGATCTGCTGATCGAGATCGAGCAGGCGCGCTCGGCGGTGATCAACGCGGCCGCGCGGCTCGATGCACCGCGTGCCGCGCGCGAGCGCGCGCTTGCCGCCGCGAAGTACAGCGTCGGCCGGATCGGCGCGCTGGTCGCGCAAGAGAGCATCCAGTTGCACGGCGGAATCGGGATGACGTGGGAACTGCCGCTGTCGCATTATGCGAAGCGGCTCGTGATGATCGACCATCAGCTCGGAGACGAGGATCATCATCTCGCGCGCTATATCGCATTGTCGAATGCGTGACGCGCGGGCGATGCGCGAGTGCCGCCGGTGCCGGGCGTAGAGATCGCGAATGTGCCCGGCGGTTGGCTCCGGGATGGGCGGCCGGCGGCCGAGGGCGCGCGACGGCGGTTTCCGCGCGCCGAAAAATCAGACAATATCGTGCGATCGTCCGGTAATCCGGATCGATGGATTCCGGTTTTCCGGAAAATCGGAACGCGGGTGGGGGAAAGGTCCGGAAAATCCGGATAAATCAACAGGCCGGCGCTGAATTTCAAGCTGGCATCGACCTTGCTCTAAATGTCGTCACGGCCGCTCTTGGCCCGATAAATACAGTAACTTTGAATGGGTAGGAGTAAGTGCTGAAGCACTAACTCTGGCCGACCGCCGTGGGGTTGGAGTAAGCGCTGAAGCGCCGACTCCAACCAACCTCGGCATGGGGCCAGAGTAAGTGCTGAAGTGCTGATTCTGGCCGACCGCCGTGGGGTTGGAGTAAGCGCTGAAGCGCCGACTCCAACCAACCTCGGCATGGGGCCAGAGTAAGTGCTGAAGCACTAACTCTGGCCGACAAGGAGACAATCGATGACCACTGCCATCCATCCCCCCAGGATTTCCTGAGGCCACCGCTTGTTGCGGCACGGCAGCCGCGCGGGCGAATGGCGTTCCCCTGACATTCGCCCGCGCGCGTGACGCCACCCGTTCCCGATTCATCCTCCCTTCTGCGGAACCATCGTGAAGAAACCTTTCTATAAAGTGCTTTATGTGCAGGTGATTTTCGCCATCGTCGTCGGCGTGATCCTCGGCCACTACTATCCGTCGCTCGCGATCGACATGAAGCCGCTCGGCGACGGCTTCATCAAGCTGATCAAGATGGTGATCGGGCCGATCATCTTCTGCACGGTCGTCACCGGCATCGCCGGGATGCAGGACATGAAGAAGGTCGGGCGCGTCGGCGGCAAGGCGCTGCTTTACTTCGAGATCGTGTCGACCTTCGCGCTCGTGCTCGGTCTCGCGGCCACGCACCTGCTGCGCCCGGGCGCCGGCTTCAACATCGATCCGGCAACGCTCAACGGCAAGGAAGTGGCGTCGTATGCGGCGAAGGCGCACGGCCAGTCGACGGTCGATTTCCTGCTGCACATCATCCCGAACACGATGGTCGACGCGTTCGCACAAGGCGAGATCCTGCAGATCCTGCTGATCGCGCTGCTGTTCGGCAGCGTGCTCGCGCATCTCGGCGAGCGCGGCCGCGCGGTCACCGATTTCATCGACGGCATCACCCGCGTGCTGTTCGGCATCGTCCATATCGTCACCAAGCTCGCGCCGATCGGCGCGTTCGGCGCAATGGCGTTCACGATCGGCAAATACGGCGTCGGCTCGCTCGTGCCGCTGTTGAAGCTGATCGGCACGTTCTACCTGACGTCGGTCGTATTCGTGCTTGTCGTGCTCGGCGCGGTTGCGCGTTTCACCGGTTTCTCGATTATCCGTTTCATCGGCTACATCAAGGAAGAACTGCTGATCGTGCTTGGCACGAGTTCGTCCGAAGCGGCGCTGCCGCAACTGATGGAGAAGCTCGAGAAAGCCGGCTGCTCGCGCTCGGTCGTCGGCCTCGTCGTGCCGACCGGCTATTCGTTCAATCTCGACGGCACCAACATCTACATGACGATGGCCGTGCTGTTCATCGCGCAGGCGACCAACATCGAGCTGACGTGGATGCAGCAGCTCACTCTGCTCGCGGTCGCGATGCTGACGTCGAAGGGCGCGAGCGGCGTGACGGGCGCGGGTTTCATCACGCTTGCCGCAACGCTCGCCGTGGTGCCGACTATTCCGCTGTCGGGCATGGTGCTGATTCTTGGCATCGATCGCTTCATGAGCGAGTGCCGCGCGTTGACGAACATCGTCGGCAATGGTGTTGCGACGGTCGTCGTATCCGCGTGGGAAAAGGAACTGGACCGCGCGAAGCTGCAGGCGGCGCTGTCCGGGCACGGCCAAGAGGCGGCAGGCGAGACCGCGCAGGTCTGACGTGCGCGGCGAGGCGGCGGGGCGTCCGGCGGCGCCTGCGCCGCCGTGCGAAGGCCGGCCTGATGGGGGCGAGCGGGCTTGCGACGGCGCGGGCGGCGCTGAATCGACGCGGGCCGACACGTGCGCGCTTGGCCAACGGCGGCTCGAGCCGGGCATACGCGGCGCGAGCGCGGTTGCATCGACGGGCCAGACCGAGCCCGGCCGGCGCGGCGCAGCGCCGCTCGAGTGCCGCGCCGTCGGACGTAATGCTGCCGAGCCCGGCCCGTCCGATGCGGCGCGATTGCGCGGCGCAGCGCTCCGGCGCGGCCGCTATGCCACAATAACCGATTCCTACCGCCCGGAAGACGCCACCGTGAAGCGCCGCCTGATCGTCGTTTTCGCGCTCGCCGCGATGCTCGCGGCGGCGTGTGCGCTCACATGGACTCTCACGTGGCAGCGCGGCGTCGACGACTTGCGGCGTAATGCGGCGGCGCGCGTCGACCGCACGACGAACGCACTGAAGAGCACGCTCGACCGCTACGAATCGCTTCCCTATCTGCTCGGCGGCCATCCGTTCGTGCAGGACGTGCTCGCGGCGCCGGGCAACCGCCGCTATGTGAATCGCGCGAACCGGTATCTCGAAGACATGAACCGCCACGCGCACGCGACGGCATCCTACGTGATCACCGCCGACGGTCTGTGCGTTGCCGCGAGCAATTGGCGCGGCCCGGACAGCTTCGCCGGCATCGACTACCGGTTCCGTCCGTATTTCGTCGAGGCGGTCAAGGGCGGCACTGGCCGTTTCTTCGGGATCGGCACGATCTCGCGCGATCCCGGCTACTACATCTCGCAGCCGGTGCGCCGCAACGGCAGGATCATCGGCGTCGCGGTCGTCAAGCTCAATCTCGAATGGTTTCAGGGGGCGGATGCGTCGGAGCCGCTGATCGTCGCCGACGATCATGGCGTGATCTTCCTGTCGTCGGTGAGCGCATGGAAATACCACACGCTCAAGCCGTTGCCGGCGCCCGTCGCGGCCTCGATCCAGCAGACGCGCCAGTACGCCCGGTTTCCGGTGACGCCGCTGCCGATTCGCGTCGAACGGGAGCTTGGCCCGGATGCGCAGATTATCCGGCTCGGTCCGGCCGATTCCGCAAGCAATGGGGCGAGCCCGGCCGGATTCGCCGCCGCCTTCGACGCGCCCGGCGTGCCGGCCTCGGGCAGCTTCGCCGCGGGCCGGCGCGCGCCGCGCTATCTCGCGACGCGCCGGCAACTCGGCGAACCCGATTGGCAACTCGTCACGCTCGCGCCGCTCGCGAGCGTCGACGCCGACGCGTTCAACGCGACGATCGTCACCGCATTCGGTTTCGTGTCGCTGTGCCTGCTCGGGTTCTACTGGCGGATGCGCCGCGCGCGCGTCAACGAGATGATGCGCGGCCGCGTGCTGTTGCAAAGCGCGTATGCGGAGCTGAACCGGCGCGTCGAGGAACGCACGGCGGATCTGTCGCAGGCCAATGCGCGGCTGCAGACGGAAGTGGGCGAGCGCATTCGCGCCGAGCAGGAGTTGCGCGCCGCGCACGACGAGCTGGTTCAGGCGAGCAAACTCGCCGCGCTCGGCCAGATGGCCGCGGGCATCACGCATGAACTGAACCAGCCGCTTGCCGCGCTGCGCAGTTTCTCGGACAACACGCGCGTGCTGCTCGAACGCGGCGAACAGGCGGCCGCGCGCGAGAATCTCGAGGCGATCGCGGCGCTCACCGAGCGAATGGGCAAAATCACCAATCAGCTCAAGCTGTTCGTCGGCCGCGCGCGGCCGCGCAACGAAGCGGCGCACGTCGCGCGCGCGCTGCGCAACGTGATGTCGCTGCTCAAGGAGCGGCTGGCGGGCGTCGAACTTGCGCTCACGCTGCGCGATGCGACGCGCGGCCCCGCCGAGACCGTGCGCTTCGATCCCGCGCTTGATCATCCGTCGCTCGTCGCGCACTGCGAGGATCTGCGGCTCGAGCAGGTGCTGATCAACCTGCTCGGCAACGCGCTCGACGCGGTTGCAAACGTAGCCGAGCCGCGCATCGACATCACGGTCGACGCGAGCGCCGACGCGCTTTCGATCATCGTGCGCGACAACGGGCCCGGCATCGCGCCGGAATTGCTCGCGCGGCTGTTCGAGCCGTTTTTCACGACGAAGGAAATGGGGCGCGGGCTCGGGCTCGGCCTGGCGATCTCGTCGTCGATCGCGCGCGACGCGGGCGGCTCGCTTGCCGCGCGCAACGCGTTAGCGGGCGGCGCGGAGTTCGTCTTGACGCTGCGCCGCGTGCGCACGCATCATCCGGACACTTTCGCCGCGCGCTGAGCGGCGGGAACCAAAAGCATCATTGGGTGACGAGATGGCGAACCGCCTGCAAGTGATCTATATCGAAGACGACGAACTCGTGCGCCGCGCGAGCGTGCAGAGCCTGCAACTCGCCGGGTTCGACGTCGCCGGGTTCGGCTCGGTCGAAGCAGCCGACAAGGCGATCGCGGGCGATGCGGCCGGCGTGATCGTGTCCGACATCCGCCTGCCCGGCGCGAGCGGCCTCGATCTGCTCGCGCAATGCCGCGAGCGCGGGCATGACGTGCCCGTCGTGCTGGTCACCGGGCATGGCGACATCTCGATGGCCGTGCAGGCGATGCGCGACGGCGCGTATGACTTCATCGAGAAGCCGTTCGCGACCGAGCGGTTGACCGAATCGGTGCGCCGCGCGCTCGAACGCCGCGCGCTCGTACTCGAAAATCACGCGCTGCGGCGCGAACTGGCGGGGCAGGGCGTCGTCGCGCCGCGCATCATCGGCCGCAGCCCCGCGATCGAGCAGGTGAGGCGGCTGATCGCGAACATCGCGCCGACCGACGCGTCCGTGCTCATCAACGGCGATACCGGCGCGGGCAAGGAGCTGATCGCGCGCAGCCTGCATGAGCTGTCGCCGCGCCGCGACAAGCCGTTCATCGCGGTCAACTGCGGCGCGCTGCCGGAACCGATGTTCGAATCGGAGATGTTCGGCTACGAGCCCGGCGCGTTCACTGGCGCGGCGAAGCGGCGGATCGGCAAGCTCGAATATGCGTCGGGCGGCACGCTGTTTCTCGACGAGATCGAAAGCATGCCGCTCGCGTTGCAGGTGAAACTGCTGCGCGTGCTGCAAGACGGCGTGCTCGAACGGCTCGGCTCGAATCAGCCGATTCGTGTCGATTGCCGCGTCGTTGCCGCGGCAAAGGGCGATATGAGCGAGCACGTCGCGGCGGGCACGTTCCGGCGCGATCTGCTGTACCGGCTGAACGTCGTGACGATCGCGCTGCCGCCGCTTGCCGAGCGCCGCGAGGACATCGTGCCGCTGTTCGAGCATTTCATGCTCGATGCGGCCGTGCGCTATGGCCGGCCTGCGCCGCTGCTCACCGACCGCCAGCGCGCGGACCTGATGCAGCGCGATTGGCCCGGTAACGTGCGCGAGCTGCGCAACGCGGCTGATCGCTTCGTGCTCGGCGTCACCGAAGACATCGCGAGCGGCACTCACGCGGAAGACGGACGCGATGCCGAGCAGTCGCTGAAGGAGCGGGTCGAGCAGTTCGAACGCGCGGTGATCGCCGAGACGTTGAATCGCACCGGAGGCGTCGTCGCCGCGACGGCCGACAAACTGCACGTCGGCAAGGCGACGCTCTACGAGAAGATGAAGCGCTACGGGCTGTCGGCGAAAGGCGACACGGAGCGTTGATGCGCGCCCGCCCAGGTTCACGCGCCGACGGCGGCGCGCGGCGCTTTTTGAAAGCCGGCGCCGGCCACGCAGGGCGGCGGAAATACGTCATGGCGCGAACGTTTTTGCGCGCGAGATAACGGCGCTTTTCGATTCGGAAGTCCGCTTCGGTGAAAGCGTGCCGCGCAATCTGCCGCGTGGGCAAGCGCACCGCGCACGGCGGTAGATGTGCGATGCCGCTCGATTTATCTGGGGCGGGGTGTCGTCCAGTCTCGCCAGATTTCGCCGCTGCCTGCCAATCGGCAAATTTCGCGTCGATCTGCGTGCATCGGCCAGCGGCCGCTATTCTCCCCCGGCGGATCGCGGCGCTCCCCCGGCGGATCGCGGCGGCTCTTTGGCGACTCGTGGGCCGCCGCTCAGGCGTCGAGAGCCTTTTGCAGCAGTGCGTCGAGTTCCGCGAACTGCGGCGCGCCGACGTAGCGCTTCAGGATCTTGCCGTCCTTGCCGATCACGAAGGTCGTCGGCGTGAGCTGGACGTTGCCGAACTGTTTCGCGACGCTGCCGTCGTCGAGTGCGACTTTGAACGGCAACTGACGCGTTTGCGTGTAGTTCGCGACGTACATCGGCGGATCGTAGTTCATCGCCACCGCGACGAATTCGACACCCTTGCCCTTGAAGCGGTTGTACGTGTCGACCATCTGCGGCATTTCCTTCATGCAAGTCTCGCAGCTCGTCGCCCAAAAATTGACGAGATAGACCTTACCTTTCAGATCAGCATCGGTGGAAAGCTTTTGGCCGGACAGCAGCGTGAACGTCGCCTCGGGCGCGCTCGACTTGCCGTTGACCGCGAAATAGCCGGCGATGCCGATGGCGACGGCGGCAACAGCGATCGCGACGAAGCGCAAAGGACTGCGGCGATTGGCGGGAGCGGGACTCATCTGCGGAACCTCTCGGATGCCGGCGAATGCACGCCGGTCGTGCTGCGTGGTGACTGACGAATGGAACGGCGCGTATTGTACCGTCAATCGGCGGGGGGCGATGGCGATGGTGGCGGCAGTGGCAGTGGCCGATGGCAACGGCCGGCACCGGTCGCGGCCGAAGGCCGAGGCGCGCCATCGGACATCAAGCGCCGAGCGATGCGCATCCGGCGATAATAACGCGGCCTATTTTTCTGCTGATTCGATTTCGAGGCAGTCGTTCGGATTGCCCTTTTCCGCCCATGATCCGTATTGGTTTTCATCTCGCCCGCCCGTGTCCCCGGCCGGGACGTTTGCGCGCCCCGTTTTCCGCCCGCGCGCGTCGCGCGGCGGTCGTACTGGGGGTGCTCGCCGCGCTTGCCGCGTGCTCGCCCGCTTATGACTGGCGCACGCTACACAGCGATGCGGGCTACACGATCGATCTGCCCGCGAAACCCACTGCCGACGAACATGCGATCACCATCGCTGGCGTGCCGATGAAGATGCGGATGCAGGCGGCGCACGTCGGCGGAGCGGTATTCGCGGTCGGCACGGTCATGCTGCCGGACGATCGCGATGCAACCCAGCATGCCGTGCTGGACTACCTGCGTGCCGGTTTGGCACGCAACCTTCGCGCGCAGCCGGCCGAGCGGGCGGTGCTCGTGCCGCTCGCGGCGGGCGGGCAGGCCGCGGGCACTGAGCTGAGGATGAGTGGGACGCCGGAATCGGGCAGCGATGCGCTCGCCCCGAAAACTGTAATCGCGCGCTTCGTTGCGCGTGGCCGGCATGTCTATCAGGCGGTCGCGATCTCCGATGCGCCGCTGCCCGATGAGCCGCGCGAACAATTTTTCGGCTCGTTGAAGCTCGATTGAACCGGCAAATCGGGGCCCTAAGAGTGAGCTTCGGACTGAAAGTTCCTTCGCAAGAATGGTGGCTAGTCGGCGGATTTTACGGGGTTTTTTCGGTTACCCACAGAGACTGTGGATAACTATGTTGAAAAGTTTGACGAGCGCTCGGCAAACGCCCGCCAGAGCGTCTTTCAGTTAGTTTGCCCGGAATCTTGGCACCCAAAAAAACATATATAAATCAATGCATTGTAGAAGGAGCTTCAAGTGATGGCTGGCATGCGCGGCATACCCCCCGGATGTCGGCAATTGTGCATAAGTCAAGTCTTGACATCGAAATTTTTGCTGTGATGCCTGCCGGCAATACGAACCGGCCGCGGTAATCGCAAGCTGATGTGGGGCCTCAACCAGGCGAAAAAGCTCGCCGATACCGAATCGCCTCAGCGATATGTCCCGAATTTGCCGAATCGTCGCCCGCCAGATCCGCGATCGTGCGCGCGACCCTCAGCACCCGGTAATACGCGCGCGCCGACCAGCCGAAGCGCTCGCCCGCCTCGCGCAGTAGCGTTTCGCCCGCGCTGTCCGGGCGGCAGAACGCATCGGTTTCCCGGCCGGTCAGCAGGTGGTTGGTCTTGCGTTGGCGCGCGAATTGACGCTCGCGCGCCCGCGCGACGCGCTCCGCCACCGCCGCACTTGGCTCGCGCGTCGCGGGCGAACGCTCGGCGAGTTCAGCGGGCGTCAGTGCGGGAAGCTCGATCTGGATGTCGATCCGGTCGACGAGCGGCCCGGACAATTTGCGCAGATAACGCGCGGCGGCGTCCGGCGAACAGCGGCAGCGGCCTGATGGATCGCCGCGCCAGCCGCACGGGCACGGATTCATTGCGGCGATGAGCTGGCACGCGGCGGGGAAATCCGCCTGCAGCGCGGCGCGCGAGATCGTGATGTGCCCTGCTTCGAGCGGCTCGCGCAGCGTCTCGAGCACGTTCCGATCGAATTCGGGCAGTTCATCGAGAAACAGCACGCCGAGATGCGCGAGCGTGATTTCGCCCGGTTGAGGCGGATTGCGGCCGCCGACGAGCGCGGCTGGGCTCGACGAGTGATGCGGTGCACGAAACGGGCGCCGCCGCCACTGCGCGGGCGAGAAACCCGCGCGGCTCGACGAAAGGATGGCTGCCGACGTCAGCGCCTCGTCGTCGGTCAACGGCGGCAGCAAGCCGGGCAACCGCGCGGCCAGCATCGATTTGCCCGCCCCCGGCGGGCCGATCATCAGCATGTGATGGCCGCCCGCCGCGGCGACTTCGAGCGCGCGCTTCGCGGCGCACTGGCCGATCACGTCGGCGAGATCCGGCGCGCTCGCATCGGGCAACTCGTCGAGCCGGGGCGCGGCGATAGGCGACAGCCTGGCGTCCGGCATACCGGCAAGATGTGCGCATAGTGCCCGCAGGTCGGCCGCCCCGTAGACAGTGACGCCCGGCACGAGCGCCGCTTCGGCCGCGCTCGGCAGCGGCAGATAGAGTTCCGGGATGCTCCAGCAGGTTCGCGACGGGGACGCCGGCACAAATCCGGCCGATATGGGCGCGGCCAATGCCGAGCCGGCCGCTGGTATTCCGACCGCCGTAATGCCGGCCGGTATTGCCACTGCAGCCAGCGCATCCCCGGTCTGCGCGGATTCCGACGCCGTGCTCGCCGCAGGCTCAGGCGCGTCCGGCTGTTCGCCGCGCGCGGTGCCGCATGCCATTGCGAATGCGCCCCGCATCGGCCGTAGCGCGCCGGTGAGCGACAGCTCGCCCGCGAATTCGCGATGCTCGAGCGCGCCGGCCGGAAGCTGCTGGCTTGCAGCGAGGATGCCGAGCGCGATCGGCAGATCGAAGCGGCCCGACTCCTTCGGCAGATCGGCGGGCGCGAGATTGACGGTAATGCGCCGCACCGGGAATTCGAAGCCGCAGTTCGACAGCGCGGCGCGCACGCGTTCGCGGCTTTCGCGAACTTCGAGATCGGGCAACCCGACGATCGAGAACGACGGCAACCCGTTGGCGAGATGGACTTCTACGGTGACTTCCGGCGCACGGCCGGCAGCCGGCGCGCGGCTGCGCACCACGGCAAGCGACATGATCGGACTCCTCGTCGACCGGACGGGCGGCGCCGATTGGTGATCGGCGCCGCCCCGGTTTCTGGTGTTTACGAACGATTTCGATGCGCGTTTGTCGGCGATGCGCGAATTTTGCGACTGCTCAGCCGCCGCTCGGGCGAGCGGCGGCGTACTTCGATATCAGGCCTCGGTCAGCTTGCGCTCGAGTTCGGCGACGCGCTTTTCGAGTTCTTCGAGCCGCGCGCGGGTGCGGGCGAGCACTTGCGACTGCGTGTCGAACTCCTCGCGGGTGACGAGATCGAGCTTCGAGAAGCCTTGCGAAAGCACGGCCTTCACGTTGCGTTCGACATCCTTGACCGGCGAGTTTTTCAGCAGATCGCCAATGCGCGATTGCAGGTCGTTGAAAACGTCGCTGGGTTGCTTCATGGTGTTCCCCTTCTGAATGCACAAAAAATGTGCAACTGCAGTTGCGTTCGTGCCCGCGAAATGCACATGATCGAAGTTGGTGCGTGCGCGGGCCCGTTTTCCGGGCATTCGAGCGCGAAACCCGCGTTCGCCGTGCGCCGGACGTGCAAGCACTCTAACAACCTTCCTTTCGGTACGCCAGCCAACCATGTCCACGTTGGCCGTTCGGCCAGGGGCGGGATGCGCCGGCGCGGCGCCCGCGCGCATCGTCGAAATCCGCCTGAAAGTCTGGCAACACGGCGCTTGCCGACATGGCATGCGAGTTGCTGAGGATATTCCGCTACACATTGCAGCGGCGATGGGCAACCACATAGCGAGAGGACTTCATGAAACTGATTACTGCAATCATCAAGCCGTTCAAGCTCGATGAGACGCGTGAGGCCCTGTCGGCCCTGGGCGTTTCGGGCATCACGGTGACAGAGGTCAAAGGGTTTGGCCGCCAGAAGGGGCACACCGAGCTGTATCGCGGGGCCGAATACGTCGTCGATTTCCTGCCGAAGATGAAGATCGAGGCCGCCGTGCCGGAGGATCTCGTCGAACAGGCAGTCGAGGCGATCGAGCGGGCGGCGCGCACGGGCAAGATCGGCGACGGCAAGATCTTCGTCACGTCGATCGAGCAGGTGATTCGGATTCGCACTGGGGAGACGGGCGCCGACGCCCTTTGATTTCAACGACACGAGACATACGAACGACAAGAGGAAAACCAAGATGCGCAAGATTCTGATGTCCCTGCTGATGGCCGGCTCGCTGCTCGCGGCCGGCATCGGCGCCGCGATGGCCGACGATGCAGCGTCGGCGGCCGCCGCATCCGGCGCGCCGGCGAGCGCTGCGGCTGCCGCGACCGACGCCGCATCCGCGAGCGCCGCGCCGGCAAGCTCCGCCGCCGCCCCGGCCGCGCCCGCCGCGCCGTTCTCGGTCGATGCGTCGAAGATCAGCGCGGGCGACACCGCGTGGATGCTGACGTCGACCGCACTCGTATTGTTCATGACGATCCCAGGGCTGGCCCTTTTTTACGGCGGTATGGTCCGCAAGAAGAACGTGCTCGCGACGGTGATGCAGAGCTTCGCGATCACGGCGATCGTCACGGTGCTGTGGACCGTGGTCGGTTACAGCCTCGCGTTCACGCCCGGCAGCGGCTTCATCGGCGGCTTGTCGCGGGTGTTCCTGTCGGGCATGAACTACATCCGCGGCGACAAGGCGACGACGCTGACGGTAAGCCACCTCGCGACGACGATTCCGGAAAGCGTCTACTTCGTTTATCAGATGACGTTTGCGATCATCACGCCGGCGCTCATTTGCGGCGCGTTCGCCGACCGGATGAAGTTCTCGGCGATGCTCGTGTTCATGACGCTCTGGTCGCTGATCGTCTACGTGCCGGTGGCGCATATGGTCTGGGAGCCGACCGGCTGGCTGTCGTCGGACGGCGTGCTCGACTTCGCGGGCGGCACGGTCGTGCACATCAATGCGGGCATTGCGGGCCTCGTGTCGTGTCTCGTGCTCGGCAAGCGCGTCGGCTACGGCCGTGAGGCGATGCCGCCGCACAACCTCGTGCTGACGTTGATCGGCGGCTCGATGCTGTGGGTCGGCTGGTTCGGCTTCAATGCCGGCTCGGCGGTCGCGGCCGACGGCCGCGCCGGTTTCGCGATGCTGACGACGCAAGTGGCCACCGCGTGCGCGGCGCTTGGCTGGATGTTCGCGGAGTGGATCGCCAAGGGCAAGCCGTCGGTGCTCGGCATCGTGTCGGGTGCGGTGGCGGGGCTCGTGGCGATCACGCCGGCCGCCGGCTTCGTCGGCGTCGCGGGGGCGCTCGCGATCGGCGTCGCGGCGGGCGTCGTCTGCTTCTGGTCGGCAACGTGGCTCAAGTCGAAGCTCGGCTACGACGATTCGCTCGATGCGTTCGGCGTGCACGGCGTCGGCGGCATTCTCGGCGCTTTGCTGACGGGCGTGTTCGCGGTGAAGGATATCGGCGGCGCGGACGGCAGCCTGCTGCTGCAAGCGAAGGGCGTCGCGATTACGCTGGTCTACAGCGGCATCGTCAGCTTTATCCTGCTGAAGCTCATCGATCTCGTCATCGGCTTGCGGGTGACCGAGGAGGAGGAGCGCGAAGGGCTCGACGTGATTCTGCACGGCGAGCACGTCGAATGATTGACCGGCGCGGCCAAATGTTCCGGGCCGGCGGCGGCCAATCGTATGCACCTTGGCCGCCGCATGCACCAGTATGAGCGCAGCGATTTCGACCCGCCTTCCGGCGGGTTTTTTTTCGGGGCCGCGGCCTGCTTTTCGCGCCGCCCGGCGCGCTTGCGGATACGGTATTAGGCATACCCCTGCACTCAATCAGGTTAATAGCGACAAACATTCGGTCATATCTTGTGTTTGCGGGAACAATCCCCAAATGCGGCAGGCAATTGCTCTACAATCTTTTTTCTCCCGTCCGCGAGTCACACATGGTTCCCCATCTCGTTACGGCGTTAAATGGCCCGCTGCTCGAACTCGAGCGTAAGATCCTCGACGCCACGCCTGCGATCGAACGCTGGTTCAGGCTCGAATGGCAGGAGCACACGCCGCCGTTTTATTGCTCGGTCGATTTGCGCAATGCGGGCTTCAAGCTCGCGCCTGTCGATGCGAACCTCTTTCCGGGCGGCTTCAACAATCTGCCTGCCGAAGTGTTGCCGCTTGCGGTGCAGGCGGCGATGGCGGCGATCGAGAAAATCTGCCCGGACGCGAAGGGGTTGCTCGTGATTCCCGAGCTGCCGACGCGCAATGCGTATTACCTCGAGAACGTCGCGCGCCTCGCGACGATCATGCGCCAGGCGGGCCTGAACGTGCGTTTCGGCTCGCTCGATCCAAGCATCGTCGACATCACGCCGATCACGCTCGCCGACGGCCAGCGGATCGTGCTCGAGCCGCTCGAGCGCACGCCGCGCCGCCTTGGCCTGAAGAATTTCGATCCGTGCTCGATCCTGCTGAACAACGATCTGTCGGCGGGCATTCCGGGCGTGCTGGAAAATCTGCACGAGCAGTATCTGCTGCCGCCGCTGCATGCCGGCTGGGCGGTGCGCCGCAAGTCGACGCACTTTTCGTGCTATGACGACGTCGCGAAGAAATTCGCGAAGATGGTCGGCGTCGATCCGTGGATGCTCAATCCGTATTTCGCGCCCGTCGAGGGCGTCGACTGGCACGCGCCCAGCGGCGGCGATGCGCTTGCCGAAGCGATCGACGCGGTGCTCAAGAAGATCGCGCGCAAGTACCGCGAGTACGGAATCGGCGAGCGGCCGTATGTTGTCGTGAAGGCCGACGCGGGCACGGCGGGCCGTGGCGTGATGACCGTGCACGACGCGGCGGAGATCGGCCGGCTGTCGAAGCCCGAGCGCGTGAAAATGGCCGAATCGAAGGCAGGCGTGCCGGTGCGCGACGTGATTGTGCAGGAGGGCGTGTATACGTTCGAGCGGATCGGCGACGAGGTGGCCGAGCCGGTCGTCTACATGATCGACCGTTATGTCGTGGGCGGGTTCTATCGCACACATGGCGCGCGCGATCGCGACCAGAATTTGAACGCGCCCGGCATGCATTACGTGCCGCTCGGCTTCGAACACACGGCGCTGCCGGATACGCACGCGAAGCCGGGCGTGGCGCCGCCGAACCGCTTCTATATGTATGGCGTCGTCGCGCGGCTTGCGCTCATCGCGTCGTCGGTCGAACTCGAGAAGACTGACCCGGAAGCCATCCAGGTGTGACGCCGCCTTTTCCGCATCAGGTACGCATGGACATTCTCTTTATCGCCGACCCGCTCGAGCGCTTCAAGATCTACAAGGATTCGACCTACGCGATGATCGCGGAGGCGGCGCGGCGCGGGCACGCGGTGTATGCGTGCGAGCCGCGCGCGCTCGCATGGACCGGCGCGGGCGTCGAGGCGGACGTGTATCGCGTGACGATCGTTGGCGAGACGGCCGATTTGCATCGCGAGCGCTGGTACGAAGCGGGCGCGCGCGAGGCGCGCGCGCTGCCGTCGTTCGGTGCGATCTTGATGCGCAAGGATCCGCCGTTCGACATGGAGTACGTGACGTCGACATGGTTGCTCGAACTCGCCGAGCGTGCGGGCGCGCGCGTATTCAACCGGCCGCAGGCGATTCGCGACCATTCGGAGAAGCTCGCGATCGGCGAGTTCGCGCAGTTCGTCGCGCCGTCGCTCGTCACGCGCGACGCTGCCCGGCTGCGCGCGTTCCACGCCGAGCATGGCGACGTGATCATCAAGCCGCTCGACGGCATGGGCGGCATGGGCGTGTTCCGTGTGAAACCGGACGGAATGAATCTCGGCTCGATCATCGAGATGCTGACGCACGACGGCGCGCGCACCGTGATGGCGCAGAAATTCATTCCGGAGATCAGCGCGGGCGACAAGCGGATCCTGCTGATCGGCGGCGAGCCGGTGCCGTATTCGCTCGCGCGGATTCCGCAGGGCAACGAGGTGCGCGGCAATCTGGCGGCGGGCGGCGTCGGCGTCGCGCAGCCGCTCGGCGCGCGCGACCGCGAGATCGCGACCGCGCTCGCACCGGTGCTCGCGGCGCGCGGGCTGCTGCTCGTCGGCCTGGACGTGATCGGCGATGCGTTGACCGAAGTGAATGTCACGAGCCCGACTTGCTTTCGGGAAATCATGGATCAGACGGGGTTCGACGTTGCGTCGATGTTTGTCGACGCGCTGGAGCAGGCGGCTCGCTAGCGTCTGTTTTGGCACCCTCGGTCCGGCGGCGCACGCGCAGGTCCATCGCCGCCGGCATGGTCGACCGGCCTGCTACAATGCCCGCTCGCCGGCACGTTATTGTGCGCGAGGCCCGGCGGTCGGGCCGAACTCGTTGTAAGGCTGATATGAAACGACCCTCACGCTTACTTCGTTCGCCGCGCCTGCAAAGGGCGGCCAGCTCTTTTTCGTCGACGGAATTCGTTTCGGGGCGGTGGATGGCGGTTCGGCGGAGGTTGACATGGCAGGCATTCTGATCATTGCGCATGCGCCGCTCGCTGCCGCGTTGCGGGACTGTATCGTGCACATCTACGGCGGGCTGCCCGCGCGCATCGGTTGCATCGACGTGCAGCCAAGCAGCGACCCGGTCCAGGTCATGGCGTTCGCGCATGCGGAGCTTGCGCGCCTGAAGGAAGACAACGGCGTGCTCGTGCTGACCGACATGTACGGCGCGACGCCCGCGAACATTGCAGGGCAACTCGCGAAGGTCGACGGCGTCAGAGTGTTGGCGGGCGTCAATCTGCCAATGCTGGTGCGCGCGGTCTGCTACCGCACGACGCCGCTCGATACGCTCGTCGACAAGGCGCTCGCCGGCTCGACGAAGGGAATCCACGAAATCGCGGCGGGCACGCCGCCGCCGCGGTCGGGCACGTTCGGCTGCGGCGAATGCGCGCCGATTCCGCCTGAACCGAAAGCGCGCGCCGAAGAGCCGCATTGAGCGGCTCGCGGCAATCGCACCGTGCGGCTGGCTGGCAGGCCGCAAGCTCGTTTTGACCTCATTGGAACACCATGCTTCAACAAGAAACGACCATCGTCAATAAATTGGGGCTCCATGCGCGCGCGTCGGCCAAGCTCACGCAGCTCGCAGGCAATTTTCAGTCGGAAGTCTGGATGACGCGCAACGGTCGCCGGATCAACGCGAAGAGCATCATGGGCGTGATGATGCTGGCTGCCGGGATCGGCAGCACGGTGACGATCGAGACGGACGGGCCGGACGAGAAAGAGGCGATGGACGCACTGCTTAAATTGATCGCCGACAAATTCGGCGAAGGTCAGTAACCGGCCGGCCAGCCGCTGCATTATTTCGAAAAGATGCCGCGCGCCGCCGCGGCATTTTTTTCGCCATGCGTTCGTTTCTGGCGTACTTAACCGGCTGTCATGTTGCGCCGCATGCAGCCGCGCGCGGGGTGTGGAATTTATAATCGTCAGCCGGGGTCATAAGCGCATCGCGACGGTGCGTCGCGGCTCACGTCTTTAGGAGGTGCGCGTGTCCTTCACGCTGCAGGGCATTCCCGTTTCAAGAGGTATCGCGATCGGACGCGCGTATCTGATCGCGCCGGCGGCGCTCGACGTCGCGCATTATCTGATCGAAGCCGATCAGATTGACGCCGAGGTGGCGCGCTTTCGGGCGGCGCTGGGCGCCGTGCGCGGCGAACTCGATGCGCTGCGCGCCGACCTGACTCACGATACGCCGAGCGAAGTGGCCGCGTTCATCGACGTGCACGCGATGATCCTCGGCGACGCGATGCTCGTGCAGGAAACGATCGATCTGATCCGCACCCGCCGCTATAACGTCGAATGGGCGTTGACCGAGCAACTCGACGTGCTCGCGAGCCACTTCGACGATATCGAGGACGAATATCTGCGCGAGCGCAAGGCCGATATCGAACAAGTGGTCGAGCGGGTGCTGAAAGCGCTGGCGGGCGCGCCGTCGGCCGCGCAGGCGCTCGACAAGGCGGCGAAGAGCCGCGACGAGATGATCGTCGTCGCGCACGATATCGCGCCCGCCGACATGATGCAGTTCAAGACGCAGTCGTTTCAGGCATTCGTCACCGATCTCGGCGGGCGCACGTCGCATACGGCGATCGTCGCGCGCAGCCTCGGCATTCCGGCCGCGGTCGGCGTTCAGCACGCGAGCGCACTGATTCGCCAGGACGATCTCATCATCGTCGACGGCGACGCCGGGATCGTGATCGTCGATCCGGCGCCGATCGTGCTTGAAGAGTATTCGTACCGGCAATCGGAAAAGGCGCTCGAGCAGCGCAAGCTGCAGCGGCTGAAGTTCTCGCCGGCGCTCACGCTGTGCGGCGCGAAAATCGACCTGCTCGCGAACATCGAGCTGCCCGACGACGCGAAAGCGGCCGTCGATGCGGGCGCGGTCGGCGTCGGTCTGTTCCGCTCCGAGTTTCTGTTCATGAATCACAAGAACCAGATGCCGGAGGAAGAGGAGCAGTTCGCCGCGTACAAGCGCGCGGTCGAACTGATGCATGGCAAGCCCGTGACGATCCGCACGATCGACGTCGGTGCGGACAAGCCGCTCGACGCGCACGACGAAGGCTACGAGACCGCGCCGAACCCGGCGCTCGGCCTGCGTGCGATCCGCTGGAGCTTGTCGGAGCCGCAGATGTTCCTCACGCAGTTGCGCGCGATGCTGCGCGCATCGGCGTTCGGGCAGGTGAAGATCCTGGTGCCGATGCTCGCGCACGCGCAAGAGATCGATCAGACGCTCGACCTCATCAACGAGGCGAAGCGCCAACTCGATGCGGCGGGGCTGGCCTACGATCCGAACGTGCGCGTCGGCGCGATGATTGAGATTCCGGCCGCGGCGATCGCGCTGCCGTTGTTCCTGAAGCGCTTCGATTTCCTGTCGATCGGCACGAACGATCTGATTCAGTACACGCTCGCGATCGATCGCGCGGACAACGCGGTCGCCCATTTGTACGACCCGTTGCATCCGGCGGTGCTGCATCTGATCGCCTTCACGCTGCGCGAGGCCAAGCGCGCGGGCGTGCCGGTATCGGTGTGCGGTGAGATGGCGGGCGATCCGGCGCTCACGCGGCTGCTGCTCGGCATGGGGCTCACCGAGTTCTCGATGCATCCGAGCCAGTTGCTCGTCGTCAAGCAGGAGATCCTGCGTGCGCATCTGAAGGCGCTCGAGAAGCCGACCGCGGATGTGCTCGCGGCATTCGAGCCGGAGGAGGTGCAGGCGGCGTTGCAGCGGCTCGCGAGCGCGGAGCCGAAGGCGGATGTCGCGGCTTGAGCGTGGGCGTGCATGGCGTAGGCGTCGTGTGCGTGACGGACGCTCGTCGGGCTTCGGCGTGATCTGATCGCTGCGAGTATCGGCGAGTATCGTGATTACCGCGATGGTGGCCGATGGTGGCGGTTGCCGAGATGACCGCGGGCGATCGCCGGACGGTTGACTGTCTGCGTTGGCTGTGTCGGCATAGGCGTGCCGCGCCGGCTTCGTTGCGGCAGCGTCGTTATCGCCCAATGCGCCAAAGCGTGCGCGGCGTGCCGCGTTGTTTGCGTTGCGTCGGCGCGCTTGCGTGCGCTGATCGCCGTGGCGACGCGCGGCCCGCGTCAGTGCGTGCCGCCCGCGCCGCATACCGCGCAATCCGGCTGCCGCGCGATTCTCATCGTATTCCATTCCATGCGCAGCGAATCGAGCATCATCAGCCGGCCGGTGAGCGTCGTGCCGATATTGCCGATCACGCGCAGCGCCTCGGCCGCCTGCATCGTGCCGATGATGCCGACCGTCGGCGCGAACACGCCCATCGTCGCGCATGCCACCTCCTCGAACGGCTGGTCCTCCGGGAACACGCACGCGTAGCACGGCGAGCCCGGATCGCGGAAGTCGAACGTGCTGATCTGCCCGTCGAAACGCAGCGCCGCGCCGCTGACGAGCGGCACGCGGTGCGCGACGCAGACGCGGTTGATCGCGTGGCGGGTCGCGAAATTGTCGGTGCAGTCGAGCACGACGCTCGCGCGCGGGGCGTGCGCCTCTAGCCATGCATCGTCAACGCGCTCGGCGAGCGCGTTCACCTTTACGTCGGGATTCAGGCGTGCGAGCGTGTCGCGCGCCGATTCGACCTTCCTGCGGCCAACCGACCCCGTCGCGTGCAGGATTTGCCGCTGCAGGTTCGTCAGATCGACCGTGTCGGCGTCGACGATCGTGATCGTGCCGACGCCCGCCGCGGCAAGATACATCGCCGCGGGTGAACCGAGGCCGCCCGCGCCGACGACAAGCGCGTGCGCATCGAGAAAGCGCTGCTGCGCTTCGATACCGATTTCGTCGACGAGGATGTGGCGCGAGTAGCGCAGAAGTTGATCGTCATTCATGGTGAGCGGGCGCGAGGGCGGAGAATCGGTGTGGGCTTATTTTAGGCGCGCAAAGAAAACGGGCCATCGCGGCGGCTTGCCGCGATGGCCCGTGCGCGAGCCGGACGCTTACACGCTGCGGCTTACTGTGGCGCCGACGCGGGCTTGGGCGCCGTTTTCGGTGCCGCCTTGGCCGCCGACGCGCCCTTCGCCGCCGAAGCCGCCGTCTTGCCGGCCGTGTCCTTCGAGGCCGCGCTATCGGCGGCGAGCATCTTCGATTGCTGGAACGGCTTGCCTTCGAGCTTGTTGAGCGCTTGCTGCATCATGAAATCGTCGGCGCTGCCGAATTCCACCGGCTTGCGGTCGCGATCCTTCTGCCGCTCTTCAGGCGTCTTCTTGTCGTTCTGCTCCTCAAGAATGCGCAGTTGCTCCATCCGGCGCTGTTCGCGTTCCTCGAGTTCCTTCTTTTCGTTCGGGTCCTGCGTGTTCGCGAGATGGTTCGTGTAATCGACCTCGCGCGTGACGAGCGCGTCGTCCGGATCGCCGTCCGCGAATTGATCGACCGGGATATCCGGCACGATGCCCTTGTTCTGGATCGAGCGGCCGCTCGGCGTGTAGTAGTACGCGGTCGTCAGGCGCAGCGCGCTGTCCGCCGTCATCGGCCGCACTGTCTGCACCGAGCCTTTGCCGAACGTCGCCTTGCCCATGATGGTCGCGCGGTGCGCGTCCTGCAACGCGCCCGCGACGATCTCCGAGGCCGACGCCGAGTACGCGTTGGTCAGCACGATCATCGGCACGGTCTTGTAGATCGCCGGCAGATTCTTCAGCGGATCGGTGTCGAATGTCGGCAGGCGGTAGTTGTCGAAATTGTCGCGGTAGACCTGCTTCGAATCGGGGATCTGGCCGTTGGTCGACACGACGACGGAATCCGGCGGCAGGAACGCGCCCGCGACGCCGACCGCGCTTTGCAGCAGACCGCCGCCGTTGTTGCGCAGATCGAGAATCAGGCCCTTCAGATTCGGCTGCTGGCGCGCGATGTCCTCGAGCTTGGCGGCGAGATCGGGCGTCGTGCGCTCCTGGAA
Organism: Burkholderia sp. TSV86; assembly: GCF_001522865.1. Lineage (GTDB taxonomy): Bacteria > Pseudomonadota > Gammaproteobacteria > Burkholderiales > Burkholderiaceae > Burkholderia. The sequence goes on along the minus strand of NZ_LOWB01000036.1, from coordinate 804 downwards.
GCTCGTGATGCGCACATACGCGTAGCCCTGATCGAGCAGCTTCGCCTTCACGCTCTGCACCTTGATGATCGCGCGCGTGACCGTGACGGGGAACGTGCGATCGTCGCTTTTGCGGAAGATCGTCAGCGTGACCTTCGTGCCCGGTTCGCCGCGCATCTGCTTGACGGCCTTGTCGAGCGTTATGCCGCGCACCGGGCGATCGTTGATGCGCGTGATCAGGTCGCCGGGGCGGATGCCGGCGCGGAACGCGGGGGTATCCTCGATCGGCGAGCTCACCTTGACGAGCCCGTCTTCCTGCGAGATTTCGATGCCGAGGCCGGCGAAGCGGCCCTTCGTCTGTTCCTGCAATTCCTGGTAATCGGTCTTGTCGAGAAACGACGAATGCGGATCGAGGCTCGATACCATGCCCTTGATCGCGGCGGTCAGCAGCTTTTTGTCGTCGACGGGCTCGACGTATTCGCGCTTGATTTGCCCGAACACCTCGGCGAAGAGGCGCAACTGATCGAGCGGCAGCGGCGCGGCGACCGGCGTTGCGGCCTGCTCGGCCGACGCGGAAATCTGCAGCGTCGCGAAGACGCCGGTTGCGAGGCCCGCGGCAATCAGGCCGATGTTCTTCAATTTCATACGCATAGAGTTGGGTACGATCGGAAAGCGCTTGGCTGTCGCGGGAGCAACGGGACGAGCGAACGACGTTCAAGTATAACTGTTCGTCCGGATGCCTTGTGGATCGGGGCGAAACGGGATACGGCGGTGAATTCGACCGCGCCGCGGCGAACAGGTTCGCCGCGGCGCGGCGCAGGCGGG
>NZ_LOWB01000035.1 GCF_001522865.1 Burkholderia sp. TSV86 | reverse complement strand
GAAAACTTGCTTGGCTTCTTGTTCATGGCTCCATTCTCTCAAGAGTTGGAGCCTCCACAAAACTCGGGGCGGTTCACCCATCCCCGGCGCTTGAGCGCCGGGCGCGCCAGCGTCATCGAACTCGCTTCAAAAAAACCACATTGGGCTGCGCGCCCGGAATCTGTCCGCCCGGCCAATAACCGCACTTCGATGGATCGGCGGCATACCCGATCGGCTGCCAATCAGATGGCCACGAAAAACTCCAGCACGCGGAAATGGTCGAGCCTATGGGCATATCGCGGAAATACGTCATTTCCTCCCAATTGGGGCTCGGCAACCCTCCCGGCGCAGTACATGCCGGGTTGTTGCGTTGATTGGTTTCGATCCAACCCGACGCGATCTGAGTAGGAAAACCGGCAACGACGCCGGTGCGGTAATTATAAAAACAGGCCGATACGGTCGGCGCGCCGTTCTGCCCGATTCCCGGCGTCAAACCAACCGCCGCCGGATCGGGAATGCCGGGCGTGGATTGGGCATACGACGGCCCCGCCTGAATACACAACGCGGCGAGCGCGACGGACAATTCGCGGAGTACATGACGGCAAAGTTTCATAATCAGTCCCCTATATTAATTAATTCGAATCAAGCGCCCCCCTATTTCTTCACCAGGGGGAAATCATTGTACTAATGCATTTTTCCGAATCGAATCAATTTCTTAGGCCGAAACAATCGCCTCAACAATCCTGCATCCGTGATGCGAATTGAAGTATTCGCTTAATTCGACGATACACGCCGGCAATTATTAGATCGATACGGGCAAATATTGAATCAACCACATCCGATTACGGCGATCGATTCAGCTGGGCATATAGAGAATTTTCAAAACGAACCTACACACTTTCGCAGCTTGGATATGCTCATGAAAAATCTATTGTGAATGAGATGAATATAATCATTTTCTCAAAATTCTTACAATAAATTCCTAGTCGACAGATTTTATGGCGCAAGGATGAACTTTCCATCGATACGACTGCAACGGCGGCATCGGTCGGATTGGGTGATGTCAATTAGAAGCGCTAACGCAAGCTGCCCAGGAAGTTAAGGCTAGCGCTGGCTCTATCGAGTTGCCGAAATTCAAGATGAGCAACCTGTTATACGGCGCACGTGCTCATCCGGATCGAGCACGTCCTGTATGCGCCTAAAGGCGCGGCTATTCGTATCGTCGTATACCGCGATTCGGCAACCGGCTCCGTTTAGTGAAAGCGCCGAGGCCACAATTAGATTGGCGTTCATATCGGCATGGTCTTAGTTAGGCGGGGTACGAAGCGTTTCGCCTCCGCAATGACTTGCAGTCGCGTGATTTCTCGATCGACAAGATCGAGCGAAATGCCTAGTCCTATTTCGTATGTAATCGCTCGCAGGTTTTGACAGTGATCAATCGCAGCCGCAAGGATCGGAATGACTTGCTCCACAATCGGCTCCACGTGGGTATCTCGATAGCGCCATATGTGCTCTGGGTGAACACTCCCTCCGGCAATGTGAATCTCTATCACGCGATCAAGCGGCAGCGCACGCAAAACTTCAAGTGGATCTTTGTTGCAATAGATCGCGTAAGAGAAGACATGGCTGACGTCAAGTACCATCCCGCAGTCTGTCTCAGCAAGCAGTTCGCCGAAGAAATGCTCGAGTGTCATGTCGCCAGCGAGAAAACTGAACGACGGCAATTCAACCAAAAAGGGCACCGGGGCTTCGCATTTGAGACGGCGAAGACCATTGATGGTCTGGTCCAAGACCTCACGGCAAAGCACCGGTGGCGCGAAGTACGGTATGTTGTACGGGCCAATATGCCAGATACCGATGTCTTCCAGACACCAGACCGCGTCAAGCGCGCTACTAATTTCGCACTGTCTTTTCAGATTGACGAGATTTATGCCGTCTGCCCCGCCAGGCGCGACTCCCGTGAAATGATGTAGAATCGGGAGTGCGGTCATTGCCTTAAAGTCGCGCACGTCGTCATCTGTCACTAAACCAACAATCGACACATGGGACAAACGTGGTGCGAGTGAATGCAACAAATCTCCGAGCGACAGACTGTAGCTTTGTCTGTGCTGATAGTCGAGTCCTAGACCAATTTTCTGCATGTCTAGTCCTTTATGAATTTCACGTTGATCTTTGCGCCGGATTTTCGGATCACGCAGGTAACCGGCTGCTTTGTCGGTTGAAAGTCAGACTTGGAGTCGAAAATCTGCTTGAAGGGCAAAGAGAACGGTGCGAGAAAGGTTTCCGTAGTAACATCGCCGCGTTGCTGCATATCGTGTTCGTCCCAAGGTGAAGCGACTGCAGTCTTAATGGATAGTCCCGAACACACGCCCTCAATGCAGGCCAGCAACTTATGTACTGGTGTGGCCGATGTGTGCTCAACAAAGTACAGGCAGAAGTCTTCGATGAGCGTGCGGCCGCGATGCATCCAAAATAGATCTGATTCCGCGTAAGCCTTCACGTGAGGCAAAAGCGACGCTTTGTCCAGGACCTTTTTGAGAAGACGCATATCGTCGTGCAGTACGGTCCGCAGATTTCGGATGCGGGCCGCATGTTCGACAATCAAACGCTCCGCAGAAGATTGTGCGATAAAGAACGCATCCTCTTCAGAGGAGACCGTTGCTGGAGCGCCGGTATACATCGCTCGAAGATAGACCTGTTGTAGTTTCCTTGCGTCCATGTGTCAGCCACCCGCGATCGCGACATCGAAGGACACCCGGTCTCCGTCATTGAGCGGACCTTCGATTGCAAAAACCTGCTCACCATTCAGAAAGATGGCCACGAAGGCTTTCGGCACGATGCCGGTACTGCGCTCGCGAAACAAAGCGTCGAATACAGCTGGGTTCGATTTTCTAATTTTGACAAAAAGATCGTTGGCATTCTCGGCTTCGATTTCAAGATTTCGCTCTCTGAAAATCGAAGTGGGGAGGGAAACGTTGATTAGCGGCATTTATAGATAAATCTCAAAATGTTGAGTGAGACGTCCGGATGCAGCATCATTTCCAAAAATGCCCGTGGACGCATGAAAGCAGCGAGCCATCAAGACGATCAAACGATTGAAACGCATTGGAAGTTCTCCTATTTGCGTCCAATTTGACCAGTCGAGGCAGTAGTTTTTCACCAATGGGGCGAAAGCCGGATCTTTAATACCGACGCCGAATTTCTCGCTCAACGTATTGAACCATTTTAGATTCATCGACGTCTGTCCACTTAGCTTACACTGATACAGACCGACGCCCCCCACGCAGTCGGCGTCGTGTGCTAGATAAACGATGGCCGAGTAACGTTGCGTATCCTGGTGAACGGCGTCGGGACGCGTTTTCTCGTGCTGCTTCATTGCGAGTCGGAACTTACCTTGCGCAAAGTTTTTCCCGGGAATCGGCGTTTCGACGGAACCCACTCCCAGTTCTCCGATAATTCTTTGGCGAACGCTCTCCCAGTCCATTGCGTTTGAATAGGCTTCGCCGCCGGGGTACATTGCGTCGTCTTTGGGACGAAATTCTAGGCTTAATGCCAAGTCGCGAACTGCCATCGGCTCGTCGTAAAAATCATCGAGAATCAGAACTGAACGTTGGGGCACAGCGCCTCCGCTTCGGTATGTTAGACCTTCGGTATTACTGTCTCGTTGCCGGATCGGCACGTGCAATTCGCCCGCGCTCGAAGTTTACGTTTGCTGAATGCGTCATCGAGCGCGTGATAAATCAGCGAAAAACCGGGCTCGACGTCCAGATCCAAAACGAGCTTGATCGCCGTGGCAGCCTGCAACGTACCAATAACGCCTGGCACCACACCGATCACCCCCGCCTCCGAGCATGTTGGTGCGATTTCCGAGGGCGGTGACTCGGGATAAATGCAGCGATAGCAGGGGCCGTGACCGTGATTGAGTAGGGCGACCTGACCTTCGAATTGAAAAACAGCGCCATGTATCACCGGCAAATTCAACGTGATGGCAGTATCGTTAACCAAATATCGGGCAGTAAAATTGTCTGTGCAGTCGATGAGAATGTCGAAATCCCGGCAAATAGACAGGGCATTCGCGGCGTCAAATTTGTCGGCAAACGTGCTCACGCGCACATCTGAGTTCATCGCCAGCAGTCGATCTCGAGCGGCCGACACCTTTGGCTTGCCAATATCCTGAACACCGTAGATCACCTGCCGTTGCAGATTACTCAGGTCGACACTGTCATGGTCCACGATTCCGATCGTCCCTACGCCTGCCGCCGCGAGGTATTGCAGGCATGGCGCACCCAGCCCACCAGCTCCGATCACGAGGATCCTAGCGCGTTTGAGCTTTGCCTGACCATCAATGCCGACCTGCGGCAAAATGATTTGGCGACCATACCGATTGCGCTCGCCACTGCTTAGCGAAGCACCTTTGACGACCGGTAGGCCCTCTGCTTTCCAGGCGGCTAGACCACCCGCGAGTGACATGACGTTTGTATATCCTAGAGCGCGCAGGGAGGCCCCAGCGACCACCGAACGAACACCGCTCGCGCAATAGACGACCACCGGTAAGCCGAGATCGGGTACCTGCTCGGTAACCCTCATTTCCAAAAAGCTCCGCCCGCACGCCTGAGCGCCGGGGATTATTCCCTGATCAACCTCGCTCTCCTCACGAACATCAAAAAATGGAACATATGTGGCTAGGAGCTCCTGCGCATATTCAGTCGATATTTCGCGAACTGAGCTCCTCGCTTTTTCAAGAAAATCACCGAATATCGCAGAATTCATCTTTATATATTTGCAATGGTTGAATTCAAAGGCGAACTGGTAATTTGTCGTGCTCGCCTTGCGGAATTTATAAAATCAAAGAACATAAAATGGATGAAAATGCAGCCATTCCCGGGATATGGCTGCATTCACCCTAAAAAACGAGGGTGCTTACTCCTGCCATTCCTTGTTCGACAGAATCTGGCTGAGCGAGAACGTCACTTCTTCTTCCGAAATTTGCTCGGCTTCAAGCAGTTTTGCATCTTCTTCAACGATTTTGACTTGCTCGTTCATGATTCCTCCAAAAAAATGCCACTAAAGAAGCAACATTGCTCTTCAATTGGCTGTATCAGCTTATGAGGGACGAAACAATGTTTATAATAAGAGTCGCTAACACCACATGGACGCCCGATCTCCAAGGCCATATGCTTGCGGAATGGCAAGACACAAAATCAGCAACGAGTTATCGGCGGCACTGGAACCGTTGATTCCAGTTTTCACGCCCTCGCCCAAGGGCGGTCGGCGTCGTACGGTAGACGACCGGGCGGCATTGAACGGAATTCTGTACGTTCTCCAGACCGGCATTCCCTGGGAAGACCTGCCGCAGGCACTGGGCTTCGGCAGCGGCATGACCTGCTGGCGAAAACTGAGGGATTGGCAAGCGGCAGGCGTGTGGGGCAAGCTGCATCTGGCGATGTTGCGCCGGTTGCGTGAGCATGACCAGATTGATTGGGAACGGGCGAGCATCGATGGCGCCAGCGTTTCCAGCCCCCGGGGGGCCCGGAAACCGCCCCCAACCCGACGGACCGGGGCAAGCTCGGATCGAAACGACACCTCATTGTAGATGCGCGCGGCGTGCCTCTGGCCATCACGGTCACGGGTGCCAACCGGCATGATTCGGTCGCCTTCGAGCAGACGATTGATGCTATCCCGCCGGTGCCGGGCCTGACAGTTCAACCGCGCAAACGCCCCGGCAAACTGCACGCGGACAAGGGCTACGACTTTGCTCGCTGTCGGCAGTATCTGAGGCAACGCGGCATCACGGCACGTATTTCGCGTCGCGGGGTGGAAAGCAAGGAGCGGCTCGGACGGCATCGTTGGGTTGTCGAACGCACCCATGCTTGGTTTGCCGGTTTCGGCAAGCTGCGCATTCGCTTCGAACGCCGGCTCGACATTCATCTCGCGTTGCTCTCCCTGGCCGCTGCCGTTATCTGCTCGCGATTCGTGGATGACTTGTGTTAGCGACTCTTAATATATAGGGGGCTTGTCATGAAGAATCTGATTTTTTTACTGTGCCTTACAGCAATGGGCACCGCTCGCGCCGAATGTCTGGTGAACGAAGCAGGATATACGGTAGTCGCCGGAGCTTATATTTGTGGCACTGGATGCACATATCCAGGAAGAACCGCATATATCAGTCAAAATGGAAATGCCCTGACCTTAACCAACGACTCCGGCATAGTTTCGTCCGCCACCATCAGTCTCAATTCCATCATCATGAATGGAGTAGTGGTTGCAACGGTTAACAACCGTTGTTCACAAATAACCTTCACCAATAATGCCATTATGATCAAATACTAATTACGCACGCGTCATGGCCGTTCCAATCCATTGAATGTCGAGCGGTGCCGAATCATCTGTCTCCATCGAAACCGCTCGCATTTCCCCTCTGGTTCATCTATCCGCGTTCCTTTCGAAAGAAAATCACACCGCGTCATTTCTCCACGAACGCCCGCTCGATCACATAATCGCCCGGCGCATGGCTAGTCCCTTCCACGAATCTGCGTCGATCCAACAGCTCGACGAGATCGGTGATCATGCCCGGACTTCCGCAAATCATCACGCGGTCATGGCGCGGATTCAGCGGCGGCAGGCCAATCTCATCGAACAGCTTGCCCGATTCGATCAGATCGGTCAGCCGCCCCTGGCGCGTGAAAGCTTCTCTCGTGACAGTCGGATAGTAGAGCAGCTTGTCGCGCACGAGTTGTCCGAAGTATTCATGCTCGGGCAATTCGGCGGTGATGTGATCGAAGTAGCCCAGTTCGCTCGTCCAGCGCACGCCATGCGTCAAAATGATTTTGTCGAAGGCTTCGTAGAAATCCGGATCGCGAATCACGCTCATGAACGGCGCCAGGCCAGTTCCGGTCGAAAGCAAATAAAGGCGCTTGCCCGGCTTGAGGTTGTCGATGATCAGCGATCCTGTCGACTTGCGCCCGACAAGCAACGAGTCCCCGGTTCGCAGATGCTGCAACCGGGACGTCAATGGGCCGTCGGGCACCTTGATACTGTAGAACTCCAGATGATCCTCATACGGCGCACTAACCACGCTATAGGCGCGCATCAAGGGTTTCCCGTCGACTTCAAGGCCGATCATCACGAATTGTCCCGTCTTGAATCGAAATCCAGGATGGCGAGTGGTCTTGAAGCTGAATAACGTGTCATTCCAATGATGAACGGACAGTACGGTTTCTAAAGCGTGCGCGGACATGCGTTTCCTATCCTCCAGTGGCGTTCATGAAGCGGACGATTTGCGGCGGCGCATTCAGATCGAAGTGATGACGCTCGGGCTTGATCCGCATCGCGGCGACGATCGCGTCATGCAGCCGTTCGACATCGCCCGGATGCTCGCGCAGCACGCCGCGCAGATCGACGCTGTGCTCATTGCCGAGACACAGCAGAAGACGGCCGTTTGCCGTGACACGCACCCGGTTGCAATCGCCGCAGAAATTCCGGCTATGCGGGGATATCACCCCAACGCGAATGGGGCTGTCCGCCATGAAAAAATAGCGCGCCGGGCCACCGGATGAGACGGCAAGGGGAAACAGCGGATATTCGCGGCGAATCTGCGCGAGCACCTCATCGCTGGACATGAACGTGAGCGCCCGGTCATGCTCATCGATCGCTCCCAACGGCATTTCCTCGATGAAAGTCAGATCCACGTGCATCGCTCGGGCAAAGCGCAGCAGATCCAGCACTTCGTCATCGTTGCGACCGCGAAGCATCACGCTATTGAGCTTGACGCGCCGAAAGCCCGCCGCTTTGACTGCGTCGATGCCGGCCAGCACATCGTCGAGGCGGCCAGTACGCGTCAGCGCGCCGAAGCGATCCGGCCGCAGGGAGTCCAAACTGATGTTGATGCGATCCAGGCCGGCCGCCTTCAATGGCACGGCGAATCGAACGAGACGGGCGCCGTTGGTCGTCAAGGCAAGCTCGCCGAGATCAGGCAGCTTCGCCAGACGCGCAACCCATTGCGTCAATCCAGAGCGAACCAAAGGCTCGCCTCCGGTGATTCGGATCTTACGCACGCCAAGCGCGACGAATGCCTCGGCGACGGCCGCCAGTTCGTCGAGCGTCAGCAGTTCGCGATTCGGCGCGAACCGCATGTTTTCCGGCATGCAATACACGCAACGGAAATCGCAGCGATCCGTCACGGACAAGCGGACATAAGTGATTTGCCGACCAAAGCGATCGATCAGCACGCGTCCCAATGTCAATCTCCGTTACGTTATCCGATGAATTCGGATGGTGAATGATTCCGCACCGGCCGAAACGCACGCATCGCTCCGCACAACGGCCTCGCGAGCGTCACGCACCGTTTCGATCCAGTTGCGCGAGCTTGCCTTGCACGCCAGCCCAGTCCGCATGATCGACGAAAGCCGGCTTTTTTGCGGTGATTTGCGTCCAGCGGGGATGCTTCGCCAATTCAACGTTAAGGGTGACGAAATATTTTTGCTCGTCCGGCACATCGTCTTCGGAACGTATCGCATCGACCGGACACTCCGGTTCGCAAAGCGCGCAATCGATGACCAGAAAATTCGGTCCTTCGCGAAAACAATCGACTGGACAAACATCGACACAGTCCGTGTGCTTACAGCGAATGCATTGTTCCAGCACGACAAAAGCCATTGCGCAATCTCCTGAAAGCGAAATCACCCCGATCAATCCGAGTAATGGCGGCGCACCGGTAAGCATGCCCAACCGTTTGCGGCGGCATCCTTCGCAAGGCCCGCGCATAACCAGCCGGCCGCTCACGCGGCCGTCCTCGCAAGCGCCGCCCGACACAGCTCGCCGCATTACGCTTGTGTCAGCGCCTCGGCCCGCGTCTGCGTCTCGACAATGCCCTTGCTCAGCCGGACCGGCACGTACTTGTGATACGGCGTGCGCGACAACGGATCGCAATGCGCGCCCGACGTCAGGCGGTTCAGCTCAGGGCCGATCGGCCCGGCGCACCGCCGCGTAATGCCGCTGCGCATAAGCGATCGCGAGCGGCAACAGCGGCGCCACGCCGGCGGCCTGGTTCGGCAGCGCACGGCCGAGCGTCCGGTAGACGACCGACGCGGCATGCCGCCGCCAACCTTTGTTCAATGCGAGCGCGGCGCCGAGCGCGCCCATGTACGCAAGATGCCGGGACGCTCGCGGCTCGAGCCGCGCAATACGCGCGAGCAGCGGAAAGCGGCGCGGAATCTCGCCCATGCGCTCGAGCAGGCGCGTGTAGATTTCCGGCTCCGGCAGCGCTTTGCCGAGCGGCGCGACGAGCGGATGCCGCAGGTGAAACGCATTTTCCGGAAACTCGAGGTTGAAACCCGTTGCCTCCCATTTTTCGAATTGCGACGCAGCGGGCAGCACATAATGCGCAAGACGCGCGGTCTCCGTCATCGCGACGTCGACCACGACGAGCAATTCGAGCTTCGCGAACGCCCGCTCGTATGCGCCGGAATCCGCATAAGTGACAAGCGGATTCGCGCTATCGACGAACACGGCCCGCACGCGGTGATCGCCCGCCGATTCGATCTCGTCGGGCAGGATATTCGGCGGATAAATACCGGCGATCGGGTGCATCCGGTGATGAGCGGTGCGCTTGAGCGGCTTGGTGTCCGAATAAACGGCCGTTGAGCCAGAAATCGCCGGTTTTCTCCTGCGCAAGCGAGTTGTACGCATAGCGGCTGCGCATGGCCGCCAGCAATTGCCGGCTATATGCGCCGCCGACATGATTGCCCTGCCCGCCGCCGCCGACCAGCGCGAACGCATCCCCGCCGTGCCGCGCGCGCAGCGCAAGCAGACGGCGCGCGATATCGTCGATCGCTTCGTCCCACGTAACGCGCACGAAGCTGCCATCCGGCTCGCGCCGCAACGGGTGCGTCAGGCGGTCGTCGTGATCCTGGTAGTAGGCAAGCCGCGCGGCCTTCTGGCACAGATAGCCCTTCGAGACCGGATGCTCGTCGTCACCGCGAATCTTGCCGAGCTTGCCGCCTTCGACGTCGACGACAAGGCCGCAATTGCGTGAACAAAGAATGCAAGCGGTTTTTTCGACTGTCATCACACACTCCGTCTGCCTGCCGCATGCGGCGATTGGGGGACATTCGAACGCATAAAATAGCGATCGTTATGATAACGGACGCTATTCTATACTTCGGATGAAGTCAATCGAATTGCGTCTCTAACCAACGGGAAACGGCCCATGCGCTACTCACCGAAACACAAGGAAGAGAGCCGGATGCGCCTCATCGAGGCAGGCGCGGCGCTCGCTAAACAAAACGGCTTTGCGAACACCGGCATGGACAAGCTCACTGCGGCAGCCGGCGTGACGACGGGCGCGTTCTACACGCAATTCCGCTCGAAGCCGGAGTTCCTGCACGCGATCATCGAGCACGAAATGTCGAAAGTGCTTTCGGCGTTCGAAGGCCGCCCCAAGGCCGAACTGCTTGCCGCGCTACGCAACTACCTGAGCAAGACAAACGTCAACCATCCCGAGCTGGGCTGCCCGGTTCCGTCGCTGGGCGCGGAAGTGGCAAGGGCGGATATCGCGACTCGTAAAACGTTTGAAAAGCTGATCCTGCGCTATCAAGCCGCCATCGCCAACGAAGTGCACGACGACGCCACCGCTTGGACGATCGGATGCGCGGCTGTCGGCGCGGTGCTGATTGCGCGGGCAATGGCCACGCCCGAGCATCGCAATGAAGTGCTGCGCTCGGTATTCGACTTTGTCGCGCGGACGTTTGACAATGGCGATACGCCCCAGTAACGCTTCGGATAGCTGAGCAACAAAGCGCTGAAGAGATCAACCCTCGCCGTGGCTGCCGAAGCTACGCTGCGTTCGGCAACTCGCGGAGGCGATCCGCACGCAAGGCCGTGCCGCAATTTCGTCCCGCCCGGTGCGGCCGTGCGTGACGGCCGCCTCACTGATCGATGCCGGCAAGCCCCGCCGTGACGCTCGTCAGCGTACCGCACGCGGCGGGATCATAGCCGTCGAGGCGCGCGACCTGTTCGTGGTAGCGCACATCGCGCAGCAACTCCATGACGCGTGCGAGCGGCCGTTCGTCGAGCCGCGCCCGCTCGCATGCGAAGTAGTAGTCCTCATCGACAACCGGAATGAAATCGAGCCCGAAATGACGGGCGGCCGGCTCGACCCCGAAGCCCAGGTCGGCCATTGCGCTCGCGACGAACGCCGCGATCGCGGAATGAGTCAGTTCGGCCGATGCATAGCCGTTGATCCGCCCGGGATCGATACCGAGCGCGCGAAGCGCGAGATCCAGCAGCATGCGCGTGCCCGAGCCCGGCTGACGGTTGACAAAGCGGATGTCGTCACGCGCGAGATCCGCCAAGCCGCGAACCCGCTTGGGATTGCTGCACGGCACGAACAGCCCCTGTTTGCGTCTCGTCAGATGAATCAGCACGTGGCGCGCATCGTCGAGCCATGGGCGGTAGATCTGCGCGCACGGCTCGCGAAACGCGCCGAGCGGCAAATGAAATCCCGCCAGATCGCACTCGCCGCGCGCGAGCGCCTTTACGGCCTCGACGCTCTCGCGATATTTGATATCGATCGCCGCCTGAGCGTCGACGAGCGATGTCACCAGCGCGGCCACCGCGTAGCCGTGTGAAGCGTGCAGACGCAAGGTGCCGTCACGCTGCGCGAGCCGGCGGTTCAGCTCGCTCGCGACCTCGGCCGCGAGCATGCGCAAATTGCCGTCGAGCCGGTTGCGCGCGAGGTGTTGCGCGTCCACCACTGCGCGCCCCAATTCGGACAGCGTCGAGCCCTTGCCGCGCGCGGTTTCGATCAGCGCGCCCCCCACGCAAGCTTCCAGCGCGCGCAGCAGCCCCCATGCATGCCGGTACGACAGGCCCTTCGTTTGCGCTGCCTGCGCGATGCTGCCCGTCGCGGCGACGAGTTCGAGCAACGGCGCCACGTCCGACAAGCTCGCCGTGCGTCCCGCGTTGTCGCGCACAGTCAAATAGGCGTCGCATTCGACTTGAATCAATTATGCACCCCGATTTCCTATTGCGACCATCAAGGCTTCCGCTTATCGTTGGCTAAAATCCATCAAAACAAAGTCGCGATGCACCATATATGAATTCGTAGTGCATATGAGACTTTGGAGGAGCATAACAGATGTCCCCAATTTCCCCCGCGCCCGATGCGCTCGTCGAGCGCCATGCGCGCGCCGGCCGCTCGCTCGTCGCGATCCTGCATGCGATCCAGGACGATGCGGGCTACGTGCCGCCCGGCTGCGTCGCGCCGCTCGCGAAAGCGTTGAATTTGTCACGCGCGGAAGTGCACGGCGTGCTGACCTATTACCATCACTTTCGCACGACGCCGCCCGCGCGCGTGACAATCCAGATATGCCGCGCCGAAGCATGCCGCAGCATGGGCAGCGAAACGCTCGCCGAGCATGCGCAAACGCGCACGCACTGCCGCTTCGACGCCACGCGCGACGGCACCGCGCATCCGCACGCGCATGACGCCGGCGTGCCGGCTGCCGTCGCGCTCGAATCGGTTTACTGCCTCGGACTATGCGCGCAATCGCCGTCGATGACGATCAACGGTGTGCTGCACGCAAAGGTCACGCCGGAAAAATTCGACGCGTTGCTCGCGAACGCCGTATCCCCAACCCTGGGGGCAGCATGACGACACGCATCTACGTGCCGCGCGACTCGTCCGCGCTCGCACTCGGCGCCGACGCACTCGCCGCGGCCATCGCCGAGCAGGCCGAGCGGCGCGGCGTGACGATCGAGCTGATCCGCAACGGTTCGCGCGGTCTGCTGTGGCTTGAGCCGCTCGTCGAGATCGGCACGGCCGCCGGCCGCATCGGCTATGCGAACCTGTCGGCTGCCGACGTGCCGGCGCTGTTCGACGCTGGCTGGCTGAAAGGCGGCGCGCATCCAAGCTGCGTCGGCCTCGTCGACGCGCTGCCGTATCTCGCGCGCCAGCAGCGCTTGACGTTCGCGCGCATCGGCCTGACCGACCCGTTGTCGATTGACGATTACTTGCGGCACGACGGCCTTGCCGGCCTGAAGAACGCGCTCGCCATGAAAGGCGACGCCGCATGCGAAACGCTGATCGAATCGGGCTTGCGCGGCCGCGGCGGCGCGGCATTCCCGGCCGGCATCAAATGGCGCACCGTCCGGCACGCGAACGTGCCGCAAAAATATATCGTCTGCAATGCCGACGAAGGCGATTCGGGTACGTTTTCCGATCGCTTGATCATGGAAAGCGATCCGTACTGCCTGATCGAAGGAATGATCATCGCGGGCGTCGCAACCGGAGCAACGATCGGCCATATCTACGTGCGCAGCGAATATCCGCATGCGATCGCCACGCTCGAAGCGGCCATCACACGCGCGCGCGAGGCCGGCTGGCTGGGCGAACGCGTGCTCGGTTCCGCGCACGCGTTCGAGCTGCATGTCGCGAAAGGCGCGGGCTCGTATGTCTGCGGCGAGGAAACGGCGCTGCTCGAATCGCTCGAAGGCAAACGCGGCGTCGTGCGCGCGAAGCCTCCGCTGCCCGCGCTCGCCGGCCTGTTCGGTCAACCCACGGTCATCAACAACGTGATCACGCTCGCAACCGCGCCCGTGATCTTCGCGCGCGGCGCCGCGTTCTATCGCGATTACGGGATGGGCCGCTCGCGCGGCACGCTGCCGTTCCAACTCGCGGGCAACATCAAGCAAGGCGGCTTGGTCGAGCTTGCGTTCGGCGCGACGCTGCGTGAGCTGCTGTTCGATTTCGGCGGCGGCACCGCGAGCGGGCGGCCCGCGCGCGCCGCGCAAGTCGGCGGCCCGCTCGGCACGTATCTGCCGGAGCATCAATGGGACGTGCCGTTGGACTACGAAGCCTACGCGGCGATCGGCGCGGTCGTCGGTCACGGAGGCATCGTACTGCACGACGACACATCGAATCTGGCGCAGCTCGCCGAGTACGCGATGCAATTCTGCGCGGTCGAATCGTGCGGCAAGTGCACGCCCTGCCGGATCGGCTCGACGCGCGGCGTCGAAACAATCGCGCGCATTCGCCAGGGCGACACGTCGGAGCGGCAAATCACGCTGCTGCGCGAGCTGTGCGACACGATGCTCGCCGGCTCGCTATGCGCGATGGGCGGGATGACGCCGTATCCGGTGCTCTCCGCGCTCGAGCACTTTCCCGAGGATTTCGGGCTCGCCGCCGGCAAGAACGCCGCGTCGAACCCGGTCAAGACCGCGGCCTGATCCGCAAGGAGCCCCCATGTCCGCCGACACGCTCAACGGCCGCGAAAGCGGCTGCGGCTCGAGCCACTGCACATGCAAACACACCGCGCAGGCACGCGCGCGGGAGCCATTCGACGATACCGATTACGGCACGCCGCACCGCCACGCCGACGCCAACGTCACGCTCGAGATCGACGGCCGGCCCGTCACGGTGCCGGCCGGCACGTCGGTCATGCGCGCCGCGGTCGAGGCGGGCATCAACGTGCCGAAGCTGTGCGCGACCGATTCACTCGAACCGTTCGGCTCGTGCCGCCTGTGTCTCGTCGAAATCGAAGGCCGGCGCGGCTATCCGGCCTCATGCACGACACCGGCCGAAGCCGGCATGAAAGTGCGTACCCAATCGGACCGCTTGCAGACGCTGCGCCGCAACGTGATGGAGCTGTATATCTCCGATCATCCGCTCGACTGCCTGACCTGCCCCGCCAACGGCGACTGCGAATTGCAGGACATGGCGGGCATCGTCGGCCTGCGCGAAGTGCGCTACGGCAACGGCTGCGCCAATCATCTGCACGAGCCGAAAGACGAATCCAACCCATATTTCACGTACGACCCGTCGAAATGCATCGTCTGCAGTCGGTGCGTGCGTGCGTGTGAGCAAACGCAGGGCACGTTCGCGCTGACGATCGCCGCGCGCGGCTTCGAATCGCGCGTCGCAGCCAGCGAAAGCGAATCGTTCATGGCCTCCGAATGCGTGTCGTGCGGTGCATGCGTCGCCGCATGCCCGACCGCGACGCTGCAGGAAAAATCGGTCATGCAGTTCGGCCAACCCGAGCATGCGATCGTCACGACGTGCGCATACTGCGGCGTTGGCTGCTCGCTGAAGGCCGAGATGAAAGGCTCGCAGGTCGTGCGCATGACGCCGCACCGCAACGGCCGCGCCAACGAAGGCCACGCCTGCGTGAAGGGCCGCTTCGCGTGGGGCTACGCGACACACAAGGACCGCATCACGAAGCCGATGATCCGCGAGAAGATCAGCGATCCGTGGCGCGAAGTGAGTTGGGACGAAGCGCTCGCCCATGCGGCCACGCGGCTGCGCAGCCTGCAGGCGAAATACGGCCGCGATTCGATCGGCGGCATCACGTCGTCGCGTTGCACGAACGAGGAAACCTACCTGGTGCAAAAGCTGGTGCGCGCCGCGTTCGGCAACAATAACGTCGACACCTGCGCGCGCGTCTGCCATTCACCAACCGGCTACGGCCTCAAAACGACGCTCGGCGAATCGGCGGGCACGCAAACCTTCGCATCGATCGGCAACGCAGACGTGATCGTCGTGATCGGCGCGAACCCCACCGACGGCCATCCGGTTTTCGGCTCGCGCCTGAAGCGCCGCGTGCGCGAAGGCGCAAAGCTGATCGTCATCGATCCGCGCCGCATCGATCTCGTCGATGGCCCGCACGTGAAAGCCGATCATCATCTGCAACTGCGCCCCGGCACCAACGTCGCCATCATCAATGCGCTTGCCCACGTGATCGTCACCGAAGGGCTCGTCGACGACGCCTTCGTCGCCGAGCGCTGCGAAGCCCGTGCATACGAGCAGTGGCGCGAGTTCGCGGCGCGCGCCGAGAATTCGCCCGAGGCAAGCGCCGGCGTGACCGGCGTGCCGGCCGAACAGGTGCGCGCCGCCGCCCGCCTGTATGCGACCGGCGGGCGCCCCGCCGGCATGGGCCGGGGACGCTCCGCGATCTATTACGGACTCGGTGTGACCGAGCATGCGCAGGGCTCGACAATGGTGATGGGCATCGCGAATCTCGCGATGGCCACCGGCAACATCGGCCGCGAAGGCGTTGGCGTCAATCCGCTGCGCGGTCAGAACAACGTGCAAGGCTCATGCGACATGGGTTCGTTCCCGCACGAGCTTCCCGGCTATCGGCACATCGGCGACGCGAACGTGCGCGCACAGTTCGAAGCAGCGTGGGGCGCGACGTTGCAGCCGGAACCGGGCCTGCGCATTCCGAACATGTTCGATGCGGCGCTGGACGGCAGTTTCAAGGGCCTCTATTGCCAAGGCGAGGATATCGTTCAATCGGACCCGAATACGCAGCATGTCGCGGCCGCACTGACGTCGATGGAATGCATCGTCGTGCAGGATATCTTTTTGAACGAGACGGCAAAGTATGCGCATGTGTTCCTGCCCGGCTCGTCGTTTCTCGAAAAGGACGGCACCTTCACCAACGCCGAGCGCCGCATCTCGCGCGTGCGCAAGGTCATGCCGCCGCTTGCCGGCTATGCGGACTGGGAAGTGACGCTGATGCTGTCCCGCGCGCTCGGCTACACGATGGATTATGTACATCCGTCGGAAATCATGGACGAAATCGCGCGGCTTACACCCACCTTCGCGGGCGTGTCGTATGACAAGCTCGATACGCTCGGCAGTATTCAATGGCCATGCAACGAACACGCGCCCAACGGCACGCCGACGATGCATGTCGACACTTTCGTGCGCGGCAAGGGGCGCTTCGTGATCACGCAGTTCATCCCGTCCGCAGAAAAAATCACGCCGCGTTATCCGCTGATTTTGACGACGGGCCGCATCCTGTCACAGTACAACGTCGGCGCGCAAACGCGGCGCACCGACAACGTGCAATGGCATCATGAGGACCGGCTCGAGATTCATCCGCACGATGCGCGGGAACGCGGCATACGAAGCGGCGACTGGGTCGGCATCGAATCGCGCGCCGGCCAGACGGTGCTGCGCGCGCTCGTGACCGAGCGAATGCAACCGGGCGTCGTGTATACGACGTTCCACTTCCCCGAATCAGGCGCGAATGTCATCACGACCGATAGCTCCGATTGGGCAACGAATTGCCCCGAATACAAGGTGACAGCCGTACAGGTGCTGCCGGTAGCGCAACGCTCCGATTGGCAAGCCGCATACGCGCGCTTCACCGCCGAACAGCTCGACCTGCTCGAACGCCGCGAAGCGGCGGGCGTGTCGACGGGTAAGTGAGAACGCAATGAATTCCGCACACCTGATCGACATGGCCAACCAGATCGGCGCATTCTTCGCATCGATGCCCGATCGCGACGAGGCGCTGGCCGGCATTGCCGACCATATCCGGCGCTTCTGGGAGCCTCGGATGCGGCGCGCGCTGCTTGCCGCGCTCGACGATCCAGGCAGCGAGGCGGCGCAGCGTGCCGCGCCGATCGTCCGTGACGCGGTTGCAGCGTATCGCGAGACGCTGTCGCCCGTCATCTCGCCCGCTTGAAACCGCCCCGCTGTTCGGCCTGCCACGCCAGCTATTTCGTCGCGTGATGCGGCATGGGCGTGGCATGCTGATGCACGGCGTTGCATGACGCAGCGCGTACAGCGCGCACGAGCCGCCGCGCTGTTTTGACGTATAAGCGCCTGTTGTAGGATAGATGCGGGACCGGATGCACCGTACCGTATCACTCATCCCTTCCCGGCCACTATCGAAACCCATGGAGAACGTCCGCGATGATTAATCATATCTATGGCGTAGCAGAAGCCTTTCCTCTGTATCTTTGCGACATCCTGATCTGGCTGACTCGAAAGGAATGCCAATCCGACATTGTTTGAGCGACGCCAGGACCGCAGCTACACCCGATGTAGCTGCCGCTTCTTGCGCAGTTCGTCCTTGAACGCCACGATCGTCTCGACCAGCGTGGCGCCATCACAAAATGGAATTTCCTTGCCAAGCGAATAAGATCGGATTCGCTCGGCAGGTGCGCCCATATCGAAGCAAACAATCGGCAAGCCCAAATTCATCACTTCCGATACAACGAACGAAAATGTCTCTGGCCAGATCGAGGTGAACGCAATCATGTTGACCTGATGTTTGTCCACGAGATCCGACAGCTTGTCCCGCTCGTAAGCGCCCGTTACATGAAGAACGCCCGACACTCGAGCCGCGTCAAGCACACCCAAGACAGTGATACGCTCGCCCTTGTTCCTCCGCTCGAGCGCGTCCGCCATTTCCGCGACGATAGTGGCCCCCTTATGTTCGTTAATTCGGCCGACTACGCCGATATTGAGCGGCTTATCAAGGTCAAACGTTATCTGCTTGACCGGAAAATCGGACATGTCATGCGGCCGAACCACCAGGCGACGATGATCCGCAAGTCGCGGATAAGCCTTCAGCAGCAGTTGAAGGCTCGCATTCGAAAAACAGACGATTTCGGCCGTCTGCGTCAGGAAGTCAAACCAGACCTTCCGCCAAAGACCGATATCCCGCTCGGCAAACAGCGACACCAGGCCACTGCTCATCGCCGGCAGGCAATTTGCACAGCGCTGTAGATCAGGGATATTACAAAACTTCCCGTTATTATCGAGCAAAAAATGGGACGGACAAATACTGTGATAATCGTGCAAATAAAACGTTATCGGCACCGCACGACTCAAATTAATCAACATCAATGCATGAAGTAACGATAGCTGACTCGTGAAGGAAACCGAATTATTATAATGAATCCGATTAAGCGGCAAACGCTGCAGTTCAGTGAAAAGGCTCCCGCCATTCACCGCGACTCGAACCAGTTCGCTCTCTACATGCAATTCGATCGCATAACGCAGCGACGGTAGATGAAAGATGAGAAGCAGGACTTGCGCGTTCGACGAAACCAAATCGCGCATCAGTTTCCTGCGAAACTGATTCGCGCCGCCCCCTAAATCATGATCGATAACGAGCACCGTCTCTCTTTGTTTACTCAGCCGACGCAGGATGCCGTCCAGACCGCCCGCGACCCTGGGAGGCCGATTGCGGAGGTATCGCGCTGCAGCCGTTCCTAGATCCATGAAACGGCCCGATGCCGCGAAATGCCACGCGCGCCCCAGCAAATAGCGATACGCCTGAATACGCGTGCGCGTTGCAGCGCTCGAAACGCCTGACGCGGCCGCTTTTTTTTCCACCTCGCGGCCAGATGGAAGCGTGACGCTGCTGCCATCCGCCAACGTAACCCTGAGCGATACGCTCGTCTTTCCTGAAAGCGGTAAATGTCCGAAATAATAAAATCCGCTCGCGCTTGCATGGATGACTTCCGGCATCGCCCTCGCAACGTCTACCCGTTCAGTTCCATATGTGACGGAAAAATGTAATTCCTCCCCGTTCGAGCCATGGCAAACGACATTCAGCCGCTCGATTTCGCTCTTTACATGCAAGGCCCAACCAAATAAGAGAAGCGCGCCATCTTCGTTTACGGCCAGATGATCAATAGACCACCTGAATTCGGTCAAATCGCTTTCCTGACCCAGCGCTGGGGCATTGGATATATTCATATCAGTATTTCTTAACCCATCAACGGCATAACGCGCGTCAATTTCCAGCGAAGGCAGCAATTTCCGCGAACGGCACTGCGCTTGCCGCTATACCCGTTGAATCGTAGTAACCGATCGCACCATCCGCGAACGCGTGAATTACCACCGAGCGGCGCGGCAACGATTGATCAAGACGAATCGACCCCGCATGCAACAGGTTCTCATGCCAAATCAGGACGGTGCCTTTTTTCGGGCGGTAAACGAAGGCGGTATATCGCGCCGATATTTCCTGATATTTCGGCACGATCTTGGCACCGAACTCGCTCCAGTCCGAGCGGACCTTATTGCACCCCGTTCCATTTAAATAAATGCGCGGTTCTCGATGGCTGCCCGGATAAACGACAAGCTCTCCGCTATTTGCGCAGATGTCCTGCAGCGCGATCCAAATGCCGCACATATAGCCAGCGGGAAACGGCGTAAGATGCACTGTGTCCTGATGCGCATCTTGCTGGCTGCCGAATATGTAAGTCAGCGTCTGGCACGGCCGGGCACGAGCACCGAATACCAGATCGGCCAGGCGCAGGTGGCGCCGATCGAGCCACAACTTACGCATGTTCGGATAATGCAGATGAAGATGTTCGATTCGCTGACTTGTCCCAAATTCATAATTTTGGTACTTACGCTCGATCGCATCTTCGATTTCCGCGTTGACGGCAGCGACCAACACGTCGTCGATAACGCCTTCGAGAATCATGAAGCCATCTTTCACGAATTGGCGCAGCGCACCGGCCTCAGTGTCTGAAATCTCGCCCGAGCGCAGCAATGCAGCAATATGTTCATCCGCATCCGGCCGATCGAACCAAGGCATCGCCCCGTTCTCGTCATAGGGGTAGTACGACGAATCACAGTCTCCAGCGAATACTGGAGGCGTGCCTGCCGCGGACAGAAGAGACGAGACCTTCGCCGCCAGTCCATTGCGATGTTCGATCTTAAAAACGGTTTCCGCGCGAATCGTGCTGCCCAGCCATCCGCTCTTTGCCTTTGCTTGCAGCGTGTACGTGCCGTTTTCGAACAGATGTGTGTGAATATGAATATCGATCGGCAAGTCTGCTGCCCGAGCCATGCGCAACTGAATGTCTTGCCGCCCTGCAACCCCGATCAATATTTCCGCATTTGGCTTGAGCCGCCCAGCATCGTGCAAGGTGTACGTCAAAATTCCGGCAGTGCCGTCTTCGGCAAACTTTGCTTGCAGTTTCATTTTGGCCTTTAGTCGTTTTATTTTCCTCGCAACACGCTTTTCTCGCATTGCCCCCGCCCCGCTAAAACGATTTTCAACTCAACCGACGAGTCACCCCTTTTACGCCCTCCTGACGCAAAATTTCCCATGCGCGCTTGGCATAGCGAGTCGCCTGCGACGGACGCGTCATGACGTCAGCAGCCAGATTACGAATCCGGTTCCAATCCAGATTGTCTTCATGAGAGGGCCTGAAGCCCGGCGTTAATTGACGCTTGCGCATATCGAGCCCGGGATCCGCTTGATCTCTCACGGCCAAGTTCGGATATTCGAGCACGCCCTGCTTAGTCAGCCAGCCGAAGTACCCGTCTCCGCTGGCATCGAATGGATCGGCAAATGCTCTTTGCAAATCGACACGCTCTCGATAGATCAAGCGATGAAGCGGATCGATCTTTTCGCCATTCGAATACGCGCCGAACGCCCATTTGTATTGAGCGAGCGGATCCAATGCCAATTGGGCCGTCTCACGCTCGTACCAATCGATCAACATACCGATTTTCGACGCCGGCCGCGCATTGATCGACGCCATTACGCGATGCGCGCCGCTATCGAAACCCGTGAAGTGATAAAAACCGAGTTTCTCGCCATTAACCTGGAAACCCTCTTCAAAGCTTCCCGTCACATCGCGGGTCGTGACATTCCAAGGCGCCACATTATGTCGTGGAGAGCGAATGATGGCGACATCCGAGAAAAAGGCTGGCACGAGGTCGATCCAGCGCTGGTCTGTAAACAGGCCGTTCGGAATATCGGCACGGCAAAAATAGTAAATTCGCTGCTTCCACCAGTTTGCAAACCGCAATCCCTCGTCCGTCGCCGAAACGCCGACGAATCCGAGATTGTAGACACCGTGCTTGAGGCTGCAGATTTCATTGTCGATCACCGCCGACAAGCGGCTTTCCGGCTCCGTCTGATGCGGTGTCAAAATGACATTCGATTCTTCGAGCGCCTCGAGCAAATCATCGACTCTCGAAAATAAAACCATGTCCGGATCGAAGTAGATCACGCGCTCCGTATCCGGGCGCAGCAGCAATTTTTCGAGCACGAACGGCTTGATCGCCGTCGACAGCTCGACGATCGAGTGGCAAAACGTCCACCCTTTCCAGTCAGGAATGCCCAGTTCGCTGATCGGATGAACTTCGTCGAACGGCTCGTCGCTCAGCTCGACATCTTTCGGCAGTATGTCAGACAGCGCGAGATGCAGTTCGATTTCCGGATGAAGCTCGCGCAAGGAATTGAATAACATCCGCACTTTCGGAATGTAGTTAAGCGCTGCGCTGGTAAATACAATGGTCTTCGTTCTCATGTTTTTTCAATCAAAGTTTCTTGGTCACGTGCTGACCGGTTTTGATCTCTGCGCCAGTTGAGTGCTCAGCGGCACGCGCAGCCAGTTGCGCCTCCAGCGTATGAATCCGCTCGAGCCGCTCATCCGCAAGCGCTTTCATCTCATTGAGCGCGGCATCGGTCTGCTCGACGCGTGTTTCGTGCGCCGCATTGGTTTCCTTTAGCTGCTTTTCGAGAAACATGAGTTTGTCGAGCCGCTCAATAGACAGCTTCTTGACTTCGTCCAATGCTTTGTTGGTCCCAGCCAGTTGTGCATCCAGCGCCATCAGTTGAGCAAGCCGCTCCTGCGACAGGCGCTTAGTCTCTTCGAGCGCCGAATCAAACGCCGTCGCTCGCTGATCCAGCGCTTGAATTTCCGACAAGCGTTCGAGCGACAGCCGTTCGGCAAAGCGAAAGGCCTTCTCGGTATCCCGGAGTTGCGCCTCCAGCGTATGAATCCGCTCGAGCCGCTCGTCCGCAAGCGCTTTTATTTCATTGAACGCGGCATCGGTCTGCTCGACGCGTGTTTCGTGCGCCGCATCGATTTCCTTTAGCTGTTTTTCGAGAAACACAAGCCTGTCGAGCCGCTCAATAGACAGCATCTTGACTTCGTCCAATGCTTTGTTGGTCTCGGTCAGTTGTGCATCCAGCGCCATGGCCTGGGCAAGCCGCTCCTGCGATAGGCGCTTAGCCTCTTCGAGTGCCGAATCAAACGCCGTCGCTCGCTGATCCAGCGCTTGAATTTCCGACAAGCGCTCGAGCGACAGCCGTTCGGCAAAGCGAAAGGCTTTCTCGGTATCCCGGAGTTGCGCCTCCAGCACATGAATCCGCTCAAGGCGCTCGAGCGTCAACTGCTCCAGATGGCCCTTGACTTCGATAGCGGCACGTAAATCGACTTCGAGTTGCCTTACCGCAGACCGCAGCGACTGTCTCAACACACCATACAACCGCGTGCCAACCGAAACCGATGCGCCATTCGAAATCGACAATGCCTGTGCACACGCAGAAGCCCGGTCGACAATCTCGACTGCGTCATTCATCGCAAAACCCATCGGCCGCCGCGTATTGCCGTAAAACTCCATCCAATCGCATTGAAAGAGCCGGCCAGCCGCAGTCAGCCCTGTCAGCCATGCGGCGCGCGCGCGCTCGGTCTCTCCGTCATGCCAGCACAACAAGCCCAAACGCAACGCCGCTTCCACCACCTTCGTTCCCAGCGTCGGCGTGATGTCTGCGACATCTGCGCTTGCAACCTGCTCGAAACCCGCTTTTGCACGAAGACGATCGCCGCTGCGCATGTCCAAGCGCGCGCGCAGAAAAGCCAACGACACGTGCCAACGCCTGACATGCGGATTGGACGAGCCGGCCTCGAGATAAGCGCACACGTCGGCGTCCCACTGCATCAGTGCGGGAGGCCGGGCGCCGGCCGGCAGTTGCTCGAGCAAACCATAGCCTTTGACCGCGAGCGCTGCGCCGCAATCAGGTGTCTTTCTGTCATGACGGCACAAGACATCGTCGGCGATGTCCATCAGCCCGTCTCGGCGCTGCAGGCGATAAGGAATCTCGACCATGCCGTGAACCAACCATGGATTCTCGTAATGCTCGGCGAAGTCCACGAGATGCGTTCGACCGTCAAACGCTTCATGCACGGTCTCCCGATACACGACGCCGTGACCGAGTTGCGGCGCTTTCATCCCGACGGCCAGCCACCACTCCGCCTCCGCGAGGCCAGCCGATTCGAGCGAAACAGACTCGAGCAACCGCGGCCTCGGCACCCATTCGCACGCCACATCGAGCCGCTTGCAGCCGCTCGCGATCTGCCGTGTTGCCGATTCAACGATGAAATGCTCGGCAATCTCGTTACGCAGCCTCTGCCATGTATACACATGAAAATGATACGGATTGGGATCCGCGCCAGTCTCGTCGCTCCAGTCGTTCGGCACGCTCGTCACGACCCGTCCGCCCGGCCGCAGGATTCGCGCAAACTCGCTCAGCAAGCGCCGCGGTTCAGCGACATGCTCCAATGTCTCAAACGAGACGACCACATCGAACGACGCATCGCCATAACCGCTCAACGCGTCCGGCAAATAGCCGGCTACATATCGTGCATTGCCACTGCCGAAACACCGGTTCGCGTAATCAATCGCCCAGTCGCTGCCGTCGATTCCAACGAACGTTGCTCCGAGCGACAAGTGCCGCATGACATGAGTGCCATAGCCAAGGCCGCATGCAGCATCGAGTACCGCATCGTTCGGGCGTATGAACTGCGACGCCCATTCATAGCGAATCACATGCGCATCGGAGCGGCGGCCGGCCTCGCGCAGCATGTCCATGTGGAGATCGCGCTCTTCAAGGAGCCGAGGCATCGGATACAGCGCTGCGGCTTGCACGTCGATCGGCTCGACAAGTGTCGCGAGCAACGGATCAGCTCGCTCGAGATCCGCATAGCCGAACACGCGGTGATAGTACGGATGCTTTCGGTAATCGAGCGAAAAACATCGCTTCTCCAGTTCGTCCCGCGTACCGATTTCGTCATCTGCCTGACGCTCGATGTAGACGCCCGCGATCCGATTGCGCTTGGCTTGCTCCAGCAGCCTCCATAGCTCGGCATCGGCCAGCCCGACACAGACGAGATAAGCCAGATCGTCATCGAGCCGCTCGCGCACTTCGCAGCCTGCGTCATACAGCATATTTCGGCTCGCGACCGGCATCTCGCCGCACACGACGAACCGCGCCACGCCGAATGCCGTCAACAGACGGCGCGCAATATCCATGTCACGCAACACGTTCTCCAGACATTTGGACCGCCCCATTTTCCAGCACGCGCACGCTGCAAACCGGGCAAATATCCGACACGCCGCCATACCAGCGTTCGGACCGATTCATCGACACGCGGAAAAATGCACTTTCATCCATCCAGTGCAGCATGCGTTGGTGGCCCGGCGTCATCAGCTTTTCTTCAGCGGCATACGACTGGATTTCGTAATATCCCTCGCCCAGCCGGCATTCGAAACGTTCGGACAATTCGATGATCTCGCCTGCCTGGAATACCCGCTCCCACGTAGATTTTGCTGCCGAAGCGGCATATTGATTGACGATATCCTGATTGAAGGTGCCGCCGGAATAGACCTTGACGCCCTCTTTGTTACGCAGGCGAATGCCAAGATTGAGGTGATTGATCGTCCGGTTGACGCGAAAACGCAATCTGACGTCGATGAGATCGCCGGGATAGAACAATTGGCACGCGGCTCCATGCTTGTCCAGCGTGGCGACTTCGAGGATCTCGACATCGAGATCGCCAAACGACATATCCGCCGTGCGATTGCGCCGCGGCATTCCGGCATCGTCAGCCGTCGCATCATCGTGCGGCGCCGCCGGCCGATCGTCGCCGGTCTCGGCCTCAGCAAGCGCCGGCACTTGAGCGGGCGCCAGCGGTTGACGCGCCGACGACAGATATTCAAGCACGTCACGTGCCTGGGCATTTTCCGCTTCGTGTAACAGGCGGCGATATTCGAGCACCACTTCCGACGACGAACCCGAGCATACGATGCTGCCGTCCTTCAGCAGCAGTGCACGATCAGTGAGCGTTCGCACCGACTCTTGATCATGCGAAACAAATAGCAAGCTGCCGCCGTCGCAGAGGAACCGTTCGATACGCTCGTAGCAACGCTTCTGAAAAAGCGCATCGCCGACTGCCAACGCTTCGTCGACGATGAGGATGTCCGGCTCAAGCTGAACCTGAACGGCAAATGCCAGCCGGACCATCATGCCGCTCGAATATGTCTTGACAGGTTGATCGATGAACTTTCCGATACCCGCGAAACGCTCGATGCTGTCAAAGCGTTCGTTGATTTCATTTCGCGCGAATCCGAGCATCGCGGCATTGAGGTAGACGTTGTCCCGCCCCGTAAACTCCGGGTTGAAGCCTGAGCCGAGTTCAAACAGGCCCGCGAGACGTCCGGTGGTCTCGACCCCGCCGACAGTCGGCTTCAGAATCTTGGCCACCACTTGAAGCAGCGTGGACTTGCCCGCGCCGTTCATCCCAAGGATGCCAACGCTCTCACCGCGCTTGAGTTCAAACGAGATATCGCGCAGTGCCCAGAATTCCCGATGAAACTTACGCTCCGTGATCGCATTCGGCAAACGCCGCTGCAACGGGCCCGGTAACGCGCGCATCAACCAGCGCTGCCCATATTGATGCAGCCGGTCGGACGGACTGCTATAGACATTAAATTTTTTACTGACGCCTTCGACGCGCACTATGTAATCAGAGGACATCGGCAAAACCCTCGGACGTTCTCGTGAACCAAATTAATCCCAGCCAAGCCACCAGCCAACCTCCAACGATGGAGACGCAATACATGACGGGGCTTGGAATCACCCCCCAGAGCAACACTTCACGCATCGACTGTACTTGCGCAGCAAGCGGATTGAATTGAGATAGCGTGCGAATCGTGCCGGGAGCATTCTGAGGCGGGTAGAAAATCGGCGTCAGGAACAACAACGCGGTCGTCACCAGCCCGACCAATTGCGCAATATCCCGCACGTACACGCCAAGCGACGCCAGAAACCAGCCGATACCAAGCGCCACCAATGCAACCGGAATCAGAACCAGCGGGAACAGCACAACAGTAGGCGGAATATGTCCGACCAGCACCCACTCCCCGACAAGTAATATCGCGACACTGATGAACGCGTTGATGGTAGCGGTAAAAACCGCCATCCACGGCAGAATAACCAACGGGAAAATCGATTTCTTAACAAGATTAGGCGACGCGGTCACCAGCGACGGCGCCCGATTGATGCACTCCGCCAGGAAATTAAATACGATCAAACCGGCGAACAGTACGATCGGAAACGCGATACTTCGTTGCCCTTCCGGATTCCAGCGGGATGCAAACACGACACCGAATACATAGGAATAAATTCCGAGCATTGCAAGCGGCAGCAGAAATGCCCAGCACACTCCAAAATATGACCCTTTATAACGGGCCGACAAATCACGCTTTGTCATTTCCCAAAGGAGAGAACGGTACAATCGCAGCGGGGCAAAAACCTTAAATGGACTCATTAATTACCTTAATCACCGAATATCACATCAAGCCAAATTTATCGTAAAAAAATAATCAATTTAATCACGCAAATTTATAATATGACTTGCTGCAACTAAGCAGTTATCCATGGGGTCTGGCCCACCCTCAAAGGATAAAGCTGGCGTGTCGCACTTATCGCTCACGCGAAGGGTAACATGGATGCGCTGCGGTGATCGAGGCCGGTGTAGAAAAGGGTTACTGTGCTCAGCGGACAGGCCGGCACGCCTCTGGCAAAGTTCGTTTTCAGGGAAGAAAATAAGGCGGTCAAAGTTGCATAGCCATTCACAAGCCGTTTAGCACGTAGCGCCGTTCAAAGCTTGCAGTTAACAAGCGTCAGCCAAACCGCGCCGTTGAATGAGCTTGTAAAGCAACTCAATTTCCATTGAGCATGTCCATGGTTGCCGCCGACCGGTTGGATAGACTCGCCGTTTGATTCGTTCTTTTTCAGCGCATGGAAAAATTTTCGCCATGCATTGACATGGCCATTAACGCGACGACTCGTACTCGGCACTGTGCGATGTGCCGTCATAAATGATTGGCTTTCGTCGAGAGTGAAATAAATTGATAAGGACTCCCCGATTATCGGACCGGCACCGCTCCAGCGCCGATTCGTCAATGAGCGTATTGCGTTAGCCAGCCAAATTCTTCGTTCGCTGCTGTTTCTCTTCTTGAACGCAATCGGCAAAGATAGCAACCCAGCTCGAACCGGTAACAGGCAAACGCGCAGGGCACTCGCGCGCTTCGCGCATAACACCTGCCGTGAACCGCAAGGAGTCCCGCCGCATGAGGCCCCCGTTGGCTGCATGGGCTTCATGCGCGCCTCCGAACGTTGAATCAAGCAGCGCAATGCCACTCGGCGCGTTCAGCTATCGAGCACATAAACGCCCGGCGCCGCTCCCCATCCCGGATCCGGCTCGCGCGCCCGCGCGTCGCCTGTCGAATGCGCGCGCAACCAGTCGCGCCAGCACACCCACCATGAACCCTGAACGGCCGCGACATCCCGCACGAACTCGTGCCGGCTTCTATACGGCGATCCCGCCTCGCGGGTCGCGCAACGATAGTAGCGCCCAGGATGCCCCGGCTCGGAGACGATGCCGGCGTTGTGGCCACCTGAAGTTAAAACGAAGGTCAGCGCATTGTGCGTCAGCAGGTGCAGCTTATAAACGGAGTGCCACGGCGACACATGATCGCGCTCGGTGCCGACGACGAACATCGGCGCATTGATGTCGGACAGCGCGATCGGCCGCCCGGCGATGCAGTAGCGTCCGGCCGCCAAATCGTTGTCGAGAAATAAGCGGCTCAGATATTCGGTGTGCATCCGATATGGCATTCGTGTCGTGTCTGCGTTCCACGCCATTAGATCATTCGGCTTAGAGCGGCGGCCGAGTAAATATTCGCTCATCATCCTCGACCAGATGAGATCGCGCGCGTTCAGCAGTTGGAACGCTGCTGCCATCTGCGCCCCATCGAGATAACCCTGCCGCCACATCAATGCATCGAGTGCGGCAATTTCGCTCGCGTCGATAAAAAGCCCCAGCTCGCCGGGCTCGCTGAAGTCCGTCAGCGCGGCAAGCAGCGTCACGGTGCGCAGCATGTCGCCGCGGCCGTCACGCGCAAGCGCCGCCGCCCCTATCGCAAGCAGCGTGCCGCCCAGACAATAGCCAATCGCATGCACCGCTTCGCCGCAGCGCATGCGCACTTCATCGAGCGCGGCAAACAGTCCGTCGTATAGATAATTGTCGAGACCAAGGTTGCGCGCTTCGGCACCGGGATTGCGCCATGAAATCACGAACACGGTGTACCCCGACTCGACGAGAAAGCGGATCAGCGAATCGTGCGGTTGCAAGTCGAGGATGTAGTACTTCATGATCCACGACGGTACGATCAGCAGCGGCTCGCGCGCGACCTTGTCCGTTGCCGGCGCATATTGCAACAGCTCGCATAGCGCATTGCGCCACACGACTCTCCCCGGCGTCACGGCAACCTCCCGGCCGGGCCGATATGCAGACACGCGGCGCGTTCGAGCGCCGCGCAGGCGGTCGCAAAGCTCGCTCCAATCGTCCAGCCAGTGCAGCGCGCCCGCCGCGAAATTCGCGCCGCCGCTGCGCAACGCCGCATCGATCACAAGCGGGTTGGTCGCCACGAAATTGCCCGGCGAACACGCATCGAGGCACTGCCGCGCAGCGAAGCGCACGAGTCCTTCATGATGGCGATCGACGCCGGGCACGCCGGTCGTCGCGTCGCACCACCAGCGCTGAGCGGTGAGAAATGCATTGCGATAACAGGAGAACGGCCAATGGGCCCAGCCGGGTGCGGTAAAGCGCGGATCGCCCGGCCCTTCGTGCACGGCCATGTGCGTTTCGTCGATGACGTCGGCATGCGGTTCGGGCGGTGCCAATCCGCAAACCGCACGCCCCACCTGCATCGCGAGATCGAAGCATTTGCCCGGCGAAACCGCGAGATGCATCGACCAATCGAACACCGCAAGCGCGAGCGACGCCGGCGACAATCCGAATGTCATCGCCGCGACAGCGGCCCGCGTCGCGCGATTCCATTCGTCGGCCGGCTGTTCGGGCGAATGCGCGCACCCGTCGTCGGCAAGCGGCGCTTCGCCGCCGCGCGCGATGCGCAGCGGCAACACCCCGTCTGCGTCAACCGGCGCGCGAGTGATTCGTTTGGAACGCGGCGTTTTCATTGCATATGCATGCCGCCGTTGATCGCGAAATCCGCGCCGGTCGCAAACCCGGCCTCATCGGAACAGATATACGCAACGAGTGCGGCGATCTCGTCAGGCCGGCCGAGCCGGCCGACTGGAATCTGCGGCAGGATGCGCTTTTCCAGTATCTCCGTTGGCACAGCCTCCACCATCGATGTCGCGAGATAGCCCGGCGATACGGTATTGACCGTCACGCCGTAACGCGCGAGTTCCCGCGCGAGCGCCATCGTGAAGCCATGTACGGCCGCCTTCGCGGCCGAGTAATTGGTCTGCCCGTAAGCTCCCTGCTCGCCGTTGACGGAGCCGATATTGACGATACGGCCATAACCGCGCTCGATCATTCCCGGCACAAACGGCTTGGTCATGTTGAACAACCCGTCGATATCGGTGCGCAACACCGTATCCCACTGACGCTTCGTCATCTTCATGAAGTTGGCGTCGCATGTCACGCCCGCATTGTTGACGAGCACGTCCACGCGCCCAAATTCGTCGAGCGCGCGCCGCGCGCATTGCGCACACGAATCGAAGTCCGACACGTCGACTTCGAGCGCGTGGAACACACGTCCGGCGTCGCGCTCGCGCGCCAGCCATGTCGCGACATGATCGTTGCGTTCGGTGTGGGAAACGACGACTGTCATGCCCGCCGCCAACAGCCGGCGGCTGACCGCGGTCCCGAGGCCGCCCATCCCCCCTGTCACGAAAGCCACCCGTTCAGTGTGCATGGGCCTCTCCTCGGCTGGCACGCCGGCCCGCTGCCGGCGCGAGCGGCGGCGACGGCTCGGCCAGCACGGCGTCGGTCGCAACAGCGGCTTCGGCCGCCGGACGCTCGAACGCACTGCTCCAACGGCGCAGCCCGTCGGCTTGCGCGTTCTGCGTCCAGCCGCGCACGGCAGCAGCCCAATCATGTTGCATGCGCACGCTCATTTCGCTCGCCTCCTGCCAAATCGCCGCGCTGGCATTCAAATAATCGTGCAGCGTCTTCTGGTTCGCTTCGACGAAAGCCCGCCAATCCGCCGCCGTTGCGAGTGCCGCACGCACATTGCGCGTGGCCGCGTAGTCCCGCTCGATTGCGCGCGCCTGCAGCCGGAGCCATTCGAGCCTCCAGTCGTGCATGCTTGATAGCATCCCCAACCCGGCATCGCAGCCGGCGCGGTAACCGTCGAGCGACACCGCGATGATGTCATTCGTCATCTTCACCCTCATCGATCGAGGCAACGGATGCGCGATCCGCCACGCACCACCCGGCCTCTGCCCGGCGGCCCTACCACTGTGCGGCCCGGCATGCCAGCGCCGCTTGACCTGCATCAAGCGAACGGCAAGCGGACGGCGCACGGCTTCCGGCACCCATACCGTTGACCTGTATCAAGCGAAGCCGGGCGGCCGCCTCCTAGACTGAATCGCATCGACGCTAACCCCTCTCACGGAGCACCGGCGATGAGCTACAAAAGCCTGGTTGTACATCTCGACACCAGCGAACGCGCGCCTCTGCGGCTCGATCTCGCATTGCGCATCGCCCGCCGTTTCGACGCTCATTTGACGGGCCTGTTCGCAACTTTCACGCCCGATCCCAGCTCGTTCTATGTGATGGCCGGTTCGGCCGATTACTTCGCCGAACACGCGCGCCTGCGCAACGAGCAGCGCGGCGCGATCGAACGGCTGTTCCATGCGGAAACACTGCGCGCTCGCGTCAGCCGCCGCTGGGTGGCTATCGGCGAGCATGCCAATCGGGCTGCATTGCCATACGTGCGCTGCGCGGATCTGACGATCATCGGCCAAAGCAACCCGGACGATCCCGAGACCTATATCGACGAGCACTTCCCCGAACGGCTGGTGCTGGCTGCGGGCAAACCGGTGCTGCTCATTCCGCGCACGGGCGCGTTTCCGATCGTCGGCGAACGTGTGCTCGTCGCATGGGACGGCAGCCGCGAGGCGACGCGCGCCGCGCACGATGCGTTGCCGTTTCTCGAGCGCGCCAAGCGCACGCTGATCGCGACGGTGGGTGACGAAGCGCTCAGCGAGCCGTTCGGCGAACGCATACCCGGCGCGGATGCGGCGCTCATGCTCGCACGCCATGCGCCGGACGTGGACGTGCTCGACATCGCCGGCGGCCCCGGCGTATCGGTTGGCGACGCGCTGCTGTCGCGCGCGTATGAATCCGGCGCAGACTTGATGGTCATGGGCGCATACGGTCACGCGCGCTGGCGCGAACTGTTGATGGGCGGCACAACCCGCACGGTGCTCGCGTCGATGACGCTTCCCGTGCTGATGTCGCATTGAGCACGGCAATGCGGATCCGAACCCTTCTCGTGCTCAATGCAGGCTCGTCGAGTATCAAGTTCGCGCTGTACGCGTACCCGCCGCACGGCGATCCGGCCCGCCAGCCGCTGCACGCAGGCGAAGTGCAAGACATCGGCGGCCACGCATCGCTGCGCGTCGACGGCGAACCGCCCCGCGTGCTCGCGGCCGCCGCCGGTGACCCGTATCGGGCCGCACTCGCGCCGATCATCGCGTGGCTCGACGAACGGCTGCCGAATCTGGACGTGGCGGCCGTCGCGCATCGCGTCGTGCATGGCGGCGCACACTACGTCGCGCCGGTCATCGCCGACGACGCGACGATCGGCGCGCTGCGCAAGTTGATTCCGCTCGCCCCGTTACACCAGCCGCACAATCTCGACGCAATCGACGCCTTGCAACGCGTGTTGCCCGGCGTGCCGCAAGTTGCGGTGTTCGATACGGCCTTTCATCACACGCTGCCGCGCGTCGAACGGTTGTTGCCGCTGCCTCACGCATGGTTCGACAAAGGCGTGCGGCGCTATGGCTTTCACGGTTTGTCCTACGAATACCTGACGGTCGCGCTCGACGAAGCATTCGGAACGCGTGCGCAAGGCCGCATGATCGCCGCGCATCTCGGCAGCGGCGCAAGCCTGTGCGCATTGCGGGAACTGCGCAGCGTCGCCACTACGATGGGCTTCTCCGCGCTCGACGGCTTGATGATGGGCACCCGCTGCGGTTCGCTTGATCCCGGCGCGGTACTGCACTTGCTCGATGTCGAACGGCTGTCGCATCGCGCGCTCGGCCAATTGCTCTATCACGACGCAGGGCTCAAAGGGTTATCCGGCCTGTCCGCCGATCCGCGTGTGCTGCTCGCGCACGAAACCGATGACGTTCGCGCGCGCGATGCGCTTGCGCTGTACGTGCATCGCATTGTTCGCGAAATCGGCGCACTCGCGGCCGTGCTCGGCGGCCTCGACATGTTGGTGTTCACCGCCGGCGTCGGCGAGCATTGCGCGCCGGTGCGCGAGCGGGTATGCGCCGCGCTCGGTTGGCTCGGCGTCGCACTTGATCCCGCGGCCAATGCGGCGAATACACATGTCGTCTCGCGCGACGGCAGTGCCGTGACAGTCGTTGTCGAGCCGACCGACGAAGCCTGGATTGCCGCGCGCAACGCATTGCGGTTACTACGCCGCACAGTGGGCGCCGGCACGCGAACGACTTCTGAACAGGAACTGCCATGACCTACAAAACCTTGCTCGTTCATTTGGACAATAGCCGGCACTGCGCGAAACGCGCCGCGTTCGCGCTCGAACTCGCCCAGCGTTTCGACGCGCATCTGATCGGCTTGTATGCGGCGGGCAACAACCCGTTCGAGCTGCTGTATCGCCCCGACAAGGCGCCGTTTGCCGAGGACCAACGGCAGCACGCGGTACGGCGAGACGAGGCCAAGCACGCATTCCTGGCGGCGGCCGAACGCGCCGGCCGCAGCGTCGAATGGCGCGCGCCTGTCGGGCCTATCTCCGAAGTCGCGCCACTGCACGCCAGGCATGCCGACTTGCTGGTGCTCGGCCAGCCCGACCCGGACGATCGCGCAGCCGACGCCGCCCCGTATCATTTTGCGGCCGACATGCTGATGGCGAGCGGCCGCCCCGCAATCGTGCTGCCACGCGCTGCCGTGCTTGCCCATTGCGGAGAAAACGTGCTGATCGGCTGGGACGGCAGCCGCGAAGCGAGCCGTGCCGTCACCGATGCGCTGCCGCTGCTGATACACGCGCGCTTCGTTACCGTCGAGACAGTGCGGCCCGGCAAGCGGCACGAGCTTGAAGCCACGCCCGCAGGCATCGATGTCTCGGCATACCTTGCGCATCACGGCATTCGTGCGTCGTTCTCAACAACGCCATGCGATGCGGGCGGCGTCGGCGTGACGCTGCTCAATCGCGCGAGCGATTTGCATGCCGATTTGCTTGTGGCTGGCGCTTACGGCCATGCGCGTATATACGAGCGCGTACTCGGCGGCGCAACGCATACGATGCTTGAAACGATGACAGTGCCGGTGCTGATGTCGCACTGACAAGAGTGACAATGGCGTTTGACGGACGAACCGGCTGCGCCCGCCGCCGCCATGCGAATCGGAAACGGCGTCATCACGTCGACGCGAACACGCATAAAACATTTGGCGGCCGATCCGGCCCCATCACGCCATCCAGCATGTGCAGCGGCGGGCAGCGGCACGCGCGGACATCGAATCAGCGCGGCCCCCATGCCCGCTACCGCTGCGATGGTTTCTCGTCCGACGATTCACTCACCGATTCGCGCACCATCAGCACCGGCCGGTCGGCCATGCGCAACACCGATTCGGCGACGCTGCCGACCCACATGCGCACCATCCCGCGCCGCCCGTGCGTTCCCATCACAATCAGATCGGCGTCGTATTGCGCCGCCGTCCGCACCAGCACCTCGGGCACGCTGCCGCCATCCGCATCGATCGCGCGCACCGCGCCGCACACATTGCGCTGCTGAAACACTATCTTCGCCGCTTCGAGCGCCGCCGTCGCAGCCGCGACGGCGATTGCGTCCTCGCGCGTCGGCTCGTCGACGAAACCACTGCCGACATCGACAAGCCTCGGCGCGTGCTCGACGACGCACCCAGCCATCACCGAGCCGCCCGACACCGCAGCGATACGGACCGCTTCTTCCAACGCGAGGCTGGCGCAGCGGCTGCCGTCGAATGCCACAAAAATCCGCTGGTACATATCTCCTCCGATCATCGATTCGTCCGCCGCCGCCGCGGCATCATCCGTTGCCAGTCTGACGCTGCCACGCCATGACAGCTTGACGTCAATCAACCGCGCGTTGCTTGCGGCATACGCGAACGACGCATCGCGCGATGCGAAGCCGCAACGTTATTTGGAGAAATGTCCCAACCCATGCACAATCGCATACCAGCCTCGAGCGTGCGCGCATCATGCGCGGCGCTTGTACACACGCCATAAAATCGGGCGAACGGCCCGGAAACAACTCATGACTGCCAGCGCGCCCTCCCCCAACGCCGCGCCGGCGCCGCGCTCCCTGCGTCGGGCTGCGCGCTGCCGATTGCGTTGCCGATTTTCCTGCCCGGCACGACTGCGTGGTTTGCGAACGCCCGCTGCCGCGCGAAGCCGTGCGCAAGACGCCGTGCGCGCATGCTTCCGGTCCCACGCCTGCCGCCTCGTCGCCCCGCCACTGTCCGCAATCACATCAGCCGCCTGCCTTGCACGCGTCAGCCCGGCATGCCCGACTGCGGCCGCGCCGCCGCCGGCCGCCCAACCGCGAGGACCTCTGTCATGATCAAAGTGCTCATTGCCGATGATCACACACTGGTTCGCGACGGCCTGCGCCACATCCTGCAAAACGCCAGCGGCTTCGAAGTGGCCGGTCAAGCATGGGATGGCGCATCGACGGTCGCGCTCGTGCGCGACACTGAGGCGCAAGTGCTCGTGCTCGATCTGTCGATGCCTGGGCGAACCGGCGTCGAGCTGATCAAGCAGATCAAGGACGAAAGGCCCGCGCTGCATATTCTCGTGCTCACCATGCACGCGGAACAGCAATACGCAGTGCGCGCATTTCGAGCGGGCGCATCCGGTTATATGACGAAGGAAAGCGCGAGCGCCGAACTCATCGGCGCAGTGACGAAAGTTGCAGCAGGCGGTGTCTACGTGAGCCTTACGATGGCCGAACAACTGGCGCAGAGCCTGAACGAGCCCGCCGGCGCGCTGCCGCATCAGCGCTTGTCGGATCGCGAGTTCGAAGTGTTCCGGCGTATCGCCGCAGGCGAATCGATTTCCGAGATCGCGCAAGCGCTGTATGTCAGTGCGAAAACAATCAGCACCTACAAAACCCGGATTCTCGAGAAAATGCAAATGCCGCACGAAGCCGCGCTCATTCGCTATGCGATACGGCACAAGCTGGTGGACGATTCTGACGAGGACTAACTCGACAGCAGCAAACTTGCACGGGCGACGTGTGCAAACGCAATCGCGTCCATCCGATGCCCGCGGCGCTCGGCGCGCGTTGCACCGTGTCATCGCTTCATCCCCCATCGTGCTGCGTTTCGCGGCGCAATGCCAACATGAAAAAACGCCGGATTTCATCGAGCAATTCCGTTTCTGCCGCCACGAAATCGAACGATTGCCGAACTTCTTGCGCGTAGCGCTTGCGCCATGCGTCGGTGGCACGGCGCGCCGCCGACGCACGCATTGCATCAAGCTCGGGCGTACGCAACGCATGGTCGGCAATCAGCGTGACGCCCTCGCGCGCCACCTCGAGCACACCGCCCGCGACCAGTAAACGGCGCGGCTCGCCCGTGCCAGCGTCGACGACCGTGACGACTCCAGGACGAATCCGCGTGAAAAGCGGAGTATGTCGCGAATAGATGCCAAGATCGCCGCTCTCGCCCAGCACGACGACAAAGCGCGCGTCACCCGCATAAAGTACCCTTTCGATACTGAGAACATCGATTCGCAACAGTGAGGACATCACGTCCTCCATCGAGCCGGCAAAGCGCCTGTAACGTTCCCGCCCATTTGCGTTTTCCCAGCCATTTTCCGCGCCGCCTGAAACAGCGCTTCATAAACCTCAACACGCGAGCGGCATCCGGGGCCACCGCCTGCCGCGTCACATCCGCCCGGTTTGCCGCTTTTCTGCGGATAGCAGCGCGCATCGGCAATGCGCGGCAAACTGGCCGCCGCCGAATCCCACGGCTTTCCGATCGAATGAGAAATGCATGCGCCGCACCACCGGCACGAATCGATACGTGCGCCGCCTCATGAACTCGCGTCCGTCCCGCCGACTTTCGAGCGCATGCCTCGAATACACATAGCCATGCAACGAACAACACGCATGACTCAAGGCTATCTGCACGCAAGCCGTGAATCGGCCCGGGTTTTTCGGAGACCTCAACCTTTGAGAGAATGGGGTCATGGAAACCTTAAAACCTGAAAGCAAT
>NZ_LOWB01000034.1 GCF_001522865.1 Burkholderia sp. TSV86 | reverse complement strand
GTTGAGCCCGGTATCGGGGGTGAGGGTGCCGTCGACGGTGGTGCGGCGGGTATAGGTGCCGAAGCTGAACAGCAGGACCACGCCGAGGGCCATGGCGATGGCCGCGGTGGTCAGGACCGCGAACGATACCGGCCGGATCAGCACGATCTCGCCCAGCGTTTGCGTGCGTTGGGCTTCTTGCGCGGCAGGGCGGAAAAGAGGTGTGTTGGGCGTCATGAATGGACAGCCGAAATTAGCTTATTAAGCGCGACGTTGGTTGCGAACCTGGCGTTCGAGCACCACGCTCGCAAGCGCAGCGAACTGTTCGATGATTGCCGTGGCTCGATGCGGGTTGTATCTGCAATAAAGCGTCATATTGCATAACCCCGTTTCCGCTCGAGTAAATTTTTGCATATCTGATTAACGTAGGTGTCGAGTCGATGTTTTGACAAACGACATGATGACGACGCGGGGTCCGATGTCCGAGCGATCTTGCGCCATGAAGGCGCGATGAGCGCGGTAGCATCCGCCATCCCGGACAGGCACCGCTCGAGATTGCGCAGCAGCTATCCCGAAACTTATCGGAGTGCGGCGAAAGAGGAAAGCGCGTCGGCCTACGTTTTAACCATATTTGATGAGTTTTCCTCTATTTGACGATCGAATCGACAGGTAATCGAATGAGGCGTTGCGCATGGATCGCGAGGCCGGCAGAGGAACCGGAGGAGTTGATACCATGCCGGCGCGGGGAGGCTGCTCGAGCACTCGCCAGAGGCGGCGTTGCGCGGCTGACGACGGAAATAAAAACGCGTGCCCGGCGCGAAGGCCGGGCACGCGTTTGGTCCGACTAGTTCAGGCGCGGCTGGCAGATTGCCGCCGGCGCCTGGTAAGTCGCGCCTTGACTTGTGATTACTTGCCGGTCAGTGCGCCAGCGATCGTGCCGATCGTGGCCGTTGCAACGCCAGCGAGAACGTTGGTCGCGCCGGCCAGGATGCCGCCAGCCGTGTCCGTCAGGTTCACGCCGAAGTTGTAAGCAGCGCCGCCAACCGTGCTGATGGTGTTTTGCGCGGTCAGAACAGCACCAGTCCACAGGCCTTGCAGAATGTTGTTGGCGCCGCCAACCAGGTCGATTTCTTGTTGATTGAGTTCTTGCATGATGGTTTTCCTAAAGATTTTTGAATGAGGTTAGATACGACTTTAGACGATGCTTGTGACGGTTGACAGGCCGGTCGCGAAGCCGTTGACGGCGCCACCAATCACTTGCCCCGGCAGGCCGAGGATGATGTTGCCCGCGCCGATGAGGCCGCCAGCCAGTTGGTCCGTGGCCACTGCGCCGAGATCGTACAGGCCTTTGCCGTAGATGCCGACCAGGCCCGTAAGTGCGCCGATCAGGCCGCCACCAGTTTGAGCGCCACCAACCAGATCGATCTCTTGCAGAGTGAGTTCTTGCATTGTGAATCGGCCCGGGTTTTTCGGAGACCTCAACCTTTGAGAGAATGGGGTCATGGAAACCTTAAAACCTGAAAGCAATGTAAAAAAGAAGGCCCAACCGAAATACTCGGCGGAGATGCGCGCACGCGCCGTGCGGATGGTGTTGGACCACCTGCGGGAGTACGAATCGGAATGGGCGGCCATCAGCTCGATCGCGGCGAAAGTCGGCTGCACGCCGGAGACGCTACGCAAATGGGTTCGGCAGGAGCAGAAGGATCGGGGCCAGCGCGCCGGCGCCACGACAGCCGAA
>NZ_LOWB01000033.1 GCF_001522865.1 Burkholderia sp. TSV86 | reverse complement strand
GTGCAGGTGTCCACGCGGACACCTAGCTTCTGACCTCCTGACCCTCATGGGAAGGGCGTCATTTATTGACCGCTTACGCTCCTTCTCGTATCGACATCCTTTAAAAGCGATCCGGCACGCTTGCGATTCTTCGCACCCCATTTATTGATGTTGCACACACACCAAATACTGGATAAATTAACAGTACTGTATTTATAGCCAGTGAGGTGTGAGATGGAGCACCTGGTCCGCATCGTCAACGAAACAGACCGCCAAATCCTCGCGTGGCTGCGCAGCCAAGTCGGTGATGAACGCGTCGAACGCGCTGCGCGGCACATGGGACGTGTCCGCAAGCCCTATTTGTCGGCCGTATGCCGTTATTTGGGCGTCTGGCCGCCGATCTCGCTGCGCTATCCCGCTCAGCGCGACGATACCGATCATTCGGTCGGCGATCGTTACCTATCGTTGATTCGCCAGCATCTAGCAGCGCATGCGGGCAGATAACCCACGCACCAAACCGCTTGCTGAAACGCCGCCCTGCGCTGCCACATTCCCTGCGTTGCGCCGGGCGCCTGCCCCTGTGCGATTCATCAAAGCATTGTCTCGCGCACACAGGCCGCTCTCGTCATTCGTTATTCGGCAGGCAAAAGAGACGACCGCGTAATCGGAAGCTCCAGCGGATGAAGAGAATAGAGGCAAGCCGCACTATCTTCGTTGCAGCTTGAACACGATTCACCGCAGCATTCGAAGTCGCGGCAGCCTTATCAAACACGGAGTTCGTCCGCCATCGACGGTGCCTCTTGACTTGGACCCTCGCTATCGTCCGCTGCAACGGCCTGTAACAGTCGTGCCGGCTGCCCCGCGTCCGCCCCTGGCGCGCTCTCGCGCCGCGTCAGCTTGCCGTCCACGGCCGCGCCGCAATCCATTCGCAACTGTTGGTATGCAATGTTGCCCGTAATACGGGCTTGTGGCTGCAACTCCACGAAGTGTTCAGCCGTCACATCTCCGTTGATCGTACCGTTCACCACCACGTCGTAGCCGTGTACGTTCCCGTCGATCGTCCCCTGGTCGCTCACCACCAGCAACGTCTGGCTACCCGACCTGCTGACCACATGGCCGGTAATGCGACCATCAATTCGTAATCCTTCACCAAACTCCACATCCCCGACAATCTGCACATCGCTGGAAATCAACGTCGTGATCTTGGTCTTGGTCGAGATCGAATTGATCGATTTACTTTTGCCAAACATGATTATCTCCGTGGGAAATGCCAAAGCGCCTCGTCATCATCGTCGCGCCGACGCATCACGCGGCCTGGCTACACTACGCAGCACACGAAGATCGTTCTTCAGATGTGCCAGTTCAGCAGCCGACGCATCAGCCAGATGCTGGATGGTTGCTTTTGATGCGCGCTCCTGCGTGAGTGCCAGTTGCGCACGCACGAGTTCGGCCTGTAGCACATCGCGAGGCGGTGCTACCGGACAAGATGCGCCAGGCAACGGCCAAACGAACCGCGCAACCACCCCTCCCGCCGCTGCGCATACCATGCAAAGACCGAACATGATAGCGAGCAGCACGCTTGGCGAGCGAACCGGCCTCACGCGATACCTCTGCTGTGCGCGCCGGCGCTTCAGCGGTCGTAAGGAAACCAAATCAACTGGGCGCATGATGATTGAAGAGTGTCAAATACATTTCGGGATCAGTCGGCGTACCATCGCGCAACACCTCAAAATGCAGATGCGGCCCCGTGGAGCGGCCGGTCGAACCCACCTCGGCAATCGCGTCGCCCGGCAATACGGGTTGGCCTGCGTGTACGAGCAAGCGCGATGCGTGGGCATAGCGAGTGACAATACCGTGGCCATGATCGATCTCGACAACCTTGCCATAACCTGGCTTCTCCCCGGAGAAACTCACGCGTCCGGCGGCGGTGGCGAGAATTGCCGTGCTGGCGGGCGCGACAAGATCAAGGCCGGGGTGGAATGCCAAATGATGCGTAAACGGATCGACCCGGTTGCCGAACGGTGAGCCGAACTTGGCTGCATGCATGGGCAAGCGGCCTGGATAAGTCGCCAACGCGACTTGGTCGTGACCAAGTTCCGCTTCGAGCGCGGCAAGCGTTTGCAGTACGCATTGAGTTTGCTCCGCCAGCGCCGTAACGCTGTTAGACCGTGCAGTACAGACCTGAGGCGGCCGTTCAGGGCCGCCTTCGCCGCCCCAAGGCCCTGCTTGGCTCCGGGTGCCGGAGCGGGATGAAAATGCGCGATGCAAATGTGCGTCGAAATCCCGCAACCGATCGACCTCGACCATGAGCCGCTGCATGCGCGGTTCGATCTGGTTGAGCGACGCACTGAGTTGGCCAAGTTCCGATGCCATATAGCGCTGCATCGCACCATCGGCAGATCCGGCAACCGGGGGAACGGAATGCAAGCACCGGCTACCTAACGCCAGACCGATGGCCAGTCCAGCCACTGCCGCCAGTCCAGCGGTGAATGCAAACGCGCGGCGCAACGTCCGTCGAGGCAGCACCGTCAATGCGTCCGCGCTGGTCATATAAGGTTTTACCAATATCGCCCCCAATCCGTGAGATTCATGCCCAACCAACATTTACCGAATAAATGCACTCCTCACTTATATTTTTATTTTTTCAATTAAATAAAACCACAATCAAACAATCAACACTTGCCCCATAAAATCCACAAAAACAAAACAAATAAATCATATAATCCAGGGGGATTTTTTGCCCTGCCATTAATGGCTTAATCAGGCCAATACGAGTGCGCATTCCATCAACACCGTGCGCAAACACAATAGACGCACGATCGCTCTAATGCAACAAGCAGACGGGACTGCTGCGTTACAGCAGCACAATTCCATTTCTCCGCGAACGCATCACGGTGGAATACGTGACGCGCCTCAGCAGGCAGAATATCATCCCTCAGCATTGGTGGCGCGGCAAGAAGTAGCTTAAATCAGCGGATGCTCAAAACCGCATGCCCTTTCCAGCACTGGCACGAATATTTCAAATGCCAATTTGCAGACCTTATATCTTCTTCACAACCAGAAAACCGCACCGACAAGAAAATCGACGCTCTCTTCATAATAAGACGAAGCACAATCACCTGATCGAACCTGATCGATATTGGTAAAGCTCGTGCGCTCGGCCTCCAAGCCGATTTTCACGCATATCGAATGTGCTGCTCATTGGCGGGAGCCTGACAAAAAGACATGCTTCCCAGTGGAAGCGGCATTTCGACTCGCGATGCCTCTCTCAAATCGGCCTGGACCAATATTTGCCAACGGGCCGAGAGAGAACGGCGCGAATCGTTTCAATTGGGTTCGCCGATCGCCTTAGGTGGATAGCTTGCAAGAATGATCGAAGTCGTCACCGGTCCGAATCTCGCCAGTGCATCGATAACCGCCTCCAGTTGGCACATCTGTTGGACCGCCACACGCACAACGATGCAATCATCGCCGGTGATGCGATGCGCATCAACAACCTCAGGCATCGTCGCGAATACCTTCAGACACTTCGCAATCTGCGCATGGCTCGTCCGTATCCGGATCAACGCTGAGATGTCGCGCCCTACCAGCGCGGCGTTGATCCTCGCCGAATAGCCTTCGATTACACCCTGTGCCTCCAGTCGTTTGATCCGGGCGCTGACTGCCGGTTGCGGCAGTCCGATCCGCTTGCCGGTTCAGTATTGGTTATACGCGCGTGAGCTTGCAGCGCCTCGATGATGCGCCAATCGAGCCGATCCAGTTCGACTTGCTTAGGTTTCATTCGTACGTACCCGTCATTTCCGCGGTTTCCATGCCCGCCGGCGTCGATTTCATTAGCTTAACTTTCCGGCGAAGGCAATCCGCCTTTACACTCAATACTCATTCAGGAGAACCTCACATGAACCGACGCGTGTTGATCGTGCCCGGTCACGGCAATTCGGGGA
The DNA here is from genome assembly GCF_001522865.1 of Burkholderia sp. TSV86. Lineage (GTDB taxonomy): Bacteria > Pseudomonadota > Gammaproteobacteria > Burkholderiales > Burkholderiaceae > Burkholderia. The sequence goes on along the minus strand of NZ_LOWB01000033.1, from coordinate 118,447 downwards.
CGACGCACTGGCAGAGCATCTGGGAGGCCACGAAGCCGGGGCACTGGTGCCGCATGAAGGTCGACGATTGGCAGCATGCCGTGCGCGACGAATGGGTGACGGCAATCCATCGCGAAATCGAGGCGCTTGGCCCCGATACGATCATCGTCGCCCATAGTCTCGGTTGCCTCGCGCTCGCGCACTGGGCCGCGCAGCATGCGGTTGCGATCCGGGGCGCATTGCTCGTGGCAGTGCCCGATCCGTCTGCACCAGCCTTTCCTCGCGCCTTCTGCACGGGGTTTTCGCCCGCACCACCCACGAGGCTACCCTTTCGCAGCATCGTGGTCGCGAGCAACGACGATGCCTACGCAACCATCGACTATGCGCGTTACCAGGCAAATAAATGGGGTAGCGCTTTCGTCGACGTCGGCGCACGCGGGCATCTGAACGCCGACAGCAAGCTGGATGATTGGGCGCAAGGATATGGGCTCTTGCAGCACTTCGATGCGGCGCAATCTATCGGCGATATCGCGCCAAGTGGAACAACCTTCTGACTGGAAAAATCAAACGCGAGCGGCGAGCTCCATCGCCCGCCGCTCGCGCATGTGTGCGTCAAGCAAGTTAAGCACCGTTGCGGCTGCATCGCCTACGCGCGACGGGCGGCGAGCCTCCGTATCACGTCGATCATCACATCGACTTCGTCGCACGTATTGTAGAACGCGAGCGAGGGCCGCACCGTCGCCTCGAGCCCAAAACGCCGCAGGATCGGTTGCGCGCAGTGGTGCCCGGAGCGCACGGCAATGCCCTCTTCGTTCAGTGCCTGCCCGACCTCCTCTGTCTCGTAACCCTTCAGCACGAATGACAATACGCTCGCCTTGTCGCGCGCTGTGCCGATGAGCCGCACGCCCGGCACCGGCGCGAGCACGCTCGTCGCATAGGCAAGCAGATCGTGCTCATAACGCGCGATGTTCTCGATGCCGACCCGCGACACATAATCGAGCGCCGCACCGAGCCCGACCGCATCGGCAATATTGCCCGTACCGGCTTCGAAACGGTTTGGCGGCGGCTGGAACACGGTACGCTCGAAGGTCACATCGGCAATCATGTTGCCGCCACCCTGCCACGGCGGCATCGCATCGAGCAGCGCGCGCTTGCCATATACCGCGCCGATACCCGTCGGTCCGTAGATCTTGTGGCCGGAAAACACGAAAAAGTCGGCGTCGAGCGCCTGCACGTCCACGCGCATGTGCGAGATCGATTGCGCGCCATCAACCAGCGCCTTCGCGCCCGCGCGATGCGCAAGCTCGATGATCTCCCGCACGGGCACGACCGTGCCGAGCGCATTCGACACCTGTGTCACCGACACGATCTTGGTCCGATCGCTGAGCAGCTTGCGATACTCGTCGAGCAGCACTTGGCCAGAATCGTCGACCGGAATCACGCGCAGCTTCGCTCCCTTCAGCGCGGCGAGCTGCTGCCACGGCACGATGTTCGCGTGATGTTCGAGATGCGACACGACGATCTCGTCGCCTTCTCCGACGTTCTGCACACCCCACGTCTTCGCGATCAGGTTGATCGCTTCAGTCGTGCCGCGAACGAACACGATTTCGTCCGGCGACGCTGCGCCGATGAAACTCCGTACCGTTTCGCGCGCATGTTCGTAGGCATCGGTCGCGCGGCCCGCAAGCGTATGCGCGGCGCGATGGATATTCGAATTCTCATGCGCATAGAAATATGCGAGGCGATCGATCACCGACTGCGGCTTATGCGTCGTCGCGGCGTTGTCGAACCAGATCAGCGGCTTGCCATTCACGCGCTCGGCCAGAATCGGGAAATCGCGGCGGATTGCGTTGACGTCGAACGGCGGATGAGCGCCGCGCAGTGCGTTGTCCTGCACAATGCCCGATGCAGGCGCTTGCGGGTTGCCCGCCCGCGCATCATCAATGAAATAGCGCGACGATGCGCCGTGCCGCCCGGCATCAGGACGACGAATCGACAGCAGTTCGCGCAACTCGCTGTCGTCCGGCAAACCCAAAGCCTGCGGCGATGCGATACCTTGCTGCGGCGCGCCGATTGGCTGCGCATCGCGATGCCAACCGTGCAACGCATCATCGACGAAGTAATAGGGCGACGCAGCGACGGGCGGCGCTTCGTGCGCGAGCGCCGACTGCGAGGCAGCCCCGTCCACCGGCGGCACACCAAGCGCAACGCCGCCGACACGCGGCTCCAACGCTGGCGCAATCGACACCACGTTGTCCGGCAGGCCGTTCTGCGCGGCCGCATGCGGCACGAGCGCGGGCGCGCGATTGCCAAGCGACAGCACATGCGTCGGAGCGGGCACGAGATTCGCGCCCGGCACCTTGCCCTGCGGCACGCCAACGCCCGGCACACCGGTTCCGCTGCCACCTGGGCCAGCGAATGGCGAGCCTGGCGGCGCGGGGTTCGACACTGAAGCGATGATCGGCGCGGCGGCCGGCAGCGCCGACGGTACGCCGCCTACCGCGCCGCTGCCCGCGCTCACGTCCGGCGCGGCCGCTTGTCCCGGCAACGCCGACAGAAACTCTGACGCGAGCCGGGCAAGCGCGGCCGGATCGGGCAATCCCGCGGGCAAAGTCGCCGTGGGCACGGCCACATCGGACAGCGGCACCGCCGCGTTCGGCACACCTGCCGCAGGCAAGGGCCCACGCGCGACTGGCGTGGCGGTGGCGGCGCTCGCCGCCGAATTAACGGTAGGTGTCCGGATAGTCATGGTACTTGCCGATCTCCACGTCATCGAGGACAGCCAGCGCATCCGGCGAATGGACGGCAAGCGAGCAATAAAGCGAAATCAGATACGACGCGATCGCCTGATTGTTGATCCCCATGAAGCGGACCGACAGCCCCGGCCCCTGCTCGCCCGCCACGCCCGGCTGGTAGAGGCCGACGACGCCCTGCCGCTTGTCGCCCACGCGCAGCAGCAGAATCTTGGTCTTGCCATCGGCCACCGGCACCTTGTCCGACGGAATCAGCGGAATGCCGCGCCACGTGAGGAATTGCGAGCCGAACAGACTGATGGTCGGCGGCGGCACGCCGCGCCGCGTGCACTCACGGCCGAACGCGGCAATCGCGAGCGGATGCGTGAGGAAGAACGCGGGCTCCTTCCATACCTTTGTCAGCAGTTCGTCCAGGTCGTCGGGCGTGGGCGCGCCCGTCAGCGGAAACACGCGCTGCTCTTCAGCGACATTCGCAAGGAGTCCATAGTCCGGATTGTTGATGAGCTGGCTTTCCTGCAGTTCCTTGATCGTTTCGATCGTCAGACGGAGCTGTTCCTTGATCTGATCGTGCGGACTGCTATATAGATCAGAAATCCGCGTATGCACGTCGAGCACCGTGCTTACGGCATTCAGAAAATATTCGCGCGGCTCTTCCTCGTAAGGCACGAATGTGGTCGGCAGTGTTCCTTCGTCCTCCCGCGCGGTGCAGGCGGCGCGCACGGCTTCGGGATTCTTCACCTGATTGAGCCGGTAAATGCCGGCCTCGACCGGCACCCATTGCAGCAAATGCGTCAGCCAACGCGGCGTAATCGTGGAAAGCTGCGGAACAGTCTTGGTGGCATTGGCGAGTTGCCGTGCTGCGTTGTCGCCGAGCGCCGTCTGGGCGCCCACGGTCGTCGACATAGGTAACTCCGGATTTCTTAGAACAAAAAGAGAAATGCTTATCACGAGAATGCATTTGCATTATCGAGACGTGATTTGGGCGGCTCAACATGCTATAGCCGTCAACATTCAACGATTGGAAGCGAAACTCGACGCTGAAAATTCAACTCGGATCAGCGCAACGCCGGCTCGGTGCGCCCGACGCACCGAGGCCAGGCAGCGGTTGATCGGATATTTCGACGGCAGGCGGCAATAAGCGCGCGATCGGCACATCGAACGCGCGTGCGAGCTTGTCGACGGTAACGATGGACGCAATCGCGGTGCCGCGCTCGATTTCGCCGACATACGAACGATTCAGCCCCGCATGCTCAGCGAGTTGCTCCTGCGACCACGCGCGCGATTCGCGCAACGCGCGAATCGCCGCGCCAAAGCGTTGAATGAGCGCTGTCATCACTGCACTCCCGCCGACGACAGCGCCGCGCCGCCCACGCCTTGCGCCTGCGGTGACGGCAGCGCGGTATCGGCCAGCCGGGCCGGATCGTTGCGCGTGACGGCCTGCGTGACATGGCTGCCGGGCGCGACGTCCTGTGTGATCCAGACGTTGCCACCGATCACCGCGCCCTTGCCGATCGTGACGCGGCCGAGAATCGTCGCGCCCGCATAAATGACGACATCGTCCTCGACGATCGGATGACGCGCGAGCCCTTTTTCGAGATGGCCGGCCGCATCACGTGGAAAGCGCTTCGCGCCGAGCGTCACCGCTTGATAGACGCGCACCCGCTCGCCGATGATCGCGGTCTCGCCGATCACGACACCCGTGCCGTGATCGATGAAGAATCCCGCGCCGATCTGTGCACCAGGATGAATGTCGATGCCAGTCTGCGCATGCGCATGCTCGGCGACGATGCGCGCGAGCAACGGCAGCCCGAGGCGGTACAGGGCATGGGCAAGCCGGTGATGGATCATCGCGAGCACGCCGGGATAGCAGAGCAACACCTCATCCACGCTGCCTGCCGCCGGATCGCCATGAAACGCGGCGAGCACGTCGGAATCGAGTAGCGCGCGAATCTCCGCCAGCCGGGCGGCGAATGCGCGCACCGCGGTTGCGGCATTCGCGTCGATCGCGGCGTCGGCCGGCGGCGTGGTATCGTGCCGAGCCCTGTAGCGCAGCTCAAGCCGCGCCTGCGCAAGAAGCGCGTGCAGCGCATCGTCGAGCGCGTGGCTGATATAGAAGTTTTCGCTTTCCTGACGAAGTTCGGGTGGCCCCAGCCGCATCGGAAACAGCACGCCTTTCAATGCGTCGACGATATCCGCGAGCGCCTCGCGCGCCGGAAACTCGCGCCCGCCGGGCTCCAGCGAGCGCCGCTGCACTTCGCGCCAGCGTTGGCGCACGGTCTGAAGCGATTGAACGATGTCGTCGATATCGAATACCGCCACGGTTGCCGCCCCTCAGTCTATATATGCAGTTCACCTGCATTGCGATTGATTCTCTACCTGCGCGCGCCCCCGCGCATCAGCTTTGCCGCCACGGCAAGCCGTGCAAGCGCCAGCCGTTGATTGCGCCGCGGTGGCCAGCGTCGTCGAGATCGCCCTCGAAGCCTTCGAGCACATTGAAAACCTGCGAAAAGCCGGCCTTCGCGGCAGCCTCGGCGGCCTGCGCCGAGCGATTGCCGCTGCGGCACAGCAGCAGCACGACCGTATCCTTACCGCCTGCTTTCGCCTCGAGTTCGCGCACGAAGCGCGGATTGCGCGTCAGGCTCGTGCCGGTGGCCCAGGGCACGTGCAGGCTGTCGGGCACGTGGCCGACAAACGCGCGCTCTTCGGCCGTGCGCACGTCGACGAGCAATACGCCGCCGGCCGTGACAAGCGCCCATGCGTCCTGCGGCGATACGCCGCCCGCATAAGGCAATCCCGCCTCGCGAGCGGCTTCGCGCGCGGCTTCGAGTATTGGATGAGTGGTGCGTTCGTCGAGTTCGACCGTCATGGCGTCTCCTTCGGAATATCGCGCGTGGCGCACGAAATATGGGGCAGGCTTGACGACCGATGCCGTCTATAGCCATCAGGCACCCACTATGAGAGAGACGACGAAAAAGCCGAACTAATTATTTTTCATTTCAAAAGAACGGATAACGAACAAACGATAGAAATGACTTCGCGAATCACCCCGCATACGAAGCGGCCTGAATAGGCGGATTGCGTCGAACAGGCGGAAGAAACGGTCGAACTGAGCAAAGGTCGGCGGCTGCGGCCGAGCGCTCAAACGGCGATCGAAGCCGACGCGTGCAATCGTCTTGCGGGCAATCCCGCTACGATTACGATTGCCCGGAAACACCAATAGAGCGTTTTTCCGATCAACGCCCCGTAGAAACGGCTGCTCACAGCCGAATCGTCGAATCAAACCCAACGGTGCGCCGCATCGCCGCGGATGTTTCGTTATCCGACACGCTCGGTCATCATCGGTGCGCACCGGCTCGATCCGCCGTTGTGCATGCAACGTAGACGCGCTTGCGAAACAGCGCTCGCGGCCGGCCCCCCCCCATTTACCACCGTCCGCTGTTTTCCCGAATCACCGCGTCGGCCGCCGCGTCCGCCTCGCTCGCGTAGCTGTCGTGCACGCGCGTGCCAAGCGCCGGCAGCGGCGCTTCGCTGTCCAGCAAATGGCCGCCGCGCTCCCGCGTATCGACCGTCACCTGCATCGACAGCCCGACACGCAACGGATGCGCGGCAAGCTGTGCTGGATCGAGCGAGATGACCACCGGCACCCGCTGCACGACCTTGATCCAATTTCCCGCCGCGTTCTGCGACGGCAGCATCGAGAACGCGCTTCCCGTTCCCGCGGAGAAACCTTCCACCCGCCCTCGGTACACGATTTGCGAGCCGTACAGATCCGAGACCAGCCGCACCGGCTGCCCCACCCGCATATGCCGAAGCTGCCCTTCCTTGAAATTCGCGTCGACCCAAACCTGCCGCAACTGCACGACAGACATCAGCGGCACACCAGGCCCCACCTGCTGACCGATCTGCACCGAACGCTGCCCGACCGTTCCGTCAACGGGCGATATGATCGTCGTGCGCTTCAGGTTGCGAAACGCGAGTTTGAATTGCGCGGCCGCCTGCTGCACGCTCGGCGCCTGGTCGACAGGACGCTCGGGGCCGAACGTGCGCGCCGCGTCGAGCTGCGCCTGCGCACCGGCAAGCGCCGCCTGCGCGCCTGCAAGCGCCGATTTCGCCCGCGCCAGTTCCTCCGGCGCGACCACTTCGACCGACGCGCCGGCACGCGCCGCATACGCCTGCTGCGCCAGCTTCAGGTCGGCCTCGCGCGCCTTCACCGTCTGTTCGTACATGCCCATCGAAACACGCGTGTTCGTCACCTGCCGCACCGCTTGCGCGAGTTGCGCGCGCGCCTGCTCGAGCGAAGCCGATGCCTCGGTGTCGTCGAGTTTCACGAGCGTCTGACCGGCTTTTACCTGCTGCGTATCGGCCACGAGGATGTCGGTGACCGTGCCGGCCGTCTGTGCGGCAATCTGCACGACGTTGCCGGCAACATATGCATCGTCGGTTTCCTCGTTGAAGCGCGCGCTGAGAAACCAGTGCACGCCCGCGCCGATCGCGATCAGCGCGACGAGGCCAAAAAATATCGTGAAACGGCGCCGGCGCGTTGCGCGCTTTTTCTCAAGCGCTTCAGCCTCGCGCTGAGCGACGATCGGATCTTGGTGAACGTGGTTGTCGGCGTGCATTCAGTCGAGTCTTGTATCGTTCGGACGAGCGTGTTGTTCAGACAACGCGGACGGCGCACTGTCACCATCGTGACGGGGCGCGCCGGCAAGCGGCTTGCGCCGGCCCGGCGCGGGCGGCGCGGCTGCATCCGGGCCTGCGTCGAAACCGCCGCCAAGCGCGCCGATCAGCCCGACGCGCAACGTGCGCCGCCGCGCGCGCAACTCAACGAGCTGCATACGCTCGTCGATCAGCGACAACCGTGCGAGGTTCACGTCGCGCATCATCATCAGGCCGCGCCGGTGTCGCTGCGTGGCAACCGAGGCGATCTTCGCGGCCGCATCGACCGACTGCGCCTGATGCGCGAGAAGCGCATCGACCGAGCGCAGCGACGTCATCTGCTGCGCGACCTGACCGAGTGCATCGTCGACAGTCTTGTTGTACAGCGCGATCGCGACGTCCGCGCGGCCGGCGTCCTCGCCAAGCTTCGCCTTGAGCCTGCCGCGGTCGAAGATCGGCAGCGAGATCGCCGGGCCGATCGAGCCCGCGAGCGCCTTCCTCGAAAACAGCCCAGCCGGCGTCAGCGAGAAAAGCCCGCCGAACGCGGCGAGATTCACGTCCGGGTAGAACTGCGCGCGTGTCGAATCAAGATTCGCATAAGCGGCCTCGACGCGCAACCGCGCCGCGACGATGTCGGGCCGGCGCCCCATCAGGTCGAGTGACAACCGCGGCGGCAGCGGCGCATCGGCAAGCGGTGCGAGATGCGGCCGCTTCAGCGACAGCCCAGCCTCGGGTCCGCGCCCCGACAGCGCGCCGAGCTGCAGCCCGGTCAATTGCAAGCGCTCGTCGTTGAGCTGCACCTGCGCGCGCAGCCGGTTGCGCTTGAGCGTCGCGTCGTTCGCGTCATACGCGTTATCGATGCCGCGCGCCGCGCGTTCGCGCAGCACTGCGTCGACTTGATCGCTCGCGGCAAGCTTCTCATTGAGCAAATCGCGCATCGCATACGCGTGGTCGAGCTGGCAATACAGCGTGACGAGCGCGACCGTCAGCGTGAGCCGTGCCTGCTGCGCATCGACGCGCGCCGCCTCGCGCATCGACACCAGCCCTCGCGTTGCGGCCGCGTTGCTGCCCCACAAGTCGAGCTGATAATGAAGCGCGACGAACAGCGACGACGGCGACACCACCGGATCGCCAAACAACTGCACCGGCACCTGATAGCCTTGAACCGACACGTTGGCGACGTCGTCGGATTGCGGCATGCGCGCCTTGCTGACGGACAGCGCGCTGGTGCCCGTCAATCCCGTCAACGACGAGAATTGCTGCAACTGCGCCTGGGCAATGTCGATTCGCGCGCGCGCCGCCTGCAGATCCGGATTGTCGCGCAGCGCATCGGCCACGAGTGCGTCAAGCTGCGGATCGCCGAGCCGGGCGACCCAGTCAGGCGCAGGCCACTCGCCGTCGGGCGAGCCGGGCGCGGTATGCGCGAGCGCGTCGCTCGCCGGCGTGCGCGGCGCGAACGACGGGAGAAAACCCGACGGCGCGCAGCCGGCGCACACCAATGAGAGCGCGGCCACCCCGACCCAAGCGCGCAAACCCATATTCGACAGCCTCCTCATCAGCGTCGTCATCCGTGACGCGCGCTGCGTTGCGCAACACGTGCCGTCCACTGCGGACGTACATCCTCAAGCGCGCCGAGCCGCCCCAGCAACCCGTCTGCTATGCCCAGCAGAATACCCCTCAGCTTCGTCCATTTATCGCGCTCGTACAGCGCGATTTGTACGATTTGCCAAACCGTCAGCAAATTCGGCACGATTGCCACGGGATAGCGCATTCCATATTGCATGCCGAGCCGCACCGCGTTGCGTGCACTGTAATAGCGGCGATACCACGGATGATTCATCGATGTAAATTCAAACGGACCAATCTGGTGCCGCTTGCGCACCCCAATCCGGTGGGACAGCACAAGCGACGGCACCACATACAGCGGGACATTGCTCGCGAGCGCACGAAAACAGTATTCGGTATCGACGTGATCGATGACGAGTGACTCGTCGAAGCGCCCTAGCAGTTGGAATGCTTCGCGCGACACCACGCTGCCCGACGAAATCAGGAACGCACAGCGCTGCATCTCGCCGTTCGGCTCCAGCCGCACGCGGCGTACCGTAAAGCCGTTCGTCATCAATTCGGGCAGAAAGCATTGCCCATTCTCGTCGAAGATGCGCGGACCGACGAGAAACGGCCGCGACGCGAGCTTCGAGCCAATCTCGCGCATCGTCGGAAAATACCTGTCCGGCAAAGTCGAATCCTGATCAAACAGCGCGACTGCGTCGACGGCCGGAAACAGCGCCTCAAGCCCCGCGTTGAATCCACCGGCGATACCGCCGCGATTGCCATGATGCAGCAGCGTCACGCCGTCTCGCTCAGCCATTGCGCGCGCCGCCTGATCAGGTTGTGGCGTATTGTCGACGACGACCAGTGCATCGCACTCGCGCCGAATCCTCGCAATACGAGCTAATTGGTCGGCAGTCGGATGATAAAGAATGATCAGCGCGCCGAGCTTCATCGCTGCTCCACCGTCAATGCCCAAACGCGGCGGCAGCGCCGCGTTTCGGACGGGTCAGCCACATCATTGCGGCAAGCACCACGCATGTGACGCAAGCGATGAAAAACATATCGCCCGTGGCCATCATGTACGCTTGCTGCATCACGACCTGGTGCAGCACACTCAGCTCCCGCGCGCCGTCAAATCCCATCGCGTGCAGCGACGCTACGAAGCGCTGCGTATTGCCCGACGCGCGCGTCACCGCCTGCGACACGACATCGTAATGATAGATTGCGCGGTTGTCCCAGAGCGTTACGCTCATCGCCGTACCGAACGCTGCTGACAGTGTGCGAAGGAAATTCGAGAGGCTCGATGCTGCCGCGAGCTTGTCGTCAGGAATCCGTGATAATGTCGCCGCCGTCAGCGGAATAAAAAAACATGGCAGACCAATCCCTTGTATCAAGCCTGGCGTGATGATCTGCGTGAACGTCATGTTCAGCGTGAAATGCGCATCCCACCACAACACGCCAGCGAACACGAGAAAGCCAAACGTCACGAGCACCCGCGCATCGAACCGGTTCGCATAGATGCCGACGAGAATCGAAAACACGAGTGCCAGAATACCGAGCGGCGCAGTCGCGAGCCCTGCGTGGAACGCCGTGTACCCCATCACAGCCTGCAACCACAGCGGAAAAATCACACCGACGACCGAAAAACTCATCATCCCGAGCGAGATGATCAGCACGCAAAACGAAAACGTGCGGTCACGAAACAAGCTCAGATCGACCACTGGATGCGCCTCGCCCGCCTCCCAGATCAACAGCGACCCAAGCGACAACGCCGCGATGATCGCAAGCGTCACGATCAGCGTCGAATCGAACCAGCCGCGGTCATGACCGAGATCGAGCACCGCTTGCAGCGAACCGACGCCGACCACCAACAGCGCGATACCGACGACATCGATCGAACCTGCCGCCTTGTCGCCCGGCTCCCGGTTCAGCAGCGTCGCGCATACCGCGAACGAGAACACGCCAATCGGCAGGTTGATCAAAAAGATCCAGGGCCACGAAAAATTGTCGATGATCCAGCCGCCCACCACTGGCCCGAAGATCGGCGCAAGCAGCACCGTCATCGCCCACAAGGCAAGCGCAATCGTGCGCCGCTCGGGAGGAAAACTTCGCAACAGGATGGTCTGCGACAGCGGCACCATCGGCCCGGAGAACAGCCCCTGCAACGCTCGGCAGACGACCAGCATCCGAATGTCGGTCGCGAACGCACAGAGCAGTGACGTCAACGTAAACAGAATCACCGCCGCGACGAACAGGCGCGCCTCACCGACGCGCCGCGCGAGCCAGCCAGTCAGCGGCACCGCGATCGCTGCGGCGACGGAATATGAGCTGATCACCCACGTGCCCTGACTGTTCGACACTCCGAGACTCCCCGAAATCGCAGGCACCGCGACGTTCGTCACGGTCGAATCGAGCACCTCGATGAAGGTCGCAAGCGACAGCGCGAACGTCAGCAACGCAAGCCGCAGGCCGCGATTCGCTAACGGCGCCGCCGTGGCCGGCACCAACGGTGCGGCGCTCATGCGCCCCGCGCCATCGGTGCGCCGGCAACCATTGGCGCGTGCGCCGGCCGCGCGGCAACGCCCGCGGCCGGCACGAAACGTTCGATGAACCGCGCCGCCTCGACGCAGCCGTCCGGCGCGGCCAGAATCCGCTCACGCGCCTGCGCGCAACGCTCGGCGACCGCCGTGCTGTCCAGCACCCGTGCCAATGCATCGGCAAGCGCCACGCCGCGCACCGGCGCGTCGACGCGCAGCCCACAGCCGCTGTCGGCAACCCGCTGTGCATTGTCGAATTGATCGTGCGCGAACGGCGTGACGACCTGCGCAATGCCCGCCTCATACGCAAGCGATGCAGTGCCTATACCGCCGTGATGAACGAGCACGCGGCAGTGCGGCAGCAGCGTGCGCAGCGGTACATAGCGGCGCACCAGCAGGCCCGCCGATGCCGCATCGCGCGCAACGCGCTCCCCGTCAGGCGTCAGCAGCAGCCCTCGCACGCCCGTCGCATGCACGGCTTCGGCAACCGCGCGCGCATACTCGAGCGCATCGACGAGCGTCGAGCCCGCGGTGAACACGACGGGCGGCTCGCCTGCCGCGACGAATTCGTCGAGTTCCGCATCGGCGTTGCGCTCCCCCGCATCGTTGAAGAGCGGGAAACCGCTTTGCAGGTGATTTGCGGGCCAATCCGGCTGTGGCGCCGCGAACCAGTCCGGAAACAGGCATAGCACGCCGTCGGTCGAATGCAGCCAGCGGCCGAGAATACGCTTGGCCGGCGCAAGGCCGAGCGACGTGCGCAGCGCATTGAGTTGCGGGCCGCACACCTTGTCGAGCGCCTGCCGCTCGATCAGCGTCATCAGCCCCGCTTTCAGGACGAGCGGCATGCGGCGCGGGATCGTCAGCCGCTTGTGCGTCGGCGGCGCGTGCGCGGACAACAGCGTCGACGGTGAAATCTGCACCGACACATACGGCGTGCCGTACCGCTCTTGCATCATCCGCGCGGAAAACGCCCAGAGCGTGCCGATCAGCACCGTGTCGCGATCGGTGAGTATGCGCAACGTATCGAAATGCGGCTGCATGCTCGGCGCGATCACACGCCACAGCGTCTTGAACGACGTGCGCGGATTCCAGAGCGCCGGATCCGCCATCGCGCGCGCGTATTCGTCGGCAGTGCCGACCGGCGCGAACTCGAAGCCGCAGCGCCGCGCTTCGGTTTCGAACTGCGGATGCGTGCAGAACACGACATGATGGCCGCGCGCAGCGAGCGCGCGGCCGATCCCGAGCATCGGATGGATATCTCCGGCCGAACCGATAGCGGTAATCACCATCTTCGCCATGACGAACGTCCGGCGAAAGATCAGTAAAGGCCGGGGATCAGCGCCGCCACTTCACGGCGATACTGTGCATACGCATTGCCGAAGTGCCCGGTCAGCCAGCTTTCCTCGACGCGCACCTTGTAGGCGAGCGACGCGAAGATCAGCACGATGCCGAGCACGCCGCGCCACACGCCGCCGATCATCACGTCACCGACGAGCGCGAGCAGGCAGCCGGTATAGATCGGATGCCGAACGAGTGCGTAAGGCCCGCTGCGGATCAGCTCATGCCCTTCCTTCAGCGTGACCGACACGCTCCAGTTGGTGCCGAGATGCACACGCGCCCATACCGAGAACAGCAAGCCCGCGACCGAGATCGCCAAACCTGCGTACTGAAGCGGGCCAATATACGACCAGTCCGGAACCAGCGCGCTCGCGGACAGATCGGGCAGCACAATCAATGCGCCGCCGACGATAAGTGGAACCGCCTGAAACCTACGCGAGCGCGTTGACTCCCTGCGTGCCGTCGTCTTAACGGCCTTCGATGTTGCGATCCAGTAGGCGAGCCATAGGAGCCACGGCACGATGATGGCGATGGTTTGAACGATGTTCACGTTTGTCAGCCTTTATCGACGAAGGAGAGGGAAACACCTGTCCGATGCATCACGACATCGCGGGCAATTCGCCACGGACCAGATTCGCCTGCCGGCTGAACGGCTCGTCAGCGTCACCGGCCCCGCGTTCCGTGCAGAAAAAGCCGAGCACCGCCTTGCGCACCTGCTCTTGTTGCTGGCGCCCCTCAAGATCCAGGAAATGGCCTGCCTGCCGGATCGTCTGAAAATCCGCCCGGCGAATATACTCGCCCAGCCTCCGCACGTCCTCCGCCGTCGTGTATTCGTCCAGTTCGCCGTTGATGAATCGCACGTGGCAATTGATATTGCGAAACGACGGCAGATATCGCTCCGGCTGCAACGACAGGATCTGGTCGACGTGAAACGCAACTTGGTTTTGCTCTTGGCGCGGCAGTTTGGTCAGATAGCGGTAGTTATAGAGCTTCATGATCCGCGGCAAATAGCTTCCGACCGTGTCGTTCAGCAACTGCGCGGCCTTCAAATTCTCGCCAGCGGCAATGTGATCGCGCGCGCGTCACGTAATCGACCATCGCGTCGTTCAGAAACGGCGAGAACGAAGCAATTACCGCCCGGCGCACGCTCGCACAGCCGCGCGCCAGCGCGAACAGGGACGCGACGCCGCCCCATGACACAGACAACAGATAGCTCGGCGCGAACCGGTCGACGAGATACAGCAAAATATCGACCTCGTCGTCCTTCGTCAGAATGAATTCGTTCGGATTGTGCTGCCGCGATTGGCCCGCGTAAGGCAAATCGAAACACACCGCATTCAGGCGCTCACCCAGATAACGGATCGTCTGGCCGAACGACGCGGTCGTCGCCAACGCTCCGTTGACAAGAATGACCGTTTCAAAAGATGGATCGAACACGTGGCGTTCGACATGGACCTTCAATCCGCTCGGCAGCGCTACGACCTGTTTTTCGATAGCCATCGAGTTTCTCCCGCATCTGCTCGACAATTGAACTGTTAGTGCGCCCCCTCTCCAGAGCGCTTTCACGTAACCGCACATCAACCGGCACACTCTTGGCCGCGCCGAATGCCGCACGGATTACCCGTCCGATGGAACTGAACACGCCTGCATGCCACCGTCGCAGGCCATGCTTCCCGCCAAGTCCGATCCTGCCCTCATCATCGGCTCGCGGTCTCCAGTCCCTTTGTCTCGCATGACGCCCCTTCTGATTTCGGCCAACCGCACCCCGATTCCAACACGCTCGCCGGCAATCGTGCAGCTGGCGTTTTTATGTGTGTGATATTAATACGCCAAATATTACTGCCTCAACCACTTTTGCTAACTTTCTTCAAAAATTCATCGAATGTGTTCCAGCCAACATTGAACAATGCCCTCTAATTCCCCTTCAAACTTAACTCATTCATCACCAAGAAATATTGTCTGTGCTATGGCGCGACATCACGCAGCCCCCGCTCCGAGCGCGCCCATCACACCCCGCCCCCCCGGCATGGAACCCTACACGTACTCCATAAAAATCAATCACATAGAACCAAAAAAATACTTGACTCCGCTTTACATATTTTTGATAGCCTTCGTGGACTTACTTTATTGCCGGCGCCTTCAGCCAAGCACAAACGCACACCCAATCCGACACCTCAATATCCGACCGTCAATCCGCCGCCACTCATCAGTCGATCGGCAAATCGTATCCAAATTACCGTTTATACAATAAGTAATTATTAGTACCCGATTAAAACGTTTTAAACATTCTCAGCATTCCTTCCAGTTCCTTTCATTTGCACCGTCACGCGCTCGCGCAATATCGCCATCGCCCATCAGCATCGAACTGCCACCACAAATCCCACCCCCAGCCGCAGCCGCAATGCCAGAGCCAGAGACACGATCCTCCCCCCATTTCATTTTTATTGATTGATCGTTCAATAAAAAAAAGATATCCTTTCGATCTCCTCCTCAACCTAGTGCACCGAAACACACGATGCCGAAACTTGGAATGCGCGAAATTCGCCGCGCGCAATTGATCGATGCGACGCTGCGCTCGATCGACGAGGTCGGCCTGCCCGGCACGACGCTCGCGTCCGTCGCACAGCGCGCAAACATCTCGACCGGCATCGTCAGCCACTATTTCGGCGACAAGGACGGGCTACTCGAAGCAACGATGCGCCGGGTACTGGACGATCTGCGCGCGGCCGCCGCCCGTCACCGCGCCGCCGCGCCAAGCACGCCGCGCGAGCGCCTGCGGGCGGTCGCCGCAGCGAATTTCGACGGCACACAGATCAACGCGCCGGTAATGAAGACCTGGCTCGCATTCTGGTCGCAAAGCATGCACGAGCCAGCGCTGAGGCGCCTGCAACGCATCAACACAAGGCGGCTCTATTCGAATCTGTGCGCTGCGTTCGCGCTGGCGCTGCCCCGCCAGCGCGCCCGCGAAGCGGCCAGCGGCCTGGCGGCGTTGATCGATGGCCTGTGGCTGCGCGGCGCGCTGGCGGGCGGACCGTTCGACACCCAGGCGGCGCTCGCGCTCGCCAACGATTACATCGACCTGCTGCTCGCGTCGACCCCCTGACGCGACGCGCACTCGCCCTATCACCGTACAAGGAGATCCACATGTCCGTATTCGGTC
This sequence comes from Burkholderia sp. TSV86, assembly GCF_001522865.1. Classification (GTDB taxonomy): domain Bacteria; phylum Pseudomonadota; class Gammaproteobacteria; order Burkholderiales; family Burkholderiaceae; genus Burkholderia. The sequence goes on along the minus strand of NZ_LOWB01000033.1, from coordinate 102,473 downwards.
TGCAACGCCTTTACATCGCCGGCGCCTATGCCGATGCCACCAGCGGCAAGACGTTCGACACGCTCGATCCCGCGACGGGCGAACTGCTCGCGACGGTTCAGCAAGCGAGCGCCGACGACATCGACCGCGCGGTTGCCTCCGCACACGAAGGCCAGCGCGAATGGGCCGCGATGAGCGCGATGCAGCGCTCGCGGATCCTACGCCGCGCGGTCGAGCTGCTGCGCGAGCGCAACGACGTGCTCGCCGAACTGGAAATGCGCGATACCGGCAAGCCGATCGGGGAAACACGCGCCGTCGACATCGTCACCGGCGCGGACGTGATCGAGTATTACGCGGGCCTCACGACCGCGATCGAAGGGCTGCAAGTGCCGTTGCGCCCCGACTCGTTCGTCTATACGCGTCGCGAGCCGCTCGGCGTGTGCTGCGGCATCGGCGCGTGGAACTATCCGATCCAGATCGCGTGCTGGAAGAGCGCTCCTGCGCTCGCGGCCGGCAACGCGATGATCTTCAAGCCGAGCGAAGTCACGCCGCTGTCCGCGCTCAAGCTTGCCGAGATCTATACCGAGGCGGGCGTGCCCGCCGGCGTGTTCAACGTCGTACAAGGCGACGGCACGGTCGGCGCGCTGCTCGCGTCGCATCCGGGAATCGCGAAGGTGTCGTTTACGGGCGGCGTCGAAACCGGCAAGAAAGTCATGTCGGCCGCAGGCGCGTCGTCGCTCAAGGAAGTGACGATGGAACTCGGCGGTAAATCACCGCTCATCGTGTTCGACGACGCCGACCTCGACCGAGCGGCCGACATCGCCGTCACCGCGAACTTCTTCAGCGCGGGCCAGGTGTGCACGAACGGCACGCGCGTCTTCGTCCAGCACACGGTGAAGGACGCCTTCGTCGCGCGCGTGCTCGAGCGCGTCGCACGGATCCGCATCGGCAAACCTTCGGATCCCGATACGAATTTCGGCCCGCTCGCCAGCGCCGCGCAACTCGACAAGGTGCTCGGCTACATCGAAAGCGGCAAGGCCGAAGGTGCGAAGCTACTCGCGGGCGGTGAGCGCCTCGTGCACGATCATTTCGCGAACGGCCAGTACGTTGCGCCAACCGTGTTCGACGGCTGCCGTGACGATATGAAGATCGTTCGCGAGGAAATCTTCGGCCCGGTGATGAGCATCCTCGCATTCGATACGGAAGACGAAGCGATCGCACGCGCGAACGCGACCGACTACGGGCTCGCCGCCGGCGTCGTCACCGAGAACTTGTCGCGCGCACATCGTGCGATCCATCGCCTCGAAGCCGGCATCTGTTGGATCAACACGTGGGGGGAATCGCCGGCCGAAATGCCGGTTGGCGGTTACAAGCAATCCGGCGTCGGGCGAGAGAACGGCGTCACGACGCTCGAGCACTACACTCGGATCAAATCGGTACAGGTCGAACTCGGCCGCTATCAGCCGGTGTTCTAAGCCTCATATTTAGGAGAACCGCTGCGATGACGACTCGCGAATTCGATTACATCATTTGCGGCGCGGGTTCCGCGGGCAACGTGCTCGCCACGCGCCTTACCGAGGATCCGGAAGTCCGTGTGCTGCTGCTCGAGGCGGGCGGCCCGGACTACCGGTTCGATTTCCGCACGCAGATGCCTGCGGCGCTCGCGTATCCGCTGCAGGGCCGTCGTTATAACTGGGCATACGAAACGGACCCCGAGCCGCACATGAACAACCGCAGTATGGAGTGCGGGCGCGGCAAGGGGCTCGGTGGCTCGTCCCTGATCAACGGAATGTGCTACATCCGCGGCAATGCGCTCGACTATGACAACTGGGCACAACAGCACGAGGGCCTCGTCAACTGGACATATCTCGACTGCCTGCCGTATTTCAAGAAAGCAGAAAGCCGTGACGCAGGTCCGAACGACTATCATGGCGGCGACGGCCCTGTCTCGGTAACGACGAGCAAACCCGGCGTGAATCCGCTGTTCGAGGCCATGGTCGAGGCCGGCGTGCAAGCCGGCTATCCGCGCACCGACGATCTCAACGGCTACCAGCAAGAGGGCTTCGGCCCGATGGACCGAACGGTCACGCCCCGCGGCCGGCGCGCGTCGACCGCGCGCGGCTATCTTGATCAAGCGCGCGCGCGTCCGAACCTGGAGATCGTCACGCACGCGATGGCCGATCGCATTCTGTTTTCCGGCAAGCGCGCAACGGGCGTCACGTTCATGCGGGGCAGCGAACGCGTCACCGCGCACGCACGCCGTGAAGTGCTCGTGTGCAGCGGCGCGATCGCGTCGCCGCAATTGCTGCAGCGCTCGGGCGTCGGACCCGGCGAATGGCTGCGCGAACTGGACATCCCGGTCGTGTTCGATCTGCCTGGTGTCGGACGCAATCTGCAGGATCACCTGGAGATGTACATCCAATACGAATGCAAGGAGCCCGTGTCGCTGTATCCGGCGCTCAAGTGGTATAACCAGCCGAAGATCGGGCTCGAATGGATGCTGGCTGGCACGGGTCTCGGCGCAAGCAACCATTTCGAGGCGGGCGGCTTCATCCGCACCCGCGACGACGACCTCTGGCCGAATGTTCAGTATCACTTCCTACCCGTCGCGATCAACTACAACGGCTCGAATGCAATCGACATGCACGGCTTCCAGGCGCATGTCGGCTCGATGCGCTCGCCGAGCCGCGGCCGCGTGAAGCTGCGCTCGCGCGACCCGCACGACCATCCGAGCATTTTGTTCAACTACATGTCGGAAGCACTCGACTGGCGCGAGTTCCGCGACGCGATCCGCGCGACGCGCGAAATCATGGTGCAACCCGCACTCGATCGCTATCGCGGCCGTGAGTTGAACCCCGGCGCGGATCTGAAGACCGACTCCGAACTCGACGCATTCGTGCGGGCTCGCGCGGAAACCGCGTTTCATCCGTCTTGCTCATGCAAGATGGGCTTCGACGACATGGCAGTCGTCGACGATGAAGGCCGAGTGCACGGCATCGACGGACTGCGAGTCGTTGACGCGTCGATCATGCCGATCATCACGACCGGCAATCTGAACGCGCCGACGATCATGATCGCCGAAAAAATCGCCGACCGAATCCGCAAGCGCCCGCCGCTCGCTCGGGCAAACGTTGCATACTACGTCGCGAACGGCGCGCCCGCGCGACAACCCGGCAACCCGGCGCCAACACCTGCCGTCGTGTAACACACCGCACGAAGCGCGCCGACGAGCGGCCGGACAGTTGGTGATTCCCGCAGACAATTGCGCAAATCAGGCCGGACGCCAACGGCGGGCTCATCGTGCAAACCGCAGCAATCGGCCCGGCCGGCGCGATCGCACCGCAGGCCGACTGTAATCGGCCCGGCAGACAGGATCGTCCTGCCAACGCGGCGTGAAAGCGCCGGCCCATCCACGCACTGGCCGCACCCGCTGAGTGCCGGCCACCAGCGCAACCGAAAACGGTCGCCTGCATCGATCCGTCAAATCGCAGGCCGCATCCGTGCCGCACCGAACCGCGCCGGCCAGCCTGCCGGCGCACCTTCCCTCCTGCCGGCATCGGCCTCCATCTGCTATAAAAAGGCCGTCGAAAGCCTGCGTCGGCGCGTTGTGCAAATTTTCCGGGCGGTTGCTAAGATAGCGGTCCCGTCGTTGCGGCAAGTGTTCCGATATGTCCGCGTCGCGCCGTCCCGCATCCGGCCGGCCTGCTCGCGCGCTTCGCAACAAGAGCCCTTCCCGCTCGACTCAACGTCCTCCGAGCATGCAGCCGATCCTGTCCGTTTCCAATCTGTCGAAAACTTACAAATCCGGCGTGCGTTCGCTGAAAAACATCAATCTCGATATCCTGAGCGGCGAAATCTTCGCGCTGCTCGGGCCGAACGGTGCCGGCAAGACCACGCTGATCAGCACGATTTGCGGCATCGTCACGCCAACCGAAGGCCGCGTGACAGTCGGCGGCCACGACATCCGCGACGATTTCCGCGCGGCCCGCGCGCTGATCGGGCTCGTGCCACAGGAGCTGACGATCGACGCGTTCGAATCGGTGTGGAACACCGTGTCTTTCAGCCGCGGCCTGTTCGGCAAGGCACCGGCCGCGAACTATATCGAGAAGGTGCTAAAGGATTTGTCGCTCTGGGACAAGCGCGACAGCAAGCTGATCACGCTGTCGGGCGGCATGAAGCGGCGCGTGCTGATCGCCAAGGCGCTCGCGCACGAGCCGCGCGTGCTGTTTCTCGACGAGCCGACTGCGGGCGTCGATGTCGAGCTGCGCCGCGACATGTGGCGGCTCGTCGAGGAACTGCGCGCCGACGGCGTGACGATCGTGCTAACGACGCACTATATCGAGGAGGCCGAACAAATGGCCGACCGCATCGGCATCATCAACGGCGGCGAAATCATGCTCGTCGATAAGAAGGCCGATCTGATGCGCAAGCTTGGCAAGAAACAGCTCGCGCTGCAACTCGAGCAGCCGCTCGCGGGCGTGCCGCCCCAGCTTGCCGCGTACCGGCTGGAGCTGTCGCGCGACGGCGGCGAACTCGTCTATACCTACGACACGCGCAGCGAGCGCACCAGTATCGTCGAGTTGATGAATGCGCTCAGCGCGGCAGGCATCGGCTTCAGAGATCTGCGCACGACGCAAAGCTCGCTCGAGGAAATCTTCGTGCGCTTGGTCGGCAACCAGCGCAACGGCGAAGGCAATGGCAACGAGAATGCAAACGGCCACCCGGCCATACCCGATAAGCGTAACGACGAATGATCAATTTCCACGCGATCCGCGCGATTTACCGCGCCGAAATGGCCCGTACACGGCGCACGATGACGCAAAGCGTCATCGCGCCCGTGATCTCGACATCGCTGTACTTCGTCGTGTTCGGCTCCGCGATCGGTTCGCGGATCAGCGACGTAAACGGCATCGGCTACGGTTCGTTCATCGTGCCGGGCCTCGTGATGCTGTCACTGCTATCGCAGAGCATTTCGAACGCGTCGTTCGGCATTTACTTCCCGCGCTTCACCGGCACAATTTATGAACTGCTGTCGGCACCGATCTCGCCGCTCGAGATCGTCGTCGCCTACGTTGGCGCGGCAGCGACGAAATCGATCATACTTGGGCTCATCATCCTTGCGACAGCCGCGCTCTTCGTACCGCTACATATCCTGCACCCGGTCTGGATGCTCGTCTTTCTGCTTCTGACGGCTTTCACCTTCAGTCTGTTCGGCTTCGTGATCGGGATCTGGGCCGATAACTTCGAGAAGCTGCAACTCGTGCCGCTACTCATCATCACACCGCTCACATTCCTCGGCGGCAGCTTTTATTCGGTCGACATGCTGCCGCCGTTCTGGCGAGTCGTCACGCTGTTCAATCCGATCGTCTATTTGATCAGCGGCTTTCGCTGGGCATTCTACGGGCTCGCCGACGTGCATATCGGTGCGAGCCTCGGCATGACTGCGCTCTTCCTCGTCGTGCTGCTCGCCGTCGTCGCGTGGATCTTCCGGACCGGCTACCGCCTAAAGAGTTGAATCGACGAACGGCGCGCCGTGTGCATGGCGCGAGCGTTCCAGCCGAATGCCGCTTTCCTTCTATGGTGGCGAATAATGGCCGAGTCTACTGAGCAAACCGCGCCTCGCTTCGAGGCCGTCTTGCCGGAGGACGCCATGACCGCCGCCTTCCGCTCGCCCGCCCCGCGCGTGAGCGCCGCCGAGCGTCTCGAACGCCTGCCGTTTTCCGGCTATCACCGGCTGATCTTCTCGATCATCGCGATCGCCTTCTTCTTCGACTCAGTCGATCTCGGCACGATGACATTCGTGCTCGGATCGATCAAAAAGGAATTTGGTCTGTCGAGCGCGACGGCCGGCGCCGTGGCAAGCGCGAGTTTCTTCGGAATGGTAGCCGGTGCCGCCACCGCAGGCCTGCTTGCCGATCGCTTCGGCCGGCGGCCGGTGTTTCAGTGGAGCATGGTACTGTGGGGCACGGCATCATATCTGTGCTCGACCGCGCAAAGCGTTGAAACGCTGATCATCTATCGCGTATTGCTCGGCATCGGCATGGGGATGGAATTTCCGGTCGCGCAAACCCTGTTGTCCGAATTCGTCCCGGCGGCAAAGCGTGGCCGGCTGATCGCGCTGATGGACGGCTTCTGGCCGCTCGGCTTCATCACCGCCGGCGTCGTCAGTTATTTCGTGCTACCGGCCTTCGGCTGGCGCACCGTATTCGCGTTGCTCGCGCTGCCCGCCGTGTTCGTGCTCGTCGTCCGCCGGCTCGTGCCCGAATCACCGCGCTGGCTCGAGCACCAGGGCCGTCTCGCCGATGCCGAACGCGTGCTCGCACATATCGAAGCGAAGGTAAAGCGATCTGCGCGCCTCACGAGCCTGCCCGCGCCCGCACGATTGAGCCCCGATCCCGGCACGCCGACGACACGCCGAGGCGGCGCGCTGTTCGAGCTCTGGAGTGCCGCCTATCGTCGTCGCACGGCAATGGTTTGGCTGCTGTGGTTCTTCGCACTGCTTGGTTTCTATGGCCTCACGTCTTGGTTGGGTGCGCTGTTGCAACAAGCGGGCTTCGCCGTCACGCAGTCGGTGTTCTATACGGTGCTGATTTCGCTCGGCGGCATCCCCGGCTTTCTGTGCGCCGCATGGCTCATCGAGCGCTGGGGCCGCAAGCCTACCTGCATCGCATCACTCATCGGCGGTGGCGCGATGGCTTATGCATACGGGCAAAGCGCGCTCGCCGGCAACAGCATCGCGCTGCTGATCGGCACCGGTCTCGCGATGCAGTTCTTCCTGTTCGGCATGTGGGCCGTGCTCTATACGTATACGCCGGAGTTGTACGGCACCGGCGTGCGCGCTACAGGCTCAGGCTTCGCATCGGCGATCGGGCGCGTCGGCTCGCTGATCGGGCCTTACGTTGTCGGCATCGTGCTGCCAGTGTTCGGACAACGCGGCGTATTCACGCTTGGTGCGCTGTCGTTCGCCACGGCGGCGCTCGCGGTCGGCTTGCTTGGCATCGAAACAAAAGGCATCGCGCTGGAAATACTCGCATCGGCAGACCATACCGACGACAGCGCCCGCGATCCGGCCCGCGTCGCAGCGAATTGAGTCCGCACGGCATTCCCCGGCCCGGTCTGCGATAATCGCGCTTCACGCATTTTGCCGCGCGCAAGCGCCATGTCGACGCCATGCATCAACCGCCGCCTCCCGCTCCCTCTACCCCTTTGCCGCCGATTCCATGCGTGCAAGACGACGATCGCCCGTGGCTGCCAATGGATGCAAATCTGCCTGGCCTCGAAATCAAGTATCTGCACATCAATGTCGCAAGCGACGAACTGACCGTACTCCTAAAGATGCCGGTAGGTCTCGCGTTGCCGCGCCATCGGCACGACGGTCCGGTATTCGTCTATACGCTGCAAGGCGAATGGCGTTATCGCGAATACGACTGGATTGCCCGGCCAGGCAGCACCGTGCTCGAGCCAACCGGTTCGCACCACACGCCTGAGGCTCTTGCGTCCGATACCGGCATGGTCGTCACGTTCAATGTGATGCGTGGGGATCTCGTGCTGCTCGACGATGCCGGCACCGAAACGGCACGCGAAAATTGCCGGGTCGCCCTGTTGCGCGAACGAAAATTCGCCCGCAGCGTGGGCACGGCGGGCATCACACCACCGTTTGTCACTCGCTGACATTTGCAAGCCCACTGCGCCTGACCTTATATAAACTACAGAATTTCCGCTCCATTTTCCGGCAATCGCGCAACAAGGCTTCAATGACGCGCGTATTGCGCGTCACCACGCTCAGCATTCCGAAGTCTTCATGAATCGGCTTTTCCGCCGTACGGGCGACGGTGCGTACCTCGCTACGCCAGCCTCTGCGCTTTTTGCTCTGTTATTTCGACATCGCAGGCAGCGCGCGTAAATTGCCGAAATCGCTGGCACGATCCAAGATATCGCGGCCAGTATCGTCTTGTTCAGTGCGGCGATCGAAACCGCACACGCGGGGAAAATAGCAAAGGCTTCGCCGTGGTCTCGGCCAAGGTGTACGCGCTCGCGTAACGTATCGCCGTCGCGGCGAAAATGATCGATGCGCGTGTCGGCGAATCGGAGCCCAAGGTCGAGCGTGGCTTCAGGAACGCCACAAATGCGTGCGGGTCGATAGACGATATCGTCACGCGGGCCAACCTGGTACGCTCGATCAATGCGGAAATCAGCGCAGCTTCAAGCGAGCAGTCGAGCGGAATCGAATGAGCAAACACCGCAGCCATACGAATCGGAGCCCCGCCTAAACAACACGCGATGCTGATTACCGGCGCTAAACTTACAGCCGTGATGCTGCGCGACGAGGCGATTCGGCTTGCACTCACGGTCAATGTGTTCAAGTTCGCTGGGCATGAAGCGTTTCGAAGCGATTTGACGTATACCAATTTTGCTGAGCGGTGATTTCGAGCCTGCCGAAAATCAGCCAACCGTAATTATTCACCGATGACCAAGTTCCGTCCGCCCCAAAGAAGTCGGGACCGGAGATCGCCGTCAAAAACTTTGGTGCCGTGCGTTTCCCGCAGGCTTTTCGCTCAAACTGGTCACATAGCGCACCTTCTTTAAACCAAAACTTTAGGAAAACAGTCATTTCGCACGATGACATGAGCCACTCGTCACATCCATTAATCTTACGATCAGCCTTTTTCATCTCTTGCTCCTCCATGCGATCGAGAGAATTTTGAATTGACCGAGGAGGTATTCTGAATGCCGATAACAACTGATTCGGGCAACGTCACATCGACTTTTAATCAATTCAATTATCGCGCGAATCCATTATCCATCCGGAACGGGTACACACCAAGCCGTCTTCTTCGGGAATTGAAAAATGGCATGATGCAGCGTTTGAAGCAAGACATCTCGGCTCAGCGTCTCAAAAGGGAAAGCGCCCATACCCATTCGGCCCCTGCCCACTTGGAACCCGATGAGCCCGAACCTGCGCCGCCGCCACTTCACGTGCTGGCTGAAGATGCGAGCGAAGAAGCCACGACGCAATATGAGAGATTCGTCGATTTGCTTGCATGTGCCGATGAACAAGCTAATGATCAGCATTCCGAAATCACGCGCTTATTCAACGAAGTGGAAGACGTGACAGCAGACGTCAGAAACGATATCAACCAAGCCAGAAGGTACATCCAGGTCGCGACGGTACAGCTCGACTCGGGAGCGAATCCGCAACATACACGGCAAGTCATAGATAATGCCCAGCGAAATCTGAACCAGGCTCGAGAACGCCTGCCGCAGGCCCGTACTCTTATAGATCAGATTCGACAGCTGCTTCAACCGGCCTTGGCGAACCACAATCTTTTCGCGGGACATCACTTCCGAAATCATCTCGAAGATATTCTGACCAATGTCGGCCAAGCCCAGCGGATCGTGGACCGTGCGCAGATACCTCCCCGGAAATCAGCCGCCGCCCGGAGATGAACAACGGGGCATTCTCCTGGAATTGCGTCGAACGTTGCTGGCTCACCAGCAACACCTACGGGATTTGCAAGCTGAGATCTTCGAAGACGCCGCACGGCAGCGGGATATGCTCCAAGTACTTCAAGATGACCTTCTGCCACGTATGCAAGGGTTTTTGCGAGGCGGCGTTGCGAATAGGCACGGCGACGAGACACAGGGTGCCGAAGAGTTGATACAAGCAAGCGAACAAGTGCTTGAGCAACTTCGGCATCGCCTGCAACGCATTCCGCCTTCGTGGGATCGGCCATTCGGAGCAGACGACGACCCATCCGGGGATGGGCCGCCAGCCAAGCGGCCACGCGTCGATAACGGTGATCCACAGCAAAATGCGTCAGCGTCCGGCACTGCAAGCGGCCAACGAATCCACGGCAGCACGTCGGAAGATCAGCTCGGCGAATTCGCGCCGTCCTCTTCGTCTCAGTTCACTTATTTTTCCGATTCAAAAAGCGAATTGCGCCGGCACATGCCGTCGAATTGAATCCCAAGGGGGTGTGCGATCACGGCGGCACGCCCCCATAATCTGTCGAAGAGCAAGCGCGCTCGTCATCATTGAGAAATGCAAGTAGTTCAATAGCTCCAAGCACGGGTAATCCCCTATCAAACCCATCCCAAATCTGAAGCCTTCATATATTTGGCCAGAAATAAATCAATAGAACGCCCCATTCCGAAACCTGTTATTTTTGACAGGATTTTTTTCCGCCAAATAGCAAAACCAACACTTGAATTCCTCCGCCTGCGTCAATATCCACCGTCGCCTTCCTCAAAACCAATTCATTTTTTCGAACGACCGTTCTTCTAATTTTCCACACATTACTTGATCCCTTCAATTTGGCCTTCCAAATCACGGATTGACACTGCTTTATTTTTTCTATGGAATAACCATAGAACTAAACGTGATAAGCGCAGCGATCAGGGCAAACGACTCGCTGCACCGAGGGTATCTCCGCATATCCATTTCCTTGTCGGATGCTCAGGCATAGGGCTGCCCGATAGATATGTCAGAACACGCCTGAGCGCATCGTTCCCGACATCAATCTGTTAGTTATGCCAATTAATAAGCGGAGTAATGACATGAAGGCTTCAGAATCGGTTCTCGATGCGATCGGCCATACCCCACTCGTCAAGATCAATCGGTTACTCGGCGAAGGGCATGCTGCAAACATCTATGCCAAACTCGAGTTCATGAATCCCGGGGGCAGCATCAAGGATCGCCTGGTCAAGCATCTGGTTAAGCGCATGCAGGAAAGCGGTGAACTCACGCAAGACTCGGTATTGGTAGAGAATTCGTCTGGCAATACCGGCGCAGCACTTAGCATGGTGGCAGCAGCACAGGGCCTGCGCTGCATCGTTACCATTCCTGACAAGATGAGCCGTGAAAAAATCTCTCGGATGCGGGCCTATGGCACACAAGTCGTCGTGGCACCCACCGCAGTCGACGCCGACGATCCTCGCAGCTACTATAGCGTCGCCCGGCAAATCGCCTCGACAACGCCGCACGCGATCTACCCCGATCAATACAACAACCCGCTGAACGCCGAAGCGCACTATACGAGCACGGGCCCTGAAATATGGGAGCAAACCGAAGGGGAAATCGATGTTCTGGTTTCCGGCATCGGAACAGGTGGCACCATCAGTGGCATTGGGCGCTATCTGAAGGAGCGCAACCCCAATGTGCAGATCATCGGCGTCGATCCGATCGGCAGCGTGTTCTACGAATACTTCCATCATCGGCGCCTAAGCACGCCGCACACCTACCAAGTCGAGGGCATCGGCGAGGATTATCTGGTCAAGGCCGTCGATTTCAGCGTGATCGACGACATCGTCCAGGTCGACGATCGCGAATCATTCGTGATGGCGCGCCGCCTCGTGCGCGAGGAAGGGATTCTGTGCGGCGGCTCGAGCGGCAGCGCAATGTCTGTCGCCACGCGCATCAGCGCCCGCTATCCTGGCAAGAACATCGTGGTGATCCTGCCCGACTCGGGCAACATGTATCTGAGTAAATTCCTCGACGACGACTGGATGCGCGCCAACGGCTATGCCGCCGATACCGACCACCGCGCGCGCGCGACGGACGAGGTGGCCGCATGAGCGCCGCTTCGAGCATTACACGCATGGTGCTGCCAGAACGAACGTATCACTTCAAGCCCGATATCGATTTGATGGACGAATCGCTGCGCGAAGGCGCCGAGCGCGCAACCGTGCCACCGACGCTCGAAGCGAAATGCGATCTTGCCGAAGCAATTGCTGCGTGCGGCGTGCGCACGATCGTGGTGGGTATGTTTCCGGACGTCCCGCACAACATCGCATTCCTCGCCGAATTGCTGCGCCGGCAGCAGGCAGGTCGGATTGCCGCGCATGTGCGCTTTATGGTGATCTCGCATGTCGGCATCACGATGGAGCAATCGTTCGCAGCGCTCGATGGGATCGCGCGCGAACACGGCCTGCCGTTGGATTCGGTGTGGCTGATCGCGATTCATTCGGTTTCCGATCAACAAGTCCAACATCTGTTCCCGGTGATTCTGCGCAAGGATTGCGCGATCGATTTCGATCAAGCCAATTGGGACGCCCGCACCACGGCCGAGCGGCGCGATTTCAATCTACAGTGGCTCGACGCGTTTCTGCCGACGCTCAAGCGCTTTCGAGGCGGCGGCGTGATGATCGGCCTGCTTGATGCGTTTCGCGCAGACCACGGGCATCTCGTCCATGCAGTCGATCTCGTCGCCCGGCATGGCTTCGAGCAGGTGCGGCTCGTCGATACCGCCGGCACCTGCCTGCCGCACCAACTCGAGCAGACCGTCGGCGCGCTCGTCGCGCGCCATCCGGCGCTGCGCTTCTACGGCCATTTCCACGACGATTTCGGCATGGCAACGAGCAATGCGATCGTGGGCCTGTCGCTCGGCTTGCAGGGCGTCGACGTGTCGGTTGGCGGCTTCGCGAACCGCGCCGGCCATCCGGCGCTTGCCGAAGTGGCAATGGCACTGCGCAAGCTGTACGGCATCGAACTCGCGGGCTTCGACTACCGTGGCCTGTTCACCTTGAGCCGGCTCGGCGAGCGATTGTACGGATTGCTTGAGAATCCGGCGCAAGCGATCACCGGCGTGATCACGCACAGCATCCAGAGCGGCATACGTACCGAGCTGCTCGCCAAAGCACCGACGATCTTCGACATCCTCGATCCGTGCGAGATCGGCTCAAGTCTCGTCAAGATGTTCGGCGTGCGCAGTGGACGGGATGGTTTGCTGCGCTTTTTGCGGGAAACCCGCTTGCTCGAACCCCACGGGCTCGAACCAACCGCCGAGCTCGCGGATCGGCTGTACCCGCTGCTCGAAGCCGAGTGGAAACGGCGCAGCGCATCGGCGCACGACGATCTGCGCCGCTGCATCGCCGATTATCACCGCACCCTCAATCAGTCGCTCTTCACCGAGGATGAAGTCGCCGAGTGGCTGAATACGCAATTGCTTCAACACAACTAACGAAATCGAGAGACAACCATGAACCCCATGATCGCGCATTCCCAAGCAACAACGGGCCACCCCGTCTGGCCGCTGTTTCTCGGCATCGAGGCCGCCTCGACCGAGCAGGATTGGCAGCGCCTGTTCCAGGCGGCCGAGGATGCCTGCACATCGGCGTTCGGCATGCCGGGCGAAAGACAGGCCAGCGCCGAGATGGCGTTGCACCGCGTCCTCTACGCGCTGTATGCCGGCCGGATCGCCGCGCCGTGGACATCCGGCTGGCGCAATCTCGATCATCACCGCTTCGACCGGTTACGGCAGATGTTCGAAGATGCATGGTCCGAACGCGAAACCGCGTGCTATCGCGATTTCTTCGGCCCGTTGCCCGCGCCGGCCGATTTCGAAGCATGGGCGACCCGGCATTGTCAGGCGCATCGCTCGAACGTCGGTCACCCGCTCTTCGCCTATTTGCGCGACACTGCAAGCTACGCGCAACTGCGCGAATTCCTGATTCAAGAAACGCCGTTCGATATCCATTTCGGCGACATCCTCGCGAAAATGCTGCCGGGTGTCTACGGCGCGGCCAAATCGGAATTTTCGAAAAACTTCTGGGATGAAATGGGCCGCGGCGAAACGGCCGCGATGCATCGGCAACTGCGCCTGGACATGACGAGCGCGCTCGACGAAGTCGACGACGTTTATCTGTCGCAGATCGAGCGCTTCTGCGTCGAGGAACTGCGTCTGGCCAACATGTACTTTCACGCGGTGTTCAATCGCGCGTTACTGCCGCAGGCAATCGGCATGATGCTCGCAACCGAATTGATGGTGCCGGGCCGCCTGGACCAGCAGATCATGGGCTGGCGCCGGATCGGCTGGACGGATGACCGGATGCGCTATCTGCTCGAACACACCGTGGTCGACGTGGAGCACGCACACGGCTGGATGAACGAAGTGGTACTGCCGTTGCTCGCCAAGCAGCCCGAACTGCTCGCGCCGATCGCGCTCGGCATGGCGCGCCGGCTGGAACATGCGGCCGAAGTCTGCGACAGGATGATGGTCATGCTGCCAACGGTTCGGCCCACTTCGCTTGCAGCCTGAACGGCAAAACAGGCTCGCGACGGGGCCGTGTGCTGTCGCGAGCCTGCGCCATCGACCATGAAACCCGATCAAGCACTCGACTTACTGCTGGTGGGATGCGGGCTGCGCGGCACTGGCCTGCTGAGCGCCAATCCCGATTTACTCGAATACCGGATCGGCGTCGTCGATGCCGGGGACCATCTCGGCCCCGGCAGCTTCGCATCGTATCGGATCGATTCGAACTCCTACGGCTCGGATTTCTTCGGTTGGGTCCACCCCGAGCGCGCATTCAGCGGCGCGCTGCGCCACGCTGACGTGACCTTGCTGCGCCAGTCAGCCGGCAGCTTCCCGCTCGCGCGGCTGGCGAACGCGCTGCGTCCGTTTGGCGACGCGATCCGCGATCAATTGGGCGCGGCGCGCGTGTGGCAACGCCGCCGGGCAATGCGTATCGACGTGGAGCACGACGCGGCGACTGTGCATCTCAACGACGGTACGCGCATTCACACGCATATGGCGGTGTTGGCCACCGGCATCCGCGAACGGCCGCACGCCGAGTTGGCGCGCTGGCGCGACAAGCTGCTATTGTCCCGGCACATCGTCGAATACGGCGTGCCCGCTGGCTGGCGCGAGGCACCGGTCAATGTGCATATCGTCGGCGGTTCGCACAGCGCATACGCGATCGCGAATCTGTTGCGCGCGCCGGATGCGCTCGCAGCCGGCAGCACCGTAACGCTGCAGCACCGCGGCCCGGTCAAGTTGTTCTACCGCAATTTCGACGAATACGCGGCCGAGCTCCATTATCCGCTGGAAGCCGTGCCCGATCCGGCTCTCAATCAGTGTCCCGAAACCGGCAACGTGTTCCGCTATTCTGGCCTGCGCCATGCGGCGCGCGCCACGTTCGTCGATATCTCGGCGGGCCGCGTACCCGGCTTCACGTTGCTGCGCGCGCCTTCGATCGCGGCGGCCGCGCAGAAACTAGACGCAGCCGACTGCATCGTTCAGGCGCTCGGCTACGAAAGCAACGTGCTGCCGCTTACTGTCGACGGCGTCGACGTGCCGATGTGCACGCCAGGCGGCATCGTAGAGACGGATCGCACCGGCCGGCTGCGCGCGCCCGGCGCCGGGACGCTGCCGCTCTTCGTAATGGGGATGAATCCATACCCTTACGACGACAACAGCTTGACGCCCACCGGACAATACGCGCTGCGCGGCGGGCAGATCCTGCAAGCGTTGCGCGCGCGCGGCCGCGAACCGCAAGGGTCGGGTCTTGCGCCGAACGAGCCATCGTCCGATATTTCTGTTTCCACCCACGAATACGAATAAACTGCCCCGTCATGGCTCACCTAGTTTTCGTCGAAACGACCCGCCCCGGCCTTCAAGCGCTCGAAGCAGCGAAGCGGTTCGGCCATACCGTATCGCTGATCACGTCCGGCAAGTTCGACTGGCTGCTCGACGACGCCGCCAAGGGCGAGCGCGAGCACCTTGTCGATTTCACCTGGCAGGCCGCCGACACGCAAAACGCCGACGCCGTTCATGCAGCCCTCACGGCATGCACCGCCGAGCACCGCGTCGATACGGTGCTCAGCGCGCTGCACATGTGCGCGCTGCCCGCCGCGATCGCGGCCGAGCGCTCGAAACTGCGCGGCACCAGCGTCGCCGGTATTCAAAATGCCCGCAACAAGGCAACATGCCGCGATCTGCTCTCGGCAGCGGGCGTGCCGTGCGTCAAGTACGCGTTCGTCACGTCGCTCGAAGCAGCACGGCGCGCGCTCGCCGGAATCGGCTATCCGGCGATCGTCAAGCCGGCCACCGGCATGGGCAAGATCCTGACCTCGGTGGTTCACGACGACGCCGGGCTCGCCGCGCACTTCGAGCAGGCGGCCAGGGAGTTCGACGCACTGGAGGATGGCCTGAAGGACGAAGTCTCGCTCGCGTTCATCATCGAAGAGATCGCGCTCGGGCCGCTATTCTCGATCGAAGTCGCAGCGAGCGCCCATGGCGAATGGGCGCCGCTTGCGATCGTGCGGCGCAAGACCGGCCGCCACAATCCGATCCTCGAAATGGGCTCGACGATTCCGTCCGGCCTGAACGACGAGCAGTACGCGGCGGCGGCCGATTATGCGATCCGCGTGGTGCGCACGCTCGGGCTGGATCTCGGGATCTTCCACGTCGAATTCATCTACACTCATGACGGCCCGCAGCTCGTCGAAGTCAACCCGCGCATCGCCGGCGGCTCGATTCCGGATCTGATCTGCGCATCGAGCGGCGTCAACCTGTTCGAGCTGCTGGTGCGCGTCTACCTGGGCGAGCGCCTGAACATCGAGCGCCTGCCAACGCTGACGGCCGCGAGCCATTCGTTCATCGCGGCCGAGCGCGATTGCGTGGTGCGCGACGACCTGCCGGCCGACTGGTTCGGTGCATTCCGCCCACGGCTGCATTCCGGCAGCTCGGATATCCGCGCCGGGATGGCGCTGCGTAAAATGGACAACAATTATGGCGTTCACGGCGTGGTGCGCATGACCGCAGACAATTACACGGACGTGGTGCGCCAAGTCGCGCAAGTGCACGCGGACGTGGAGCGGGTACTAGGCATCAAGCTGGTCGAAATCAAAGATTGAGAAAGGACAACTATGCGGGATTGGCTACTCCTCGCGCGCGACCGACGCTTCCTGCTGCTATGGCTGGCGATGCTGGTCAGCGCCACCGGCACGTTCTTTCTGTTGCTCGCGGTGTCGTCCAATCTGGTCCGCGTGCATGGTTCGGGCATCGGCGCGGCATCGGTATTTGCTTTCCAGTGGATCTTGCCGGTACTGCTCGTCTCGACGATCCGGCGCATCTGCGAGACCGCCGGCCTGCGCCGTGCCATTGTCACCAGCGATCTGACCGGCGCCGTGCTGTCGTTGACGATCGGGCTGCTGCTCGCGCACGGCTGGGTGATACCGGTGCTTGGCTGCTTCCTGCTGCGCGGTTTCGTCGAGGCGATCACGAAAACGAGCCGCGTGGTGATGGTCAAATACTTGTTCGAAGGCCGTCAGCTCGAACTGGCGTCATCGACATTCAATCTGTCGTATTACCTGGGCGGCGTGCTCGGCGGCGTGCTCGGCAGCGTGCTCGTGAGCCGCGTGTCGTTGCTCGGCGTCGCGCAAATCAGCGCGGGCGCGTTCTTGTTCTCGGCGAGTTGCTACGCATTACTGCCGAACGTGACACCGCAGCGGCGCGCCGCACCCGCTGCGCGCGGCGCGATCGCGTCGGCCGCTGCCGCGGCCATGAAGCACCGCGCGCTGTTCAGCGCGTTCTGCTATCTGTGTGTCGCAACCGGCGTATTTCAAGGTTTTCACAACGCCGCGCGCACCATCCTGCCGATCAGGACGATGGCGCTGTCCGATACCGCTGTCATGCAATTGCAGGTGGCAAGCGGCATCGCGATCGTGCTCGGCGCGCTCGCCGTGTCGATCATGCCGAAGCTCGTGAAGCTCGACCATTTCGGCTTCGCCGTCAACCTGCTGGCATCGGCGAGCCTTTACGCAACGACCTTCGCGCAATCGCGCGCGCAATTGCTCGCGCTCTACTTCGCGTTCATCTTCCTGTTCGAAGTTGCGTTCACAGCAGCGCAATCGGCGCTGATTCAAACCAGCGAACCGGAAGATATCGTCACGCTGACGGCCGGCAGCAATGCGATCGGAACCGGCCTGCTCGTCTTCTTCGCATTGCTGACCGGTTGGCTTGCCGATCAGATTGCGTTCCGGCATGTCGGGCTGCTGGTCGCGGCTTGCGGCATCGCACTGGGCGTCACGATCGAGTGGGGCAGCCATTTCCGGTACTCGGCGAAGTGGAAACCAGCAGGCCGGACCGATCCCGCGGAGCAGGCGGCTGATTAGCACGGCGAGCGACGGCGACGGGCCGGCCACACCGGCCGCGTGTGCTCGCGCATTTCCGGCAAGCATCCGCGCGCCGTCACGCATCACGGATTTTCTTATTCGTCAAAATCCCAACACTCCAGCACTCGAAAAATCGGCGGTGCATTCACCCAAACCGGCCATCGCGACGAAAAACCGCGATGAGACGGCCATCCAAAATAGCGGATTAAATATGCGATAAACCGCCTGCTTTCGCTCGACGAGCGATGCTTTCGGGCAGTGGCGCGGGATTCATCGTTATATCCATTAGCCTCCTGAGTTGCGCTTCTTCCCTTCAAACATTATTCGCGCATAGGTAGAGGGAAAATTTGGAGTTTCCTTAGGAGTTTTTGAATGTCGATAGCAGTAGGTTCAACACAGGTCGAGCAAGCATCGATTCAGTTTGATCGTCGAGACGGTCAGCTATCCGGCGCAGATTGGCCCAGGCCAACCCAAGCGCCTCAGGCACTGAAGAATGGCGTCGTCCAACATCTAAAACAGACGCAGGAATCGTCACCCCAGCGCGTCAAAAGGGAAGACAACCGAATCCCCTCCGATCCCACCCGCCTGGATCCCCCAGTGCCTGCGTTGCCGCTCGACCATCAGGCGATGCTGGCAGGTGACCTGGCTATCTTCCAGTTCAACCAATTCGCCGTTCCGCTTCTGCCGGCCCTCGCGCAGCTCAACGATGCCACCACGCAGGCCATCGAGGTTCAGCGTGTGGTCACCGATATCAGAAACGAGATCGTCCAAGCACGGCACCACATTCAGGACGCGACGGCTCGGCTCGACCAGGGCGAGAATCCGCAGACCATATGGCCGCTCGCGGACAATGCACAGCGAAACCTGGGGCGGGCGCGAGCGCTGATTCCACAGGCCCAGACGCCCCTGGATCGAGTTCGGCCGCTAGTCCAACCCGCCTGGGAGGCCGTCAACCAAGCCCGGATTCATATGGCCAATCCCGCCACCCAGCGTCACGGTGAAGACATTCGAACCAACGTGGGTCAGGCCCGGCAATTCGTCGACCATGCGCTGAACAACCTGCCGCCTGACAACATCTTTCGTGCGAATCTGCAACAGCAACGCAACCAGTTGCGGCGAATGGAGGTTTTTCTGGCGCCGGAGCTTGCTCACACACACGATCAATTCCTGGAGCAGCAGGCAGACTGGCTTCAGGTGATTCACGAGGCTACGTTGCCGCGCATGCAGAGGCTTCTGCGAGGCGGCATTCCGGGCGGACACGGCGACGAGGCGCAAGGCGCCGACGAGCTGATACAGGCGACCGAACAGGCGTTGCAGCAGCTGCGGCAGCGCTTGCAGCGCTTGGCGCCCCGGCCGGAGCGGCCTGCCGGATCGGACAACGGCGACTCCGGAGATGGGCCGCCGTCCAAGCGGCCGCGCATCGATCATGGCGAATCGAGCCAAAACGCATCGGCGTCCGGCGCCACGAGCGAGCGCCGAATTCACGGTAGCACGTCTGAAGACCCGGCCGGCGAATTCGCATCCCAGCCGTCATCTCAACTCACTTACTGGCTCAATCGCAAAAGCGAATTGCGCCGCCAAACGCCCGCGGGCTGAGCCTTCGAAACCGGACAAGGCTTTCGCACAAACGATGCGATTGCCGGACTTTCGTTTTACGGAAGCAAACTCACTTCAGTAAGCGGCGCGCATCGCCGCAGGGCGGCGAATTCGACCGTCGGCGGTGCGCGCGCTCAAGCATGGCCGGGACGATATTGCCGCCACCGCGATTATCCGGCAGACATCCGCCGGGTACTCATGCACGCGTCGGCAATGACTGACGCGGCGGCCCGTACACACCGCCGCGCATCACTGCCCGCCATGGTCCTTGCCCGCGCCGCCGCCCGCTAGATCGATGGCGCTTGCCGACCCGACCTGCGCCCGCAATTGAAACTTCTGGATTTTGCCGGTCGACGTTTTCGGCAGCTCGCCAAAGCGCACCGCCTTCGGCAGCTTGTAGCCGGCGAGCCATTGCCGGCAGTGCGCGACGATCTCTTCCTCGGTCGCCGTCATCCCTTCGCGCAACTCGACGAACGCGCACGGCACCTCGCCCCACTTCGGATCGGGTTGCGCGACGACCGCCGCAACCGCGACCGCCGGATGCCGGTACAACGCATCCTCGATCTCGATGCTCGAAATGTTTTCGCCGCCTGAGATGATGATGTCCTTGCGACGGTCCTTGATCCGGATATACCCGTCGGGCGTCAGCACGCCAAGATCGCCCGTGTGGAACCAGCCGCCCGCGAACGCTTCGTCGGTCGCGCGCGGATTCTTCAGATAGCCTTTCATGCAGATGTTGCCGCGAAACATGATCTCGCCGAGTGTCTCGCCGTCCGCGGGCACCGGCGACATCGTATCGGGATCGAGCACCGTCGCCCCCGCCTGCAGGTGGTAGCGCACGCCCTGCCGTGCATTGAGCCGCGCAAGCTCGTCGTCGGCGAGCGCGTCCCAATGCGCCTGTTTCGCGCACACGGCCGCGGGACCATACACTTCGGTGAACCCGTACACGTGCGTCAGCTCAAAGCCGATCTCCTTCATCTTCGCGATCACTGCGGGTGCCGGTGCGGCGCCCGCGACGAATGCATGAACCGTGTGGTCGATCCCCGCGCGCCAGTCGGCGGGAGCATTGGCGATCGCGCCGTGAACGATCGGAGCGCCGCTGTAGTGCGTCACGCGCTCGCGCCGGATCAACTCGAGCACGCGCTGCGCGTCGACCTTGCGCAAGCATACGTTGACGCCCGCACGCGCCGCGACCGCCCACGGAAAACACCAGCCGTTGCAATGGAACATCGGCAGCGTCCATAGATACACTGCGTGCTTGGGCATATCCCATTCGAGGATGTTACTGATCGCAGCCAGATGCGCGCCGCGATGGTGATAGACGACGCCCTTCGGGTCGCCCGTCGTACCCGACGTGTAATTGAGCGCGATCGCATCCCATTCGTCGGGCGGCGGCGCCCATGCGTATGCCGGGTCGCCGCTGTCGAGCAACGCTTCGTAGTCCGCCGCATTCGCGAAGCACACCGGATCGGCGGGCAGCGCGTCGGCAACACTGATGATCGCGAGCCCCGGCATTTCCTGCGCCGCGCGCCGCGCGAATTCCGCGTATTCGGTATCCACGATCAGCGCCTTCGCCTCGCCATGGCGAAGCATGAACAGCATCGACGGTATATCAAGCCGCGTATTGATCGCGTTCAGTACCGCGCCCGCCATCGGCACGCCAAAGTGTGCCTCGATCATCTCCGGGATGTTCGGCAGCAGTGCGGCTACCGTATCGCCGCGCGCCACGCCCAAGCGCGCGAGCGCACTCGCGAGCCGCCGCGCGCGCACGTAAGTCTCGCGCCACGTGCGGCGAACGTCGCCATGCACGACGGCCAGCCGGTCGCCATAAACCTCCGCCGCACGCGCGATGAAGTCGATCGGCGTGAGCGGCACGTAGTTCGCGTCGCGACGGCCCAGCCCGTCGTCGAATTTCTGCGTCATGATGTCGTCTCCTGCGAAGCGGGCGCCTCGATGCGTTCGTTTGTGATCCAATCAGGCTACTCGCGGCCATTGTGAGCCGTCTGTCATCCGAACGACAGACTCGCCGCCGGCAACCGCGCGTATTCCCTATCCTCGCAAACCCTGTGTGATGTCAAACGATCATCAAGCCTGCCGAGTTTCGCCGACGCCCGCCGCGCAGCCGGCTGCGCCAATTTCCGGATCGTTGGCCGGGCCGGCCGGCGAGCATGCGGGCGAATCGCCTGGCACGGCTCGCAACGGCAGGCCCGCCGGCGCAGCGGGACAAGCATCGGCCTGTGCGGCTATCGAAGCGATATGCGCAGCACCGGCGGGAGCAGCTGGCGGGGCATCTGTCGGAGGGCTCGCCCAAGCCTGCGGCAAAGCGGCCGGCATGCCCTCTGCCGACATCTGCACCACATCATCGCCCACTGTTTCGCCGGCAATCGACGCGAACGCCACCCGCTCAGCCCGACGCCGCATCACCGGCAGTCTGCGTGCACTCTTTACGCGTAGCGGCTGGTTCAATGCGCTTGCGCCCGAACATCAAGCGTTCGTCATCGCGCAATCGTACGCGCAGCATCACGATGCCGGAGATTGGGTCGCGCGCCGGCACGCACCGTCCAATTACTGGATCGGCGTGCATCGTGGGCTCGTGAAGCTGTCTATCTATGGCGTATCGGGACGAGGCTGCACGTTCTCCGGCGTGCCGTCCGGCGGCTGGTTCGGCGAAGGCAGCGTGATCAAGCGCGAGCAGCGCAAGTACGACGTGATCGCGATCCAGCGCTCGCTCGTGTTGTTCGTGCCCGCCGATGCGTTCCACGCGCTCCTCGAACGCAGCCTGCCGTTCACCGGCTTCGTGATCCGCCAATTGAACAACCGGATGGGCGAATTCATCGCATCGATTCAAAACAGCCGGCTGCTCGACGTGAACGCGCGGGTCGCCCAATCGCTGGCGCAACTCTTCAACCCCGATCTGTACCCGGACACCGGTGCGACTCTCGCGATCTCGCAGGAGGAACTGGGGATGCTCGTCGGTCTATCACGGCAACGGATCAATCAGGCGCTCCAGCATCTGGAGGCGCTGGGCGCGCTGCGCGTCGCCTATAACCAGATCGACGTGCTCGATCTGCGCACGCTCGCGGCCTTCGGCATGGAGCAACTCTGACGCGGTACGACCGACTGGCGCCCCTCCGCCACGTCACGCGTCATCCATCGCCCGCTCTACGCGCCGCATCCGGCGCGATCCTGCGTCTGCGAAGGCCCGGAGGCATCCGCGAACGCTTCGTCTTCACTCGACACGGCTCGCAAACGCTCGAGCGCATGCAACATCACGCGCCGTCACTTCCCCTCAGGACACCCGCCAATCCGCCGCTCGAGCGCCGGTACACACGCGATTGGCCGTCGCGATCCGGCTGGCCATGCCCCCGCGCGGATTCGCAAGCGTCCGGCGCTCGGCCGCCAATCGGTATTGCGCTCATCAGTGGAATCTGGGAGGACAACGGCGTGTCACGCACGAAACGGCCGGCCAAATCGGGCCAGCCCGCCAGTGCACGCAACGACGGCCGCTGACAACATTCGACCGATCGAATCGCGAATGCTGTCCGGCATCGCGATCATCAAGATCTTTCTGCCGTCAGGCTACGAGCACGCAAAAGGCCGAACGTGCGTTCCGCATGCGCACTCGGCATTCAAGCAACGAGCCAAGCTGCGTGGCGACGGTCGGGGGCAACCGGCGGACGGGCCGCCGGCAACGAGCCGCAGCAGCATTTCAACGGCGGCGACGCTCACGATCGACGCGCCATGCTGTCAACGCCGAGCGGATCGCCTCGACTGTCTGCGTCGGTGCCATCGCTGCATTATCGAGCAGCAGATCGGTGAATGGCGGATCGGCATAGCCCTCGTCGTACATTTGTGCGATTCGTTCGCATTCCGCCAGCGACAAAGCACGCGCGCCGCGATTGCTCAAACTGACGGCAAGCGGCGGTGCCAGCGTCACGACGAACAGCCCCGCGCCACGGCGACCAGCCGCGGCGATCAGGCGCGCATGATCTTCCACGCGCAGTGGATAGGCGATGACCAGATCGGCATCGGCATTGGCGATCAGCGCCTCGATCCGCGCGAGCGCGACCGCGATCACGGTATCGAGATCGGCGTCTTCCGGCGCACCATGATCGTCGCCGTCGACGAACCGCGCGCCCGGCAGCAGTTCGCATAAGCGGCGCCCGACTGTGGATTTCCCCGAATTGATCGGGCCATTGATGCATACGATGTCCAACTCAGATCCTGTGCATTCGAGCGCAAGCCGCGGAATAGCGCGCCTGGCCTCGGCCGTGAATCTGCCGAGTGGCGCATTCCGCCGATCTGCGAGATCGCGTTTTCGCGCTTTGCGAAGCGGCCGGTGCGGCCGCGCGTGTCAATCGCGCCGTCGCGTCAACCGTTGCGGAAAATAAAGCTATAGGCATTGAGCGCGGGAACACCGCCAAGATGGGCGTACAGCACCTTCGCACCGGGCGGAAATTCGCCGTTGCGCACTTTGTCGATCATCCCGTGCATCGACTTGCCCTCGTAAACCGGATCGGTCAGCACACCCTCCAAGCGCGCACATAGGCGGATCGCCTCCAGCGTGCCATCATTCGGCAAACCGTACTCGGGACCGCCATAGCGGGTATCGAGCACGATATCCGTGTCGACGATGCGCCGGCCAAGCCCCACCTGCTCGGCGGTATGAGCGGCAATGCGGGCGATCTGCTCGCGAGTCTGCTCAGGCTTCGCCGACGCGTCGATGCCGATGACGCGGTCCGCGCGTTGGTCCACCGCAAAGCCGACCACCATGCCGGCCTGCGTGCTGCCGGTCACCGAGCATACGACAACGTAATCGAACTTGAAACCGAGTTGAGCTTCCTGCGCGCGGACTTCTTCGGCAAAGCCGACGAACCCGAGCCCGCCCAACGGGTGATCCGAACAGCCGGCGGGAATCGCATACGGCTTGCCGCCCGCGCGGCGAACACTTTCGATCGCCTCCTGCCAGCTCTGGCGGAAACCGATATCGAAGCCGTCCGACACGAGACGCACGTCGGCACCCATGATCCGCGACATCTCGATGTTGCCGACGCGATCATAGACAGCGTCGTGATAGTTAACCCAGTTTTCCTGCACGAGCACGCATTTCATTCCGAGATGGGCTGCGACGGCCGCCACCTGCCGGGTCTGGTTCGACTGAATACCGCCGATGGAAACGAGCGTATCGCAACCTTGAGCAATCGCGTCGGGAATCAAATATTCGAGTTTGCGCGTCTTGTTGCCGCCGAACGCCAGGC
Organism: Burkholderia sp. TSV86; assembly: GCF_001522865.1. GTDB lineage: Bacteria > Pseudomonadota > Gammaproteobacteria > Burkholderiales > Burkholderiaceae > Burkholderia. The sequence goes on along the minus strand of NZ_LOWB01000033.1, from coordinate 77,747 downwards.
CGCTGTTGCAATCCTCGCGCTTCGCATACAGTTCGACTTTTCCGCCCAGATGCTTGCTCAAGCGTTCGAGTGGTTGAATCGGAGTCGGGCCGAACGTAAGCGGATAACGCGCAAATTGTTGCAGATTCATTTTTTCGCCTCGTGCAAGTGGGGCACGCGTAGGAGGAAACCGCACCGGAATGCGGCAGTGCCGCTGCCGCATTCCGAAAAAATGATAAAGGAGAGCGACGGAAATGTGCTTATTGAATACCGAAATTTATCCAATTCGCCGTTCGTAGTGCCCCCCGTCGGCGGGTTGACCGATATCGAAATAACAGCAGGTAATCGAATCCATCGGCAAAAGACTTACCCGGCGGTGCCAGCCAACGCATCGTCACGGGCTCGACGCCGCATGCGAATCCGCTGACATCGTCCCGCTGTTGGACAGCGGAGCCTTCGCTCGTCCACCCACCACACCCGCGTGGTCGCAACATTGGGCCGGCAAAAAGCACACGCCGATCGCCTTATCATGTGCGCGACGCAATTTCATGATTGGGATGTCAATTTCACAAATGGCAATTCTTGCTTGACCCTGAGATACACATTGCTGGGGCTGCCAGAGCTTTGTCTATATGAAATCGTTATGGATTCCGTTGCCTTGTAACCAATCAGAGGATTACCGCCGCCCTGCCATAAGCACGCGACACAATCTGGATTAGCGTCCATCATTCCCGCCACATCGCCTTCACCGCCAGGATGCCCCAAAACTCGCCCACCATTTCCGGTGGCGCCGAAATTTTTAAAGCACATATATTGAGTTTGCAAGCCATTGTCTTGAAACTCACCGAAAATGAACCCCCTGTTAAGTTTTCCATAATCCGCATTATGGGCTTCAAGGAATGTCACCACGCCATTTTCATTCAGTTTAAATTGCGGACGATTCGTGCTGGTGAAGACGCCGGCATATAGATTCGCCTGTCCGGTTCCTGCCTCGAGATCGAATGACAGCATGCTGTTTGGCGGTTTCTCCTTCATGTTGACCCCGATTGGCACTTCGTCATATTCATCGTCAGAGGAGATAACAAGACCAGGAACTACCCCGAGTGCGCGCGGCTGCACCCTGTAATTTTTGCCTTCATCCAATACCAAGCTGAACAACGTGTTCCATTTTTTGGGATCGTCGAGATCCTGGTCGGAAAGTTGGACGGTGCCATCACCGAGACCAGGCAGTACGCAACTTTTAACTGTTACGGTACTCCCGCTAGTCAAAAACCGCGTCAGCGTCAAATCATTTCTCGGTCTGATTTGGCCTTTCGATGTTCGCTGAATCTTGCGGTTTGGCAACAGAACACCGCTAATCTCAGGGCCTGCCTTTATAAAAGCGTCCACGAGCCCCGCCGCGCCCGTGAAGTAACCTGCGGTGGCAAGCGCAAGGCCCACTGCAAACGGCCCCTCGGCGAGCGTCGCAATCACGCCGACAACGCCCAAGATCGCGCCGATTGCAGCAAATGTCCACATCTTGATTTCGGCACTCGATGCAGCATCGCTCAAGACCGCGTAATAAATATGCGTTGTATCGTTCTCCACGGTGGTGGTTGTCGAGAAAGCCCCCTCAACCCCTGATAGTTCCAACGGCATGAGATGAGTATCGAGCCCGCATATTAGAACGTTCGCGGAGTCGAATACTTCCGCCGTGATCGTACGTTGATCCGGCGAAAGCGCTCCTAAGATTCGATGCCCGTCAGTTGATGCGGCTTGAAAGTGATGCCCGGATGCCAACTGATCGACGCGCGCGATGGTCGCGGTGGCACTGCGCGACTTCACCCCGCCTGCGCCGCTCCTGTTGTACCAAACCGCAATGGCCTGGTTTCCCGGTTCGAGTTTTTCCGGAAACAGCAAATCAAGCCGGTCAACCGCCTTGCCTTCGGATTGCTGTGACGTCCCGCGATAAATCTGCATGCCGCCTCCGAGCACAGTGATAGTCGAGAAATGGATGTTGAAACGACTGTGGAATGTAATATTTCCGTTTATTTTTATTTCAGTGTTTCATGCTTAGATAGATCGGTCAATGTGTGCGTGCAGCAGGCCGAATAAATGGACGCTCACGCGAGAAGACCCCGAATTCGCATGAGTTCATTTCGCTGGAAAATATCAGGCACAGATGGAAGTTTGACGCGAGCGCCAAGGCGACGCATGCCCGTATTTCGCACTGCAGTGGATGGCGCCGGCAAAATTCGCTCGACATGCTCTATGGCGAGCGAATTTTGCCCACCCGACGGCGCCGGAAATTCCCCGTTCAAAACATTCGTGGTTGCGGCGCAACGTCACTAATCCCTCACCGTTTCGAGCGCTGCGCGTCCGGAGCCAGTCTGCGTCGGCACGCTTTCCGAGCCGGCACAGGCCGCCTTCAAATCACGAAACAAGCGGCGAAACGCCTTCCCGCCCGGAAATAACAAATTGGTCTCTTGACGGTAAGCCGCCCAGTCCTCGCCGATGATGCGCAGTCCACGCAAGTCCTGGTGATAAGTGCCGACGTACAGATACACCGTCGCCGCTATTGCCAGAAACAGCGTGTCCTGCGTCATGACCGGGTGTGTCCAGAACAGAATAACGAGACAGGTATGATGCGGAAAACGGATATAACGCTTGATCCCGTTCTGACGTACCCGGTAATACTCAGGCATGTCCTTGCCCATCAGCTTGTGCGCCACCTGCTTGACGCCGAGCCATTGCCAAAAAGACGTCGTGTACTTGAAGCAAAAAAAGAAAAAGAACAGTGACGCCGCCAACGAGATGACGCTCAAATGGAACAGCAAACTGCCAGGCTGTAGATAAAACAGATAAATACGCGAACCTTGCCAATAGTGAAACCCGGTAATTGCATTCCAGAAAATGAGCGCATGCAATATTGATCTGCTCTAGCACCGACAACAGCTTCATCGAGACATTCAACGGCTCGTTCAGGGACGAATGCCTGAACCTGCACTGGTTCGAATCGTTGGCGGAAGCCAAACGTGAGACCGAGGCTTGGCGCCGCGACTACAATGAGATGCGACCTTACACAGCGCTCAAGGATCTGACGCCGGGTGAATTCGCCCGGCAATACAGCCTTCGGCCGAAGGCTCATGAAAAACCGAACACTAACGCTCAGCGCTGTCCAAGAAATTCAAGCGGTTCAAAGCCCTCGGGCGCCTAGTCTTTAACCGTCCAACTTCGTGGGGGCAGTTCCCAATCCTGAAACTGACAGGCTTTTTAGCGCCCTTGAGGCTCGGGGAAAAATACTGGTGCCCAGGTCGGGACTCGAACCCGAACGCCTCTCGGCGCTACCCCCTCAAGATAGTGCGTCTACCAATTCCGCCACCTGGGCAAGGGGCGTTATTGTAGCGGCTCATTAAGCTTTTGTGAATACCGGCCGACTCGACGGCGATGGAATCAATGCAATGCGAGCGAATGCCGCCCGGCAGGCGAACATCCTCGATCTCGGGTTGCCAATGCGCGCCCGTTGGCGCATGTGCATGTGACTCCCGCATACGAATCGCTCGCGCCGAAAACGCATCCCGTCCATTCGACGAAGCCGCGATCGGGCGGATATGACCGGGCATCGACCAAGCGATAATCGAAACGCAGCCATCGCCTTGCACAACCCATCGGCGCAGAAGCGAAGCGGATTTCACTTCCCACTGGAGCCCGCCGAGCACGAACCGGCCCGCCTGCCGCCCCTACTCGCTCATTTGGCCGCCAGCCCGGCGCGGAAAGCGCTCATATAGGCCGACGCTTCGCTGACGCCCCCATAGCTTTTCCCCGCGATATCGTCATACAGCCAAAGGAACGCGCCGACGATCCCGCATTGTTTCTTCCATGCGCTCATCACGCCTTGGGCCTGCGGCGGCGAGTCATCCCAATCCGCGACACCCGGAAACACCGGAACGCCGCCGAAATTCCAGCCACTGCACGGGGTATTCAGCGCTCCGCCCGCATAAGTTTGCAGATGAACGCCATCGACCGTTCCCGGCCTTTGCGCATTGATCTGCGATACCACCGAAGTCCAATAAGACGCGTTGGTATAGGGATCAGGCATCACGTGGTAACCCAAGTTGCCCAGCATGACGCCGAATTGGACGGTCGTTGCGGCGTCGTAGCTGTTCTCGTCATCGAAGTCGATCGCGTCGACCGAGGGCAGCGCCTGCTTGATCGCCAGGAAGTCCTTATAGAGGATGCTGGAAGGTCCCGTTCCCTGCGACTGCACGAGGGCTTTGATGTTCTGCCAGTCGCCAACATTGGACGAGCCGATGCTGAACGTGATGCGCTTGACAGTGCCCTGCTTCAACGCCGCCAGATTGTTCGCGAAATTCGGATAGGTGGCGTTGCCGACGTACACCCCGTTCTTCACCAGCGGAAACTCGCCGTTGAAATTCAGATCGCCGGCCGAACTCACCGCGATGTTCCAGACGACGATCTCGGTCGCGCCCGACGCCGCCAGTTCACTGATGTTGTTGGACGTATTCTTATAGATCGGGCCGCCGCCGAACAGCGTCGTATAGCCTGTCGCGCCAGCCAGCGCCGTCAACGAAAAAGTCAGGCCTCCCAACAATGACAGCGAGCCCACCCAGCGTGAGCGCGCGCGGATTCGCGCCGGAAACCGCGGCTTGCGGATCAGGTTTCCCATCGAATACCTCGTCTGCTTGAATTCGTGAAAGTTTCCGCGCCCCGATTTATCGGCGCGCCGCCGTCATTGCCGGATGCTTTCAATCAATAGCCGGTCTTTTAATACACCGAATATTGATAAGACATATTATTTGAAATAGCCCAACAAACAACCTGCGCCTCCCTGTATCGATCAGTTTAGTCGCAAGTTCGGCCTGTTTCGTGCCCAAGCGCACATTGGCGGGCCGCTCACACTCAAATAAACGAAGTAACTTCCATCTAAAACCACAAACTGTCTCGACGAGCGATTATTATTGATTGCCGCGCGCCGAATCCCTTTAAAAGGATCGTACATTCGGCCGCTCATTCCAGAAATCTTTTGTTTATTTCAATTCAATAAACTCAATAAACATCGATACGGTGCCAAACAGGTCCGGTCGGTTCGGAACAAAATCAAGCGGAGACGAAAATGCGAAGAAGCGGGAAGCTGACAGGTGCGATGCTGATGCTCTGCGCGGCACTGACATCGTATGGCGGCCATGCGCTTGCGTTCGACGGCGCACGGCTCGCGCCGCTCGATCAACCGATAGCCGCCGCGCCGAATGGCCGGATGGATTCGAGCGGTGCGGCCTCCGAGCGAAACGCAGATCTCGCACTCACGCCATACGTGAACCCACTGATCGGCACGGACTATGCGACGCACCGCCCCGCCGATCCGGTCGGCTCGGGGCTTGGCGGCGGCACGTTCCCCGGCGCGACGCTGCCGTTCGGGATGATTCAATGGAGCCCGATGACGCCGACCGCGCAATACGACGCGTCGGTAGGCGACGGCTCCGGGTTCTCGGGCGGTTATTGGTACGGCGACACGTCGATCAACGCATTCAGCGTCCTGCATCTGAGCGGCACCGGCTGCTGGGCAAACGGCGGCTATCTGAACGTGATGCCGACGCTCTCCCCCGGCGCGCGCACGCAGACAAGCTTCAGTCACGCGAATGAGACCGCGCGTGCCGGCTATTACGCCGTGACGCTCAACAACGGCATCAAGGCGGAATTGACGGCAACGCTGCGCACCGGCTACGCGCGCTTCAGCTATCCGGCGCTCGCGCAGGGCCAGCAGGCGAGCATCTCGATCGATCCGACCGTGCTCAACAACCGCGCGCAGGGTTCGACGAGCGACACGATCCAGCAAATCGGCGATCGGGCGCTCTCAGGCCGGATCGCGGGCGGCGGCTTCTGCTGGGCCGGACATAGCGTGCCAGTCTATTACTACGCAAAGTTCAGCCGGCCGTTCGCGGCAAAGCCGATGCTCGCCGCCAATCGGCCCGTCGCGGTGACGTTCGCGCTCGACGCAAAGCAACCCATCGTGTTGATGAAGCTCGGCATCTCGTTCGTCAGCGAGGCAAACGCCAAGGCGAATCTGGACGCCGAAAATCCCGACACCGATGCCGGCGGCCGGGCAAACTGGGACTTCGATCAAGTGCGCGCCGCCGCCGGCACCGCGTGGAATGCGCGTTTGAACGCGATTCAGGTAACAGGCGGCAGCGACGCGGACAAGACCAAGTTCTACACGGCGCTCTATCACGCATCGCTGCACCCGAACGTTTTCAACGATGTCAACGGCCAGTATCCGGACTTCCTTACGTCCAGCGCGACGCCGAAAACGAAGCAGGCCGCGCGCGGCCGCACGATGTACGCAAACTTCTCGGGCTGGGACATCGACCGCTCGTTCATGCAGCTACAAGCATTGCTCGATCCAGCGCGCACGAGCGACATCGTGCAGTCGCTCGTTCTGGACGCGCAGACTTGCGGCGCATTCCCACGCTGGGCGTACTTCAACACGGAAACCGCGGTCATGCCCGGCGACGCGGGTTCGCTGCTCGTCGCGAATGCGCACGCATTCGGCGCAACGAATTTCGATACGCGGGCCGCGCTCGCGATCATGAAGAACAGCACGGCGCCGGGCGCGGCCTGCGCCGGCTCGCCGGTGATGGGCGGTCGCGCCGACTTCGATCGCCTCGGCTACGTGCCTTCGGCAAGCGCGGACGACAACCAAAGCGCGTCGAATACGCTGGAGTACGCATTGCGCGACTTCGCCGTGTCGCGCTTCGCCATGACGCTCGGCGACACGGCCACAGCCGCCACACTACTGAAATCGAGCGGCAATTGGAAAAACCTGCTCAACCAGGGCGCCATCCATCCGAAGACGCCGACCGGCGCATGGGTGGCAAACGGCGGCTTCATGGAGGGCAACTCCGAACAGTACACATGGTATGTGCCGCAGAATTTCGGCGGCCTGCTCAGCCGGATCGGCGATGCGCGCTCGGTCGTCAAGCGGCTCGATACGTTTTTCACGAACCTGAACGTCGGTACCGAAAAGCCCTTTTTCTACGTAGGCAACGAAGTGACGATGGCGGTGCCATGGGTATATGCGTGGGCCGGCGCGCCCACCCATACGCAACGTGTGCTGCACGCGGCGCTCGGCACCCAGTTCGATACGAGTCCGGGCGGCCTGCCGGGCAATGACGATCTCGGTGCGATCTCGGGCTGGTATGTGTGGGCCGCGCTCGGCCTGTATCCAGTCGTGCCGGGCGTGAGCGGGCTGGCGCTGTCGAGCCCGCAATTCGAGAAAATCGACGTGCGCATCGGGCAGGCGAACGGCCGCTACCAGCTGTTGCATATCGTCGCGCCGGGGGCCGGCTCGAGCGACACCGCAGCGTTCTACGTCAAATCGCTGCAATTGAACGGTGCAGCCTATTCGAGCGCATGGCTGCCGCTCGCGGCAATCGCGCGCGGAGGCAAGCTGGCTTTCACGATGACGGGCGATCCGGCTGCCGCAGCGTGGGGAACCGACGCATCGGCATTACCGTCGTTTCCGGATACGCGCACGACGCCGTAAGCGAACGGCAATGCGCGCCGGGACACCGGCGCGCGTTCGAGCCGCGCGGCTCACATGCGGAGCAAGCTCGCCCAGTGGCTTTGCCGGTCCTTGTCGCGCTGCGCGAACAACCACTCGCGCATCGCCCGGGCCGCGTCCGATGATTTGGATTCCTTTGGATATACCACGTAGAAACCCAGCGACAGCGGAAACGAAAAATCGCCAATCCGGCGCAGCCGGCCCGCGGCGATATCCCGGCCCACCAACGGCTCGCTCGTCAACGCAATGCCTTGGCCCGCAATGGCGGCATCGATCGCCAGCGCCGACATGCTGAATCGCGGCCCCTTCGCGGGATCGATCTGATCGAGCAGATCCAGCGCGTCGAGAAATTCGGGCCATAGATCGTGCGCGTCGTGCAGTAGCACATGCTTGGCCAGATCCGACGGTGCGTCGATCGCGCGCGGACCATCGAGCAGCGACGGACTGCCGACCGCGAAGATATCGAGAGAAAAAAGCAGATCGCCGCTCACTGCGTTGCCGAACGGCGGTTTGCCGAGACGAATTGCAATATCCACGCCGTCGCCCCTGAACGTGCTGAGTTTTTCGTCAGCCACGACACGTACTTCGATGGCGGGATATGCTTCGCTGAACTGAGCCAAGCGCGGGATCAGCCATTTCGATGCAAACGAAGGCGTCGTGCTGACCGTCAGTGTCGACGGGCGGCGATCGAGCGCGTCGGTTGCATCGGAGATGATGTGCAACGCACGCTGAATGGCGGAGAAATACGCGAGCCCTTCGTCCGTCAGCGCAAGTCCACGCGGCAGGCGCTCGAAAAGCCTCAGCGTCAGCACTGCTTCGAGATGGCGCACCTGCTGCGCGACCGCGCCTTGCGTCACGCCAATCTCCTGCGCCGCCAGTCGAAAATTGAGATGGCGCGCCGCTGCCTCGAACGCGCGCAATGCGTTGAGCGGCGGCAAGCGCCGCCTTTTCAGTTCATTTTTCATACAGCAGAAAAACTACAGGCAATGATGAGAAATCATGGTTCGACAGAACCATTCCATCTCTCTAAAGTACTGTCAATAAAAGCAGATTTTTAGGCAGCAGAATATACGGCAAGAATTCCGGAGAACGATATGACCGTAGAAAAAGTGGCACTCGTAACAGCAGCGGGTAAAGGCATGGGCGCGGCGATCGCAAAGGAGCTGGCTTCGAACGGCTACCGGGTGGCGCTGATGTCACCGTCGGGCAGCGCCGAGAAGCTCGCAGGTGAACTCGGCGGCATCGGCATTGCCGGTTCGGTGACCGATATGGCCGACCTCGACCGCCTGGTCCGCCTGACGCTCGAACGGTACGGCCGCATCGATGCTATCGTCAACAATACCGGGCACCCGCCCAAGGGCGATCTGCTGTCGATCGACGACGAAAAATGGCACGCGGGCCTCGACCTCATCATTCTGAACGTCGTGCGTGTGCTGCGTCGCGTCACGCCGGTCTTCCAGGCTCAAGGCGGCGGCGCGATCGTCAACATCTCGAGCTTCGCGGCCGACGCTCCCGAGCAGGCGATGCCGGTTTCGTCCGCGCTTCGCGCCGCGTTGAGCGCATTCACGCGCTTGTACGCCGAACGTTATGCGAACGACAACATCCGCATCAATTCAGTGCTGCCCGGCTTCATCGACAGTTGGCCGCAAACGCCTGAGATCGTCGCGCGCATTCCGCTTGGCCGCTTCGGTAAAACGCAGGAAATCGCGAAGACGGTTGCGTTCCTGCTGTCGGATGGCGCGGGTTATATCACCGGCCAGAATATCCGGGTAGACGGCGGAATTGTCCGGGCGCTGTAAATACGTTGTGCCCCGCGCATGGTAAATCGCATGCATTCCTGGATAAATTCCGGACCGCCATCACACATCACTACCCGCCAACATAGACCGCGTCGATCAGGCGGTGCGCCGGAATGCCACGCATCAAGGCTCTTCCTGCAGGAAAAGCGCGCCGCCGCCGCGAACGTGGCCGCCTGCCAATTCGGCGAGCGAATGCATGCCAGTACATTCCATTGCGTCGCGCCCGTCCGATTTGATCATCTTTTGCAACGACCCTGAAATTCGCTACCAGAATTTGTTAATTCTGTACAAGTAGACAATTTTTTTCTTGCTGGTGTGCGGCTCAACCTTACAAAATAGCCATCGCCGGTTCTTCATCAAGTACACGGCAGCTATTTTCCTGTATCGGGAACCGCGCTTTTCTCATCCTCGAATTCAACAGCTGCAAAGGTAGATCGATGTCCTCTCCCGCTTTCGAGTCCGTACGGTTGGACGACGTTGTGTTGCAACCCTCGCCCATCAACCCGGCCTGGATCATCGAGGGCAATCCCGTCGCCCGCTGTGGTCAATGGTCGTCCAGCCCTGATTCGACGACGACCATGTGGGTCTGGGATTGCACTGCGGGACGCTTCAATTGGTACTTCGAAGTCGACGAGACCATTCACGTGATCGAAGGCGAAGTGATCATTGCGTCACCGGGCCATGCCCCTCGCACGCTGCGCGCGGGCGACGCCGCATTGTTTCCCGCCGGCAGCCATTCCGAATGGTACGTACCCCGATACGTCCGCAAGCACGCGATTCTGCGCCCGCACATTTCCAAGCCGGCGCTTCTCGTCCATAAGGTAATTCGTAAGCTGAACAACACGCTAAGCGGCCGTAAGCCAGCAGCGGCGTTCTGATCGGCGGCGCGAAACTCGGATATCACATGAGCGCGCGGCTGGCCACTTGAGCCGCACCGGCCGGCACGGTCACGCGCGCAACGTCGATTTCGCCGGAACGCACGCACGCGTCCTGCTCAGCATGCGGCCGTCCCGACGCTTCGTTTACGTCGCGTCATTCGCGAGCAACACAATCTTCTCTTTCAATGCCGGATATTCGCGCGCATCGAAGAACCGTTCGCTGGCGTTGTAGCGGCGCGCGTCGACAATGGGCACCGGCAAGTCCGGCTCCGCCGCCTGATCGAAAGTCAGTTCGATCTTGATGCCGTTCGGATCATGAACGAACATCTGCCAGTTCGAGCCGCCTTTTTGGTTCTGCTCTCGCGCGCTGATCCCTAACTTTTCGAAATGCGCACGATAGTGCGTGAACCCGTGCGCGAGCAGCGAAATGTGATCGACCGCGCCTCGTTCGTTGTCCGTGGGAATCTCGCCGTTGCCGTCTGCCGCCGCATAGCCGGCATAAACATGAAGAATCGGCTGGCCGATCGCGTTCGGCACGGCAAACCAAGCGCCGGGGAATTTCAGCCCGGCCGGCCGGGACACCTCTTTCAGCCCGAGTACGCCCTTGTAGAAAAGAAGCGTAGCGTCGAGATCCGCCGTGCGGATCGCGCAATGAAAAATGCCGCCAATCATCATCGAAAATACTCCTCCTTGCGGATCGGCCAATACCGTCCACGCTCATCAAATATTTCGGATAACCATGCATTGGATCCACACGTTCGAAAACGCCGTCGCTCACGCATAGGCCAGGCTACCGCCGAGCGGCTCAATGATTCCGGCAGCGGGCACGGGCCGTTTGCAATACGCTCCGTCCTTCATCACGATCTTGATGTTGTCGCGATCCTGTAGCAACGTAATATCGTCGATGGGATCGCCGTCGACGACGAGCAAATCCGCGAGATAACCTTCCCGGATCAGCCCCAGATTCGCGATGCCCATGATTTCGCCGCCCCATTTCGTCGCGGCCATCAGCGCCTCGGCAGGCGTGAAGCCGAGCAGATTCACGAAGTGTTCGAGATCGCGGGCATTCGTGCCGATCGGGTTCCACGCGAATCCGTAGTCCCCGCCCGGCAAAATTCGCAGACCGCGCGCCTTCAAATCGCGGTAGACGCTCGGACATCGTTCAAGCATGTCGAATAACTCGTGGTCCAGCGCAAACTGCCGCGTGATGCCCCAAGGCTCGGCCTCGTAGGCTGCCGTGTAGATCGCGCCGATCGCAGGTGCGAGAAAAATGCGGTCCCTTTGCGCTTCGAGCAGATCGAAGGTGTCGCCCTCGATGAAATCGCAGTGGTAAATCACGCGAAAGCCGTATTTCAACGCCAGCCTCACCGATTCGTCCGCGCGCGCATGGCAAGACAGCCAAGCGCCTCGCATGTGCGCCTCCTCGGCCGCTGCGGCCACTTCCGCCTCGGTATACGACAGGCGATGGCCAAAGCCGTGACGGCCATAGAATGGATCGCCGGAGATATTCACCTTGACCGTATCGACGCCCTCGCGAATCAGCGTGCGAACGGTGCGGCGCACTTCGTCGATACCGTCCGCGATAACTTCAAACCCCTGATGGTGCATGTGATATTGACGTTCGTCGCCGAGACCGCCGGTGGCGACCAGCTCCGGCGACGCGGCGCGCATGCGCGGGCCTGGAAAACGTCCTGCGTCGATCGCATCGCGAATCGGCACCTCGAGCCGGAACTTCGCGGATGCAGCCGAATAAAGGCTGGTGAATCCGGAGTCGAGCATCAGTTTCACATTCTCGAGCGCCAATAGCGTATGCTCTTCGAGCGGAATTTGCCCAAGCTCGTTGAACTTCACCATGTTGCTATATGTCACGTGCGCATGCGCTTCGACGAGCCCCGGCATCAGCGTCATTCCTTGTCCGTCGATGATGTCGTAGTGCGACTCGCGCGTGATGCTGTGCGTACCGCGCCCCACGCTTCGGATGAGGCCCCCTTCGACCAACACCTCGCCCGCGAAACAGGGCGCGCCAGTACCATCGAAAATCTTCAACTGCGTGAATAATTGTGGCTTCATTTGCATCTCTCACGATGAACGCCGGAATGCAACCCTTCACTCGCGACATTGCCCGCGAGCGGTCCGGGCCCTGATTTCGACGCGTCGGTATTCGCGCGCCGCCGCCATTGACACTCAGTCCGCGATACGCAACAGGAATTCGCGCAGCAAGCCGCTGATCTCGCGCGCTTTCTCTATCGGCGTCCAGTGGCCGCAGGCGGGCAGTTCCACATACGTCGCGGCCGGAATCTTCTGCGCAATCGCCTTCGCAACCGCCGGCGGCGATGTCGCATCCTGATCGCCGGTCACAACCAGCGTTGGGCAACGCAGCGTCTCGATAGGCGCGGGCGAGAGCGCGACGATCGCCTCGCAGGTTTGCGCATACGATTCGGGGTCCTGACGCATGACGAGTTCGCGCACGAATGCCGCGATTTCAGGACGATCGTGCCGGGTCTCCTTTGCGGTTCCCGACAGTACCGTCGTATCCGCCACTTCGGTCATCCCGGACGACCTTGCGCGTGCGGCACGCCCGAGCAAAGCTTGCTTGCCTGCGTCGGCGGGCACCTGGATCGGACCGATCAACGCAACGCTCTTCACACGCGACCGATGCCGCACCGCCAAGTGCTGTACGACCACACTGCCCAGCGAATGCCCGACGAAATGGGCTGTCTCGATACCAACCTCGTCGATCAATTCAATCACGTCGCCCACCAGCGTATCGATCGATATTGCGATACCGTTGTCGCGCCATTGCCTCATCAGATCCGGCACGAGTACCCGGAAATCGGATTGCAGCGCCGCCAGCTGCGCGCCGAAAATATTCGCCGAGGCGCCCAGACCATGAACCAGAACCACCGGCTCGCCGTGCCCCGCGTCGTCGTATCGTATCTTCATTTGCATTCCTTGATTATTCGTTGATCGATTCGAAAATCGGTTGAGGGCCGATCCGGCCCGGCCCGGCGTCAGTCCGAAACCTGTTTTTTGGCGAAATCGCCGATATGTTCGACTGCAATACCACCGGCAACATCGACGCGCCAACATGCCCGGCATCGGCTAACCGATAAGCCAATGCAGCGTCGACGAGATCGCCTGCCATCGATTCCGTCAGCCCCGACAAACGAAGCCGCGGCTTCACAGGTGAGTCAAGCACCACGACGCAAGGATCGACACAGCCTCCGAGACAATGCACCAGCCTGACGTCGACACCCTGCCCGCACAGCGCATCTTTCATCGCCCGGTACAGCGCATGGGCGAACGCGCCACTGCTGGGCCGGTTTCTCGGGCAGGTTCTGCAAATGACGAGCGTCTCGGCCAGCAGCCTGGCCGCTGACGGCTCGTCGCGCCGATCTGCTGTTTGGGTGTGCTGCTCGGACACTGTGCGCATCGCGCTCTCCGTTGGGCGCGCGCGAAAACCGCGCTCACCAGTTGGAATCGCGGCCACACACCCCGATCCCGTATGCGGCGATTCTACGAATGCTGATTGCCTGCGCCATATCGAAACGTCTGCCGGTCTATCGCGGCGTCTCGCTATTTTTTGAAAACCGAAATCTTTTTCGCCATGCTATTTCTCGTCAGCCGTAACTTATCCAAGAATCCACTTTTTAAAAAAATCAATCAGGATTCGTTCACGTGTCAGATTCCCGGTCAACCGCGAAAATGCTAGTCTTATTGCCTATAAATCAAATGCATTGATACGTAGACAGGAGGAAGCATGACGGAGACATTCGCACTCCACGACGGCGCTTTCGGCCGCATATCGCTGTTGTCGCTGCGCTCGGGGCTGGTCGCTCACGCCCATCCGGATGCGCATATCGTCTGGTGGCTCGGCGGCGCGCAAGCCGAAGCGCGAATCGGCACCGAGGCCTTTCGGTACAGCACGACCCAGGCTTCGGCGGTCAACCCATATGAGCAGCACGACCTGAAGTTGCTCGCGTCGGATCGGCCCGCGCTGTTTCTTGCCGTCTATATCGAGAAAGCGTGGCTGGAGCAAAAGGCGCGCACAGCGGGCGGTCCTTTTTTATTTCCTTCGCCAAGAATCGACATCAACCCGGCGTTACGTGCCCGCTTATGGCAGCTCCTCGCGCTGATTCTCTCCGATTCGGAAAAAAGCGCGTCCATCGACCAAGCCGTCGAGCAACTGATCATGATGTCCGTGCAAGCATCATCGGCCGTGACACGGCGCGGAGTAAAGGCCGTCAACGCGCCGGTATTGAGCCGCAAGCTTAGAATGGCGGTGCATCTGATGCATGAGCGCGTCGATGCTCGTTCGACCATCGATGAAATCGCCAGCGAAGCAGGGCTTTCGCGCGCGCGCCTGTTCGTGTTGTTCCGGGATCAGCTCAATACCACGCCGCAAGTGTTCTGGCGCGCGCTTCGGCTCGAGGAGGCGATCCGTGAACTGATCAACGGCCGGTTGCCGCTCGCGAGCCTCGCGCATGAACTGGGATTTTCGGCGGCCAGCAATTTCTCGCGTTTTTTCAAGGAACATACCGGCGTATCGCCTTCCGATTATCGGCGTGCCGCCCATGTCCGCTCGGCTCGCCCTTTGGTGGAATCGATGCTTTGAATATTTCCCGGGCCGGCTAAATCGCCAATCAAGGAAATATCAAATGGCGTGCAAAAGCGCTTACCCCGGCCGGAAATAAAAAACACGCACTTGCCTTGACGGTCTCATTCGCTGTCTCTCGATCGCTCATCAGCGCGCATCCGCCACACGCGGCAATTCTTCTCGGCACCGCCGATGCGAGCCGGCCAAGAGCCCTGCATCGGCGTCAGAATGCGCGTGTATTTTCCATCACCATCCAATCACGACAAAAAGGCCGCACCGCTTCCGACGGCATCCCAAGCCGTCGCCTTTTCGGATACCGTATCAATTTCTCCGATATACCGATCGCCGACGCACGCGCGTCTGGTAAAAATGACGTGCGGCCGCTCGATTGCCGATTGACGCCACACAGGTGCCCGGCAATGCAATCGAAGCGCGACAAGCAACCGAAACCTGCCCCAAACACATCGTTGGCCTGCAACAAACGCATGAAAAACCAACTTGCTCTGTTGACGATACTGCTCGCCGTCAACGTATCGGCACCGGCAAAAACGGTGCTGATCGCCACCGGTAACGGAGCCGACAGTCAAGCCGCGTCGATGCTTGCAACTCAACTCACTCCGGCGGCGGAGTTCGTCGATCTGGCACAGCTCGCCCCGCAGGAAATCGACGTCACCGCTTCGGCCTGTATCATGATTGTCGGGCAGCGTGCCGCAGATTCGTTGCTGACAACACGTCCGATAAGGTCGTCTCTGCTCACGCGCCCCGTTGCCATTTATACCCATTTGCTGGATAGCACGATCAAGACATTCGTAAGCGACAAGATCGACAGCATGGGCCGACTGAATCTGTACACGACGGATTCACAACTTGCGTTATTGCAAGAAAGGGACGCCGATCTGTACAGTCAGCTGCAGCGCGCGCATCCACGCGTTGCCGTGTACCTGACACCGCTCGTCATGACGACGGTTCGCAACACCAACGTTTTGCCCGTTCCCGCGCCGCCGGTCGATTACGCGATCTGGCTCGGTGGCAACTACACCACCTCCGCCGGCACGCTCAGGCTTTTTTCCACCGTGCAAATCGTCGCCGCTCTCGAGAAATTGCGCGCGGCCATTGCGCCACATCGCCCGGTTGGCATCTTTATCATGCGCAGACTGTTTTCCGACGACATGACTGGCGTGGAAAAAGCGCGCCGCTTAAACGCTATCCGGCGAGTTTTTCCGGACAACCTGGTCACGCTGTATGTCAGCAATGCTATGCAACAGCAATTGACCGAGCCGGTTGCCGGCATGGCACAGCCGCCTTCGTATTCGGCCTTGATGCATGCCCGGTGGGCCGACACGACTCGCCATTTTGCTTCCGTCGATCAATACAACCTCTTCAGCGATCTAGCCGCCCACGCACTGACACCCTTTCTGTTGGACGAACAGGATCAGGATCAGCAGCGTTATGCGGCCAGCTATTTACAAACGCTACATCGACCTCGCGGCCCCGGCATGATGGAACTCATCCGGCAGAGCCAATGCGCGCCCGCATCGTAGGCGACGCACGCACGAAAGTCAAAACCCATCGACGCCGTGGCGGGCAGGCATGCTCAGAACAAATACATCCCCGCCACGAACACCACTCCCGAAAACAACAGCGCTGTCACGCAATACCCCATGATGTCGCGCACACCGAGCCCTGCGATCGCGAGCGCGGGTAACGCCCAGAACGGCTGCGCCATGTTGGTCCACGCCTCGCCATATGCGATCGCCATCGCTGCCTTGCCAAGATCCGCGCCAAGCGCCTGAGCGGCCGGCATCACGAACGGCCCTTGTACGACCCAGTGACCGCCGCCCGACGGCACCGCGAAATTGATCACCGCCGAGCTTAGGAACGTGAGCAGTGCGAACGTGTGGACGTTCGCGATATCGACGAACCATTTCGTGATCACGCCTGCCAGCCCCGAGTGATCCATCAACGCCTGGATACCCGCATAGAAGGGAAACTGGATCATGATGCCCGACGCGCCGCGCGCGGCCGCCGCAACCGCGCGCGCGTATGCCATCGGCGTGCGGTGCAGCAGGATACCGGCGGCAAGGAAAACAAGGTTTACCGTGTCGATGTCGAGTGCAAAGCCCTTTTGCGTGAAGCGCACGCCGAGAAACACGAAGCACACTGCGGCAACGAGCATCGACAGCAAACGGCTCTCCTCGAGCCGCTCGGCAAGCGTCGCATCCTGCCCGAGCGTGCGCTCGACGCTCGGCGGATCTTCGAGCAGCTTCGGATCAACCATCACGACGTCGGACGGCTTGGGCATCATCAACCGCGCGAGGAACGGCAGCATCACAGTGAGGCCGATCGTCACGAATGCGTTATAGCCGGTAAAGAGGGTGTCCGACACGGGGATCAGGCCAACCGTCTTTTCCATCGGATTGCCCTTCGTCGCGGCAACGAGCGGAATCGATCCGGACAGCCCGCCGTGCCAACTCAAAAAGCCCATATAAGCCGACGCGACGAGTAGCCGGTAATCGACGCCGCGCACGCGCCGCGCGACTTCGCGCGCGAGCATCGCGCCGAGCACGAGGCCAAAACCCCAGTTGATCGCGCACGCGAGCGCCGAGACGAACGCCACGAGCATCACGCCCTGCCCCGGCGAGCGCGCCGACGACGCCAGCGCGACCAGCAAGCGCTTGACGGGCGCGGAGCTGGCGAGCGCATGCCCGGTGACGAGGATCATCACCATCTGCATCGAGAATGCAAGCAGATTCCAAAAGCCCGAGCCCCACATCATCACAAGTTGCGGCGGCGATTGCGGCGTAAGGCCGAACGCGAGTGCGAACGTCGCGATGGTTAGCAGGATCGCGAAAATCAACGGGTCGGGCAGCACCCGATGCACGATCTGTGTGAAAAAAGCGGAAATGCGTTGAATCAATTGTCTCTCCTCGTCTCTTCGTTCAGGGTGACGCCAATCGCATGCTCATTAGCGAACTAACCGGCATTCAACGCTGCCGGCATGTTTCGGCGAACCGGGCGGATTCTTGCACAAACACGCTGCGCGTGCTGACTACATCCCCAACTGCGCTCGCACGTCTAGCGTTTTCCCCTACCGCTCGCTCCTTGACGCACGCAACGCCATCGACAACACTTCCACGCACCCACAGTGTGATCACGAATCACATATCAAAATCAGGAGCCCGGATTGATCACGCGCACCGCCCCTCCCGCATTGAAGGTCATTGAACAAGAAACGATGGCCGATAAGGTCTACCAACAACTGCGCGAAGCACTGATGAGCGGCCGCTTCGCGCCTGGCCAGGCGCTGAGCTTGCGCGGCGTCGCGCAAGCGGTCGGCTCGTCGACGATGCCGGTGCGCGCCGCGCTCACACGGCTGCGAGCCGAGCGCGCACTCATCGATGGGCCGAACCGGGCACTCGTGGTACCGCCGATGACGACCGACATGCTCGACGAACTGCGTGACGTGCGCATCGCACTTGAAGGCTGCGTCGCCGAACGCGCGGCTGCGCGGATGAACGACGCGCAGATCGCCGGCATCCGTCGCCTCTGCGAAACCATGCAAACCCAAGCCGAAGCCGGCCGGACCCATGCGTATCTGCAAAGCAACTTCGCGTTTCACAGCGCGATCTATGCGCACGGCGCGGGCGAAAGCACCCTCGCGATCATTCAGAACCTGTGGATGCGGATCGGCCCGTTCTTGAACATGGTCGCGCTTGATATTCCGCACATGCGCCGCTCGATGAATGCACACCGCACGATCGTCGATGCGCTCGAGCGGCGTGACGGCACCGGCGTGCGTGCCGGCATCGCGCTGGACATCGGCCATGCCGCGCATGATCTCGCTGCTTCACTCACGGCCGAACAGGCGTCGCCGCGGCTGCGCGCGCGCTCGTGACGCTTAGGCAACACACCTAGCAGCCACGCTGGCCCGCCGCGATCCACGAGCCGGCCGCACACGAACCGATTCGATTTCGATTCGAAAAACCATCCAACATCGAAGGAGACATTGCGCATGGCCACACACGACTTGCTCAAACCCTACGGCGATCTGCGCGTGCTGGTGACAGGCGGCGCAGCCGGCATCGGCCTCGCGATCGCAGACGCCTTCGCTAACTGCGGTGCGCGCGTGCACATTTGCGACGCATCCGAAACGGCACTCGCCGCGCTTGCCGACCGGCCCCAACGGCCAGCACTCGGTGCGACGCTAGCCGACGTCACCGATCCCGGCGCAATCGATCGCGTGTTCACCGATATCACGCGCACATTCGGCGGGCTCGACGTGCTCGTCAACAACGCCGGCATCGCAGGGCCGACTGGTGGTATCGACGAAATCACCCCCGCTCAGTGGGAACAGACCGTCGCGATCAATCTGAACGCGCAATTCCAGTTCGCGCGCCGTGCGGTGCCGCTGTTGCGCGACGCCACCCATGGCGGCTCGATCATTGCGCTTTCGTCGGTAGCGGGCCGGTTGGGTTACGCGTATCGCACGCCGTATTCAGCGACCAAATGGGCGATCGTCGGTCTGGTCAAAAGTCTCGCGATCGAACTCGGCCCGCTCGGCATCCGCGTGAACGCGATCCAGCCGGGCATCGTGCGCGGCCCGAGGATGCGGCGCGTGATCGAAGCACGCGCCGCGCAACTCGGCCTCGGCTATCACGAGATGCAGGCACGCTACCTCGAGAAGATTTCACTGCGCCGCATGACCGACCCCGACGAAATCGCCGCCACCGCGCTATTCCTGTGCACACCGGGCGGACGCGGCATCACCGGCCAAGCCATTTCCGTCTGCGGCAACGTTGAAACGCTTTAATCCGTCGGCACCCAGCTCGACCAGGAGACCACCGTGGCAAACGCTCGCAAAGTCATCATCACCTGCGCGCCGACAGGCGCGATCCATACACCTTCGATGTCACCGCACCTGCCCGTCACGCCTCTCGAAATCGAAACCGCGGCAATCGACGCAGCGCAGGCCGGCGCGGCGATTCTGCATCTGCACGCGCGAGATCCGTCCAATGGCAAGCCCACGCAAGATCCCGCCGTGTTCGAACAATTCCTGCCGCGCATCAAAGCGCAAACCGATGCGGTGATCAACATCACGTCGGGCGGCAGCCCGCACATGACGGTCGACGAACGTCTGCGCCCGGCGCTTCATTTTCAACCGGAAATCGCGTCGCTCAACATGGGTTCGATGAATTTCGGCCTCTACCCGATGCTCGAACGCACGCGGGAATTCAAGCACCTGTGGGAACGCGAACATCTGGAAAAGAGCCGCGACCTCGTATTCAAGAACACCTTCTCGGACATTGAAACCATCCTGACGCGCTGCGGCGCGAACGGTACGCGCTTCGAATTCGAGTGCTACGACATCTCGCACCTCTACAACCTCGCGCATTTCGTCGATCGCGGGCTTGCGAAGCCGCCGTTCTTCATCCAAAGCGTGTTCGGCCTGCTCGGCGGAATCGGCGCACATCCGGAAGATCTGATGCACATGCGCCGCACCGCCGATCGCCTGTTCGGTGCGGACTATGTCTGGTCGATTCTCGGCGCAGGCCGCCATCAGATTCCGCTCGCATCGATCGGCGCGGCTCAAGGCGCGAATGTCCGGGTCGGACTCGAGGATTCGCTGTGGATCGCGCCCGGCAAGCTCGCACAATCGAGCGCCGAGCAGGTGCAAAAAATTCGTCAGGTACTCGAAGGATTATCGCTCGACATCGCTACTCCGTCAGACGCACGCGCGATGCTCCGGCTCAAGGGCAGCGGCGAGGTCAAGTTCTGAGCCGGCCGCCCGCCACTCGCTGAATACGCAAGCAAGCGCAGAGACACGGCGCCGGCCACCGCCAGGCCGCCATCGCCCCGCTCCCGGTGAGTGCCGCCGGCGCGCGACTGCGTCATCTGCTCAACTTTTGTCGAACACAGTGCGTCGCGCTTGCCGTGCGCGCCAGTTCGCCTTTACCTGAGCCGTCAACATGTCCACTCGCCAAGCCCAAGCGTTGCACCCCGCCGCCGTTCACGCCGCGCCGCCGTTGAACCGGCTGCTGTTCAAAAAACTGCTGCCGTTGTTGATTGCCGCGTATGTCATTAGTTTTCTCGACCGTACCAACATTGCGTTCGCGAAGCATTCGATGAGCGTTGATCTCGGCATCTCGTCGGCCGCATACGGTCTCGGAGCGGGGCTGTTTTTCTTGACTTACGCATGCTTCGAAATCCCGAGCAATCTGATCTTGCATCGTGTCGGCGCGCGTTTCTGGATCGCCCGGATCATGATGACGTGGGGCGTGCTGTCGATCGCGATGGCCCTGGTGCGTGGCGAAGCGTCGTCCTATCTGATGCGGCTGTTGCTCGGCGCCGCTGAAGCCGGGCTCTTTCCTGGCGTGATGCTTTATCTGACCTACTGGTTTGGCCGCGACGAACGCGCACGCGCGACGGGTTACTTTCTACTCGGCGTTTGCATAGCGAATATCGTCGGCGGACCGCTCGCCGGCGTACTGCTCGAACTCGACGGGCTGCTCGGGCTGCATGGCTGGCAATGGCTATTCGTGATCGAAGGCATACCGGCGATTGCGCTTGCGCTCGTCGTATGGATGCGCCTGCCCGATCGTCCGAGCGACGCGCGTTGGCTCGCACCGGAAACCGGCCGCGCACTGGAGCACGCACTCGCAACCGAGCAGGAAACCGGCTCGGTTGCGCACGGCGGTCATTCGTTCGGTGTCGCGCTGCGCGATCCGCAAATCTGGCTGGCGATTTTCATATACTTCTGCCACCAGTTGACGATCTATACCGTGATCTTCTTTTTACCAGGCATCATTGGCGCGTCGGGACAATTCTCTCCATTCGTGATCGGTATACTGACGGCTACACCTTGGCTTGCCGCCGCGCTCGGGGCGGCAACGCTGCCGCGCTTTGCGCGCAATTCGCGTCGCGCGCGCACGATGCTATGCGCGGGGCTTGCCGTGATGGCGCTCGGGCTTGTGGGAGCCGCCCATGCATCGCCCGTGATGGAACTGGTCAGCTTGTGCGTTGCCGCGACGATGTTCTTCGTCGTGCAGTCGATCATCTTTACGTTTCCCGCGTCGCGGCTCAGCGGAAGCGCGCTCGCGGGCGGCCTGGGGCTCGTCAATACGTGCGGTTTGCTCGGCGGCTTCGTCGGGCCGACAGTAGCCGGCATGATCGAGCAGGTAAGCGGCGACGCGAAAAACGGCCTCGTGCTGCTGGCCGCCGCGCTCGTGATCGCGGCGTTGGCCAGCCTGCGGCTGCGCAACGGGCACGAGTGAAGCAAGAAGGCCGCGCACGGCTTGCTTGCTCTTGCTGCGTTACGCCGGATAGGCAAGCCGCTCCGGCTCGCGCTGCATGATGATCTCGCCATGCCGGATCGACAGCCGCGCCTTCGCCTGCCGGCGCACCGCATCGTAGTCGCTGCCGGCATCGAATACGAGCAGGTTCGCGGGCCGTCCCGGCTCGATTCCGTAACGTTCGCCAAGATGCATCGTGCGTGCGCCATGATCTGTGCCGAAATCGAGACAGCGTTGCAAATCGTCGTAGCCCATCATGTGACAGATGTGCAGGCCCGCGTCCAGCACGCGCAGGATATTTCCGTTTCCGAGCGGATACCACGGGTCTCTGATCGAATCCTGACCGAAACACACATTGAGCCCCGCACGATCCAGCTCCGCGACGCGCGTCACGCCACGCCGCTTAGGAAATGTATCGAAACGTCCCTGCAAATGAATGCTCTCGGTCGGACACGAAATGAAGTTGATCGCCGAGCGCTTCAGCAGCCGGAATAGTTTCGAGCAATACGCATTGTCATACGAGCCCATCGCCGTCGTATGGCTCGCCGTCACGCGTGCGCCCATACCGCGCACACGCGCCTCCTCGGCGAGCACTTCGAGAAAACGCGAATTCGGGTCATCGGTTTCGTCGCAATGCACGTCGACGAGACAGCCGGTTCGCTCGGCGAGATCCATCAGAAACTTGATCGAACTCACACCCTGCTCGCGCGTGTTCTCGAAATGCGGTATCCCGCCGACCACATCCGCGCCCATCTCGATCGCCTGTTCCATCAGCCTTCGTCCGCCGTCGAACGATTCGATACCCTCCTGCGGAAATGCCACGATTTGCAGATCGATCAGACCGCGCGCCTCGTCTTTCACTTCGAGCATCGCCTTCAGCGCGGCAAGCGTCGGATCGGTTACGTCGACATGCGTGCGCACGTGCTGAATTCCGTGATCGCGCAGCATACCGATAGCCGCATGCGCACGCGCTTTCGTATCGTCATGCGTGATCGTTGCCTTGCGCTGCGCCCAACGCTCGATGCCTTCGAACAGCGTGCCGCTCATATTCCATTCCGGATCCCCCGCCGTCAGCACGGCATCGAGATGAATGTGCGGCTCCACGAGCGGCGCAATCACGAGCTGACCGGCCGCATCGATATGATCCGCATCCGGCGTAGCGATCCGCTCGGATTGCTGCGTGATGGCCGCGATCATGCCGCCGTCGATATCGATGGTGTGCAGGCCATTGCGCTTGCGCAGCGCGGCATTGACGATTTTCATGAACGCTCCTGTAGTTGAGAGCCCAGCGTCCGCCATGCAAGCAACGCAGCCGGCGATTGGGCGTATTGTGGTGAATCGATCATTGCTCCGCCACGTGATTTGCGTGGCCGTTCATTCGTGGCAACGCGTCCAGCGTTTCGATCGGCACGGTGGTATGACAGCGATTCTCATCGATCAGGCTTCCGAATATTTTCGTCGCGAAATCATCTCGAACTCATCTGCTCATGGCTCCTGGATCGAAGGCGCGCGTGCGACGCGCTGCGAGATCTGCACGAACACGACATACGCGAACGACGACGCGGCAATACCCACGATCGGCGCGATCCACGGCGACGCATACGCCATCGCCGCGCCTACTGCATAGGCGGCCAGTCCCGGGACGTTGAAGCGCGGCAGCCGCGCCGACACGAGCGCCGGATAGCGGCCGCGGTGCCGAAACCAATAGTCTGCCATGATCACGCCGCCGACAGGAGGAATGATCGAGCCGAGCAGGAGCAAAAATGGAATCAGCAGTTCGTACATGCCGCCGATCGCCAGCACGATGCCGAACACCGCGCCCGCGAGCGTCAGCGTGCGACGGCGCTCGGTGCGCAGCAGATGGCACGCGGCAGCGGCGACGTTATAGATCGTCGGCCCCTGGATCGTCCACAAATTCAGGCATAGCATCACGACTGCCGCAATCGACAGCCCCTGCAACATCATCACTTCGACGATATCCGGCTGCTGATAAACGATCGCGCAATACGCGCCCGCGACGATCATCAAACCGTTGCCGGCGAAAAAACCGATCAGGCTCGCGAGCATCGCGGTACGGCCACCGCGCGCGAGGCGCGTCCAGTTGGTCGCCTGTGTCGCACCGCTTGCAAACGTGCCGAACACCATCGTGATCGCCGCCGGAAACGTCATCGGATGCGCCGGCGACACCCTCACCAGTCCCTGCCAACCGCCGATATCGCGCGTCGCGATCCACATCGATACGATCAGCAGCACGAACATCAGCGGCACCGATATGCGTGACAACACATCCATCCCGCGATAACCGACGATCGCGGTAATCGAGAAACCTAGACCGAACAGCACCATCAGCGGCGACGTCACCACCTGCGGCCAGCCGAGCAACTTGACGAGAGCGATCGAAACCGTCGCGGTGCCCCATGCATACCAGCCAAGCTCCGCGAAACCGAGGAGGAAATCGGACAGCTTGCTGCCGATCTCGCCGAAACAAAAGCGCCCCATCAATACCGAATTGAGGCCGCTGCGCGCCGCGATCAATCCAAGCGACGCCGCATAGGCGGCCAGCAACAGGTTGCCGGCAACGGCGATCCAAAGCATGTCGACAACACCGAATGCCACGCCGATCTTGCCGCCCGCGAACATCGTGCCCGTGAAAAACGTGAAACTCAGCAATACCATCGTGATCGAGAACAAGCCCTTGCGCTCGTTCTGCGGCACTTCGCTCAATGAAAATTCGCCTTGCTTCGTCATCGTTCAGGTCTCCAGCGTTTCAGCGCGAACAGTTGATATGCCGCGATTGGCGGCACGCCGATGATCGCAAGGGCCATGCCATGCTCATGGCCGGCACGGCGTCGGTAAAGCGCGGTAAAGCGGACAATGTGGAGTGTGCAAATTGCACAATGCCCGTAGCTCAGTCTGCAATCCGGCCGCCATTTTAATGTGCAAAACATGATGCGATGCACCACCGCGGACACGCATCGCACACTTTTCCGCACGAACGGCATGTTGCCGATTTCGATGAAAAGAAACTGGATGAACCCGCGCAATTGGCACTCGTATGTGCGGTCGCCAGCTTCGGATGAATGCTGCCATCGCACAACGCGGGCGGGCAGGGTGAAATCGCATCGATAACAGCGCACGGGCAGCGATCGCACGCCGAGCACCGGTGTACCGGAATAACCATGCGCCGCGGCGCTATTCATTCCGGTTCAATGTTGTTCGATCTGGAAGGCTGCAAACCAGCTCCGAGGATTTTTCCATACGCGGCGACTCCATAAACTGCGTATCGACAGTTCGAATCGCCAGACGCGAACTACGTCGAATCGCACTGAATCATCTCGGAGTTCTATATGAAATCGATCGCCGCCACTGCCGCTGCCGCGCTTATGCTCGCCGCACCGGTCGTCTCATTTGCGCAGCAGCCGTCGAGCCAAGGGCTCACACGCGCCCACGTCATTCAGGAACTCGTCGACCTCGAATCGGTCGGCTACCAGCCGGCACGCGGCAATGACACGAATTATCCGGAAGACATTCAAGCCGCTCAACAACAGCTCGATCGGAAACGCCTCGCCCAGCAAAAGGCGGCGACGTCCTACGGTGCGGCTGTCAGCGGCATCGCAGAGGCTGGCAAACCTGCCGCAGCCCACGTCCAATAAGCGACACCACACTTCGCACGCATTCCGCACGCGCGGCATGACGTGCGGAATGCGCGAGCAACACGGCTAATTTCAAAGCGGTCAATGCATGCCGCACACTTATCGCGATCGCTTCAGGCACATCGAGAACGCTGAGAAATCCGAACCGATACGCGAGTCAATGCGTCAGTGCCAGCTCGGAATCGGCAGATGCCTCCCGCGCAACCGCACAGGCATTCCGCACCGTCTCGCACGCCTGCGCACCGATCGAAGACAACCCCGCCTCATCACGCGCGATCATCTTCGGCATATGAAAGCGCAATGCGTCCACCCAAGTCCGCACTTTCGCATCGATAAAGCGCCGTGATGCATAGAGCGCGTAGACGTTCATCTTCTGCAGCCGATACGCGGGCAACACGCGCACAAGCATGCCGCGTCGCAAATCCTCGATTGCCGCGTAAAGCGGCAGCATGCCGATGCCGATACCTGAACGAATCGCCACTGCGAGCGATTCGGCGGTGTTGGTCTGCACCGGCCCCTCCACCTTGATCGTCTCGGTGTTCGCCGGCCCTTCGAGCTGCCACTCGTGCGACGGAAACGCGGGCGTGCACAGCGTCAGGCACGCATGCCGCGCGAGATCGCGCGGGCTGCACGGCGCGCCATGCGCGCGCAGGTATGCCGGCGTCGCGCACAAGATGTTGTAGGTCGAGCCCAGCAAATGCGACACCAGCTCCGAATCGGGCAATGCAGCCGCCGTGACGACTGCCATGTCACTCGTGCCGTCAAAGAGATCGGGCATTCGTTGCGACAGCATAAGCTTGATCGATACATCCGGATGCTGCTCGCGATACTCAGTCAGTGCAGGCAGCACGTAGTGTTGGCCAATGCTCGCAAAACTATGCATGCGCAACACGCCCGCCGGGCGCTCATGCGCGCGGCTCGCTTCTTCCTCGGCCTGGTCCACGTCGGCCAAAATCTGCCGGCAGCGCAGCAGATAGCGCTCGCCGGCAGGCGTCAGTGCCAGACGGCGCGTCGAACGATTCATCAGGCGCGTTCTCAGCCGAGCCTCCAGTTCAGACACAGCGCGCGACATCGCGCCCGTCGTCGAATTCAGCGATTGCGCGGCCGCCGTGAAGCTTCCCGCTTCCACCACACGGGCGAATACCCGCATGTTCTGTAACGTGTCCATGCTGGTTCGAAACTTGTCGAAGAGCCGCTATTGTCCTCCAGCACCCGGTGTCGATTGTTACTTCTGTTGCAACGATGGTTTCCTCGTAGTTTCGTTAATACGCGTGCACGACGCTCCTACAATCGGCGCCGCTCCAGTCGATTCGGCATCGTCGTGCGGATTGGGGCTCCCGATCAGCACCGTCACGAGCATTCGTCTTTGTCATGAAAACCGAGCCTGCGTCACCGCGATTCTCCATCGATCCGCAACGATGGCCGCCACGGTGGCCAGTGTTCGTCAAGCTCGCGCGGGACTGGGCGAAGAGCAGCGGGCTCGTGTGGCTTCATCTCATGAAAACGGTCTCGGCGGCGTTGCTTGCGATGGGTATCGCCATGCTATTCGACATGCCGCAGCCGCGCATTGCGATGACGACCGTATTCGTGCTGATGCAGCCGATGAGTGGCATGGTGTTCGCGAAAAGCTTTTATCGAATCGTGGGCACCGCCGTAGGGCTCGCCGCCGCGTTGACACTGGGCGCACTGTGCGCGCAACAGCCGGAGCTTTATATGACCGGCATGACGCTGTGGGTCGCGCTCTGCATTACGGCGGCCGTGCGCAATCGACATTTCCGTTGGTACGGTTACGTGCTTGCTGGCTATACCGCCGCACTCATCGGTCTGCCGGCCGTGATGGCTCCGAATACGCTGTTTCTCGCGGCGCTCACGCGCGCGAGCGAAGTCAGCGTCGGAATTATCTGCTCGGCCACGGTCAGCGCGATCGTATTCCCCCTCAGTTCGAGCAACGCATTGATGCGCACGCTGAACACGCGTCATCACGATTTCATTGCATTCGCCGCCAGCACGTTCGGCGGCTTCGTAGAACGAAGTGCATTCGAGCGGCGCTTCGCGGTTTTCTTCGACGGCATCGTCGGTTTCGAGGCAAACCGTGCGTTCGCGTCATTCGAAGATCCGCGGATTCGCGCGCGCAGCCGAAGGCTTGCGCGGCTGAACAGCGAATTCATGAATGCGTGCGCGCGGCTGCACGCGTTCCATCAACTGATCAAACGATTGCGCACGAATCATGCGAGCAACGTGCTCGCCGCCATCAGTTCGCATATCGAAACGTTATCGGCATTGCTCGGCAGGATCGGCGTCGAGTTCGAGCGCAACGAAAATGCGCACTCGTTGGCCATTGCCGAGCTGAGCGATTACCTCGCCGCACTGCCGAAGTGCGCGCGTGCATCGCGACGAGCAATCGAAGAGCACGCAAGAGCCGGCTTGCTCGATTTCGATACCGCGATCGAACTGCTCTATCGCTTCGTCGACGAATTTCGCGGTTATGCGCTAACACATGCATCGCTCGCGCTCGACAGTCACGTTCTCGAGCGCTCGGTTACTCGTTATGCGGTGAAGACCAACCGGTATTTCGTCGGCTTCACGTTCGTTCGCACGATCGTGGCGATGGGCGCGATGAGTGCATTTTGGATCGCCTCGGAATGGCCGAGCGGTGCACTCGCGGTAATCGGCACCGCCATCGCGGCGCGCTCAGTTCAAGCGCCGCACGCGCGAGCCGCTTCATCGCACAGATGGCGGCAGGCGCGGCGGGCGCGACGCTCGCCGGCTACCTGTACCTCTGCTACGTGTACCCGAACATCGGCGGTTTTGCGCTGCTATGCGCAGCGCTTGCGCCAACGCTCGCATTCGGTGCGTTTCTCGCGACGCTGCCCGGCAAGTCCGGCTATGGAATCGGTTTCGTCGTGTTTTTCTGCCTGCTTGCCGGACCGGACAACGTGATCGCCTATGCGCCCGACATGTTGCTCAACAACGGGCTTGCACTGATCGTTTCGATGCTCACCACATCGCTCGCCTTCGCGGTGTTCTTGCCCACCGAGTCGCCCTGGCTTATCGGCAAGATTACGCGCGACCTGCGCCGCCAAGTTGCGCTCGCGTGCAAAGGCCCGTTGCCCGGCTTGGATCAACGGTTTCAGTCGAGCACGCATGACTTGATTTCGCAGTTGCGCAACCTGCTCGTCAAGCGCTCGCGCGGTTATCGCGACGCGATGCGCTGGATGCTCGTCACGCTCGAAGTAGGCCATGCCGTCATCGATCTGCGCAACGAAATGCAAGTCTACTCGAGCACGTCAACCGTGCCCGCGCCGCGCTGGACCACGCTCGTCGGCGCGGTATCCAACGCGCTGCCGCGCCTATTCGAAACGCCCGATGCCCAGCGGCTCGCAACCACGCTGAGGTCAGTCAGTCTCGCGATTCGGGCGCTTCAGCATACGCAACACATATGGCATGCGATTCCGGACGAACGCCGGCGCATGCAGCGAATCGCCAGTTGTCTGCATTTCATCCGAAGTGCGCTGATCGACCGGGACACGCCGTTTTGCCGGTATACGCGAGCGCGCACGCCACGTCGACACTGACGCCGCGCTTTATCGATATGACGCGTGAATCGTTGTTCGATATGGAAAGAAGCTCTCCAACACCGAGGATTAATCGGCTCGAATCCGAGTCATATAGTGTCGTCAACGCCAAGCAAGGCGTTAAACATCAAGGAGAAAACAACATGAAGTCGCTGTACGCCGCCCTCTTCGTCCTGTCGCTTTGCACCGCTGCAATGGCATCCCAGGGGCAAGCCGCCGCCGGTACGAACCCTCAATCGGCAAGCCGCACCGAATCCATCCGGCAAAACGGCCGAGCGCCCGCTCATCAGAGCCGCAGTAACTCGGGCGAGTGTGTGGGCCCTGTCAGCTTCTGCAACATCTATTTCGGCAGTTGAACACCGTGTTCGCCGCAAGCGAATGCAAACGGAAAGCGCGCGGGACGCTTTCCGCTCGATGACTTCAAGCTGTCAAATAATTTTGTGAGACTGCGCGCTCGATCGACCGTCCGCGCACTGCTTCAACCAGCGGCGGGACTCCATGCCTATCCATTGCACGCAATCATCCCGATGAAACGCCACCTCACCCGCCTCGTCGGACCGATTCTGCTATGCGCCGCATTCGCCGGCTGCAATTCGGATAACGCCAACGACAATCCGCCGCCGAGCACTGCGTCGAATGCCGCACTCCATGCCCCCGACACGCCCGCGTCGACACCCGCTCCGGTTCCTGCTCCAGCTACACCAACCTATTATCAAACGAAAACGCCATATCGTCCGCTTCAGGATATTTCGGCATACGAAGCGCCGCCCGACGGTTATACGCCGGTCTCCACACAAATGGTTGCGCGCCACGGTTCGCGGGGACTGTCAGGGTTCAAATACGACGGCGCGATCTACGACATGCTGCAAAAAGCCGAGGCAGACGGTGCATTGACTGCACTCGGCCAGCAGCTCAAAGCCGATACGTTCACGTTGATCAAGGCGAACGCGCTGCTCGGCTACGGCGTAGCAGGCATCTCGGCTCCCGGCTACGGAAATTTGACGCAAGCGAGCATCAGCAACTCGCCTCGCGCCTGCTGCAACGGATGCCGGCGCTGTTCGACGCTGTCGCGAACGCATCCGGCACCTCACGACGCAAGATCGTCGTCATCAATTCCGGTCAAGACCGCGCGGTCGATAGTTCGACCTATTTCTCGAATGCACTCGTATTCGCACGGCCCGCGCTCGCCTCGTCGATCGTGCGGCCCGCCGCGCCGGCAGGCTATCCACAGGGCGCACCAATCGCGCAGCCGGAGGCCGTCAATCGCTTTCTGCTGTACTTTCATGCGCTAAAGCCCGCGACCGATCTCGTGACATCAGCCACCGACCCATACTACGCGACATATCGCGACAGCCTCGCCTACCAGGCCTATGTAAACGATCCCGTCGTCGCGGCAAAGCTCGATGCGATCACGCAAGCGCCGCAAACCGCACAGGTCGCACAAACCATCCTCGCCGCGCTGATGAAACCCGATTTCGTCGCGAAACTCGGTACGGCGGGCTATACGTTCTCGAATCGAGGCACGTATACGTTCACGTCGGCGGACGGCAAATTCAGCAATACGCTCAACGGCGACGGCAAGACAAAGATCAAATCCGCCGCCGACGCAGCAAACGTGCTGTACAACCTATTGCAAATCGCGCCCGCGATGAAGGCCGAAACAGGCGGCGTGACGATGGAGCGCTATATCGCCGCGCCACAGGCTGAATACCTCGCCTATCTTCAAGATGCAGAGGATTTCTACACGAAAGGCCCAGGCTTGGCCGAAGCCAATCCGATAACCTATCGGATGGCTCAACGGCTGGCCTATGACTTCTTCAATGAAATCGATGCTGTCGCGCGAGGTGACTTGACGAATGCGGCAAAGCTGCGTTTCACGCATGCCGAGGTCATCATTCCGTTCGCATCGATTCTGAAGCTGAAAGATGTGTTCGTTCCCGTGCCGCAAGCGCAAACCTACACGTATGCAAACAATCCGTGGCGCGGCGAAACGGTGTCGCCGATGGCGGCGAACCTGCAATGGGACGTGTATCGCAACGATTCACGGCTTATCGTGAAGATGCTGTACAACGAGCGAGAAACTGATTTTCAACCCGCGTGCGATGGCGCACGAATCGCGGCCGGCAGTCATTTTTATGACTACGCCGGCCTGAAACGCTGCCACGGTTACAACTGAGCGTCGCGAGCGGGCCGCCAACCAGTCTGCCGCAATGCATCCGTCAACCGGGCCGCGCCCAGCGCCTCGACGCGGCATCCGCGCGCCGCAAGATCGGATGCGGCGACAAGCGCGTTGACGATCGCTTCCTCCACAGCCTCCGCCGCCGCCTCGAACAGCGAGGAAATATGCGAATCGGCAACCATCCGCACGTCGAACGTCGCAGCAGCGGCGCGTCCGTAGCTCGCAATCGGCAGCCCGCTGTTGCCCGTGGCGAACGCAACGAAGATATCGCCGCTCGAATTGTCGGTGCCCCCGCCGACTCGCGCGAGCCCTATGCTGGCGCGCTGCGCAAGCCGCCGGCATTGATGCGGCAGCAGCGGCGCGTCCGTCGCAAGCGTCACAACGATCGAACCCATCCCCGGCTCGCCCGCACCCGGCGCGCGAAACGGCGAATGCACGTCGCGCAGCACCTCGCCGACCGGATAACCGGCAACGCGCAGCGCCTCACGCTGTCCGTAGTTCGCCTGCACGAGCGCGCCGATGGTCCAGCCGCCTGCCGTCGCGTCGACGACACGCGACGCGGTGCCGATGCCGCCCTTGAACTCGTGGCAAATCATTCCGGCCCCGCCGCCGACGCTGCCTTCGCCGACCGGCCCGGTACACGCAAAGGCGCGTGCATGCGCGACATGCTCACCCCGCACATGCTGCCCCCAGATGTCGTTCAGGAGTCCGTCGAACGTCTCCAGTACAACCGGCATGCACCAATAAACATGCTCGCGATCACGCTCGCCGCCCTCGGCACGCTCGGCCGCAATCAACGCGTCGCGCACGACGCCGACGCTGTGCGTGTTGGTATACGCAATCGGCGTGGTCAACACCCCCGCCTCGCGTATCCATTCGAGCCCCGTCGCATCGCCGTTGCCGTTCAGCACGTGCACGCCGGCGAAGCACGGTTCGTCGCGCGCGCGGCCCATGCGCGGTTCGATCACCGTCACGCCGGTATGCACCGATGCATCGCCTGCATCGACGTGAAGCGTATGATGGCCGACCCGCACTCCCGCCACGTCGGTGATCGCGTTGAAGCGCCCTGGCCGGCCGCGGCCGATTCGGATGCCCAGATCCCGTGTGCGCATGTCGCTAGTCCTCCTGATGAATGGATGCGTGATTCAAAGCTGCCGGAACGGGGCACTGCGGCGTACCCAGAGCGCGTAAGTCACGAACGCGACGGCGGCAATTCCCGCAATGATGTACAGATCCGCCGGCCTGGCCGCGGCAGCGAGTGTCGTATAAAGCGTATAACCCGCGCCGGCGATTGCAACGATCGGCGGCAAAGGCCACCACGGCATCCGGTAATGATGCTCGACATCGCGCCGCAGCACGCGGCTCGCGAGCGCGGCAATACCGACCGCGAAATAGACGAGCAGCAGTAAATCAACGGTAAAAGCGGTCAGTTCGTCCAGGCTCGACACGAACACGAGCAGCATCGACGGCGCAGCCAGCGCCAGTGTCGCGCCCCACGGCGATTCAAAGCGCGAATGAATGCGCGTGAAGACGACATTGCATGCGGGTGACCACATTGCATGCCGGCCACTGCTATACAGCAAGCGGCCGGTCATGATCACGATCGCGATGATCGCATTGAACACCGATAGGAAAATGCCCGCGCTCACGACACGCGATACGGCGGAACTGCTCAATGAGCGTATGACATAGCCGATCGGGTCCGCGCTTTTCGCGAGTTCGACGAACGATGGCGTGCCAATCACGATCGCGCTCAGCGGTACCAGCTCCACGGCAAGCACCACCGCGAGCGAGAAGATCACGGCTTTCGCGACATTGCGATTGCCGCAGTCCAGATCCTCGGCGAGAAAGACAGCCGTGCCGAAGCCGTTGTAGCAGAAGATTGCCGTTCCGACCGCCGGCATGATCGCGGCGAGTGCCACGGGCACGAGCGCATCGCCATTCACGACGACCGGATTGACGAACGCAAGCGCGGATCGGTGCGGCGCCGAGAAACCGAGATACGCGATCAGCACGAGCACGAGTACCTCGATCACGAGGAACGCCCCGGTGATCCACGCATTGGTACGAATATTCAGGATACCTAGCGCATAACTCGCGAACACGATCGCGAGCGCCACCGCCTGATTGCCGATATGCGTGCCAAGCGCCGCATTCAGATAGGGCGCAGCGCCGCTCGCGAGCACCGCCGGAATGAATGCGTTGACGGCGAGTACCGCGGCAAACGTCAGGTAGCCTGGCAACCCGCCGAACACGCGCTTCACCATCACGTACTCGCCGCCCGCGCTGCGATGCGCCGCGCCCAATTCCGCGTAGCAAAGTGCAAATGCAAGCGCGAGCAAGCCCCCGAATGCGAAAGACATCACAGCACCGCTGCCCGATTGCCGAATCGCGAACGGCGCGATCACGAAGATGGAGCTTGCCGGCGTCACGCCCGACACGGTGATCATCACGACGTCACGCACGCTGAGCGAGCGCACAAGCGCATTGGCCGCTCGCGCGTCGCACGGCGCACCAGACGCCATGCTCGAAGGCTCCGATATCATCGCCACCTTGCTCTCCTTTGCCGCCGGTTTTTTGAACGCCCATACTCTGGCTATGCATGGCGCACAGTCTAGGAAGACAATTTGCACGTGCCAATTCCCCTTTGGAGGTACGCCAATCCGGGGCGTTTATGGATCGATTGTTCAGCGAAGTTGCGATGCATCAGGCGTTCGGACGTGCACTCGAGCACCTCGGCGAGCCGCGCTTCTGGCGCTTGCTGATCCTGTTTCTCAACGAGATGGTGCCGTTCGACAATGCGCTCGCGACCGTAATCGGCGCCGACGGCATGCCTGCCGTGCTCGATGAATATGACACCGGCGGCGCGGGCCAGCCGTCGCCCGTGCCGCTCTATCTGGACGGGTTGTACCTGCTCGATCCATTCCTGCAGGCCGCACAGGACGGTCTCGCGGACGGTTGTTACCGGCTCGAGGAAGTCGCGCCGGACCGGTTCAGGCAGAGCGAATATTTTCTGAGCTATTTCCGCGATGCAGTGGGCGAAGACGAATTGCAGATCATCGTGCGTACACGGCCTGACGAGACGCTGTCGCTATCGCTCGGCGCACGCTGCCGTTTCGACTCCGATGCGCTCGGCCGTCTGTGCGCATGTTCGCCGTGGTTGATCGCGACACTGCGCCAGCAGCGCAGACTGCAGAACGACAGTGCGCACGGCCGCACCGACGGCGACCTCACGGCGCGCGTCGAGCGTGCATTGACGCGCTTCGGTGCTGAGCGGCTGTCCGAGCGTGAGATGGCGATCGCGCGGCTCGTGCTGCGCGGCAACTCGTCGAAGGCGATAGCCGAGCGGCTCTCGATTTCGCCCGAAACCGTCAAGGTACATCGCCGGCATCTGTATTCGAAACTCGGCATTGCATCGCAGCCCGAACTATTTTCGCTGTTCCTGCACGCGCTAGGACAAAATGACGCACGCTGACGATCCGTGCAGCGTGCGAGCATGCAACCACGTCCTGCATACGTAGCCACCACTGCCGCCTGGTCAAACGCCCGTAGGCGCTATGTGACGAACTTGCCGCGCAAGCGGCGCCGTAACCGCCCGCACAAGGAGAAGATCATGAAAATCCCCCACGCCCTCTGGGCGCTCGCACTCGGGTTCGCGCCGTTTGCCGCCCTCGCCGGCGCCCCCGCGATGGACAACGGCGGCACACTCGTTGCCGCCAACGGCATGACACTCTATACCTTCGACAAGGACGCGCCGAACTCGGGCAAGAGCACGTGCAACGGCTCCTGCGCGACGAACTGGCCGCCGTACAAGGCAAGCGCAAGCGATCAGCCGGCAGGCGCCTATACCATCATCAAGCGCGACGATGGTTCAATGCAATGGGCATACGCGGGCAAGCCGCTTTATTTTTTTGCCAAGGATAGCGTCAAGGGAGACAAGAAGGGGGACCGCTTCAAGGAAGTTTGGCACGTAGTCAGGCCATCGTCCTAAAAGGTGGTTCGCCCGCAACGGCGTCGCAGGCGGGCGGACAAACGCGAAGGCAGTGAGCGGTGCGCAACATTCCCGAACGATCGGATAAACGATTACCGGCGTTCGCTGCCCACCCGCTGAGGCTTTATTGAGGCGGCAAATATTTCAGCGGATCGACAGGCGCACCATTGCGGCGGATCTCGAAATGCAGCATCACGCGATTCGCGTCGCTGCTGCCCATCTCGGCGATCGTCTGCCCTTTTTCGACCTTGTCGCCCTCCTTGACCTTCAGCACGCGATTGTGCGCATAGGCACTCAGATATGTATCGTCATGCTTGACGATCACGAAATTGCCATAGCCGCGCAAGCTGCTGCCCGCATACGCGACAACGCCACCCGCGGCCGCTTTCACGGGCTCGCCCGCCATGCCGCCAATGTTGACGCCGTTCGTATTGCCGGCTGGCTTGAGGATCGGACCGCGCACCGGCCATGCGAAGGCCGGCGTTGACGCATCCGGCAATGTGGACCGCTGAGGAGACGATTGCGCGGACTGCGTCGCGTCCACCGGCAGTTTGCCCTGATAGCCTGCAGCAGGCGCCGAATTCGGCGGCGTCGCACAGGCGGCAAGCATTGCAACAGCAACCACGCCGGCCGCACGCGATGCAAACGTGAACGATTTTCGAACGCAGCGATGGGTAGGTTTGGACAACGAGATCATCGGTATCAACATCTCCTCGTAAACGATGCCAGTGCGCCGCGCCAACGAACATCCGTCGACGCGAAGCTGGAGAGTAATACCACGCGACACCGAATCAATGCATATCGCTTTCAAAAAATTACATCGGCCATTCCACCCGGAACGGCCTATCGGCTCGACGGGAAGCTGAACACCGCGCCCTCGCGCACACCGGCCGATGGCCAGCGTTGCGTGATCGTCTTGCGTTTCGTATAGAACCGCACGGCGTCCGGACCATAGGCGTGCAAATCGCCAAACAGCGAGCGCTTCCATCCGCCGAACGAATGATACGCAACCGGTACGGGCAGCGGCACGTTGATGCCGACCATGCCGACCTGGATGTTGTCGCTGAAGAAACGCGCAGCCTCACCGTCGCGCGTGAAAAGACAGGTGCCGTTACCGTACTCGTGAGCATCGACGAGCGCCATTGCTTCGGCCAGCGAAGCAACGCGCACGACGCCGAGTACCGGCCCGAAAATCTCGTGCTGATAGATCGGCATTCCCGGCTTCACGTGATCGAACAGGCACGGGCCGAGATAATAGCCGCCTTCGTGGCCGTCGATCTTCACGCCGCGCCCGTCGACGACAAGCGTTGCGCCAGCGGCCACACCCTCGTCGACGAAGCCGGCCACCTTGTCGAAGTGCTGCTTCGTGACGAGCGGCCCCATATCGACGCCCTCGCCCGCACCTGGCCCCACCTTCATCTTCGCAACCTCGGCCTTCAAACCTTCGACGACCTGATTCGCTGTATCATCGCCAATCGCGACAACGAGCGGAATCGCCATGCAACGCTCACCGCACGAGCCATATGCCGCCCCCATCAACGCATTCACCGCGTTGCCGATATCGGCATCGGGCATCACGACCGCGAAATTCTTCGCACCGCCAAGCGCCTGCACGCGCTTGCCGTGCGCGCAGCCAATCGTGTAAATGGATTCGGCGATCGGCGTCGAACCGACGAAGCTCACAGCCTTGACACGCGAATCGGCAAGAATGACGTCGACCGCCTCCTTATCGCCGTTCACCACGTTCAGCACGCCGGGCGGCAACCCGGCGTCAAGCGCAAGCTCGGCCATCCGCAGCGTGGACGACGGTGTGCGCTCCGACGGCTTCAGCACGAACGTGTTACCGCAGGCAACGGCCATCGGCCACATCCATAGCGGCACCATCACCGGGAAATTGAACGGCGTAATGCCCGCGACGACACCAAGTGCCTGAAACTCGCTCCACGAATCGATCGCCGGCCCGACGTTCTTGCTGTGCTCTCCTTTCAGCAGCTCGGGCGCATAGCTCGCATACTCGACGTTCTCTATACCACGCTGCAACTCGCCCATTGCATCGGCGAGTACCTTGCCGTGCTCGGCCGTGATCAGTGCGCACAACTCGTTTGCATGCTCTTCAAGCAGCGTCTTGTAACGGCTCATCACGCGCGCGCGCTTCAGCGGCGGCGTATTGCGCCACGCGGGATACGCCGCCTGCGCGGCCGCGATCGCGGCCTCGACGGTCGGCTTGTCGGCGAGCGTCACGCTCTTCGCCGATACGCCCGTCGCCGGATCGAACACCGGCTGGACACGGTCGCCGCCGCCGACGCGCTTGCCGTCGATCAGGTGGCCGAGGGTGGAGGTCACGTTGCTATCGTGTTTCATCGCGAAGGTTCCTGCGATCTTGGGTTCGAATGGGTCGGAAAAAAGCGGCGGCACGACACGCGGCTCATTGCAGGCCAGGTGTGCGTCGTTCGCCGCAACGGGCACAAACTCCGTATGCGATCACGGGTGGACGGTCGACCGCCCGCAGGCTGGTCGATTGGCCCTGGCCGAGCAGCCTGCGGCTATTGGCAAACGCCAGCGGCAAATCCGCGAGCGCTGGACCATCAAGACGGCGGGCGCCGCACTCGCCGATCGCGCGGTGCGGCCGCCAGCCGGCCGCACTCAATCAGTCGCGAGCAGCGCGTCGTTCAACGCGCTAACCAAATCGTCGATCTCGCGCTTGTCTGCGACAAACGGCGGCGCGAGCTGGATCGTGTCGCCGCCATAGCGCACGTAGAAACCTTTTTGCCAACAGCGCATCGCGATCTCGAAGGGGCGGCGCGCGGGCTCGCCTGGCACGTGCGCGATCGTGAGCCCGGCCGCCAGCCCGCAATTGCGGATGTCCGTGACATGCCTCACGCCCTTCAGGCCGTGCACGGCAGCTTCGAAGTGCGGCGCGAGCGCGCGCACGCGGCCGATCGCATCCTCCTTCTCGAGCAAATCGAGTGCGGCGACGCCTGCCGCGCACGCGACCGGATGTGCCGAATACGTATAGCCGTGGGGGAATTCGACCATGTAGTCAGGGCCGCCTGCCGCCATGAACGTATCGTGGATATCGCGTTTCGCGATCACCGCACCGAGCGGCTGCGCGCCGTTCGTCACCTGCTTCGCGACGTTCATGATGTCCGGTACCACGCCGAACGCATCGGCACCCGTCATCGCACCGGTACGGCCGAAGCCGGTGATGACTTCATCGAAGATCAGCAGGATGTCGTGCGCGGTGCAGATCTCGCGCAGCCGTTGCAGATAGCCCTGTGGCGGCACGATCACGCCTGCCGAGCCGGAAAACGGCTCGACGATCACCGCCGCGATGTTCGACGCATCGTGCAGCGCGATCAGATCGAGCAGACGATCGGCCAGCTCCGCGCCGCGCGCAGGCTGCCCGCGCGAAAACGCGTTCTCCGGCAATTGCGTATGCGGCAGGAAATCGGCGTCGATGCCTTGACCGAACAGCTTGCGGTTTGGTCCGATCCCGCCGACCGAGATGCCGCCGAAGTTCACGCCGTGATAGCCCTTCTCGCG
This sequence comes from Burkholderia sp. TSV86, assembly GCF_001522865.1. Taxonomy (GTDB): domain Bacteria; phylum Pseudomonadota; class Gammaproteobacteria; order Burkholderiales; family Burkholderiaceae; genus Burkholderia. Next base: position 38,706 of record NZ_LOWB01000033.1, on the reverse strand, counting down.
GCCGATCAGACGCGTCTTGGTGCCCTTGCCTTTCGCGCGCCAGTACGCGCGCGCCATTTTCAGCGACGTGTCGGCCGCCTCCGAACCGGAGCCGGTGAAAAACACGTGATCGAGCCCGGCTGGCGTCAGCGCCTTGATCCGGTTGGCAAGCTCGAACGACTGCGGATGGCCGAACTGGAATGCAGGCGAATAGTCGAGCTGCGCGATCTGCCGGCTCACCGCGTCGGCAATCTCCTTGCGGCCATGGCCGAGGCCACAGCACCAGAGGCCGGACAGGCCATCGAAGATCCGGCGGCCATCGGCGTCGATATAGTACGCGCCTTCACCCGCGACGATGATCCGCGGGTCCTGCTTGAACTGGCGATTGCCGGTAAACGGCATCCAATGCGCGTCGAGCCACTCGGCATCGGTGCGCGGCGGCGTGTCGAGGGTCTTGGGATCAGTCGGGGCGTTCATGGCGGTCTGCGCAGCGCGCGGCGGTTGAGAAAGATATTGCGCATTGTCGAGTCGACAAATAGTCTTTTAAATATCGCAATATCAATGTTTACTTGAGCATTCATGCAAGCAAAAAAACCGAAGAGCCGTGCGCTGCTCGGCCAGCTCACCGATATGGATCTGCGCTTGTTGCGCGTGTTCAGGAGTGTTGTCCAATGCGGCGGGATGGCGGCGGCCGAGCTGGAGTTGAACATCGGCATTTCGACGATCAGCCGGCACGTGAAGGATCTCGAAACGCGCGTCGGGCTCGTGCTGTGCCGGCGCGGGCGTGCGGGTTTCACATTGACGCCGGAGGGCCAGACCGTCTACGAGGAAACGCTGCGGCTGCTCGCGTCGGTCGAGGCGTTCAAAAGCCGGATCGACGGCATCCACGATCGGATGGGCGGCGAGCTGCACGTCGCGATATTCGACAAGACCGCGACGAATCCGCTGTCGCGGCTGCCTGACGCGATCGGCCGCTTTCACGATCAGGCGCCCGGCGTTGCACTGAATCTGCATGTCGCATCGATCAACGAGGTCGAGCGCGGGGTCATCGATGGCAGTTATCAAATCGGCATCATTCCCGCGCATCGCAGCTCGGGCAGCCTGGTCTACACGGATCTGTTCAACGAACGGATGCTGCTCTATTGCGGCACGGGCCACCCGCTGTTCGACGCGCCGCACGGCAAGCTGACCTGGCGCCAAGTGCGCAACTACGCGTTTGCCGGGCTTGGCTACCATTCGCCGAACATGGATGTCAGCCATCGGGCAAAACTCACGCGCAGCGCGACGGCGTCCGACCAGGAGTCGATCGCGACGCTGATTTTATCCGGCCGCTATCTCGGCTTTCTGCCGGATCATTACGCGGAGAGCTTCGAGGCGAAGGGACGGATGCGGCCTGTCGCGCCGCAGCGGTTTCGTTACGCATGCCGGTTCGTGAGCTTGTTACGGCGCTCACCGCAGCCATCGAGGGCAGCGCTGCTGTTTCAGGCGTGTTTGGAAGCAGCGCACGCGGCAATGCCAGGCAGCGCGGCAAACCGGGCGCATTGACGGCACCAATAACGGCCCCCGCTTAGGTCGTTCCTACTTGAGCCGAATCGCATCATTCTGATCCGATTGAGGCAGGAATGATCTTTTTATGCGTTGCAATTCCGGGGCAATTATTGCGGGGGGACATACACGCACCGCGCCATGCGCGCTCGCCGTCAAACGCTTATCTGGCGTCCGTCATCGGCCCGGTAGACATCCAGCCACGCCGGATGTCTACCGGGCGAAGTTCCTCGGCCACCTTCGACGGCAGGCAAGAAGAGACCTTGCATATGAACGTCGGACACCCGTAATTTCAATGGAATCGACAAGAGAATTTCATGAACTGGCGGTGCCCGTCAGCACAGATGAGCGCGCGCAGCAGCGCGAAAACATAAAAACGCCAACGCCAATGCACCGAAGCGCAAGCGCCAAAACGTAGCATCAAGCCACCTCGCGCTGCGTTTCCTCGACGATTACGCCGCCTCTGGCGGATGTGCTTCCAGCCATGCGACGATCTGCTGCTCGGCTTGCAGCGGCGTCACGGTTTCGCCGGTCGCGAGCACTTCATATTTGTAAGGATCGGCACCGTCAAGGTTGTCGGCCTCCGGTTGTGCAATCGTCCAGCGCCAGTCGATACGATCGGCGATTGGCGACGGCGCGCCTTCGATGCTGCAACGGCATCCGTCGATTTCCGCGACAAAACCGGTGGCGGTCGGCTCAAAACTTGCAAACACGGCAACTCCCGTCGATATGTCATAGCAGGCCGCGGCGCGGCCGGTCCGCGAGTATCGCACGATCGCAGCGGCGGCTAGCGCACCGCGCGGCGATGCCTGCCGCCGGGTTACAGATTGTCACGGCTCGTTGCATTAATGCACGATTCTCTACGCCGCGGGCGTCAACCAATCGACTGCAACGAGAGTTATTGACGGTACTGGCGCACTGAATCGCGTCAGGGCTGCGCCCGCTTCGGAAAGCGCGCACGCACGTATCACGCAAGTGAATGTGCGCCAATCCCATACAGTCAGGAGTCGAAATGAAAAAGACCGCAATCCTCTCGGCGCTCGCCGCCGGCTTGTGCATCTCGATCAGCAGCTTCGCGCAAGTCCCCGCGAATGCGCCCGCCGGCACGACCGGTCTCTGCAAGGACGGCTCGTACTACTCCGGCGCATCGAAAAAAGGCGCGTGCGCGGGCCATAAGGGTGTGAAGACCTGGTACGGCGCATCGGCGGAAACGGCCGCGAGCGGCACGTCCGCCTCGACGGCGCCGGCCGCTGCCGCATCGGCTCCGGCATCGGACACGAGCGCCGCGACGAAGAGCACGGCAAAGAGCACGGCGGCCGCGGGCGCACCCGGCCAAGTGTGGGTCAACACCGGCACCAAGGTCTACCACTGCCAGGGCGACAAGTACTACGGCAAGACCAAGCAAGGCTCGTACATGTCGGAAGCAGATGCGAAGGCGAAGGGCTACCACGCATCGCACGGCAAGGCCTGCTCGTAACGCGGCCACGCCGGCGCGGTTTACGTTGTGAGGCGCGCCGGCCGCCGCTGCGCCCGAGCGGCATATCGCAGGCATCGCGGTATCGCATGCCGGCTTTGGCCGTTTTATCGAATCACGCGATGAATTCCGCTTGCGCGATCGATGCGCCCGCGAACAAATTTTCATCTTGCCGCGCGCACGGCTGTCGATAGCCAAGCGAATCAAGCGCGACGCGCATCAACGTATCGCGCTCGACGCACGGTCAGCGCCTGCACGCCACGCCGCGTAATCGGCGCGCGTCCAACTGAGTTCGATGCCGATGCGCTGCGTGCCCGGTCTGATCTTCGGTTTGTGCAACGCGAGAATCAATGCGTCGAGCGCGGGCCAAGCATCGAACGAGAGCGCCGCGATTTCGACCGCGAGCGTCTCGAGCAGCCGCGTATGCGGCTTGTGCGCGAGAAATGACGTGATCCGCGCGCAATACGCGTCGTAATCGATCCAGCCGTCGTTTTCCGCCTCGGACGGCTCGCATCGGTAAGCGAGCCGCGCATCGATCACGACGGGCTGCGGCGCTGCATGCTCATGCGCATAGATACCGATGCGCGCCGCTACGCTCAGCCCGTCGACGAATACGCTCCAGCCTCGGCTGTTCTGCATCATCGGCCCGCATGCCGCAAACGGCGATTCGACCGGTTTCATCCGATCAACGGCTCGGCCGCGTCGAGCATGATGCGGCAGAAATAATCGGCAAAGCTGCGGCGCACCACGATCTCGAATGTCGCGTCGCCGGTCGGGACGAGCACGATCGACGCCTTGAAGTAGTGGCTCTGCGCGCATTGCCCTACGCCGAACACGCGCGGATGCAGATCGAGCGGACAACCGCGTGCGAGCACGTCGCGCACACGCTCGCCGCTCGCTTCGACCACCGTGTAGCCGCTGCCGACGTCCACCGCCGCCGCATAGATGCCGTTGAGCGCCGGCGCAAGCTTCGCTTCGAGCTGGCCGAGGGCGACCGGTCCGTTCGAGCGCACCAGCCACTCGTCGGGGCCGAGCCATAGCACGTCGTATTCGGCGGCGCGGGCGACCGTGTTCGGCTTAACGGGCGGCAGGCAACCCACTGTTTGCTCGAATGCGCGAACGAAAGCCGCATCATCCGGCTCGCCTCGCACGTTCACGAGATCGAGAAACGCACGCTCGCGAAACTGGAATTTCTTCGACTCGCGCGCCTGAAACGTCTTCAATACATCACCGGCGCCCACGAGTGGCGATTCGAGCGCTATGCCGCCCGGCGCCTGCGCGCGCGCCGGTGCTTCGTTTCTTGTCTCATTCCACATGCTGGCGCACCCCTTGCGTGTCATAGAAAACCGGGCTTGCGATCGTTGCGCTCGCGCGCCTGCCACTTGCATCCGAGATCGCCACCTTGTCGCCGATTCGATCCAACCCGCCCTTGATCACGGCAAGCGCGATCGAGCGCTTCAGAATCGGACTGTAATAGCTCGACGTCACGTGGCCGAGCATCGCGCAGGTGCCGTCCGCGCGCGCCGCCGCGTCGGCCTCCGTGATCTGGCCGCCTTCCGGCAGCACGTGCTGCGGATCGTCGCTCAGCAGTCCAACGAATTGCTTGCGGTCCGCCTTCGCGGTATCGGCGCGCGTCAGCGAACGCCGGCCAAGGAAATCCTTCGATTTCGCGACGAGCCCGCCCATGCCGAGATCATGCGGCGTGACCGAACCGTCGGTATCCTGCCCGACGATGATGTAGCCCTTCTCCGCGCGCAAAACATGCATCGTCTCGGTGCCGTATGGCGTGATGTCGAATTCGGCGCCGGCGGCCATCAGCGCCTCCCACACCACGCGCCCGGCATTCGCCGGCACGTTGATCTCATACGCAAGCTCGCCCGAAAAGCTGATGCGCATCACCCGCGCGCGCACGCCGGCGACGGTGCCTTCGCGAAAACTCATGAACGGGAACGCGTCGTTCGCGAAATCGATGTCTTCGCATACCTTGCGCACGACCTGCCGGCTCTTCGGGCCGACGACCGCGAACGTCGCCCAATGGTCGGTCACCGACGCGAGCCGGACCTTCATATCGGGCCATTCGGTCTGCAGCCAGCGCTCGAGCCACGTGAGCACGCGCGCCGCGCCGCCCGTCGTCGTCGTCATCATGAAATGCTGTTCGCCAAGACGCACGGTCACACCGTCGTCGAACACCATGCCGTTCTCGTCGAGCATCAGCCCATAACGGCATTTGCCGATTTCGAGCTTGTTCCACGGATTCGTATAGACCCAGTTCAGCAGCTTCACCGCATCCGGGCCCTGAATATCGATCTTGCCGAGCGTCGACGCATCGAGCATGCCCACACCGTTGCGCACCGCGAGACACTCGCGCGCCACCGCCGCATGCAGATCCTCACCAGGTTTCGGGTAGTACCACGGCCGCTTCCAATTACCGACGTCCTCGAACAGCGCGCCGTGCCCGGCGTGCCATTCATGCATGCAGGTCTTGCGGACCGGATCGAGCAAATCGCCGAGTTCGCGCCCCGCGAACGCACCGAACGACACCGGCGTGTAGTTCGGACGGAACGTCGTCGTGCCAGTCTCGGCGATCGTCTTGCCGAGCGCGTGCGCGAGAATCGCCATTCCGTTGATATTGCCTAGCTTGCCCTGATCCGTGCCGAAGCCCATCGCCGTATAGCGCTTCACATGCTCGACCGATTCGAAGCCCTCGCGCGCGGCGAGCAAAATGTCGGCCGCGCCGACGTCGTTCTGGAAGTCGACGAACTGCTTCGGGCCGCGCACCGCAGCGTCGATGCCGCTCGCGAGCCATACCGGCAATATCGCGTCGTCGACCGTTTCGACGACATGCGGCACCGCGGGACGTTCGGCATCGACAAAGCCCGCCGCCCTTGCCGCATCGACGCCGGCGTCGAGCGCGAGCCGCAACGCGCGCGACAGCTCGAATTCGCCTGCCGCCGCACCGACGCTCGTCTCCGCCTGCACCGGCTTGCCCGGCACGAAGCACGCCTTGTCGTCGTTCCAATGCGCTTTGCCGCCCGATTGCGCGAACAGATGCAGCACCGGGCTGAAGCCGCCCGACATCGCGACGAGATCGCACATGAGCGTCGCAAGCCTGGCGCCCATTTTGCCGTTCGTATACGACGCGACGTCAACCGATGCGACGCGCAGCTTACCTTGCGCCGCCATCACGACCGCGCCGCTCATCACGGTCACGCCATTGCGCTTGGCGACAGCCGCCAGCTCGCCGCGCGTGGACGCGCGCGCATCGACGACCGTCACCTGCGCGCCGCACGCTTTCAAATCAAGCGCGCATTGATAGCCGCGATCATTGTTGGTCGCGACTACCGCGACACGTCCCGGCAGCACGCCGTAGCGGTGAATATATGTCGACACCGCCGAGGCGGTCATCACGCCGGGCAAATCGTTGTTGCCGAACACGAGGGGCCGTTCGTGCGCGCCTGTGGCCAAAATCACGCGCTTGGCACGGATTTTCCACAGCAGCTCGCGCGTACCCTTACGCACCGATACCGGCAGATGATCGGTCAGCCGTTGCGCCACGGTGACCAGATTATGATCCTGATACCCGAACGCGGTGCTGCGCGTGAGAATCGTCACGTCCGGCTGCTTCGCGAGTTCGGCTTCGGTCTTCTCGACCCACTGAAGCGCCGGCTTACCGTCGATCTGCGCACGGCCCGAAAGGAGGCTGCCGCCGAGTTCGCGCTGATCGTCAACGACGATCACGCGCGCACCGCTGGCTGCCGCCGCTTGCGCGGCCGCCAAACCAGCTGGACCGCCGCCCACGACGAGCACGTCGCAATATGCATAACGCTTATCGTAGCGGTCCGCGTCGCGCACATCGGGTGCGCGGCCGAGGCCCGCCGCATCGCGAATTTTTTCTTCATACTTCGGCCACCACTTACGCGGCCACATGAACGTCTTGTAATAGAAACCCGCCGGCAAAAAGCGTGAAAACTTCTGCATCACGGCCATCCGGTCATGTTCGAGCGACGGCCGTGCATTCACGCTCGTCGCAACCAACCCTTGATACAGATCGACTTCGGTCGCGCGCGCGTTCGGCACCGTGTAGGCACCGCTCTCGAGCTGCACGAGCGCGTTCGGCTCGTCGACGCCCGCCGTCACGATCCCGCGCGGCCGGTGGTATTTGAAGCTGCGCGCGACGAAATGCACGCCGTTGGCAAGCAATGCCGAGGCTAGCGTGTCACCCTGATAACCTTGATAAGTGCGGCCGTTGAACGTGAACGTGAGCGGCTGCGCGCGATTGATGCGCCCACCCATGCCGAGTCGGTCTTTCTGGCTCATTTGCGCGCTTCCTCCGTTGCGCTCGAGGCCGGCCTGTCGATTGGCTTGTCGAACGTTTCGTATCCCTGAAATGTATAGCTGACGGTGTCGCGCTGCGCGATGAACCAGCGCCGGCAGCCGTGCGTGTGCAACCATTGTTCGCGATGCGTGCCGCGAGGATTCTTGCGCATGAATAGGTAATCGCCCCATTCGCGATCCGACAGTTCGTCGGTATCGAGCGGACGCGCGATGTCAGCCTCACCGCCGCACGTGAATTCGGATTCGGCGCGCGGGCCGCACCACGGACATTCGATCAATAACATTCAGTTCTCCTCGGGGCGTGCGATGCTCAGTGCGCAACGGCGGCCGCGCCGTGCTCGTCGATCAGGTGGCCGGTGTAGAAACGCTCAAGCGTAAACGGCGCGTTCAACGGGTGCGGCTCGTCACGCGCGATCGTATGAGCGAACACCCAGCCCGAGCCCGGCGTGGCCTTGAAGCCGCCGGTGCCCCAGCCGCAGTTGAAGTACAGCCCCTTCACGTCGGTCTTGCTGATGATCGGACATGCATCCGGCGACACGTCGACGATGCCGCCCCACTGCCGGTTCATCCGCACACGCGAAAATACCGGGAACATCTCGACGATCGCCTGCAGCGTGCCTTCGATAATCTGGAAGCTGCCGCGCTGGCCAAAGCCCGTGTACTGGTCGATCCCCGCGCCTATCACCAAATCGCCCTTATCGGACTGGCTGATATACGCGTGCACCGCGTTCGACATCACGACCGTATTGACGACCGGCTTGATCGGCTCCGACACGAGCGCCTGCAACGGATGGCTTTCGAGCGGCAGGCGCACGCCGGCCATGTCGGCGAGCGTCGTTGTATTGCCGGCCGCGACCACCGCGACCTTTTTCGCCTTGATAAAGCCCTTCACGGTATCGACACCCGTGACCGCCCCGCCTTGGCGGCGAATGCCCGTCACCTGACAGTTCTGAATGATGTCGACGCCCGCGCGATCGGCCCCGCGCGCGAAGCCCCATGCAAGCGCGTCATGCCGCGCGACGCCGCCGCGCCGCTGGATCGACGCGCCGAGCACCGGATAGCGGCTGTTCAGATTGATCGTCGGCTCAATCGCCTTGATCTGCTCGGGCGTCAGGAACTCCGCATCGACGCCGTTGAGCCGGTTCGCATTCACGCGGCGCTGCGTGTCGCGCACGTCCTGCAGCGTGTGCGCGAGATTCATCACGCCGCGCTGACTGAACATCACGTTGTAGTTCAGATCCTGCGCGAGCCCTTCCCACAGCTTCATCGCCTTTTCGTACAGCGCAGCCGATTCGTCCCACAGATAATTCGAGCGGACGATCGTCGTGTTGCGCGCGGTATTGCCACCGCCGATCCAGCCCTTCTCGAGCACCGCGACGTTGGTCACGCCGTGCTCCTTGGCGAGGTAATATGCGGTCGCGAGCCCGTGCCCGCCGCCGCCGACGATCACGACGTCGTATTCGCGCCTGGGTTCGGGGCTCTGCCATTGGCGCTCCCAGTTCTCGTGGTACGACAGGCCGTTGCGAAACAGGCTGAATATCGAGTAGCGGCTCATATGGATCGACTCTTCGTTAGCATTCGATGACGTTCACGGCAAGCCCGCCGCGCGACGTCTCCTTGTATTTCGTCTTCATGTCGGCGCCCGTCTCGCGCATCGTCTTGATCACCGAATCGAGCGATACGTAGTGCTGACCGTCCCCTTTCAGCGCGATCCGCGACGCGTTCAGCGCCTTGATCGCACCCATCGCGTTGCGCTCGATGCACGGAATCTGCACGAGACCGCCCACGGGATCGCAAGTCATTCCGAGGTTGTGCTCCATGCCGATCTCGGCCGCGTTCTCGACCTGGCCCGGCGTGCCGCCCATTACCGCGGCAAGCGCGGCGGCGGCCATCGAGCACGCGACGCCGACCTCGCCCTGGCAGCCGACTTCCGCGCCCGAGATCGATGCGGTTTCCTTGTAGATGATTCCGATTGCGGCGGCCGTCAACAGAAAATCGACGATGCCCTGCTCGTTCGAACCGGGCACGAACTTCACGTAGTAATGCAGCACGGCTGGAATCACGCCCGCCGCGCCGTTGGTCGGCGCGGTGACCACCCGGCCGCCCGCCGCGTTTTCCTCGTTGACGGCCATCGCATACAGATTGACCCAATCGAGCATCGACAGCGGATCGCGCAGCGATTCCTCCGATCGCTCACGCAACCGCGCATGCAGCTCGGCCGCGCGACGCTTCACACGCATCGGCCCCGGCAGCTCGCCGCTCGTCTTGCAGCCGCGTTCGACGCACGCAGCCATCGCCCGCCAGATCGCGATGAGGCCCGCGCGCACCTCTTCGGGTGGCCGCAGCGCGCATTCGTTGCGAAACGTCAGCGCCGCGATCGACAGCCCGCTGTCGCGGCACGCGCGCATCAGATCGTCGCCCGTGCGAAACGGATACGGCACGTCCGCTCCCGCGCACGCCCCGTTGACGCGATCGCCGTCGCGATTGACGACGAAACCGCCGCCCACCGAGTAATACTCTTTCTCGACGAGAAGCTGCCCTTGCTCGTCGAACGCCTGAAACCGCATCCCATTCGGATGCACAACGCCCGAACCCGTCATCAGCTTGCGATAGAACCCGAGATCGTCCTTCTCGTCAAAGCGCACCGGATACTTGCCAAGCAGCGCGAGCGACTTCCGGGAGCGGATCTCGGCAAGGCGCGGCCCGATCAGATCGGGATCGATCCGGTCGGGCAAATGCCCTTCGAGACCGAGCAGTACTGCCTTGTCGGTGCCATGCCCCTTGCCGGTCGCGCCGAGCGAGCCATACAGATCCACCCGCACACGCCGCACGAACGCAAGCAGGTTCGCATCCTCGACATGCGACGCGAAACGGCATGCGGCGATCATCGGGCCGACCGTGTGCGAACTCGACGGACCGATGCCGATCTTGAACAGATCGAAGACGCTGACATTCATCCGGCCATCCTTGCGTGACAATGCACTGTGAAATTGACGTTGGGTGTCAGTACACCAAAGCGTAGAATTGGCCGATAGAACAAAAACGGCATCGGCGTGGGACGCCGCCGCCAAGCGCCGCGCCCGCCGGCCGGGCGATGCGTTTCGGCGATGATTCGCGGCGAAAAAACACAAGTCCCGCCCGAGCCGATCGGCGACGCTCGCGATATGGTCCCCGGTACGCTCCGCGTCCTGGCCCATACACCGGCCCGCCGCGAACCATGCGCAGCCGGTGCGCCCGCAGCGCTGTGCCACACTGCCGTATCAGCTAAACGATTCAGCCCAAGACTGCCACGATGACCGCCGACGCATCCGCCCCGCCCCTAGCCGCCACGCCCGACGCCAAGCCGCGTCTGCGCTTCGGCATCGTGCTGCTGCCAAATTTCACGTTGACCGCGTTCTCCGGCTTCGTCGACATGCTGCGCCTGTCGGCCGACGACGGCGACCACAGCAAGCCGGTGCGCTGTTCATGGACGGTGATCGGCGACACGCTCGCGCCCGTGCGCGCGAGCTGCGGGATCCAGGTGACGCCATGGCAAACGTTCGACGACGCGGGCGCGTTCGACTACGTCGTCGTCGTGGGCGGGCTGCTGCACTCCGGGCCGCAGGCGGGCCAGCCGGTCCTGCAATTCATCCACCGCGCCGCACAACGCGGCGCGCATCTCGTGGGCATTTGCACCGGTGCGTTCGCGCTGATGCGGGCGGGCGTGCTCGACGGACACAGGGTCTGCGTGAGTTGGTTCCATTATTGGGATTTCGTCGAGCGCTTCCCGGACATCGATCCGGATCTCCTGATCGCCGACAGGCTGTTCGTCATCGACCGGCGGCGCATCACTTGCTCGGGTGGGCGCGCGTCAATCGACGTCGCCGCCGCGATCCTGCTGCGCCACTTCGATCATGCGACCGTACAAAAAGCACTCCGTATCCTGCTCGTCGGCGAGATGCAGAAAGGCAACGCGCCGCAACCACACCCGCCCGGCCTCGCGCCCGCAACGCATCCGAAAATCAAGCGCGCGATCCTGCTGATGGAGCAACATGTCGGCCGTGCGCTGCCGCTCGACGAACTGGCATGCAAGCTCGACCTGTCGACACGGCAGCTCGAGCGGCTATTCAAGGCGGAAACGGGCAAGACCCCGCAGGCGTTCGCCAAGCAGGTGCGGCTGCGCACCGCCGCGTGGCTACTGACGAGTTCGGACCGCACCGTCGCCGACATCGCGTCGAGTTGCGGATTCTCCGACGCGTCTCACCTCGGACGGGAATTCCGCAAGCAGTTCGGCGAACCGCCCGCGGCTTACCGGGACAAAGGCGTTGCCCTTACCGGCGACGGGGGCGCAGCGGCCCACGCCGCGCACGACGCCAGCGCGCCCCCCTGCGCGCTCGCTCAATAGCTGGACGTCCGGCAATAAACGATAGCGCTCGGCCCATTGTCATTACCCCGCCGGAGCGCCGGCGTTCATTTCCATTCATGCCGAATAATTGTCTGCCAGATAAAATGGCCTGAAAAAAACCCCGCGATCGAGTTAGCCTCTGCGACGCCGCCATACTGGAGTTTGATACAGGAACCGGCGTCGGCGCGCCGTCGTATCGAGCGCGCCGCCGGCAGATCGCCGATCGTTACGCGCGCCCACGCGTTGCGCGCCACATGGCGTATGACGCACGGCGCATCGTCCAATCGACATCTAAACATCTAAACCTCATCACATCGCCATGCCACGCTTTGCCGCCAATCTGACGATGATGTACCACGAGCACGCGTTCGTCGAACGCTTCGCCGCCGCCGCGCGCGACGGCTTCCGGGCAGTCGAATACCTGTTTCCCTATGACTTCCCTGCCGCCGAGCTCAAAGCCCGGCTCGACGCGAACGGCCTGACTCAAGCGCTCTTCAACGCGCCTGCCGGCAACTGGGCCGCGGGCGAACGCGGGATCGCGTCGCTGCCGGGCCGCGAAGACGAATTCAAGCGCTCGATCGACACGGCACTCGCCTACGCCCGCGCGATCGGCAACGATAAAGTTCATGTGATGGCCGGCTCGATCGCGCCGACGCACGACCGCGCACGCCACCGCGACACCTATCTGCGCAACCTCGCCTATGCGGCCGAAGCAGCGCGCGCCGAGCGCATGGCGATCCTGATCGAGCCCATCAATCCGCGCGACATACCCGGCTATTTCCTGACCCGTCAGGAAGAAGCGCAAGCGATCCGCCGCGAGATCGGTGCTCCGAATCTCGAAGTGCAATTCGATTGCTATCACTGCCAGATCGTCGAAGGCGATCTGGCGACGGCACTCAAACGCGACATCGCGGCCATCGGCCACATTCAGATTGCCGGCGTGCCGGAGCGGCACGAGCCCGACATCGGCGAGATCCATTATCCGTACCTGTTCGCGCTGATCGACGCGCTCGGCTACGACGGCTGGATCGGCTGCGAGTACCGGCCGCGAGCCGGCACGTCGGAAGGTCTGGGCTGGCTCAGGCCATATCTGTGACGCCGGATTTCGGCCAGCAGCGCCTGTCGCAATGAAGGTTACGCCGGCGGCAATGAGGGTTTCAGCGGCGGTGCCGGCGGCTTTGTCGAGCAGCATCCACCGGCATGCGCGCCGCAAGCGGACGGAAAACGCCGTGCGCGCAGCGCAAGCGCACGGCACTGCGATTCACTGCATACCGAGATGGTGCTTGACGGCCGGCACCGCCGGTTTGCCGTCGAACGTCGTCACGCCGGCCAGCCATTTGTCGAGTATTTGCGGATTCGCCTTCAGCCACTCGCCCGCCGCCTTGTTCGGCTCCTCCTTGTTCATGATCGGCACCATCACGTGATTCTCGATCGACGTCGAGAATTGCAGGTTCGATACGAATTTCGCGACGTTCGGGCAACGCGATGCGTAATCGGGCGGCATCGCCGTCAACACCTTCGCCTCACCGTAGTTCGGGCCGAACACGTCATCGCCGCCACTCAGATAATCGATCTTCATTTGCACGTTCATCGGATGCGGTTCCCAGCCGAGAAACACAATCCATTGCTTGTCTCGAATCGCGCGGTTCACTTCGACGAGCATCCCCGCTTCGCTCGATTCGACCAGCTTGAATTTGCCGAGCCCGAACTGGTTGCCGTCGATCATCTTCTTGATCAGCATATTGCCGTCGTTGCCGGGCTCGATGCCGTAGATGCGTCCCCCGAGCTTGTCCGAGAATTTCTGAATATCGGCAAACGACTTCAGGCCGCCTTGATAGACATAATCCGGTACCGCGAGCGTGTATTTCGCTCCCGTCAGGTTCGGAGTCGGCAGCACCTTGATCGTGCCCGCCTTCGTAAACGGCGCAATGATCGGGTCCATCGTCGGCGACCAGTAGCCGAGAAACACATCGATCTGCTTGCTCTTGATGCCCGCGAACGTGATCGGCACTGACGCGATCGTCTTAGTCGGCGTGTAGCCAAGGCCCGCGAGCATCGTCGAAGCAAGCCCTGTCGTCGCGGCGATGTCGCTCCAGCCGACGTCCGCAAAGCGCACTGTCTTGCAGGCCAGCGGCTCTCCCGCTCGCGCGCTCGCGAACGGTGCAACCGAAATGGCGAGCCCGCAAGCCGCCGCGATCCATTGTCGTTTCATTCCCGTTCTCCTCGACTACGACGTCTTCCACATGAAATTCGTGCTTCGCCAATGCGAGGATCGCGCATCGCGCCGCCTATCGCACATCGGCAAGGCAGAGCCTGCCCGCGCATCAGCCCGCATCCGGCTCAGCCCGCCGCCAGCGCACGGCGCTCGTGGCTCGGCGCATGGCCGAACTGCGCGCGATACGCCTTGCTGAAATGGCATGGCGAATGAAAACCGCAAATCGCCGTCACGCGCGCGATCGATGCGTCGGTGGTGCGCAAAAGATCACGGGCGCGCTTCAAGCGCAGCGTCAGGTAGTAATGCGTCGGCGACACATTCAAATACACCTTGAACATGCGCTGCAGATGCCGTTGCGATAGTTGCACGAGCCGCGCCAGTTCATCCAGCGACAGCGGCTCCTCGATGTTCGACTCCATCAGTCGCACGACCTCGATCAGTTCCGCGCGGGAAAAACCCACGCGCGCATCGACTGGAATCGGCTGAGCATCGGTCGCGCCGCGAATCCGCTCGAGGACGAACTGCTCGGAAACCTGCGCGGCGAGCCGCTGCCCGAGCTGCGCGCCGACAAGATTGAGCATCAGATCGAGCGGCGCGGTGCCGCCCGTGCAGGTCAACCGGTCGCGATCGACGACGAACAGCTCGTCGGCAAAGCTCACTTGCGGAAACTGCGTGTGCAGCGCCGACAGATTCTCCCAATGCACCGAACACCGGTAGCCGTCGAGCAAGCCGCTTGCCATCAACGCATACGCGCCCGTGCAAAAACCGCCCAACGGCACGCCGCGCCCGGCAAGCGCGACAAGCGCCTCGCACGTCGCGGAGGTGACCACCTCGCGAACCCCAATGCCGCCGCAAACAATCAGCGCATCGGGCGGCGTTTCAATGTCGAGCGGTTGCGTCGGACGCACCGCAATGCCGTTGCTTGCATGCGCCGGCGTGCCATCGAGCGTAAGCACCGACCAGCGGTAGTGCTGGGCGCGCGCAACATAATTCGCCATCCGCAACACTTCGACCGCGCTCGTAAACGCGATCATGGAAAAATTATTCAACGTCAGGAATCCAAAATTCCTGACCGAAGCAAGCGGATCGATACAGGCATCAAATGCGGCAACGGCGGGGGCGGGCATCACATCGTTCTCCAGCAATCTGGTTGCCTGCGGCCGGCTGGCTCAGGCGACCGCACACCTGCCTGAGCCAGCCGGTTTTCGACACTCGGAATGACGAAAAACGTCAGGCTTGCGCAATCGGCGAGCGCGTGCCGAACAATTGCCTGAGGCCGGAGAACAACGGGGCTTTCGCGGTGCCCGGTGCGCGGCCGAAGCTTTCGGTGATACGGTCGAGAATGATCGCCAGCAGCA
This sequence comes from Burkholderia sp. TSV86, assembly GCF_001522865.1. Lineage (GTDB taxonomy): Bacteria > Pseudomonadota > Gammaproteobacteria > Burkholderiales > Burkholderiaceae > Burkholderia. The sequence goes on along the minus strand of NZ_LOWB01000033.1, from coordinate 23,416 downwards.
CGACGGACAAGCCGCTTTCGAAACCCAGGCCGATGTCCAAACGCTGAATGCTCGCGAGCACGTCGTTACCGAGGCCACCCGCGCCGACCATCGATGCGATGATCACCATCGACAACGCCATCATGATCGTCTGGTTCACGCCCTGCATGATCGACGGCAGCGCATTCGGAAACTGCACCTTGTAGAGAAGTTGCCACGGCGTGCAGCCGAACGCCTGCCCCGCTTCGACGATCTCGCGGTTCACATGGCGAATGCCGAGGCTCGTTAGACGCACGGCGGGCGGCATTGCGAAGATCACCGTCGACAAGATGCCGGGCACGCGGCCCAAACCGAACAGCATGGCAGCCGGAATCAGATAGACGAATGCGGGCATCGTCTGCATCAAATCGAGAATCGGGCGCACGAGCGCCGCGACCCATTTGTTCTTTGCCGCCCAGATTCCGAGCGGAATGCCGAGCACGAGACTGATGATCGTCGACGACAACGTGAGCCCGAGCGTGACGACCGTCTGATCCCAAAAGCCCGTGCCGACGATGAGGCCGAGCGACAACGCGGTGAACAGTGCGAAACGCCAGCCGACACGCCATAGCCCGACGCCGACGAAGCCGGCGATCATTGCCCACATCGGCACCACCTGCAGCGTGTGCTCGACAAACGCGGCGAGCCCTTCGATTGCGCGGCCGATCGAATCGAACGTCTTGGCGTCGTGGTCGAGCAGATAGTGAACCGACTGATCTACCCAGCTACCGAGCGGAATGCGTTCAGACATGGGAACCTCGCGAGCGCGTAATGGCCTTCAGCAACACGGTCCGGTCGACCGAGCCGCAATAGCAGCCGTCGTCGTCGACGACGGGCAGCGCGTGTGGGTGCGCGACCACCCGCTCGATCACATGCTCGAGCGACGCATCGCGCGGAATGCTCTCGATCTGGTTCACGCTGAGCTTCGCGCTGCCGAGCGCATCGCGCGTCACGCAGCCGCGCAGCTTGCGCGTTTCGTCGAGCACGAATGCGTATTCGGCACTGCCGTTCAGCGTCGCGGCAACGGTCGCCGCATCGAGTCTCGAGACGACAGGCACCGCGCCCGTCAGCATCAGGTCGCCCGCCGTCAGATAGCGGCTCGTGTCGATGCCTTCGAAGAACGCGCGCACGTACTCGTCGGCCGGATGCGCGATGATTTCCTGCGGCGTGCCGAGCTGCACGAGCCGGCCGCCCTCCATGATCGCGATCCGGCTACCGATACGCAGCGCCTCCTCGAGATCGTGCGACACGAACATGATCGTGCGGCGCTGCTCCTTTTGAAGCTGCAGCAGCACGTTCTGCATTTCCTTGCGCTTGAGCGGATCGAGTGCGGAAAACGCTTCGTCCATGATCATCAGCGACGGATTGACTGCAAGCGCCCGCGCGAGCCCGACACGCTGCTGCATACCGCCCGACAGTTCCGCGGGCAGCTTGTGCGCGAATTGCGCGAGCCCGACCTGCTCGAGCACCGTCATCGCGCGCTGCTCGCGCTCCTTGCGGCGCATCCCGGCAACCTCGAGACCAAACGCGGCATTCGACAGCACCGTGCGCTGCGGCATCAGCGCGAACGACTGAAACACCATGCTCATGTCTTTGCGGCGCAGCGCGATCAACTCGGCGCGCGGCACGGCGGCGACGTCGCGGCCGTCGATCAACACCTTGCCGGCGCTGGGCTCGACGAGCCGGTTAACGAGCCGGATCAGCGTCGATTTGCCGGAACCCGACAAGCCCATCAGCACGAAAATCTCGCCTTCCCGCACATCGAATGAGACGTCATGCACACCGACCACCTGGCCCGTGCGCGCGAACACTTCATCTTTCGTCGCGCCCGCGGCAAGCATGTCGAGCGCCTGCCGCGGATTATTTCCAAATACTTTGCACAGACCTTCGACCACGACCTTCGGGGCATCCATTGCAACCGTCTCCTGGTGTAGCGGAAATCAAGCCATCAGAGCGTGCCTACATGGTTGCCAGAAAAAACCCTGTCCAGCCGACGAATTACGACAAACGCTTGCGCAAATACGACACGCGCGGCGGCGCCGGTCAAGTGCGGCCGGCGTCGGACATGCGGCTTTTGCGCACCGCGGCAAAAAGCTGACAAGAAAAAACGCGCCGCCTCGGCGGCAGCACGGCGGCCGGCACGTCGCGTAAAGCGCGCGTCGTCAAACTTTGTTTGATCTTCATCAGCCATACCGCACACTCGGCCGTGGCCGGCCGACACGAGACTCGTCGCTCATGCTGCTCCGGTCATTCGGCAAAGCAAAGCCATGTCTGCCGCGCGGCAGTTGCATACTGGCTGCCTCGCAACCGCAATTGCGCGCTCGCGTGGCGAGCGGCTTGGCCCGATGCGGCAACGTGCGCGCCGAAAGCATCTCGCATGTGAATCGAAATCCAATCGAAAACGCTCATGCGACATTCGGTTGTCCAAATCGATGGCCGATTCCGCATTGCGAATATCGAATTGCCAACGTCGAATCGCCAACGCACAAAAAAAGCCCCGCCGACATTCCCACCGGCGGGGCCAACCCATGTTAGAGAAATCTCATGGAGGAGACAGGTGCGATCATATCGATCCGCTGCGTGCCCCCCAACCAAGCATTTCTGCTATCCAATTCACGGTGCGCGGCACCGCTCCCATCCTCAATTAGCATATCGATAGAATGAAAAGTCGTTTCTCCAGCATCGATTACGTCATTAATATGCTGTATCCAGCCTACTTTTGATCAGGCGCCGCACCTACATGGAGCGCACTTTGACTGCATTCGACCCGCATCGTCGGCCGTTCATCGTCGGCATCGGCGGCACCACCCGAGCCGCATCATCGACCGAGCGCGCGCTCGGCTTCGCGCTGCGCGGCGCGCAAGCAACCGGCGCCCGAACACGATTGTTCGATGGCCCGTTCCTGCATACGCTGCCCCATTACGCGCCGGAGCGGCGCGAACTGACCAACAGCCAGCGCGAGTTGATCGACGCTATCCGCACCGCCGACGCGGTAATCATCGCAACGCCCGGCTATCACGGCGGCGTGTCCGGGCTCGTGAAAAACGCGCTCGACACGCTCGAGGAATTGCGCGCCGACGAGCGTCCTTACCTGGACGGCCGCGCGGTGGGCTGCATCGTCACCGCATACGGCTGGCGGGCCGCGGGCACCGTGCTGACGTCACTGCGCTCGATCGTCCACGCACTGCGCGGCTGGCCGACACCATTCGGCGCGACGGTCAACACGCTCGAAACCCGCTTCGAAACCGCCGATAACTGCTCCGATCCCAAGGTGGCTTCGCAGCTCGAAACTGTCGGCGCGCAAGCTGCCGAGTTCGCACTCGCGTTCGCGTTGCGCCGTGCGGCCGCCCGCGCCACGGGAGACGATGCGCTCGCGGCAGTGCTCGAAGCCACCGTCAGTTGAACGCGCTGCGCTCGCGCGCGCCGCCACGCTCCCCTCATCGTTGGGCGCTGATCAGGTCCGCCTGGTCCGGTCTGCCGTATCCGCCGCGTCCGCGAGCGGATCGGCAAATCGCACCCGCGCGTGTCGCCCCGCCCCGGGATACGCACCAAGTGTCTATCGGATCGAGAGCCATCTTCATGACATTCGATCCCGCCACGTGATTTGCTTACCTATAAAGATTGGTTCACCGTCGTGTGCCGATTGCTTACGCTGCAAGCTCGCTCTCAACTCTCGCGTATGCCATGAATCGCTCGATCCGCTACAAGGGCTATGAGGTCGCGCCCGCTGCGGCGCGACTGCCGAACGGCCTGTTCGCCGCGAACCTCACCATCGAAAAGGCAGGCGCCCCCGCCCGGGCCTATTCGTTCGACGCCATCGATTTCTTCTTCGACGAAGAGCATGCACTCGCCTATGCGTTCCGCTGGGGACGCCTCTGGGTCGACTCGCACTGTTGAGCAAGACGCCGGCGGCGCCCGGTAAAACGGCTGCCTCGCGCGCCACATCGCGCACGTACATCGGCTGGCAAAATACGTGATTTCCGGAGCTATGTAACAATCACCTACTCCTTACATCACGTTTACCAACCTGGCCATGTCCGACACGCTGCCGCAAGAGCAAACGGCGGAACAAGCAGCAGATCACGCAATGCGAAACTGGGTCCATCCAAGCCGCGGCCCAGTGCGAATCGGCTCCGATATGCATAAGCAGATGTTCTGCCGTATGCTGCTCGACACTCATAACCCGTATAAGCCAGCCGTCATCGATTGGCCGCCGCTTGACGCCGATTCGCTGGCGAAACTCACGTCGCTGCCGATCTGGGACATCGCCGTGCAAACCGAAGGCCGCGCGTCGATCCGGGTAGCGACCTTCGCATCGACGGTGGTAAGCGACCCGCTGCTGCGCGAAGCGCTTGAGATGGACGGCGCCGAGGAAGCCCGGCACAAGGTCGTGCTGTCGAAGCTCGTCGAGGCTTACGGAATCAAGCTCGCGCCCGAGCCGGACTATCCGGTGCCCAAAGACGCCGAGTGGGCGTGGATGGTCACCGGATTCAGCGAATGCATCGACAGCTTCTTCGCATTCGGGCTGTTCCTCTCCGCGCAACGTTCGGGCTACTTTCCACAAGCGCTCGTCGAAACCTTCGAACCCGTGATCCAGGAAGAAGGCCGCCACATCCTGTTCTTCGTGAACTGGTTCGGCTGGTATTGGCGCAACCTGCCGTGGTGGCGCCGGCCGTGGTTCTTCGCGCGGGTCGCGACGGTGTGGGCGTTCCTGATCTGGGAACGAATCGGCATCGCGCGCGGCATCGACGCCGACGGCGTCGCCCGCGACGCGAATTTTCCGGCCAATACCGCAGCCACCGTCGGCGACGCGCTGAATCCCCGCGAACTGATCGAGCTTTGCCTCATCGAGAACGAACGGCGGATGGCCGGTTACGACAAACGGCTGCTGCGCCCGACAGCCGTCCCCCGGCTCGCGCGGTTAGCGCTGCGTTTATTACGCCAGTAATTCTCTACCGGCGCGCCTCCAGCTCAGAACCGGTCGCGCCTTTTTCATATCATTCGCAATACCGATTATCCCGGATATAAATAGACGTCCGTCTTATTAATTTTCAATAATCATCCAGCCCCCACCATCACCGCCCGACGATTTCAAAAATTAATTAACAACGACACAAAAAAATAAATCAAATACTGCCCTGCATTCATCTCAATAAAATCATACGAATAGAAGAAGTATTTGTATGAAAATGACCATCAACCTTACGAATTTATTGAATCTGAAATTTTCAGTGTGTTTGAAACAACACCAGAAGCGAACATAAAAACTCAATCATTCAGCTAACCAAGCAGAAGAAATTCCAATCAAAACATAGAACTACAAAAAACAATAAAAATTATGATTCTTATCGCCCCATCCCGGAATAACATTTTTTAACATTCTGACAACCACTTCTTTTTCATTCTTCGAAATTATCAATACTAGAATTCGCTCCCTGATCACAACGCGTCAACACGAGATCGACGCAGGCAAGAGACAGACGTGTTGCGCACTCGTTTTAGGGGAACTTCAGCATGAATCGCTCATACCGCTCCATTTGGAACGAAGCGCTCGGCGCATGGGTTGCCACATCGGAACTTGATTCGGCGCGCGGCAAACCGAACAAATCTCCCGTCATCGTCACGACGATCGTGGCACTGCTGGCCGGAGTACCATCGCTTGCGAGCGCCGACGTCTATATTCCCAACGAAATCTCGTCCACCGGAGAACTCACGCACGCGACCTGCACGTCCGGTAGTGGCACAGCGACCGTCGGCCGGACGGTTACGGGCAACACGAATGCCTATCCTGTCGACGGCTCGGGTACGTATTCGACCATCAGCGGCTGCAATTCGAGCGGCAACAACCAGCTCGCGGCAACCGTCTATGGCGTATTCGCGCAGGTAACGGGCAACGGCGGCACCGCCACCGGCTTTCTCAGCTCGGCGGCCCTATGGGGAACTGCGGCCGGTCTCGAAGCGAATGCGAGCGGCACTGCGGCAACCGCGGTCGGCTTCGGCAGCATCGCAAGCGCGCTGAACTCCGTCGCGATCGGTGGTGCCGGCGGCAACGGCACGACTGCGCTGTCAGCGGCAAACTCAACGCTCGCCTCCGGTGCGGGATCGATTGCTATCGGCAGCAATGCAACGAAAGGAGCACAAGCGACCGCGCAAGATGCGATTGCGCTCGGAGGACAATCCAGCGCTGCGGCACAATCGGGCGTAGCGATCGGGCTCGGTGCGACGGTCGGCGCGACAAGCACGAATGGCGTTGCAATGGGCAATAGCGCAACGGTGGCGGCGAACAGCGCGAATGCGCTCGCGCTGGGCAATCGAACCACCGCGAACGGCGCAAGCGCAACCGCGATCGGCACCCAAGCGAATGCGAATGCGGCAGGCGCGACAGCAATCGGCCCTTCAAGCACCGCTTTATACGCGAACAGCGTAGCGATCGGCCAAGGCAGCACGACTGGCCCCCAAGCGCCCACTCTTTCCGGCTACCTGACCGCAACGGCCGCGCCGCTGTCCGAAGTATCGGTTGGCAGTGCGACGAACCTGCGCCGCATCACAAACGTCGCCGACGGCGCCGCTCCGCAAGACGCAGCGACGGTCGCGCAATTGAGCACCGGCATGAAGACGACCGCAGCCAACATTGCAAGTCTGTCGACTTCCGCGTCAACCGGAATCGGTACGGCTCAGGCCAGCGTCAACTCCCTTTCCACCGGCCTCGGCGCGGCCAGCAGCAATATCGCTTCGCTTTCCAGCGGGCTATCGACGGTCCATGGCAACGTTTTTTCGCTATCCACTGGACTTAGTACAACTAATAATTTACTAACATCTTTATCAATCTCGGCCTCGACTGGAATCAATACGGCTCAAAGCGGAGTCAATTCGCTTTCCACCGGCCTAGGCACCGCCAACAGCAACATCGCATCGCTTTCCAGCGGACTCTCTACAGCCAACGGCAACGTTTTTTCGCTGTCCACTGGGCTTAGTACAACTAAGAATTTATTAACATCGTTATCAACTTCGGCCTCGACGGGAATCAACGCCGCCCAGAGCGGGGTCAACTCGCTTTCCACCGGCCTGGCCTCCGCAAACAGCTCGATGGCGTCTCTTTCGACCTCCACATCGATCGGCATCGGCTCGTTGTCCACCGGACTGTCGAGTGTCGCGTCAACGGCCGGCAACCTCGGCAACAGCGCCGCCGCCGCTCTCGGCGGCGGCGCTGTGTACAACGTTGCCACGGGCACGATCTCCGCGCCGTCGTTTGTCACGTACAACGACAATGGCACGACCACCGCAAATCACAGCGTCGGCAACGCACTCGACAACATCAATGCAAAGGGCATCAAGTACTTTCACGCCAACTCGGCAGGTACGGACAGCATCGCAACCGGCGTGAACGCCATCGCCATCGGCACCGGCGCGGTGGCCAGCATCAATAACTCGGTCGCACTTGGCGCGAACTCCGTGGCAAACGTGCGGTTTCCGCGCCGTCGTACGTCACGTACAACAGCGACGGCACGACGAGCGTGAGTCACAGCGTCGGCAACGCGATCGACAGCATCAACGCAAAAGGTATCAAGTACTTCCATGAGAACTCGACCCTGCCCGACAGCATCGCGGCCGGCGCGAACAGCGTGGCGATCGGTCCGAACGCGATCGCTAACATTGCCGACTCGATCGCGATCGGCAATGGCGCGACGACGTCGGCCGCCGTCGCCGTGCCGTCGGTGGCCATCGGGGGATTGACGTTCGGCGGTTTTGCAGGCAGCAACCCTGTCGGCGTGTTCAGCGTCGGCACACCGGGCGCCGAGCGGCAAATCACGAACGTCGCGGCCGGCAGGATTGCGAAGGTCAGCACGGACGCGATCAACGGCAGCCAGCTCTATGCGACCAACAGCACCGTCGTATCATTGTCGACAGGGCTGAACACAACGAACAGCAACCTGGCGTCGCTGTCCACGTCAACGTCGACCGCGGTCGGTTCGCTGTCCACCGGGCTGTCGGCAACCAATAGCAATCTCGCGTCGCTGTCCACGTCGACTTCGACGAGCATCGGCTCGCTGTCCACCGGGCTGTCGACGACCAACAGCAATCTTGCGTCGCTGTCCACGTCGGCCTCGACCGGCCTCGGCTCACTATCGACCAGCCTGTCGAACACCAACACCTCGGTCGCCTCGCTATCGACGAGCGTAACGAACATCAATACGCAGATCACGTCGCTATCAACATCGATCACGGAAAACGTGATCCACTCGCTGCCCGCGAGCACCGGCATCGCGGCCGACATGAGCGCGCCGTCCACCGCCGCGCCCTCCGTCACCGCCGGCTCGAACTCGGTCGCGATCGGCGCGAATTCGAATGATGCGGGCCGCTCAAACGTGGTGTCGGTCGGCAGCGCCACGCAGCAACGACAAATCACGAACGTCGCGCCGGGCACCGAAGGCACCGATGCGGTGAACCTGAACCAGTTGAATGCGTTGTCGGCATCGATGTCGCAATCGCTGTCGAATCAGCAGACCCAGATCGACACTCTTGGCGCACAGATCAACCAACAGCAGCAACAGCTTCAGCAGACCGATGCGATGGCACGCCAAGGGATTGCGGCCGTAGCGGCCATGGCGGCGATTCCGCATATGGACCGCGACTCGAATTTCGCGATGGGCGTCGGCTCATCGACGTTCCTTGGCCAGAAGGCGATGGCGCTCGGCATACAGGCGCGGCTCACCGAGAACCTGAAGGCGTCGCTGAATGGCGGTCTCAGCGGCAGTCAGAAAGTGCTTGGCGCGGGCATGCTTTATCAATGGAAGTAACGCGCAGCGGCGAGCGCATTGCGTCGCCGCGCCAATTTGGAGAAAACATGACGATGAAGATCACTTGGACCACGCTCACGTTCGCGGCGCTCGCGGCGGCAGGATGCACCGCATCGAGTTGGCCGACTTACTCGATCACGCAGACCCGTCTGCCCGACCATCCGGACGCGTACCGCGTCTCCTGTGGCGGCTTGTTCGGAGAAAACGCAATCTGCACGAATGTCGCCGCGCGCGTCTGCGGCGATCGCCAAGTCAACACGATTGCAGCCGACGCCGCTTACCGCGATAACGGTCAGCATGACGAACCATTGAGCCTTACGTTCGAATGCGTTGCGACGCCGCTCGCCTCGTCGGCGCCGGGTTCATGACCGCCAGCCCGTGACCGGCATGGAAACCCGCACGCACATCGCCGGATGCATCGCGCGCGGGCTTCTATGTCACAATCTGCCGCAGGCCGATTCGTTCGGCCCGGCGATCCGGATCGCGTATCCAGCCCGCTCCAGCCGCATTCCGGCCGACTTCCGGATCGCGTTCGAGCGCACCGCGAACGCACCGGCCGCGTTGCTCACTCATCAGCTGCGCATCGACCCGTTGGGCAACCGATGAGGTTCGATGCTGAAAACGGACATAGCCGGTGATCGATCAAGCATCCTCATCGTCCGCCGGACGGCGCGAAAAACGCCCGGCCGTCGGCATCTCGCTGTTTGCCCATGGCGGCCAGGCCATCTGGGAAAGCGGCATCCATCAAAACATTGCGTTTCTCGCGATGCTGCTCAAGCAATCGGACGCGATCGGCCCGGTGTACTTCCTGAATGGCGGCGACGCGAGCAGGCTACCCGATGGACTCGATTTCGGCGGCCTCGATATCGCGCTTGCCAATCCGCGTGACGTCACGCACGAACTCGATGTCGTGATCGAGATGGGCGCGCAGCTCGACGTCGGCTGGCTCAACCATATGCGCGCGCTCGGCAAGAAGCTTGTCGCATTCTTTGTCGGCCATACTTATGCGGGGCTGTGCGAGGCGCCGCTCTTCGGGCTGCCATCGGGTCATGTGTTCAACGGCGCACGCTTCGATGAAGTGTGGGTGCTGCAAAAATCGGAGAAGACATGCGCACCGCTGCTGCACACTTCATTGCGCGCTCCCGTCCATACGATGCCGCACATCTGGTCTTCGTATTTCATCGAGCGCCGCAACGCGCAACTCGCGGCCGAAGGGTTGACCTACGGCTATCGTCCCGGTCCGCGGCCTTGGCGGCTCGCGATCCTCGAACCGAACATCTCTGTCGTCAAAAGCTGCCATTATCCAATGCTCGCATGCGAGGAGTTCTACCGCGCGCAACCGGACGCGGTCCAGCACATGTTCGTCGTCAACGCCATGCATATGAAGTCGCATCCGAGCTTCGTGCATTTCGCGAACGCGCTTGACCTGGTTCGCGATCACAAAGCCACGTTCGAGCCGCGGATCGATCTGCCGTTGTTCCTGTCGTCGCATGCGGATGCCGTCGTGTCTCATCATTGGGAAAATTCGCAGAATTATCTGTACTACGACGTGTTGTACGGCGGTTATCCGCTAATCCACAATTCGCCGCTGCTCAACGGCGCCGGCTACTATTACCCGGATTTCGACTCGGCGGCCGGCGGCCGCGCACTCGCCAACGCGTTGCTGCGCGATGTCGCGATCGACAATCCGTGCAATGTCGATGCGTTCGTGATGCGTCTGATTGCAAAAGCTTGAATCCCGGAGAAAAAAGCATGTCCGAATCCACCGCTCGCGGCGTGCGTGACGGCAGCAAGCGTGTCATCGTCGGCGTATCGCTGTTCGTTCGTGGCGCCGGCCAATCGCTATGGGAAAATGGCATCTTCCAGAACTGCCTGCTGCTGGTGCTGCTGTTGCGCCAGTCGCCGCTCGTCGCCGAAGCGGTGCTCGTCAACGGCGGCGGCAGCAACGCGGCCGATCCTCAGATGATGCTCGACGAATGGAACGTGCCGCTGTGGTCGATGGACGAAGCGCTCGCCCGCTGCGACGTGCTGATCGAGATGAGCGCACAGTTCGACGCAAGCTGGATTGCGCATTTCCGCGCGAGCGGCGGCAAGGTGGTCACGATGCGGGTCGGTAACGATTATGTGATCGACATCGAGCGAGCGATGTTCGACAAGCCGCCCGGCTTCCTGTTCTCGGGTGCGGCCTACGACAGCGTTTGGACGATTCCCGAATTCGAGCGCTCGTGCCGGCACTATCTCGAGACAGGGTTGCGCTCGCCCGTCACGATCGTTGCGCACATCTGGCATCCGGTGCTGTTCGATAAGGCCCGCGCAACGCTCGCCCCGCACCTCGAATTCGGCTATCAACCTGGTAAGCCGCGCTGGCGCGTTGCGATCTTCGAGCCGAACATCTGCATGGTGAAGACCAGCATGATCCCGATGCTGATCGTCGAAGAAGCGTATCGCGCGCAACCGTCGTTTCTCGAAAACGCGCGCGTGTGCAACACGCTGCATATGAAGGAGCACGCAACGTTCGTGAAATTCGCGACGAATCTCGATATCGTCACGCATGGCCTCACGACGTTCGAAGGACGCTTCGCGGTGTATGAGTTCATGGCCGCGTATGGCGACGCGGTGGTTTCGCACACGTGGGAGAACGCGCAAAATTATCTGTACTACGAGCTGTTGTACGGCAGCTATCCGCTGATCCACAATTCGCCGTTTCTCGGCAAATGCGGCTACTACTACCCGGATTTCAACTGCCAGCACGGAGGCCGAGCGCTCATCGACGCGTTCCGCAACCACGATGCGCATCTCGATGCGTACCGGGAAAACGCGCGCGTATTGCTCGACTCGGTCAGCATCTACAACGCCGACAACATCGCCGTCTATACCGACGCACTTGCCGCACTATATCGATAAACGCAACGCGGCCAGGCATCACATCGCGCGGCATGACGGGGCATGGTGCGGCAAACACAGACGCCCGCCGGCCGTTGCCGCATCAGCGGTTTCTGTCGTTGACGAGATTCGCGAGCAGCGTGTCGTATTCGGCAACGAGCGCCGGGCTCTTCGACGTGTAGCGCCGCAGGATCGCCCGCTGCCGCGCCGTATAGCCCTCCCAGTCGTCGTCGTGCTCGCGCAGCGCGCGCAGCAGCGCGTCGACGCCCGCGGATACGTCGTTGCCCGAATAGTAATAGCCGAGATCAGGCGCAAGGCTCGCGTTATGGACAAGCGGGTAGCCCTGCCAACAAACGTCGAAGTAGAAGTAGTTCAGCGGGTTTTCCCACTGGTGCGATACGACGACATCGGAGTATTCGGCAAGGAACGTGGGCGTGTCGTAGCGCCCGACAAAGCTCGCCTTGCTCGCGCGCACGATCTCCAGATAGTTCATCAGCATCGTGAATTCCGGGCTCTCGCGCGCGAGGCGATCGGCGTTCGTCACATGCGTAAATGCGATCGCATCAGGATCGTGGCGATAAACCTCGTCGATGATGAGCAGCGGATAGATGCAGCACTTGACCACGTCGAAGTTCGGCTCCATCACCGTCAGCCGCTTCGCCCGCTTGCCGCTCGGCTGGTATTCGCCATTCCCGGCCAGAAGCCGCGTGCGCTCGCCGAGAAACATCGGATCCCAAACGAACGGCACGACGCGGGCTGGACAACGCCGCAACGACTGCAAAAACGGCAACGACGATTGCGCGATCTGCGGAATCGCCCAAATCTCGTCGTAACCACGATTGATAAAGAGTGATTCCCACATTCGGCGGCCGAATAAAATCGATTCGACCGCGTTGATATATTCGACGCCACAGCAATAACTGACGATTTTCACGCCGCGCGCCTTCAAATACGCAGTCTGCTCGCCGTCGATCTGGCCACCAAGCTCGATTAGTACGTCGAGCGAATCCTTCATTTCGGAAAACGAACGGGTTCCGAAAATCCGGCGGTCCCATGGCAGCGCATCGGTGAGCGGAACGTTAGTGGTATTAACGAGCGTCACGCGATAACCGCGCGACGATTTCATCAACAATTTCGCTAAAAACAGCGCATTTTGCTTGATGCCGTTGATCCACAGGCTCTCATTCGGCTCGCGCAGGCCGATTGTGATGCCAATACGCAAGCCATTTAAATCGACAGGGGGTGTCATCGCATGCCGGAGGCAAGGGAAAGTTCGCAGTGTAGCGCGCCGCCCGCCTGTTGCGTTTTAAGTTCTACCGCCCGCGTCGCGCGCCCCCATAAATGAGTCTAGCGGACATCAAATAATCGGACTGTCAGATATCGTTAAGGTTTGACGCCGTCCGGCTGTCACTCTTTGCCCAAAATCAACAACTGCGCGCCGTCCGCGACCTGATCACCGACCGCATATAACACTTCGCCGACGACGCCTGCCGCCGGTGCGCCGATCGTGTGTTCCATTTTCATCGCTTCCATCACGATCAGCGGATCGCCCTGCTCGACCTTCTGCCCCGGCTCGACGAGCACCGCAATCACTTTGCCCGGCATCGGCGCGGTGAGGCGGCCCTCGCCGTCGGTCGAATCGGCCGCGTGCTCGAGCAGGTTGCGCCATTGGAACGCGCATGCAACGCCCTGGCAGAACACATGGAACGTGTCGCCGTCGACATACACACGCCCGCCCGTGCGCACGCCGCCGAGCGTCACGTCGAAATCGAGCGGGCCCGCGCCGCGCGTCCAAACGAACGGTTGGGCAACGCCGTCGATCTGCAGCGTTTGTCCGCCATCGCCGTGCGCGTAGCGGAGGGCAAGCGCCGCGTCGTCGGCGAGCGCGCACCATTCGAGCGTGCGCGTATAGCCGCCGTTGAGCCGCCAGCTCGACAACGCGCTCCACGGCGACACGGGCTCGCCGCGCCGCGCCGCATCCTGCTCGCGCGCGAACAGCGCCGCGCAGGCCAGCGCGAGCGCGGCAGCCGGCGCATCGCGCGGCGCGAGCAGCGCGTCGCGATGACGCTCGATCAGCCCCGTGTCGAGATCCGCGTCGGCAAATGGCCGACTCTCGACGATGCGCTGCAGGAACGCCGCATTCGTCTGCAAGCCGACGACTTCGCATTCGCGCAGCGCGCGCACAAGCGTCGCCAACGCCTGCGCACGAGTTTCGCCGTGCGCGATCAGTTTCGCGATCATTGGATCGTAAAACGGCGTGATCGCATCGCCCTCGCGCACGCCGCTGTCGATGCGCACGGCCGCGCCGAGCGCAAATTCCACGCCCGCCGGCAGTCGCAGATGCTTGAGCGTGCCGGTCGACGGCAGGAAGCCACGCACGGGATTCTCCGCATAGAGCCGCGCTTCGACCGCGTGGCCGCGCACGCGCAACTGCGCCTGCTGCAACGGCAGCGGCTCGCCCGCCGCGACGCGCAGCTGCCATTCGACGAGATCGAGCCCCGTGACCATTTCAGTCACCGGATGCTCGACTTGCAGCCGCGTGTTCATTTCCATGAAGTAGAACGTATCGCCCGTCATGATGAATTCGACGGTGCCCGCGCCGACATAGCCGACCGCACGCGCAGCCGCGACCGCTGCCGCGCCCATCGCCTGCCGGACGCTGTCCGGCAGGCCCGGTGCGGGCGCCTCCTCGAGCACCTTCTGGTGACGGCGCTGCACCGAACAATCGCGATCGAACAGATAAACCGCATTGCCGAACGTATCGCCGAATACCTGCACCTCGACGTGGCGCGGGCGTTGCAAATATTTTTCGATCAGCACGCGATCGTTGCCGAAGCTCGCGGCCGCTTCACGCTGGCACGACAAGAGCGCCGCAGCAAAATCGTCCGCTCGCTCGACCACCCGCATGCCCTTGCCGCCGCCGCCCGCGCTCGCCTTCAGCAGCACCGGATAGCCGATCCGATCCGCTTCGCGCCGCAACAAATCGGCTGCCTGATCGTCTCCGTGATAGCCGGGCACGAGCGGCACCGCCGCGGCCTGCATCAGCGCCTTCGCGGCAGCCTTCGAGCCCATCGCCGCGATCGCGTCGATGGGCGGGCCAATGAACACGATCCCCGCTTCGGCGCACGCGCGCGCGAAATCCTCATTCTCCGACAGGAAGCCATAGCCCGGATGAATCGCCTGCGCGCCCGTCGCCCGGGCGGCATCGACGATGCGCGCGATTTGCAGATAACTGTCAGCCGCGGCCGCCCCGCCGATATGCACAGCTTCGTCACATGCAGCGACGTGCTTCGCGTGCACATCGGCGTCCGAATAAACCGCGACGCTGGCAATGCCGAGACGTTTGCAGGTTGCGGCCACCCGGCACGCGATTTCTCCGCGGTTGGCGATCAGGATCTTGTCGAACATGGCGGCTCTGGGAATGGATGAAAGTAACGGGTTTGGTCTACAGCAGGCTGGCGCTGGCCTATCCGGCGGCGCGCGGTATCCGATGCCGGACCAACGCGGACATCGGGCATCCGGCGTGCGCCGCGCCTGCGGCGGCGCATTGCCTTGGCGGCCGGATCACGTGCGCCACGCGGGCGCGCGCTTTTCGAGGAACGACGCGACGCCTTCGCGCGCCTCCGCGCCGGCGCGCGTGCGCGCGATGCGCTCGGCGGTATCGTCGATCAGCGCCGCATCCAGCGGGCGGCCCGCCACGTCGCGCACCAGCGTTTTGCACGCGCGCACCGCCTGCGGCCCGTTCGCGCACAGCGCATCGGCGAGCTTGGCGACCGTCTCGTCAAGCGCGCTGGCCGGCACGCGCTCGTGGACGAAGCCAAGCTGCTCGGCTTTCGCGCAATCGAACACCTCCGCGGTCGCAAAATAACGGCGTGCGGCGCGCTCGCCGATCGCACGCACCACGTATGGCGCGATCGTCGCCGGAATCAGCCCGAGACGCGCTTCCGACAGGCAGAATTTCACGTCGTCGGCCGCGACCGCGATATCGGACGCGGCGACGAGGCCGACTCCGCCCGCATAGGCGTCGCCGTGCACGCGCGCGATCACGGGCTTCGCGCAGCGATAGACCGCATCGAGCATCCGCGCGAGCTTGCGCGCATCCGCGCGGTTCTCGTCGTCGGAAAAGCCCGCCATCTTCTTCATCCAGTTCAGATCCGCGCCCGCGCAAAACGCCGGGCCGCGCGACGCGAGCACCACCGCGCGCACGCCTTCGTGCGCATCGAGCCATTCAAACACGGCCGTCAGCTCGGCGATCATTGTTTCGTTGAACGCGTTGCGCACGTCGGGGCGTGCGAGCGTGACGGTCGCGACGCGGCCGCCGTTGGTCACTTCGATCGTTTCATAGCGCATGACCATGCCCTCACATCCGGAACACGCCGAAGCGGGTCTCGCCGATCGGCGCGTTCATCGCCGCGGCAAGGCCCAGGCCGAGCACGTCGCGCGTCTGCGCCGGATCGATCACGCCGTCGTCCCACAAGCGCGCGCTCGCATAGTACGGATGCCCCTGGCGCTCGTACTGCTCGCGAATCGGCTGCTTGAACGCCTCTTCGTCGTCGGCCGACCATTGGCCGCCCTTCGCTTCGATCCCGTCACGCCGCACCGTCGCGAGCACCGACGCGGCCTGCTCGCCGCCCATCACCGAGATCCGCGCATTCGGCCACATCCATAAAAAGCGCGGGCCGAACGCGCGGCCGCACATTCCGTAATTGCCCGCGCCGAACGAGCCGCCGATGATGACCGTGAACTTCGGCACCTGCGCGGTGGACACCGCCGTCACCATCTTCGCGCCGTGCCGCGCGATCCCTTCGTTCTCATATTTGCGGCCGACCATGAAGCCGGTGATGTTCTGCAGGAATACGAGCGGAATCTTGCGCTGGCAGCACAGTTCGATGAAATGCGCGCCCTTGAGCGCCGACTCGGAGAACAGAATGCCGTTATTCGCGACGATCCCGACCGGATAGCCCCAGATGTGCGCGAAACCGGTGACGAGCGTCGTGCCGAAACGCGCCTTGAATTCGTCGAACGCGGAATCGTCGACGATCCGCGCGATCACCTCGCGCACGTCGAACGGCTTTCGCGTATCGGCCGGAATCACGCCGTACAGGCTCTTCGCGTCGTAGCGCGGCGGCAGCGGCTCGCGTGCAACGAGCGGCCCCCGGGGACGCGCGCCGAGATGGCCGACGATGCCGCGCGCGATCGCGAGCGCATGCGCGTCGTTCTGCGCGAGATGATCGGCGACGCCCGATAGCCGCGTATGCACGTCGCCGCCGCCAAGGTCCTCCGCGCTGACTTCCTCGCCAGTGGCCGCCTTCACCAGCGGCGGGCCGCCGAGGAAGATCGTCCCTTGATTCTTCACGATGATCGACTCGTCGCTCATCGCCGGCACATACGCGCCACCCGCGGTGCACGAACCCATCACGACCGCGATCTGCGCGATGCCTTCGGCCGACAAATTCGCCTGATTGAAGAAGATCCGGCCGAAATGATCGCGATCGGGAAACACGTCGTCCTGGTTGGGCAGGTTCGCGCCGCCGGAATCGACGAGATAGACACACGGCAGCCGGTTCTCGGCCGCGATCTCCTGCGCGCGCACGTGCTTCTTCACGGTCATCGGATAGTAGGTGCCGCCCTTGACCGTGGCGTCATTGCAGACGATCACGCACTCGCGGCCCGCGATCCGGCCGATGCCGGTGATGATGCCCGCGCCCGGCGCGTCGTCGTTATACATCCCGTATGCGGCCAGTTGCGACAGCTCGAGAAACGGCGTGCCCGGATCGAGCAGTTGCGCAATCCGCTCGCGCGGCAGCAGCTTGCCGCGCGCCAGATGCTTGTCGCGCGCGGCTTGCCCGCCGCCTTGCGCAAGCCGCTCGATCTTGTCGCGCAGATCGGCGACGAGCACCTCGAGCGCGGCGGCGTTCGCGCGGAAATCGTCGGCGCGCGGGTTCAACTTGGATTCGATGATCGGCATCGCGTAGGCTCCGCGCACGAAATCAAAGCGTTTGCGCGAACAGCTCGCGGCCGATCAACATCCGGCGGATCTCGCTGGTGCCGGCGCCGATCTCGTAGAGCTTCGCGTCGCGCCACAGGCGGCCAACCGGATATTCGTTGATGTAGCCGTTGCCGCCGAGGATCTGGATCGCCTCACCTGCCATCCACGTCGCCTTTTCCGCGGTATAGAGGATCACGCCCGCGCAATCCTTGCGCACCTGGCGCAGATGCCCGCCCGACGACGCCGTATCGAGGTGGCGCCCGACCGCGTACAGATACGCGCGGCAGGCTTGGAAGGTCGTGTACATATCGGCGATCTTGCCCTGGATCAACTGGAATTCGCCGATCGGCTGGCCGAACTGCTTGCGATCGTGGATGTACGGCACCGCCGCGTCGAGACAGGCGGCCATGATGCCCGTCGGGCCGCCCGCCAGCACTGCCCGCTCGTAGTCGAGGCCGCTCATCAGCACCTTCACGCCGCCGTTCAGCTCGCCGAGGATGTTCTCGGCCGGCACCTCGACGTCCTGAAACACCAGCTCGCCCGTATGCGAGCCGCGCATGCCGAGCTTGTCGAGCTTTTGCGCGACCGAAAAACCCTTCATGCCCTTCTCGACGATGAACGCGGTGATGCCGCGCGGGCCGGCGTCGGGCTCGGTCTTCGCGTAGACGACGAGCGTGTCGCAGTCCGGGCCGTTCGTGATCCACATCTTCGTGCCGTTCAGCACGTAGCGATCGCCGCGCTGGTCCGCACGCAGCTTCATGCTGACGACGTCCGATCCCGCGTTCGGCTCGCTCATCGCGAGCGCGCCGACATGCTCGCCCGACACTAGCTTCGGCAGATATTTCTGCTTTTGCGCGTCGGTGCCGTTACGGTGGATCTGGTTCACGCACAGGTTCGAATGCGCGCCATACGACAGCCCGACCGATGCCGA
This sequence comes from Burkholderia sp. TSV86, assembly GCF_001522865.1. Lineage (GTDB taxonomy): Bacteria > Pseudomonadota > Gammaproteobacteria > Burkholderiales > Burkholderiaceae > Burkholderia. The sequence continues at coordinate 4,797 of NZ_LOWB01000033.1, read as the reverse complement.
CGCGCGAGAGATTTCCTCCATCGCGACCATGTGCGCGGTGTAGCCGAGATTCGCGCCGCCGTACTCCTCGGCAACCGTCATCCCGAGCACGCCAAGCTCGCCGAACTTGCGCCACAGATCCATCGGGAACTGATCGGTGCGATCGATTTCCGCCGCGCGCGGCGCGATTTCCTTCGCGGCGAAATGCGCGACCGAATCGCGCAGCATCTCGATGTCTTCACCGAGCATGAAGTTCACGCCAGGCAGGTTGCTCATGTCTCCTCCAATGCCAGGAAGTTCGGCGAAACGCCGGTTTCTGAGCGATACTCAGATTCGTGCCGCCACAGTTTGAACGCTGTATACAGCGAAAATTTTTGCTAGTTTCGCGCGCCGCCCACGCAATCGTCAATAGTTTTCTGAGCGATACTCAACTATCATCGAAGCCGTTCCAATCCTGCATCTGCGACGCGAATCCGCCCCTCTTCCGTTATGAGCACGCCTGCCAAGACCGACCGCCCAAACACGCCGCGCGCGCCTACCGGCCCCAAATCGCAGCAGCGCGTGCAGGACATTCTGCGCGCGGGGCGCGCCGTGTTCGCAGAAAAAGGCTACGAGCATGCGACGGCCGCCGAGATCGCGCATCGGGTGGGCGTCTCGGAGGCAACCGTATTCAGCTACTTTCGCGGCAAGCGCGAACTCTGCGCGCGCGTGATCGCCGATTGGTACGACGAGATCATCGACGCGTTCGAAACCGGCATGCCGCGCGACGCATCGGTACGCCAGCAGTTCGCGTTCATCGTGCGCACGCACTTGCGGCTGATGCTCGTGCACGGCACCGGGCTGTGCGCGCTCGTGCTGTCCGAGGGGCGCGCGAAGCAGCACGCGCTTGCCGACGAGCTGAGCGCGCTGCAGCGCCGCTACACCGCGCCGTTGATGGACGTGCTCGCGCGCGGCCAGGCCAACGGCCAGGTTCGTGCGGACATGCCGCTGAGCCTGCTGCGCTCGATGGTGTTCGGGCCGATGGAGCACGTGCTGTGGGACGCGACGCTCGGCCACCGCAAGCTCGATATCGACGCGACTGCCCAGCAATTGACCGATCTGCTGTGGGCCGCGCTGCAACCGCCCGCGCCGCAGCGCGAGGCGCTCGCGCGGTTTCGCAGCGACGTCGCGGACGCGATGCGCCGGCTCGACGACGCGCAGCGTGCAAGCGGCGGTTGATTCGATACGCGCCCGATTCGACGAATCGAGCGCAATGTGAGACGATACGCGGCCGTTGGATTCTCGCTTCTTCCCTTCGTCCGCATGAAGTTTTCGATGTCAAATGCGGCCCTGGCCATCTCGCTGCTGAGCCCAGCCTATGCGAGCGCGCAACCGCTCGGCCAGCCGCAACCGGGTACCGCGCGGCAACACCCGCCGCCGCCCCACCATCCGCCGCCGTCCACTCACGCTCACTCGGCCGCGCTGCGCACGGTCCCACGCGCGGCCGCCGCGCCGGCCGCCTACGCTGTGCGCGCCGCGTCGTCGAGCGTCAACGCGCCAAACGCACGATACGCCGCGCCGTTGCAGCGCAACTTCGCACACGCACAGGAATACAGCCGGCTCGACGAATGCGACAAGCTCGCATCGCAAATCGACAATCTGCTGCGCGCGAGTACGTCGGGGGCGCCTGCCGCGCCGCTGTCGCTGCGCGCGCCGGGCGCGGCTTACGATCCCACGCCGGGAGTGATTCCCGCCGCGCCCGTCTATCTTCCGCCGCCGTCCCGGCCGCTGCCCAAGCAGCAAGGCCGCACGCCGCCGAATTTGCCGCCGGCATACCCGTCCGCGCTGCATCACGCCCCCACCGCCGTTCCCATGACGGAAAAGGACAAGAAGCAGCAACGCGAGCGCGGCGACAGGCACTCCGCGCTAGAAGCCCGCTACCGGCAGCTGAACTGCCGTCCGTAGCCCGCAAACGGCCGGGCGCGGCCCGAGCGCGTTCGCACGTCAACCAGTAAGATGGTGCCGATCGCGGCGCGCTCCCGCGCCGCGCCCATCGAGTCCATTCATGACCGACAGTCATCTGACGGCCGCGCTCGCGTCACACTTTGCGCGCGTCGCGCTCGGCCACCTGACGCGCGAATACCCGAACCGGATCACGCATTCGCTCGCCGGGCCGCAAGACGTGCGCAGCCCGCGCGAGCTGCATCCGATCTTCTACGGCAGCTATGACTGGCATTCGTGCGTGCACGGCTATTGGCTCGTCACGCATCTGATCGCGCGCTTTCCCGATTTGCCGGAAGCGGCGCGCATCGCAGCGGTCGTCGACGAGCATTTCACCGCCGCCAATGTCGCCGGCGAAGCGGCCTACCTGAGCTTGCCGCACAACCGCAATTTCGAGCGCCCTTATGGCTGGGCGTGGCTGCTCGCGTTGTCCGCGCAACTCGCGTCGATGCGCTCGGTACAAGCACAGCGTTGGTGCGCGACGCTCGCGCCGCTCGCCGGTATCGTCGTCGAGCGCTTTGTCGAGTTTCTGCCGAAGGCGACTTATCCGGTGCGCGTCGGCACGCACTTCAACACGTCGTTCGCGCTGTCGCTCGCGCTCGATTTCGCGCGCGTTACCCAGCATGCGGCGCTGGATGCGCTGATCGTCGATACCGCGCGCCGCTGGCATTTGCGCGATGCGCATTGCCAAGCCTGGGAGCCGAGCGGCGACGAGTTCCTGTCGCCTGCGCTGATGGAAGCGGAACTGATGCGGCGCGTGCTGCCCACCGACGAATTCCTGCCGTGGTTCAACGCATTTCTGCCCGCGCTCGCCGCGCGTGAACCCGCAGCACTATTCACGCCGGCGACCGTCACCGACCGCAGCGACGGCAAAATCGCCCACCTCGACGGGCTGAACCTGAGCCGCGCGTGGTGCCAGCGCTCGCTCGCGCGAGCGCTGCCGCACGACGATCCGCGCCGGGCCGTGCTCGCCGAGGCAGCCGAACGGCATCTGGCGAGCGCGCTGCCGCACGTGACGGGCGACTACATGGGCGAGCACTGGCTCGCGTCGTTCGCGACGCTCGCGCTGGACGCATAAGGCTGCGTGCGGATGCCGCCGGCCGATTCGCGCCGGTGAGCCGCCCGCGCGGGAACCGCCCATGACGGCGGCTTCGGCCGCCGGGAGATGGGTGCGGGCGTGGAGCCGCCGGATTCGAGCATCGCACTGCGTTCGGCCCGGCTCAATACGCAATTCGCCATCGCGCCACGGCCCCGCGCGAATCACCCGCCGGATCAGCCCGATATCGCCTCGAGCGCGATGCCTTTCGTGCGCGGCCCCATCAGCCCGATCGCGGACATGACGATCGCCATCGCGCCCGCGATAAACACGAACACGCCCGCCGTGCCGAATCCCTTCAGTACAGCCGCGATCGCAAAAGACGTGAAGATCGCCGAGAACCGGCTCCACGAATAGACGAAACCGACAGCTCGCGCACGGATCGCCGTGGGGAACAGCTCCGCCTGATAAGCGTGGAAGCTGTACGACATGATGTTGTTCGCAAGCGTCAGCCCCACGCCCAGCGCGACCAGCAGCCACGCCGACGACGTCTGGCTGAACAGCAGCCCGCAGACCATCGCCGCTCCCGCCATCGCGACGATCACGGTCTTGCGCTCGAAACGGTCGGCGATCGCGAGGCCGATCAACGGGCCAATGGGCGCGGCGAGCGCGATCACGCTCGAATACAGCAGGCTCGTCGTCACGGTGATCCCCTGCTTGACGAGCAGCGTCGGCACCCAGTTCGCGAAACCGTAGAAACCGACGGTCTGAAACACGTTGAACACCGTCATCATCAGCGTGCGCTTGCGATACGGCGGCGCCCACATCGCGCTGAAACGGCCGCGCGGCGCGACCGGCTCGACGGGCCCGGGCGGCGGCAGCGGCCGGCCATGCTCGGCCTGGACCTTTGCCTCCAGCGCCGCAAGCACGCGCTCGGCCTCGTCGAGCCTGCCCTGCTGCGCGAGCCAACGCGGGCTCTCCGGCAACTGACGGCGAATCCACCAGACGAAGATCGCGCCGTGCGCGCCGATCAGCACGACCCAGCGCCAGCCGTCGATGCCGAACGGCGCGCGCGGCACGAGCAGATAAGCGAGCAGCGCGACGACCGGCACCGCCACGAAGCCGACCGCTTGCTCGCAGGCGAACGCGCGCCCGCGAATCTGCTTTGGCACAAGCTCGGAAATATACGTGCTTGCAAATGACGTTTTTACCTTTTAAATCAATAAGTTTTGATGAAAAATAGGGCAGGAAAATGCGTCACAAAACGGTGCGATGCACAGTAATAAAATCAATGAGTTAGCAGGTAGTTTTGAACACGATCAAAACCGCCTGTCATGAAGCCACCTCATCAACCGCCCCCTTGCTGCCCCGCATTCGGCTGCTCAAGCTCCACATGGCAGACATAGCCCTCGGTATCGAGAGCGTGCTCCACGCGCGTCGCAATCCACGTGGTCGGCACCCCGTCGCGCCACCCCCGTAAATTCACTTGCGACTCGGCCCCCAGGTCGGCGCGCCCCGGACACGTGAGCGTCATTTTCAGCATGCCCCGCGTGCGTTTGGCCAACTCGGCCTTCGCGGCAGCCACCGCCTGATCCTGCGTCGGGAAATATTGCTTGATGCGCCGCACCGGTTCACCTTAATGCCATCAAGCGTCACGGTCTGACCATCAGGAAGATATCGGCCGATCAAGTCGAGCGCGACGACGCCGACATCGGCACTCGCCAGCTTGACTTGTGTGAGCCGAAAACGCGGCTCCCATGCCGCCAGCGCTTCAGCAGTCGCCGCGTACAAGTCCACGATCG
>NZ_LOWB01000032.1 GCF_001522865.1 Burkholderia sp. TSV86 | reverse complement strand
GGTGGACTCCTTGCTGTTCGCGGCGCGCATTGCCGCTACGGGCTACGCCCTTCGCGCCAATGCGCGCCAGCATGAAAAACCAACCACTGTCAGATTTAGTCTAGTCCACCGCACGTGATCTTGTCGACCGTCATATGCCAAAGACGAATGCTCATTGACCTGGAGGAGGCAATCAGTTTCCTTCCCTCTTTCGGTGTCAGATAATTTCGCAAGAAATCGAATGCAGTCTGGACGGACTTGAAGAAATCTCGCCGCGAAATCGATATGGTCTCCGAATCGGATCGCGCCCTGTCGGCCTAGTAACCAGTGACGATCCTGTCTAGCAACGATCTCGGGCGCCTATAGATTGCATCGGGTGCAATGTAGACGGGTACCCTCCGATATGCACCGTCGCTGCCTGCTTGCTTACTCGTGCCTGGTGACTCAGCACGCCTCAATGCATGGCATTTAGGCTGCTGACGTTGGCCTCGTATTCGCGCCTGGCGGCCGCGTGACCGCAGTGTCGAAAGCTGTGTGCGTCACACATCAAATATTCTCCAGCATTTAGCATGTGCTGCTCGGAACATTCCCGCAATTCGGCCTAGAGCCGCCGACGCTGGTTAACTGGTTGTCGCGGGACGATACGTTTGGCAGCCGTAACATCGGCTGCACTGCATAACGGCGGGCGTTGTATATCGACGGCGGCACGCCGGGGCCCGGCAAATTTGACGAGATCCCGCACAATTTACATCGGATGCTTTTTCGTCGGTAAAAACGTACTTTTTGCTGGTGCGGGGATACCACAAACTGCCTGGGTTCGATTCGATCACGTGATCATTCAGCACTGTGGCGAGCGGATGCGGACCCAAGCTCGCCGTTTCGAGGCAAGCATTGAAATGCGCCTGCGAGAGCCGCGTGCGGTGCCAGGCAATCGCACGCGCTCGATATGGATCCAAAAGATATGCTTGATGACGAAGGTGATTGCCGCAGCGGTGACGCCGCATGCTTCGTCGATCCACGGCACGAAGCGCTCGGCTTGATGTTCGATAGCAGGATCGAGAAGGATTTCAAGCGGATGTCGGGCACGAGGGTAAGCCTGGGCTCGATGCTTGTGCAGCCGTTGTGTGCGCTACACGCCCGCCGATGCGCGGCGTGCTTGCAGCGACGGTTCACGCATAGGTAAGATGGTCCGCGAGACCAGTTTAGATATCCATATGAACCCGACCTCCGTCAAGCCACCCGGCGCAAAAAGCCCGACCCGTTCCGTGGCGGACAAGCCCAAGACGCGGAACCAACAGCGGCTGACTTATTTGATCGCAAGCCTCGATCGACTCTTGCGCCGTCAGATGGGCGATGCGCTGGCGCCGATCGGCATCACGCTCGCGCAATACACGGCACTTTCGGTCTTGGAAACGCGTGGCGCACTGTCGAATGCGCAACTCGCGGTACGCTCGTTCATTACCCCGCAATCGGCGAATGAAGTGACGAGCGCGTTGGCGAACCGGGGTTATGTCGCCCGGGAAGGCGATCCCAATCACGGACGCGTGATTTTGCTGCGGTTGACCGAAGAAGGCGCGGCCGTGCTGCGCGAATGTGAGCGGGCAGTGCGGCCAGTGGAGCGCCGGATGGTCGGTGAGTTGTCTTCCGACGATACCGAGCGCGCGCAGCGCTCGCTCGAAATATTTGTGCGTAACCTGAACGACTGATTCGCCGGTGGTTTTCCTGTAGACCTGACCGGATCTGAATATATTTGGAATTTATCCGGCTTGGCTTGAGCTTGAAGTAACAGGCTACCTGTTAATAGATCGAACTGGTAAATGCAGGCCAGGGGCTTCGCATCGTCTTTATATTCAGGAAGCCTGATAAATAAGCATCGCGACGGGGCGTCGCGATCATGCACCTTGTTTCTTGATTGAGTTAATGGCAATCCAGCAGCCAGTGTCGGAGTGGGTCGGCTCGAATGTCGATGACGGCCGCGGCCGCACCGATCGGTTTGCTACCGGACCGGCTGGCGAGGCAGTGGCTGTGTTAACGACGTGCCAAATCCCGTACCGAATGCCAAGACACCTGCTCGCCGGGGCCCGGAGCGCAGGCAACCTGCGTGTCCTTCCGCGCGCTAATTGCTACGTCGGTGGCAACGTGAATTGAGCGGTACGCTTCGGTTGCCGATCGCGAAAGAAGCGGTGCGCAGCGGAAAGCAAGCAAAGTGCCGCAGTTGCCGACTGCATGGCCTGATTTGCCGATTCAGGTAGCCTTGGCGATACCGGTGGCCGACATCCGGTATGTACGCCCGATCAAAAATCACGCACGTCCGCGGTAGGTGTGGCCCCAAACGCATCGCTCAGCACATAGTCGACCAGCGTGCGAGCGACTACATCGGGCGAAGCGAGGCTGCCTTCTTGCTTGAGCCGCTCGAATCGCTCGATCGACGGGAAGCGCTCGCGGCCGCTCGCACGTATTGTTGCCTGCATATCGGTGTCGACGACGCCCGGCGCGACGCTGGCAATGCGCAACGCGCGTCCGGCATCCAGTGCGACTGCGCGCGCATGATGATCGAGCGCTGCCTTGGTTGCGCAGTAGACAGCCCAGCCCGCATACGGATTGCGTGCGGCGCCGCTCGACAGGTGGACGATTCGGCACTCGGCCGTATCGTTTGCAAGCTTGGCGACCGCGCTTGACAGTATCAATGGCGTCGTGACGTTCAGTCCGACGGCTCCCGCAACGGTGTCGAAATCTTGGGTGTCGAGCGGGCCGATAGGCTCGACTGTACCGGCGTTATTGAACAGAAGGATGCATGATGCACCATCGGCGAAGCGTTGCAGCGTGCCGCACGCGAGCCATGCTGCCACGCGCGTGGGATCAGACAGATCCAATTCGATTTCGGTGAGGCGATTGCCGAACTGCTTGCTAAGCGAAGAATGGCGGCCGCGCGACAGGCCGAGCACGGCGATGCCTTGTTGTAGGAGGTGCTCGGCCAGCGCGACGCCGAGCCCGCGGGTGTGCCCGGTGACGATTGCGCGCGTGGCGGGCGAATGAGGCGATGAGGTGGCCATATTCATCCTGGAAAGAGCGGGGACTGGAATCGTAACGCTGGCCGCTCCGACGCGCAAATATCGGCTGGTGTTGCCAGGCGGGTACCTGTGCGGTATGCGGACCACGACCGACACGGCGGTCAATCGCTGACGACACCCGGAATGGCTTCGACGAGAAAGTCCACGAATTCGCGGATCGCGGGAAGCGGTCCCTGGCGCGAAGAGGTCATCAGCACTGTGAGTTGTGCCGTGCCCGCTGTCCAGTCCGGCAGGATACGCTGCAGCGTGCCGTCGGCGATTTCGGGTTTGCAGATGTAGGTCGGTAGCGCGACAGCGCCAAGCGCTTTTTGCGCAAGCTGCTTGAGTGCCAGCATGTCGGTGCCGCAAAACCGCGGCGTGATAGTCAGCGATGCTTGACCGAGCGTCAGGTGATCGAGTATCAAGCGTTCTGCCGTAACCGTGCGATGGGATAGCATCGGCAGCTTCTCGACATCGTTGGGCTCGACGATTGGCGCATACTCGGCGAGCAACCGAGGGTTCGCGAACAAGCCCCATTGTATTTTTCCGAGCGGGCGTTGCACCATGCTGGAATCTGGTAACGGACGGTGATGGGCGCGAATTAGCACGTCGATTCCGTCGTGCGGCAGATCGACGAATTTGTCCGTGATGTGTTGCATGATCCGGATCTGTGGATGCTTCAGCATGAAACGGTCTATGACCGTCGACACAACGAATGTCGAAAAGCCATGCGAGCAGCTGATGCGAATCGTGCCGACGGATTCGGTCGCGCGTCTACGGAGCGCCATCGTTGCCGATTCGACGTCGCTCAAGATTGCGCGTGCATAGTCATATAGTTCGAGACCCGCATCGGTTGGTGTGATCCTGCGTGTGGAGCGCTGCAACAGCAACACGCCGAGTTCTTCTTCCAGACGGATCAGGCTGCGGCTGATTGTCGATTTGGGCACGCTCAGTGTTTCGCTGGCTGCGGTGATGCTTTTCTTTTCCAGAACTTGAACGAAGAACGCGAGCGCGCTGAAATCTAGCATAGCTGTATTGGGACAATATGGAACGGGTGGCGGCTTGTGCGATGCCGTTGGGAGCTATGCCGTCATATTAATGATGGTTGGTGATATGCATTGTTTGCTTGCTCGCATTATGGCTTCGAACGATGAAGCGGGAATCGGCCATCAGATGGCGGCAGCTTCATTTGTCTCCGATGGAAATTAACTATTTGACGATGCTTGACGGCCAGTTTCCTGCTGTTTGATGGCGGAAGCCGCGCATGACTCTCGAGCAAGCATAGAGCGAGAAATGGTTCAGATACCGAATCGTCGCTTTTTTTCGACAGATTTTCCCAATATTGAGCATTGCATATTTGTTTCGATATCCGTACAGTCACCGCGAAATTCACTCGGCATGCTATATGCTCTGGAGACGATGGACCGATAAAAGAAGCGAAGATGAAAGTTTTACGACGAAGCTAATTCAGTGTTCGCTGAAAAGACCTTGCGTTTAGACCGATGCCAATGGCGGCAACGTGCGCTGATGGGGTCGCCGATAGGCTGGTGGCAGGGCACCGTACCTCGCAGATTAGGGGGCGGGCATCAGCGCAATTGCTGCGCCCATCCGGGCAATGCTGGAAGTATGCGGTGGCACGGCGCAACCGCGGTTGCCATGACGCCGGCGGATAAAGAAGGGAATGACGTTGCGCGACATGCAGTACATGGTTAACTCCAAGGACTTCGAAATGCCCGCATTCGCCGATATGTTGTCTAACATGGGAGTTGTCGCATTTGCGAACTATCGAATTCATCGGTTCGGTAACTTTGTCGCGAGGCAGGCGATGAGCGGGGCGTGGTGAGGTTGCAGCCGAGCCCCTGACAAGGCATCTCTATCATTAAACCCGTGCCGGCTCCTTGCCGGCACATCAAATAAAACCGGGAGTGGAATCGACTATGGATTTCAATAAGAACTTTCTCGCGAACCAAAAAGACCTACTGCTGTTGGTCGCACGGATTTTGATCGTCGTGCTGTTTCTTCCTTCGGGATGGCAGAAGCTCGTGGGTTTTTCCGGGACGGTCGAATACATGGCGTCGACCGGTGCGCCACTCCCCGCGCTGGCCGCCTTGATTGCAGTGATCATGGAATTGCCGGTTTGCGCCGCAATTCTTGCCGGTTTTTTCACTAGGCCGCTTGCGTTGTTGCTCGCTCTATATACCATCGGCACGGCGTTCATCGGCCATCACTATTGGTCGATGCCTGAGGCCGTGCAGATGAACATGATGATTCATTTCTATAAGAACATTGCAATCGCGGGCGGGTTATTCGCATTGTGTGCCGCGGGCCCCGGAAGACTTTCCGTTGATCGCGAATAAATAAAAGGCTGCTGGAATCGTCAGGAGAGGTACCGCCACACGGCGAGTGGAGAACTCGTCGCGGCGGTGCCGGCACTTACGTGCACATGCGCGTGACACAGTGTGAGCGAGCAGGTTCTGCTCAGTTCGCCTCGCGTCGAAAGCATGCAAGCCAGAAGTGTTGTCGCCGGATACGGAATTCGTAATGCATTTGTACGATCGCGGGTGGCTCAATCGTGCCGCGCTGCGGGCCGTCGGCTATACGAGCAAACACTTGAGCCACCGGGCGTCGAGATTCAGCACGAAGCAAATGGCGAGCCGGCCGGGGTGTTGATCGCAAAACCCAACACCGCGATTCTGTAGGCGAGGCTGAACCAGGGGCCGAAACTGCCGTTGGAATACAAGTTGAATTCGACATGCCAGTTTATTCGCGAACTCGATCGCCTTGGCGTGACGAGTGTGATGGATGCTGCAGGCAGCTGCCAAAATTACCATAAAGACTATCAAGTGATCGAGTGACTGGCGAAACGAAAGTAGATAAAAGTTCGCATTGCTTATAACTTGTGTACGCAGCGAGCCGGCAGCGAGTATGACGATCTCGAATCGTGAGTCCAGTCCACTCAACTGGAGCGAGGCGACGGTTTTCCTCGCCATAACGGAGCCAGTGAAGCATCGGTCTGATCGGCGCCGGATTTCGAGGACTTCATGCAATCGCGTTCCACTCAGAGCACCGAGATGGAACGCGATCTTGAGCGCGTCGCTCGGCTGCTGATTGCGCATCGTTGGCCGTTTCGATTCATGTGATGTACAACGAATCGATCGAGCGGATATTGAACGTCTTCGAGAAGATCGATCGAGGTAGTCCACTTGATGGGCCGACATGGATCGTAGATCGGGCGGAAACGATCACGTTGCGCAATATCGAACGAATCGGCGCGCTGAGCGGCGGGATTGTGATTCAACATCGGATGGTGTTTCAGGGAGAATGCTTCGTTCAACGGATGGCAGGCCGCTGCCCATACGCGTCGATGCACGAATGCTGGATCCGGGCGTGCCGGTTGGCGGGAGCACAGATGCGACCGGAGTGGCGGGCTACAGCCCATGAACTGCGCTGGATTGGCTTGTGTCGGACAAGACAGTGGGCGGTATGCCGCTGTACGGTCATGCAAACCTACTGTCGCGCGAGACTGCGCCGGAGCTATGGAGGGTCGGCAGCTCGTGGCTTTCTTTCGATTACAGATGCAAGCGCGCAATCATGCCGGGCCAACTGGCGGATCTGACTGTATTGTCCGGTGACTATTTTTCCGTTCCGCAGCAGGAGATCAGGGCAATATCGTCAGTGCTGACGATAGCTGCTGGCGACGTTGTCCATGCCGATGGCGCGTGCGCATTGGAGCCATTGCCGTTACGTCGAGGGTTTATGGGGCGCATTGGGATGCTCGCGCTTCAGTTTCTGACGCGGTGTGGGCAGTGCGTTGACGAAGCAGCGGACGGATTACTTTGTTACATCTCTTACCGGCACTCACCCGCTAGATAACGAAAACCTTTCGCCGCGCCGGTATACTCGGCGACGTTGTCCCCAAACCCATAACGAAAGACCTGTCATCTATGTCGAAGAAACTGATTCAGATCGTGGCTGCCGCATCGCTGTTCGCTGTGGCATCTTTGCCGGCCGTGGCCGGCGGTGATATGAACAATGCGCTTGGCGGTGCGCTCGGCGGGGTAGCCGGCGCAGCGGTCGGCGGTGCCGTGGGTGGCAGCACGGGCGCGGTCATCGGCGGTGCGCTCGGCGGTGGCGCAGGCGGCGCGGTCACGTCGAACCGTCGTGAACGCACGGGCGCGATCATCGGTGGTGCGCTTGGCGGCGGCGCAGGCACGGCAGCGGGCAATGCGATGGGCGGACGTGCAGGCGGCCTTGTCGGTGCGGCCGTCGGCAGCGGCGCGGGCGCGGCGCTTGGCGGCAATATCTCGCGTTCCAACTCATACGAAAACGATCGAGACTACCGGCGCGGCCGCTATCACGGCAAGCATCATCGCCGCGACTGAGCCGCGCGTCCGTCCGGCATCGGGACGCTGATCATCCCGTGATCGGCGATCCTGTCATATTGCGGCTGGCACGTTGCAATGCATGCCGGCCGCAAAAATATGCATCTCAATTCATCCTGGGCCGAATATTCGCGCAATTCGCTTGGTGCATTGCATCGCATGAATGCGATGTCTTTTTGTCCCGCGCGATCAAGCGACGTGAGTGTCACGTCGGTGCGGCCGCATTCTCCGCTTCGCGCGCCGATCTCGGTGGCCCGCTTTCTCCGGGGCCAATTGCCTCTCTTTGCATCGACTGATGCGGCCATGATCGCAGCCGTGAAGGCGCCCTCGCGCATTGCAAGACTGGTGTTGAGAACACCAGATTTACTCGACTCCACTTCGACGCACGGCGACAAGCCTGTCTCTTGTTAATCAAATCGCAAGTGCTCCACTGCCGCTCGGCAATGCGGTGACGATCGGACAGACCGTCATGTTTGCACCGGGCCGCATTGTCGTTCGACGATTGGATGCTGAACGGCGGGCGCATGGCTGCGCAATCGGCGTTCGCCGCGACGATGGACGATCTGAATGCCGGCAATAGGCAATAGGCAATAGGCCAATGCGAAGACCTACATCTTCGCGCAGAAAATCCCGACGCCGGCGGGCAAGCTCGTGACGAATCTCCCTTCCTCCTTATCTTCCCTTCCCGCCTTTATCTCCAAGGTCTTTTAGCGCGCACTGGCTTCCATGGGAACGAGCGCGTGGGCTCGTTCGTGTTTTTGTTGGAAGAAAATTTTCCGAACAATCCTTTCGATGAATCCGTATTTATCGAGCTATTCCTTAAAAATAGAATTTGCCGGTCAGTTAATTAATTTAAAAATGAGGAAAAACTCATGAAATACGACCGGAACACGGAGATTTCCCGATCGGTCCTGGGTGAAATTCTTCGAGTTCACCGCCGATATCCGGAATACAGGAGCCGATCCGACATTCGTCATGAGATCGAGCGCATTCACGAAATCCAACTTCCCAGAATACGAGCATTCGTCGATACGAGCCGGCCGATCGAGTTTGTGTTGCCGGCTTTCCCGTCGAAATCACCGAATCCCGGCAAGGTGCTGGGACGTCTTCCAGACATGGGCGAAAAACTGTCGATCGCATTCTTGAGCGAGATGTGCGAAAACATCGGACGATTCTATGAGCCCGGCGCGAAACTGACGATTTGCTCGGACGGACGCGTATTCGGCGATTTGATTCGAGTCGACGATCACGACATCACCGCTTATCAGCAAGCGTTGCAGGGAATCATTTCCGGTCTTGATACCGAGCATTTGTCGACCTACAGCCTCGAGAATTTCGAGGCGTTTGCTGGGCGTATAGCAGATTTCGACGAAATGCGCCGGCTGCTGATCGACACTTACGCGGATTCGCTTGATGTGATCAAGCAAAAGCTGATGGATGAAGAAGAAGGCATGCTGCTTTATCGCGCAGTGACCCGATTCATGTACGAAGACGGTTTAATGCCCGATTACAGCGGCTCCAAGACCGCGCTGCAGAGGGATGCGAAATTGCGCGCACTCGGTGTGATTCAGCGGAGCTGGGCATGGGGAGCGCTGCTAGCCGAACGGTTTCCTGACGCGATTCGACTGTCGATTCATCCGCAACCGGCCGCCAGTCTGAAGATTGGCATTCACATGATGCCGACGCGCGATAGCTGGCTGACGCCGTGGCACGGCGTCGCGGTGAGTGTCGGCGGTCAGTTCATGTTGATGAAGCGCCGCGATGCCGAGTTACTGGGCGGCCGCATCGTGACCCACGATCATCAGCCGAGCCACTACGAGATTGCGCCTTCGTCTGTGGGCACGGATATCGAATCGGTGGAGATGAACAAGAATCGCTTTCTTACCGCTTCGGAGGCCGTATGAATGACTTTTTCATGAAACGAACGGTAGCGTTCGAACCGTTGATCGGTGCGTCTGGCGAACCTTGCTCGTTTGGCGTGATGGTGAAACCGGAGGGGGGACGTCGTCACGTCGGCGAGTTGTCGATCGAGTGGCTGCGTGCGCTGGTGCGCAGCCAGCAATTGGTGGTGCTGCGCGGTTTCGACAGTTTCGATGATGCCCAAAGTTTGACCCGCTATTGCGCGACTTTTGGCGAAATCATGATGTGGCAGTTTGGCGCCGTACTCGAACTCGTCGAGCATGCCGATCCGAACGATCATATTTTCGCGAACAGTTATGTGCCGTTGCATTGGGATGGGATGTACTTAGAAACCGTACCGGAATTCCAGATATTTCAGTGCATGCAGGCGGTGGGCGAAGGGGACGGCGGGCGCACGACGTTTTCCAGCACGACACAAGCGTTGCGCATCGCGACGCCGGAGGAACTGGCGCTTTGGAGCCGTGCGAGCGGCCGCTATCAACGAACGGTCGAGCTTTACAGCAATACAGTGGAAGCGCCGATCATCGGCAGGCATCCACGTCGCGAATTTCCGATTTTGCGGTTCTGTGAGCCGCCAATCGAAGGAGACGATACGTTCATCAATCCTTCGCGCTACGTGTTCGGAGGTGTTGCCGAACACGAGAGAAAGACGTTGCTAGACAGTTTGAAACGCAGACTGTACGACCCAAGTGCGCATTATGCGCATCGCTGGCAGGCGGGCGATGTGGTATTGACCGACAACTTCACATTACTGCATGGGCGCGAGCGTTTCGTCAGTCATACCGGCAGGCATCTGCGCCGAGTTCATATCCACGGTGAGCCGCCGCTTTGCAACCTGCATTTGTCGAAAGAACGGCAGGCGGCCGATACCACGGTCTAATTGGATAAGCAACGGAGAGATGAACATGACGTTGATGACCGGGAACGATTATCTCGAGAGCTTGCGCGATGGTCGCAACGTGTATCTCGGCGGCGAGCGGATCAAGGATGTCACGACACATCGCGCCTTTCGCAATGCCGCTCGCAGTATTGCTTCGCTCTACGACGCGTTGCATGGCGAGCATCGCGAGCGCTTGACCGCGCAGGACCAGCATGGGCAAATCACGCACCGCTTTTTCAAACCGAGTTATTCGGTTGACGATCTGTTGTCGGCACAGGATGCCATCCGGATCTGGTCGCAAATGACCTATGGCTTCATGGGCCGCACGCCTGACTACAAGGCTGCGTTCATGTCCGGCCTCGAAACCGGCGCCGATTATTACGGCGACTTCCGGCAAAACGCTGCAGCCTGGTATAAGCGTTTCGCTAGTCATGGGTTGTATCTGAACCATGCGATCATCAATCCGCCTCTCGATCGCGGCAAAGCCATTCATGACATGCGTGACGTTTTCGTTCATGTGGTAAGTGAAAACGATCGCGGTATCGTCGTAAGCGGTGTGAAGATGCTTGCGACCGCGGGCGCGTTGACGAATGCGACATTTGTCGCACCCGTCGCATCGGCACTGCTCGAACCTGGTAAGGCGGACGATTTTGCTGTGGTGTTCTTCGCCCGGATGGACAATCCGGGCCTGAGCCTGATGTGCCGGCCCTCGTATGAAGCTACGGCGACGAGCCCGTTCGACGCGCCGCTGTCGAGCCGTTTCGACGAAAACGATAGCGTGCTGATCTTCGACAACGCATTGATTCCGTGGGAGGACGTCCTCGTCTATCGCGATGTAAAACGTGCGACCGGTTTCTATGCATCGTCAGGTTTCGCGAATCTATACAACTTTCAGTCTGGCATCCGGCTCGCCGTCAAGCTGGAATTGATGATTGGATTGCTGTGGTTCGGTACGCAGGCGAACGGTACGCACACGTTTCGCGGCATTCAGGCCGCGCTCGGCGAACTGATCGCGCTATGGCATTTGCTGAGAGCCGTTACATCAGCGATGGCGCGTGATCCCGAGTGCACGGCTTCCGGCGTCGTCTTGCCGAAACTCGAGTATGCGTCGGCACTGCGGATTCAAGTGCCGCAAATCTGGAAGCGCGTGCGCGAGCTGATGGAAACCGCGCTTGGCGGCTCGCCGCTCGTCACGGTGTCCGGCGCGGCGGACCTGCTCGATCCACACGTCGAGCAACTGATCGGTGCTTATTACCGAGGCGCGGCGCTCGATCCCGAGCAACGAATCAAGCTCTTCAAGCTGATCTGGGATGCGACCGGCAGTGAATTCGGTTCACGTCATTCGGTCTACGAAACACATTATTCGGGCAATTTCGACCAGATCCGTCTCGATTCGCTGACCTGGGCGATGCGATCAGGCCAGCTCGCCAGCTGCGAGGCGTTTGCACAGCATTGCATGGACGACTACGACACCACAGGTTGGCTACGAGGCCCATGGGTTTGCGATTGAATCGCGTCGCGCTTTCCCTGGTTGTCGTTTCAATTCAACCCAATCAATGTATTTCAATAGGAGTAGCCATGTGCGGAATCACTGGATGGGTCGACTTCGCGCGCGATCTGCGAGACCAAGTGGAAATCGTCGATAAGATGACCGACACGCTTATGCGCCGGGGGCCGGACGCACGCGGCGTGTGGCTCGACACGCACGTTGCGCTGGGGCACCGGCGCCTCGCGATCATCGATCCGGAGCGTGGCGCGCAGCCGATGCTGAGCCTGGAGCGGGGCCCACGCGACTTGCCGCGCGCGATCATCTCGTATGCCGGCGAAACCTACAATTTCCGCGAGTTGCGAGCAGAACTGATCGCGCTGGGCTACCGTTTCGGCACGGATTGCGACACGGAAGTCGTGCTGCGTGCGTATCTCGAATGGGGCGTCGAATTCGTTCATCGCCTGAACGGCATGTATTCGATTGCGATCTGGGATACCGCGCGCGACGAGTTGCTGCTGGTACGTGACCGTCTAGGCGTAAAGCCGCTGTTCTATTTTCCAACAGCCGATGGCGTGTTGTTCGGTTCCGAGCCGAAAGCGATTCTCGCGCATCCGGACGTGCGAGCGCGCACGTCGTCAGAAGGGGTTTGCGATGCACTACTGTTTTTGCGCACACCGGGGCAAGTGCCGTTTTCCGGCATGCGTGAGCTGAAACCGGGCCATTTTCTGCGGATACGGTGCGGCAAGATGATCGAGGAACGTTATTGGGCACTCGAAGCACGTCCTCACACCGACGATCTGCCGACGACAATCGCGACAATCCGCTCGCTGCTCGACGACATCGTATCGCGCCAGATGGTCGCCGACGTGCCGTTGTGCTCGCTGCTGTCGGGCGGCATCGATTCAAGTACCGTCGCCGCGCTTGCGCAGAAGCACCGGCGGCAAAGCGGCGGAACGCTGTCGACATTCTGCGTCGACTTCACCGGACATACGCAGCACTTCCAGGCCGATCCGATTCGCCCGACAGCCGACGCGCCATACGCGCTGGAGGTCGCCCGTCATATCGGCAGCGATCATCATACGATCGAATTGAATCAGGCTGGGCTGCTCGATCCAACGATACGCGAGACGGTATTGCGCGCATGGGACTTACCGTTCAATTTCGCGGATCTGGATGTGTCGTTATGCAAACTGTTTGCCGAAATCCGCAAGCATGCGACTGTCGTGCTGTCCGGCGAAGCGGCCGATGAAATTTTTGGCGGCTATCTGTGGTTTTCCGATCCCGTTGCGCGGAGCGCACCGACCTTTCCGTGGCTCAAATTGGGCGCGCACCGCGGGCTTGATCCGCGTGCGCTGTTCCATTCGCGGTTCATCGACGAACTGAAGCTCGGTGAATATGAGGCTGATCTATATCACTCGGCGCTCGCGGAAGTTCCGCAACTGGACGCGGAGAATCTGGAGGACCGGCGCACGCGCGAGCTTCACTATCTGACGCTTACGCGATGGCTGCCGGTATTGCTGGACAAGAAGGACCGGATGGGAATGGCAAGCGGCGTCGAAGGACGGGTGCCGTTCTGCGACCATCGGCTCGTTGAATACGTGTTCAACATTCCGTGGGCAATGAAGAAGTTCAATGGTCAGGAAAAGGCGCTGTTGCGCGCGGCGGCGGCTGATCTGCTGCCTGATTCGGTGCTGAATCGCAAGAAAGCAGCTTATCCGTCGATCCAGGCGCCGGGGTACGACCGTGGCCTCATCGCCCGACTCAACCAAGCGATCGACGAAGGTCATGCGCCGCTGAAACCGTTCATCGATAGCCGCGCATTGCGCAAACTCACGGAAAAAACCGAGATCGGAAACCTTTCGGAATTCGAACGAATTTTGCTCGAGTCGAGCAGCCGGCTCAACAGCTGGCTCGATCTTTATCAGGTCGAGCTGGACGGTATCGTTACCAATTGATGCTCGGATGCGTTTCCACGCATCTTCACGAATCGGCACATACGAATAAACAGACGGAGCATACAGAATGCATCATGCCATCGAGATCCGCGAAACCGGCGGACCTGAAGTCCTGAATTATGTGACGCGTTCCGACGAACGTGAGCCCGGCAACGGCGAACTGCTCGTCGAACTCAAGGCAGCGGGCGTGAATTTCATCGACTTGTATCGCCGCGAAGGGCGCTATCCGATGCCATTGCCCAGCACGCCAGGCGAAGAGGGCGCCGGGCGCGTGCTCGCGGTCGGCCCAAATGTCAGTCGCTTCAAGCCGGGCGATCGCATCGCCTGGACCACCGTGATGGGGAGCTATGCAACTCGCGTGATCGTGCCGCAAGACAAGGCGATTGCCGTGCCGGACGGGATCGATCTGCAAACCGCCGCGGCCGCGCTCGTTCAGGGAATGACGGCGCATTATCTGGTCAACGATTCGTATCGTGCTCGCGCAGGCGAAACGGTGCTTGTCCATGCGGCGGCAGGCGGCGTTGGCCTGCTGCTGACGCAGTGGCTCAAGCAGCGCGGGGTGCGCGTGATCGGTACTGTTTCGACTGACGAGAAAGCGGCGCTCGCGCGCAGCAACGGCGTTGACGAGGTGATCGTTCATCGCGCGGGCGCTGATCTCGCCGGTGAAGTGCGCCGTTTGACGGGTGGCAACGGTGTTCACGCGGCTTACGACGGCGTTGGGGCCGCAACGTTCGATGCAAGCTTGGCGAGCCTACGCGCGCGCGGCACGTTGGTGCTGTTCGGCGGTGCAAGCGGGCCAGTGCCGCCGGTCGACGTCATGAGGCTGCTGTGGGGTGGTTCGCTGACGTTGACACGGCCTTACCTTGAGCATTTCCGCGCGACCATCAAGGAATTCGAATGGCGCGCCGGCGAAGTATTCGACGGAATCGAGAACGGTTCATTGAAGCTCAGGATAGGCCGCACATACCCGCTCGCTGACGCATGGCGCGCTCACGCCGATCTCGCCGCACGCAGCACGACCGGAAAATTGCTGTTGCTGCCGTGACGCCGCGTCGTTCACGCACACCAATCGTTAGATCATTCGTTTTCCGAATGGTTTGTTGAATCGCTCAACTCTCGGACAGGATGTCATTCATGGGAAGAATCATCGGCGCGGGCCTGATTTCGCATGCGCCTGTCGTCATGATGCCGGACGACATGCGGCTGCGCGAAAACGGCGGCCGCGATTTCACGCTCGTTACCGGCCTCATGCGATTGCGACGCGAAATCTTTGATCTGGTCGATTACGACACGGTACTGGTATTCGACAGCCACTGGCGGACCACGACTGGAGCGGTCGTCACTGCGCATGAGCGTCGGGTAGGACGTTTCACATCAGATGAGATGCCATGGGCGATCCGCCAGCTTCCATACAATTTGGCCGGCGATCCGGAACTCGCGCACACGATTGCCGATCTGTCGCCGCGACACGCATCGTGGATCGACGCCGTCGACGATCCATATCTGCCGATTCACTACGCGACTCTGAATCCATGGACCTATCTCGGTCGGCCCGACAAGCGTTGGATGTCGATGTCCGTATGCCAGACCGCGACGCCTGACGATTTTGTCCAGATGGGAGCGATCGTTGCGAAAGCGGTTGAGCGTGTCGATCGTCGAGTGCTGCTGCTTGCGTCGGGCGGGCTGTCGCATATGTTCTGGCCGCTTGCCGAATTGCGTAACCGGATGGCGGGCACTGCATCGAACATCGTGACGCCTGCTGCGCGTGAGGCGGACGAGCAGCGGATCGCGTGGCTGGAGGAGGGCCGGCATGACCGGGTGATCGAATCGATGCCGGAGTTTCTGGATTTTGAACCTGAAGCGGACTTTGGCCATTATCTGATGATGGCCGGCGCGATCGGAGCGCGCGATTGTGTGTCGCGCGGCCATCTTTTCAGCGAATACGAGAACGGGATCGGCACCGGCCAGGTTCATCTGTGGTTCAGTCCGTCTGATACCGGATGGACGCAGGCCGGGTCTCAGCAGGCAACAGCCCGGTCAGATACGTCTGTACCGCGCCGAGAAACAACCGTTCTCTAACAGACGCGTTTCGCGTAGACGTGCGAAATGCATAGATGCCGCCCTTTTGCATCGCCCACTCGGGCAGAAGCCGGTGCAAACGTCCGTCGCGAAGGTCATTGGCAACCAGATAATCGGGAAATGCGCTGACCCCGGCGCCGGCCAGTACCATCTGGTGCGCGAGTAAGACGCTTTCCATCTTGAGTCGGCCATTTGTCTGAATACGGATTGATCGTCCATGTCGGCGGAACACAGAATGCCCTGAATTCGCGAGGCAGCGATGACCGATCCAGTGCGCTTGAGGCAATGCTTCTGGATGCGTTGGCGTCGTGTGCCGCCATACATATTCTGGCGACGCAACCAGAATCTGGTCGAACGTGCCGAGTATTTTCATCCGGAACCCTTTGCTTTTCGGCCAACCTGCCTCGAATGCCAGATCGATACGCTGCCCGACGAGATCGACTTCTTCGTCGTTGCACACGATTTCCAGGTCGATTTGTGGATGCTGTTGAATAAATGCCGCCGCGACCGAGCTTAGATGCGTGGTGGAAAAACCGCTGGGTGCCGCAACTCGCAGCAGCCCGGCGGATTCGTGGCGAAGGTGTTTGATGCTGCCGATGGTTTCATAGAGATTGCCGACGAACGCTTGAGATGCCGAATACAGTTTGGTTCCTGCGTCAGTCAGTGCGATTTTCCGGGTGCTCCGCAGGACGAGCTGAGTGTCGATCTCCTCCTCGAGGCGGCTCAGATATTCGCTAACCAGCGATTTTGACATGCTAAGACATTCCGCAGCCGCAGTGAAACTGCCTTTTTCGACGATCGCCATGAAGACGCGCAGATGATTCAAATTTCTTATACGCACCTCTGACATATTCCGTACCTCAAAAACGAATCGTGTTGCGAAAAGTCGAGTGCCGGCGCCGCGAAACTGCAAGCCGGGCTCGACCAAAGTGTGAGACTTCTGTCTCGCGGCACGTGGTGGAGGTGTTGCCAGTATCGTGGATGGCATTTGTTATTCAATAATTCTTCCAATTGTTGCTTGTGCATGCGATTTAAGTCGTCTGCGCCAGTATTTCACGATTAGACCGGAATATTGAAGGCGTGCACGTATTAAATTTTTTCTGGATGTTATTTATTTGAGGCGGTTAGTGGTTACTTTAAAGTAACCACTAACCGGAATGACCGGAAAAACTATTATTTTGCTCAAGCTTGGTCACGGTATTGCCATTTCTCGATAGGTTGAATGGGAATGTGTCTACTGATTTGCCCGGATCGTGCCTGGCGATGCCCGGCAGCCCGTTTGAACGCGCGGCTGAACGATGCAAGCGAACTGTATCCAAGCCGATATGTGACTGCTTTGATGCCTTCGCCGTCGCGCGCGATACATTGCGCGGTGAGCCGCATCCGCAATTCCGTTAATAGCGCGCAGGTGTCATCCCGATCGCCTCGACAAAGCGTTCGGCGAATACGGAACGCGAACTGTCCATTTCTGCAGCTAATTCCGCGACGGTCCAGTTTCGGCCCGGATTGCGATGCAGCGCGACAATCGCAAGCTGGATGCGCACGATAGTGCACGCCATCAGCCGCATGCCGAGCAGCAGTTCACTAACGAGATCGTATTGGATGGATGGCGTCCGCATCTGAAGACTTGTGTTGTTTCGGACGATTGATCAAGAACGGTGGATTTTATGTCATAGACCATCTTGGCTTCGTTTCATATGTTGTGTCTTCAGTCGTTCACTATTGCCTGTTTGTTGACTTGTTTTCGAGGCTCCGCCCATATGAATGCTTGTGACTAGTCCAATGATTTTTCCTCCACCACCGCTGCCCAGATTGCTTTCGTCGTGGGAAAGCCCGCTTGGACAGTCGTTTTCGCGATGGCGCTTGGTGGGTTACGGACGATGTCTGCTGCCACGGCGATGCGTCTCGTGCCGCTGGCAGTGGTGCCACGTGCGTTGTCGATCATCTTCAGCGGGGTGTCCGTTGCGACGATTGCAGTGTCACCGCTTGGCAGTTATTTCGTTAAGCTGATTGAATGGCGAAACGTGTTTCAGAGTGCGGCGTCAATCGGCGTGCTCTCACTCGTATGCCAAGCAGCAACGTTGCCTGCGATGGCGCTGAGCGGATCGACGCGTCTACGTAAGATGATCGACATGTTGATGCGGCCGAATGTCGGACTTGGGATACTCGGCACCATTCCGGTCTTAACCGGGTATTTATCGTTTTCACTTATTTGCGGCCGTTTCTCGAAAGCGTGGCGGGCGTTGGCGTCAACGGGCTGTCGGCCGTCCTGCTCGGTTACGGTGTGGTGAACTTCGTGGGCCCGTCGCTTACCAGCCGGCTGCTCGAGCAAGGCCCGAAGCTGACGTTGGTCGCAATGCCGGCGGTGATGATTGCAATCCGAACCGCGCTTGTCGTGCCGGTGGGCGCGCCCGTGGTAGGCATGGTACTAGTTGCGCTATGGGGGATGGCGTTCGGCGGCGTGCCGGTCGCGTGGACCACCTGGGTTACGCAGACGGTGTCGGACGAGGCGGAAAGCGCGGGTGGTCTTATCGTCGCAGCTGTTTAGCTCGCGATCGCGACGGGTGCGGCCGCTGGCGGTATTGTGTTAGATGCGGGCGGTGCGAAAGCGTGTTTGTCGGCAGTGTTGCGGTACTGGTGATTGCCGTGCTGAAGGCC
This sequence comes from Burkholderia sp. TSV86, assembly GCF_001522865.1. Lineage (GTDB taxonomy): Bacteria > Pseudomonadota > Gammaproteobacteria > Burkholderiales > Burkholderiaceae > Burkholderia. Next base: position 110,082 of record NZ_LOWB01000032.1, on the reverse strand, counting down.
GCCTGCGGTGTGTCGGCGATGCCGAAGGCGATTAACGCAGCCTTACGCACATGCCGCGATATGTCTGCGTAGCCATCGATGTAAGAGAGCGTGGTGCAAACGATCGTATCGCAGCGTCGCGCTATCGAAGCCCGGCACTTCGATAGATGCTTCGACGATCTGCGGCGCATCGCAATGGCGCACGAATCGGACGGGCCGTATTGCTTTGCCATGATGCCCGCTGCATTCTGGAACCTGGTCAGCCTTTGCGCTGTATCGGCGTGATACGCCCTCGGAATTTCTTTTCTTGCGACAGGGGTTTTTATTCATGGCGGTGTGGCGTCACGCAGGTACAACGGTTTTGCCGCACACTGCGCGAATATATCGCATGCGGTATCTGCATTCCCGTTTTGCCTGCCCAGCGGATACCGCATGCTATCTCGTATCGGCTCTCTTGGTCATTCGTGTGTAGGTGCTCCGGACGCTCAGTTCGATTCGACAAATTGGATAGCGGGATGTCCGTTGAAAGAATAGGCCGTGCAGCCTCGCAGGGTCAGATTATTGCCTTTCCATGTGAATGGGCCGATTGGCTGTTGCAGACAGGCGGGCGCAGTAGATGTTCCATCAATCACTTGCACAGTGGCGATGAGTAACGAGCCGGGATTGAATTCCGCTCCATTGGAAGGACCGCTGTCCTGAGCATAGACATTGAATGACGACTTCTTCCATACGGTTGTAAGTTTCAGATCATCAGGCATCGTGACGGAGTAGGTTTGAGCACCACCAGGGGCGTCGATCGAGATGCTAACGATCATATTTCCGTTTGGTGTGACTCCGCCCGTCATGGTTAGCTTTCCAAGCTGGGTGGCGGATACGACAGGCACGGATAGATTGTTGCTAAATTTGATGCAATCTGGCGTGCCGTTGCTAAACCAACCAGTTGGACAAGCTTGTCCGCCCGCTGTGTAATTCAATAACCATGAGACCATGTATAGCATGGCTTGACTGGTTATTACGTTATAGACGAATTCCTGATGGACCTTGCAGTCGGCGATGCCATTGCAAGCGGCTGTCGTTGAATCGCTGTCGGAAAAAATCCGTAGCGAATACTGGTCCACCGCTTCGGTAAAGCCGTCCTTAATGGATGTCACGCCGATAACGAAAGTAAATTGTCCCATCGTGGTATTGATGAGACTATTTGCCGCGAGCACGTAGCCGTTGGAGTTGTCTACATCCGCGGATGCCGTACGGAATCTGGCTGCCAAACTGCTTTTCCTCAATAGTGAAATGGCAGGCGCAGCAGTGGTATTGCACGCCACTTGTTTCCAAGTGAGGTTTGGATAAGAAACCTGAAAGCAACCCGCCGCCGACGTGGGGGGAGTATGGACCAGTTTTTCCCGCCATGCTTGATGTGCCTGCGTTTCGTCTGCATTGGCCGATATCCCCGCGGTGCGTTCGAACGCAGATGCAGGTTGGTTCACGAAGATGGACAACACGCAGGCCAAGCTCGACAGGCCGGCGAGTGCCCGAGACCTTATATCTAGTTGCATTTGTATTCTCCTTAAAAGCAGGATCTCGATTTAAAGCTACCGGGCATGATGGGGTCGAGTCTGTTCGCACGCTGAAGACATTATGTTTTGGTTTAAGGCGTCGGATGAATGCTGTTGCGTATGAGTTGCGAGACATTGATTTTCGAATAATGATGAATTAAATTTACATGTTTGTGTTTAATCGATGAGAGGGTGTTTTGAGAATTGAAATTATTGCTATTTTTGAGGCTGATAAAAGCAGGTGAGAAAATTCTGTATGTGAATTTCGCTGCGAGTGTTTTCTGATTTTTTTGAGATTAGTGTTTCTAATGGAAGATTTCAAGGTGGGAGGCGGGAGTGATTAACTCATTGCCGATATGTATCTAAGCGCTTGAGTGGAAATTTATGAAATCTTCTGAATGGCTCAGGCAGAAAAATTGTTGAGGATCGTCAAATAATTCTCGGATCAACACGCTGGATAGACGTGGTTTGAGAAAAATGCGGTAACGCGCAATAGCTCAGGCGTAGTTGGCGCGGAGGTGTCGAAATATCGGCACCGCGTATGATATTTTTGTGCGGAGTATGCGCTTCAAATAAGCTTAGGTGCGCGGCAGTCTAAGTTTGCGGCCGCGCATGGATATTGCAGATTACCGAATCAACAGCCGGGCGCGATTGCGGCGCCCGGCTAGCCGAAATCAATTGCTTTGCAGTCGAATATCGCGGGATGATGCACCAACATACACGGTGGCTCCCGGCACGAACTGCCAACCGTTACGCGACGTATTCCACACACTCTGCATCCGTGCCGATACAGGGATATGCACGCGCTGCGTCTGGCCAGGACTCAAGCTGATCTTTTCCCAGCCAACGAGACGCCGTGGCGGCTCGTCCTTGTACGGCACGCCGAGATAGACTTGCGGAACCTCCGCGCCCGCGACGCTACCGTCGTTTCGCACATTGAACGATACGTCGAGCATGCGGCCCGGCAAACGAGTGACGGAAAGTCCGGAGTACGAAAAGTGCGTGTAAGACAATCCATAGCCGAACTCGAACATCGGCTTGATGTTCTTCGCGTCATACCAGCGGTAACCTATGTTGAGCTTTTCCGCGTAGACGGGATCGTTTTCGAACGCGCCGTTTGCTCCCCACGTCGGCGTATCCTGATCGCGCGCCGGGAACGTGACGGGTAGTTTGCCAGACGGATTCACGTTGCCGAACAGCACATTCGCGATTGCCTTGCCACCGCCTTCGCCCGGATACCACGCTTCGACGATTGCCGCAACACGATCTTTCCAAGGCATCAGCACGGGATTGCCGCTCTGAACGACGACGATCGTGTGCGGATTCGCCTGAGCGACGGCTTCGACGAGTGCATCTTGGTTCGACGGATTCGCAAGTGAAAGACTTTGCAGTTCGCCGAAATCCTCGCCAGCGGTTTGCGTGACGACGACGATGGCGATGTCGGCGCTGCGTGCGAGCGCTGTGGCTTGGTCGATTTCCTGCTGCGTATACGCGCGGAACGGCGATTGCTGGTCGCTGTTGCCGGCGAATTGAACCTGCGCATTCGGCGCGAGTGCCTGGATAGCTTTGACGATCGGCACGTCGACCTTCAACCACGGATTGCGCCACCAGCCGCAGCCGGTCGATGCGCCAAACGTTAGTCCACCGCATCCGGCGAACGAGCCGGTGACCGGATTGCGTGTATTGCCTGATCCGCCGCCTGACATTACGGCCGCATCGGCATGGCCGCCGATCACCGCGATCTTTTTCAGCGTGGCGGCGGCAAGCGGCAACTGATTGCCGTCGTTCTTCAGCAGAACGATGGATTGCTCGGCGGCTTTTTGCGCGAACGCATTGGCCGCTGCGAAATCGATCGTGGCTCCACCTTTGGGCGGATCGTCGAACACGCCGGTGCGAATCATCACATACAGCTTGCGCCGCACCATGTCGTCGAGGCGCCGGATTGACACCGATCCGTCGGCAATCGCTTGGCGCACGAGACTCGGCGTCAGGTAGATGATCGGGGTGACATCCTCTTCCTCGTCAAGCCCTGCATTGATCGCCTTGGCGGTGCTATGCGTCGCGTTCCAGTCCGATTGAACCTGCCCTTCGAATCCCCATTCGTTCTTCAACACATCGGTGAGCAGATGAGCGTTCTCGCAGGAGTAATCGCCATTCAGCCGGTTATAGCTGCACATCACGCTGCCGGGCTGCGCGCGTTTCGCGGCGATTTCGAATGGCAGCAAATACAGTTCGCGTAGCGTGCGTTCGTCGATCTGGCTGTTACCGACCATTCGAGAGTGTTCCTGCTCGTTGCCGGCGTAATGCTTGATCGTCGCGATAACCTTCTGCTGCTGTGTGCCGTCCGTGCGTTCTGCGAGGAGTTCGCCGGCGAGCACCGGGTCTTCACCGAGGTATTCGAAGAGTCGGCCGCCGCGTGGTTCGCGCGCAAGATTCGTCCCTCCGCCAAGCCCCATTCCGAAACCTTGCGCGCGGAGTTGAATCGCGACTTCCTTGCCATATGCATATGACAGCCGACGATCCCAGCTTGCGGCGATTGCAAGCGTGGCAGGGAATGTCGTGCTTGCTTGCGACGTGCTGCCAGATCCGGTTGCGGAATCGACCATGTTCAGATCGGGAATGCCGAGCCGCGGTACGCCTTGAATATAGCCCGCGCCTCCGCCAGGCACTTTACTCATTTCGTACTGCGAATGGATAAGGCGAAGTTTTTCGTCGAGTGTCATCTTTCTCACCAGATCGTTGGCACGCCGGTGTGCAGCGGCCGACGCTGAGGCGTTTGACCCGATGGAGGATGACGCGGAATTGGGAGCGAAATCGTCGGTTCCCGCATGGGCGCTGGTGAGCACGGCTGCCGATAATACGGCGGCCGGCCAGAGTTTGGTTTGCATGTCTCTCTCCATGAAGGGATTGGGGTTGGGCTGGTAACGCCGGGGTTTGTGAGACGTCCGGCGCGACGCGCCAAGTGGGAAAAGATACGGCCCGATCTAATGTAGCGATTCTCCACTGCTTCCGATGGTAGAAGTGTAGTCGAACTACAGCATCGGTGTTTTCCCTGTAAGCTAGGCGTTGCGGTAGAGGATTGCCAAACGCAAGTAATCTTTGCTCGTCTATATGAAAATATGACAGTAAGAAGTGCAGATAAAACCGGTCGCGTGCCGTTGCGCGCAATCTTTTCGGTTTCGCGATAGCCTTTGATTTCCCCCGCATTGCCGGACGCCATTTGCGTCCGATCGCGATCGAATCCGATAAGGAGATGAACGATGATCACACTGACCGTCAACGGACGCGAGCGACACTTCGACGGCAATCCCGAAATGCCGCTGCTTTGGTATTTGCGCGACGTTCTTGGCCAAACCGGCACCAAGTTCGGCTGTGGCATGGCGTTGTGTGGCACATGTACGGTTCATCTCGACGGTGTCGCGACGCGCGCGTGCATCACGCCGGTTGCGGCTGCGGCAGGCAAACGCGTGACGACGATTGAAGGATTGTCGTCCGATGTCAGTCATCCGCTACAGCGTGCGTGGCAGGAGTTGAACGTCGCGCAATGCGGCTATTGCCAGGGCGGCCAGATCATGCAGGCTGCATCGTTGCTCAAGGCGAATCCGCATCCGAGCGATGCCGACATCGACGAGGCGATGGCGGGCAACATCTGCCGTTGCGGCACATACACACGGATTCGCGCGGCGATCAAACTGGTTGCAAGCCGAGGAGATTCGGTATGAGCAGCGACGAACTTGCCGTACAAAACGAAAGCCGCCGCGCACTGTTGCTCGGTTTCGCATCAGGTGGATTGCTGCTTGCGATCGGCGGGCCTGCGCTCGTGCGCGCAGCTGCTGTAAACGCGCCCGGGGGGCCGCCTGTCAGCGCGAATCCTCAGTATGGCGGCGCGGGTATGCCAAACGGGTTGCGCGACGATCCGCGTTTGTTCGTGCGGATCGCACCGGATGGCACGGTGACGGTAACCTGCATTCGTTCCGAGATGGGACAGGGCGTGCGCACGAGCGTCGCGCTCGTGATTGCAGACGAACTGGGCGCCGATTGGGCGCGCGTGAAGGTCGAGCAGGCGGTGGGCGACGAGGTGCGTTACGGCAACCAGAATACCGACGGCTCACGCAGCATGCGTCAGAGTTTCACTGCGTTGCGCCGTGCGGCAGCCGCGGCGCGGGCGATGCTGGAGTCGGCGGCTGCGTCAATGTGGAACATTGACGTGAAGCAGGTAAAAGCGGGCGTGCATGAAGTCGTCGATACGAAGACGGGCCGCAAGCTTGGTTTCGGCGAACTGGCGAGCCGGGCGGCGGAACTCGCGGTGCCCGATCCGGCGATGGTCGCATTGAAGCCGCCGGTTGAATTCCGTTATATCGGCAAGGGCAAGACCGGACTGATCGATGGCTGCGATATCGTCGGCGGCACTGCGCGGTACGGAATCGATACGCGCATCGACGGCATGTTGTACGCAGTGATCGCGCGGCCCCCCGTGTACGGCGGCAAGGTCGCGTCGTTCGATGCATCCGCCGCGCGGAGGATGCCGGGCGTCATCGACGTGATCCAGTTGAATGCGGCACCACTGCCGTCTGGATTTCAACCGCTTGGCGGCATTGCCGTGGTCGCGCGTGACACCTGGACTGCAATCAAGGCGCGCGAGCGATTGACGATTGAATGGACGCATGGCCCGAATGCCAGCTACGATTCGGCGGCGTATCGCGATCGGCTCGAAGCAGCGGCAAAGCAACCCGGCTTGGTGATTCGCAATCAAGGCGATAGCGCGGCCGCGTTCTCGGGTGCCGCGAAGAAAATCAGTGCAGCATACTATCTGCCTCATCTCGCGCATGCGACGATGGAACCGCCTGCGGCAGTCGCGCACGTGCACGACGGGCAATGCGACATCTGGGCATGCACGCAGGCGCCGCAGTCCGCGCGCGACGAGGTGGCCAAAGCGCTCGGCTTGCCGCAGAACAACGTGACCGTCAACGTCACGCTGCTCGGCGGCGGTTTTGGCCGCAAGTCCAAGCCGGATTACGTCGTCGAAGCCGCGTTGTTGTCGAAGTCGACAGGAAAACCGATCAAATTGACGTTCACCCGCGAGGACGATATCACGAACGATTATTTCCACGCGGTAGCGCTGGAGTATTTCGAAGGCGCACTCGATTCGTCGGGCAAGGTTGTCGGTTGGTTGCATCGGAGTGCGGCCCCGTCGATTCAGTCGACATTCAAACCCGGCATCGTGCACGAACAGCCAGGCGAGCTTGCACAGGGTGTCGTCGATCTGCCGTTCGTGATCCCGAATATTCGGATTGAGAACCCCGAGGCGCCCGCGCATACCCGGATCGGCTGGTTTCGCTCGGTCTACAACATTCCGCACGCGTTCGGCATTCAGAGTTTTGCCGCCGAGTTGGCTCATGCCGCCGGCCGGGATCAAAAGGACTTTCTGCTCGAACTGATCGGTCCCGCGAGCACGTTTGAGCCGAACGTGTTGGTCAAGAATACGAATTATGGAGAAGATCCTGAATTGTATCCGGTCGATACGGGTCGTTTGCGGCGCGTGATTGAGGTTGTCGCGGATGAAGCAGGCTGGGGCCGTAAGCTGCCGAAGGGAAGCGGTCTTGGCGTCGCCGCGCATCGTAGCTTCGCGTCTTATACCGCAGTGGTCTGCGAGGTGCAAATCGATCAGGATGGCAAATTGAGCGTGCCGCGCGTCGACATTGCGATCGATTGCGGGCCGCAGGTCAATCCAGAGCGTGTCCGATCGCAACTCGAAGGAGCGGTCGTGATGGGGCTCGGACTCGCTTTGCATGGCGAGATCAGCTTCAAGAACGGCCGTACTGAGCAGACTAACTTCAACGGCTATCAAGTACTGAGAATGAACGAGACGCCGCGTGAAATCCGCGTGCATCTGGTTGAGCCGAACAATTACGCGACGCCAATGGGCGGCGTCGGCGAGCCGGGGCTGCCACCCGTTGCACCGGCGTTGACCAATGCGATCTTCGCAGCAACTGGCCGCCGGATTCGCCGCTTGCCGATTGCTGATCAACTCGCACAAGGCAACGCGGGTTAGGGCGGCGTTTCAGCGTGGCAACTGGCGTGGCAATGTGCGTTTTGGTCCGAATGCTCGGTATTTCATGCGTGAGCGCGGCGGCGCTGATGGGCGACGCGCGGGCTGCCGGCTTCGCTGACGCGCCTGGTGCAACCGATATCGTTGCCGACGCGCCGTCCACAGTGGTTAGCGATGTCCATGTGTTCGTCGTGCAACGCGACGGCTCGGTCGACGAGCACGACGACTCAACCTTGCGCGCAAACACCGAGAGCGGCATCGATGCTGTTGCGCAGCGTGGCATATGGTTCGACAAGGATGCGGACAAGGTCGAACTGCTCGTGGCCGAAACGATCGACGCTCGCGGCGTCGCGCATCCCGTTGGCCCGGACGCGATTCGTGATGTGACCGAACCGCGCTCGGCCGGCGCGCCGTTCTTCGACAACGGCGTGTTGCGCTCGGTGATTTTTCCGAGTGTCGATGCGGGGTCGCGCACGCGTCTTGCGTTTAGCAAGAGGCGGGCAAGGCCGCGCGGTCCTGGCTACTTCGGGTATTTCGTCACGCCATCGCGGATGCCCGTCGATGAACAGCGGCTGATCTTCGATCTGCCGGCGGATATGCCGCTATACGCCGATGCGCGCGGTTTCGTCGCGCGCGAGCCCGTGACGGAGAACGGCCGCACACGCTACGAGTTCGATTATCGCCATGGTCCTTATCCGCGCATCGAAAGCGGCTCGGTGGGTTATGCGACATACGGTGACAGGCTGATGGTGTCGACGTTCCCCGACTTTTCGGCATTTGCTTCACGCTATCGCGCGAATGCCGCCGATGAGGGCGTGAACGACCCTGCCGTTGCGCGGCTTGCGCGCACGCTGACAGCCAATGCATCCGGTCCGCGCGATAAGGCGCGCGCAATCTACGACTGGGTGCGCACGAACGTCCGCTATGTCGCGTTGTTTCTGGGCGAGACCGCGGCGGTGCCGCACAGGGTCATGGACATCCTGCGCAACCGATACGGCGACTGTAAGGACCATGTCGCGCTATTTGGCGCATTGCTTGCGGCAGCCGGAATACGCAGCGAGCCCGTGCTGCTGAATCTCGGCTCGATCTATAAGCTGCCTGGAGTGCCTGGTTATGGCGGCGGAGCGATCAATCATGCAATTACGTGGATGCCCGAGCTTGGTCTTTATGCGGATACGACCGTCGGAAACGTCGAGTTCGGCTATCTGCCGCCCGTGGTGATGGATCGGCCGGCGTTGCTGGTCGATAGCGGCGTGCTATCGCACACGCCGCCGACGCAGCCGCGCATGCGCAGTGCCCGGCTGCGAATCGATGTCGCGTCAGGCGGCTTGGCTCGCTATCAATATTACGTCGTGGATAATGGCTGGACTGCCGAACTCGAGCGTGGCTTGTTTCGTCAGGCTACGCGCGAGCGTGCCCGGCAAATTGCAGACGAGCGCCTGCGGCAAACCGGCTTGCGCGGCACGGCACAGCTTATGACCAGCGAGCGCGACGTGACGGGCGGCCCTTTCTCGGTTTCGGTGACGGGCACGCTCGAGCATGTTGCATGGCCGGACGGCACGACTGCGCTGCCGGCATTGTCCAGTTTATCGGGGGGTATCGCGACTCAAGTGCAGGGCTGGCTGACTGAACCCGAGCGTACGCAACCTTGGCTGTGCATCGATGGCAATTTCGACGAAACCGCGCAGATTGCGTTGCCTGGCAATCTACGTATGATCGATTTGCCCAGTGACACAACGGTTCAGCACCGTTTACTCGATTATGAATCGCATTACGTTTTCGACGATGTGACGCACGTCGTACAAATCACACGAAAATTACAGACTCGTTTCGCGCACCAGATGTGCTCTCCAGACGATTTCGACGCGATGCGGGCATCGCTTGCGCGTATCGAACGCGATGCGTCCACGCAGATCGTTGTGCAGGCAAAGCGTCATTGAGTGAATTGGACTGCGGCGCGATCGTCAGTTGGACAATTTGTCACGAAAAATTTTTCTGTTGATAGGTATTTGCCGTGAAACAGGCGCAATGTATGCGTCCTGGGAATAATCTGGATAAATATAATGAATTTTCCGATTTGGGTGGCCAAATAAATCGAATCATTAATCGGTCTGAATTCCGTGGAAATCGGAAAAGTTTTGTTTCCTGGCCTGTTTGGGATAAGATTTTTATCGAGTGGCGCTGGAGTGGTTGAATAAATGGTTTCGTATATTAATCCTTGTTTGTCGATGATTCATGGAATAATTAATTATTAAATTTTGATGTCTTGAACAATCAATTTGTCTGTTTGAGCATATAAAAATCTATGCTGGCAATGCAAAAAAGGGGAAATACTTGTCTGATAAGGCTTTGGTGTTCCGCCCGATGAGCGTGCGTGACATTGGCGCGTTTTACGACGTGCGCTTCTCGGTTCTGGAAAACCGGATTCACCCGCACCAAGTCGACTTGCTCGATCGTGATCTGGTTGTCCGGCAGATCGAGCAAGGCGGCGGCTGGTTGTGCGAAACCGAGGGCGAGGTCGTCGGGGTGTGCTTGCCGGTGCCCGCTGACAAGCCGTTCATCGCGGCGCTGTTCGTGCGGCCGGCTTGGCACGCGCGGCACATCGGTCAGGAGTTGCTGGCTCGTGCGGTGAACTGGCTGCGGCAGCAGGGCGCGCGTTCGGTGACGCTCGTTACCGATCCGGGCTCGCGTGCGGATGGTTTTTATCAGCATCTCGGCTGGCAGCGTGGCGAACTCGACGAGTATGGCTGCCAAATCGTTTTCACATTGGATTTGACGTGAGTACGCCGCAACATCGCCCGCATGGAAAGGAGCCGATCATGTCGGCTGTTTTCGGAAAGGCAAAAAGTGCGGCTCAGCTTCCGGCCACCCTGTGCACGGTCATCGTCGCGGCCGAGGTGATGAAGCGGTACGGAATATCCGCCGAGCGCCTTCTCGAAGGAAGCGGGGTAGTTCCGGCCGATCTTGGCAAACCTGATGTCGTGATCACGCATGCGCAAGAAATGGCTATATTCGCGAATGCGCTCGACGCGACCGGCAATACCGGGATCGGGCTCGAGATCGGTGATGCGATCCCCGTGACCGCATATGGCTGGCGCGGCACGGCCATGCTGGTCAGCCCAACGCTCGAGGCTGCGATCCGGCTCGCGAATTCTTATCCATTACTTGCGATTTGCTATTTCCGGATCGATCTCGAAGTCGACGGCGCCGAAGCCCGCATTGTCATTCGAGACTACGCGTACCGGGCGGATCTGCTCGTGTTGAACAGCGACATGTGCATCGCGGTTCTGAGGCGTGAAATGCTGGGCGTGCTGGGTGGCCGTGAAATCAAGTTCCGCAGACTGCAACTTGCGTTTCCGCCGCCGCCGCATGCCAATCGCTATGCCGCGCTGTTCGGCTGTCCCGTGGAGTTCGGTGCGCAGGAAAGCGCCTGCTATTTTCCGGCGGCCGAGCTTGCCAGCCCATTGCCGCTCGCGCATGCTCATGCGCTCGAGGTTGCGCGCCGTCACTGCGACCGGCAAGAGCGCGAACTGCAGAGGTGGACGCCAAGCGGCGTCGTCGAGAGCGTGCTCGATCACATGTACAGGAATCCCGGCTGGAAAGACTATGAACAGCTTTATTTATCCCAGCGTAGTTTGCAGCGGAAACTGCAACTGCTCGGTACGTCGCTCGGTGAATTACGCGACATCGTGCGGCGTGACCTTGCGTCTCGCTACATGAGCAGTGAGCGTTTCAGCATGAAGGAGATTGCTGCGAAGCTCGGATTCGAGCAGCCGCGATCATTGCATCGATGGATTGCTTCCGAGCGTAAATTGCGCGTATCGGATCACGCGTTGGGGTGTATGCCACGCACTGCGGCAACATTGAAAAAGCGCGCTGTCGGTATTTGAGGCGATTGTCGCGAAAGGACCCAAATTTGGCGCGTTTGGTCTGTCCGACGGGCTGTTGTCGGATATAGCAATTTGTTACGCTCGCTGTCGAACTGGAACGACATCTTGGGCCTATGACATCCATTGCTAAGTATGCCGGGTTGGCGCCTGTCGTCGCATGCATCGCGGCGGGGGTGATTGCTCCGCTCGGCGTATTGGCCGTGGTGTCGTTCTCGGTTCCGCTCGATCTCGGCGGTGTCGCATGGGGCAAATTCTCGACGCTCGCGTATTGGTCGCTCGTTTTTGATCGCGATTTCGACGGGACGATTGTGCTGCAGGCGGATTTTCTGCGTGTATTTGTACGCTCGATTGCGCTTGCGGCCGCGGCGACGCTGATTTGCCTGGCGCTTGCGCTGCCGAGCGCACTGTATATCGCGTCACGCCCTGCCAGGCAAAAGAATCTGCTGTTACTGGCCATTACCATTCCGTTCTGGATTTGCATTGTCGTACAGATGTATGGCTGGTTGATCATGCTGGCGGACAACGGTATCGCCAATCGGCTGTTGAACCGCATCGGCGTGTTGCACGGCTCGCTCGGCATGATCTATACCGATGCCGCGACGTTACTCGGCCTCGTTTATGCGTTCCTGCCGTTCATGGTCTTGCCGATCTATGCGGCGCTCGATGATATGGATTGGCGGCTCATCGAAGCGGCTTACGATCTTGGCGCGACGAAATCGCGCGCGGTGCGCGAGATCGTGATCCCGATCTGCCGTGGCGGTATCGCAGCGGGCGTCGGCCTTGTGTTCGCCCCCGCGCTTGGCACCTACGTGATATCCGATCTGCTGGGTGGTAGCCGTTCGATGATGATCGGCAATCTCGTCGATTTTCAGTTTGCCGCTGGCCGCAACTGGCCGCTCGGCGCTGCGATGGCATTCGCGCTGCTGGGCATCGGGCTGATATCGGTGCTGGCATGGCGCATGCGGGTGAATGCGCTCGGAAAGGGCATCGCGCATGAGTTTGCCTAACGTGAAGCGCATGCCGTTGACGGTGCCTGTTGTATGGCTCGTGATCGTATTTCTGTATCTGCCCATCGTCGCAATCGTTTGGATGAGCTTCAATGCGGGGCGCTCCGCGCTTGTCTGGTCTGGATGGGGAATAAACGGCTATTTGGACGCGATGCGCGATCAAACGCTCGTTAGTGCCGCGCTGACGTCGCTGGTGCTCGGCGGTGCATCGGCAGCGATTGCGACACCGATCGCGATTGCCGCCGCACTGGCGGGGTGGAGGGTCGGCTCGAGCGCACGTGGTGTGCTCACGGGTTCGATCTGCATGCCGCTCGTGATACCGGAGGTCGTGCTTGCGATCGGCACGGCGCAGATGTTTGCGATGTTGTCGATCGAACCGGGTTTCGCGATGGTGCTGTTTGCGCATGTGGTGTTTTGCTTGCCGTTCGCATACCTGCCGGTCAGCGCGCGGCTCGCGAAGATCGACCGCCATTTGCTCGATGCGGCGGCGGTTCTTTCGGCTACGCAGTGGGGGGTATTGACGCAGGTGACGCTGCCGCTGGCGATGCCGGGTGTAATGGCCGGCGCGACGCTCGCATTCGTCGCGTCGATGAATGATTACGTCACGAGCTATTTTCTTGCGGGCGCCGGCTTCAACACGCTGCCGATGTATATCTTCAGCGCACTCAAGCTTGGCCTCACGCCGAAAATCAATGCAATCTCGACGGCGATCATCGGGACTTCGACATTGCAAATTGTCGCTATCTGGCAGTGGAGTCAGAAAAAGGCGAATCGATCGAAAGAGGGGCTGACATGAAGAAATGGTGGTTGGCCGCTTTAGGTTTGACGGTGAGCGCGGGCGCATTGGCGGCGGGCGTCTTGCATGTCGGTAACTGGCCAGACTACATGCCTCCCGCGCTGCTTGCGCAGTTCGAGGCGCAAACGGGCGTCAAGACAGTGCTCGACATCTACGAGAGCGATGCCACGCTCACACAGAAACTGCAGGCTGGCGCAGGCGGCTACGATGTTGCGATCACCGGCGATTACTATGTGCCGGTGCTGGCGCGCGCAGGGCTGCTAGCGAAACTGGATAAGGCGCTGCTGCCGAATACTGCGAACATCGAGCCGGAATACCGGCATCCGCCGTTCGATCCGAATCGCGATTACGCGATGCCTTACATGGCGGTGATTACCGGATTCGATACGACGGCGCGCGCGTGCCGGGCGGCCGGCTCGACGATAGCTGGAAATCGTTCTTCGATCCGGTTCCGGCGGTGCGCGGGCAAATCGGCGCATTGAATGTGGAAGAAGAGATGTACATGGCCGCGAGCTGGTATCTCGGCCAAGACGAATGCAGCGAGCATCCCGACGACGCGAAGCGTGTGCTCGAAGTGTTGAGTAAACAGAAACCCTTCGTGAAGACTTACAGCAACGACGGGCCCATCGATCGGCTGGTATCGAAGCAGGTGATCGTCCAGCATATGTGGGACGGCGCTGCCGAGCGAGCCAGCCAGGTGCTGCCGAGCGTAAGGTTCGCGGTGCCGAGGGAGGGCGCGCGACTGTTGCAGGATAGTCTTGTCATTCCGGCAAATGCGAAAAATCACAACGATGCGCACAGATTCATCAATTGGATGATGCGGCCCGAAGTAATCGCAAAGGTATCGAATACGCTTCGCTACGGCAACGAAATTACCGGTTCCGACCGATATATGGACGAGACGCTGCTGCGGCAGCCATGGATCAACCTCCCGCGCGATCAGAGGGCGCGCCTGCGCCCGTACAAGGTATGTTCGGCCGCGGCGCTCAAGATGCGCAACAAGGTATGGGTGAAGCTCAAAGGTTAGGCGCGCGCAGCGGTTGCGTGGCCTAGCCGAACCGGTCGTAGTAATCCGTCAGCGGTTTTGGTGGCCCTTGGATGCTGGCGGTTTCTTGCTGCTGCATTGTTCTCTAAACGATGCAGCAGCACTTTTTATAACTTGGGGCTTGTGCAGCGGCGATAGAGTCCCTATAATTCGCGCCTCACACAGGCTCGTAGCTCAGTTGGTTAGAGCACCACCTTGACATGGTGGGGGTCGTTGGTTCGAATCCAATCGAGCCTACCAACGAACACGCGGTACGGATGAATGGCAAGCGATCTTGTCGCTCATCCGCTTACCGGATACGTTCTCGTTCGCCGAAGCAGCCGATGAATGTACGCGTGAGTCGCGGTTTGCAAGCGCCATTTCTCTTCTTAATGTTCGCTCAAATTAGCGAGCATGCGCGTTTTCCCTTTGTCGTTCTTGATCGGAACATCGAGACTCTTCTCCGTCCCTATACTGGTTTATCTCGTTGGCGCGGATTGACGGGCGAGTGCGGCGGCTTTGCCGCGAACGTCTGATATCTTCGCTGACGCTGCGGCGCGCGCTGCGCAATCGTATGGATTCCTATTTGAGTCAAGCGGATAGCGTCAATGCGCCGCGATCGCCAGTAGCCGACAAAGATTGCGCGGTCGGTTGTGTTGGCATGCGTTACAAGACCGTCGGCCTGAGTCACAGGACTGCCGAGGTACTTGGTTCCGGCTATCTGGGTTAGCTCGATGCGACACGGGGCCGATGGCCGCGATGTTCGATTCGCATCGATCGTAGTGGAGCTTTAATGCGATTGCGTGTGGCTTGCGTGCAAACACGCAATTCCTGGTTCTGGTGGACGATATCAAGATCGCCGTGTTGAAGCCGCTCGTTGATGCCGGCACATAGCGTGCGCTATTGCGTACCCACGACATACGGTATGGGCTGCGCAGCCGTACCCGGTGCGGGATGACGAATGCACGGTGCCGCCGAGACATGCTGGCGATGGCGGCGCGAAGGTCTCGCAATCGAAGTCCACGACCTCAGGCGCCAGAGACTCCCTAATCCGATAATTGTCGCGGAGCAAAGATGCAGCCGGCCCGACTGGCGCCGCTCCGGCGTTGCTTGGGGCTGTCGATCCAGCCAGTCATGGTACCGGCGTTTCGATCGCGTTGTTCTGCCCTATCGGCATCGAACGCAGAGTTATGTGCTGCGAGGCTGCTCGCCACTGATTCGCAACGGCAACATTGGCTCGAGTCGGGTGTGAAATGATTTCTATTTGTGACGAGCGTATTGGCGGATTGGGCCGAGCGGCCGACGCGGCCGTTTTTTTCCATGCTCTGGAAAATATGATGCAAGCGCTTCTATCGAAAGGCGTCAGGCAGTCAATGTAATCTGCGATTCCAGGGGACTGTGGAAACTGGTTCTTTGGCCGATGCATTCCGTGAAACTTTTTTTGATATTAACTAAAAATGTTTGACAGGCTGATTTCAGCAAGATAAGTTTTGCAATAGGAATGTAAACCGATCTTGCCGTCATAGAACGTGCGGGGCCGGAGTTCAAGTGGGCCTGAAGCGCTGTAAAGCGTAATTATCAATATAACCAGCGGCATAGAACCTGAGAGGAGGGCAAACGAAACGCTCGCCGTTTCGTTCAGTTCCCGTGGATATAGATCTGACGGAAGACGAATCATCCAGTATCCGCGTGTCGGATGATGCGATCAGCCGCAACCGTTTGCCGGTAGCACGTCGCACGGTAATTTGTACCGGTGCGACGTGCCCTTTCTCATCGGCAACGCAGCAAAGCCAGCAACCGGAACGCCAGCTCATCGGTTCGCTTTGTCTCTATCTACATTGATCAGGAGGGTATCGGCATGTCTAAATTAATTAGAACTGCTTCATATTCCATGATTGTGGCCGGTGTTGTACTGGCTGGTCTTGCCCCGCTCTCGCACGCACAAACTCCCACATCACCGGCGGTTCCTGGTGGTCGCGACACGGTCAATCAATTGATCGTCAAGCTCCGAGCGCCGAAGATGGCGGCTAGCGCTGCAACGGGGCAGCCGGCGCGCGTGGCGGATGTGCAGTCCGTGATCGATCGTGTGGTTTCCGCGCGTCGCGCGCACTTGGCGAATCGCGCGTTCGGCGCGGCAGCCGGGAATTATGCCGATCCTGCGGCCGGGATACGCGTTAAGCGTGAAATGTCGGGGGGCGCTACGGTGCTGTCGTTGCAGAATCGCTTGCTGCCCGCCGATGCGCAGGCGCTCGCGCAAGATTTTGCCGCCGATAGTGCGGTCGAGTATGCGGAACCGGATGTGCGGATGTATCCGTCCGTTGTTCCGAACGATGCACGCTACTCCGAGCAATGGGGCTATTTTGATCCGAGAGGCGGCGCGAATTTGCCGGCCGCGTGGGATTTGACGACGGGCTCATCGCGGATCGTCGTCGGTGTTATCGATACTGGCTACCGTCCGCATGCTGATCTCGCGGCCAACCTGCTTCCCGGCTACGATTTCGTTTCCGATTCGGTAAGCGCGAACGACGGCAACGGCCGCGACAGCAATGCATCGGATCCGGGCGATTGGGTGACGTGGCAAGAGAGCAACGATCCGTATGGGCCATTCTACGGATGCCCGGTGAGCGACAGTTCTTGGCATGGCACGCATGTCGCAGGCACGATCGGCGCGGTGACGAACAATGGTTTTGGCGTTGCGGGCATATCATGGTCAGGCAAGGTGTTGCCGGTGCGCGTGCTCGGCAAATGCGGAGGCACGCTGAGCGATATCGTTGACGGAATGCGTTGGGCCGCGGGCTTGTCGGTGCCGGGTGCGCCGGTCAACCCGTATCCGGCCAACGTGCTGAACATGAGTCTTGGCGGCTCCGGTCGCACGTGCAGCCGGACCTACCAGAGCGCGATCAACGAGATCACGTATCGCGGCACTACGGTCGTCGTCGCGGCGGGCAACGAAGGCGCGTCGGTATCGACGTCGCAACCAGCGAATTGTCAGGGTGTCATCACGGTCGGCGCGACCGATCGCAATGGTGTTCGTGCGAGTTTTAGCAACTACGGGGCGGCGGTGAAGATTTCCGCGCCGGGCGTTGATATTTTGTCGACGCTGAATGCGGGCAGGACTTCACCTGGAGCGGACAGCTATGCGAGTTATAACGGCACCAGCATGGCGACGCCGCATGTCGCCGGTACTGTCGCGCTGATGTTGGCGATCAATCCGACGTTGTCGCCTTCGCAAATCCTGCAGCGGCTGCAAGCGAGCGCGCGTGCGTTTCCGGGCGGATCTGGGTGCTCGACGAGCACTTGCGGCGCGGGGTTACTCGACGCGGGTCAAGCCGTCTACGCGGCGACTCGGTAAGAAGGACGGGCACCGCTTCGGCGGTGCTCGCTGCGCTGTTTGTGAGCGATATCGCTCGATATGGACTGGTTGTTTTCTTACGATTCTCGGCATAAGGACAACAATGAAAATCCGCAAAACTGAATCGCTGCGTATATGGAGCACCGCAATTGCGGTGGCCGTTTTACTCACTGCATGCGGGGGCGACGACGGCTCGGGTTTGCCCGGCGCGTCTATGTTCGCGCAAACTGGGCGAAGCGAAAATACGGACGCTGCGCCGGCCGCAGCCGGCGCACGTCCGGTTTTTGCGCGTTTTTCGCCTTCTGGCGTGCCATACGCGGATTTGTCCAGCGGCGGCCGCTATCGGCCCGTGATCGCAAACGGTCAGGTGCAGCCATCGCTGTCGGGCAATACGATTAGCGAGGAAGCGTGGGTAGAGACGCCAGTCGATTCCGATGGCGACGGCGTGAAGGACCGGATTCACGTGCGTATCGTTCGGCCGGCCGAAACAGCATCGGGCGCGCGCACGCCGGTCATTGTTCTGGCGAGCCCATACTACAACGGGCTTGCCGATAGCCCCAATCACAATGTCGATGTCGAGCTTGACGGCACACCGCATCCTGTTGCGTCAACTGCCGCTCGTATTCTGGCGGCGATACCACAGTCTCGAATCCTGCAGCAAGTCGAAGCGGCGGCAGCAGGGCGTTCGTGGATCGAAGGTTACTTCGTGCCGCGCGGCTTTACGATCGTCTATGCGGATTCGCTTGGCACCGCGGGTTCGGACGGGTGTCCGACGATTCTGACGCGCGACGAATCCGTCGCGATGGCGTCGGTAATCCGTTGGCTTGGCCGTCACGCGAGCGCCAAGGATGTGAGCGGCAAGCCGATCGTCGCGAATTGGTCGACGGGACATGTCGGCATGTATGGCGTGTCGTATGACGGCACGCTGCCAAAGATGGTCGCCAGCCTGCGCACGCGCGGGCTCGATGCGATCGTGCCGATCGCAGGGCTGTCGAACATGTATGGCTATTACCGCTCCGCGGGCCTCGTGCGTGCACCGGACGGCTATCAAGGCGAGGACGTCGACGTCTATATAAAAGCACTCCTTACGAATTCGCATCCGGAGCGTTGTACGCATCTCATCGATGAAGCATTGCAGAAAGAAGACCGGACGTCTGGCGATTATTCGGCATTCTGGGCAGCTCGCGAGATTCCGACGGCTTTCGCAGTGGCACCCGCGCTTGTTGCGCAAGGGCTCGCGGACGATAACGTGAGGACCGATCAATCGACTTCGTGGTATCTCGCGATGCTCAAACAGCACGTGCCTGCGCAACTGTGGTTGCATCGGGCACGTCATACCGATCCGAGTCGTGTACCTGCGATGGCGAGCGAGTGGACTGCGCAGGTGAACCGCTGGTTCACGCGCTATTTACTGGGTTACGAAAACGGCGTCGAGCGTGGGTCGGGCTCGGTAATCGAGCAGGCGGACGGCACGTTGCTGAAGGAGTCGCGCTGGCCAGCAAGCAGTGCAACGCTTACTACGTATTTTTCGGGTGGAGATGGGGCGGGCACTGGAACGCTACTTCGCTGGCCATCGGGCGGCCCGCTCGTGAGATTCACCGATGATGCGCGGATCTTGGCACTAACGCTCGCGAATACAGCCGATGGCGCGCATCGCGGCCGCTTCGAGACGCAGCCGCTCGCACAGGCGACGCGAATCTCGGGGACTGCAACCGCGCAGGTCCGCTTGACGTTCTCAGCTGCCGCGAACGTGACAGCGCTGCTCGTTGATCGTGCGCCTGACGGCAGCGCGACGATTATCACGCGCGCCTGGACCGATCCTCGCAATCGCAAGTCGATCTGGCATTCACAGCCTGTCCTCGCCGGCATGCCCTACGATCTGCGTTTGACGTTCATGCCGCGTGATTACCGGCTCGAGGCAGGCCATCGGCTGGGACTGGTCGTGTTGTCGAGCGACTACGAGGCGACGTTGAGGCCGACGCCCGGCACCGAATTGACGCTCGATCCGGCTGGTACCTCGGTGACGGTGCCGTTGATGCCGGCTTGATATGGATGGCGCGCGGCGCGCACACGCGCCGCGCGCGTTCCGCTTCGGAGCCGGGCATCTTGGTCGATTCACGTCGAGGGACGTGGAAAACCCGATGTGATCCGTTCGTGAAACTGGTAAGGTGAGCGCAATGCCGGCGCCCTTGAGCTGGCGCGCATGGAGCCAGTATGGACGCTACTTCCGCTGCTGCCAACGTCGATCCCATCGAATGGCACATTCGATGCGATCTGGCCGCCTGCTATCGTCTTGTCGCGATGTACGGCTGGGACGACCTGATCTTCACGCATATCTCAGCCCGTTTGCCGGGCCCTGATCACCATTTCCTGATCAATCCGTATGGAATGATGTTCGAAGAAATTACCGCGTCGTCACTCGTAAGGGTCGATCAGGCAGGCAACAAAATCGGCGATTCGCCATACCCGGTCAACCGCGCGGGGTTCGTGATTCATAGCGCGGTGCATGCTGCGCGTGCCGATGTGCAATGTGTGTTGCATACGCATACACGTGCGGGGATTGCGGTCAGCGCACAGCGCGCCGGTGTGCTGCCAATTTCACAGCAGTCGACATTCGTGCTGCAATCGCTTGCTTATCACGATTACGAAGGCGTTGCGCTGAAGGACGACGAAAAGCCGCGACTGCAGGCAGATCTCGGACGTTCGACGTTCCTGATGCTGCGTAATCACGGACTCTTAACTGTCGGCTTGTCGATTGCTGATGCGTTTCTCGCGATGTACCTGTTCGAGACGGCTTGCCAGATCCAGATCGCTGCACAGAACGGCGGTGATCTGATCGAGGTGCCGGCTGGGATTATCGCGACGAGCGCGGAGGCGGCGTCGGTACAGACCGATGGATTGGGCGGCGCGTTCGTTTGGCCGGCGTTGATTCGCAAGTTAGACCGGCATGACGATAGCTACAAAACCTGAGCGTGGCGCGTGCCGCCGGTATCGTGTGCCGATGCACGCCTCTGCGCCTGTGCTGCATGACGGTGCGACCGGTTTGCGTATCTGAACGATTGGCTGCCCCGGACAGATCCACGCTCCGATCGCTTCGCTTAAAATCCGCCGTGTGTGTTATTCCGAGGTGGCTCATATGAGCTGCCGGACGAACTGCCAGTACGACCGCCGGCATCATTGCCACTATCATCAACCTGCCGTTTGAGTGACTGACGACGTCAGAGCAAACAGATTCGTAACTGCCAATGCAGTTAACCGAACACGTTTCATGTGGATTCCTGCCGATTCGTTGATTCGGCACCGCATTGTCATTCTATGGACGACAGCTTCCAAAAAAACGCCGGTGTTTCAATAAAAAATAACTGCGCCGGAGGGCTGTTCGCGGCGCAGCTTCGAGTCGGGCGATGCTGCGGGTCACGTTCGTTGCGTCATGACCCGGTAATGCATCATCTGGTTAATGCGGCTTCACGCAAACGCGGGTTTGTCGTATTTCATAAAGATGGTGAATGTGAGCCGTGGCGATCAATTTTCAGTGGTCGTGATCGCGTTGGTGATGGCCGTCTGCATCGTCGTGTACCGCGGCTTTGGCTGCCCGCTGTTCGTCATTAAGCCGTATGCTCCGGTTGAGTCGTCATAGAGTGCATACCAGTTGAAGCCGATGACGTTGTAGGTTGTTCTTGCTGCGACCAATTCGGCTACCGTCTTCGTGATATATGCCTGAGCCTGTGCTTCCGTATTGCTGAGATTCACGCCGATCTCGGTAATCACGATCGGCAGGTTGTAGCTCGCCTTGAGCCGCGCGAGCACGTTGTACGTGCCGGTGAGGCCAACCGCGTTTTCGATGTCGCCGCCATCGGAGTACCAGTGCCACTGAATTACGTCGGGCGTGATCTTCGGGTGCCCGGTTGTGCCGTCGGGTTGGGTGCCCGTCATTAATCCGTCGAGGAATCCGAAATACAACCAGCCGGCTGTTGCATTTGCAATCAGCTTGGTCTTGCGCTGCGTATCGACCGAACGCCAGCCGTCGAGTGCGCCTCGCAATGCGCCGCGCCAAATCGGAAAGGTCGAATTGTCGAAGTCCGAAACGTTGATGCCATCGCCACGGATCGGTGCGTTGTGGCTGTCAAGATCGTATTCGTTGCCGAACTCAACCATCGGAATGCCAGCGAGCTTCTGTGCCGCATAGACGGAAAGCTGATAGGCATATGCGTATGCTGTTTCTTCGGTAGGCTGTTTGCCGTTTAGCGAGGGATCGACCCAGGGGTTCGCTTCGATCATCGGCAATACGGTGACGTTGGGCCCGAGTCCCGGGATGAGCTTATCCGCAATCGCGTCGATGTGATCCGGGATGTAAGCGTCCTGCCGGTAGACGCGGATGCCGGCGGTGGTCAGATGAGAGGCCTGAGTGGCGAGCGGCGTCGAACTGTAGACGCTATTGGTGGCGACAAAGTGTCCGTTCGTGCCGAAGAACGGTGCGACCCATGCGGCAGGCGAAGTCGACGAGGACGATGACCCGGAGCCGCTTGAACTTGTCGACGAGCCAGAGCCATGCGAGTTAGAGCCGTGAGAGGCGCTGGCTGCATCGGATGCGCTCGCTGATGGAGGAGCATTCGGCGTGCTGGATGTGCTGGATGTATCGGTTGCGCTGGCGGCATTTGGCGCGCTCGGCGTTGCCGATGCGCTTGGGTTGCTGACGTTGCCGTTGGACGTCGAGTTTGCGCTGGTGGAGGATGCAGGCAGGACGATACCCGGAGTTGCTGCGGCGAGGCTGGAGTTGGTATTGCTTCCATCGCCGCCGCCACACGCACTTAGTAGGAGTACGAAAAATATGGAAAAAATGATAGAAATATACTTCGGATAACTAATGAATTGATCCGGGCGCGCAGAGGTAATGTTCAGATGATTCATGGCGGGATCTCCGTTCGGTGGAGGCTTCTATCTTAGGTTAATTTGAGATAACGGTATCTCTAAATTATTACCGAACGATGGATCGAATGCCAGTGTTTGAGAAGCAAAATAGGCCAGTTGGAATTTTTTGAATCGGGATGGTGGGGTATCGACAGATGTCATGCTTGATGTCGTGTCCATCGAGCATTGGTGGCGAATATCCGGTATTGCCTTGTGCGATCGCGGTTTCGCGCCTGATGACAGGAGCCGATGGGCATCGAAAATGCGCGTTTAGTGAACGACTTTTCTGTTCTGACAGGATTAGAGTATTTGTTCGAAACAAACGGACCGATAGTCGGGCGTTGACAAAATAGAAAAAGAGAGGAGGGTATGGTGAAATAAAAAACCAGAGGTGTTTAAACCTCTGGTTTCATCCGTAATTAATTTTTATTAATGATGTAATGCTGCTGGTTTAGCTTTCATTGGTATTTAATTGTAAAGAAAACTTCCGGGTTCATTCGGCGTTGGAAATACTTGACGACAGTTTATTTTGCACGTTCGAGCGTTTGCTTTGCCGTGGCGGGCGTATCGCTTTTGTACGCGAGATGCTCGCCGTCGTGCGACGCAACTCGGTGTTCGCAAGAAGGCCCTTCGTCTGCATTGAAAATGTGGCCGACGAGTTTTGCGCCGACGCTCTCGAGCCGCTGCTGCGCGGTTTCGAGTTCCGTCGCACGAGTCATTCGGCCGCGCGAGACCAGCAGAACCGCGTCGCAATCCCGAGTGGCAATCGAAAGCGCGTCGCTGTACGGCAGGACTGGCGGCGCGTCGACGATGATGAAATCGTAATGCGTGCGCAGCGTTGCGATCAGCGCGGTTAGCTCCGGACGCTCAAGCAGTCCTGCCGGATTCGCGCCCGATAGCGTTCCGGGCGTCATGACGGACAGCGTGCTATTGCCGATTCTAACGATCGCGTTGTCCAGCGGCTGTGCATTCTCAAGCACGTTTGCGAGGCCGATGCCGCCGCGCTCGGCACCGAGCGGATTGTGGGATCCGCCGCGCATGTCCGCGTCGACGAACAGAACGGATGCATTGGAATCCGCGAACAGATAGGCCAGATTCGACGCGACAAAACTGCAGCCCACGCCAGCGGTCGGGCCAGTGAACAGCAGAACCTTGCCACCGTCGCGGCCGTCGTGCGCGAACGCCGCGCGCATGCTCGTGCGCAGCACGCGCAACGCCTCGATACTGGGATCGTCGGGATGACGGGCGGCGAGGGGCTTGACCGACGGACGGGGCGCGCCGAACTTGAGCGCTTGCGATGCCGGCGGCGTGAGGACAGCGACGCACGGCAGATCCGATACGTCGGCGATCGACTGAGGGCCGTTCAGCTCGTTGCGGCGACGGGCAAGCAGGTACACGATCGCCAAGCCCGTGAACAAGCCGGCCAGCAGCGCGCCGACGATGATGAGACTGCGTTGCGGCCATGCCCGCTTATACGGCTTGTTCGCCCAGTCGACAACAGTTACGCCGGACGGCGTGCTGGCAACGGCGATTTCGAGCTGCTGCGCATTGGCCAGTACCTTTGTATAGAGTTCCGAAGCAACCGTTACCTGACGCGTCAGCCGGACGAATTCGCGTTGCGCGGTCGGCAGTTTGTTGGCCGCGGCAGTTGTTTGCTGAATTTCCTTTTTTACCTGATCAAGCTGGGTCTGCACGGTCTGATAGGTCGTGCTGCCAGGCTGGAAGCGTCCCTTCACGTTGTCGAGCGAGAGCTGCAGCAATGTTTGTTTTTCGGACAGCGAGTTCAACCTGCCGATCAGCGCTGCACCCTGCTGGTCGACGTCGATCGTGCCCGTCGTCGTCCGGTAGCGGTTCAACTCGTCCTCGGCCTTGGCGAGATCCTGCTTGAGGACAGGCAGGCGCGCGTGCAGCGAGTCGAGGCTGCGTTGTGCGTTCTGCGAACGATAGGCAATGTCCTGCTGAAGGTAGACGTGGATGATTGCGTTGACCAGATCTTGAGCATGCTGGGGCGTGTCGGCCTGATAGATCAGCCGCATCAGCGACGGCTCTTCGAGCGTCGAATCGCGGTTCGCGACGATCGTTTTCATCTTCTTCATCACGTCGTCATAGACACGCTGCGTCGATTCCTTGACGATCGAGAACTCGATGCCGTTGCGCGCGCGCAGCGTATCGACGCGAATCTCGCCAGCCTGGGCGTTGCCCGATCCGACGGTAAACGGCACCGTGGCACCGACCACGCCGCGCGCGAGCAACCGATCTTTTTTGTCGTACAGTGTCCAATGGCCGTTGTCACCCGTGACGAGCCGGAATTTGTCGCCGTATGATGCGTCCGGCACCGTGAATGCGCCGAGTTTCAGTTTTTCGCCGCCCCACGCGAAACCGGACAAGCCGAGCAATGGCGCGGCGAGCTTGTCGTCATCCGCGTGGCTTGATGCAAATAGACGGCCGATCAGCGGGAAGTAGCTGCGCGTGCGGATGTCGAGATCCACGCCGATCTGCTCGATTGCCGCGCCGACGGTCGCGCGCGAGGTCAGAACTTCGCTTTCGTCGTTCGCGGACGGACCGGCCGAGATCGTGCCCGAGACGTCGGACAGCGCGCTGATGGCTGCGCCCGGCTTTGTTTGGATGCGCAGCAGCGCTTCGGTTCGGTATTGCGGTGTTGCGACGAATGCATACAACACGCCGAGTGCGAAAAACACGCCGACGATTGTCGCGAACAGCCGCCGGTGCCGGGAGATGCTCCACAATAGGCTCGCGAGCCCATCGTTGTTCTTGGCGTGTGGCGCGGTCATAGTGGGTTGTACTTTCAGGTCCATCGTTGTTTTCCGTTAGCGACGGCGGCCGTCGCTGTCCTCTGCATCAATCGGTTAAACCCGGCTTGGCGCAAGCGTTCGCACCGGGCGCGGCGCTCAGGCGCCAATCGTAATGAAAATTGGCCCTTTTGCTTCCGGAACCTCGAACGTGGTACCGCCGGCATCGAGCTTGGCGCCGTACATATCGGTCACGCGCGCATTGGCCGGCAGCCGCGACAAGTCGACGGCGACTGAATTGCCGGCGCCGTAGCACCAGACCACGTACTTTGTCGCGCGCGGCGCGGCCAACTTCAGCACGATGTAACGTGCGTTGGCGTCGAGCCGATACTGCGCACGTTCGGCGTCCCCGGTGAACGAGAACAGATGCTGGACGGCGGTGTAGGCAGGCAGCTTTTCACCGTTGGCATCCAGCAGTCCGAAATTGTGCTCCATGTCTTTGTTGTTCCGGCCGTCGTTGCGAATGTCGTAGTACGACGTGAGGCCGACTTGGGCGATCCAGTTCGACAGCAGCAGCCGCACCGCATATTTCGCTTGGCGCGCGCGCGCGATTTGCGAGTGGCCGTCGTCGATGTCGGACACATAGTTGTAGCCGTAGCTCGGGTATGCCCATTCGGTCGCCCACACCTGCGGTTTCTTGCGATACGTCGACAGATCGCGCCGCAGCGCGGCGTAATCGGCGAAGACGGTTTCGGGTTCGGTCTGCCGGTAAGGATGTACGCTGATTGCGTCGGGCGCGGCTTGCTTCGGGCCGCCGATGTCGCCGACCTTACGAATGAACGCGCGGTTGATCTGCTGCACGCCGCCCGTCGCGACGATCGCATTCGGGTCTGCGGTCTTGATCGCCTGCACGGATTTTTTAAGCACTTCCTTATAATCGTCGGCCGACGGCTTACCGAGCCAGTAGGTCGGGTGATCCTCCTCGTTCCAGATCTCGTAGCGTACCGCTTTGCCCTTGAAGTGCTGCGCGACCTTGAATGCATAGGTGCGGAATGCGTTGAGTTGCGCGGGCTGCGTCGGTGGCCCCTTCGGGCTCAACGCATAGTGCTGGCCGCTGAGGATGAACAGCACGCCGAGGCCGCGTGCGGACAGATCGGCGACGAGTTTGTCGTACTGCGAAAAATCCCAGCCGTGTGGCGTATCGACTGCTTGCCAGAACAGGTTGGCGCGAATGAACGTGAAGCCTGCGTTCTTGATCGCGTCGAGCAGCTTCGTGTCGCCGATCTCGTGTACCGCGATGCCGGTGTTGTCGCGCGATGCGACGAAGCTCGGCAGATCGACATACGGCGGGTTGGCGGCGGAAGTCGACTGCGATGCGCTCAGCGTGACAACGCTAGGCTCGCTGGCGAAGCTGAGCGTGACGAGCGTGGCGCTTGCGAGCGCGGCGAACAGCCGATGGCGCAGGGATAGCGTGCGGTTCTTCATATCGTCGTTTCCTTCTCGCACGCGCCTTCAGTGCAGCCCCGACGCGGTGCCGCGCACGTTGCGTTGCAGCCGTTCGAATGCGATCCGCGCACTCGAGATGCGCGGCAGCGGCACGCGCTGGCTGATTGAGTTCAGAACCACGCCGAAGAACAGCAGGCAGCCAGTCGTTTCATAAATATCGGTTGTCAGCCCGCTCGCGAGCAGAAAGCACAGCATCAGCCAGATCGGCCGGCTGTTCGATTCGCGCGAGAGCACGAAATGGACGAATGCTGCGATGAGAAACGCGTTGCCGATCACGCCGACATTCGCCAGCGTGTAAAGGGCCATGTTGTCCGCGTAGCCGGTGTTGAAGCCGAATCCGGTTGCGCCGTTGCCGACCGCCGAGCCGAATCCGACTGACGAGCCGAAGCCGCCCGGCCCGACGCCGAGCCAGATCAGGTGCTCGCGCACCATGCCTTCGATCAGCATCGGCCATGTGTTGAAGAAGCGGTCTTGCATCGACGACAGCGAACCGGAACTGCTGATGTCCTGAATGCTCGCCAGCGTGATGAGCCAGCCTGCGATCGGCAGCGCGACGACGAGCGCCGACAGTGTGATGCTCGCGGTGCGCAGCGAGCGCGTGCGCAGCATCAGATGCAGCCCGACGACGATCACGAGCGCGACGAGGGTTGTCTTATTCGTCGTTTTCCAAATGGCGAGCGCCGACAGCGCGAGGATCGTTGTGACGGCGGCGCGCGAGCGCAGGCGCGGGAAGATCCAGGTCACGAGCAGGCCGATCAGCAGCCCTGTCGACGCGCTGCTGCGACCGAAGCCGGGCAGCCGCGATGCCGTGCCCACGTAGGTCGCTTTTGCGATCGTCACGCTCACACCGCCGCCGATATCGACGCTGCCGCCGACCCAAGGCAGGTGTACGAAATAGTTGAGGAACACGCCGCCAACCGCAAGCAGTGTGAGCCCGACGAGCACGGCTAACATTCGCGGCGATTCGAGTACTTCGAGCGCCTGCGGCGGCATCACGAGCGCGAACAACATCGGCGAAACCGTCCAGATCCAGAAGAGCGCGGCGCTCAACGGAATACCGTTGGCGAGCGAAACGCACATCTGCGCGCCCAGATACGTGATGATGAGCACGTGGCTTGCCTTTGGCCGTTCGACGAGCGCGAAGCCGAGCGCCGCGACCATCAGTGCCTTCGGCAGATAGCCGAGCGGTGCGAGGCCGACGAGCGACGTGTAGTAGCGGATCGCGCCGGACAGCACGTCGCTGGCGACGGCGATGACGAAGATCGCCGCCCAGAGTCGGTGTATCTTCGAGATACCTTGCATCTGTACGTGATGGTCAAATTGCGGGCCGCACTGCGGATCGAACGGTCTCATCTTGCGGGCTGGCATCGTCTGGTCTCGAACGGTTGCGCGCATCGCTTTCAATTATCAGCGAACGATGCCGGGAAACGTGATTCCAGTTCGTTGCGTCTGATTCGTTCGGACCGCGCGCCGGCGCGGTCGCGCATGCGGCCGGCCGCCTCGAGGCGGCTTGGTTGGCTGAAGGCGCTGCCGCGCATAGCGGTGGCACCGAACGTGAATCGATACTGGATCCATCGTCTGCGTCGAAGGATAGCGTTGCCATCTATCGGGGAAAGTACGAAAGCCTACACTACGCCGATGGTGCGAATGGCGGTTAACATCGCAAGATAGCGTTAAATATAGTGGAACGTTAAGGATAACGGATAATAATTGGCGGAAGATGGCGCCATGTCGCAGAGCAGCGAACACGTATGGCCTTTTTGCATGCATCAATCGTGCCGGCCTGGTTTGATCGCGCGGGGCTTGTGAACAGGCGATGATCGGTGTTTAGGCCAACCACGCGCGCTGGCTGCAAGCACATGCGGCAGGCGGCTTTTCGGCTGCGCGGTCGATCGGCTGGGTTTGCAAGCCTTTGTTACAACTATGACCTCGTATCCAAGAGATGGATGACGGCTCCGCTGTTCCATCAGATGGGATTTGCCGGATTTAAATCCCACTGGACAAGAGCTTGTTGGATAAAGATCGCTGATTTAGTCAAGCTGTTCGCTCGTTGCTGACTGACATTCCGAATGGTGTGACGAAACCGTGCTTGCATTTTGCGCGGCGCCGCGAAGCGCAACGCGGAGCAAAAAAAATCGCCTCCCCGAAGAGAGGCGATCGTGCCCGCCAGCGCGCGGCCGGCGGATTGCGTGATGCGCCGGGACGGTTACTTGACCGAGCTTGCGCTGACCTTCGCGAAGTCGAGGCTGCCGAAGCCGGTGTCGTAATCCCAGCCGGTCTTGGCGCTGTAGCCATAGCCGTTGTAGCCATTGTTGCCCGATGTCACGTCATGCACGAGCGACGGATTGCTCGGCAGGCCCGCATAGAACGCTGACGTCGGCAGTCCGAGGCTATTGCCGTTGGCCGATTCCACGCGTGCCCAGCCACCCACGAAGATCGGCGAGGCGAGGCTCGTGCCGCCGATTAACTGGTTCGGTTGGCCGTTAATGATGATGTACGCGCCCGTCGCGCCCGCTGCGTCGAATGCTACGTCAGGCAGTACGCGCTTGGTGACTGTGCTGCCGAGTGCGGCCGTCTGCCAGCTCGGCGCGGTTTCGTAGGCGCTGATGCCGCCGCCCGTCGCCCAGAGTCGAACCTGGTTCGTGACCTGATCCGCATACGAGAGCCCTTCGTTCCAGACGGTCTCGCCAGCCCACGTCGTCGTGCCGCTCGTCGACAGCGTCGTGCCGCCGACCGCGACGACGTTCGGCGAACTGGCCGGGTGTGAAACGCTGTATTTGCCGAGGTTGATCCGCACCGTGATCGCACCGCTGCTGCTTTCCGTGCCGACATAACCGGGCGCGCCGCTGTAGGGTGCACTCGACCATTGATAGACGCCCGAATCGCCAGACGACACCGAGAAGATCTGGCCTTGCGCGACTGCCTGCTTGAAGACTGCGTTGTCCGCGGCGAGCGAGCCGTCGGAGTTCGCCGCGGCTTCGTCCAGGCCGAGTGACACGTTGATGACCTTCGCGACGTTGTCGGTGACCGCCTTGTTGTACGCGGCCGTGAGCGACGCGGTGGTGAGCGCGCTGTCGTTTGAGTCGCCGTTGATGGCCGAATAGAAGATGAGTTGCTTGACGCCGCCCGACGTGCCGATGATCGTCTGGCTGTCGAGATCCCATTCACTCGG
The DNA here is from genome assembly GCF_001522865.1 of Burkholderia sp. TSV86. Classification (GTDB taxonomy): domain Bacteria; phylum Pseudomonadota; class Gammaproteobacteria; order Burkholderiales; family Burkholderiaceae; genus Burkholderia. The sequence goes on along the minus strand of NZ_LOWB01000032.1, from coordinate 80,099 downwards.
ATCGCCGTCGTTGGCGAGTGTGCCGGAGCCGCCCGGAACGACCTTGGTGTTGACGGTCGCCAGGCCCGCGCTTCGCGTGAACTGGTTCAGATCGGCAATCGTTTGCGATTGATCGCCCCACGTGATGATGCCGACCGTCGTGTTGGTCGCGGCGGGTAAGACTTTTGCATCATAGATCGATGCGAAATCGGTTGGCTGATGGCCGATTTGCGAGCCTGCCACCGCGTTTCTTACCACCGAATCCGGCGATGCGACGCGATGCAGCATCCGATGCGGAACCGCTGCATTCTGCAGTCCGAGCACCGCATCGACGACCGTACCGAGCGCTGCTGGAACTTGTGCTGCGGAGTCGTTGCCGTAGACCTGCCTGCCGCGATAGCCGAAGCGTTTGAGCGTAGTGCGGAAACCGCGTTCTGCGTTCGATGCGTTGCCTTCGGCGAAGACCAGTTTGTTATTGTCCGACACGCTGACGTTGCTGAAACCGTTCGCCTTCAAATGCGCGATAACGGCTTGCACTTGCGCGTCAGTCGGCCCGAAGCGAGCCTTGAACTGTTGCGGCGTCAGAAACTTGTGATAGTTCGCACTGCCGGGCTTATTCACTTCGCTTAGGAACGCATCGAGTTGGGCTTCGTTACGGTTCTTCAGCACGACGGTCACGCGCAGCGGCTGGCTCAGTTCGAGCGGCGTGACGGTCGTATCGGTGAGTTCCGGCGTTCCGATCGTATTGAGCGCGTAGCTCGGCGCGGTTTTTGCCTGCGTTTGCGAAGCGGCTGTCGTAACAGATGTGCGAGTGAGCAGGAAGGCGTCGGTGTGGGTCGGCGCCCAAGCAGACGCGGCTTGCACGGAAAGCGGGGCCAGCGTTGCGGCAATCGCAAGCGGTAGCAGCGACAGCGCAAAACGTTTCGGAAATAGCGGGTTCACGTGCTGAGTTCTCTGCATTTTCTGATTTCCCAAGAAATGATGAAGAACGGTTGCGAAGCCGGCGTCCGGCGGAAATAGGGGGCTCGGCGCGCAGCCGATGTACGGCGATGCGACCAGATGAGATTCACGGCGACATGGAGATCCTCCTGCTGATGGATTATCGGAATGGTCACGTGCCAAATAATTAGGAATCCGATTTATTTTTCATAAGAAAAAGCGCTACCCTGCGCCGTGCAGAGCGGCGCGTGTCGAATTTCCCTGGCTTGGCTTATCGGAATGTTTCTGTGGACCGGAAATCTATTGTGATTTGCTCATAGAGTGGATGCCGCCCCTCGGAAAGTAATTTAATTGGAAGGATTTGGTTGGGATAATGTATTGATTTATCCCGGCTTCCTTTGTTTGCAGCAAGCTTGTTTCGAAAAAGATAGCAGGGAAAAAAATCGAGCGTCAAACTTTTTTTGATTCGATCTAAAAAATTTAAAGCGGCGATTCCTTCGGTGGAAAATGAATAAAGGGTTTATGTAAGCCGGCGTAAATTAATTGAATGTGGCATGGCCGATAGCTGCAGCGCAGAAGCGGGCGTGGCATCAGGACTTCGCGTGCGGCGATTTGCGGGACATGAATTGCTCGATAAGCCGTAATGCATTGCGGCATGCGTCGAGATCGAACGTATGGATCGTGCTGGAAGCGCCGAGACCGAGATGCGTCGCGAGCCAGCGTATGCCTTTCGCGCGTGCCTCGAAGGCGTTGCAGCCGTCGCGGCGGATTTTCGCGGTAACGAGCGGCTCGAGCGCTGCGTGCAGTTCGGATTTAGCTTGCCTGAGTTCCGCGTTCGCGAGTCTGCCGAGGGGCACATGGCGCCGGCTGCGCGGATAGACCCCGATCCACGCGTCACATGGCGCGCAAATCCAAAGCTCGCCGTGATCCTCGCGGTACGGGTAGGCGGCTTCGCCATGGCGAGCGAGCACGGCTTTCGCGCCGCAATAGTCGCAGACAGGTTGGGGCAAGGCAGGAACGGGACGGCCGACGCGCACGATTTTGGATGGCACGAAAACAGTGTGGAAGAACCGTTAGCGTACACCGAATGGCGCGCGGTGCCCGCTTGTACCGGCGGGGCACGTGAGGCGGCTGCGACGGCGGCGTTGCACCGCGCTCGCAGCCGGCCGGCCTAAGCCGTGCGCGTTAGGCGGCCGTGCTGGCGGCCACGAGCTTGGGTTCGGCCGCCGGCGACGGCTTGGCCACGTCGAGCAGCCAGTCGGTCGTCTCGGCGGGCTGCGTGACGGGCAACATGTGGCCGCCGTCGACAATGCGCAGATCGACGCTATCGAGCCGGTTCTTCAGTGCCTCGGCGTGGCGCTGGTAATTGAGGATCTGATCGTTGCGTCCATGCAGCAACGCAACGGGCACGTTCAACGACGCATAGCGGCTTTCCATATCGGGCAGATCTTCCGGCGCGGCGACGAGATCGGACGATGCCGAATAGAACGCGTGCGGGCGCAAGCCTGTCAGGCCGCCGCCCTTCAGGCCGAAGTCATACGGCACCGGCTCGGGCGAGAAAATCAATTCGGTTGCCTTACGGCTTTGCAGCTTCGCGACCGGCACGCCCAGTGTGAGCGACACGAAGCGGCGCACGAGCGCAAAGCGCAGCGCAAGGCCGCGGAACGGGCCGGGCGGCTCGGTTTCGACGTGCGTGAGCGGCGAAATCAGCGCGACCCGGCTCAAGATCTGCGGATGGTTGAGCGCGAGCGCGAGGGTAATCGCGCCGCCGAGCGAGTGGCCGACGACCACGGGCTTGTCGAGACCGAGCGTGACGATGAACATCGCGATGGTGCGCGCCTGGGCGTACACGTTCGCCGCCGAACGCGGCCCGCGCGTCGAGCGGCCCGAACCGGGGCGATCGACGAGGATCACGCGATGCGATTTCGCGAGCCGTTGCAGGTCCAGATACGCGAAATTGCGCAGATTGCCGCAAAGGCCGTGCACGAACACGATCGGCGGGCCTTCGCCATATTCGACGTAATGCAAGCGATCGGAGCCGATATCGACGAACTTGCCTTCAGGCGGAAACAGCCGTTTGGTGCGATGCGCGATGAACTGCGTGAGCGCGGCGAACGCGGCGAATGCGATGACCAGGTAGTGAAACAGCTTGATTATCATTCGAATCACCTTCCTTCGTAGGCGGGCTGGCGGGTTGAATTATTCTGCTCGACGGGCGTCGGGCGGCGGCGTTCGAATCGCAGGGCGCCGTCGGCGAGCGAGCCGAACCGGAAGAGCGCAAAATCGCGGATATAGTTTTGATAGGCTTTCCAAGGCTTTTTCACGCCCTGCTTGGGCAGCATCGCGGCGGCGCGCTGGATGTAGCCGGACGACAGATCGACGAATGGTTCCAACTCCGTTTGGCCGGGCGGCAGCCGCGGCACGCAGACATCGTAGCCGTGCGTGCGCATGTGCTGGAACATGCGGCACACGTACTGCGCGATCAGCTCGGCCTTCAGCGTCCATGATGCATTCGTATAGCCGAACGACAGCACGAGATTCGGCACGCCGCTGAACATCATCCCTTTGTACGACACCGTTTGCGACAAATCGACCGGCTGGCCGTCGATCGTCAGCGATATCCCGCCCAGCATCTTGAGCTTCAGCCCTGTCGCGGTGACCACTACGTCCGCGTCGAGGCGCTCGCCGCTTTTCAAGAGCAGGCCGGTCGGCGTGAAGCGCTCGATTTCGTCGGTGACGATCGAGGCGTTGCCCGCACGAATTGCTTTGAAGAGATCGCCGTTCGGCACGAGGCAGAGGCGCTGGTCCCACGGTTTATAGCGCGGCGTCAGGTGCTTGCCTGCATCGAGCTGAGGGCCGCTCTGCCTGCTTGCCAAATGGATCAGAAGCTTTTTGATCGCGTCGGGGCGGCGGCGCGAGAGATTGTAGAAGTACATCGTCAGCAGTACATTCTTCACGCGCACGACCCAGTGTGCGAGCCCGGCCGGCAACCAGCGGCGCAGCACGCCTGCAACCGGATCGCGCGCGGGCAGCGACATGATGTAGGTCGGCGAGCGTTGCAGCATCGTCACGTGGCGTGCGACGGGTGTCATCGACGGCACCAGCGTCACCGCGGTCGCGCCGCTGCCGATCACGACGACGCGTTTGCCCGCGTAGTCGAGATCCGACGGCCAGTGTTGCGGATGAACGATGCGGCCCTGGTACGCTTGCTGATCGGGCCAGCTCGGCGCGTGGCCTGCTTCGTAGTCGTAGTAGCCGCTGCACATATAGAGGATGCGGCAGGTGAAGACTGCTTCGTCATTGCGTTCGCCGTCGGTGCGCTGCACGCGCACGGTCCAGCGCGCGCTCGACGAATCCCAGCTCGCGGCGGTGACCTTGTGATTGAAGCGGATTGCGTTGTCGATGCCGAATTCGCGCGCGGTTTCCTTGATGTAGTCGAGGATCGATTGGCCCTGCGCGATCGACTTGTCGCTTTGCCACGGGCGGAAGCTGAAGCCGAGCGTAAACATGTCGGAATCCGAACGAACGCCGGGATAACGGAACAGATCCCAGGTGCCGCCCATCGTCGCGCGGCCTTCGAGGATCGCGTACTTCGCGCCGGGGCAGCGCTCGCGCAGGTAGTAGGCAGCGCCAATGCCGGAGATGCCCGCGCCGACGATCAACACGTCGTAATCGGCTGCACGCGGCGCGGCGCCCGCCAGCGGCGCGCGTTCGTCGGCCGGTCCCAAGGTGGTGTGCCAGTCTGTTGTCGAGTTCATGCGGGATCCTTACTGATCGAGGAAGCGGGCGTGGGCATGGCAGTGCCGTTCAGGCGGGAGAGACGGCGCTCGCGCGATTTGCGCAGAAAGCGCAGCACGAAAATCTGGTATCCGGAGCCGAGCAGGCGAGCGAGTTTGTCGACGCGGCGTGCATCGGCGCCGACGAGCACACGCCGCGCGTTGCGCTTGACGCCGACGAGAATCTGGCGGGCGGCTTCATCGGGCGTGGTGGCGTCGATCAGCCGGTTCGCGGCGCGGCGATGCGTTTCGATATCCTGCCCGGTCAGCGCGGCCACGCTCGCGTCGATACGCGACGCTGTCGCGATATTCGTCGCCACGCCGCCCGGATGCACGCATGTCACGCCGATCGGCGCGCGCTCAAGCTCGAGTTCCATCCTCAGCGCCTCGGTGAAGCCGCGCACCGCGAACTTCGTTGCGTTGTACGCGCTTTGTGTCGGCATAGCGATCAGGCCGAATAAGCTCGACGTGTTGATCACATGGGCGTTGCCTGATTCACGCAGATACGGCAAAAACGCCTGGGTGCCGTGCACGACGCCCCAAAAGTTGATGCCGACGATCCATTCGAAATCCTTGATCGGCACGGTTTCGGCCGCCGCTGCAAGCGATACGCCCGCGTTGTTGAAGAGCAGATTGATCTTGCCGTGCGCTTCGCGCGTCTGGCGCGCCCAGTCGAATACGGCTTCGCGTGACGCGACGTCGAGCCGCTGCGACGTGACCCGCACGCCGTAGCCGGTGCATGATGCGACGGTCTGCGCGAGGCTGTCCGTATTGATATCGCTGAGCGCGAGATGACAACCCTGGCGCGCGAGCTGGATCGCCAAGCTGCGCCCCATGCCCGATCCCGCGCCCGTGATTGCCGCCACCTTGCCGGAGAAATTCCTCATCGGACGGGCCTCCCTTTGGCTGTCTCCATCGTTATGTCGATTTAGAATGTGGTGCGAGTCAACACCACTTTAATTTTGACATTGGCTGATGTCAAATAGCGGAATGGAGAAAATACTCGAACGGGGCAAGAAGGGCCGCCCATACGCCGGTATCCCACCGGAAGCCCGGGCGGCGGAGCGCCGCGACGCGCTGATTCGCGCGGGCACGCGCATTTTCGGCACGGTCGGTTTCCAGCGGGCCACCGTGCGCGCGATTTGCCAGGAAGCGAAGCTCAACGATCGCTATTTCTATGCGGCGTTCGATAGCACCGATGCATTGCTGCGCAGCACCTACGAGCACCATGCGCAGCGGCTGCGCGTGTCGGTGAAGCAGGCGGTCGCCGCGCTCGGCGCGACGCGTGACGGGCTTGACGCACGGATCGACGTGAGTCTCGCCGCATTCTTCGCATTTTTGCGGGACACGTGCGCGGCGCGCGTGCTGCTGCTCGAAGTGATGGGCGTGAGCGCGCAAACCGATGTGACGTACCAGCGCAATCTGAGTGAATTCGGCAAGATGATCGTGACGCTCGTGGCGCCGCTGAGCGACGATCCCGACGTGCGCGCGGACCAGCGGATCATCGGAATTGCGCTGGTGGGCGCGATGACGAACGTTGGCGCCGCGTGGTTGCTGACCGGTTATCGCGATTCCGAGCAGACAATGGTGCGCAATTGCCGGCAGGTGTTGCTCGGTGCGTTGCAGCATTTGGCCGCGCGCTGAGCGGCGGCACGATCGGCCGGGGCGCCGTGCCGCACTGGGTTGGGGGGATTGTGCGACGCAGGCGGTGCGTGTGCCGCAAGCCACACTTTCGCGCCGCGCGGCTTCATGCCGATCGCGGGCGGGAAATTTGTCGGGGACGCGTGCGCGCTCATTGCGCGAGCCGCGCTTTCAACATGTCGATCAGCGCCCGTACTTTCGGGCTCGGATGGCTCGTCGACGGAAATACCGCGTGAATGTCGCCGGGCGGCAGCGCCCAGCCGGGCAGCAGCCGCACGAGCCGTTCGGCCGCGATATCGTCCGCCGTTGCGAAACTTGTCGCGATGCCGAAGCCGCCGCCCGCCAACACCGCTGCGCGGCAAGCGGTCGCCGTGTTCGACGCGAACGCGCGCTTGCAGCGCACACGCGCGCGCTCACCTTGCGTATTCGCAAGCTCGAATATCGTGCGCGGCAGCGTGGACAGCATGACGTAAGGCAGCGCGCTTAACGCATCCGGCGTCTCCGGCGCGCCGTGACGTGCGACGAACGCGGGGCTGGCGACGATCCAGCGTTCGAATTCGCCGATTTTCACCGCGCGGTGGTTCGAATCGGCGAGCCGGCCGAGCCGGATCGCGACGTCGAGGTTGTCGTGAACGAGATCGACGATCCGGTCGTCGCAGATCAGCTCGATGTCGAGCGCCGGATGCGCGTCGCGCAGCGCGACCAGCGCGGGCGTGACGACAAGCGAGCCGTAGTCGATCGCGGCGCTCACGCGCAGCGTGCCGCGCAGCGGCCCCGTGTCGCCGGATACTGCGCCGAGCGCCGCGTCGGCCGCACGCAGGATGTCGCGGCATGCGTCGTAGAACTCGCGGCCTGCGTCCGTCACGTTGAGCCGGCGCGTGGTTCTCACGAGCAGATTCGCGCCGACTTCCGCTTCGAGCCGCTGCATGTGCGCGCTGACCATTGTTTTCGCAAGCCCGAGCCGCCCGGCTGCCGCCGTGAATGAGCCGGCCTCGACCACCGCGACGAAGATTGCCAGCCGGTTCAAGTTAACGCTGCGGACGTCCGCCATCGCCAATTGTCCATTTATCAAGGATTGTGTTTCAGAAATTATCCATCTTCTATGGACTTAACGTGCGCGGTACGCTGCGAGTGTCCCTGGCCGGATAGCCGAATAGACCGGGCGTGACGCGTGGTGAATGACGCGGGGTCAGCCACGCGCAGTGCTTGGCCCGCGTTTCGCGCCGGTTTCCGGCGGGCCGCCTGCGCACGCGTCCGGCGCGGATGCCTGCCACGGACTGACCGGTCGGCGCGAATGCGCCGCCGCGTGTTTTCCTCTGTCCCGTTTTCGCTTACGGAGTGCCGTCATGCCAGTTGTCATGCAACCCGCCGCGCCGATCCGGCTTCATATGCATCCGTTGTCCGGTCATTGCCATCGCGTTCTTTTGTTCCTGTCGCTGCTTGGCCTGCCGGTCGAGCGTGTCGAGGTGGACTTGGCCGGCGGCGCGAACCGTCGCGCCGAGTTTCTCTCGCTCAATCCGTTCGGCCAGGTGCCGGTGATCGAGGACGGCGATACGGTGCTGTGCGATTCGAACGCGATCCTCGTCTATCTTGCGAAGCGGTATGCCGATCCGTCATGGCTGCCGGTCGATCCGGCAGGTGCGGCGGCCGTGCAGCGCTGGTTGTCGCTTGCGGCCGGGCCGATTGCGTATGGCCCCGCGGCGGCGCGTCTTGTCACGGTGTTCGGCCAGCCGCTGGACCACGCGAACGCGGTGCGGATCGCGCGGCGTCTGTTCGATGTGCTCGATCCGGAGCTTGCACATAAGCGCTTCGCGATAGGCGATCAACCGACGATAGCCGATGTCGCCGCTTATTCGTATATCGCGCATGCGCCGGAGGGAGACGTGCCGCTCGAGCCTTATGCGCACCTGCGTGAATGGCTCGCGCGCATCGAGGCGCTACCGGGTTTCGTGCCGATGCCAGCGGCGAAGGCGGGGCGGCGCGCGGCCTGACGGTGTTGCCGCAGGCGCGGCTTGGTGCCGGCAGCGGTTCTCTCGCGTGCATTTCCGGCCGGCCGGACGGGTGGTGCGCGTGGTTGCCGCGCCGTGCGTGCCGGCGGGAAGTTTCATCGGCGGGGTGCCGGCAATGGGCGTTTGTCCGCGCGCCGCCTGCGCTGACGGTGATGGGGGCTATCGCAAAGGAGGCCGAGATGACGGAGCCGATGTCGTTGGTGCTCGACGAGCGCGCGGTTGCCGCGCCGTTTCATGAAGGCGAACTCGTCGCGCAGCAGCGCGCGGGTGTGGCGGCGGTGGCCGAGGCACTCGGCCGCCGCGGAGTCCGCATGTTCATGCCGGATCAGCATCGGACATTTTATGCGCAACGGCCGTTTTTCGTTGTCGGCGGGTTGGATGCCGACGGGCAGCCGTGGGCGACATTGCGAGCCGGCGAGCCGGGGTTCGTCGTGTCGCCGGGTCCACGCACGCTCGCCATCACGGGCGGCGAATTGCGCGACGATCCGCTCGCCGGCTGCTGGCGCGCCGGCAGTTTGTTCGGCGGCCTTGGCATCGAGCCGCACACGCGGCGGCGCAACCGGATCAATGGCATCGTGACCGCGATAGACAGCGATACGATGTCGGTAACGGTCAGCCAGAGCTTCGGTAACTGTCCGAAATATATTCAGAGCCGCGTGCCATGGCGAAGGCCGGTGGATGAGGGCGCGTTGCCGCCGCAGCATCGCGCCGCGTGGCTGGCCGACGCCGACTGCGAATGGCTTGCGCGCGCGGATACGTTTTTCATCGCGAGCGCAAACGCGGAAGAAGCGGCAGGCCGTGCGCGCGGCGTCGACGTGTCGCATCGCGGCGGGTTGCCGGGCTTCGTGCGCGTCGACGATGAGCGCACGCTGACGGCGCCCGATTACAGCGGCAATAATCTCTTCAATACGATCGGCAACTTGCTGCGCGAGCCCCGCGCTGGGCTGCTGTTCGTCGATTTCGAGCATGGCGGTCTGCTGTATATCGCCGCCGACGCGCAGATCATCTGGGACGGGCCCGAGCTTGCGGCGTTCGATGGCGCGCAGCGTCTCGTGCGATTCAAGATTCGCGAAGTACGCCGCAGTGCGGGCGTGGTGCCGTTCAAATGGTCGGCGCCAGAATTCGCGCCCCAGTTTGGATCGCGATCCGCAACGTAGCCCGCAGCGCAGCATGGCATGGGCCGGTCGATCCGGGTTGCCGGGCCCGCTGGCGCACGCGGCGCGTGATCGGGATCATGCTGGACGCGGCGCTCGTTCGTATCGCGGCGGCGGGCGGCCTGCGTGTAAGGCCCGATGTTGTCCCGCCTGCGCGGTGCGGCTGACACGCGCATCGGCCGTCCTCGGCGGTGGCGGCGGCCCGCAGCGGCTTTCTGCCCGCTTTCGGCGCCTAAGGCGCGGCGGCGCGTAACTCATCGGACGGGCTTCGCGCGACTATCGAAAACGCCAATGTCCTAAGTTGACCGGATGGTCAATATTGGCGCAGCCATTCCCTGACCTGTTGCAAATCGGCACAGCAATCGTGCGCGCCGGCGGTACGATATCGCCTTTTTTCGACGGCCCAGGTTGGCATCGGTCTTGCATCGTCGCGCCGTCGACTTTGCCGTCGACCCATGATTCGCCGGATCGCGCGCTCGCGCACCAGCCACGACGATTGCCCGTTCAATATCAGGAAAACTAACCACGTGAATGCATCCTGGAGATCATTTCGCGCCCGTCATTCGTTGCACGCCGCGCGATGCGCGGCTGTCTGCGCTGCGTCGGCGCTTGCGTTCTGCGCATCGGCATCGCATGCGCAGGCGCTGACCGAAAGCGTCGGCGAGCCCGCGTTGACCAAGCCCGCGCCGCCAGCAGCATCGCCGTACCTATCGGATTGGCTGCGCCAGAGCATCGGCGTGATCGGCTCGAAGAACATCCGCTTCGGTCCATACCGGACCAACGATGTCTACATCGAGTACGAATATTTCGGCCGCAAGGGACCGTTCGACCTATACGGCTACGTCGATATCCCGCGTGCATTCGGCATCGGCAACGGCTACGATTCGGGAATTTCGAACAAGGGCTCACCGCTTTTCAGCGAGCAAGAGCCGCGCGTGTCGATCGACGATCTGCTTGGCCGCAGCCTGGCTTTCGGACCTATCAAGCAATGGTATCTCGCATTCGATTGGATCTACGATCAGGGCCACAGCCGCGCGGGACGGCAGAACACGCTGTATGCGGGTATCGGCACGGATCTCGCGGCGCCCGGCAAGTTGATTCTGCAAGCGAACCTCTATTTGCGCAGGCAATGGGAGAACTATGGCGCGGCAAACGAAAATACCTGGGATGGCTATCGCGCGCAGATGAAATACATCTATCCGTTCGGCAAACTCGGCCGTGGCAATCTGATCTACGTCGGCTTCTTCAACTACGATTTCGGCTCGCGGCTTCGTGAAAGGACAGGCGGTGATACCCGCACCGACACCGCATTCGTTGCGACCAACGTGCTGATCTACGAACTCGAGCGCTGGCGCTTCTGGGCAGCGGCCCGCTATTTTCACAACGGCGGCCAGTGGGGCGGCACGGCGCTGGATTTCGGCAACGGTCCATTCCAGAACCGCTCGACGGGATGGGGCTATTACGCCAGCGTCGGTTATCGGTTCTGACTCCGAATCTTTTCTACGAGGACATCCATCTTGGACATTCTGCGCAGCCTGTGTGGCATCGTGGTCTTGCTCGGCGTCGGTTACGCGCTGTCGATCAACCGGCGGGCGGTCAGCGCCCGCACCGTCATCGGCGCACTTGCGATCCAGATCGCGATTGGCGCGCTCGTGTTGTTCGTGCCGCTCGGGCGCGACGTGCTCGCGGCGATCGCGCACGCCGTCACGAGTGTGCTCGATATGGGGCAGCACGGCCTGAGCTTCCTGTTCGGCGGCCTCGTCGGCGACAAGATGTTTGCGCTGTTCGGCGATTCCGGCTTCGTGTTCGGGCTGCGCGTGCTGCCGATGGTCGTTTTCGTCACGTCGTTGATCGCGGTGCTGTATTACATCGGCGTGATGAAGTGGTTGATTCTGATCGTCGGCACCGCGTTCGCGAAGCTGCTCGGCGTGAGCCGGATCGAGGCGTGCTCGGCCGTTGCGACGATCTTCATCGGCCAAAGCGAGCTGCCCGCCTTCGTGAAGCCGTTCGTCAACCGGATGACCCGCACGGAGATCTTCGCGGCGATGTCGAGTGGGATGGCGTCCGTTGCGGGATCGGTGCTCGCCGGTTACGCGGGGCTCGGCGTCAGGATGGAGTATTTGCTCGCCGCGTCGTTCATGGCGATTCCGGGCGGGCTGCTGTTCGGCAAGATGCTGTGTCCGACAACCGAGCGCAGCCACGCCGATGTCGATACGCTCGAATTCGACGACAAGCACGCTGCGAACGTGATCGAGGCGGCGGCGTCGGGCGCGGCCGTGGGGATGCGGATCGCGGTGAACGTGGGGACGATGCTGATCGCGTTCATCAGCTTGATTGCGTTGCTGAACGCGTTGGTCGGGGTGGTCGCGGGCTGGATAGGGTTTGCCGGCGTCTCGCTGCAATCGTTGCTCGGCGCGCTGTTTGCGCCGCTTGCGTGGCTGATCGGTGTGTCGTGGCACGATGCACCCGTGGCCGGCAGTTTTATCGGCCAGAAGCTGATCTTGAACGAGTTCGTCGCGTACAGCTCGCTGTCGCCGTATCTGAAAGACGCCGCGCAGGTTGCGGCGGCGGGCTTGCCAGTGCTCGCCCCGAAGACGCTCGCGATCGTATCGTTCGCGCTGTGCGGGTTCGCGAACTTCTCGTCGATCGCGATTCTGACGGGCGGCTTCACGGCGATCGAACCGTCGCTGCGCTCGGATGTCGCCCGCTACGGGATGCGCGCGCTCGCGGCCGCGACGCTATCGAACCTGATGAGTGCGACGATTGCCGGTCTGTTTCTGTCTTTGTCCCTATCGTGAGCGAGTCCGCATGGCGCTTTCGCTGCATCGAAACCCATCAGCCGGGCCGGCGCTAAAGGCGCTGCATCCGGCCGAGCCCGCTTTGCCCAACGGCGAGCACGCCGACGCGCTCATGGCCGCGCCCGCCGCATCGGCTGGCGCGGCCGCCGGGCGGGTGACCATGCGCGCCGGCGGCAACCGCAAACAGTAAAAGGAGAAGCGATGTTCCTGCCGCAGGAGTTCATTCGCCAGGTACGCGACCGGCAGACGCTCGACGCAGCCGATATCGAGTGTTTCGTGCGCGGCGTGACGACGGGCGACGTGACCGAAGGCCAGATCGCGGCATTCGCGATGGCGGTCTACTTCAATGAGCTGCCGTTGCCCGCGCGTATCGCGCTGACGCTCGCACAGCGCGATTCCGGCGACGTGCTCGACTGGCGCGGCGAGCGCCTGAATGGCCCGGTCGTCGATAAACATTCGACGGGCGGCGTCGGCGATTTGACGTCGCTGTTGATCGGCCCGTTGGTTGCCGCGTGCGGTGGCTACGTGCCGATGATTTCGGGGCGAGGGCTCGGCCACACCGGCGGCACGCTCGACAAACTCGAAGCGATTCCCGGCTATGACATCGCGCCGGATGTTCATGCGCTGCGCCGCGTGGTGCGCGACGTCGGCGTGGCGATCGTCGGCCAGACCGCGCAGCTCGCGCCGGCCGACAAACGAATCTATGCGGTACGCGACGTGACGGCGACCGTCGAGTCGATTTCGCTGATCACCGCGTCGATTTTGTCGAAGAAGCTCGCGGCGGGTATCGAAGCGTTGGCGATGGACGTGAAGGTCGGCTCGGGCGCATTCATGCCGAGTTTGGACAAGGCGGCCGAGCTTGCGCGCAGCATTGTCGATGTCGGCAATGGCGCGGGGATGAAGACGGCGGCCACACTCACCGACATGAATCAGGCGCTTGCGCCATGCGCGGGCAACGCGCTCGAGGTGCGTTGCGCGATCGATTGCTTGACAGGCGCCGCGCGCCCCGAGCGGCTGCTCGGCGTCAGCATGGCGCTTGCCGCGCGGATGCTGACGATGGGCGGTCTCGCACCGGACGAAGACGGCGCGCGCCGGCAGCTTGCCGCCGCGCTCGAATCGGGCGCGGCGGCCGAGCGTTTCGCGCGGATGGTTGCGGCGCTCGGCGGCCCGGCCGATCTGCTTGAGCGGCCTGACGCGTATTTGCCGTGCGCGGCGGTGGCTGCGCCGGTGTTTGCCGGGCAGGCCGGCTGGATCGAGCAAATCGACGTGCGCGCGCTCGGGCTGGCGGTGGTCGAGTTGGGAGGTGGGCGTGCGAAGATCGGCGACGCGCTTGATTATTCGGTCGGCTTGAGCGCGCTGGCCGCGCTTGGCGAGCGCATCGACGCGCAGCGGCCGCTGGCGCTCGTGCATGCGCGCGACGCCGCCGCGGCGCAGCGTGCGGCGGACAGCGTGCGGCGTGCGTACCGGATCGGCGCGTCGCAGCCGGCGCCAGCGCGCGTCATTTATGACATGCTGGGCTGACGATCGGATAAGGTTGCGCGAGTCGCGGGAAAGCAATGGGTCGGCGCGAACCGGCCGGTCGCGCCGAATCCGTCCGCAACTGCGCGGCGCTCGTCGTCTTCAACTGCGCACCGCTTGCGGCGGCACAATGAGCTGCCGATGCACCCAACACAACTTCATCTATGAACGAAAGGTAATCCCATGGCACACGAAACCATGATCGAAGCGGCGAAGGCCGCGCGTGAAAAGGCCTATGCGCCGTATTCGAAATTCAAGGTCGGCGCGGCGCTCGCGACGAAGGACGGCAAGGTTTTTCACGGCTGCAACGTCGAGAACGCATCGTATGGGCTGGCCAACTGTGCGGAGCGCACGGCGCTGTTCTCGGCGCTCGCGGCCGGTTACCGGCCGGGCGATTTCACGACGCTTGCGGTCGTCGGCGAAACCGACGGGCCGATCGCGCCATGCGGCGCGTGCCGGCAGGTGATCATCGAACTCGGCAAGCCCACGCTCGAAGTCGTGCTCGCAAACATGAACGGCGATGTGCGCGTGACGAGCGCGGATGCATTGTTGCCGGACGCGTTTTATCTGGAGTGACGGTGCGCTCGGTGATTGCCGCTGCGACAGCGATGCGGGCGGTAGCCGGAACGTCCGGGCGCGCGCCGCCGGCCGCTCGACGCCGCATTCATCGGGGGCGCTTGGCCGGCAGCCGCAGCGCCGGTTCCCATCCGAGTACACGCTTGGCTTTCATGCTATCGACCGCCGAGCGATCCTCGGCGACATTGAATATGCCACCCGGCGAGCGCTGCACGGCGAGCAACGCCGCCCACGCGGCGGCTTCGACGTGCAGCGGGCTCGTGCCCGCCGGCGCGTCGCGCCCGGTGCCTGGGCCGTACAGATTGCCGTAGCGCAATACCGTGGCAACCGATCGCGGCAACTGTGCGCCGAGCACCTGCGTTTCGAGCGCGATCACGCCGCTGATCGTGATCGCGCGCTCGCCTTCGGCCGCGGTGTCGAGCGGCTGGTCTTCCGTGTATGGCTCGGGGCCGGGCGCATAAGCCCATGCAATGCTTTGCGCGACGATGCACGCGCATCCCGCTGCCCGCGCCGCCGCGAGGAGGTTGCGCGTGCCTTCGTCGCGAATCCGCGCGTTGCGCGTGATTGCGTCGCTCATCCGAGCGGGATCGAGTCCGGCCGGCAGATCGGTCAATTGATGCACGACGATCGCCGGTGCGATGCGTTCGACTTCGCGCACGAGCGCGGCTCGGTCGAATACGTCGACGAGCACGGGCCGCGCGCCCGCCGCTTCGATAGCCGCGCAGCGCTCGGCCCGGCGCGTGGTGCCGTAGACCACATAGCCCGCACTCACGAGCAGCGGTGCGAGCATCGTGCCGATTGCGCCCGCGGCACCGGCGACAAAGACGGTTTCGTTCATGATCGGTGACGATGGAGATGAAGCGAGTGTGACGGTGGCCCAGTGTCGCGTTAACATGACCCAGTCAAAAGAGCCAAAAAACGACTATTTGAGTAAGCCATGAACGATCCGCGTCAAGCGGCACGAGCCTCCGAAGCGTTCGAATTTTCCGTCGATCGTCTCGACAGCCGTATTTCGCTGTCGCAGCAGATATATGACCGCCTTCGCGATGCGATTGCCGGCCGCGCGCTGCGTCCCGGCGCGCGGCTTCCTTCGACGCGCAGCCTGGCGAGCGCGCTCGGCGTCGCGCGCGGCACCGTCGAGGCTGCGTATCAGCGGCTTGCCGGCGAAGGTTACGTGCTCGCTCAAGGGGCGGCCGGCACCGTCGTATCGCCGCATCTCACGCCCACGCGCGTCACGCCAAGCCGGGTGCGCGACGATGAGCGCAACCGGCCCGCCCTTTCGGACGGCTGGCGTGCCGAGCTGCCATTGCCGCTGCAACTCGGCATTCCGGCACTCGATGCGTTTCCCCGCAAGCTCTGGTCGAGGCTCGCTGGCCGACGCGTTCGTGCGCAAGCCATGGCCGACCTCGCGTATGGCGATCCATTCGGCTACCGGCCGCTGCGCGACGCGATTGCGAGCTATCTGCTCGTGTCGCGCGGCGTGCGTTGCCGGGCGGAGCAGGTGGTGATCACCGCCGGGTATCGGGCGTCGTTGTCGCTGATCGAGCGCGCGCTGCTGCGCACTGGCGATCGGGTGTGGGTGGAAGATCCGTGCCATCTGCCGACACGCGCCGTGCTCGCCCGTTGCGCGATGCGCGTGTGCCCGATACCGGTGGACGGCGAAGGGCTCGTCGTCGAGGAGGGCGTGCGCCGAGCGCCGCACGCGGCGATGGCGGTCGTTACGCCTTCGCATCAGGCACCTCTCGGTGTATCGATGAGCCTGCCGCGCCGCCTGAAGCTGCTCGAATGGGCATCGGCCGCGCGGGCTTGGATTGTCGAGGACGACTACGACGGCGAATTCCGCTACAGCGGTTTTCCGCTGCCGGCCCTCAAGCATCTCGATACGCACGAGCGCGTGCTGTACGCGGGCAGTTTTTCGAAAGTGCTGGCGCCGGGCCTGTCGCTTGGCTATCTCGTCGTGCCGAAACGGCTGATCCCGGCGTTTGCCGACGCGCTCGACGCGTCGTCGGCCGGAGTGCCGTGGCTGACCCAGGCCGTCGTCGCGGACTTCATCGACGCCGGCCATCTGGCGCGCCATTTGAAGAAAATGCGCGCCCTGTACGCGCGCCGCCGAGCCTGGCTTTGTGAGGCGCTGACGGAGGTCTTCGCGCAGCGCGTGCAGATCGATCTGGCGCACGGCGGCATGCACCTCGTCGTGCGCTTGGCCGGGCGTGCCGGCGACCGGACGCTCGCGCAACGTGCGCAGCACGCGGGCTTGGGCTGCCAGCCGCTGTCGGCGCGCTACGCGGCGGGAACTGGGCCGGATGGCTTGCTGCTGGGTTTTACGAACGTTGCGTCGTTCGACGAAGCCCGGCGGATCGCGCGGCGTTTGCAGCACGCGTTCGGCCGCTGAAGCGCCAGCGCGGCAGGGGCCGTGGCCGGGTGTCGGCCGCGCCCGGCGGGCCACGACGCCCAGCCCGACGGGCCGATTCAGTTGGATGGCCGGCGAGACGTGAAGCCGGCGAATGATTTCGACCGACATAGTGGAAATCCGGCCTTGCGCGGGCCGATATCGTGATCTATGATGACATCAATCAATGTAACGTTGTGTGATGATTCAATAAAGAATGGCGACCAAATTCCCCGTTTCCCAACCAAACCTTCGGGGCTGCAATGAGTCGCACCTACGCCCCGTCGGGGGGGGGGCGATATGGAGACATCCAAATGAATGTGAATGCAATCATTCGCCGCGATATTCGTTTCGCCCTGCCGCCTGAGCGCATTTGCGACTGGCATACGGAGGGCGTGGGCGTTACCCACCTGTTCAATGCGTTGTCGCTGCTGTTTCCGGCGGGCGAGCGCTTCTTCATGGACTCGGTGCGCAACTATCGCGACCGCATCGAGGAGCCGTCGCTCAAGCGCGACGTTGCCGGCTTCATCGGCCAGGAAGCGATGCACACGCGCGAGCACGTCGAATTCAACGATCTGCTGCAGGCGGCGGGCATGCCCGCGCACAAGCTCGATAAACGCTTGTGGACGGTGCTCGGCTGGTTCAAGAAGGTGTTGCCGCATTCGATGCAACTCGCGGTGACGATGGCGCTCGAGCATTACACGGCGATGTTTACGGGCCTGGTGCTCGCGAACCGCATTACGGTGAGCGATGTCGACGGCTACCGGCAGATGTGGCATTGGCACTCGATGGAAGAGACCGAGCACAAGGGGGTGGCCTACGACGTGTGGCGCACCGTGATGAAGCCGGGCCTGTCCAGCTATTTGTTGCGTGCCAGCATGATGCTGCTCGTCACAGTGGTGTTCTGGACGACGCTGTTCGATTTCAACACACGGCTGATGATCGCGCATCGCCGCCGCTTCGGCAAAGTGCCAGGCGTCGGCAAGCTCGTCAGATATCTGTGGAGTCCGAAGAACGGGATCTTTGCGCTGATCGCGCGCGAATGGCTCGATTACTTCCGGCCGGGTTTCCATCCGTGGGATCACGATAACAGCGTGCATCTCGAGGGCCTCGACAGCCTGATCGCCGAGATCGATGCGAGCAATGCGCGCCAAGCGGCATTCGCCGCGCCGCGCCGGGTGCCGCTGCACCCGGTGCAGCAGGCAACGTAAGTAGCAATAGCAGGCAAATCAGGGAGACGAGAAAGGCCGCTACGAGCGGCCTTTCCTTTTTTCGGCGCGTGGCTCGTTGCGCCGCGGCCGGCAAGCCGCGCATGTTGTGCCCGCCCGCTGGCGTGCGATGCAACCCCTTGATCGGCAAGCGCTTTGCGCCGGTCACGGCCGCGCACGCAGTGCGGGCGCACGGCTTCGAATCGGGTAGAATCCGCGCTGCGCAAAAAAATAGAGACGGCGCGTCGCCCGGTTGGCATCGGCGATGCGCCGCCGTTCGTTCCGCGGCGCGCCGCCTGCCGGCAGCCTGCCCGGCGCGGCGCCGCTTTGTCGCCCGCGCTCCCTTGCCAACCTGTTATGTCACCAAAACCGAATTCCGACAGTTCCTCCTACCAATCGAATCCCCCGACGCTGCGCCGCAGCTTGAAAGCCCGTCACCTGACGATGATCGCGATCGGCGGTTCGATCGGCACGGGCCTGTTCGTCGCGTCCGGCGCGTCGATTTCACAGGCAGGGCCCGGCGGCGCGATGCTCGCGTATCTGCTGATCGGCGCGATGGTCTATTGCCTGATGACGAGCCTGGGCGAGATGGCCGCGTTCATGCCGGTGTCAGGTTCGTTTTCGACTTATGGCGCCAAATATGTCGACGAGGGCTTCGGCTTCGCGCTCGGCTGGAACTATTGGTACAACTGGGCGGTGACGATCGCAGTCGAGCTTGTCGCCGCGCAGCTCGTCATGCATTACTGGTTTCCCGACGTGCCGGGCATCTGGTGGAGTGCGCTCTTTCTCAGCGTGATGTTCGTGCTCAACGTCTTGACGGTGCGCGGTTTCGGCGAGGCGGAATACTGGTTCGCGCTGATCAAGGTTGTGACCGTGCTCGCGTTCATCGGCGTCGGGCTGTTGATGATCTTCGGTATCCTGAAGGGTGGCCCGAGCGATGGCTGGCGCAACTTCACGATTGGCGATGCGCCGTTCGTCGGCGGACTGCCGGCGATGATGGGCGTTGCGATGATCGCGGGCTTTTCGTTCCAGGGCACCGAGCTGATCGGCGTTGCCGCGGGTGAATCCGAGAATCCGCGCACGACGATTCCGCGCGCGGTCCGCCAAGTGTTCTGGCGCATTCTGTTGTTCTATGTGCTGGCGATTTTCGTGATCGGAATACTGATTCCGTACACCGATCCGAATCTGTTGAAGAGCGACGTGACCGATGTTGGCGTCAGCCCATTTACGCTGGTGTTCCGGCATGCGGGCCTCGCGTTCGCCGCTGGCGTGATGAATGCGGTCATCTTGACTGCGGTGCTGTCGGCGGGCAACTCGGGGATGTATGCGTCGACGCGGATGCTCTACAACCTCGCGACCGAGGGGCGCGCACCGAAATTGTTCGCGAAACTGTCGGCAAGCGGTGTGCCGCGCAATGCGCTATACGCGACGACGGCGGTCGGCGCGCTGTGTTTTCTGTCATCCTTGTACGGCGACAAGACGGTTTATCTGTGGCTGTTGAACACGTCGGGGATGACGGGTTTCATCGCTTGGCTCGGTATTGCGGTCAGCCACTATCGTTTTCGCAAGGGCTTCATTCGCCAGGGCTATTCGGTCGATCAGTTGCCGTATCAGTCGAAACTGTTTCCTTATGGGCCGATCTTTGCGTTCGTGTTATGTGTCGTGATTGCACTAGGTCAGGATTATCAAGCATTCCTGTCGAACAAGATCGATTGGATCGGCGTGCTCGCAACTTATATTGGGATTCCGCTTTTCCTGGCCGTGTGGTTCGGCTATCGGCTCGTCAACAAGTCCCGTTTCGTGTGTTACGAAGATATGGAGATTGCGCCGTGGATCGCCGAACATGCGTCGGCGCATGACAAGCACGAAGCAGCGCGCGTGCCGCCGAATCGCGAGACGGCTTAGCGGTACAGCGGTTGCACCGCATCGCCGCATCCGGAAAAGCGGCCGGCTCTGTTTGGGGCCGGCCGCTTTCTTTTCTGGGGAGCCGGCCTGAGTGCGTCGACACGCGATTCGGGCCTGCGCCGTTTGGTGGTTGGCCGCTAGACGGGCAACGCGTAGCGTGCTCCGGCGGGCGGCGAGCGTGAGGCCGAGCCCGGATTCGGATAACGAAACGAAGCGCCCGGAGCGAGCCGTCAATGGACCTGATGCCGCTCCGGGTGGGTGGCGCACCTCTGCATGAGCGGAACTGCGAGCCGGTGCGTTGCCAGGGCGAACGCGACGCCGATCGCGCCGCCGAGCAGCACGTCGGCGACGCGTTCGGCGGCAATCGCCGCCGACTGCTGCGCGACCCACGACGCGCATGCGATGCAGGCGCAGCGTGCGCCGAAACCGGTTGCATAGTGGCGGAACGCGACGAGCGTGACGATCGACGCGAGCGTGGCGAGTATGTAGACGAGCGTGCCGTGCGGCAGCAGCATGCCGATCGCGAGCCCGCTCGGCACGCCCAACAGCGCGCCGAGGGTACGATCGCGCAGCTTGCGGTGCGCACTCGACGAATTGCCGGCCACGACGCTCGCGGCCGACCAGATCGCCCATTGTCCGTTGTCGATGTGACGCCATTCGACGAGCATCGCGGCGGCGGAAACCGCGAGCATCACCGCGATAGCCGTTTGCGCGACGTCGCCAGGCGCGACGGGCGGGCCGAGATCGCGCGCATCGTGCAAGCGCGCGAGCATACGCATGCGCTGCCCGGCGGGCGCGCTGCGCAGCGTGTTGATGCAAGCGAGCGCGACGGGCGGCAGCATTGCCGCGCATAGAAAGGGTATTAGCGATTGCGCCGGCTGGCGCGAGGCAGCGGCTTCGCAGGTCAGATATAGCGATGGGATAAAGACGAAGTTGCCGAGCGAGCGCAATCGTGCACCGAAGCGCGATAACGCGACGGCAGTTGCGGCGAGTGCCGCGCAGCCGGCAACGAACGTTGGCCACCCACTCAGCGCGAACGACAGCAACAGAAAGCCGATGACGATTGCCGCGCCGTGAACGAGCGTGCCGAGCGGCGCGACGCCGACGCGCTCGACGGCAATCGTGACCGAGATCGTCGCGATTGCCGCCAGTAACCAACGCTTATCGCCGGTCACCGCGTAAGACGTGATAACCGGTATGCACACCGCAAGCGTGTGGCGCAATGCCGGCAAGTTCAGCGCGCCGGCGATCCGGGCGGCGAAGGTGTCGCGCATCTCGGCGTTCCGTGGCGTTGCCGATAGGCTCAGAGTGTAGCCAGCTCGTCAACCGTGACGATTCGCGCGATGCCGCGCAGCATGTCGATCGAGCGTTGGTGTTCGTCGTCTGTCGCGGCGGCGCACGCATCCTCGAGCACGAGGGTGTCGTAGTCGCGGTCGTGCGCGTCGCGAGCTGTGGCCTGCACTGCCCATGTCGTGCTGACGCCCGTGACGATCACACGCTCGACGCGATTCGCGCGCAATGCGGCCTCAAGGCGGGTTGCGTAGAACGCGCTGACACGCGGCTTGACGACGACGAGTTGTACCGCGCCTGCGTCGAGATCCGGATGAAACGCGGTGCCGGGGCCGCTCAAGTCGAGCGCGCCAAATTCCTTTGCACGAGAGAACATCGGCGAGTGCGTGGGGATGGCCGGGTAGCCCGGTTCGAAGCCGACCTTGACGGCGATGCGCAGCCAGTCCTTTTGGGCTGCGATCGACAGCGCCTGGTTGAAGCGGCCGACGACGTTGCGCTGTGCCGCATGCGTGGCACAGCGTGCAATCTTGCCGGTGGGATGCATGATGTCGACGATGTAGTCGAGCCCGATTAGTGCGGTTTTCATCGGAAACTCCTGCGAGAGGGGAGAGAGGGCTCCCCGCCTGGCGCGTTTTCGTATTGCGCAAGCCGTTCGAGCAGCGGGCTTGCGGCGACGAGCAATGCGCGTTCGTCGGCGGTGAGGCATTCGTTCATTGCGCGCACGAGCCATTCCTCGCGCTTCGTTCGATTGCCGTACAGCAGATGCTTGCCGTCCGCGGTCAACGACACGCGGGTTTTTCGGCCGTCTTGCGGATCGGCGTGGCGCTCGATGCGGCCGTTGTCCTCTAGCTCGCGCAGCAGCGTGGCGAGATTCGATGAGCGTAGCTGCTCCGCTACCGCCAGCTCGGACGGGGTGACATCGCCCCCGAGACGGTCGATTGCGCCGAGCAGCAGAAGTTGCGAGAACTGTACGGGATCGGCGTGATTCTGCGCCTCGCGGCGCAGACGGCGGCTGAGCCCGGTGACTGCGCCGCGAAGCCGGCAGGCCAATTGGAGGTGCGGATTCTTGATCATGTTTGCTACTTTAATATAGCTATATATTTATAGCAATATGGGCGTGCTGTCGACGGCTTGCCGGACGCACGATGCATTGCAATGCAGTGCGAATGCCGCTCGATAATTCGCGGTGGATCGATCGATTCGGGAAGGAGCGAACCGTTAGCGCGGGTACAACCTGAACGATTCGAGCGCACTCGTATAGCACGCATTGCAGCACGCTGCGGCTCGAATAAGATTTCTCGACCAGCTTAATCCAGCGGCTGGCCTCCGGTGCGTACCAGAAAGCCCTGTATAGACGCATTGTCATGAGCACCGGCATATCGTTACGCCGCGTGGGTGTGGCGAGTGCCGTATCGCCGGGGTATTGCTTTGTTAGTCGAATATTCTTGGTATAAAAAGAAAGTAATCCGTAATGATTGGTGTTGGCAGATTGACAGACTGACGGACCTGTACCTGGAAAATAACGCGTACCAAGCGCGTCGCGCTCAATAGTTGGGCGCTTGTTCGCCGCGCCGGTACGCACTGGGCGTTTGCCCGGTCCATTTGCGAAACGCGCGTGTGAAATTTGCCGGATCGGTGAATTGCAGGCGTTCGGCGATCGTCCTCAGATCGAGGTCGGATGCGCGCAGCATGTGGCGCGCATCACGCAGCCGCGCTTCGTCGACGAGCGAGCGATAGCCGGAGCCCGCGTCGAGCAGACGCCGCCGCAGGGTGCGCGTCGACATCAGCAGGCGTTTGGCCAACTCGTCCGGGTCAGGATAGCCGCGTTCGGTCAGAACAAGCTCCGCGCGCACCCGCGCGACGAAATCGCCTTCGTCGTGACGCACGTGCGCGTATTCGCGTTCGACCTGCGCGAGCGCTTGTTGATGCGCGACTTCGTCGGCAAGCGGCAGCGGCCAGTCGAGTGCGCTGCGCGCTACCCATAGCGCATTGGCCGCGCAACCGAAACGCACGGGCGGCAGCCGGTCGCGGTAGCGCGTGTAATAGTCCGGCTCAGGCCAGGTAAATTGCAACTCGATTGGCGGATCCACGTGCCCCGTAACCGTGCTCACGTTTTGTGCGATGCCGGTGAGCACGATCTCGAACATCGCGTGATGCTGGAGCACCGGGCTTGGCTGGACGCCGTGCAGCGCCAGCAACACGCCGTCCTCGCGCTCCGTGTATTGCAGCCGGTATTGTCGATTGCGCATCCGAAAGTAACGCGCATTGACCGATAGCGACGCGCGCAGATCGGCTGCGGTCAACGCCGCGTAGCCGAGAAAGCCGTGTACCGACATGCGCAGCCGCAGGCCGAGTTCGAAGCCGATGCCTTCGTCGCCGCTCAGCCGCATTGCATTTAGCACGAGCCGACCCCATTGCGATGGCGCGACACGCGCGTTCGGCTCGTCGAGCACGTCGTCGTGCAGCCCGGTGCCCGCGCGGGCGTCGCGCGGATCGATGCCGCGTTCCTCGAAGACCTTCAGCAAATGCCGCAAATAAGCAACCGGGATTGTCGGCCGCCGCAGGCCCAGATTGTCCTTGATCGTGCGTCGCACCATGATAAATGGCCAAGATTGGCCGAAAATGACAAGTATTATGGCTGTTTGCCCCCTCACGGACAAGCGAGGTTGCGCTTACGATGTGCACACAACCATTTTCCCTTCAATAGACCATGACGACCCTGTTTCCCCATTTGCTTGCTCCGCTCGATCTCGGCTTCACGACGCTGCGCAATCGCGTGCTGATGGGGTCGATGCATACCGGCCTCGAGGACAGCCGCAAGACGTTGCCGCGTCTTGCCGACTATTTCGCCGAGCGCGCGCGCGGCGGCGCCGGTTTGATCGTCACGGGCGGCTTCGCGCCGAATGTCGCCGGCTGGACGAAACCGTTCGGCGGTACGTTGTCGACGACGGCGGCGGCGCGGCGGCATCGCGTGATTCCCGACGCGGTGCATGCGCACGGCGGCAAGATCGCACTGCAGATTCTGCATACGGGGCGCTACGGCTATCATCCGTTCGCAGTCGCACCTTCGCGCATCCAATCGCCGATTTCGCCGTTCACGCCGCACGAGCTGACCGCGCGCGGCATCGAGCGGCAAATCCGCGCGTTCGTGCGCTGCGCGTCGCTTGCGCGTGAGGCGGGGTACGATGGCGTCGAGATCATGGGATCGGAAGGATATCTGATCAATCAGTTCATCTCGATGCACACCAACCATCGCAAGGACGAATGGGGCGGATCGTATGCAAACCGGATGCGCCTGCCGGTCGAGATCGTGACGCGCACGCGCGAGGCCGTCGGCCGTGACTTCATCATCATCTACCGGTTGTCGATGCTCGATCTGATTCCGGACGGCAGCAACTGGGACGAAGTCGTGATGCTCGCAAAGGCCATCGAGCGCGCGGGCGCGACGCTGATCAACACCGGGATCGGCTGGCACGAGGCGCGGGTGCCGACGATCGCGACGTCCGTGCCACGCGGCGCATTCGCATGGGTGACGCAAAAAATGAAAGGCGAGGTCGGCATTCCGCTCGTAACGACGAATCGGATCAACCGGCCCGAAGTCGCCGAGCGGATTCTGGCCGACGGTTGCGCGGACATGGTGTCGATGGCCCGGCCGTTTCTCGCCGACGCCGAGTTTGTGAAAAAGGCGGCCGAAGGGCGCGTCGACGAAATCAATGTCTGCATCGGCTGCAATCAGGCGTGCCTCGATCATGCGTTCAAGAATAAGGTTGCATCGTGCTTGTTGAATCCGCGTGCCTGTCACGAGACGGAGCTGAACTATGTGCGAGCGGCGAAAGCCAAACGTATCGCGGTGATCGGTGCCGGGCCGGCGGGCCTAGCATGCGCGACGGTACTCGCGCAGCGCGGGCATCACGTCGATTTGTTCGATGCGGCGGCCGAGATCGGCGGCCAGTTCAACATGGCCAAGCGGATTCCGGGCAAGGAGGAATTCCACGAGGCACTGCGTTATTTCGGACGGCAGATCGAATTGACCGGGGTGGCGTTGCATTTGAATCAACGTGTCGCGCCGGCCGAGCTGATCGCCGCGAAATACGATGATGTCGTACTCGCGACCGGTGTGACGCCGCGCAATCCGCGCATCCCCGGCCAGGACCATCCGAAGGTGCTGACCTATATCGACGTGCTCGCGCGCAATAAACCGGTCGGTGCGCGTGTCGCGGTGGTTGGCGCAGGCGGGATCGGCTTCGACGTATCCGAGTTTCTCGTTCAGGATGGCGAATCGCCGGCGCTCGATCTCGATGCATGGAAGGCTGAATGGGGTGTCACCGATCCCGCGCTCGAGCGTGGCGGCGTGACGCGCGCCCGGGTGTCGCCGCCCGCGCGCCGCGTCACGCTGTTGCAACGCAAGGCAACCGGGCTCGGCAAGGGGCTGGGCAAGACGACTGGTTGGATTCATCGCGCGACGCTGAAGATGAAGGGCGTAGAGATGGTCGGCGGCGTGAATTACGAACTGATCGATGATGCGGGGCTGCACGTGACGTTTGGCGAAGCGCGCAAGGATCGGACCGTGATCGAGGCTGACACGATCGTGTTATGCACGGGGCAGGAATCGGATCGCTCGCTGTATGAGCCGCTGAGGGCCGCGGGCGTGCCGGTGCACCTGATCGGCGGCGCGGACTTGGCATCGGAGCTTGATGCGAAGCGCGCGATCGATCAAGGCTCGCGGCTCGCGGCAAGGCTCTGAGTGCGGTGCGTGCCGCTCTTTGCAGTGCGATGGGCGGCGCGCGCAGTAGGCTCTTTCGAGCCTCACATACCGGTTAGGTATGCGGCGGCCAAGAATTAAAAGAATTCGCCGGTATTGTTGTAAGCCATTTCATTCGACGCAGGCATTCATTCGAACGCGCCCGGCCGCTGCTTTTCATTTTCCGCGTCATCCTCTTCAAAGCCACGTCGAAGGCACTGCCGTGCAACTTCGTGCAGAGTTCGACGTTCCGTTGCGGCGGCACGAATGTGAGGCGAGCGGTATGTCGACCGAGTGAGATTCTTGCCTAGCGAATGCTCGGAAGCCACTTCCGACATCATGACGCGTTACGGAAATCTCGATCTTTCTGTCGCGTGTTCGTCCGAGGTTGCCACGCTATGGGTGGCTCCGCGCATCGGCTCGTTTTGCGCGGTCCATCCGAATGTCAACCTGCGGCTTATCGTATCCGATAGTCCCGCTGCACTTGCGCCATCGGAGTTCGATGTCGGGCTGTATTACCTGCGCGACCAATGCAGGCCGCATTTCGATGCAATGCAGTTGATCGACGAAGAGGTTTTTCCGGTTTGTTCGCCGAATTATCTCGGCGGCCGACTGCTCAAACCCGGTGAATTCGTGAACGAGATATTGCTGGCGCGTGACGATCTGCAGCGATCCTGGATGTAATGGGAGGATTGGTTAGAGTTGAATGGAATCGTGATGCCGAAAAATCCGAAAGTCATCGTATCGAACCACTATCCGCAGTTGGTTCAAATGGCGCTTCATGGGCAGGGTCCGGTGCTCGGCTGGCGTCAGATGATCGACGGCTATCTGGAGCAGGGGAGTCTGATTCGCGCGACGCGCGAAACCGCGGCCTTCGGCGGCGGTTACTACGTGGTCACGCCCAAAGGCCGCTCGATGAATCGCGCGGCCACGATGTTCAAGCGCTGGCTGCTATCCCAGGATGAGCGAATCGACGAGCGCATTGGCGCGTGAGTGGCATCCATGCATGCGGCCAGAGCATACATGGATGCGTATTTTTCATTTCCGCCGTGCGGTGCTATTCAATTAGCATCACTATGAATTAAGACAGATCTTTTTCATGCATAACGGGCGACGATGCGAATGCATTGCTGCGTTGCACGATAACACGTCAATGGCCAATCTCCGAGGAACTTTGTCCATGCGGGGAGCAGTTCTATTCGTCTTTGCCCGCTATCTGGTCCGATCGCGAGCTTCTTACCGCTCTTAGTCCTGCCAATTGGTTTGTTGGTTATTTTCACCTCGGTTTTTGCAAAGACCGATAGGCTCGGACTGTGCGCGGATTGCGTGGTTGTGTACATACTCTGGCCCGCCCCGTGTAGCCAATTCGTATAGCTTGATTGAACTTGAATCAGGCTTTTGTATCGGTGAATGCCTGATTGGAATTTGGTTGTGGAATTCTGAATCAGTTGGGCCCAGCGATCGTCCCCTTCGCTCGGGTGACCGCTGATGCATGATGCAGAAACGATTGATGGTGATGAAGATTCGCCTCGGCACGTGCCGTATTAAAAATTAACGAATATGCCTTTACGGTGTTTATAAATAGGCAGGTGTTCATTCGATGTTAAATCGAAACTCTGTCCATGAATTCACACTCGTTTCAGACCGAGCGGCCGTGAACGATCACGCTGCTCGATTGTACGCTCAGGGATGGCGGTTATATCAATGGTCACGACTTCTCCGCTGCGCAGATCAGTGCGATTTTGACTCGTCTGGTTTCATCCGGCGTTGACATCATCGAAGTTGGTTATTTCCGGCGCTGCCGCCTCGAGCGTTACACGACGACCATTGCGCAGTGCTCCAACGTGTTTCTTGCATCTCTGGCACGGCACGATTCGGTTCGCTCCGGCGTCATGATTTCACCCGCAGACGTTGAAATCGACGATATCGACGAGCTGGCGGACGTGCCGATGTCTGTCATGTGCGTCACCTGCAACGCAGAGAATCTGCCGAAGGTCGCTGCGCTGGGCGAACGCGCGAAGCACGTCGGAATGACGACTTGCGCGAACATTATCCGTGGCACACGAGCTTCGTGACGATGTGCGTGCTCGCCATATTTTTAGGGCTTGCGCTCGGAACGGCGCAGCCGAACCTTCTCGCGCTGGTTCATGACGTCGCGGCGAAACGGGATGTCGGGCGGGTGATCGGTCTGCGTACGATTTTGCAGAATGTCGGTGCGTCGCTTTGGCCGTTGTGTTTCGGCGCGCTCGGCCGGCCTATCGTTGGCTTGGTGCTGCCGGGCGCGGGCGTCATTTTTTATTGGCTGGCAAGCGGTTTTGGTTGACGCGATAGCATCGTTGAATCAGAGCCGCGAGCGCAATGAGAATGCCGAACGCGTGAACGCTGTAACCCAACGTGTCATAACCGCATTGGCGATTTCGTCGAGCAGTGCCTCGATGGCGTCGACCCGCCATGCGTGTGCGTCTGACGGTGCAGGTCCTGCAAACACCGCCGGTCCCAGTGCGATGCCGCATGGCGGGCACACGCTCGTCACAAGTTCGCAGACGGCCCGATGCGCCTGTTTTGCAATGGTCGCGCTCGTCATCGCTTCGATCGCGCCCAAATCAATCACTGTCCGCGGCAAGTCACCGACGTCGAGATGTGCCGCCGCGGCCATCTGCTCGATGCTCGTGTTCGGCCGGAACGGCAGCAGCCAGCCGACATTGCGCGACGCGCAGAGCGCTTCGAGAAAAGTTGGCGGCGCGCTCGATCCTGTGCCGCCCGATTCCTGCGGCGGCTCGCATAGCGCCCAGGTTGAAACCGTTACTGCGTCGGCTTGCGTACCGTTACGCCCGCGTTTGATCTGCGCGGCGAGTGGGTTGTGCAGGTCGAACGCGGGCCAGACGATTTCACCGGCGCTTATCGATTCCCGCTGAAGCGACCCGCTGCCGGCTCCCGATGCCGCCGGCTCGTCCACTGCGCTGCACGGCCTGTCCGGCGGCAAATAGAGCAATAGCAGTTCGAGTTCGTTGGCGTAGCTTTCGCGCGCGCGCGCGAACCATTGCAACGCATCCTTGTCGCGCAACAGGGCAGAGCACGTGCGCAGCATCACGATCGCACGCGTGTCATAGCCGGTGAAAATCGCGTCCACGCGGCGCGTGGTTCGTTCAAATTCGGTTTGCATGAGAGGAATCCTGATTGATTGCGCGAAGCACGGCAGGGATTTCGATCCCGCGTTGCGCACGCCGCTCGCCGTATGTGGCCGTCGCGGCATATGCACCGAGCACGCGCAGCGACGTGACGGCGGTACGTAGCTCGTGCAGCGCGTCGAGCAGGTTGGGGTGATGTCGACAGCAGCCGATTTCGATGAAGAACCGGTAAGCCCAGAGTTCGCTTTTGAGCGGCCGCGAATCGATGCGAGTAACGGCGAGGCAACGTGCTGCGAGCGGGCTGAGGCAACGTAGGAGCGCGCCAGTGTTGTTTTCCAGCTCAACGGCGATAAGTGTGCGCTCGTCGTCGCGCGGCGCAGCAGCGTGCTTGCCTATGATCGAAAACCGCGTGCTGTTGAGCCGTTCGTCCTGAATATCGGCTGCAAGCACCGTCAGCGCATAGCGCGCGGCCGTGCGGCGGCTGGCTATCGCGGCCATGCCTGGCGCGGTATTCGCCAGCCGCGCCGCGTGCGCATTGCTGGCCGCTGGCGCCCGCTCGGCGTGCGGCAGATTCGCATCGAGCCAACGGCGGCATTGTCCGAGCGCCTGCGGATGCGCGGTGACGCTCGCAATGCCGTCCATCCGTCCGTCGGCCGACATCAGGCAATGCGAAATCGGCAGCGCGACCTCGGCGAATATCTGCATCGATTTGTCGAGCACGAGATCGAGCGTGCGCATGATGGTCCCTTCGGTGGAATTCTCGATCGGAACCACACCATAGTGGGCCGAGCCTGCGTCGATCGCGCAAAACACGGCATCGATACTGTCGCACGGCAACGCGTGCACGCTATGGCCGAAATGCGTGTGCATCGCATCTTCAGTATAAGTGCCGGGCGGTCCGAGAAATGCGACCGTCGGGCCCTCCTGCAACGTGTGGCTAATGCGAAAGATCTCAGTCCAAATCGCGCGCACGTGTGAATATGTAAGCGGCCCCGAACTGCACTCGCCGAGCGAGGCCAGGATTTCTTGTTCGCGCGCAGGCTGGTGCACGCGCTCGCCCATCGAGCGCTTCACCTGGCCGATCGCTTGTGCATGATCGAGCCGTTCGTTGAGCAGTGCAATCAATCGTTCATCGATGGTCATGATGGCGGTGCGATGTCGAGCGATCTCGTCGTTCGGCGTTGGTGTGCGCCCAATGGATAGGTCGGTCATTTCGCGCTCCGTTCGGTGAAAGCGCGCCGCATCGATGGCCTCGTCCGCTGCCGGACAAGGCTGCACGAGTGAGATGCGGTGCGCGGATGACGCCGGTGTTCCGGTCCGCCGCTCAGGCCGCCGCGAAGCGGACGACCGACGCGGCGTCTTCGAGCATGCGCACGAGGCGTCGCTCGCGAACGGCATGTGCGAGCGTGTCGAGGCAATGCACGGTGTCGCTCCAGCCGATGCAGCTATCCGTGATGCTTTGTCCGTAGACGAGCGGCTTGCCCGGTTCGACGTTCTGCCGTCCTTCGACGAGATTCGATTCGATCATCACACCCGCGATGCGATCGTCGCCGAAGCCGAGCTGTGCAGCGAGACTGTCGCAAACGAGTAATTGATTTTCGTGATGTTTGCCGCTGTTGCCGTGACTCGCATCGATGACGACGCGCGCGAGCACGCCGGCCGCTTTCAGAGCACTCACGGCTGCATCGATGCTGCATGCGTCGTAGTTCGGCTGTTTGCCGCCGCGCAGCACGAGATGGCAATCGCGATTGCCCGCGCTCGTCACCTTCGCCAGCTCACCGTCGTTATCGACGGCAAGGAAGCGATGAGGTTGGTTGGTGGCGCGGATCGCATCGATCGCTACTTGCACGCTGCCTTCGGTGCTGTTCTTGAAGCCGACCGAACATGGCAGGCCCGAGACGAGTTCGCGGTGTACCTGAGACTGCGTGGTGCGCGCGCCGATGGCGCCCCAGCTAACGAGATCCGACAAGTAGGGCGGCGTGGCCAAATCGAGGAACTCGACTGCGATCGGCAACCCCATGCCGGTGATATCGAGCATGAGTTGACGCGCTGTTTGCAGCCCTTGTTCGATCTCGAAGCTGCCGTCGAGCAACGGATCGTTAATGAGCCCCTTCCAGCCGATCGTCGTGCGAGGTTTCTCGAAGTAGACGCGCATCACAAGCTCAATGTCGTCGGCCAGCCGTCTTCGCTCGATGACGAGATGCTCGGCGAATTCGAGCGCCGCGTGCGGATCGTGCACCGAGCAAGGGCCGACGATCGCGAGCAGCCGATCGCTCGCGCCGTGCAGGATTTCCGCTATTGCACGTCGTGATTCGATCACGCATTGCTGCTGGCGCGCACCGCGCGGCAATACTTTTTTCAGTGTGGCGGGTTTGACGATTTTCGCCGCGGTTACCGTTTCTCGATCTCTAAGCGCTAGAGACATGTTCTGCTCCTCAAGTTCGACACGCGAGTGATATGACCGGGGGCTTGCCTGCCGCCGCTCGCGAACGTCGGATCACGTGGCCAGACGCTGCATCTGGTTGAAAATATTCTTGCGATGCATTTCTTCGGTGCCGCCGACGCTGGCGAAACCTAGCGCGTTTCTCATCAGTTCGGTGACCTTGCCGTTGTGATAGCCGAGGCTGCCGTAAAGCTTGACGAGACTCGTCGCGGCATTGATCAGATCCTCCGCGCCAACGAGTTTCGCGATCGAGCACGACAGCAGCGCTTCACGATGCCCGGCCAGCAATTGCGAAAGTGCTCCATACGCGAGCCAGCGCGAGCGTTCCATGCCGATACGGATATCGACGATGCGCTTTTGCACGTACTGGTGTTGGTCGATCGTGCTCTTGAAGCTGTCGCGATGCGCGGCGTACTGTTGCGCATCGCGCAGCGCGGGCTCGGCTAAATGCGCGGCGACGAGACCGTAATACAAGCGTCCCAGCGAGATGATGTCGATCAATGTGCCGAGCCCGCGGCCGGGCACGCCCAGCACTTGAGACTTGCGCACCGGTACGTCTTCGAAATACAGCGCGCCGGTGGGTAGATTGCGATTGCCGAGCTTGTCGTCGATGCAGCCCGGCGCGAAGCCCGGCGCGCCTTTGTCGAGCAGTACCAGCGCGATGTTGTTCGTATCCGCGTTGCCCACGCGGCAGACGATCAGCGCGAAGTCCATGATCGGTGCATGTGCGATGTTGAACTTGCTGCCGTTCAGGCGATATTCGCCGCCCACCTCTGTCAGCGAAGTGGTGATGCTGCGCACGTCGGTGCCCGTGGTCGGCTCCGC
Organism: Burkholderia sp. TSV86; assembly: GCF_001522865.1. GTDB lineage: Bacteria > Pseudomonadota > Gammaproteobacteria > Burkholderiales > Burkholderiaceae > Burkholderia. The sequence continues at coordinate 47,780 of NZ_LOWB01000032.1, read as the reverse complement.
GATGCCCGTTGCGCTGACTTCTCCGCGCAGGATTGCATCGAGGTAGCGGCTTTGCTGGTCTGGCGTGCCATGTCGTGCGAGCGCGCGCACCATGCCGGCTTGCGCGATGACCGACAGCAACAATTCCGGCGTGACGATCGTCGACGACAAGCCTTCCAGCGCTGCTGTGAAACTCCACCAATTCTCGTTGCCGGCCGGACGGTCGACCGGCACGATCAAACGCCAGAGTCCTTCGTCGCGCAACCTGTTCCAGCCGTCGTAGTCGAATCCTTCCGCACGGCCCGCGGCTGCCCGGGCGATTTCGCCGCCGATTGCTGCGTACTGGTGTCGAATGGCCAATTGCTCGACCGTCCAATTGAAATGCATAGGCTCCTCTTTGCTCCCGTTTGATTGGAATCGCCGTGCCGCAGGTGACGTGTCGTTCAGCGTGTCTGATAAGACCGAACCTGCTTCTTGAAGTCGTCGGGAATGACGGTGGTGCAGTTTTTTTCGTAATCGAACATCACATGCGTCGATGATCCCTTTGCAACGATCGAGTTTTGTTCGTCGTCGCGACGCATCAGGTGCTCCATTTCGAAGCTTTTTGTGCCGAACTTGATCACGCGGCTTTCGATCGACAATGCATCTCCGAAGAATGCCGGCTGCACGTATTCGCACGACGTCTTGACCATGATGTGCGGAAGCTTCTGATTGCGCGGCAGCTTGAGCAAATCGAACATATAGCTCAAATATGCATGCTGCAAATAATCGTAATACACAGGACTGCTGACGTGACCCATCGAGTCCGTATCCCGATATTTAACCTCGATATGCGTCGTATAGCCGGTTTCGCTCATGGTTGTCTCGTATTGATATTTGATGGGAAATTCACGCGGACCCATTTTTGAATCGAGCGTGATTGCGAGTGGTGCTTAAAACATGCGATGCACCTGTCGCGCATGGTATGGAGTTGACATGCTGTCAGCAACTCGCATTTGCCGGGCGTAAATTTCTATTGCCTCATTCCGCCTCGGGCATTCGGCCGGTACGCTGCGCATCACTTCGATGCCTTCGAAATCCATGTTGTGTTTCAGTTAGTTATGAGTATTCCGTCGACGGTCGTGCGCGTTGACAGGTGTTTATACACAATGGCCTGAACATGCGCCATGTGTTCGCACAAAGGTTTATGCTGCTCCGGAAAAGCATTGTTCGAGATTTTTGCTCGCATTTTATTTTGGCGGTTTTATTAATTTAATATCGTCATACAAATATAAGACAATGCGATACGCTGATTTTCATGAATATGGATAACATCGGTTCCATGCAAAAAATACCAGGGTGGTGACTTAAATTTTTATCAATGAATCGACAGCTTCTGTGCGCTACAATATGATCGGTTACACATCATGCTCGTCGTGCCAAGAGCCGGGCGCGTAACTGACATAACTACACAAAATTAACGCTATTGCGAACTATAAAATGACGATATTTTTATCGCAAATTTTGATGGTTTCTCTGTTCGAAAATCGAGGCCGCTCACGATCCGCCAGCGCATATCAGTGATGCAGGTCGCCAAATGGGTTTGGAGTCCTTTCTCGCTTTAATTAGCGGGTGCATTTTGTCAGGAGCATCTTTATGAGAGATTTTCCTCAACCGCGCAAACGCCCGAGGCAGGCAAGATCCGCACAGACTGTCGAACTGATTCTCGAGGCGACCGCCCGGCTTTTGGCCGAGCGCGGCTATGCCTGTATGACGACGAATATGGTGGCCGAACGCGCCGGCGTGAGCGTTGGTTCGGTCTACCAATATTTTCCGAATAAAAGCTCGCTGGTTGCCGCGCTGCACGAGCGGCATGCCGTTCAGATACGCAAGGCGATCGAGCAATGCCTCGCTACTCGCTCGAGTGATCTCGGGCACAGCATCGAAGCCGTCGTGCGTGCGATGATGGCAGAACACGAGAACGCACCTGCGCTGCATCAGGTGCTCGAACAGGAATTCCGCTTCTTCGATGCGCCGCTCGCCGACAGTCCTGCTGACACTCAGATCCTGTGCTGCTTGCGCACGCTGCTCGAAAAACACCAGCACGAGGTTGCCGCCATCGATCTCGATCTTGCCGCTTGGACTTTGCTTCAGGTCGCGCAATCTCTGGTGCATGCAGCCGTGATCGACCCTCCGTGGCAATTTGCGCCCGATGAGATCGAACGTTCGATCGTGCGGATCATCCTCGGGTTTCTCAGGTACACCCCAGTTGATCGCGCCGACGATACCGTGCGCCCGTTTCTCGGCGATCGGCGTCAGGATGCGATGACAGCCGCTCGGCAGTTGCGCGCCGAAGCGAGCTAAGCGAGTTGATTCGCGCTCGCTGCTCCTCGGCCGCTCGCGCGAGCGAGCGGCCGCCAAACCGACTTCGACGCTGGATATGCGGCATGTGCCGCATATCCAGCCTGCCTCGTCAATCGCGGATAACCGCCCGTGATGCGGCGCGTTCCGACAACTGCGCGTGACGCGCAACCAGCCTCCGTGCCGCCGCATAGCTTGGCCGCTCGACGACGAGCCCGTCCACTTCCGCGCGCGCCATGCCCGCACGCAGCGATGTCTCGAACGCTTCGATCTGCCGGCGGGCGAGCGCGATTTTTTCGTCTGATGGCGTGAACTCGTGGTTCGTCAGCGAGACGAGATGCGCGTTCACCACGGCCTTCGAGTTGTATCCGATCGAGCGCGCCCAGAGCATGTCGGCGCTGGCGCCCGCTTCGTCGGAGAATGTATAGGGCGAATCGATCGCGAGCACGCCGGCCGCCGCGCATTCGAGCAGGAAGCGCGCGCGCGGATGAAACAACTCCGTGCCTTCTCGAGAGCGCTCCGCGCCGAGATCGACGACCATATCTTCGGTGCCGACGAGCATCGCATGCACGCGGGCGCTTGCGTGAGCGATCGGGATTGCATCGACGATGCCGAGCGCGCTTTCGATATTTGGCACGATTGCCGTTGAGCCGATCGGAATGCCGAGGCGGCTTTCCCATTTGCCGATTTCTGCATCGAGCGATTCGACCTGCTTCGTCGTCTCGACCTTCGACATCATGACGACGGCCGGCAACGCCGGCATCACGCCCGCAAGATCCTCGCGCCCGCAGGTGGTGAACGGATTGATCCGCACGCCCGGTATCGCACCTTGCCGTCGCCAACGCTCCATCGCATCGCGGGCGTAACCGCGTGCGGCAGCGCGCAGATCGTTCGGCGTGAAATCCTCGAGTTCCTGAATCACGACATCGGCGCCGGTTATGCCGGCATCCCGAAGCGCTTGCTGATCCGCTCCCGCGACGAAGTACCACGTGCGCATCAGCGAAAAGGGATTATCTGTGGAAATAGCCATCTATGCTCCGGAATGGAAGGCATGCGAGCCATGCATAGGATTTCAAAGCATCGTGAGCCCGCCATCGACGGGCAGCGTCGTACCGGTGACGAATGAAGAATGCTTCGAGAGGAACCATGCAATGGCCTCCGCGGCCTCGGGCGCGCTGCCTTCACGGTGCAGCGCCGTCATGCTGCGAAAACGTTCGATTTGTCCGGCTGTTTTCGTCGTCCGATCGAGCATCGGCGTGCTGATCACAGCCGGCGCGATGCAATTGACGGTGATGCCGAGCGGCCCCAGCTCCCGCGCGAGCGTCTTCGTCATCGAAATCACGCCGCCTTTGCTTGCCGCATAGGCGACGGTGCCGGCGAGGCCGCCGCCGCGAATGCCCGCGACGCTCGATACGGTGCAGATGCGCGAGCCGGCGTGCATGGACGCCGCTGCCTCGCGGATTGCGAGAAACGTGCCGAGCACGTTGACGTTCATCACGCTAACGAACCGCTCTGTCGACAGCTTCGACCATTCCGTCGTATCGACAACGCCCGCGCACGTGGCCAGCGCATCGATGCGTCCGCGCCAACGCATGATTTGCGCGAATACGTCGACGATCGCGCTTTCGTCGCAGACGTCGACGCAAAACGCTCGATGACGTCCCCTGATATTGCCGAGCAAATCGTCGAGTGCGGCTCGATCGCGATCGATGCAGGCCACGTCGTACCCCTGGCGGTCCAAGGCGCGCACGCTCGCGGCTCCAATGCCTCTTGCGGCGCCTGTTACGACGGCGACTTCCCGTTCTCTGTCATGCACGGTCCAATTCCTCATATTCTGATCGGCGGCGGCATCACGTGCCGATTGTTGACGCGCGCACGGCATTGCGCCGCGCACGCGTTCGCAAAGAAAAGAACAGCGTTTCGATCAGCCTGAGGCCGATGCGTGGTGCAGATCGAAGGCCCGCCATCCGTCGAGATCGTATTCGTTGAGGCACTGATCGACGAACGCGGTCATCTTTTCCGTGCGCCCGCTGCCGCGTGCCACGTTCAACGTATCGAGCCGACTTTTTTCGTAGCTGCCCGAATAGTTGATCTCATAGAGTTCGTGCCTCGACGCGAATTCGGAGCCGATCGCATCCCACAGCAGTTTCATCAGCTTCACACGCTCGACGGCATCGACGCCGTCGGCGCCGCGCACATAGCGATCGAGATACGAACGTTCATCGGTCTGACGAAAATCGTCCGCATGCGCAGGCAGATAGATCAGCGAACTCGCTACAGTCTTGCGGATCAGATTGATCAGTCGGCTATATGAGTCTGCCGCGAGCGCCCGATAAGCGAGCGCCGATTCTGTGTCGGGCAGCACGAAGTCGCCTTTCCACGGCTCCACGCGCCAGGCCATCGAATCGGACAAGCCCCAGAGCATGTGGCGCAGTGCGATGGCTTCGCCAACCGCGCCTTGCACGCCCTGAAACTGGCTGGTGCCGGTCATTTCAACCGCCTTGATGAACAGGCCGCATATGAAATCGAACTTCACCGCGAGACGCGTACAGCCGTGCATCAGCGTGCGGCCGAAGAAGCCGGAATGTTCGACGAAGCGGTTCGATTGTTCGACGCCGTACATGAAGATGTCTTCCCACGGCACGAATACTCGGTCGAAGACGAGTATCGAGTCGTTCTCGTCCATGCGGCTCGATAGCGGGTGATCGAACGGCGTGCCGGTGCGCGACGCATTTAATTCATACGACTGGCGGCAGATCAGCTTCACGCCCTTCGCGTTCGTCGGGACCATGAACACGGGCGAGAATTTCTTGTCGCGATAGACGACGTTGTAGTGCGCGACGAACGTGTAGTGCGTGAGCGCCGCGCCGGTTGCGACGACTTTCGCGCCGCTGATGATGAGGCCGCCATCGGTTTCCTCGTCCACGTGCACGAAAACGTCGGAGTGGTTCGGGTCTTTGTGCCGGTCGACCGGTGGATTCACCACGGCATGGTTGATGAACGGCAGGCGCTTGCGCGCAAGGTCGTACCAGCGCTGGGCGTTGTGTTGAAATTCGCCGTAGAGTTCGCGGTTCGCGCCGAACGTGCCGATCCACGCGGCCTTGAAATCGGGCGTGCGGCCCATCCAGCCGTAATTGAGGCGTGCGGTTTCGGCAATTGCATCGCGTGCCGCCAATTGTTCCTCGGCCGAACGAGGTGCCTGGAAGAACCGGTGACAGCGAAAGCCACTGCCGTCGTCCATCGGAATCGTCAGAATTTCACGGCGGGATTCATCGTGAATCGCGTCGTAAAAGCGAGCGATCATCCTTGCCGAATTTCTGAATGCCGGATGATGGGGCACGTTCTTGACGCGTTCGCCATTGAGCCAGACTTCGCGATCGTCATCCAGGCTCGCGAGATATTCGTCGCCTGTGTATATGGCGATGTCGCTTGCCTGTGCTTCGGAACTCGGCAGGAAAATCGAATCGTTTTTCAAGCGCTCCTCCTCGAATGAATGTTTCGTCGGCCATATGCAGGCGTGACGAAGCAGCGCCGAATGAACGGCGCAATGAACTACTTGCATGGAAATAGCAACGGTGCGCAGCACAGGACTGACACTGCCTGCGTCGAGTCTCCGGTCTTGCGCCGATGATCTCGATTCAGTGACGATTGCTTGGTAAGAAATATTATGTTTGACGAATTGCAGTGTATTTATGCAAAGCGGATTGAGCAACTCGCATTTTGAGAAATTGTGATGGTCACGGCACGATGGTCATGTTTGCCACGCCGATATGGTGAGTGCGCGTTGATGAATCAAATGATTGGTGACGAATGAAGGGAACGATGTTCCGATATCCGCACTAAATTGCGGATATTCATGACGCTATCGTCCGTTTGACAACGCCCGCTACTCGCATTTCGTGGGTGACATCCAATATTCGAGGGTATTTGACCCAGCTCATGCTACATCGATTCTGTTTGAATTTATCTATTTTCGTAAACGATATTTCCCTGTTTTTACATAAAAACAACGAAAATTCATTAGGAATGAAATGACGTTCGGCGCGTTACCGGGTATAGGCAATTCGTCTCTTCGTGAACAGTGACGGTTTCATCGCCGGGCTCCTGAATAATCAAATCGGCTTTTTTGCCCGCTGCTGCTTTTCACATTGGAAGATTGCCGGTGCGCGCCGTCTGCGTGGGGCGCACGTCAGAATCGAGATCGAACTGATATTGACGCCGACTTTTGTGGAAATCGATTGGGCTGGGGCTTGGAAGGGAGAGCGCCGCTATTGAACGACGGCTTGCGCGAGCAGAGGCTGCCAGCTGCATTCGTGATCGATGTCGGCGGATAGAAGTTTGTGCTGCGGTTGCAGGGCGGGGCGGCGGTCGTCACGCAGTTCCTCCCCGCTTGTACTTGATTTGAACCAGCCGAGCGGTCAATCTCGATCGCGATGATCGGCCTCGCCTAATTTCCAATATCCCTGTGAGCGTATTGCGCCGCGCGCAAATGCCTGGTCTTTCGTCAGATGGTCTCGGACGTCTCGCACCATCGACGATTCACCGGCCACCCAAACGCGGTGCTCGATCGGATCGAGCGCGAGTGAGCGCACGAACGCCGAGATCTGCCCGCTTGTGCCCGGCGCCTGACGCCCTGAATGGAGCCAATGCGCCGTTAAAGGTGCGCGGCACTTCAGCATCTGCTCCTCACGCGCGTCGTTGACCTCGATGATGACACGCACGCTGGACGATGCGGGCAGCCGAGGCAGGATCGACGCGGCAGCCGGCAATGCGGTGGCATCGGCAATCAGGGTGAAATGCATTGCGTGCGCATCGATTTCGTAACCGCCGCGCGGACCCGCTACTTCGATCGTCTCGCCGAGCCGCGCATTGACGGCCCATCTCGTCGCGGGGCCTTCGTCGCCGTGCAGCACGAGATCGATATCCATCCGGCCGGCAGAGGCATCGAAATCGCGGATCGTGTATGCGCGACCGATCTTGCCGTCGTGGTCGGTCGGCACGAACAGCTTCACCCATTGCGCGGGCAGATCGACTTCCATCATGCGCAACCCTTCGCCGATGACGGAGATGCGACGCATACACGGAGTGACGTCACGGATTTGCACGACCTCGACGGGTACGAGCGTGCGGTTTTTTGGCTTGAAAGACATGAAAGCGTTCATGGGAGGCTAATGAGATCGTAAGTTCAAGCGGTTTTTTTCGGCATGCGCGCGAGCCAGACGATCGCGAGCGCAGCGAGGAAGGCAAACGTCGAAAAATAGAAAAAATCGTTCAGCGACAACATATGGGCCTGCAAATCGAGTTGCCGGTTGATCACGCCCCACGCCTGATCCTCGCTGAAGCCGCCGCGTTTCAACGCCGCCACGTTTGCGGCCGTCTGATCGTCCAGAGCGTTGAGCGTGCGCACGAGGTAGGTTTGGTGAAAGCGCGCGCGCTGATCCCAGAAGGTTTGCGCGAGCGACGCGATGAGGCTGCCCGACATCATCCGGATCGCCGTTTGCAGCCCCGAGGCGGCTGCGATCTTCTCCGGCGGCACGCCGACGAGCGACAAGCTGACGAGCGGGGTCAAAAAGAAGCCGATTCCGATGCCTTGCGCCAAGCACAGCAGCGCAACCGTGCCTGCGTCGACGTCAGTCGTCATGGTCGAGCGCCACCAGGCCACGCCAGCCCATGCGATGAAGGCAAGGCTTGCGAAGAACCGCGCATCGACGCGCCTTACCCATTTGCCGAGAAACGGCGCAAGCAGGATCCCAAAGACGCCCATCGGCGCCGTGACCAGACCGGCCCAAGTCGAGCTGTAGCCGAGATTGGTTTGTAGCCACAGCGGCACGAGCACGAGTGCGGCGAAGTACAGTCCGAAGCCGGCTGCGACGGCGATCGTGCCGACGGCGAAGTTGCGGTGCTTGAACAGCCGCAGATCGATGATCGGATGCGGATCGCCAAGCTCCCAGATCACGAGGACCACGAGGCCCAGCACGGCTGCAACGGCCGTTGCGCAGATGAATGGCGACGCAAACCAGTCGAGCGTGCGGCCGCGATCCAATGTCACTTGCAGGCAGCCGATTCCAATCGCGATCAAGAGCAGGCCGATGATGTCGACCGGTAGTTTGATGGTTGGCGTGTCATGCCCGCGCAGCAACATCGTGATTGTCGCGATTACGAAGATGCCGACCGGCGCGTTGACGAGGAAGATCCACGGCCAACTGTATTCATCGGTGATCCAGCCGCCGAGCATCGGCCCGACCACGGGGCCGGCCATATTCGTCATCGCCCACATCGCGACGGCGAGCGCTTGCTTATCGCGCGGGAAGACTGCCACGAGCAAAGCCTGAGAAAGCGGCACGATCGGCCCCGATACCGCGCCTTGCAGCACGCGCGCGGCGAGCAGTGTCTCGAATGTCGGAGCAAGGCCGCAGAGCACCGAAGCGAGCGTGAATGCCGCGAGCGACGCCACGAACAGCTTCACTTGACCGAATCGCCGGCCGAGCCAGCCTGTCAGCGGAATGCAAACAGCGTTCGAGATCGCGAACGAAGTGATGATCCATTCGCCTTCGTCCGAACTTACGCCGACGTTGCCGGAAATCGTCGGCACCGATACGTTCGCGATCGTGATATCGACAACGGCCATGAACGAGGCGAGGCCGAGCGCGAGCGTAGCGAGAATCCGTGTCGAACCCGACAGCGGCGCAATGGGCTGCTTGGCGCCCGGCCCGGCCGCGGCCGATTGAGCGGCGGCCGACATCACTTCGCCCCCATGTTCGCGGCGATGATCTCGCGCACGCGCACTTCGGCTTGCGCCTGCTGCGCCGCGTAAATCGCTGCCGCGTCGTCGACTTGCGGGTGGCGCGCTGCGGCGGCCGCGGGGGCGCATTGATCGGCGATCACTTCTGCCTCGACCGACATGCCGATGCGCAACGGATGCGCGGCCAGATCCTTCGGATCGATCAAAACACGCACGGGCACGCGCTGTACGACCTTGATCCAGTTGCCGGTTGCGTTTTGCGCAGGCAGCAGCGCGAAGCTTGCTCCGGTGCCGGCCTCGATATCGGCGACGACGCCATGATATTTGACCGATTTGCCGTAGATGTCAGCCGTGATGGTCGCTTTCTGGCCTGGGCATAGGCCCTTGAGCTGTACTTCCTTGAAGTTCGCATCCACCCATAGATGGTTGAGCGGTACGACGGACATCAGCTTGTCGCCGGGCGCAATGCGTCTGCCCAACTGCACGGCACGCTGCGCGACCATGCCCGAGACAGGTGCGAGCACGACACTGCGAGCAAGGGCGAGTTCGGCGGCGCGCACGCGTTGCGCGGCGGATTGCACGGCGGGGTGCGATTCGATCGTCGAGCCGTCGATCTGCGCGCGCGCCTGCACGAGCTGTTGCTGAGCCGAGTCGAGCGTTGCTTGCGCGGCGCGCACGGCGACTTCGGCATGCCGCACGTCTTCGCCCGTCACCGCGCCGGCCGATGCGATCGCCCGCCTTGCGGCAAGGTCGGCTTGCGCTTTGTCGAGTTCAGCCCGGCGCAGTTTCACGTCCGCGTCGTAGCGCGCGTCAGCCGCGTACATGCCGCGCACCGCGCGCACTGCCTGTGCGAGCTGCGCTTCGGCGGCGCTCAGTTCGATGCGCGCATCGGCCGAATCAATCTCGACGAGTGGCGCGCCCGCCGTGACGCGATCGGTGTTGTCGGCGAGGATGCGCGTTACCGTACCGCTTACCTGCGGGGTGATTTGTACGACGCGGCCGCCGACATAGGCGTCGTCGGTCGTGCGCGCGGCGCCGTTCGACAGCGTATCCCATGCGAGCCATGCTCCGCCGGTGATCAGGACGGCCACGGCGATCACGGTCAGGCGTTTTTTCCGCTGGACGGTGCGCTGTTCAATTGCTTGGGCTTGGGTGGTATCACTCATGGTCGATCAATGTGGTCGTATGGTCGGAATGGGGGCGGGACGGGCTCCAGGTACCGCCGAGCGCGCGAATCAACGCAGTCTGCGCAACGGCGATGCGCGCATCCTGCTCGGCCGCGCGGCGCTCGGAGAGCAGCAGCGCCGTTTCGGTCGCGATGCGGTCGAGCTTGCTCGAGAGGCCTTGCCGTTCGCGTTCCTGTTGCAGTCCGACCACGCGCTGCCAATGCGCGAGCGCTTCGTCGGCGTCTAGCTTGCGCGCGTGCTCGGCGCGCAGCGTCACGATGCCGTCGGCCACTTGTGAAAGCGCTGTCGCGACGGTCTGGTTGTAAATGCTCACGGCCGCGTCGTACTGGGCCGTGCGGCGCTTCAAGTTGCTTTGCAGCAGGCCGCCTTCGAAGATCGGCAGCGTGATCGCCGGGCCGAAACCGAGGGCCGTGCTGCCCGGCCGCAATAGTTGGCCGACGTCGAGGCTCTTGAAGCCCGCGAATGCCATCAGGTCGATGTCGGGATAAAACGCGGCCTTCGCGACGCCGATTTCATGCATCGCGGCCTCGACGTTCGCGCGCGCGACGGCGAGATCCGGCCGGTAGCCGAGCAGCGTGGCCGGAATCGGCGAAAGCGGCGCGGGGTCGGCCAAGTTCGTGAGTGCTGGCCGGGCGAGCTGCTCGCCAAACGCCGGCCCTTCGCCCGAAAGCGCGGCAAGCTGATTGCGGCGCCGCGCGATTTCGCTGGTGAGCCGCTGAATTTCGCTGCGCGTCTCGGTGATGGCTTCGCGTGCCTGAACGGAGTCGATGTCGGTGGCGAGCCCCGATTTCGCGCGCAACTTCAGCAGATCGACTACGCCGTGGCGGCGCGATAGCGCGTTTGTCGCGATGTCTCGCACCTTATAGGCAGCATCGAGGCCGACATACGCTTCGACGATCGCCGTCTGCAACAGCAGGCGCGCATCGGCCTGCTCGGCTTGCGCGGCGCGCAGGCGCTCGTGGGCCGCGGCCTTCGCTTCGCGGCGTTTGCCCCAGAAGTCGAGCCGGTACTGTGCGTCGAGCGTCAGGCGGCCTTCGCTGCCGCCTCTGCCCGCGTATTGCGACGAATAGGTGTAGTGATCGGGAAAATGCTCGACGAGTGCGCCGCCGTTACCATTCAGCGAAGGCAGATCTCCCGATGACACGGCGCCAAGCTCGGCCTGCGCTTGTTCGACGCGTGCCACCGCGAGCGTCATGCTCGGCGCCGATTGCGTGGCGCGAGCGATCAACGAGTCGAGCTGCGGATCGCCGTAGGCTTTCCACCAGCCTGCGGCATCGACGGCCTGAGCCGCGCGCGCGGCGCGCGCCGCTTCGCCGATGTTCGCGCCCGCGTCCTTTTCACCGGGTGCAACGAGCGTCGTGCGTGGTGTCATGTCCGCGGCGCAGCCGGACAGCGACGCGACTGCCGCGCCGACGATCATGGCCGCCGCCCGGCGCGCCAGCGTGCGCTTGGGTTCCGGGCCCTCCCGAAGCGATACTTCGCCAACCATTGGTGACTCCGTTCTATTGAATTTCGATTTACGTTTCGGAGGTTAGCGACGGTGTTGATTTTCAGAAATGATCTACGCCGAAAACATACTTTTCAGTTATCGCAAGTTAAGTTCGTGCTACGGTTCTCTTCACGACAATTGGCGCGCCGCGCATTCGCCACGAGCGCGGCGTTCGCCCGTCCGGCCGGGCTGGGCGGTTCGATGAAACGATTTCGATCCTAAAAGGCATGCAACAACCACTTGATCTGAATCTGCTGATTGCCCTCGACGCACTCTTGACCGAGGGCAGCGTGACGGGCGCGGCCGAACGGATGAATCTCAGCGTGCCGACGATGAGCCGGACGCTGAACAAGATTCGCGAAATGATCGGCGACCCGATTTTTGTGCGCGCCGGCCGCGTGCTGGTGCCGACGCCGCGTGCGTTGGCGCTGCGCAAGGGCACGCGCGAAATCGTCCAGCAGGCGCGCGCGTTGCTGCAGGACGGCGAGGCGTTCGATCTGCGGCAATTGACGCGCACCTTCACGATTCGCGCCGACGACGGCTTCGTGAGCAGTTTCGGCCCGGTGCTGCTGATGCTGATGATGGAGGCAGCGCCGAACGTGCAACTGCGCTTCAAGGCGCAAGGGCAGCAAGACGTCGAATCGCTGCGCGAAGGCTTGATCGATCTCGATGTCGGCGTGATCGCCGATATTGGGCCTGAGATCGTCCGTCAGGCGTTGTTTCGCGACCGCTTCGTCGCGGCGTTCCGTGTCGGGCATCCGCTCGAGCAAGCCGAGACGATCACGCCGGAACTCTTTTGCCGCTATCAGCACGTGACGGTTTCGCGGCGCGGCCGCACGACGGGGCCCGTCGACGACATGCTCCATGTGCTGGGCTATTCGCGGCGCGTGACCGTCGTGACGCCGACGTTCGCGGAGGCGCTGGCGCTCGCGCGGGAGACCGATCTGGTCGCCTGCGTCGCGGAGCGGCTCACGCAAACCGCCCGGCACGGCATGCGCACGCGCGAACTGCCGGTGGCGACACCGCCGGTGCTGATCTCGCAGGCGTGGCATCCGCGCTTTGGTACGGATCCCGCCAACCGTGCATTGCGCGGCCTTCTCAAGCAGGCATGCGAGCTTCCGGCTTGATGCCTGCCGAAGTCGGGTTTGCCGCTGCGTTCCGTGTATTGATGCGCAGGTGCCGAAATAGGTGGTGCCGCAAGGCTTCCAGTCTTGCCGTGGGCTGGGCTGCTCCGCTTCGGTGCTCACGGCAAGTGCTTGTGCCTGCTCGTTTTGGCCGGACGGCGTAACCAGGCCGGCTTTTATCGCAGCGCGGCGCCGCAGGATGCTGCTTCGTGCGTGCCGGTTGCTTGGCGGAGCGGCGAGAGCGGCAGGCGGTGTGCCGTCGCTCACGGCATGCCGGATCGGCCGTTGCGCCCGTCGCCGAGCGTTGCTGACGGCAGCTCGCCGAACCGCTCGCGATAGACATTGGCAAAACGGCCGAGATGCGTGAATCCGCAATCGAGCGCGATTTCGGCGATCCGCCGGTTGGCCGGCGCTGTGTGCAGCAGCCATTCGCGAGCGTGATCGAGACGAACTTGGCGCAGATACTGCATCGGGCTCGTGCCGCAAAATTGCACGAAGCCGTCCCGCAACGTGCGTTCGGGGACGCCTGCCGCGCGTGCGATATCCGCGAGCTGCAATGGCTGCGCGAACTGGGCGTCGATGAATGCCTGTGCGCGCTTAACGAAGCCGGGCGCCGCGCCGGCACGCCGCGCCGGCACGGCGCAGGGCGGATGGCCGTCGATCAGCAGGTCGATCAGCAGTTGTTCGAGTCGCGTAGCCACGCGCGGGTTTGCGCGCGCGCATGCGAGCAGCTGCGGCGAGCGCGCGACGAGCGCGAGCTGTTGCATCCACGCGCTCAGCGACGAGCCGCCGACGCCGATGACCGGCTCGAGCGCCGCTGCCGCGTCGCCGACGTGCGCGGCAAGCGCGGCGGCGTCGATGCGCAGCACGAACTGCTCGCAATCAACCGATAGCTGCGCGGCAAACGGTTCGCCGGGCGCGCATAACACGCCGGTGCGGGTGTCGACGTCAAATGTGCGGCCCATCGCGCGTACTCGGGCGCGGCCCGTGAGGCAAAACATCAGCAAGTGATAGCCGTCGACTGCATCGACGCGCACTTGCATCGCATCGCCGAACGCGATCGCGCCGATTCCAAGCCCGCCGAGCCGCACGAAGTCCATATGGGCGGGTCCGGTCGCAGCGCCGCCCGGCAGCAGCGCGTGCGGCTGCATCACGCGCGAGATGTGCTCACGCGTTTCGTCGAGATCGCGCGATTCGAACAGCCTGTGCTCGCGCAGCGCGAGCGGCTCGAATGGGATGGGGGACATGGCCGGTTGCCTCGCATGACGCGCCGGCATCTCGAACGTCGTTCGTCGGCCGGACGGCAAATCTAATGCGCATCGTACCTTGAAAAGCCGCCGAAAGTGGATACTGCATTGCCGCAATCGCGCATTGCGCGCATTTTTCGGATAGACGCCGGATTCTGGCTTTTCGAAAATGGTTTCCATCAGGCGGCTTGTCGATCGCCTTGACAGGAGACAACGATGGAATTGACCGAATCGCCGGTATCGCTGGTCGATCGCGCCGATACGTCCGACGTGCGGTTTCCACACGACGACGGCTCGCGCGTGCCGTACAAAGTGTTCAGCTCGCAGGCCGTGTACGAGCGCGAGCAGGAGCGGATCTTTCGCGGGCCGACGTGGAGCTTCGTCGCGCTCGAAGCGGAAATTCCATGCGTGGGCGACTTCAAGAGCACGTTCGTCGGCGATACGCCCGTCGTCGTCACGCGCGGCGACGACGGCGCGCTCGCCGCATGGGTGAACCGCTGCGCGCACCGTGGCGCGCAGATTTGCCGCCGCGCGCGCGGCAACGCAAGCTCGCACACATGCGTCTATCACCAGTGGAGTTTCGACAATCAAGGCAATCTGCTCGGCGTGCCGTTCCGGCGCGGGCAGGAGGGCATGGCGGGGATGCCGGCCGATTTCGATCCGAAGCGCCACGAGCTGCGCAAGCTGCGCGTCGACAGCTACCGCGGGCTCGTGTTCGCCACTTTCAGCGACGATGTCGCGCCGCTGCCGGACTACCTCGGCGCGCAGATGCGGCCGTGGATCGACCGGATCTTTCACAAGCCGATCGAGTATCTCGGCTGCACGCGGCAATACTCGAAATCGAACTGGAAACTGTACTTCGAGAACGTGAAGGACCCGTACCACGCGAGCATGCTGCATTTGTTTCATACGACGTTCAACATCTTTCGGGTTGGGATGAAGGCGCGCTCGATTCCCGACGCGGCGCACGGCTTGCACAGCATCATCACGATGACGAAGACGCGCGACGACGAGGACACCGTGAGCGCATATAAGCAGCAGCACATTCGTTCGTTTGACGAAGGATTTTCGCTCGAGGACGATTCGATTCTCGCGCTGGTCTCCGAATACGAAGAGGACACGACCAATCACATTCAGCCGATCTTTCCACAGCTCGTGATCCAGCAGATCCACAACACGCTGGTCGCACGGCAACTCTTGCCGAAGGGGCCGAAGAACTTCGAGCTGATCTTCCATTTCTTCGGCTATGCGGACGATACTCCCGAGCTGCGCGCGTTTCGGATCAAGCAGGCAAATCTCGTCGGGCCGGCAGGCTATATCTCGATGGAGGACACCGAGGCGACCGAACTGGTTCAGCGCGGCACGGTGCGCGATGCGCAAGCGGCATCGGTGATCGAGATGTCGCGCGGCAATCCGGATCAGCAGGACACGGCGATCACCGAGAGCCTGATCCGCAAGTTCTGGGTTGGCTACCAAAAGCTGATGGGCTATTGAGCGGGAGACGAACATGGCGGATATCACCGACGACATTCGGCTGTGGCTCGAACTGCGGATGCTGCAGGAGCGTTATGTCGCCGTTCTCGACAACGATCAGCTCGAGCGCTGGCCGGAGTTTTTCACCGACGATTGCCTGTACGAAATCGTTTCGAAGGAAAATGCGGACCTGGGATTGCCGATCGGCATCGTTCATTGCACGAACCGGCGGATGCTGCGCGATCGCGTCGTGTCGCTGCGCCACGCAAATATCTACGATGCGCACACGTACCGGCACATGACGTCGGGGCTCACGATCGTCGGCGAGCGCGACGGCGAAATCGACACGCAGAGCAGCTATGTCGTCGTGCAGACGCGCAGCGACGGCGAATCGACCGTCTATCAGGCGGGCAAGTATTGCGACACGGTCGTGCGCACGGCCGCCGGGCTGCGCTACAAGAGGAAGCGCGTGATTTACGACACGTCTCGCGTGCAGACGCTGCTCGCGACGCCGATCTGATCCGACTAGGAGTTCGAAGCATGAGCAATGAAACCGTCACCGCATGGCAGCCGCTTGGCGCACTCGACGAATTCATCGAAGACGAGCCGGCGATGCGTGTCGTCGGCAACAAGCCGGTGGCCGTGTTCCGGATTGGCGACGACGTGTTCGCGTTGCACGATCTATGCACGCATGGGCATGCGCGGTTGTCCGAAGGTTTTGTCGAGGACGGCTGCGTCGAATGTCCGTTGCATCAGGGGCGTTTCGATATTCGAACGGGTGCGCCGCAGTGCCCGCCGGTGACGGCGCCCGTGCGCGCGTATCCGATTCGTATCGTCGACGGCCGGGTGGAGATCCATGTCGACGGCTGATCCTTACTTGATCGCGGGCGGCGGCCATGCGGCGCGGCGCGCGGCCGAAACGCTGCGCGAGTGCGATCCAGCCGCGCGGATCGTGCTGATCGGTGCGGAACCCGAATTACCTTATGACCGGCCCGTGCTGTCGAAGGACGCGCTGCTCGGCGATGACGGTGAGCGGCGTGCGTTCATGCGCGATGCCGCGTGGTATCGCGAGCGGCGCATCGAGTTGCGGCTCGGCGTGCGTGTCGATGCGATCGAGCGCGCTGCGCAGCGCGTATGGCTGAGCGATGGCGCGAGCGTCGGATATACGCGCCTGCTGATCGCGACCGGCTCGCGCGTGCGGCATTTCGCGGGGCCGCTCGATCCGGATGCGCAGGTTTATTACATGCGCACTGTCGCCGATGCACGCGCATTGCGCGCAGCGCTTCAGCCCGGCAAACGGGTTGCCGTGCTGGGCGGCGGTTTCATCGGGTTGGAGGTCGCTGCCTCCGCGGTGCGGCTTGGCTGCCGCGTGACGCTCATCGAACCCGCGCAACGTTTGCTGAAGCGCGGTATGCCGGAGGCGGTCAGTGCGTTTGCGCTCGCGTTGCATACGCGGCATGGCATCGACGTGCGGCTTTGTACGTTGCCCGAACGGATCCGGCGCGGCGCGAACGGCGCGAGCGTCGTCGATACGAGCATGGGTGCGATCGACGCGGACGTCGTCGTCGCCGGCATTGGCGTCACGCCGAATGTCGAGCTGGCGCGGCAGGCCGGGCTTGCGGTCGATGATGGCGTGTGCGTGGACGCACAGTGCCGCACCGCCGATCCGGCGATCTTCGCCGCCGGTGAGGTCACGCGGCATTTCAATCCGCTCGTCGGCAGGACGGTGCGGATCGAATCGTGGCAGGTCGCGGAAAACCAGCCGGCGGTTGCCGCGGCGAACATGCTCGGTGGCGCGCATACCTATGCGCAATGGCCGTGGCTATGGTCCGATCAGTATGACTGCAACTTGCAGACAATCGGTCTTTTCGACAGCGGGCAAACGTTGGTCGCGCGCGGCGCGCCGCACGAGCACGCGTTTTGCGTGTTTGCGCTGAACCCGGATGGCCGGCTGCGGGCGGCGGCTGCGGTGAATGCGGGAAGTGAAATTGCCGTGTGTCGCCGGTTGATGACTGCGGACGTCAGGCTCACCGCCGTGCAACTTACGGACCGGTCGGTCGCGCTGCGTTCGCTCCTGCCGCGCTGAGCCCCGTCAAGCCGGGTCGCACGCGCCAGGGTATTTGCCGGCGCAGACGCGCCAGCGCCGGAGCTGCGCGCCGGATTGCTTGCACGATCGCGCCCGAGCGGTAAGAATCGTGCATCGACGGTAATCCGATATCCGATAACATCCGATAAACAGGCTCGCGAGCCGGGAGTTTTTGATGGCCTACGATCAATCGAACATTTTTGCGAAAATCCTGCGCGGCGAAGTGCCGTGTATCCGATTGTGCGAAACGGATACGACGCTGGCATTCATGGATATCATGCCGCAATCGAAGGGCCATGCGCTTGTCCTGCCGAAGGAGCCGGTGGAAACGTTCTACGAACTGTCCGAAACCGGCGCGGCTGAATGCATGAAGGCGGTGAAGCGCGTCGCGCTCGCGCTGCGCAAGACGCTCGAACCGCAGGGGCTTTTCATTGGACAGTTCAATGGTGCGGCGGCGGGGCAGACTGTGCCGCACGTGCATTTTCACGTGATTCCGCGCTGGGCCGACGAGCCGCTCAAGATGCATGCGCGCGAGATGGCCGATGCGGCGGAACTCGAAGCGCTCGCCGCAAAGATCCGCAGTGCGCTATAACGCACACCGCACACCGCACACCGCACACCGCACACGGTGTCGCGCGCTGGATTAAAGCTGATCGTCGATCGGCAGCAGCCGGCATAGTCCAGCGAGCAGGTTGCGATAGAAGCCTGCGTTCGGATCGATGCTGTAGGTGTGAACGCGACCATCGTCGATGCTCGTCCATACCAGCGGCCATGCGCTTGCGGCGGTTTGCGCAGTGCCCGGCGTATCGGGCGCGAGCGTCACGCGATAGCTGACGGCGGGGTTCGTCGCCGCGTCGAACAGATCGGCGACCTGGCCCGCGAGCGGCGGGCTGTGGATCACGAGCGCGAGTTCCGTATTCAGACGCGCGGAGCGCGGATCCAGGTTCATCGAACCGATCACGAGCACCTTCCGGTCGATCACGTAAGCCTTCGCATGCAGGCTCGCACGGGAACGTGAGCCGAGCATGCGGATGCGCGGGTGTGCCTGGTCCGGCTTGTATTCGTATAGCTCGACGCCGCGCCGCAGCATCGGCACGCGGTACGGCGCATAGCCGGCTTGCACCGCGACTGCGTCGGTGGCGGCGAGCGAGTTCGTCAGGATAGCCACGCGCACGCCGCGCGCGCTCAGCCGCCCGAGCGCGTCGACACCCGCGTCGCGCGGGACGAAGTACGGCGACAGCACGAGAAATTCACGTTGCGCGCCGCGTGTCAGTTCGGCGAGCCGTTGCATCGGCGGGCTCTTGTAATTGTCGTTGGGGGCGGCGATCTTGTCCGGCGAATCGGCCGCGAATTCCGCGTTCGCCCATACGAGCCCGAGTTCGTCGCGCGTGATCTGCTCGGACAGCGGGGTCGCGTTCAGCGGCTTCGCGTTGTATGGCGCCGCGTTGTCGCGCCAGTGCGCGCGCAGCACGTCGCGCGTGGCGTCGAGGTCTTTCGCGTCGTAGTGCCGCCGGTTCAGCACCGGCAGCGGATACGTGAGCGCGCTCGCCCAATATGCATCGAAGCTCGCTGACACGTCGCGCGTGATGGGGCCCGCCGCGAGCACGTCGAGATCGCGGAATTGCAGGCTCGGGCTTGCATTGAAATATTCGTCGCCGAGATTGCGCCCGCCGACGATCGCGATCTGGTTGTCCGCGATCATCGCCTTGTTGTGCATCCGGCGCGTGAAGGTATCGATGCGGGTGAAAAGATTCGCCGTGCGCGCGAGCATGCCGCGGCGCACTGCGCCAAACGGATTGAACACGCGAATTTCGAGATTCTGGTGTGCATCGAGCGCGGCCATCAGCTGGTCGGTGTCCTTGAAGTTCAGGCTATCGATCAGCATCCGCACGCGCACGCCGCGGTCGGCCGCATAGAGCGCGGCGCCGAGCAGGAGCTTGCCCGTGGTGTCTTCGGCGGCGATGTAGTACTGGATGTCAAGTGTTTTCGTCGCGGCGCGCGCAATTGCGATGCGCATTTGCAGGGCTTCATCGCCGCGCGGTAGCACGACGAAGCCCGATTTTCCCGGATGCGCGCGCTCGGGCGTGGCGAGCGCGTCGGCCAGCGGCGTTGACGTGCCGGGCGGCAGCGCGTGCGAAACGGTGCGCTCGAGCGCGGTGGCGGGCGGATGGGTTGCGCACCCGGCGAGCCCAAGCCCGAACACGGCGCTGATGGCGATCGCGCGGGCGAGCGTGGCGGTGGCGCGAAGCCGCCAATACCGCGGCGCGCCGAGGGGGCGCGGGGGGGACGGCGCGTTGTGGATTCCTTCTGGCATCGGGTGGGCGTTCGTCGAGTCGATGGTACGTGCGGCAGGCCGCAATGCCGCGTGGATGATCGATTGTAAATGGTAATGCGTGCCTGAACCGGCGCTAGCTGGCGCGATGCACGGCGGCCTCACGCCAAATGCCGGTGTGAGGCGGCCTTTGCCGCTTTGCCGAATGCATCACGGATTCGACGGATGTGGATCTGGCTCAAGCGCGTCCTCGGGATGCGCAGCCCGGCTGCTGCGTTCGGCGCGGGCTGGCGATGCCGAACGCCACAAAAGGGCTGCCGCCGGCGCTAAAGCGGTTTCGGCGAAGTGGGCCAGCCGGTGTACCATCGGGCAACATCCGTTTTCATGGTGGCGGTGCTGGCAATGAACGATTCAGCTTTCGTATTACCCGTCAAGATCCGGCTGCTGTCGGCGGCGCACGCGCCCGACTATCGCACGATCCGTCTCGCCGCGCTGCGGGATGTCCCCGACGCGTTCGGCTCGTCCTATGACGTCGAAGCCGCGCACCCGCTCGCCGCATTCGCTCAGCAGCTCGAAGCAATGACCGTGTTCGGTGCATACATCGACGGCCGGATTGTCGGCATGACCGGCATCAAGCAGATGGAAGGCGCAAAGATGCGCCACAAAGGCTTGCTGTGGGGCATGTACGTTGCGCCTGCCGCGCGCCGGGGCGGCGTGGGCGCCGCCCTGCTCGACGCAGCGCTTGCGGCCGCGAATGCGATGGACGGCATCGAGCAGGTCACGCTGGCCGTAATCGACGGCAACGATGCGGCGCGCGCGTTCTACGAACGGTGCGGCTTCGTCGTCTATGGCGTCGAGCCCCGTGCGCTGAAGGGCGCAAACGGCTACTCGGACGAGCGGTTGATGGTGAAATTCCTGACGGCGCCGTAGAGCGCGTGACGGCTGGAACCGGATGATCGGATGGCGATGCTGGAAGACAAGGAACGGGAGCTCAGGAGCAGCAAGCGGCGCGCGTTCGCGCTGCTGTCGGCCGCCGCCGGGGTGTTCGTCGCGACTTTGTTCGTGCCGCGCGGCTTGTGGGTCGACGGGATCAAATCGGTGGCCGAGGCGTCGATGGTCGGCGCGCTTGCCGACTGGTTTGCGGTCGTCGCGCTGTTCCGGCGCGTGCCGATTCCGCTCGTGTCGCGGCACACGGAAATCATTCCGAAAAACAAGGAAAAGATCGCCGACAATCTCGCCGAATTCGTTCGCGACAAGTTTCTCGATCCGGCCTCGCTCGTCTCGCTGATCAAGCGGCACGATCCGGCCGCGAGGCTCGCGCAGTGGCTCGCGGCGCCGCACAATGCCGGCGTGCTCGGCGGCTATGCGGTGCGGCTCGTCGGCTTTGGGCTTGACATGACCGACGACGCACGCATCCAGCGGTTCGTGAAGGATGCGTTTCATGCGGTGTTCGACGGTGTCGACTTGTCGCAATCGGCGGGCGCGATTCTTGATACGCTGACGAAAGATGGCCGCCACCAGGTCCTGCTCGACGACGGCATCGAACAGGTAGTCGCGCTGCTGCGTGATCCGGACAATCGCACGACGATCGCGACATACATCGTCGATTGGCTGCGCTACGAGTTTCCGAAAATGGAGCGGCTGCTGCCGATGAATTGGCTCGGCGAGAAGGGCGCGGCGCTGATCTCGAACGTCGTGACACGCGTGCTCACGCAAGTGGGCGAGGACCGTGAGCACCGGCTGCGGCGCAGCTTCGACGAGGCGGCCGCGCGGCTTGTCGCGCGGTTGAAGCATGACCCCGCGTTCATCGAGAAGGGCGAGGAAATCAAGCGTTATTTGCGCGACGGTGATGCGTTCGGCCGCTACGTAAAGGATTTGTGGGACCAGTTGCGGGCGTGGCTGAAGGCCGATCTCGCGAGTGACGATTCCGTGTTGCTCGACCGCGCGACGGCGCTTGGCGGCTGGCTTGGCGAGCGCCTTGCGCAGAGTCCGCAATTGCGCGAATCGATGAACGAGCACGTCGAGCGTGCGGCAAGCGAGATGGCCCCGGAATTTGCCGCATTCCTGACGCGGCATATCCGCGACACCGTAAAGAATTGGGATGCGCGCGAAATGTCCCGGCAGATCGAGCTGAACATCGGCAAGGATCTGCAGTACATCCGCATCAACGGCACACTGGTCGGCGGATTGATCGGGCTTGGGCTGTATGTGGTGTCGTGCGTCGTGCGGTGGGCGGGGGCATTGCCTTATTGAGCGGGGGCGGCCGGCAGGCGGCCGTCGCGAAACCACGCAGCGTTGCTGCGCCAAAAAATCGGCACTCCGATCGAAATGGAAGGCCGTCTTCTCGACGGCGCCCGCGCGGCATGCTGTAATCGCGCGATCCGCCAATGCGGCTGACTATTCATTTTTGCAGCGAAGGTGCTTCCATGTCCCCCGTTTCGGCATTCAAGCTTGTTTTGTTGTCCTTTCTTGCGATCGTCGCGCTCGAGTTGATCGCCAAGCGGCTCAAGTTGCCGCCTGCCGCCGCGTTGCTCGTCGGCGGCGCGGGTATTGCGTTTTTGCCGGGGCTGCCGCCGATCAACCTTGATCCCGAACTCGTGCTGATCGTGTTTCTGCCGCCGCTCT
Organism: Burkholderia sp. TSV86; assembly: GCF_001522865.1. Lineage (GTDB taxonomy): Bacteria > Pseudomonadota > Gammaproteobacteria > Burkholderiales > Burkholderiaceae > Burkholderia. The sequence goes on along the minus strand of NZ_LOWB01000032.1, from coordinate 25,216 downwards.
TGATGGACGGCGCGTATTTTTCGGTCTGGGAGGAGTTCAAGCGCAACGTCGGCGGCATCATGATGCTGGCGATCGGCGCGGTGGTGTTCACGACGCTCGCCGTCGGCGTGGCCGTGCATCTTGCCGTGCCGGCGTTGCCGTGGGCGGCATGCTTCGCGCTCGGCGCGATCGTCTCGCCGCCGGATGCGGTCGCGGCGAAGGCGGTGCTCGAACGTGTCGCGTTGCCGCGCCGGCTGATGGTGCTGCTCGAAGGCGAGAGCTTGTTGAACGATGCGGCGGGGCTGGTGCTGTTTCGCTTTGCGGTTGCCGCCGCGCTGACCGGCGCGTTCAGCTTCGAACATGCGCTCGTCAGCTTCGTCGAGCTTGGTGTGGGCGGAGTCGTGGTGGGTTTTATCGTCGGTTGGCTGATCGTGCGCTTCATCGCATTGCTCGACGACGATTATCTCGTGATCACGACCGCCGTGCTCGCCGCATGGATCAGCTATATCGCTGGTGAAATGTGCGAGGTATCCGGCGTGATCGCGACCGTGACGACGGGAATGATGCTCGGCTGGCATCAGCACGAGATTTTTTCTGCTTCGGTGCGAAATCGCGGTACGGCGTTCTGGCAGGTGATCGTATTCCTGCTCGAAGCGCTCGTGTTCGTGCTGATCGGGCTGTCGCTGCGTAGCGTGATCATGCGGCTGGGCGGGCTTGGCGAGGTCTTCGCAACGATGGCGCCTGCCGTGCTCGCGGTGTTGGCGGCCGTGATCGTATCGCGCTTCGTGTGGGTTTTCGCGGTCGAATGCCTGAAGGGGCCCGCCGTGCGCATGGTGCGGCGTGGCCCGCGTACCGACTGGAAAGCGGCGTTCGTGACGAGCTGGGCAGGCATGCGAGGCGTCGTGACGCTGGCGATCGCGTTGTCGTTGCCCGACGAAATGCCGGGCCGGGATTTGATCCTCGTCGCTGCGTTCGCGGTGATTCTCGTTACCGTGCTGTTGCAGGGCACGACGATCGGGCCGCTGATTAAGCTTCTGAAGCTGCACGATACGGGCCCCGAGCGCCATCATCTGACCGAGCCGCAGGTGTGGGCGCGCATTGAGGCCGCACAGCTCGAAGCGATCCAGTCGCACGTGCGCGATGCCGACGGAAACGTGATCCACCCTCGGCTGCTCGAACAATACACGTATCGCGCGAATCTAAGCGAGCGCCTCAAGAACGAGCCCGCGTTTCCGGTCGAAGCACGCCATGCGCACTACGACATCGTGCTGACGGCGATTGCGGCCGGTCGCGCCGAGTTGCTGCGACTGCATCGGGGCGGACATATTCACGACGAGGTGCTGCACGTGTTGGAACGCGATCTCGATTTGCAGGAAATTGCCGCTTATCATGCAAAAGACTGATGACGCGCGCGGGTTTCATACTCGCCGCCATTGCTGTTCGCCGTTTGCGTCAAAGCGGCTTTGCTGCCGATCTTCTACAATCGAACCGCAGCAGCTTTGCCGGCGGCGAGCTGGCCGCCTGCGCCGGCAATCGTTACGGTATCCGATCGATCGTCGTGAATCACGCGCATGTTATTGCGTGTTGCTGCGCCGTCGTGGTTGTGGCTTGTGAGTGTGTCAGTCGAAGCAAACGGGTCGCGCGCGTCGTAGGCCGGCGTGCGCGTCATTCAGCGCCGTGCCGTCCGTAGGCCGGATGCATGGCATCAACCGAGAATCCCGATGAAAGCATCCGATCTGTTCGTGAAGGCGCTGGAGGCCGAAGGCGTTCAGTATGTGTTCGGCATCCCCGGCGAGGAAAACCTCGACTTGCTCGAATCGCTGCGGCGCTCCCGCATCAAGCTGATCCTGACTCGCCACGAGCAGGCGGCGGGCTTCATGGCCGCCACCTATGGACGGCTCACCGGCAAGACGGGCGTTTGCCTGTCGACTCTCGGCCCGGGCGCGACGAACTTCGTGACGGCTGCGGCCTACGCGCAGTTGGGTGGCATGCCGATGCTGATGATTACCGGGCAAAAGCCGATCAAGTCGAGTAAGCAGGGGCATTTCCAGATCGTCGACGTGGTCGGGATGATGCAGCCGCTCACGAAATTCACGCGGCAGATCGTGTCGATCGGCAATATTCCGTCAGCGGTGCGCGAGGCGTTCCGGCGCGCGGAGGAGGAGCGCCCGGGCGCCACGCACCTCGAATTGCCCGAGGATATCGCCCACGAGGAGGGGGACGGCCAGCCGATTCCCGCGAGCTACAGCCGCCGTCCGATTGCCGAGTGCAAGGCGGTAGCATGTGCGGTCGACGCGATTCGGGCGGCGCGTCATCCGCTTCTGATGATCGGCGCGGGCGGCAACCGCAAGACGACTTGCAAGACACTGCTCGAATTCGTCGATACCACGGGCATCCCGTTTTTCACGACGCAGATGGGCAAGGGCGTGATCGACGAGGCGCATCCGCTGTGGCTCGGTAATGCTTCACTGTCCGATGGGGATTTCGTGCATCGAGCGATCGAGCATGCCGATTGCATCATCAACGTCGGCCATGACGTAATCGAGAAACCGCCGTTCTTCATGCACGAGGACGACAAGACCGTGATCCACGTGAATTTTCTCGGCGCGCAGGTCGACCCCGTGTATTTTCCGCAGATCGAAGTGGTCGGCGACATTGCGAACGCGGTGTGGCAGATGAAGGAGGCGCTGACGCCGCAGCCGCACTGGGACTTCGCGCGCTTCGTGATGATCAAGGAACATTTCGAAGCGCACCTGAAGAAAGGGCGGGACGATCCGCGCTTTCCGCTTTATCCGGTGCGTATCGTCCATGATCTGTACTGCGCGTTGCCCACCGACGGTATCGTCTGTCTCGATAATGGCATGTACAAGATCTGGTTTGCCCGCTACTGGCGCGCGCACGAACCGAATTCGCTGCTGCTCGACAATGCGCTCGCGTCGATGGGCGCTGGCTTGCCGTCGGCGATCGCGACAAAGATCGTGCACCCGCAGTGCAAGGTGATCGCGGTATGCGGCGACGGCGGCTTCATGATGAATTCGCAGGAGATCGAGACGGCGGTGCGCTTGAAGCTCGACCTCGTCGTGATGATCCTGCGCGACGACGCATTCGGGATGATTCGCTGGAAGCAGGAAAACATGAATTTTCCGGATTTCGCGATGACGCTGTCGAATCCGGATTTCGTCGCGTATGCGCAAAGCTATGGCGCGCACGGCCACCGGGTCGAATCGGCCGACGCGCTCGAGCCGTTGTTGCGTGAATGCTTCGCGGCGCAAGGCGTGCATGTGATCGACGTGCCGATCGACTACTCGGACAACGAGCGCGTGCTGAACCGCGAAATCAAGCGGCTGTCGGCTCAACTGTGATGGCCCGCATCGCGGGCCGGAACTTGCATTGATTACCGGAAAGGAGTCATTCGTCATGCTGAAGGAAACCTATCCGTACTACCTCGCGAACGAGCCGGTTTATGCGAACGCGGATCTCGCCGTCACCGACAAATACAGCGGCCAGGTTGCGACGCGCGTGGCGCTTGCCGATGCCACGGCGATCGACGCGGCGATCGCGGCGGCCGTCGATGCGCAAAAGCCGCTGCGTGAGCTGCCCGCGTACAAGCGGCAGGCGATTCTCGAACATTGCGTCGCGCGATTTCGCGAACGTTTCGACGAACTCGCCGAAGCGCTCTGCATCGAAGCGGGCAAGCCGATCAACGATTCGAAGGGCGAAGTCACGCGCCTGATCGATACTTTTCGCGTTGCGGCGGAAGAATCGGTGCGCATCGACGGCGGGATGATCAATCTCGAAATTTCGCCGCGCGCGCAGGGCTATAGCGGTTACTACAAGCGTATGCCGATCGGCCCCTGCTCGTTCATCTCGCCGTTCAACTTTCCTTTGAACCTCGCCGCGCATAAGGTCGCTCCGGCATTGGCTGCCGGTTGTCCGTTCGTGCTAAAACCGGCAAGCCGCACGCCCGTCGGTGCGCTCATCATCGGCGAGATTCTTGCGGAAACGGATTTGCCAAAAGGCGCGTTCTCGGTGCTGCCCGCGCATCGCGACGGCGCCGACCTGTTGACGACCGACGAGCGCTTCAAGCTGCTGTCGTTTACCGGTTCGCCTGCCGTCGGCTGGGAGCTCAAGCGTAAGGCGGGCAAGAAGAAGGTTGTCCTCGAACTGGGTGGCAATGCGGCCGCGATCGTCGACGCCGATCAGCATGCGCGACTCGGCTACGTCGTCGAGCGGCTCGCGTTCGGTGCGTACTACCAATCCGGGCAGAGCTGTATTGGCGTGCAGCGGATTCTCGCGCATGCCGATGTGTACGATGCGCTGCGCGATAGGCTGATCGAAAAAACCCGCTCGCTGAAGATGGGCGATCCTAAGGATCCGGCGACTTTTGTCGGTCCGATGATCTCCGAATCCGAGGCACGGCGTCTTGCCGGCTGGATGGACGCGGCTGTCGCGGCAGGGGCGACGATTGTCGCGGGCGGCAAGGTCGACGGTGCAATGTTCGAGGCGACTCTGCTCGAGCACGTCGGGCTCGAGCAGGATCTGTATCGCAAGGAGGCGTTTGGCCCGGTGGCGCTGCTCGAGCCGTTCTCCAACTTCGACGATGCGCTCGCGCGCGTGAACGACAGCGATTTCGGCTTGCAGGCGGGGGTGTTTACCGATTCGCTCGCGCATGTGCAGCAGGCGTGGGATGAACTGGAGGTGGGGGGTGTCGTGATTAACGACGTGCCGTCGTTCCGCGTGGACAACATGCCGTATGGCGGCGTCAAGGATTCGGGGCTCGGCCGCGAGGGGATAAGGTACGCGATCGAAGACATGACCGAGTTGCGCCTGATGGTCGTGCGCGAGCGTTGAACGGGTTGCAACGCAGCGCATGCGCCGCACCGCTTCGCGCGCCGCTTCTTTTCAATATTTTAAGATAATTACTTTTTGGGTGATAAAACAGAAGGATGCGCAAACGCTTGTCCTGCATAATGGTCGTGTCGACAATGTCGGCGGAAACGTTTTTTTGAGATAAATGGCCAGTGCGTTGTGCCGCGCACCATGAGCCGGGAGTGCCGGAATTCGGCAAAAGCGGGTTTGAACGGAGTCAGCCGATGCGTGCTTGGGTGTGTGGTTGCGACACGATTCGGCCACCTAACGGGAATGAAATTTTTCCTGCCGGCGAATAAGAGCAGCAAATTGACTCAATTTCATTTAACATCGGCATTTATATTCTAATTGGAAATAATTAGGACCTGCTTATAGCCCACCCGAATTGGCCGACGGACGAGCGGGCAGGCAACGAAGGCGATGATTGCGTAGTGTAAAGATATGATGAACAAAGCGGATGGGGATAACGCGCCGGATGCTCCGGAATCGGAGATTTCCGTGCTGCTGGTTGACGACCAGCCGTTCGTCGGCGAGGTGATACGCCGCCTGCTCGTTCCGGAGCGCGATATCGTGCTGCATACCTGCACCGATGCGCAGTGCGCGCTGTCGGTGGCAAAGGACGTGAAGCCGACCGTGATCCTGCAGGATCTGGTGATGCCCGACATCGACGGTCTCGATCTCGTGCGCGCTTGGCGCAGCGAGGCGCAGACTGCGCGGGTGCCGATCATCGTGCTGTCCGCGAAGGAGGAGCCCGACGTCAAGCGGGCTGCATTCATGGCGGGCGCGAACGACTATCTCGTCAAGCTGCCCGACACGATCGAGCTGATCGCGCGAATCCGCTATCACTCGAATTCGTACCTGATGTTGCGCCAGCGCGACGAAGTGCTCGACTTTCTGTCGCACGACATGCGCACGCCGCAAACGTCGATCCTCGCGCTCCTCGATGTCTACCGCAACGGGCACGGCGAGATGCCGCCCATTCTCGAGCGGATCGAGGCGCATGCGCGGCGCGCGCTTGCGCTTGCGGACGGCTTTATTCATTTGACGCGCGCGCAGTCCGAGAAGCGTCCGAGTGATCTCGTCAGCCTGAACGAGGTCGTGCTCGACGCCGTGGACCAGATGTGGGAAAGAGCGACCTGCATCGGCAGCCGCGTGAGCGCCGATGTGCCGCCCGCCGAATGCCTGTGCATCGGCGACCGGATGATGTTGACGCGCGCGGTCGCGAACCTGGTCGACAATGCATTGAAATATGGTCCGGCGCACTCCGAGGTGCGCTGCACGCTCGTCGACGACGGCGACGGCTGGCTGATCGGCGTCGAGGACGAGGGCGCAGGCATCGCGCCGGAGCAGCGCGCGGCCGCGATGGAGTCGTTCGTGCGGCTCGTGCCGACGGGGGGCGCGCAGCGCGGCGGCTTCGGGCTCGGGCTCGCGTTCGTGCGCGCGACGGCCGCGAAGCATCGCGGCCAGTTGCTGATGCGCTATACGACGCGTGGATTCCTGGCCGGGCTGCGGGTCCCGAAGGAAACCGGCGCGGTTTGAGCCGCCGGCAGCCGAATGCCCGGATGTATCCGGCGCGATGCCACGCGCCGGGAGGATCAAGTTACACTCGCGGTGCTTATTTCCAAACGCTTTTCCGCCAGCCGGATCGAACGATATGTCTACCGTGACGCCTCGCGCCAGCCATGAGCAGTCCACACCTTCCGCCGGCAGCCGCCGGCTCACGCTGGGCAACCGGATCCTGCTCAGTTTCAGCGTGTTGTTCGTACTGATGTTGATGACCGCCGCGCTGTCCTATCAGCGGCTGAATACGATCAATGAAGAAGCCGTCAGTATCGAGCGCGATTCTCTCCCGGGCGTGTATCTCGCGTCGTCATTGCGCGCGGCGGCGAACGAATCGTATATCGCGATGCAGCGCGCGGTGTTCGTCGATACGGACCCCGATGCGATCAAGCGCGATCTCGCGGTGATTCCCGGCTCCCTGCAGGAATTCGAGAAGTTGTCGGCCGAATATCAGGCGTCCATTTTTCGCGGCGACGACCAGAATCGCTTCAACGCGTTCCGCACCGCTTATGACCAATATTTGCCGCTCCTGAACGACACGTTGCAAAAGGCGCATGGCGCAAGGGGCGAAGCAGTTGCTGCGTATATGAAGATGACGCCTGCGTGGACGGAGATGATTCGTCTGGCAAACATTCTCGTCAGGGAAAACCGACGCTTTGCCGACCAGTCGGCCGTTGCAATCCGCAACTCGGCGCAAGGCACCGAAGTCACGCTCGCGATTGCGCTTGGCGTCGTGCTCGTGAGCGCGCTCGTGCTCGGTTACTTGCTGTATCGGGCGGTCACCGTGCCGATGGCGCGGCTCATCGAAGTGCATGACGTGATGCGCACCGGCGATCTGACTCAGCGGCTCGATCTGGGCCGCGGTGATGAATTCGGCACGCTCGAGAACGGCTTCAACCGGATGGCCGATGAATTGACCGCGCTCGTCGCACAAGCACAGAAATCGTCGTTTCAGGTGACGACTTCGGTTGCCGAAATCGCGGCGACGTCGCGCGAACAACAGGCGACCGCGAACGAAACGGCGGCGACCACGACCGAGATCGGCGCGACGTCGCGCGAGATTTTCGCCACCTCGCGTGATCTGCTGCATACGATGAACGAAGTGTCGGCGGTGGCCGAGCAGTCGGCCACGCTCGCGGGCGTTGGACAGAACGGGCTCACGCGCATGGGCGAGACGATGCGCAGCGTGATGGACGCGGCGGGCTCGGTGAACGCGAAGCTCGCGATTCTCAACGACAAGGCGGTCAACATCAACCAGGTGGTTGCGACGATCACGAAGGTTGCCGATCAGACCAATCTGCTGTCGCTGAACGCGGCAATCGAAGCGGAGAAAGCGGGCGAGTATGGCCGCGGCTTCGCGGTCGTCGCGACCGAGATTCGCCGGCTGGCCGACCAGACGGCCGTCGCGACATACGACATCGAGCAGACGGTGAAGGAAATCCAGTCGGCCGTCTCGGCGGGCGTGATGGGGATGGATAAATTCTCCGAGGAGGTGCGGCGCGGCATGCGCGACGTGCAGCAGGTGGGCGCCCAACTTTCGCAGATCATTGCCGAAGTACAGGCGCTCGCGCCGCGCTTTCAGATGGTCAACGAAGGGATGCAGACGCAGGCCAACGGCGCTGAGCAGATCACGCAGGCGCTGTCGCAGCTCTCCGAGGCTGCGCAGCAGACGGCTGAGTCGTTGCGGCAGTCGTCGCAGGCGATCGACGATCTCACGCTGGTCGCGAACCAGTTGCGCACCGGCGTGTCCCGCTTCAAGGTGGATGCGCCGTGACTTTCGACGCATCCAACGGAGCCGACATGTTGTTCCTGGTATTTCACCTCGACGACGAGCGTTACGCGCTCGATGCGACGCAGATCGCCGAAGTGCTGCCGCTCGCGGGCATGAAGGCGATTCCCGGCGCGCCGGCGTGGGCGGCCGGCATCCTGATGCATCGCGGCGAGCCGGTGCCGGTGATCGACGTGACGCGGCTCGCGCTTGGCCGCGCGTCGCAGCGGTTGCGCTCGACGCGGCTTGCGATCGTGCACTACCGGCCGAGCAGCGATGGCGGCCCTGCGTTCGGCAAACCGTATGAGCGGCGGCTTGGGCTCGTCGTCGAGCGTGCGACGCAGACGGCGCGCATCGCGCGCGACGCGTTCCGCGACAGCGCAATCGTAACGTCGCACGCGCGCTGGCTCGGGCCGATCGCGAGCGATGCCGATGGGCTCGTTCAGTGGGTTGCAGTTTCGCAGATTCTCGAAGGCGAGGCGCGCACGCTGCTGTTCGATTATGCCGAGTCGCTCGCGCCGAGCGCGCATGGATTGACGCAGAGTCTGCCATGAACGTATTCGATGCGCGTTTTCATGCGTGGCTGTCGCGCGAAACCGGGATCGATCCGGCATCGCTCGGCACCGATTTCGTCGAGCGCGCGCTCGTCGAACGCATCCGAGCGATGCAACCTGATGCGCACGATCGCCAGTGCGTGCAGCAAGACCGTTTGCAGCCGGTGACGGACGAAGCGGTCGACGCATATTGGCAGTTGCTGAATGCATCGGTGGACGAGCGGCGCGCGCTGGTCGAACTGTTCGTCGTGCCGGAGACCTGGTTCTTTCGCGAGCCCGAAGCGTTCGCGTTGCTCGCTCGCTTCAGTTGCGAGCGGCTGTTCGCGGAGCCGGGCCGCATGCTGAAAATCCTGAGCGCGCCATGCTCGACGGGTGAGGAACCGTATTCGGCGGCGATGGCGCTGCTCGATGCCGGTATCGACCCGGCGCGCTTCGAAATCGACGCGTTCGACATCAGCCAGCGTGCGATCGAATACGCGCAGCGGGCGCAGTACAGCCGCAATTCGTTTCGCGGTCATGCGCTTGCGTTTCGCGACCGCCATTTCAAGAGCGCGGCCGGCGGTTGGGCGCTCGACGAGCGGGTGCGCGCGTGCGTGCAGTTCCGGCGCGTGAATCTGCTCGATCTTCCCGGTTACGCCAGTGGGCCGTATGACTTTATTTTTTGCCGCAACGTGCTGATTTATTTCGATCGGGCGGCGCAGGACCGTGTCGTGCGCATCGTCGATGGTCGGCTCGCGCCTGGTGGCGTTCTGTTTGTCGGGCCAGCCGAAACGGGCGTGGTGATGCGGCAAGGGATGATGGCGTCGGCCCAGGTTCCGCTCGCGTTCGCGTTTTACAAGTCGGCCGCCGCAGATGCGCGGGCGGACGGCGCCCGGCAAGCGGGCGCCGCGGCAAATGCCGGCTCGGGCGCGGCGCCTTGGGGCAGGCCGGGCGCGGCCGCCTGCGAGCAGCGGGCAGGGGCCGGGCGGCTGTCACGCAAGACTGGCGGCTGCGGTTTCGACACCGCATTGCATGCGCCGGATGCCTCCGGCGCGGGCGCGGCAGGCGCCGCGTTGCGGCCCGTGTTCGAATCGCTCGAACGTACGCCCGATATCGCGTGGCCAGAATCGGATAACCTTGCCCGCGGCGGGCTGGAGCCCGCTCCAACGGCGGCGTTCGATGCCGCGTGGCCCGCGCCGGCATCCGCGAATGCAAATGCGTCGCGCGCGGTTCCACCGCCTCAGGCACCGGATGCGCTCGCCGCTCCGATAGCCGCACACGTATCCGATGCCGCGCACGGCGCCGGCGCTGCGGCATCGTTTGACGCGTCGCTCGATGCCGCACGGCGCCTTGCCGACGCGGGCGAGTTCGACGCCGCGCGGCAGGCCGTGCAGGCGTCGCTCGATGCCGCCGGGCCGAGCGCCGATGCGTTCTATTTGCTCGGCCTGATCGCCGATGCGCAGGGGCATGGCGATAAAGCCGTCGACGATTACCGCAAGGCGCTGTACCTCGATCCGTCGCATTACGAAGCATTGACGCATCTGGCGACACTGCTCGACATTGGCGGCGATCACGCCGGCGCGCAATGGCTGATGCAGCGTGCGCGGCGCGCGGCGAAGCGGCGGCGCCCGTCGGGCAGTTGACGAATGACGACGGCCAACCGAGAGGAACCCATGAACCGCGGCGCCGTTGAGCAAGCACGGATCGCAGTCGAGATCGACGCATGCTGGAATCGCATCGGCACGCGCGGCGATCGCTCATGCGAGCGGCTGGCCGAGTATCGGCGCTGTCTGAATTGCCCGGTGTATGCGCACCATGCGGCCATGTTGCTCGATCGCCCGCTCACCGATGCGGAACTGGCCGATGCGTCCCGGTTCGCCGCCGGGCAGACGGCCGCCGAAGCGGTGTGCGACGAGATTGCCGATGCCAAACATGCGGCACTCGTGTTTCGCGTTGCGCACGAGTGGCTTGCGCTGCCGACCTGCGTGCTGTGCGAAATCGTCGATACTCGCAAGATTCATGCGCTGCCGCATCGCCGCAATCGCGCGGTGCTTGGCATTGCTAACGTGCGCGGCACACTGCGGGTCGCAGTATCGCTGGCACAACTGCTCGGCCTGGATACGTCCGCGAGCGGCGTTGCGCTGCGCGCAGGCTTCACGCGCATGCTGGTCGTCGCGCATCGAGGCGATCCCGTCGTGTTCCCGGTTGACGAAGTGGAGGGCGTGTTGCGTTTCGCTGCGTCGGAATGGATGCCGGCGCCCGCGACCGTCGCCCGTGCGGGCGACGCGCATTCGCGCGGCGTGTTCGGCTGGCGCGGCAGGACGGTCGGGCTGCTCGACGAGGACCGGCTGTTCGATTCACTGGCACGGAGCTTGCGATGAGCGCCGACGACGATTTCGGCCGTGCGTCGTTACTCGAGCTGTTTCGCGAGGAGACGCAGACGCAGACCCAGGCGCTGTCCGAGCGGCTGCTCGCGCTCGAGCGCGGCGCGCAGGACACGGCCGCGCTCGATGCATGCATGCGCGCCGCGCATTCGCTGAAAGGCGCGGCGCGCATCGTCGGCGTGCAGCAGGGCGTTGATATCGCGGGGCGGATGGAGGATTGCTTCGTCGCCGTGCAGCAAGGGCGGCGGCCGCTGAGCCCGAGCCACGTCGACGCGCTGCTGACGGGGGTGGATTTGCTTGTGCGCGTAGGTGATCCGCTAACGGCGCAAGCAGTGACGCAGGCGGATATCGGCGCGTTCATCGCGGCGCTCGATGCGGCGGATGCGGGCAACGGCGCTGCGCCGGGCGCCGCCGCAGCGCCGAAGTCCGAAGCCGGGCTGCATGAGCCACGCTTCGATGCGCTGTGGGATGTGCCGCATATGGAGCAATACGCGGTGCCCGGCGCAGTGAAAGATCAGGCGACGGAGCCGGCCAGGGAGCCGGCGAAAAACGATGCGAAAGACCCGTTAAAAGACTCATCGAAAGATGCGCTCACAGCGCCCGGCGCGGACCGCGCATCGAGCCAAATGCGCCGCGTGCGCGCCGATACGCTCGACCGTCTGCTCAGTCTGTCGGGTGAATCGCTGGTGGAGTCGCACTGGTTGAAGCCGTTCTCGGAAGCGATGCTGCGCATGAAGCGCGCGCAGCGCGACGCCGCGCGCGCACTCGATACGTTGTACGAAGTGCTCTCGGACGAGACCGATCCGCGCCTGCGCAGCGCGTTCGGCGACGTGCGGCAAATGTTTACGGATCTGCAGCGCACGCTTGCGGCGCGGCTCGACGAGTTCGACCGCTACGAGCGGCGCAGCACGCACATCGCCGAGCAACTCTATGACGAGGCGCTGCAATGCCGGATGCGTCCGTTCGGCGATGCAACGCGTGCATATCCGCGCGTTGTGCGCGATCTCGCGCGCTCGCTCGGCAAACACGTGCGTTTTTCGATCGTAGGCGAAGCGACGCAGGTCGACCGCGACATTCTCGACATGCTCGATGCGCCGCTCGGCCATTTGCTGCGCAACGCGATCGACCACGGCATCGAGCCGCCTGAAGTGCGGCTCGCGCGAGGCAAACCGGCCGAGGCGAGCGTCACGCTCGAGGCGCGGCATAGCGCCGGCTCGCTGCTCGTGAGCGTCAGCGACGATGGTCAGGGCGCCGATCTCGCCGCGGTGCGTGCGGCGGTCGTCAAGCACGCGCTGACCGACGAGGATACGGCCGCACGGTTGTCCGACCAGGAGTTGCTCGAATTCCTGCTGCTGCCCGGTTTCTCGATGCGCGAGCGGGTGACCGACGTATCCGGGCGCGGCGTCGGGCTCGACGCGGTGCATGAGATGGTGAAATCGGCGCGCGGCGCGGTGCGGATCTTCAACGAACCCGGCCAGGGCATGCGCTTCGTGCTGCAATTGCCTCTGACGCTGTCGGTGATCCGCAGTTTGATCGTCGATGTCGGCGGCGAGCCTTACGCGTTTCCGCTCGTGCAGGTGCGCCGCACGCTTGAACTCGACCGTGCGGACATCGACGTACTCGAAGGCCAGCAGCATTTCCCGCTCGACGATCGCCGCGTGGGCCTCGTCACCGCGCATCAGTTGCTCGATGCGGGCGCGCTCGACGAGAGCCGGCCCACGACGGCCGTCGTCGTCGTGGGCGGTGAGCCGGAAACATACGGTGTCGCGGTCGATCGCTTCATCGGCGAGCGGATGCTCGTGGTGCAGCCGCTCGATAGCCGGCTCGGCAAAATTCAGAATATCGCGGCGGGCGCTTTGCTCGAAAATGGCGATCCGGTGCTGATCGTCGATGTCGAGGATCTGATGCGCTCGACCGACAAGCTGGTACGAGGCGGCCAGCTCGCCAAGGTGCACCGCGGCGGCGGCGAAGGGCTGGTTTCGCGGCGCAAGCGGGTGCTCGTCATCGATGATTCGCTGACCGTGCGCGAACTCGAGCGCAAGCTGCTCGAAAAGCGCGGCTACGACGTGACGATCGCGATCGACGGGATGGACGGCTGGAACGTGTTGCGCGGCGACAGCTTCGATCTCGTCGTCACCGATGTCGACATGCCGCGCATGGACGGCATCGAGCTTGTCACGCTGATCAAGAGCGACCCGTTGCTGAAGGCCGTGCCGGTGATGGTCGTATCGTACAAGGATCGCGACGAGGACCGGCGGCGCGGGCTCGAAGCGGGCGCTGACTATTATCTGGCGAAAAGCGGCTTCCACGACGACGCGCTGCTCGACGCTGTGCATGACCTGATTGGGGACGCGTGAAGTCATGAATATCGGCATCGTCAACGATTTGCCGCTCGCCGTCGAGGCGCTGCGCCGCACGATCGCGCTGCGCCAGGAGCATCGCGTGCTGTGGGTGGCGACCGACGGCGAACAGGCGGTCGATTTTTGCATCGCGCAGCCGCCCGACCTGGTGCTGATGGATCTCGTGATGCCGCGCATCGATGGCGTGTCGGCCACGCGTAGCATCATGGCGCGCTCGCCATGCGCGATCCTGATCGTGACCGCGAGCGTCGGCGCGAATGCATCGTATGTCTACGAGGCGATGGGCGCGGGCGCGCTCGATGCCGTCGATACGCCGACGCTCGGTGAGCGTGGCGGCGCCGACCCGTCGCAGCCGCTGCTCGCGAAGATCGACCAGATCGGCCGGCTGCTCGCGATGCGCGCAACGATGCCGGTGTCACGGCCCATCGTCGAGCCCCCGCCGCGCGGCGCGCTGCCACCGCTGGTAGCGATCGGCGCGTCGGCGGGCGGCCCGACCGCGCTGACGGAACTGCTGAAGCGGTTGCCCGAGAATTTTCCGGCGGCGATCGTCATCGTTCAACACGTCGATCAGGCGTTCGCGATCGGGATGGCGCAGTGGCTCGATAGCTACACGCGGCTGCCGGTGCACATCGCGCGGCAAGGCAGCGCGCCACAGCGCGGCGAGGTGCTGCTTGCCGCGACGAACGACCACCTGCATCTGATGCCGCGTGGCCTGCTCGGCTACACGCGATACCCGGAAGAGACGCCGTACCGGCCGTCGGTCGACGTGTTTTTTCAGAGCGTCGTTGATCATTGGAAGGGCGACGCGATCGGCGTGCTGCTGACGGGCATGGGGCGCGACGGCGCGCTCGGGCTGAAGTCGATGCGCACCAAGGGTTACTACACGATCGCGCAGGACGAGGCGACGTGCGCCGTGTACGGGATGCCGAAGGCCGCCGCCGCGATCGGCGCGGCGGTTTCCGTGCTGCCGCTCGATCGGATCGCCGATCATCTCGTCTCGCTCGTGCAGCGCAAGGAGCGCTGGAATAGGCGCTGAGGTCGGCTCAAGCCTTCGTGTTCGCGCGCATCGTGCCGCGAGCTTTAAGGCGGTGCCGGCATCCGGCTTGGCATCCGGCGTCAAGGCGGCGCTTCTCGATGGATTGGGCGCGGCCGCGGATTGGCTCGCAGGCGTCATCCGCGATGCGCGGCTTTGCCGTTGGCGCGGCCGCACCAACGGCGATTCCGATTTCGCCGCATTCGCGCCCGCGTGGCGTCATCGCGATTCATCCGCGATGGAAAAGCCGCGCCGTGCTGCCCGGGCCGAGTGCGGCTCAGTGTGAGCCGACGATTTGCACGCCAGACGGCGCCGGGCTGCCGTCACTTCATATTTCGTCGAGCTTGCAGCGTGCGCCGATGCATCAGTACAGATCCGCATCTGTAGCCGGCCGCGTCGATGTCCGGCTACACCGCCCGCTTGCGCGCGTATGGCAGCGGCGCGCGGCCTGTGCCCGCGCACATCGGCAAACGCCACGCCGCATACGCAAGCACCGCGAGTAACGGAAACACGAGCGCGCTGGCTTCCGGGCCGACGGTGCCGCCGCTCAGCCAAACCGGGCCGGTGGCGCGGCTCGTGAACAGCGTATCGTGCGCGCTGAGCCCGCTATTGGTCGCGCCGAACAGGAACGATTCGCCCCAGTCCCACATCGCATGCTCGCCGATTACCCACCACAGCGAGCCGGTGCGCCAGACTGCGGCGCTTGCGACCAATCCGTAGATCACGATCGGCACGATTCCCGCGATGTTCTCGTTGCGATTCGACACGTGCGAAATCCCGAAGGCGACCGACGTGAGCACCGCCGCGACAACGGGGTGGGTCTGTCGCACGAGTTTGAGAAACGGATACCCGCGATACGCGACTTCCTCCGTGAAGGCGACGAGCACGAACATGGCGGCCCAGACGATGCCCGATTCGAGCGCGGCGGTGCCGCCCACGCCGGAGTATCGGATCGTCGCGCCGCCGGTGAGCACGAGCAGCCCCATGATCGCGGCGATTGCCGCAAAGCCGCACAGTGCGCCCCACACGAAATGCAATGTGCGATGCGGCGCGCGCAGCCCGTAGTCGAGCCACGATTGGCGATCGACGCGGCTCATCGCGCGTGTGGCGATCAGCGCGGCTGCGCACAGCGCGAGTTCGAAGGGGATCTGTCCGGAAGCAGTCCGGTCATGGTAAGGATGAAGAGGATAATGCAGGCGATGCCCCGCGTAATCGAGCGCGAATACCAGCCCTGCGACAATCGCGCAATACAGCGGCACGGCCCAGCCTGAGCGTAGGCTCCGCGCACCGAACCAAACGCGCCTGAAGCGTTCGAGTTGTGACGGCGTGTGTGGAGAATCGTTGTCTTTCACATCTGCCATGTGATGGGTCGGGTTTTCGATGACCAGGCTTACGCATGGCCTGCGTTTATCGCGAGCAGAGAGCGGTTCCGCTCGCGTGCGTGGCAGGCCGGCATCTGCGATGCGCGACGCGGCACACGGGGCCGAATGGTACATCCGGCGTGCGCTGTTGTGTGTGGAGATGTGTGTTTGGCGCGGCTGATGCGCGGGATTGCGACGCGCGGCAAGGGCGCGCAGAGGCGGGCGCTGGGAAAGCGGACGGCGCAGCCGCGGACGCTGCCGCGGCCGACCGCGTGCGGAGTTGCGCGGCCGCCGTCGAATCGAAAATATCAGTACCGCGAAATTTGATTGCCGTCGATGCGGACGCGATCGCCCGGACGCAGGTCGCCTGGCGTTTGCAGATCGAACGAGCGCATCGAACCGTCGTTCAACCGCACGTCGATGCGATACGCGGCGGGCTGCGCGCCCATTTGCTGGCCGATCTGGTTGCCCGCGACTGCGCCGCCAAGCGCGCCGATGACTGTCGCGGCGTCGCGTCCATGGCCGCGCCCGATCTGATTGCCAAGCACGCCACCGACGAGCGCGCCGACGACCGTACCCGCGACGCCCGAAGGGCTCGCGGCGCGGCCGATCGGCTGAATGCCGGCGATCGTTCCGTATTGGCTTCCATAGCCGGGCGTTTGATAGGCGGGCTGGCCGTAGCTCGATTGCGGTTGCGAATATGCCGGCTGCGGCTGCACGTACCCGGGTTGCGAATAATTGGGCGGTGCGTAAGGCGGCTGCGAATAGACCGGCTGCTGTTGCGTGTAAGCCGGCGCGCCGTAATATTGCGATTGCGAACCATATGGTCCATACGCATTCGGCGCGACGCACGCGCTGAGCGACAACGCTGCCGAAACGGCAAGCGAGACGAGCAGCGCGATCTTGGTCGAGGCCGGGCGTTTGTCGGCCGGCTTCTGTTCAGCGGACATCGTGTTCATCGTAGCGTGTGATTGTTATTGCACGTCGGCAGTATAGGGAATGCGATCGCGGGTGGATGCTTGCCACGCGTAACAGTGTGTAAAGTCTGTTGCCGCGCGATGGACGCAGCCGTGCCCGGCGATGCGCGATGTTCAATTCGCGGCACGCCGCAACGAGAATGTGCCCAACGCATCGCGTATCTCGTCGAGCGTGTTTTGCGTCACGCCGTTCGCGCGTCGTGTGCCGTCGGTCAGCAGTTCGATCACGTCATCCGGTTCGCGCGCAAGCTGTGCCCGCCGCTCGCGGATCGGTGCGATCAACGCCTGTAGCTTGTCATTTAGCCGACGCTTGAGCGTCATGTCGCCGAGCCCGCCTGCGCGATATTCGGCCTTTAATCGCGCAATTTCGCCGGGGGCGTCGTCGAATGCGTCGAGATACGTGAACACGACGTTGCCTTCGACCGTGCCCGGATCAGACGCACGCAGGTGCTTCGGGTCAGTGTACATCTGCATGACCGCATGGCGGATCTCATCGGGCGACGACGACAGCGCGATCGCATTGCGTTGCGACTTACTCATCTTCGCGCGGCCATCGACGCCAGGCAGGCGTCCTGTCGGCGCGATCAGCGCATGGGCTTCGGGCAGTACGTCGGCGCCCACTTGCCGGTTGATCCGCCGGACGATTTCATTCGTCTGCTCGATGAGCGGCGCTTGATCGTCGCCGACCGGCACGGTGTCGGCTTTGAACGCGGTGATGTCGGCAGCCTGCGCGACCGGATAGCAAAGAAAGCCGGCTGGGATATCGCGGCCGAAGCCGCGCGCCTGGATTTCGTCCTTGATTGTCGGGTTGCGCTCGAGGCGGGCGACAGTCACGAAATTCAGATAGAGCAGGGTCAGCTCGGCGAGTGCCGGCAAACCCGACTGCACCGCGATCGTACTCTTGGCCGGATCGATGCCGACGGCGAGATAGTCGAGCGCGACTTCGAGCACATTGTGGCGAACCTTGCCGGGATCGTGTGCGTTGTCGGTCAGTGCTTGCGTGTCGGCGATGAGGATGAATTGGCGGTGCGTCTCTTGCAGCGCGATGCGCGTTTTTAGCGAGCCGACGTAATGGCCGAGGTGCAGCGGGCCGGTCGGGCGATCGCCTGTCAATGCAATCGGGCGGGGTGTGGGCGAAATGGGGGGATGCATCGGTGGTTTCTCCGTCAAGCACCGCCGCTGCGCAGGCCGGATTCGGATGATGTCGATGCGACGATTCGCGATGCCGGCCGGTGTGCGGCGGCATGGTCATGATCAGCGTGAATCGGGGTGTGACTATGCCGCTCCTTCAGGAGCCGCGCCAGAGGTGCGGGAAGAGGGGCGGGCGAAGGGCGGGCATAGGACGAGAGTCGCATATTTTTGAGGTTTTTGCCAAGTGCGGCGGCTCCGGTGCTCGTTACCGGGGCGCTCGCTATCGCCCATGCCGCCGCGACGTGGCAAACCGCTCTCGATAAGCGCGCGGCGTCACGCCGAGCGTGCGCAGGAAGCGACATCGTTGCCTCTAGCCGACTTCGCCGCGCGCGGCAACGCGCCACGTTGCCCGCACGCGATACCGTAGCCGGCAAACTGAAAGGCACGATGGCGCTTACGCACCACCGCGCCCTGCGGCAGCGTCACTTGCCGAGCGCAATCTCGGAATCGTCGGTCCGGCTGTCCGGCGCGCCGCTCTGGCCGCGTTCGTCGTCCGGCGCGGGCGCAACACGGGCATCGTGCCCGTTCTGCTCGCTGTGCAGCCAATCGGCCGCGTTCGCGCCCGTCTGCTCGATCAGCCCCTTTGCGAGTTCCAGCGCCTGCCGCTCGAACAGCCGCCGGTAAACGCCGCCCTCGAGCCGGATCAGCGTATCGTGATTGCCTTCTTCGATCACGCGGCCCTTGTCGAGCACGATCAGCCGGTCGAGCGAGCGCACCGTCGACAGCCGGTGCGCGACCACCAGCGTCGTGCGTCCTACCATCAGCCGCTCCATTGCTTGCTGGATCAGCACTTCGCTTTCGCTATCGAGGCTCGACGTCGCCTCGTCCAGGATCAGCACTGGCGCATCGGCGAGAAACGCGCGCGCAATCGCGACGCGCTGCCGCTCGCCGCCCGACAGCTTGATGCCGCGCTCACCCACGAGCGTGTCATAGCCTTGCGGCAGCGACGCGATGAAGTCGTGCGCGCTCGCGAGCCGCGCTGCACGCTCGATTTCGGCGCGCGTCGCAGTGGGCCGCGCATACGCGATGTTCTCCGCGAGCGTGCGATGGAACAGCACGGGCTCTTGCTGGACGATTGCAATCTGGCTACGCAGCGAAGCCTGCGTGACGTCGGCGATGTTCTGGCCGTCGATCGTGATGCGCCCGCCGTCCACATCGTAAAGCCGCTGAATCAGCTTGATGAACGACGTCTTGCCCGAGCCGGAATGCCCGACGAGCCCGATGCGCTCGCCCGGCGCGATCCGGATCGAGAAATCGTTGTACAGCGGTTGCGCGCTCTGCCCGTAGCGGAACGTCACATGCTCGAAGCGGATTTCGCCGCGTCCGATCGCGATTGGCTTCGCGCCGGGCTTATCGTCGATGCCAAGCGGCGGCTGCTCGAGCGACACGAGTTCTTCCATGTCGTTGACCGAGCGCTGCACGTTGCGGATGTGCATGCCGATGTCGCGCAGGTAGCCTTGCAGCATCAGGAACGTCGTCAGCGCGAGCGTGATGTCGCCGACGCTCGCGCGATCGTTCGCCCACAGCCACAGCGCCGCGCCGAGGATCGCTGCCTGCATCGCGACGAGCATCATGCCCTGCACGCCGCCGTTCAGCGTGCCGCGCCGCCATGTGCGGCGCGTGCGCACGCGCCATTTCGACACGACGCGATCGAGCCGCGCTTCCTCGCGCGCTTCCGCGCCGAACGCCTTGACGACAGCGTTGCAACTGATCGCGTCGGCGAGCGCGCCGCCCATGCGGGTGTCCCACATGTTGCTCAGCCGGGCGGCGGGCGCAACGAAGCGTGTTGCCATCGTCGCCGTCACCACGATGAACGCGATCGAGCCGCCGCCGACCACCACGCCCATCACCGGCCAGTGCGCGCCGAGCAGCAGCGTCGCGCCGACGAGGATCGTCACGGACGGCAGCAGCGCGACGAGCAGCGTATCGTTCAGCAGATCGACCGCCCACATGCCGCGCGTGACCTTGCGCACCGTCGAGCCGGCGAAGCTGTTCGCGTGCCAGTCGGTCGAGAAGCGCTGTACGCGGTGAAACGCGTCGGCTGCGATCGTGCCCATCATCTTGAGCGTGAGCACGATGATGTTCATGAACACTGCCTGCCGCACCAACGTACCTGTGATGCCGATGCCGATCAGCATGCCGAACGCGTGCAGCGCGTCGCGCCACGCCGCGGCCTTGCCCGCAGCCGATGCGCCATGCGACAGCGCATCGACGAGCCGGCCCGCGAAGAGCGGGATCAGCACGTCGCCGAGCGCGCCGGCGAGTGCGAGAAGCATGATGGCGGCAATGCGCATCGGTTGTGTGCGCCAATGCCGGAAAGTGAATGCGAGCACGTCGGTAAACGCCCGCCCGCCAGGGTTCCTTGTTTTCTGGACCATTTGTCAGAGCCCGGCCGCTCGTGACGAGCCGGGACTTGTCGATGAGTTGTTTGAAAGCGAAAGCCGGACCCCGCGCTATTGCGCGGATTGATTGCGAAAAAACGAAAACTATCCGGAAACGGCGCGAGCCCGATGCGGCGCCGCGTGGACGGCACTCAGCGGAAGAACGACGCGCGCCGAAGGACTGCGAAACCGGAGGTGGCATGCATGCGTGACGACATTTGGCACCTCCTATGCGTGGTTGAGGGAAGAGAAGGGAACGAGTGGAAATGCTGCTCGTGACGACGATTCTAACGATGCTTGCGTATCGCTGCAATGTTCGGTTCATGCGATTGTTGCCGATTCGATACGCCGCCATTTACTCCGCGTTATGGGACAATCCGGCGTCCCTGACAGAACGGAGCATTGACGAAACGATGAGCGACTTTCAGCAAGGCATTCTGGCGCCGATTCCGGCCGCGAGCCGCTACTTGTCTTTCCGGATCGCCGACGTGCAGGCGGCGCCGCGCGTGTTGGCGGCGTTGCGTGACGCGGTCGACGGCAGCGATACCGTGATCGGCATCGGGCCATCGCTCGTGCAGGCGCTCGACAAGAAGATCGACGGGCTGAAGGAGTTTCCTGCGCTGTCGGTGCCGGGCGCGCCGGTGCCGTCGACGCCCGCTGCGTTGTGGGTGTGGCTGCGCGCCGACGATGCGGGTGCCGCGTTGCTGCGCTCGCTCGAAATCGAGCGGCTCGCCGCGCCCGCGTTCGCGCTCGATAGCGCGGTCAACGCGTTTCGCTACGCGGACGATCGCGATTTGTCCGGTTACGAGGACGGCACCGAGAATCCGCAAGGCGACGAGGCGCTCGAGGCCGCTTTCGTGTCCGGCAAGGGCGTGGGGCTCGACGGCGCGAGCTTCGTCGCAGTCCAGCAGTGGGTGCACGACTTCGACAAGATGCGGGCGATTCCAGGCGACGAAATGGACCGGATTGTCGGTCGCCGCAAGCAAGACAACGAGGAACTCGACGGCGCGCCCGACTACGCGCACGTGAAGCGCACTGAGCAGGAGAGCTTCACGCCGCAGGCGGTGGTGCTCAGGCGTTCGTCGCCGTGGGCGGACGAGCGCCGCGGGGGCCTTTATTTCGTCGCGTTCGGGCACTCGTTGCGTGCGTTCGAGGTGCAGATGCGCCGGATGATCGGCGCGACCGATGGCGTGCATGACGGCCTGTTCCGCTTCACGCAGCCGATCACGGGCTCGTTTTTCTGGTGCCCGCCCGTCAAGGACGGCAAGCTCGATCTATCCGCGCTCGGGTTGTGACGCGCGTCATTTGAGCGTCGTCTCGATCCGCGTGCCGCGCTTGATGAAGAGCGTGACGGGCGTTTTCTCGCTGATTTCCAGCAGCCGCTGGCGTTGCGCGTCGTCGAGCGGCCCGTCGACGGCGATCGTGCGCCGCACGTACTGCGTGCCGTCGCGCTCGACGTGCAGCTCGGCGCGCGCGCTGAGTCGCGCGCCGGGCCAGCTCTTGCGTTGCATGTACATCCGCAGCGTCGCGACGGTGCAGGCGACGAGCCCGGACAGCACGAACTCGTAGGGTGCCGGGCCGGCGTCGTTGCCGCCTTCGCGCGTATGCTCGTCGCCTTGCAGGCGGTGCGAGCCGGCTTGCAGATCGACGACGTAGTTCGCTGCATCGGGCGCCATTTCGGCGGTGGCGTGGAAGAACGACATGGCGGCTCTCACGAAAAAGGAATCGGTTGCGGCCGGGACGCCGGCCGTGTGCATCAGGATAAACGGGTTCGCGCGCGTGCGCCGGATGGTCGCGCACGTGTGAACGCCGCGTTCCGCGTTTTGTTTTGTCGACGACGAATCAAAGGAGTGACCGATGACGATACATCCGACCCCGCGCCTGGCCGGCAAGTGCGCATTCATCACCGGTGCGGCGGGCGGCCTAGGCCGCGCGATCGCGCGCCGGATGGCCGAGCAGGGCGCGAAACTGTTCCTGACCGACATTGTCGATGCGCACGTGCTCGACGCGCTTGTCACCGAATTGAACGCCTCAGCGGGCGGGCAGATCGCGTGGTCGGCCGTGCAGGACGTTGCCGACGACGCGCAATGGCCGGCGCGTCTGGCGCAGGCGAGCGACGTGATGGGCGGCTTGTCGGTGCTGGTGCACAACGCAGGAGTTGGCTCGGTCGGCACGATCGGGCAGATCGAACGCGACGAATGGCGGCGCGTGATGGCGATCAATGTCGAGAGCATCGTGCTTGGCACAAAGCATGCGCTGCGATATCTGGAGGCGGGCGCTCCCGCGTCCATCGTCAACATCTCGTCGGTGGCCGCGTTCAAGACGGAGCCCGACTACACTGCCTACAACGCGTCGAAGGCGGCGGTTGCGTCGCTGACGAAGTCGATCGCGGTCGATTGCGCGCGCCGGCAGACCGACGTGCGCTGTAATTCGATTCATCCGTCGTTCATTCTGACGGGCATCGTCGCGCCGATCGTTCACCAGTTGGGCGAGAAAGAGGCGGTTCGCCGGCTCGCGCGCGGCGTGCCGATGCGCCGGCTCGGCGAGCCGGACGACGTTGCGCACGCGGCCGTCTATCTCGCATCGGACGAGAGCCGCTACGTCACCGGCGCGGAGCTGGTGATCGACGGCGGCCTGTGCGCGGTTTGATCCGCGCGCGGCGCGCCGGTTGAGTGTGCCGCGTGCGGATCGATCAGAACGTGAGGCCGGTCTTCAGGCCGATCACGAACGCGTTCTTGTTTTGCGACGTGCCGCCCGGATGAAGGATGTATTGCAGATTCGGGCGGAAATACATCGACGCGGCCGGCGACCACGTGTAATACAACTCGCTCACGTATTCGTAGCCGCTGCCGGCGATTGACGTGCCGCCGGTGCGCAGGTTGTTCTGCCGCACGTAATCGGCGTAGCGGCCGTTGTTGTGCGTCGCGCCGATCGCGAAGCCGACCGAATCGCGCAGGCGATTGAACGGCCCCTTGTATTGCACGCCCGCCGCGATCTGGCCGTCGACGGCGGCCGTGTTCCGGTCGGCCTGCGTGATGTTCAGGAATACCGTCGCGCCCTGGCCGCCCGGCGAGCCCGTGATTTGCTGCTGAATGTTGACGTACACGCCGTACTGGCCGCTGCGCTTGAGCGCGGGCAGGCCGGTGAGGCCGCGCGGGTTGTGGTTGATGTCGTCGAACAGATCGTCGCCAGACGACGTGTTGTACCAGAAGCCGAGCTTGTACGAGCCGGGCATGCCGCCGAGGCTCGGCAGCCAGCCGAATTCGACCGGGATGAGCGCACCCGTCGTGCCGTCCGGGAAGCCAGGCTTCCAGCCGTTGTGGCGCGCGTAGCTGTCGCTGACATAATTCGGGTTGACCTGGTAGATGCCGATCTGTCCGTAGAACTGCTGGACGGGCTGAAACTTGACGCGCGCGGCCCAGACGCTCGTCGGCCAGTTCAGCCAGTAGCCGCCGACGAGGTTGCCCGGTTGCGAGCCGCAGAAGGTCAAGTTCTCGAAATCGCACGAGAAGCTCGCGAAATCCTCGCCAAGCGTGAGCCGGCCGAGCTTGATTTGCAGGCGGTCGTCGAACAGCTTCTGGTTGATCCAAAATTGCGTCAGATGCCAGGTTTGGCCGCGGCCGTAGACTTCCTGGATCAGCATGTTGTTGCCGATGTGCGCGTCCGCGCCGAGATCGCGGCCGTTGCGATCGGTCATCGTGAACTGAAACTGCGCACCTTTCCAGCCGATCAGCTTGTTCAGATCGAGATTCGTGCCGATCGCCCACTGGTCGGTGTAGCGCGTCAGACGATCGGTGCCGCCGCTGAAGTTGTGCGCGAGCTCGCCGGTGTAGCTGGCGCTGAAGTTGATGCCCTTATCGGCGAGCCGCGTGCGCATACCGTTCCAGTCGCCCAGCAGATAAGGGCTGTTGGTGAAGTCATACGCATGCGCGCTTGCCGCGCCTGCCGCGGCCTTCGACCAATGACGCACGCGCCGCTTTTGCGCCGCGGCCGGGTTCGCGCGGGTTCGCGCGGGTTCGATGAGCGTTTCTCCTCGCATTGGATTCCTCTATTTCGATTGTGATGGGCCGTTGAGCGATCACAGGGCGGCAACGGCTCCGCCCGGCGCCACGGATCGTGTGGCGCGCCGCGATACCGGCGATGTTCGCGATGTGCCCGATGTTCGGCGTATCGCGGGCAATCGGCGAAAAACCGCGAATGATGCTTGCGCGCGCCGGAATTGTCAAAAACCAGCCAGCAATATCAACGTGGTCGAATCAATGACGCTTTCGTCGCGCGGACTGCTTAGGGCTATTGATCGTACTCAAAACAATGCATGCGTGCTTGGAGTGGGCGTGGGGGCAAAGTCATTGTTGCGGCGCGGGAATTGCGTGGAGATTTAAGTCATGGTTCGTTTAGTTGTGTAATCAGGATGTTTGTTGTGCATTGCAATGCCTCAACGTGCCGCGATGCCGCGATGCCGCGATGCCGCGCGAGCGCGGCTCGCCGCACCGGCGGCGCCTTCAGCATGCGCGTGGCCGGCGTGGCGTTGAGATTACGCGGAACATGAGCGCGTTGGCAGATTGCACGGCATGCAATGCAGCGCCGCCGCTGGCGAGGCGATTTGGCCAACTGATTGGTGGCGCATAGTCATGAAGGCTTAACGTAATGTTTTGTTTCTGAAATAGAAGCGATGTAGCTTATTAGATTCAATTCCGTGCCGCCGATCGGGCGTTGCGGTATGTCGGCGAGAGCCGATAAATATGAACGGTCCCGGTTTTCAGTGCCAAAGGCAGTGTTAGTCTTCGGCGTTCTGTTGGTCCGTCAGTTGGGCCTGCAGG